>CAWABG010000029.1:0-71600 GCA_963780245.1 uncultured Actinomycetota bacterium
AACGGGTTCACGCACGAGACCACGACCTTGTCGGCCAACGGCAGGGTCGCGACCAGCTCGTCGTGGCCGTAGTACGGCACCGCGAGCAGCACCACGTCGGCGTCCGCGCAGGCCTCCGCGTTCGCTGCGCCGGTCACCTCGCCGGCGCCAGGACCCCGGCCAGCCGCTCGCTGACCTCGGCCGCCACGGGAACCGCCTTCTCCGCGGCGCGGGAGCCGAGCACCACGGTGTGCCCGTGCCGGGCGAACCGGTAGCCCAGTCCCTTGCCCTGCGGTCCGGTGCCACCGATCACGGCGATGCGGTACGTCACGACAGGGCTCGCTCCTCGGTGCGAACGGGTACGTCACAGACACTTGCGATCTTGACAGTGATCTTGTCACAGTGACCACGACCGCCCGCCCACCCGACAGGGGATGAAACGTGAAGCTCTCGATGCCACTGGTGTACGCCGGCAACCCGCGGGAGACCGCCGACCAGGTCGCCGGGCTGGAGAAGGCGGGGCTGGACACCATCTGGGTCGCGGAGCCCTACGGCTTCGACGCGCCCACGCTGATGGGCTACCTCGCGGCGAAGACCGAGACGGTCGAGATCGGCGCGGCCATCCTCAACGTCTACTCCCGTACCCCAGGCGCCCTGCTGCAGACGGTGGCCGGTCTGGACAACGTCTCCGGTGGCCGGGCCGTGATCGGCCTCGGCGCCTCGGGCCCGCAGGTGATCGAGGGCTTCCACGGCATTCCTTACGAGAAGCCGATCGCCCGCACCCGCGAGGTCATCGAGATCATCCGGAAGGGCCTGCGCCACGAGCGGCTGACCAGCGACGGGATCTTCACGCTGCCCCTGCCCGCCGACCAGGGGCTCGGACTCGGCAAGGCGCTCAAGCTGCTCAACAAGCCCGAGCGGTCCGCCGTACCGCTGTGGGTGGCGGCGCTCGGAGACAAGAACGTCGAGATGACCGCCGAGGTCGCCGACGGATGGCTGCCCTGGCTCTTCTACCCCGAGAAGGCCAAGGAGGTCTGGGGCGACGCCCTGGCCAAGGGCACCGCGAAGCGCTCCTCCGACCTGGCCCCGCTCGAGGTGAACGCCGGCGGCCTGGTCGCCATCGGTGAGGACGTGAAGGGAATGCTCGACCTGATGCGCCCGGTCTATGCGCTGTACGTCGGGGGCATGGGCACGAGAGGCAAGAACTTCTACAACGACCTCGCCTGCCAGTACGGCTATGAGAAGGAGGCCAAGGAGATCCAGGACCTCTACCTCGACGGCAACAAGCGCGACGCCGAGGCCCTGATCCGATGGAGTGGCTCGAGGCCGGCAACCTGGTGGTCCGAGTCCTACGTCAAGGAGCGGATCGTGAGGATTCAAGGAGGCCGGAATCACCAACCTCTCGGTCGCGCCGGCCACCGACGACCCGCGGCTACCGTGGCGCAGGTCAAGGAGTGGGTCAGCTGACATGGCGAACGTCCTCGCGATCGTCACGGGCGCCCTCTTCCTGGTGACGGGCGGCGTAAGGTGCTCGGGGTCAAGCAGAGCCTGGAATCGGGACCACTTCGGGATGCAGCCCGGGCTCTGGCGGGTCATCGGGACGCTCGAGACGGCCGGGGCTGTCGGCGTACTCACCGGACCCGCGAGTGCCCGGCCTCGGCGTCTGCCGCGGCAGTCGGGTTGGCCTGCCGTCGTCTGGGTGCCATCGCCAGCCGGGTGAAGGTGAAGGACTCGGCGCTGATGATCGCGGCGACGTCGTGGTGCTCGGCCTGGGCGTGTGAACGGGCTGGTGCTGCTCTCAGCAGATCTAATCAGTCCCTCGCGGCGAGCGACCGAGTGATCACCGCGTTCGCCGCCTGCTGGAAACCACCGACCACCGCCTCGAGCGTGCCTGACGCAGCTGCGGCAGCGTCTCCCGGATCCGCTCCGCCTCGGCAGGGTTCTCACCCTGCTCGCGGAACGGCTGCAGCATGAACGTGCGCAGGATGTCGGTGAGCTCCTCGACCAGTGCCTCCATGTGCCGGCGGATCGCCTCACCCGCGGCGTTCAGGCTCTCCTCGGGTACGTCGAGGTCCAGCAGGCCGAGCCCGACCTCGAGGGTGGGCAGCGCGACGTATCGACTTGCCCCGGCGTTGCACCGAGCCCAGCACCACCAGTAGACGCAGGTCGTCGGCGGAGAGCTTGCGGCCGGCTCGCTCCTCGAGCTCGCGACGATTCAGCTCCACCGGGGGCTGCGGCGTCCAGGAAGTCAGCATGGCGCGCTGGAGGGCGAGCTGCTCGACGGTCGCGTCGGCGGGGAGGGTGCCTACGAACCCCTCGATCGCCTGCAGCGTGAAGCCGTGCTGCTGGAGCGCGCGGACGAGTTCGAGCCGGGCCCGGTGCACGTCGTCGTAGTAGGCCACCCTGCCGCGCCGGATCGGCGCCTGCATCAATCCGAGGCTCGCGTAGTAGCGGGTGTTGCGCACCGTCATCCCCACCGCGACGGCCAGCTCGTCGATCGTGAGCAGCCCGTCGGGGGCGTCGTCAGGGAGCGCGGTCATGTGTCCGATCGTACACTTGTATTGTGACAGTATCGCTGTAACAGTAGCCCCGGACCCGACCCCGCTACCCGGAGGAACCGATGCCCGAGAGGCCGTCGATCTACGAGCAGGAGCACGAGGACTTCCGCGCCACCGCGCGGGCCTTCATGGAGAAGGAAGTCGTCCCGTACCACGACCAGTGGGAGAAGGACGGCCAGGTCAGCCGTGAGGTCTGGACCCGCGCGGGCGAGCAGGGTCTGCTCTGCTTCGACGTCGAGGAGGAGTACGGCGGGGCCGGGGTCAAGGACTTCCGCTACAACGCGATCATCGCCGAGGAGATCACTCGGGTCGGCGCCGGCGGGCTCGGGTTCACGCTGCACACCGACGTGGTCGTGCCCTACATCACGCAACCTCGCCAATGAAGAGCAGAAGCGTCGCTGGCTGCCCGGGCTCGTCTCCGGCGAGCTGATCTCCGCGATCGCGACGACCGAGCCCGGCGCCGGCAGCGACCTGCAGGGCATCCGCACCACCGCGGTCGACAAGGGCGACCACTACGTCGTCAACGGCTCCAAGACCTTCATCAGCAACGGGATCATCTCCGACCTGGTCATCGTGGTCGCCCGCACCGATCCCGACGCCGGTCACCAGGGGATCAGCCTCCTGGTCGTCGAGGCGGGATGCCGGGCTTCGAGCGTGGCCGCGACCTCGAGAAGATCGGCCTCAAGGCCCAGGACACCTCCGAGCTGTTCTTCGACAACGTGGCGGTGCCGAAGGAGAACCTCCTCGGCGAGGAGGGCTCCGGCTTCATCTCGCTGATGATGAACCTGCCCGAGGAGCGCCTCTCGATCGCCGCGATCGCGGTCGCCGCGATCGAGACACGTCCTGGAAGCTGTCGCTCGCCTACGCCAAGGAGCGCGAGGCGTTCGGCAAGCCGATCGGCAAGTTCGAGCACAACCGCTTCATGCTCGCGGAGATGGCCACCGAGGCCCACATCGCCCGGGTCTTCGTCAACGACTGCATCCTCAAGCTGAACGCCGGCGAGGTCGACGCGAGCCTCGCGTCGATGGCGAAGTGGTGGACCACCGAGCTGCAGAAGAAGGTCGTCGACCAGGGCCTGCAGCTGCACGGCGGCTACGGCTACATGCTCGAGTACCCCATCGCGAAGGCCTACGCCGACAGCCGGATCCAGACGATCTACGGCGGCACGACCGAGATCCAGAAGGAGATCATCGGGCGCAGCCTCGGAACTCTGAACAGTTCCTTGTGGCCGACCGGTGATCGCGGTCACACTGCTCCCTATCCCCGACACCGGCACCTGCCACGAGGAGTAGCACGATGACCGACATCGCGACCGACCGGGCCCGGATCGAACAGGAAGTCGGGCGTCGCACGCTCATCGACGTCCTCAGCGACACCGTGGCCGCGCACGCCGACCTGCCGGCGTACTCCGACAAGCACCAGGTGCCCGAGGGCGAGGCCTGGCGCACCTACACGTGGACCGACGTCCGCGAGCGCGGGACTCGACGTGGCCGCCGGGCTGATCGGTCTCGGTGCCCAGGTGGGCGACACGGTCGCGATCATGGCCACCAACCGGATCGAGCACTACATCGCCGACATCGGCGGAGTGCACGCCGCACTCACCCCGATGTCTATCTACAACACGCTCTCCCCCGAGCAGGTGGCCTACGTCGCCGGGGAGTCCACGCCGGTCGTCGCGGTGCTCGAAGGTGCCGATCAGCTGGCGCGCTGGACCCGGGCATTGGAAGAGGGCCACACCCAGCACGTCGTGCTGATCGACGCCGACGCCGTACCGGAGGGAGACGAGCGCTTCCTGAGCTGGGACGACCTGGTCGCAGCCGGCGCCGCGCGTCGCGCGGACAACCCGGACGGCTCGACCAGCGGCACGGTGACCTGGACCCCGATGCACCGGCGACGATCATCTACACGTCCGGCACCACGGGGAATCCGAAGGGCGTGGTGCTCACCCACCACAACGTCCTGTACGAAGCGGTCAGCACGCTGGAGGCGGCCGGCCTCGACGGCGACAACGGATGGTCAGCTACCTGCCTCTCGCACACATCGCCGAGCGGGTGCTCGGGCTCTACGGCCCGATGATGACCGGGACCCACGCGCATGCCATCGGAGACCGTCCGAACTGCTCGCGACCCTCGGCGAGGTGCATCCGACCGGGTTCTTCGGCGCTCCCGCGTGTGGGAGAAGATCAAGACCGGCATCTCCGCCAAGCTCGCGGCCGACGACAACCCCGACAACGTGAAGATGGTGCAGGACTCGATGGCCGCCGCCTTGGCCTGGGTCGAGGCGCAGGAGGTCGGCGGCACGATGACGCCCGAGATCGAGGAGGCCTACCGCCAGGCCGACGAGGCGATCCTGGGATTTCTCAAGCTGATGCTGGGGCTCGACCAGGTCACCTGGGCGGGTCCGCGGCGGCCCCGATGCCGATCGAGGTGGCCGGCTTCATGGCCGGCCTCGGCCTGAAGGTCTACGACGTCTACGGCATGACCGAGACCTGCGGCGCGGTCACGGCCAACGGGCCAGGTGGCTTCCGCCTCGGCACTGTCGGCCGAGCCAACCCGGGCATGGAGGTCAAGCTGGCCGACGACGGCGAGGTGCTGGTGCGCGGCCCGGTGATAGCACCGGGTTACCGACAAGCAGGAGGAGGCCACTCGGGCGCTCATCGACGATAAAGGTGGGTGCACACCGGTGACATCGGCACCCTCGACGACGACGGCTTCTTCGCGATCGTCGACCGCAAGAAGGAGCTGATCATCACCTCCGCGGGCAAGAACATCGCGCCGTCCAACATCGAGAGGTCACTCCAGGAGTTCCCCGATCGTCGGCCACGCGATGGCGATCGGCGACAACTGGTCGTACGTCGTCGCCCTGCTGACCCTCGACGGCGAGATCGCGCCGCTGGTCGCCCGAGAAGCTGGGAGTGGAGTTCACCGACCTCGCCGACCGTGGCCCAGAAACCGGAGATCCAGGCGATGGCTCAGCAGGCCGTCGACGCGGCCAACGAGCGACTTTCCCGTCCCGAGCAGGTCAAGGCCTTCGAGCTGCTGCCGGTCGAAGTGGACGGCGGAGTCCGAGGAGCTGACGCCGACGCTGAAGCTCAAGCGCCGGGTCGTGAACTCGAAGTACTCCGACGTCGTGGACCGCCTTTACGGCTGAATCTCGATACCGGTCGCTCAGTTCCTCGCTCCGCTCGGATCTGAGCCGAGCCCTACTCGATCTCCCGCCCCGTTCGCCTTCCTCGCGAGCTCGGGCCGCGGGGCGTGAATTTTCAACTGGTCCAGACCGGCTGGGCTGTCACAAACAGGGCACCCGCGTCGTCACCGATGAGAAAGGTCGGTGACCGCGGTCTCCTCAGGGAAATCCCGGATGCGGACTGTCCCCACCCCCTGAAAGGGTTACCCCCATGCATCTTCAAGTTGCCGGCAAACTCACCGGCCGGATCACCAAATGGGTCGTTCTCGTCGCCGTCATCGTGCTCACGGGCATTCTCGGCTTCCTCGGCGGCAAGTTGGGGGACGTCAAGGACAACGAGCAATCCTCGTGGGTCCCCGCCTCCGCGGACTCGACGAAGGTCGCCGACGAGCTGTCCGACGACGTCAACCCCAACGACATTCCGACACTCGTCGTCTACCACCGCACCGGTGGGCTCACCGAGGCTGACCTCGCGGCGATGGACGAGCACGCGACTGAGATCGCCCAGCTCGACGGCGTCACCGAGGAGGGAGCGCTGAGCCCCAACGCGGCCACAGCGTTGCGCGCCCAAGGGCAGAACGTGCCCGATCTCGTGTCAGAGGACGGCGAAGTGGCCTACGTCTACTTCACGTTCAACTTCGGCAAGGACGGATGGAACAAGGTTCCCGACCCGGTCAACGAGATCCGTGACTTCGCGAAGATCGAGGGCGGAGATGTCTACGTCGGCGGGTTCGGCGGTCAGGCCTCGGACTTCGCCGAGTCGTTCGAGGGCTCCCACGTCGTGCTGATCATGAGCACCTTGGGCGTGGTCATCCTGATCCTCCTCTTCACCTACCGCAGCCCCATCCTGTGGCTGCTTCCGATCATCAGCGCGGTCGTCGCATTCCAGATGTCCGGTGGAGTGGTCTACCTGTTGGCGAAGTACGCCGACGTGACGGTCAACGACCAGAGTCAATACATCCTCGGCATCCTGGTGATCGGCGCCGGCACCGACTACGCGCTCCTCCTGGTGGCGAGATATCGAGAAGAGCTCCGGCGGCACGAGGACCGGCACGAGGCCATGGCCTTCGCGCTTCACCGGGCGGCGCCGGCGCTGTTCGCGAGCGCTGCGACAGTCGTGGTCGGCCTGATGTGCCTGACCCTTGCCGACCTCAACTCCACGTCAGGTCTGGGCCCGGTACTTGCCGCAGGTGTGGCAGTGACCGTCGTGGTCATGCTCACGCTGCTGCCGGCACTGCTGGTGATCTTCGGTCGGTGGTTCTTCTGGCCCAAGCGGCCGGCGTTCGGATCCGACGAGCCGACGCAGCGTGGTCTCTGGGCTCGCGTGGGCAACCGAATCAGCGTGCGCCCACGTGCAGTGTGGGCGGTCACGGCCGGCGTGCTCATGATCGCCTGCCTCGGCATCTTCAAGCTGGACGCCACGGGCCTGTCCACGGAGGACTCGTTCACCGAGGAGTTCGACTCGATCACGGCCCAGAAGCTCATGGAGTCCCATGACCTGGCGGACAACTCCAACACCCTCCAGGTGGTAGCGGACGCCAACACCATGCCGGCGGTCCAAGAGTCGCTGGCCGACATCGGCGCTCTCGGCAAACCGTCCGATGCGAGGCCGCTCGGAGACGACCGGGCCTGGGTCGAGTACCCGATGACGCTCGACCTTGCGTCTCACGCCGCGTGGGACGTCGTGGAGGACGCTCGTGACAAGGTCGACGGCGTCGATGGGGCCGATGCGCTGGTCGGAGGCGGAGCGGCGTTCTACCTGGACACCAAGATCGCTTCTGACCGGGACAACAAGGTGATCATCCCCGTCGTCCTGGTGGTCGTGTTGCTCATCCTGATCCTGCTCCTGCGCGCCTTGGTGGCGCCTCTCATCCTCCTGGCCACCGTGGTCCTGTCGTTCGGGGCGGCCCTGGGTCTGTCGGCGCTGATCTTCAAGTACATCCTCGGTTTCGAGGGCGCCGACGCGGGCTTCCCGTTGTTCGCGTTCGTGTTCCTCGTGGCGCTGGGCATCGACTACAACATCTTCCTGATGACCAGAGTGAGAGAGGAGACCCAGCAGCACGGGACCCGCAGGGGATCGCTGATCGCGCTGGCCTCGACGGGTGGCGTGATCACCTCCGCTGGTCTGGTGCTGGCTGCGACGTTCCTCGTGCTCGGCCAACTGCCATTCGTGTTCCTAGCAGAGTTGGGAGTGGCAGTCGCGCTGGGGGTTCTGCTCGACACCATGATCGTGCGTTCGGTGTTGGTCACCGCCATCAATCTCGACCTCGGGAGCAAGATCTGGTGGCCGAGCAAGCTCGACCAGCAGAGTGACGACACGGCGCCGCCGGGTCCGGCCGCCGAGGAGGAGAAGGTCCTGGTCTGACCTTGATCTGACTGCCGTTCACCGCGTGGGCCGGGGAATTCCTCCGGCCCACGCGCGGTTAGCCTGAGCGCGATGATCGAGGCGCCCACCCCCAGCAGGTACGCCGTGCCTTGGCGCGGGCCGAGCGTGGCGCAGCTCTGGACGTTGCCGAGGCCGCGGCCCTGCTCGGCGCCACCGGTGTGGAACTGGACCGGCTCACCGCGGCAGCCGCGAAGGTCCGCGACGCCGGGCTGGTCGCGGCCGGACGCCAGGACGTCGTGACCTACTCCCCGAAAGTGTTCATCCCGGTGACCCGGCTCTGCCGAGACCGGTGCCACTACTGCACGTTCGTGGAGACGCCGGGCCAGGCGGAGCGGGACGGCCGCTCGCCCTACCTCTCCCCTGACGAGATCCTCGACATCGCCCGCCAGGGCGCCGAGCTCGGCTGCCTGGAGGCGCTGTTCACGCTGGGCGACCGGCCGGAGGACCGCTGGCCCCAGGCCCGGGCGTGGCTCGACGAGCAGGGCTACGACTCCACACTCGCCTACGTCCGCGCGATGGCGGTGCGGGTGCTGGAGGAGACCGGGCTGCTGCCGCACCTGAACCCCGGCGTGATGACGTGGGAGGAGCTGAACCGACTCAAGCCCGTCTCCCCCTCGATGGGGATGATGCTGGAGACCACGTCGCGGCGGCTCTACGAGACGAAGGGCGAGGCGCACTACGGCTCCCCCGACAAGGACCCGGAAGTGCGGCTGCGGGTGCTGGAGGACGCGGGCCGGCTCTCGATCCCGTTCACCACGGGTCTGCTCGTCGGCATCGGCGAGACGCTCGCGGAGCGGGCCGAGACGATCTTCGCGCTCCGCGAGACCGCCCGTCGCTACTCCGCGGTGCAGGAAGTGATCGTGCAGAACTTCCGCGCCAAGCCCGACACGGCGATGCGGCACACCGATGACCTCGACCTCGACGAGTACCGAGCCGCGATCGCGGTCACTCGCCTGGTCCTGGGCCCGAAGGCGCGGGTGCAGGCACCCCCCAACCTGGTCGACCTGGCTGAGTGCCGCGCCCTGCTCGAGGCGGGCGTCGATGACTGGGGCGGGGTGTCGCCGCTGACGCCGGACCACGTCAACCCCGAGCGACCGTGGCCCTCACTCGACCGCCTGCGCGCAGTCACCTCCGAGTGCGGCTTGGAGCTGAAGGCCCGGCTCACCGTCCATCCGGAGTACGTCGTCGCCGGCGAGCCCTGGCTGGACCCGCGGGTCTCGGCTCACGTCGCGGCGCTCGCCGGGCCCGACGGTCTGGCCGTGCCCGACGTACGCCCGTCCGGCCTGCCCTGGCAGGAGCCCGACGGCGGGTTCGCGTCCGTGGGTCGCACCGACCTGCACGCTGCGGTCGACACCGAGGGCCGCACCAACGACCGGCGCGACGACTTCGCGACCGTCTACGGCGACTGGGCATCGGTCAAGGACGCAGCATCAAGCACCGGCACCCCCGCCGTGTTGCACGCGCACGGCGCGGATGCGCTGAAGGCGGCCGAGAAGGACCCCCGCAACCTCACCGACGAGCATGCACTGACCCTGATGACAGCGGAGGGCGAGCTCCTGGAGCAGGTGTGCCGGCTCGCCGACGACCTGCGCAAGGAAACGGTCGGCGACGACGTCACCTACGTCGTCAACCGGAACATCAACTTCACCAACGTCTGTTATGTCGGGTGCCGGTTCTGCGCGTTCGCCCAGCGGCGTACCGACGCCGACGCCTACTCCCTCTCCCTCGACGAGGTCGCCGACCGGGCGGAGGAGGCCTGGGCGCTGGGCGCCACCGAGGTCTGCATGCAGGGCGGCATCGACCCCGAACTGCCGGCCGACGCCTACTTCGAGCTCGTGACGGCCGTGAAGCAGCGGGTGCCCGACATGCATGTGCACGCGTTCAGTCCGATGGAGGTCGTCAACGGCACCGCCCGCACCGGGCTGTCCATCGAGGACTTCCTGTTGAAGGCGCGCGAAGCCGGCCTCGGATCGCTGCCGGGCACCGCCGCCGAGATCCTGGATGACGAAGTGCGTTGGGTGCTCACCAAGGGCAAGCTGCCGGCCCGCACGTGGATCGAGGTCGTCAGCACCGCACACCGGCTCGGCATCCCGACCACCTCGACGATGATGTACGGCCACGTCGACAACCCGCGGCATTGGGTCGGCCATCTCCGCGTGCTGGCGGACATCCAGGACACAGCATTGGATTTCGGGGCGAGCGGTTTCACCGAGTTCGTGCCGCTGCCGTTCGTGCACACGTCGGCACCCATCTACCTCGCCGGCGTCGCCCGCCCCGGCCCGACGCTGCGGGACAACCTGGCGGTGCACGCGATGTCGCGGATCCTGCTGCACGGGCGGATCCGCAACATCCAGACCTCGTGGGTCAAGCTCGGCGTCGACGGCACCCGCGCCATGCTTCGGGCCGGTGCCAACGACGTGGGCGGCACCCTGATGGAGGAGACGATCTCTCGGATGGCGGGTTCCGAGCACGGGTCCGCCAAAACGGTTGCCGAGCTCGTCGATATCGGGGCGGGTATCGGCCGCCCGGTGCGGGAACGGACCACGACGTACGGCGTACCCGAAGCACGCTGACGACCACTACGGTGACGGCATGGCAGCCATCACCGTCTCCGGCCCGCAGGTCGAGCGCTCCGAGGAGATCCTGACCGACGAGGCACTCGCGTTCATCGCCGATCTGCAGGGCCGCTTCGGCGCCCGCCGCAATGAGCTGCTGGAGACCCGCCAGGATCGCCGGGCCAGAATCGCCGAGACCGGCCGGCTGGACTTCCTCTACGACACCGCCCGGGTGCGGACCGGCGACTGGAAGGTCGCCGAGATCCCGGTGGACCTCCGGGACCGGCGGGTCGAGATCACCGGCCCGACCGAGCGCAAGATGACCATCAACGCGCTGAACTCCGGCGCGAAGGTGTGGCTGGCCGACCTGGAGGACGCCAACACCCCGCACTGGGCCAACGTGATCGGTGGCCAGGTCAACCTCGCCGACGCCGTACGCCGGACCATCGAGCTCACTTCGCCGGAGGGCAAGGAGTACCGGCTGGCCGACCCCGACAACATCCCCGTGATCGTGCCGCGCCCGCGGGGCTGGCACTTCGACGAGGAGCACCTCACGATCGACGACGAGCCGGTCGTTGCCGCGTTCGTCGACTTCGGGCTGTACCTGTTCCACAACGTCCGCGAGCTGCTCGACCGCGGCACCGGACCGTACTTCTACCTCCCGAAGCTGGAGAGCCACCTCGAGGCACGGCTGTGGAACGACGTGTTCGTGCACGCGCAGGAGGTGCTCGGCTTGCCGAACGGCACCATCCGAGCCACCGTGCTCATCGAGACGATCACCGCCGCCTTCGAGATGGACGAGATCCTCTACGAGCTGCGCGACCACATGGCCGGGCTCAACGCCGGCCGCTGGGACTACCTGTTCAGCATCATCAAGAACTTCCGCGACGCCGGTCCCGACTTCACGCTCCCGGACCGCAACGCGGTGACCATGGCGGCGCCGATGATGAAGGCCTACAGCGACCTGCTCGTCCAGACCTGTCACCGGCGCGGGGCGTTCGCGATCGGCGGGATGGCGGCGTTCATCCCGAGCCGCAAGGACGTCGATGTCAACGAGCGCGCGTTCGCGAAGGTGCGCGAGGACAAGACCCGCGAGGCCGATGCCGGATTCGATGGCTCCTGGGTCGCGCACCCCGACCTGGTGCCGGTGTGCCGCGAGATCTTCGACTCCGTGCTCGGCGACGAACCCAACCAGGTCGGCCGGCAGCGCGACCCGGTGAAGGTCACCGCCAACGACCTGCTCGCCGTCAAGGAGACTCCGGGCCAGCGCACCGAGGCCGGGCTCCGCGGCAACATCCGGATCGGCATCCGCTACCTCGAGGCCTGGCTCTCGGGCAACGGCGCGGCGGCGATCAACAACCTGATGGAGGATGCCGCCACTGCCGAGATCTCCAGGTCGCAGGTCTGGCAGTGGGTCTTCAACGAGGCCACCCTCGATACCGGCGAGACCGTGACCCGCGACCTGGTGGAGCGCCTGGTCGAGGAGGAGTACGCCGCCCTCGACGCGGACGCGGACGTCACCGAGCATCTTGAGAAGGCCCGCTGGCTGTTCGTGGAGTCTGCACTCGGCGCCGAGTATCCCGACTTCCTCACGCTGCCGGCGTACCAGACCGTGCTGGAGGCCGAGCGAGCCGGCGGCTAGGCCACGTAGTCGGTGTACTCGCGCTCGCCGCGGAACGGCATCAGGTGCTGGGCCACGATGCCCTGCGGCACCGTCTCCAGCCTCAGCACGCCGTACTCCTCCGGCCAGCTGCCGTCGCGGGGCAGCTTGAAGCTGCCCATCAGCATGTCGACCAGCGGCAGGTGGATCGCGTAGTTCCGGTCCCAGTAGTCGATGTGCCGCGCGTGGTGCCAGTGGTGGTAGCGCGGCAGCACCAGCACGTACTCGAGCCACCCGAAGCTGACGCCGATATTGGCATGCGCCACGACCGCTTGAAGGCCGACCAGGATTACGTACGCGTTGACGGCCGGGGTGGAGAAGCCCAGCACCATGAGGGGCAGAAGGACGATGCTGCGAGTCAGGACGGTCTCGATGAGGTGCACCCTGGATCCCGCCAGCCAGTCGAGGTCGCGACTCGAGTGGTGCACCGAGTGGAACCGCCACAGGTTCGAGATCCGGTGGTAGGCCCGGTGCAGGGTCGCTTGGGCGAGGTCGGCCACGAACACCGCGAGCAGGAACTGGACCCACCCGGGCAGCGACCCGACAACGTCCCTGACCCCCGGGATCGCGACGGCGGCCGCGACAGTGGACGTAGTGGCCGTGACCAGGATCAGGAAGAACTGCACGAGCACGTGGCTCATGAAGAAGTAGGTCACGTCGGTGCGCCACCCGGGCCGGAGCACCGAGACCTGGCGGCGGCCGAGGTACTGCTCGAGCGGGATGAAGACGAGCGCCGAGAAGAACAGGGAGAGGATGAACCAGTCCAACCCCAGCGAGTACGGCGTCTCGCCGACGCTGTCGACCTGCACGTCGGTGCCGCCGAGCAGGATGGCCAACGTGGCCGCCCCCACCCCCACCAGAGCCACTCGGCGGCTCTGGTCCCGCAGGACCGCGACGGTCCCCATGACGAACGCGGCGACGAGCCCGAACAGCAGCAGGGTGCGCGCAAACCCGGGCGTGTAGACGACGCGGAACTCCCGGCTGGTGAGCAGTTCGGGGAAGTGGAAGCACAGCACTGACAGCAGGCTGAGCGCGCCGAGCAAACAGGCGGCGTACGGAAGGAAGCGGCGGTCTCGAAGCAGCATGCTTCGACGCTAGATCGAGCGGCTACTTCGCGCCTGAGCCCGCCTACTCAACTAGCCGGCTTCGTCGAGCGCCTCCCGCTGGTCCGCGCACAACGTCAGGTCGCGCGCGTCCGGCAACTCGGGAGAAGCCTTGGGTTCGTCGCGGTGACGCGGTGCGAACTACCCTCTGTCGCCCTGGGGAGAGGTCCTTCCACGGATCTGGCTGGTGGGCCCAGTGCCGCCGATCGTCTGCTCAGCATCATCATCACCATCATGATCAGCGCTTGCAGTACCGACGATTGACGGGCCTAGACTTTCGATCTTGGCGCATCTTGCGGACAGGTTGCGGATGCTCTGCCAGACAGCTGCTCGGGGCGCGTCGATCTTGAGTGCTCGGATGTATTCGTCGAGACGGTGCGGGCGCTCGCGAAGGTAGGTGACTGCTTTGCTGAGGCTCTCTCCGACCGTCTTGCCGTACGCATCGACTGCCTTGTGCGCGCCGGCGGTCAGGGCGACCGTGTCGGGTTTCATCATGGCCAGGTCGATAAGGTCGCGGCCGAACGTCGATGTGTCTGCCCAGCGGTCGTCGTTGGCGAGCAGCTTGCTTGCGACCTGGTCGGTTCGCGTCAGGATCCGTACCCCGCAGATCTCATCCTTCGAGGAGGGAGTGTCGAGGTCGATGCGGCCTTCGTGGATGATCTCGAACTTGATCGCAACCCCTGCTACGAGCACCGAGGCCCTGATCCCGTGACCGTCGACAGAAGGTGTTCGACCTAGGTCCAGTTCGCGTGTGGCCAGGGCGTCGAGCCCGTGGTCCCTGACGATCTGGCGCAGCTGTCGGTAGGACTGCTGGTCGGAGACCAGGAAGTCGATGTCGACCGATTCGCGGAACTCACCGTTGGCGAGGACGATCGCGGTGCCACCGCCGAACCAACAGTTGTGCTCGACCAGGAGCGGTGCGTCGAGGATCGACAGCACCTCGGCCACCCGTTGATGGTGTAGCCGCCTAAACAAGGAGCCTCCCGTTGCTGTAGGTGTCCGCGAGGTGCTGGATGAACGCCTTCTCGTGATCGGTGAGGGCTTCCTGGTCGAGGTGTCGCCAACCGCGTTCGTAGAGGTTGAGTGCCTCTGTCTCGGTGATGGTGGTGCCGGCGTCGGTCTGCCATGCCAGCGTGCGGAGGCCGGGGTAGTCGCCGACTGTGATCGTCGCCGGTTCTGCTGCTGGAGCGTCGAGGATCGGGACGACGAGGTGAAGTCCGAGCGCGGCTGCAACGTTGATGTAAGCGCCGATCGTGACCGAGGGGTTGCCTGCCTCGATCCGGTGCAGGGTCACGCGCGACACACCAGCAGCTTCGGCACAGGCGACTACCGTGACACCGAGGGCCTTTCGGCGTTCGCGCAGCCGGGCGCCTAGGCGTTCGAGGTCCGCCTGTTGTTCGGGGTTCGTGTACGGGCTAGGGGCTGGCATGTATCTCATTTTAGTCATTTGATTCATAAAGTCAATAACGAGACACATATCTACTAGACCCTCGATCAAGGCGCGTCAGACACGAAGTCCGGGAATTCCTCGCAGAACCGTCCGTTGGGACACGCCAGAAGTTGTGTCCTCCGCGTGTGACGCTCGGGACCGTCAGCGGACATCCGGCCGGACGAACCCCCCGGCCACGAGCTGCCAGCCGTCGATCCAGACGTCGGCCACGTCGGCGTCGCCGGCGAGCGCGAAGATCTTGCCCAGCGCCTCCTCGGCGCTCTCGGTGTGCCGGAGACCGACGTTGAGCGCGGTCCCGCCCGGCGGGCGCAAGCAGACCGCGTCGAAGCGCTTGCCGACGCTCAGGTCACCGACCTCGTCCCCGAGCCCGAGGGCCATCGCGCCGGCCCGGGTGGCCAGGTAGAGCAGGTGGGCAGGCGTCAGCGGGTGGCCGTCGTCGTGGAGCAGGCGCTGCATGAAGTACGCCTGCAGCCCCTCTTTGAAGATCGAGAACCCGGTGCCGGCACCGACGTCGGAGCCCAGCGCCACCGGCACCCCGGCCTGGAGGTGGCGGTGCAGCGGGAACAGTCCGCTGCCGAGCGCCGAGTTGCTGGAGGGGCAGTGCGCGACCGCGGTACCGCGGTCGGCGAGTACGGCGAGCTCCGGCTCGGTCGGGTGCACGTTGTGGGCGAGCACGGCGCCGGCCTTCAGCAGCCCGCGCCGGTCATAGGTGTCGACGTAGTCCCTGCAGTCCGGGAACTGCGAGGCGACGAACTCGACCTCGGCCCGGTTCTCGTTGACGTGCGAGGTGAACATCGCCCCCGGCGTCGCGTCGAGTACGGCGGAGCAGGCGTCCAGGATCGGCTCGCTCGCGGACAGCGAGAAGCGCGGGGTGACGGCGTACCGGTTGCGGCCCACGCCGTGCCAGCGACCAGCCAGCTCGACCGCCTCGTCGTACGCCCGCTGCGGTGTGGTGAGCAGGTCCTCGGGCAGCTCGCGATCGCTCACGACGAGGCCACTGGTGACGCGCAGCCCGAGCCGGGTCGACTCGGCGAACAGCGCGTCGACCGCACTCGCGAAGTGGGAGCCGAACACCAGGGCGGTGGTGGTCCCGGCCGAGACCAGCCCGTTGCAGAACTCGGCCGCGACCTCGCTCGCGTAGTCGGGCGCGGCCAGGCGGCATTCCTCCGGCAGAGCGCACTTGTCGAGCCACTCGAGCAGCGGCATGCCCAGCGCCCCGATGGCCCGGACCTGCGGGAAGTGCACGTGGGTGTCGACCAGGCCGGGGATGAGTACGCCGGCGCGCAGGTCGACCACGGCCTGCTCGGGGTGCTCGGGGTGGATCTCGGCGAACTCGCCGCGCGCGACGATCACGCCGTCCTCGACGACGAGCCCTACGTCGTCCGAGCTGCGCAGCGCTCCGCCCGCGAAGGGGTCGTCGGGCGTGTCCATCGCCCGGGCCCGGAAGATCGTCACCTGCGGACCGCGCGATCGGCAGCGAACGCCTCCACCAGCTCGGCAGCGACACCGAGGGCAATCGTTGCGGGCTCCTTGCCACCACCCGGCCGGCCGATCGGCGTACGGATCCGGTCGACCTCGGCGTCGGCGTGCCCCTCGACCAACAGGCCGCGACGGAACCGCTGCCACTTCGCCGAGGAACCGATCAGCCCGACCGATGCGAGGTGACCGCAGCGCAGCGCCGCATCGCAGAGCGCGAAGTCCTCGGCGTGGTCGTGCGTCAGCACCAGCACGTGGGTGCCCTGGGGCACCTGGCCGAGCACCAGCTCCGGCATCGGCGAGTGGTGGGCGTGCACGGTCGCGACCCCGTCGTCGAGCACGGCCAGCCGCTCCGCCGACACCTGGTCGGCGCGGGAGTCGACGAGGTGCAGCTCGATGTCGTGCCGCGACAGGATCAGCGCCAGCTCGAGCCCGACGTGCCCCATCCCGAAGACGGCCACCGCCGGCACCACGGGCAGCGGCTCGAGCAGCAGGGACACCTCGCCCCCACAGCACTGTCGGCCGTGCTCGGTGCGCGCCTTGTCGCTGAGCGACATGGTCATGCTCTCCGGCGCCCGGGTTCCGACCTCGAGCAGCTCACGGGCCCGGGCGATCGCGGTCTCCTCCAGGTTGCCGCCACCGACACTCCCCCAGGTCTCCCCGGCGGAGACCACGAGCTTGGCGCCGGCGTCCCGCGGCGCATGGCCGCGCACCTCGCTCACGGTGACCAGCACGCCCGGCCGTCGTTCGCTCCTGAGCCGCTGGACCGCGGCCAGCCAGCTCGTCATGGATCCACCACCGGGGACCGGGCCGCGACCGCCTCGGACCGCGGGTGAAGCAGTGGCGCGTCCGCCTCCGGCTGATCGGGTACGACGCCGGGCGCGCCGGCGACGAGATGACCGGCGGCTCCGGGCTCAGGGGGCCGGCGGGCCTCCTCGAGCGCCCAGTAGACAGCTTCCGGCGTGGCGGGTGCGGCCAGGTCGACGCTGGTGCCGGCCGGGCCGAAGGCGGCGGCGGCCTGGCGCAGCGCCTCCCGCACCGAGATGGCCAGCATCAGCGGTGGCTCGCCAACCGCCTTCGAACCGTAGATCGAGCCGTCCTCGTGCGCGCGCTCCAGCAGCGCGACGAACAGCTCGTCCGGCATCTCACCGATGCTCGGCAACTTGTAGGTGCTGGCCGCCTGGGTCGCGAGCCGGCCCCGGTGCGGACCGTCGGAGCCGTCCCAGCGCAGGTCCTCCAGGGTCAGCCAGCCGGCGCCCTGCACGAACCCGCCCTCGATCTGCCCGAGGTCGACCAACGGCGAGAGCGAGTCGCCGACGTCGTGCACGATGTCGACGCGCAGGGTGCGGTAGCTCCCGGTGAAGCCATCGACCTCCACCTCGGTGGCCGCCGCGCCGTAGGCGAAGTACTTGAACGGCTCGCCGCGCATCGTGGTCGAGTCCCAGTGCAGTCCCTCGGTGCGGTAGAAGCCGGCCGCCCACAGCTGCACCCGGCTGAAGTAGGCCTCCCGGACCAGCTCCTCCCACAGCAGCTCGCGGCCGGCGTCGACCGCCGACAGCCGCTCCATGATCTGGTCGCACGCGTGCTTGACCGCACCGCCGTTGAGGTCGGCTCCGGAGCTCGCTGCGGTCGCGGAGGTGTTGGGCACCTTGTCGGTGCGCGTCGGCGCCAGCCGGACCCGCTCCAGCGGGACGCCCAGAGCGGTAGCGGCGACCTGCAGCATCTTGGTGTGCAGGCCTTGGCCCATCTCGGTGCCACCGTGGTTGACCAGCACCGAGCCGTCCTTGTAGACGTGCACGAGCGCGCCGGCCTGGTTGAACGCGGTGAAGTTGAACGAGATCCCGAACTTCACCGGCGTCACCGCCAGTCCCCGCTTCACGTGCTCGTGTGCGGCGTTGAACTCGGCGATCTCCGCATTGCGCCTGGCGAACTCCGACGACGCGACGACCTGATCCCACGAGTCGGCCGCACGGTGCGCGTGCCGCACCGGTTGCCCGTACGGCGTGGCCTGGCCGTCGGCGTAGAAGTTGCGGCGGCGTAGGTCGGCCGGGTCGATGCCGAGCAGTGGCGCGCAACGGCCGAGGATGTCCTCGATCACGATCATCCCCTGCGGGCCGCCGAAGCCGCGGAACGCGGTCTGGGAGGTCTTGTGGGTCTGCGCCACCCGGCCGTTCACCCGCACGTGCGGGATCCAGTAGGCGTTGTCGACGTGACAGAGCGCTCGCGCCAGCACCGGCTCCGACAGGTCGAGGCTCCACCCGCCGTCGGACGTGAGCGTGGCGTCGAGTGCCTGGAGGAGACCCTCGGCGTCGAACCCGGCCCGCCACTGGGCGTGGAAACCGTGCCGCTTTCCGGTCAGGGTCATGTCCTGGGTGCGGTTCAGGCGCAGCCGGACCGGGCGCCCGGTGATCGTGGCACCCAGAGCCGCGATCGCGGCGTACCCGTGCGGCTGCATCTCCTTGCCGCCGAAGCCGCCGCCCATCCGCAGGCACTGCACGGTGACGTCGTGGTTGTGCCGACCGAGGACGTGGGCCACGATCTCCTGGGTCTCGGTCGGGTGCTGGGTACTGCTCTGCACGAAGATCTGGCCGGACTCGTCGACGTGCACCAGGCAGCAGTGCGTCTCGAGGTAGAAGTGCTCCTGCCCGGCCATCTCGGTCTCGCCGCTGAACACGCGCGTGGAGCCGGCCAGCGCCGCCTCCACCTCGCCGCGGACCACCTGGGGCTTGCCGCCCTGGAAGCTGCCCGCCGCGATCGCCTCGCGCAGGTCCACCAGCGCCGGCAGCGGCTGGTAGTCGGCCTGCACCGCAGCGGCACCGATCCGGGCCGCCTCGAGCGTGTCGCCGAGCACCCAGCAGATCGCGTGGCCGTAGTACATGACCTCGGTCGGGAACAGCGGCTCGTCGCCCTTGACGCCGGCGTCGTTGACGCCCGGCACATCGGCGCCGGTCAACACCCGCACCACACCCGGGACGTCGTACGCCGCATCGACCCGGAGATCGGTCACTCGCGCGTGCGCGTGCGGCGCCTGCACCGGCCAGGCGTGCAGACAGTCCTTGGTCCGGGCCACCAGGTCGTCGGTGTAGAGCGCGGCCCCGGTGACGTGCAGCGCGGCGCTCTCGTGCGGGATCTCCCACCCGACGACGGCGTCGGCCGGCCGCTCGGACAGCGTGCTCATCGGCCGCCCTCCCAGAGCTTCAACAGCGCGTTGCCGAGCATCGCCGACCTGTACGCCGCGCTGGCTCGGTGATCGTCCATCGGAGTGCCTTGGCTGCGCAGCACCTCGGCCGCCTCGCGCACGGTCGTCTCGTCCCAGGGCCGGCCCTCGAGCACCGCCTCGGTCGCCAGCGCCCGCACCGGGGTCGCGGCCACCCCGCCCAGCCCGATCCGCGCCGACTTCACCGCGCCATCGGCGAGCTCGATCGCGAACCCGACCGCCACGCTGGAGATGTCGTCGTAGTGCCGCTTGGCGATCTTGTGGAACGCGGTGATCCCGGCCGTAGGCAGCGGTACCCGGACCGCCTTGATCAGCTCGTCGGCCCGGCGCACCGTCTCGCGGTAGCCGGTGAAGTAGTCGGCGATCGGCACCTCACGGTCTCCATCGGCGGAGGTGAGCACCACGCCGGCCTCGAGGGCCATCAGCGCGGGAGCCAGGTCGCCGATCGGGGAGGCGGTGGCCAGGTTGCCGCCGATCGTGGCGCCGTTGCGGATCAGTCGCGACGCGAACAGCTCGAACACCTCGTCGAGCATCGAGAGTTTGCCGGCCAGCGCCGACTCGGCCTCGGAGAGCGTCAGCGCTGCGCCGATCTCGACGCTGCGGTCGTCGATCGCAAACCCGCGGAGCTCGGGCAGCCGGTCGACCGCCACGACGTACGCCGCCCGCTCACCACGGATGTTGACCTCCACGCCCCAGTCGGTGCCGCCGGCCAGCACGGTCGCGTCCGGGTGCTCGCGCAGCAGCGCGAACGCTTCGGCAAGATCGGCGGGTCGGGCGAACCCGTCGACCCGGGTCGGCACCGGCTCCGGAGCCGCCGCGCCCACTCGTGCCGCCAGCGGGTCGTCGGTGGGCGGGGCGCTCAGGGCCTCGGCGGCGTCGCGGATCGGCCGATAGCCGGTGCACCGGCACAGGTTGCCGGCGATGGCGTGCAGGTCGAACTCGTCTCGGCCGGGTCGGTAGTACTCCGCCGCCATGCTGCACACGAAGCCAGGCGTGCAGTAGCCGCACTGCGAACCGCCGCGGTCGGCCATCTCCCGCTGCACGGGGTGCAGGTCCTGGGGTGAGCCGAGACCCTCGGCGGTGACCACCTCCTGCCCGTCGAGGGCGAGCGCAGGCACCAGGCAGGCGTTGATCGCGGTCCAGCGGGAGCCCTCACCGTCGGGACGGGCGACCATCACCGAGCAGGCACCGCACTCCCCCTCGGCGCATCCCTCCTTGGCTCCGGTCAGGCCGATTCCGCGCAGCCAGTCGAGGGTGCTCGTCCACACCGGGATCGCTCCCAGCGAACGCGACTCACCGTTGACGCTGATCGTCGGATCGGCCATCCCAGGAGTTTACGTACGTCAGTCGCCGACGACCCGGAACTTGCCACCACAGTCGCCGGCGGCGAGGTTCACCGCGTTCCCCGGCACCTGTACCTGCCAGACGTAGAAGCCCTGCCTGCGGAGCTTGAACCACGGCAGGGGGTAGCGCCCGGCATCGGTCACCCGGGTGTGGCCCGTGCGCGCGACCCGCTTGCCGCATCGGACGTTCTCGGCGTGCGTGTAGGGACCGTGCAGGGTCACTTCGGCCCGTCGCGGCCACGCCTCGGCCGAGCGGGACAGCCGGAACCTGCCCCCGGTCGGCGTCCCGGCCCGTGCCCGCTTGACCCCGCGCAAGATCTCGACCTCGGGGCGGGCCTTGACGTAGACGGCGCCCTGGCCGCGTACGACGTCCTTCCGTCCAGCGACCACGACCCGCGACCTCGAGGGCCGGCCGGGATGCAGGATCCGCAGCTGGGTCCTCGGGGCCTTCGCGACCGCCACCTGCAGCGGTGTCGCACCCGCGGACGGGTGCTCGTAGGTCACCCGCACCCAGCCGTCCTCGTCCGTCGTGCCGAGGCTCGCCCGACCGGCCGGTGAGGACACCTTCACCGGGACGAACGGCAGCGGTCGGCCGTTGCGGGCCACAGTGACTCGGATCGCCAGCCCCACGGGGTCGCCGACGATCGCCTCGTTTGTCTGCTGCACCGTGATCGCATAGGGACCGGCGAGCTTCCTCGAGCTGTCGAGCATGGTCCTGGCGAAGCTGCGTATCTGCGCCGGCTCGTCGGCCTGCCGGATCCGGCGGGTGCCGAGGTCACCGTTGAGGCGCCAGCTCTCGTTGGCCAGCAGGTGCAGCAGGGCGGCGTCCACGGCCGCCGACTGGACGTCGTAGCGGAAGGTGCCGTACTTGGAGACGATCCAGGCCGCCCGGGCCGTGTCCCGGCGATCGGCGGCGAACCGTGGCCCGGACCCGGGCACCCGGGCCGCCCATCGACCCGCTTGGTACGTCGTGGCGCCGGTCGTCGCGGCGGGGTCGATCCGGTAGAGGATCGGGCCGTTCTGGCTCCAGCGGCGAGCGCCGATGAATCCGCCCGCGGCCTTGCCGGTCCGCTGGATGCGGAAGCCGGACCAGTACCTGAGCGTCCGAGGCGTCTCGCGATCGGTCGCCACCGCTTCCGGTCCGACGCCTCCGCTCGACGGCCCGGTGGCTGCGAGCAGCGCGGCCACCATCGCCAGGCCGACCAGCGCCGCGGTCTTCGGCCGGATCATGGATTCGTCGGGTCGTCGGGGTCGACCGGTCCGGTCGGACCGGGCATGTCGCTGTCACCGCCGCCGTCATCGTTGTCCGACGGTGGCGGAGAGGAGGTCTCCGGTGTGGAGTCCGGCTGGGACGCGTCGTCGACGGCGTCGACCACCGGCGGTTCTGACGACACCACCACGTTGCCCGTGCGCGGCCGCTCGCCCTCGGAGCGCACCACCCATCGATAGGACCCGGCCTCGAGATCGTCGAACGCCAGCGTCCGGGTCGTCGCGCCCGACGTCCGGATCGTCCACACCCGAGCCTCGCCGTCGCCGGCAACCGGCGACGCCTGCACCCTCACCCGGGCAGCACGGCCGGTCGTGACCTGGATGTTGAAGCCACCGGTCTCCGAGTCGGCCACGACGCCGCTGACCGCCGGCAGCCGCTCCACGAGATCGCCGACCACGACCTCGTGCGGGGAGACCCCGGTCCCTGCAGGCGCCTCGAGCGAACCCTCGGCCACCTGCGTCGGCTGCTCACCGTCGCTGCCGGTGAGCAGCAGCCCGGTGATCAGGACGGTGCCGAGCGCGACGTACGCCGCGCTCGTGGCGAACTTGGACCGGTCGACGAGGACGACCGCGCGGATCGAGCGACGTGCAGGCCGTTTGATCGGAGCGGGCAGCGCGCCCGGCGCGGCCACACTCACGGCCGGGGTGCGCTCCGGCTTGGTCTCCTCGGCGTTCCGGTAGGACCCGTCGGGGTGCAGGATGATCCGCGTCTCTTCGCCCTTGCACCGCAGGGTCGCGCGGACCGGGCGACCCAGGCGCTGCGCCACCCTCCGCGCCGCAGCATGCGCGCCGAGCTGGATCGCGATGGAGGCGTCGGGGTCGCCCGCGGACCCGCGGTCGACGACTTCGCCGTCGACCATGACGGCGGCGTCGGTCACGATGATCAGGACGTGCGGGAAGGCCGGCACCCGAGTGTCGGTCACCTCATCCACCCCCGAGGAAGGCGCTGCCCGAAGCGCAGCAAAGGCAGGTCAACGGTCATCAGGCCCTCCCCTCCCGTCAGGCCGTTCACCACCGTAACGCCAAATTACTGGGGTCGCCATGGGTCGTGTCACACCGCCGGGGGTATCACGGCCCGAGGCGATCGGTCATCGAGCGGTGGCGCAGCGTCGGTTTCCCATCGCGAAACGGACGCTGACGCACCGCCCATCACTGAATGCACGCTGTAGTCAGAGCCGCAGGCGTGGGTGCCGGTTGACGTCCTTGTAGAGCAGGTAGCGGAACCGGCCCGGGCCGCCGGCGTAGCAGGCCTGGGGGCAGAAGGCGCGCAGCCACATGAAGTCGCCGGCCTGGACCTCCACCCAGTCCTGGTTGAGCAGGTACATCCCCTTGCCCTCGAGCACGTAGAGGCCGTGCTCCATGACGTGCGTCTCCGGGAACGGGATCGAGCCGCCGGGCTCGAAGGTGACGATGTTGACCTGCATGTCGTGGCGTACGTCGTCGGTGCCCACGAACCGCTGCGTGCACCAGGCGCCGTCGGTGTCTGGCATCGGGTCAAGCGGTACGTCCGCCTCGTTGGTCACGAACGCCTCCGGCACCTCGACCCCGTCGACGCGCTCGTAGGCCTTCCGGATCCAGTGGAACGTCGCCGTGCCGTCGCCACCGTTGTCCGCCGTCCAGTCGGTCCCGGGAGGAAGGAACGCGTAGCCACCGGAGCCGAGGACGTGGACGATGCCGGCGATGGTCAGCCGCAGGGTGCCGTCGACGACGAACAGCACGGCCTCGGCGTCCGGGTCGGGCTCGGGGCTCTCGGAGCCGCCACCCGAGTCCACCTCCACGACGTACCAGCTGAACGTCTCCGCGAACCCCGACAGCGGCCGGGCGAGCACCCAGCCCCGGGTTTCGCGCCAGTGCGGGAACCGGCTCACCACGATGTCGCGCATCGTGCCGCGCGGGAGCACGGCGTAGGCCTCGGTGAAGGCGGCGCGGTCGGTGGTCAGGTCGTGCTGGTCGGGGTGTCCACCGCGGGGTACGTAGTAGCTCATCCGTCTCCCCTTCTCAGCAGCCGACCGTGCGGCGGTCCGGACGGATCCACCGGTGATCCGCGCAGCCAGGTGCGCCGGACCGTGCCGGAGAGCGTACGCCCGGCGTACGCCGACACGGGGTTCTTGTGCCAGAGCTTGGCCGGGTCTACCACGAACGTCTCGTCCGGTGCGAACGCGCACAGGTCGGCGTCCATGCCGGGCTCGATCCGGCCCTTACGGTCGAGGCCGACCAGCCGCGCCGGTCCGTCGGCCATCCATCCGACCACCTCGGCCAGGCCGCGGCCGCGGCCGCGCGCCTCGGTCCACATCGCCGGCAGGCCCAGCTGGAGCGAGGAGATGCCGCCCCAGGCCTGGCCGAAGTCGCCGGTGTCGAACCGCTTGAGCTCCGGCGCGCACGGGGAGTGGTCGCTGACCACGACGTCGATTTCGCCTGCGGCGAGCGCGGCCCAGAGCAGGTCGCGATTGGCGGCGTCCCGGATCGGCGGGCAGCACTTGAACTCGGTGTGCCCGTCGGGCACCTCCTCCGCGGTGAGCGTCAGATAGTGCGGGCAGGTCTCGACGGTGAGCCGTACGCCGTCGGCCCGGGCGGTCCTGATCGCCGGCAGCGCCGCGGCGGCGGAGAGGTGGACGACGTGCACCCGAGCGCCGGTCAGCTTGGCCGTGGCGATCAGCCGCTCGATGGCTGAAGTCTCGGCCACCGGAGGGCGAGAGGCGACGAACCCGGCGTACTCCGTCCCGCTGGCCTCGGTGACCTGGGCCCCGTCCTCGGCATGTGCGATCAGCAGCGCATCGAGCCGGCCGGTCTCCTCCAGCGTGTTCGCCAGCTGCACCGGGCTCAGCTCCGGGAACTCATCCACCCCGCTCGGCAGCAGGAAGCACTTGAACCCGAACACCCCGGCCTCGTGCAGCGGCTCGAGGTCTCCCAGGTTGTGCGGGACCGCACCACCCCAGAACCCGATGTCGATGTACGCCTGCGTCCAGGCGGCCGCCAGCTTCACCTCCAGGCCCCCCACGGTCGTGGTCGGCGGGATGCTGTTGAGCGGCATGTCCACGATCGTCGTCACGCCACCGGCAGCAGCCGCCTTGGTCGCGCTCGCGAAGCCCTCCCAGTCGGTGCGGCCGGGCTCGTTGACGTGGACGTGGGTGTCGACCAGACCGGGCAGCAGCACCTCGTCGGCGCCGAGCTCCACCACCTCGGCGCCGGCCGGCTCGGCGGTCAGGTCCTCGACGGCCGCGATCACGCCGTCGCGGATCCGTACGCTCGCGGCCACTTCGCGCCCGCCGACGATCGCTCGCGGCGCGCGGATCAGCTGATCAGGAGCCACGGTAGGTCGAGTAGCCGAACGGGCTCAGGAGCAGCGGCACGTGGTAGTGCTCGTCCGCGCCGACGGCGAACGTGACCACGACCTCCGGGTAGAACGCATCAGCTCCGAGGTAGCCGCCGGTGTCGAAGCGCAGGGTGTAGCTGCCCGCGACGAGATCGCCGCCCAGCGGCGCCACCCGGCCGTCGGCGTCCGTGACGCCCGCGGCGACCGCTCCGCCCCCGCCGGATGTGAGCTCGACCCGCAGACCGACCGCCGGTCGGCCCTGCGCGGTGTCCAGGACGTGGGTGCTCAGCGTCGCCATGTCACTCCCCCACCAGTTGGTCGAGCCGGAGCAGCGCGATCTCGCGCAACTGTTGCACGGTTTCACCACGCTCGATCTCGTCGTCGTTGCCCAGCCGGCGGTCCAGCTCGGCCAGGATCTGCGGGCCGGTGCGCCCGGACGCCCGGATCAGGAAGACCCGGTCGAACCGGTCCTCGTAGGCGACGTTGCCCGCGGCGATCCGGGCGGCGACGTCGCGGTCGGCCGGGTCTACGCCGGCCTGCTCGCGCGCCGAGTGCGCCGCGTTGTGGTCGCTGCCCGCGCGCTCGCCGATCCGGGGGTGCCGGGCCAGGGCGGCCTCGAGCTCGTCGTCGTCCAGCTCAGCCGCGACGGAGGCGACCGTGTGCAGGGCGCCGACGTCGGCGTACGGCCGCCCGGTGAGTACGACGTCCACCCACCGCGGCACGTCGAGGCACTCGGCAAGCCGCAGTCGTGCGTCGGGCTCGGCGAGGCCGTTGAAGTCTTCCAGCGTCATTCCGGCTCCCTGGTGACGGTCGCCTCGATCAGGCCGTAGGGCCGGTCGGCGGCGATGAAGACCTCGCCCGGGTTGTCGAGCCCGAACGGCGACAGGTCGACCAGGAAGTGGTGCTTGTTGGGTGCCGTGAACGACACCTCCTCGACCGTGGGCACCCGCTCCAGCAGCAGCCGGCCCATCGCGTAGAGGGTCTCCTGCAGGGCGCGGCTGTAGGTCTCGGCGTACGCCTCCAGCAGCAGGGCCCGCGCAGTGCGGTGCTCCTCGTCCCAGTCGATCGCGTCGACCTGCGCCACCGGGCTGTGCCGCCAGGCCGCGGTGAGCGAGGTCGCCAGGATCCGGTCGTCGGCGTCGGGCAGCGTCGTGTACTCGTCGCGCAGGAAGTCCTTGAACTCCGAGCCCGTCGACTTGAGCACGACCAGGTCGGCCAGGCCGGAGACGATCCGTGGCCCGTCGGCGGTCACGTCGACCTCGACCGTGCGCACCTCGCCGCCGCGGCGCACGAACGTGTGCTCGTGCTCGGCCTGACCGATGGTCACCCGGTCCCAGGGGTACTCCTGGACCCGGACGAGCACCCCGGTGGCCACCGGAGTGGCCTCGAGCAGCCGGGTGCCGAGGGCAACGGCGTACTCCTCGGGCGACCGGACGCCGTGCTCCTTGGCGAACGCGAACGCGGTGTTCTTCTGCGTGTCCGTGGGCAGGACGTCGCCCTGGTCGCCCGTGATGTGGGCGTCGGAGAACTCGCCGCGGATGGAGGTGGAGACGTTGAGGTCGCGGATCTCGTGGCGCTCGGTGTCGCGGTAGATCCGGACCACCCGCGACTCCGATTTGCCGTACTGGTTGGGCCCGAGGACGATCCCCACCTCAGGCCCCCTGCGGCTTGCGGCCGGCGTACTTGCGGATGTTGGCGAGGTCCAGTCCGGTGGCGTTGCGCAGGTCGCCGATGTTCAGCTCCCCGCACTCGTGACCCCGCAGCAGGAACCCGGCGAGCGCCCGGGCGGTCGCGGGCTCGTCGATGACGCCGCCGTTCTGGCGCGCGAGGTACATGCGCAGCCGGCGCCCGGCCTCGTCGAGACCTCGACGGTAGAACGCGAACGTGGCGGCGTACCGGGTCGGCAGCTGCGCCGGGTGGAGGTCCCAGCCCTGGTAGAAGCCACGCTCCAGGGAGCGGGTCACCAACCGGTGATGCAGCGTCCAGGCTGCTCGCACCTCGACCGGATCACCGACCGGCACCTGGTTGGTCGAGCCGTCCGACAGCCGTACGCCGGTGCCGGCGGCGGCCGCCTGCATCACCGTCTTGGCATGGTCGGCGGCCGGGTGCTCGAGGCTCTGGAACGGCGCCGCGATGCCGATGGACGCGGAGTAGTCATAGGTGCCGTAGTGCAGTCCGGTGCAGCGACCCCTCGAGGCGTGGATCATCTTGGCGACGAGGGAGGTGCCGTCGGGTCCGACGATGGCCTGTGGCGTCTCGACCTGCAGCTCGAACCGGAGCGTGTCGGGAGCGGGTTCCAGGCGTTCAGCGGCCAGGACCATGGCCTCGACCTGGGCGACCGACGTGACCTTCGGGAGGGTCACGACGAAGCCCTCGGGGATCTGGCCGAGCGTCTCCAGGAACGTGGCGAGGGTGCGGATGCCGCGGGTCCGGGTCTCCCGCTCCAGGCTCTTGAACCGGATGCCGTGGAAGGAGCTGGCCTCGCCCGCCTCGATCGACTCCCGGAGCGCGATCGCCGCGGCGCGGGCGGCCGCGTCCTCCTCGTCGTCGGACCGGTGTCCGTACCCGTCCTCGAAGTCGATCCGCAGGTCCTCGACCGGTTCGTCCTCGAGCTTGCGGAGCACGCGGTCGAGCAGTGCCTCGTCACCGCCGATGACCTCCAGGAAGTCGGAGGCGGCGCCGATCACGCAGGTCTGGGCGGTCCGCCCGTATTCGTGGATCGTTCGTGCGGTGTAACGGTCGGCCGGGACGTAGACGGTGTGCACGGGCTGGCGCCCGTCCCCGTCGCCAGGAAAGCCCGCGTCCAGCTCGGCGTCGGCCGTGACCAGATGCTGGTCGAGGTCGGCGATCAGGCCGGCGATGTCCATGAACGAACCTTAGGGCAGACCCGCCTTCCTGACCGGGCTCTACGCTTCGCCCGTGCGCTACTCCATCAGCTCGGCGTTCCAGCCCGTCGAGCACCTGATCCCGATCGCCAAGGCCGCCGACGAGCTCGGCTACCACGCGATCTCGGTGCCCGACCACGTGGTAGACCTCGAGGAGCTCTCGACGCCGTACCCCTACACGGACGACGGCGCGCGTCGCTGGGACCTCGAGACGCCCTGGCCGGACCCGTGGGTGTTGATCGGGGCGCTGTCCGCGGTGACGACCCGCGTGCGCTTCTTCACCAGCGTCTACGTGCCTGCGCTGCGCAGCCCGTTCCAGGTGGCCAAGTCGGTCGGTACGGCCGCGGTGCTGTCCGGCGACCGCGTCTCGCTGGGCATCGGCATCGGCTGGTGCCGGGAGGAGTTCGAGCTGCTGGACCAGACCTTCGGCAACCGCGGCCGGCGTACCGACGAGGCGCTGGAGCTGATGCGGGCGCTGTGGGAGCCCGGCTGGACGGAGTACCAGGGCGACTTCTACGAGGCGCCGCGGCTGGCGATGAACCCTGTGCCCGCCGAGCGGATCCCTATCTATGTCGGTGGGCTCTCAGAGATCGCGTTCGCCCGGGCCGCGCGGCACGACGGCTGGGTCGGTGACCTGTACACGATCGAGGAGGCCGCCGGGCATGCCGCGCGCCTCGCCGAGATCCGAGCCGAGAACGGCGCGACCGGCGACTTCGCGGTGATCACCGCGCTCACCGACGCGTTCCTGCCCGAGCACTTCGCGACCGCCGAGGAGCGCGGCATCACCGACGTGTGGACCATGCCGTGGGCGTACTACCACGGCCTGGACGCGACCCTCGATCAGAAGATCGCCGGCATGGAGAAGTTCGCGAACGACGTCCTGCACGCTGGTTGAGGGGCGAGCGCAGCGAGCCTCGAAACCACCGCCTCGCGGGGTCGGTCACCGCGTGTGACGGGTCCGCTGTGGTTGCGACCGATAGGCAGCGATGCGGGCGAGGTGGGCGGGTGGTTGGGCGCCGTTGCCGGTTTGCGGTGGGTGCGTGGATTTCCGCTCAACCACGCGGGAAACGTCCACAGACGACGCTCCGAAGAGGTCTCTCCACAGGCCATTCTGAGCGGCTTGGAGTGTCGGTGGTGAGTGCGAAAATAGACCTATGGCAGCCACCGCGACCACCCTCGATCGGGCCCACCCGGTCGGGGTCGCGGCTGCCCGGATCGACGACATCCTCAGGGACGTCCGAGACGTGCCGCTGTGGTCGATGAGCCCGGCCGAGACCCGCACGACGATGGTCCGGCTGACCCGGTTGCACGCCTCTCTGGCAGAGCTCGAGGCCAGGGTCGCCGCCCACGGTCAGACCGTGGAGGTCGAAGCCGAGAGTGGTGCGAGTTCGACCCCGAACTGGTGGGCGCACGCGACCAAACAGACCCGCGCCGGTGCCCACCGCAAGACCAAGCTCGCCACCGCGTTGGCCTGCGAGGCGCATGCAGCCGGTCCGGGTCGCGCTCGCCGACGGCGACCTGTTGGTCGACCAGGCCGAGGTGATCATCGCCGCGATCGACGCGCTCCCCGACGACCTCGACCCCCAGATCGTGGCCGACGCCCAGACCACGTTGCTCGGGTACGCCGCCGAGCACGACGCCAAGGCGCTGCGGATCCTCGGTAAACGGATCCTCGAGGTCGTCGCTCCCGAGGTCGGGGAGGCCCACGAGGCGCAGCTGTTGGCGAAGGAGGATCGGGACGCGGCTGCGTCGGCCCGGTTGTGGGGGCGTCGCGACGGGCACGGGAAGGTGCGGTTCGGTGGCGAGCTGCCCGAGCTGCACTGGGACATGCTGCACAAGGCGGTGCTGGCCCATGCGGCGCCCAAACACCGGGCCGCCGTCGACGGCTACGTACCGGCCCATGAGCGGCCCACCGACCACAAGCTCGGCCTGGCGTTCGCCGAGCTGATCGAACACCTGGACCCCGACCGACTCCCCAACGCCGGCGGTGTCAACGCCACCGTGGTGGTCACCATGACCCTGGAGACCCTGATGGGCGGGCTCAAGGCCGCCCAGCTGGACACCGGGCACCGGATCTCACCGGGCCTGGCTCGGAAGCTGGCCTGTCGCGCCGGGATCATCCCCGCGGTGCTGGGCGGGAAGTCCGAGGTGCTCGATCTGGGCAGGAAGGCCCGGTTCCACACCAAGGCCCAACGCATCGCCCTGGCGATCGAGCAGCAAGGCTGCAGCGCCGAGGGCTGCGACTGGCCACCCGGCATGTGCCACGCCCACCACCACCAACCCTGGACAGCCGGCGGCGGCACCAGCCTCAGAAACGGCCGACTCCTTTGCCCCCGCCACCACGCACGAGCCCACGACCCCGCCTACACGGCCACCAAACTCCCCGAAGGCAAGATCAGATTTCACCGACGGACGTGAGGGTCCCGCGCGGTTCAGTTCGCAGTCGGGGCTACCCGTTCGCTTCCGGGTCGAGCTGTGTCTGGGCATCCGCCAGCAGTTCGACGTTGCGGGCCCCGAAGGCCAGATCGAGATCGTGCGCCTCGCCCGACTCGGCGGCCCGGATGAGCTCCGCCGCCGCCGTGGCCAGCAGGTCCGAGAGCGCCGTGTCCTCGGGTCGCGGCGGCATCGGGAGAATCCCCTTGTCACCCCAGACCGTCGCCTCGAAGCCGACGGCGGCCGGTGGAGCGAACTGGGTGAGCTGGACGCTGCTGGTCGCTCCGGACTCGTGGTGGAGCACGAGTACGACGAAGTCGCCGGCGCCTCCGGCAGCCTCCACCGACGCCACCGGGCCGAGCGCCCCGCTCAGCGTGGACAGGGCGTGCGGGCCGGTGTCCCAAAGCGCGCCCTGGTCGTGGCGCCACTGCGAGGCGCCGTAGGGGTTGTCCGGCTCCTGCAGGGCGCTGAACCAGCGCAGCCAGCCACCCCGCCAGCCGTTCGTCGTCCGGATGTGCTCGAACCAGTCCCGCGAGGTGTCGACGAACCGGTCGGTGAAGAACACGACCGAGGCGACCCCCGCGGCGGCCGCTGCGTCCCGAAGTTCCCTCGCGCCCTCGACGTCGAGGGCGATCGGCTTGTCGAGCAGCAGGTGCTTCCCCGCCCGTGCCGCCTGGAGCGCCATCGCTGCCTGGATGTCAGGTGGTACGGCGAACGCGACGGCGTCCACGTCTGCCAGCAGCGCCTCGTAGTCGTCGTACGACGCCACACCCAGAGTCGTTGCGAGGTCGCCGGCCTTCTGCGGATCTCGGCCCCACACGCCCACGAGCTCCACGCCGTTGGCCGCCGCGAGGCCGGGACCGTGGGTCTTGTGTGCCCAGGGCCCGGTGCCGACCAGCCCGAATCGCATGGCGGGCAGGCTATCTGCTCACCAGGGCGACGCCTGGTAGTCCTTGAGGAAGACCCCGTGCACGTCCTCGCCGGCCTCGCCCCGGACGATCGGGTCGTACACCCGGGCGGCACCGTCCACGAGGTCGAGCGGTGCCTTGAACCCCTCGGCCGCCAGCCGCACCTTTGTCACGTGCGGGCGCTCGTCGGTGATCCAGCCGGTGTCGACCGCCGTCATCAGGATGCCGTCGGCGGCCAGCATTTCCGCCGCGCTCGTGTACGTGAGCATGTTGAGCGCGGCCTTCGACATGTTCGTGTGGGGGTGCCCGGGACCCTTGTAGCGCCGCCCGAACTGGCCCTCCATCGCCGACACGTTCACGATGTACGTCCGCCGCGCCGGCGACGAGGCGAGGGCGTTGCGCAGGCGGCTGATCAGGATGAACGGCGCGGTCTGGTTGCACAGCTGCACCTCGAGCAGCTCGAGCTCACCGATCTCTCCGATGCCCTGCACCCAGCTGTTCGTGTCGACCACGTCGGGCACCAGCCCGCCGGCATCGATCCGGTCGAGGTCGGCCGAGCCCGCCGTCATCGCCAATTCCGTCAGCCGGTCGGCTGTCGCGGCGTCGGCCGCCAGCACGGGATGCGCGTCGACCGAACCAACCAGCGCGGCCGGGTGCAGGTCGCTGGTGTGGCCGAACGTCACCAGCTCCGGCCCGCCGTTGCCGTGCTGCAGCTCAAGAGGAAGCGGTTCCCGCTCGGCCTCCGCGAGGGGCGCGTAGGCGCCGGGAGTGCGTCGGACGGTCTGGGCGGCGTTGTTGATCAGGATGTCGAGCGGACCCTGCGCGGCGACGTCATCGGCGAGGCCGATCACCTGGGCGGGATCGCGCAGGTCGATGCCGACGACCCGTAGCCGGGGCAGCCACTCGCCGCTGTCCGGCAGGCTGGCGAACCGGCGTACGGCGTCGTGCGGGAACCGGGTGGTGATGGTCAGCTCGGCACCGTCGCGCAGCAGCCGGAGCGCGATGTACATGCCGATCTTGGCCCGGCCACCCGTCAACAGCGCACGGCGCCCGGCGAGGTCGGTGCGCGCGTCCCGCTTCTCGTGGCTGAAGGCGGCACAGGCGGGACAGAGCTGGTGGTAGAAGGCGTCGACGTCGACGTACTTCTGCTTGCACATGTAGCAGGCGCGGGGCACCAGAAGCTGCCCCGCGATGGCGCCCCTGGCGGTCGAGGTGAGCGGCAGCCCGGCCGTCTCGTCGTCGATCCGCGACGCGGAACCGGTGGCGGTCAGCTCGACGACGGCGCGGTCAGCAGCGGCCACCTGCTCGCGGCGGGCTGTGCGTCGTTCACGTTTGGCGGCCTTGAAGAAGCCCGCGGTCGCCCGCCGGAGCGCGACGAAGGCCGGATCGTCCTGATCGAGCCCGCCCGCCTCCTCGAGGACGCGCAGCGCGATCTTCAGTTCTTCCTCACGCACCCGCAGAGTATGCCGGGATCAGCTCGGGTGCGGCTCCTGCGCCCCCGTCTCTGTGGTGGCCCGTCGGCTCGAGGTGTCGACCAGCAACCGGAAGATGTCAGGACGGTGGTAGTGCCCCGTGGGATCCATGAACCGGCGAGCGGCGGCCACCTGAGCGAGGTCGAGCTCCGCGAACAGCGTGCCCTCGGCTTCGCGTAGAGGTCCTGCCAGCAAGGCACCGTCGGGCCGACGATGACGGTGTTCCCGGCTCGACCCAAGGCCCGTTCTGGTCGACGAACTCGGCCGGTAGAAGCCGTTCGCGATCCGGAAAGCTCGAGGGGACCTGGTCGATGTGGGGCACGGGTTGACTCCCACGACGTACATCCGGTTCTCTCGCGCCAGGTGCTGCATCGTCGCGATCCAGCCGTCACCCTGAGCGAGCGTCGGTGCGAGCCAGACATCGACACCCTGCGCGTAGAGGTGTGGACTCACGGTTCATCAGGACATAACTCGCCTGCACGGCCGCGACCTTGAACACGCTCATGCCACCTTCCTTTGCCGGCCGAGGTCAGGAATGTGGCGTGGCGGCGACGAGCACCCAGTAGTGGCCGTACTCCGAACCGGCGTCGTACCCGTGCCCGACGCCGAACTCGGTGTAGTCCGCGCTCATGACCAGGTCGCAGTGCCCGTAGTCGCCGAACCACTGGTCCACGGCCTCGGCCGCGGTGTCGTAGAAGGTGCCGATGTTCTCCCCGAGCGTCCACCAGTCGTACTGCTCAGCCTCGACCCGCTCGTCGACTCCCTCGCCCTCGGGAGAGATGTGACTCAGCGGAAGGTGCTCGCCAGCGATCCGGGTGGCCCACTTCTGAGCGGCCGAGTCGAGCAACGTGTCGCGTCGGTAGGCGGGGACGCTCGGCACCTCCCAGTCGCCCCCACACGTTCCGCCGCTCGCGCGCCGCTGGTTGATCTCCTCGGCGAGCGCATCGGCGAGCGGGTCGGACTCGACGAGCCCCTCCACCGCGACCTCCTGAAGTTGGTCGGTGCGGCCACCGGGCTGCCCCGCCGACTTGAGCACCCTGAGCCGCAGCTGGAACCGGCCAGGCTGCGCGGGCGCCGTCCAGACGACCCGGAACGTCCCGCTCTTCCTGGCGGTACCCGAGCCGGCGGAGGTCCACTGCGTCGTCCCGACGCGGCGTTGCTGAAGCTTCACCACCCGGCCCTTCTGGCTCTTGAACTTGTAGAAGAGGTCGCCCTTGAAGGTACGAGCCTCACTCGGCCGGGTGTAGAGCCGCGGGTAGGCGTAGTCGTCCCACTGCACGCGCGTGTGCCCCTTCCCGCGGAGGCCGAACGACGACGCCGGGTCGGCCGACGCGGGAACCGTGAGCACACAGGACAGCAGGACGGACACTGCCACGATGAAGAGGCGGATCGGGAGCATGCGCGGGCCTCATTCCCACTCGATGGTGCCGGGAGGCTTGGACGTGATGTCGACGGTGACGCGGTTGATCTCACGCACCTCGTTCGTGATCCGGGTGGACATCCGCTCGAGCACGTCGTAAGGCACGCGCGCCCAGTCGGCGGTCATCGCGTCCTCGGAGGTGACCGGCCGGAGTACGACCGGGTGCCCGTAGGTGCGGCCGTCACCCTGGACGCCGACTGACCGGACGTCGGCCAGCAGCACAACCGGGAACTGCCAGATGTCGCGGTCCAGGCCCGCGTGAGTGAGTTCCTCGCGGGCGATGGCGTCCGCCTCGCGGAGGATGTCCAGCCGCTCGCGGGTGACTTCGCCGATGATCCGAATGCCCAGCCCCGGGCCGGGGAACGGGTGCCGCCAGACGATCTCTCCCGGCAGCCCGAGCTGCTCACCGACCAGGCGCACCTCGTCCTTGAAGAGAGTCCGGAGCGGTTCGACCAGCTCGAACTCCAGGTCGTCGGGCAAACCGCCGACGTTGTGGTGGGACTTGATGTTGGACGTCCCGGCACCACCGCCGGACTCGACGACGTCCGGGTAGAGCGTGCCCTGAACGAGGAACGCCACCTTGTCGCCGTCGGCGCCACCCACCGCGTCGGCCAGCACCTCGGCCTCCGCGGCCTCGAACACCCGGATGAACTCCCGGCCGATGATCTTGCGCTTCTCCTCGGGATCAGTGATGCCGACGAGCGCGTCGAGGAACTGCTTCTCCGCGTCGACCACCTTCAGGTCCACGCCGGTCGCCGCGACGAAGTCGCGCTCGACCTGCTCGGTCTCGCCCTTCCGCATCAGCCCGTGGTCGACGTAGACGCAGGTGAGCCGGTCACCGATGGCGCGCTGCACCAGCGCCGCGGCGACGGCCGAGTCGACGCCGCCCGAGAGCCCGCAGATCGCCTGTCCGCGATCCCCGATCTGCGCCCGGATCGACTCGATCTGCTCCTCGACGATGTTGACCATGGTCCAGGTCGGCCGGCAGCCGGCGATCTTAAGCAGGAAGTGCTCCAACACCTGCTGGCCGTGCTGCGTGTGCATCACCTCTGGATGCCACTGCACTCCGGCCATCCTCCGGTCCAGCGACTCGAAGGCCGCGACCGGCGTGACGTCGGTGTAGGCGAGCACCCGGAAGCCCGCGGGCGCGGCGGTCACCGAGTCGCCGTGCGACATCCACACGCTGTGCTCGGCCGGTACGTCGGCCAGCAGCGTCCCGGCGTCGCTGACGGAGACCGCAGTCCGCCCGTACTCCCGCGCCCCCGTGTGCGCGACCTCCCCGCCCAGACCCTGTGCCATCAGCTGGAAGCCGTAGCACATGCCGAACACGGCCACGTCGGCATCGAACAGCGCCGGGTCGAGCCCGGGTGCGCCGTCGGCGTACACAGAAGAAGGGCCGCCGGAAAGGATCACGGCCTTCGGGCCCTTGGCCAGCATCTCCTCGATCGGCATCGAGTGCGGAACGATCTCCGAGTAGACCCGCGCCTCCCGCACCCGCCGCGCGATCAGCTGCGCGTACTGCGCCCCGAAGTCGACGACGAGGACGAGGTCGTGCCCGGGGTCATGAGGAGCGGCCACCATAGGCGAATCCTATCGGCGTCAGGGCTTGCAAACTCTGCACGGTGTCAGCCCGGGACGGTCCCCTGCCGGCGCCAGGTCCTCACGGTGCGCGATGAGTGAGCAGTCGCGACGATGGACGGTGGTGCCGGTGCCGGCCGTCACGGGCAGGGCAGCCGTGTCGACCCCCTTGTCGTTGAGCGAGGCGGCGCGGGAGGTCACGTCGGCGAGCACGAGGAGCGTGTCCGCGAGCCGCTTGGAGGACTCGCGACCGTCGGAGGCGATCCGCGCCAGCCAGGCGCCGAAGTACAGGAAGCCGCCGACGAAGCAGAGGCCGAGTCCGAGCATGCCGCCGGAGACCAGGTACGAGAACTGCTCGTACTGGTACGGCGTGTTGGCGGCGCCGTAGTAGCCCAGGATGATGGCCACGATCCCGAGCGGCATCAGGATCGCGCCCGCCCAGAACAGCACGACCTGCAGCAGGGCGGCGGTGTTGTTGCGGAGCGGCGCGATGCCCGAGGACGAGGCGGCCTTGGGGAAGGTGCTGGTGCCCACCCGGCCGTTCGTGGCGGGAGGGCCGTCGTGCATCTGGGCTGTCATGGTCAGGCCTTTCGGAGATCGGGCAGGCCGCTGTCGAGGCCGTGCGGACAGGGGGCCCCGCCACCCAGGGCGGCAGCGCCCAGCTTGCGGAAATAGCTGCCGGCGAGGGCCGCGAGCGCGATGCCGCCGTAGATCAGCAGCCCCGGGATCGAGAACAACGGCGGCAGACCGGCGCCGAGCGGGGTCGCGTTCAGGTCGCCGGGAGGGGCGGTCGAGTCCGTGGTACCGGGAGTGCTGGCCGGCGGCGAGCCGACGGGCGGCGCGGCCCCCGTGTTGTCGTCGCCTGCGGGCGCCTCGGGCTCCTCCGGGTCCTCAGCCACGATGACCGGCGGAGGAATCGGCGCGACCGTGTCGATCGTCGCGCTCGCGTTGGCGAGGTTCACCACGATGCGTGACGACAGGCCCGTCAGCAGCACGAGATTGTCCTTGAGCTCTCCCGCCTCCTTCGGCGTCTGGTCGAGGAGGGCGGCGAGCGGCAGCTGGCCCAGGACCCTCTGCAGCGGCGCCAGGTCGATTTCGACGACCATGCCGGTCACTGTGGCGGTCGCCGCATCACCGGCCCTCGTGTAGACGGGCTTCGGGAACGACACGGTCACCCCGAGCTTCGACAGCGCCGCGGTGGCCTGGTCGGGCAGACCTGGGATCGGGTGGTGCTCGCCGACCGCCTCGAACCCGTCCGGCCCGAACGCGAACCGCTGGCCCAGGGCCACGAGCTCGCCGTACGCCGACAGGCCGCTGGGCGTGCCCTTGGTGCCGTCGCTGCTGACCTCGGCCCGGACCTTCAGCCCCTCGATCCGGATCAGTCCACCCAGCAGGGCGACATTGCCGAACGAGCTGCGCCCGATCGCGCGGACGGAGGTGTCGGCCTCGGTCTTGGTCGCTGACGAGAAGCCGCCCAGGTCGATGATCGCGTTGACCGCCGGGGGGAGACCGAGCGCCGAGGGCTCGTCCTCGGTGTCGCTCGAGCCGCCGGTCGGAGCGTCGAGGCCAGGCAGCGGCAGGCCCGGCACCAAACCGCCGTCGTCCTCGTCGGCGTCGTGGTCCTGCGCCCGGCCGTCCGTCGAGTACCCCGTCTCGGCATAGGAAGAGCCCTCCACGGAGCCCGCGCGCTGCACCATGCCCGGCAGCGGCTCGTCCGCCTCGAAGTCCGGGCCGTTGGGGTAGAGAGCGTTGACCTGCACGGGGTAGCCGTCCTCGCCCATGCTCTCCGGAAGACCAAACGCCTCGACGATGGTCTTGAAGCCCTCGCCGACGGGCGCCCCTGGCCACAGGAAGCTGGATCGGCCCCGCGACTGCGCCGAGTTGGACTCCACCTCGCTGAAAGCCAGCGCGAGCTCCATCTGCGGCGTTGCCGGGATCGGGATTGCAGGCTCGTAGATTTCGAGCTTGACCGGGGCCGACCAGGCACTGGTCGTGTATCCGGTGAAGGCGCGCGTCGGCTCGGTCGGCGTGGTCGGCTCGGTCGGCTCCGTCGGCTCGGTCGGCTCGGTCGGCTCCGTCGGTGACGGCGAGTCAGTCGGCTCCGTGGGCTCCGTCGGGCTGGGCGAGTCGGTCGGCTCGGGGTCGGCGAAGGCCGGCCCGAACGGCAGTACGACGGCCACCAGAGCGGTCGCGAATGCCACCGATAACGCCCGTGTGGGCGAGCTGGACAACCGCTTCACGCGGCACCTCCCAGGATCACGTCGGACATGGTTTCGAGGATCTCGGCGGGCTCGCCGGTGGCGATCACCCGACCGTTGGTCATCACGGCCGCGTAGTCGGCGACCTGGAGCGCGGTGCGGGCGAACTGCTCGATGCAGAGGATCGAGACGCCGTTTGCGGCGATCTGGCCGACGGTCTCGTAGAGCTCGTCCACGATCAGCGGCGCCAGGCCCATCGACAGCTCGTCGAGCAGCAGCAGCGCCGGGTCGGACGCGAGCGCCCGCGAGATGGCGAGCATCTGCTGCTCGCCGCCCGACAGCGTGCCCGCCAGCTGCCGCCGACGCTCGAGCAGCCTCGGGAAGTAGGTGAACGCGGTCTCGAGCACGTCGTACGCAGGCACCCCGGCGTACGACATGAGGGAGAGGTTCTCCTCGACCGTCAGGTTCGGGAACACCGAGCGGCCCTCGGGCACTGTGCACAACCCGACCTGGGCGAGGTCCTCCGGGCTGGCACCGCGGACATTGACACCGCCGAGGTGTACGTCGCCGCTGGTCGGCTTCTTCTGCCCACTGATGATCTTGACCAGCGTCGACTTGCCCGCGCCGTTGGGACCGAGCAGGGCCACGACGGCGCCCTTCGGCACCGTGAGGTGGACGCCTCGCAGCACCTCGATCCGGCCGTACGCGGCGTGCAGGTCGATCACCTCGAGGATCGGAACGCTCATCAGACCACTTCCTCGATCGTGAGGGTCGGGTCGGGCTCGTCCGAATAGCCGAGGTACGCCTGCTGCACGCGCCGGTCGGCCCGGACCTCGCTGGGGGTGCCGGTCGCGATCACCTTGCCGAAGTCGAGCACCCGGATCGTGTGGCAGACGGTCATCACCAGCCCCATGTCGTGCTCGACCATCAACACCGCGCGACCTTCGTCAGCCAGGTCGCGCACCAAGTCACCGAGCGCGTGGGTCTCCACCTCGGAGAGGCCAGAAGAGGGCTCGTCGAGCAACAGCAGCTGGGGGTCGGAGGCCAGACAGCGGGCCAGCTCCAGGAGCCGGGCCACGCCGGTCGGAATAGAGTCCGCCCGGTCGTAGGCGTACTCCGCGATGCCGACCCGCTCGAGCAGCGCGTCGGCGTCGGCGCCACCGGGCCGCAGGGCCCCGAGCATTCCACGGTGGATGTCGAGGGCCACCCGGACGTTGTCCAGGACGGTCAGCGAGCCGAATGCCTCCAACCGCTGGAAGGTGCGGCCGATGCCCCGCTTGGAGCGCCGGTGGACCGGGGTGCGGCTGATGTCGCGGCCGTCGAAGCGGACCCGGCCACGGGTGGGCTTCTGCAGCCCGCTGATCACGTTGAAGCAGGTGGTCTTGCCGGCCCCGTTCGGGCCGATCAGGCCGGTGATGCTGCCGGCCTCCGCGGTGAACGAGGCGTGGTCCACCGCGGTCACGCCACCGAACTGCACGACCAGGTCGTCGACCTCAAGGAGCGACATGCGCGGGCACCTCCCTGGTCTCGTCGGTGTCGTCGAACTCATCGAGCTCGTGCTCCGCGCCGTCACCGGCGGCCCAGCGCGAGCGCGGCGCACCGGGCAGGTCGGGCAGGTTCTCGCGGATCTTGTCGGTCACCCAGGCCCACACCCACCGACTGATCCGGAACATGTGGTTGGCCAGCCCGTTGGGGTCGCGACCGAGCAGGACCGCGCCGAAACCGATGATCGCGAAGATCAGCCCGGCGATGTTCGGATGGTCGGCCTGCATCACCGGGAGCAGCATCAGCCCCAGGCCGCCCAGCGCAGCGCCGGTGACGGACGTGACGCCGAAGACGACAGCCAGGAGCAACAAGGTCAGGCTGCCGAAGGACAGGAAGTCGTTGGCCCCGATGGTGCCGCGCAAGCCGGCGTACAGCGCACCGGCGAGACCGGCCATGCCGGCAGATACGCCGAACAAGGCGACCCGGAACCACCTCAGGTCGAGGCCCAGGGTGCCGCAGGCCAACGGGCTGTCACGCATCGCGATCAGCACCCGGCCGAGCGCGCCGCGGCGCAGGATGAGCAGGGCAATCGCCATGATCACGAAGAACACCAGCATCGTGAACACGTAACCGTCGGTCGACTCGATCCTGCGACCCAAGATCGAGAGCCGGTCGGCGTCCAGCACGCCGCCGTAGCCGAAGGCGAAGTCGGCCTGGAAGACCATCTTGTCCATGAGTACGGCGAACGCCAGTGTCGCCAGCGCGAGGTAGAGACCCGTCAGCCGCAATACGGAGAGCGCCACCAGGGCACCGACCCCGGCCGCGATCAGGGACGCCACGATCAGGCCGTACAGGTTGGGTTCGTCGAGCTTGGCGTAGGCCAGGGCGCCCACGCCGGCGAAGGTGAGCTGAGCCAGCGAGACGTAGCCGCCGTAGCCGGTGAGCAGCACCAGCGACAGCATGATGATGGCGAAGGTCGCGGCGGTGCCCGCCCGGAGCAGGCTGGTCTCGGACATGCCGACCAGCAGGACCAGCATCAGGAACAGGAACACCGAGCCGGAGCCCGCCATCCGCCGCACGGTCGGCACCGGAGCAGACACGAGCCCCTTGACCTGGCCGACGCGCCAGTGGATCTGCGGCAGCAAAATGAGCACCGCGAACAGGAACAGCGCCGGAATCACCGGCCGGACGTCGGAGAACGCGCTGTCGGGCGGGATGTAGCCGACGGCCAGTGAGTCGAGCACACCGAGGCCCATCGCACCGACAAAGGTGAGGGGCAGGCTCCGGAGCCGGCCGATCATCGCCGCGGCGTACGCGTTGATGACCAGGAGCGTGAGCTGGTAGTAGTCCAGGCCCACGACCGACGCCAGCAGGATGCCGGCCAGCGCCGAGAGCGAGATGCCGATCGCCCAGGACAGCGCTGCGATCCGGTCGGGCCGACCGCCGTACAGCTGCAGCAGTTCGGGGTTGTCGACCGACGCCCGCATCGCGGTGCCGATCCGCGTGCGGTTGAGCAGCAGGTAGAGGCCGATGGCGACCAAGAGCGAGATGATGATCGTGATCACCTGGTGTGCGGTGATCACCGCCGGTCCTACTTCGTACGTGGTCTCCGCGAAGAACGGCGGCACGAAGCGAGCGTCGGGGGGCCAGATCTGCTGCGCCAGGCCGATCAGCCCCACGAACAGGCCGACGGTGACCACCAGGCCGACGCCGATCGGCGCGTCCCCGAGCCCGCGGGTGATGAACCTCTGCACGAACCAGCCGGTGGCCGGCGCCACGATCGCGAGCACCAGGAAGAGCGACAGCCACACAGGGAGGCCCTGACGCTGGCTGAAGTCCCAGAAGACGAACGCCATGACCATTCCGAAGGCACCGTGCGCGATGTTGAACACCCGGGTCGTGGTGTAGGTGAGCACCAAGCCGCTGGCGGCGATCGCGTACGCCGCGCCGGTGAACAGACCCGGCAGCCCGTAGGCGATCAGCTTGTCCATGACCCCGTCCCCTCAGGCGCCGTTGATGAGGGGACCGCAGATGTAGTCGCCGCCAGAGACCTGCTTCCACCCGCCGTTGTACTGGAAGATCTTGTAGCACTCGGCCGTCGTCTTCGCGCCCACCTGCTGGGGGGCGTGCATGCCGTTGCTGGTCCAGTTCCTGACCTTCGAGATCGCCGCGATCAGCGAGTTGCGGGTGAGCTTCCCGCCCAGCGCCACGGCTTCCTGGACGAAGAGCCGGGTTGCCGACCAGGCGTACATACCGAAGAAGTTGGGGTGGGCTCCCGGGCTGACCTGGTCGAGCCATGCCCGGTACAGCTTCATCTCGGCGATGTTGGCGTCGAAGAGCGCGGTCGAGGAGTAGACGAAGGTGCCGTCGGCCAGGCTGCCCGCCTGGTCGATGTAGCCCTGGTCATAAATCGTGGAGTCCTGCATGAACATCGCGTCCATGCCCTGCTGCTGCATGGCTTGCTGGATCTTCACGGTGTTCTGGTAGGGGCCGGTGTAGACGACGAGCTTCACGCCTTTGTCCTTCATCTGCTGGATGTAGGGGGCGAAGTTGAACTCGGCCACGTCGATGCCCTGGAAGTACGGCACGTTCCAGCCGGCCTTCACCCAGGCGTTCTTCTGGTACTTGGCGTTGGGAGCTGCCGAGCCGGCGTTGATGTAGAGGACACCGACCGCCTTGCTGGCGTCCTTGTACTTGTCGATGAAGAACTTCGGAACCGCCGACGGGATCAGGTTGGGGGTCACAGCCTGAGCGCTGTAGCAGGTGTCGCACTTGTTGCGCTCGGGCGACGTGGAGGTCGAGCGGACGTCCGGCAGCCCACAGTTCTCGGCCGTGGCGGCCCCGCCGGCGTCGAAGGCGCCCATGGAACCGACGGCTGCGAACGCGTTGTCGCAGGCCGTCGTGTACGCCTGCTGGTCGGCACCGGCATCGGCCCTGCTGTCGAGCAGGTCGAGGGTGAGCTTGTGGCCGCAGATGTCCTCGGTGGAGTTGAAGTACTCGAGGAACGCGCGGGTGCCCTGCTGGGCGGACTCGAAGATTCCCGGCACCGGGCCGGAGATGTCGGCGACGTTGACCAGGTTGATGGTGTCCGCAGTGACGCCGGTCTGGTCGTTGTCGAAGCCGTCGCACGAGGCGGCCTTGACGCCGCCGTCCGCGTCGTTCTCCTCCCCCTGGGCCTGCTCCGGATCGTCGCCGGGGTCGCTGCCCGGGTCGGTCCCGGTATCAGTGCCGGTGTCGGTCCCGGTGTCGGTCCCGGTGTCGGTCCCGGTGTCGGTCCCGGTGTCGGTGCCCTCGGTGACGGTCCCGTCCGGCGCCGCCGTCGTACCGGCCTGGCTCCCAAGCCCGACCACCTCGTCGGGATCGAGCTGGGATCCGCAGGCGGCGAGGGTGAGCGCGGTGGTGAGCACTAGCGCACCAACGCCAGCCGTTCGACCGCGACGAGACCGAAGAACACGCAAGGAGGCTGCCACAACTGGGGAAACGAGTGAGGTGAGGCGAAGTGACGAGCGCCACGCAGGAAACTGATACGCGTTCTAGACAAGGAGCCGACGGGTAGGGCCTGAAAAAGCACCAGGGCCCGGCCGGGGAGGGAGGGTGGCCGGGCCCTGTCGTCCACGCAACTTGCGGACCTAAGTCTCACACCGCCTGGACAGCGAACCCGGACACTTCGGGAGGGAGCATGAACATGCCGGGTTCGAGTTGTTCAACGAGACCTAGGGTTGCAGAGTTACGCCGTCTTTGGTTCGTTTTTCTGGTCTAGCCCAATCTTAGGACAATGCTCTAGCTGACCCCGACTATGGGCAATCTGAGCGCGGCAGGAGCGTCCGCCGGGACTACCGGAGAGGCCGGTACGACGGGGGGTATCCGTTGGTATCCCTCGCCCAGAGCGGGCCGCGAGTCGGGCTCTCCCTTGTTGGGCCAGAACGCCATCGCGCGTTCCGCCTGAGCGGTGATCGTCAGCGACGGGTTCACGCCGAGATTGGCCGAGATCGTCGACCCGTCCACGATGTGCAGCCCCGGGTGCCCGTACATCCGCTGGTAAGGGTCCACGACTCCGGTCTCGGGCGAGTCGCCGATCGTGCAGCCGCCGATGAAGTGGGCGGTCAGCGGGGCGTTGAGGGGCTCCCCCACATTGCCGCCTGGGGTCCCGCCCATGACCTCGGCCATCCGGCGTACGGCGTCGTAGGCCACCGGGATGTACGTCGGGTTGGGCTCGCCGTGCCCTTGCTTCGACGTCATCCGCCACCCGAACGGGGTCTTCTTGCCGACGGTCGTGATCGAGTTGTCCAGGGTCTGCATGACCAGAGCGATCACCGTGCGCTCGGACCAGTGCTTCATGTCGTAGAGGTCGATCACGTGCTTGCGCTGCGACCACATCTCGCGCACCCAGGTCCGCCAGCGCGGCTCGGTGCCGGTGTCATCGGCCAGCACGGTCTGCATCAGCGACATGAAGTTGCTGCCGCGGCCGTAACGCACTGGCTCGATGTGGGTGTGATCGTCGGGGTGCCACGACGATGTGATCGCAACGCCCTCGGTGTAGTCGGTGTTCAGGTCCGGCGCCAGCGCGCCCAGGATCGCCTCGCTGTTGGTGCGGGTCAGCACGCCCAGCCGGTCGGAGATCTGGGGCAGGTCGCCTTCTCCCTTGAGCTTGTGGAGGAGCTTCTGGGTGCCCAGCGCCGCGGCCGAGAACACCACCTGCTCCGCGGTGAACGTCTTGACCGCCGAACGACGCGAGAGCTTGGCCTTGGTCCAGCGGGCATCGATCCGGTAGCCGCCGCCGTCGAGCGGCAGCACCCGGGTCACCGTCGTCAGCGGGTGCACCACCGCGCCGGCCTGCTCGGCCAGGTAGAGGTAGTTCTTGACCAGGGTGTTCTTCGAGTTGTGCCGGCATCCGGTCATGCACTCGCCGCAGTTGCGGCAGGGGTGCCGGTCCGGGCCGGCGCCGCCGAAGTAGGGATCCGCGACCTTGTCGGCGGGACTCTGGCCCGGGCCGCCGAAGAACACGCCGACCGGGGTCGGGTGGAACGTGTCGCCGACGCCCATGTCGTTGGCGACCTTCTGCATCACCTCATCAGACGGGGTGCGGTAGGGGTACTCGACGACGCCGAGCATCCGCTTCGCCTGGTCGTAGTACGGCGCCAGCTCGGACTTCCAGTCGGTGATGTGCGCCCACGAGGGGTCCCGGTAGAACGGGTCGAGGGGTTCGTACAACGTGTTGGCGTAGACGAGCGAGCCGCCGCCGACGCCGGCACCCGCGACGATCAGGCAGTCCTTGACCATGTCGATCCGCTGGATGCCGTAGCAACCCGCGGCCGGTGCGAAGAGGTACTTCTGGACCTCGAACGAGGTGTTCGGGTAGTCGGCGTCCTCGAACCGGGCGCCGGCCTCGAGCACCCCGACCTTGTAGCCCTTCTCGGTGAGCCGGAGCGCGGTGACCGAGCCGCCGAACCCGGACCCGACGATCAGGACATCAAAATCAAACTCAGCAGTCGAAGTCATCGGAATCAGGCCCGGCCCAGCTTCTTCATCAGCTTGAACTGGACGGTCATCACCTTGGCATAGGTCTCGTCGGACATCCCGAACATCGGGCTGAACCGGATCAGCCGCTGGGTGCCGACCGACTGTGACTCCGTGTAGCGGTGGATACCTTCGCTGCCCTGGCGACGGCCCATGCCCGACTCACGCATCCCGCCCATCGGCGAGTCGATGCTGGCGAACGTGGCACCGAACGCCTCGTTGATGTTGACCGTGCCGCACTTGATCAGACGAGCGATGGCCCGGGCCCGCGGACCGTCCTGGCTGTAGATCGAGGCGTTCAGGCCGTACTCGCCGTCGTTGGCCCGGGCGATCGCGTCGGCCTCGTCATGGAAGCGGTAGAGCGAGATGACCGGGCCGAACGTCTCGTCACCGAAGCAGGTCATGTCGGGCGTGACGCCCTCGAGGATCGTCGGCTCGTAGTAGTAGGGACTGAGGTCCGGGCGAGCCCTGCCACCCGCCAGGACGCGAGCGCCCTTGGCCACCGCGTCGTCGACGTGGGCCACCACGGTGTCGAGCTGGTCCTGGGAGATCAGTGGACCCATGTCGTTGCCCCACTCGAGGGTCGCGCCCAGGGTCATCGCCTTGGTCCGAGCCACGAACCGCTCCACGAACCGGTCGTAGACCTGGTCGGCGACGAACATCCGCTCCATCGAGACGCACAGCTGCCCGGCGTTGGAGAACGACGCACGAAGGGCGCCCTCGGCCGCCTTCTCCAGGTCGGCGTCGCGCAGCACGAGGATCGGGTTCTTGCCACCGAGCTCCAGCGAGCACCCGATCAGCCGCTCCGCGCATTGGGCCGCGATCAGCTTGCCGGTGGCGGTCGAGCCGGTGAAGCAGATGTAGTCGGAGCGCTCGATCATCGGTCCGCCGAGCTCGCGGCCCGGGCCGGCCACGACCTGCCAGAGGTCCTCGGGGAAACCGGCCTCGTCGAGGAGGCGGGCGCCGAGCAGCGCGGACAGCATGGTCTGCGCATCCGGCTTGGCGACCACTGCGTTGCCGGCGAGCAGCGCGGGCAGCCCGTCGCACAGCGCCATCGTGAACGGGTAGTTCCACGGCGAGATGATGCCGACGACGCCCTTCGGCACGTGGTTGACCTCGACCCGGGTGAGACCGGGTACGACGCCGAGCTTGCGCTGGGTGTCGAGGTGCTGGTGCGCCGTTCGCGCGTAGTAGCGCGCGGTCAGCGCGATGTGCAGCGGCTCGTCGAACGCGTGCTTGCGCGCCTTGCCGTTCTCCCAGCCGATGAGGTCCATGATCTCGTCCTGGCGCTCCAGCACGATGTCGTGCAGCCGCAGCAGGATCTGCGAGCGCTCCTCGAGCGAGGTCCGCGCCCACGCCGCCTGCGCACGGCGGGCGCGAGCGTACGCCTCCTTGACGTCGTCCTCGCTGGACTGCGGGATGTTGGCGAGCGGGCCGCCGTTCATCGGGCTCTCCACCACCACGGAGCGACCGCTGGTGGCGATCAGCCGGCTGGTGAGCGAGGCGACGTACTCGGGTTCGAGGCCGTACGACGCGCGCGGGTCGTGCTCAGGGTCGTGCGGTCCGTCCACCAGCGGGCCGCCGGCGGGGGTGGGGTTCTGGGAGCTCATGGATTCGAGCGTAGGTGGTGACCGTCACGATGCCTACCGTTTGGTAACCGGATGTGGCCCTTTACACAGTCCTTTGCTTTGTCAAGCGCAGGTCGCGCTGAGGATGACTACTCTGCGCCCATGCTGCGCCAGGTCCAGATACTCGTCGGGGCGGTGATGGGCACGCTCGTGATCGCCGCCATCGTGCTCAGCGTCGCCTTCTCGGCGGGCGAGCGCTTCGACGCGCCGCCGCTGTGGCTGGTCGGCGCGCAGCTGGCCGCCGCGGGCGTGGTGCACCTGGAGGTGGGCGCGATCGGCTACCGGACCACGGCGCTCCATGTCGAGACGACCGAGACGGAGGCACGCCAGCTGTCGGCGCGGGCGTTCAAGGCGGGCACCGTGCTGCGGCTGGGCCTGTGCGAGTCGGTCGCCCTGGGCTCGGTGCTGGCGGGCCTATTCGTCGAGTCCGGCGGGTACGTCGTCATCTTGTCGGGCGCCGCGCTCTCCCTCGTCCTGATGGCCGTGCACGCCTGGCCCAGCGACGGTCCCATCGACAGGGCCGTGACCAGCCTGGAGCGCGACGGCGCCCGCTCCTACCTCCGCGAGCAGCTCGGCCTCGGCCCCGTCGGTCCGATCCAGGAGCTCTAGGTCTGGGTCAGCAGTCGGGCCTCGGCGCCGGCGTCCATGCCGATGCCCGCGCGCCCGGTGGCGGGGGTCGGGAGACCTTCGCTCTCGAGCCAGGCCCAGGTGTCGGCGACGGTGTCCGGCATCGGACGACAGCGCAGTCCGCCGGCCTCGGCGGCGGACGCGTCGATGGCGTGCAGGTCGGCCAGCTCGCCGATGGGCGGGACCCAGATCGGCAGCTCGGTCCACGGCTCGACACCGGCGGCCTCGACCGTCTCGGGGGTCACCCAGACCAGCTCGGCGTCGCTGCCGGTGACCCGGTGGCACTCCTCGAGGAGGGCACCGACCGTGGTGTGCGCGGGCTGGCTGACCGTGTTGAACGTGCCTGCGACGCCGCCGCCCGCCGCGTCCAGCACCCACCTGGCGATGTCGCGGGCGTCGACGAACTGAAGGGGACGGTCCACCGGCCCCGGACAGGGAACGCGCCCGCCGGCCGCGAGCCGGTTGAGCCAGAACGGCAGTCGACCGACGTTCTCGTAAGGCCCCAGGATCAGCCCGGCCCGGGCCAGCAGTAGCGGAGCGTCGACCTGCGCCAACATCGCGAGCTCGCCGCCGCGCTTGGCCTTGGCGTAGTCGGGGTCGTCCTCCGCGTCCGGGTCGCCTGCCACCACGGGCGACGACTCGGCGACACCGGGTCCCATCGGCCAGGAGTAGACGGAGACCGACGAGATGTAGGTGAAGTGGCCGACCCTGCCCGTCAGCAGCCGCGCGGCGGTGCGTACCGCGACGGGTTGGTGCGACCAGGTGTCGACTACGGCGTCCCAGGTGTCCTCGCCGAGTGCGTTTGCCATGCCATCGGCGTCGAGTCGGTCGGCGTGCCGCGCCTCAGTGCCCTCGGCAGGCGGCCCACTGTGCCCGCGGTTCAGCGTCGTGACGTCGTCACCGCGAGCCAGCGCTTCCTCGACGAACGCGCGACCAACATGGTGGGTGCCTCCGAGCACGAGCAGTCGCATGCCGCCATCCTGCGGGCCCGGCGAGGCGGGGGCCAGCGTTCACGCCGCCAGCAGAACCTCAGCCCTCCGGCAGCGGCAGGTAGATCGACTTCACCTCGGTGTAGTGCGCCAGGCCCTCGGGCCCGAACTCGCGGCCGACTCCGGAGTTCTTGTAGCCACCGAAGGGAGCCGCGAAGTCCATCGTGTAGGTGTTCACGCCGTACGTGCCGGCGCGGACGCGCCGCGCGACATCGAGGCCGGCGTCGACGTCGGCGGTCCACACGGTGCCGGCGAGGCCGTACTCGGAGTCGTTGGCGATCCGGACGGCGTCGTCGACGTCGTCGAACGGGATCACCGACAAGACCGGACCGAAGATCTCCTCCTGCGCGATCCGCATCCGGTTGTCGACGTCGGCGAAGATCGTGGGCCGGACGTACCAGCCGCGGTCCAGCCCGTCGGGCATCCCGTTGCCGCCGAGGACGACCCGGGCGCCCTCCTCCTGACCCAGCGCGATGTACTTCTCGACCCGCTCCTGCTGGCGCTGGGCCACCATCGGACCGATCTCGGTCTCCGGGTCGCTCGGGTCGCCCACCTTCATGGCGGCCACCGCGGTGGCGAGCGCGTCGACCACGGCGTCGTAGTTGCCGCGACTGGCCAGGATCCGGGTCTGCGCCACGCAGGCCTGTCCGGAGTTCATCAGAGCCACGAACTTCAGGCCCTCCATGGTCGAGGCCAGGTCGGCGTCGTCGAGGACGATCGCTGCGGACTTGCCGCCGAGCTCGAGACTGACCCGCTTGAGCTGCTCGCCGCACACCGACGCGATCGCCCGACCTGCAGCGGTCGAGCCGGTGAAGGCCACCTTGTCCACGCCCGGGTGCGACACCAGGTGGGCGCCGACCTCGCGGCCCGCGGCGACGATGTTGACGACGCCCGGCGGTACGCCGGCCTCCTGCAGGATCTCCGCGAGCAGGTACGCGTCGAGCGGGGTCTCGGGGGCCGGCTTCACCACGACCGTGCAGCCGGCAAGCAGCGCCGGTACCAGCTTGGACATGATCGTGAACTGCGGGACGTTCCACGGCGGGATGGCGGCCACCACCCCGATCGGCTCGCGGCGCACGATCACGTCGGCACCGAGCACGCCGGGCCGGGCCTCCTCCCACGGGAAGTCTCGGGCCACCCCGAGGAACGCCTCGATCTGCATCCACGGCGCTGGCGACTGGGCCAGGTTCGAGAACGACGTCGGGGAGCCCATCTCGACGGTGATCAGGTCGGCCATCTCGCCGAGCCGAGCGGCGTACAGGCCCGAGAACGCCTCCACCACGGAGATCCGCTCGGCCGGCGTCAACCGCGGCCACGGGCCCTCGTCGAAGGCCAGCCGAGCCGCGGCGACCGCGGCGTCGATGTCGGCCGTGGCCCCTTCGGGAACGGTGGCAACGACCTCCTCGCTGTGCGGAGAGACCACTTGGAGCAGCTTCCCGGAGGCCGGTGCCTTCCATTCGCCGCCGATGAACAGGGCGTCGCGGTCGAGGTTCATGTTGTCCTTCCGATCAGGGTGCCAGGTCGAAGAAGTCCTTGAAGCCGCTCGGGTCGTGCCGGCCGAGAGCACCGTGCTCGAAGAGCCCCCAGCCCTCGGCTCCGTCGCCCCCATCCGAATGACACACCGCGCGACCGACGTGGTCGATCACGCCGAACATCACCCGTCCGGCGACCGCGGGGTCGTTGAGGTCGTAGCTGACCCGCTCGGCGAAGCCGGCGCCCTTCCAGATGCCGTGCCCCCAGTCGGGGTCGCCGCCGTAGCCGCCGCCGACGTGGATCGGCACCGGCAGCTTCGACTCGACCTCGATCAGCACCGGCTTGCCCTCGGGCGTGGTGCAGTGGATGGTCGCGCCGGTGGGGACCCTGGTGCCGGAGGCGTAGGAGATCTCCACCCGCGGCCAGCCGAGCTGCTCGACCCGGCCGTCGGCCCAGATCCGGGTGCAGTCGTTGAGGGTGCGGAACCCGTCGGGGTCCTCCTGGATGATCAGGATGACGGCGTACTCATCGAAGCGCATCGGGACGTACAACCACCACATGCCCTCGAACTCGGGGTCCGCGGGCGCGCCCGCCGGTACCGCCTCGCCGGAGGGCCGGATGCCCCACGAGCGGTCGCGGGTGCCGACCCAGGTGTCGGGGCTGACGGCGATCTCCTCGCCGTCGATCGCGAGCATGCCGCTCCAGGTGCCGACCTGCGCGAAGCGCTGCGCGTCGAGGGTGACCCGGCTGCCGGCGCGCATCACGTGCCGCTGCTCCTGGAGCACGTCGAACGAACCCTCCCAGGTGAGGTCGCACGCGATGCCCTCGGTCTCGTCGAGCACCAGCCGGAGCTTGCGCAGCGGCTCGATCACCTCGAGGCGGTAGTTGCCGACGTGCTGGTTCAACCGGTCGTCGTCGATCGCGTCGGACAGGTGCACGGCGGTCTGGGTGTCGCCGCGTCGGACCAGGAAGAACGCGTCCTTGACCCCGAGGTTGGGGTAGTAGCCCAGGCCGGTGATCACGAAGATGTCGCCGGTCCGGTCGTGGGCGTTGAGATAGCACCTGTCGTAGAAGTTGCGGTCGCTGGAGCCGGCCCAGGTGACCGGCAGGGGGACCTGGTGGATCGGGAACTCGTCGAGCGGTCCGACCACGTCAGGCGCCCGTCTCTTTGAGGAGGCTCTCGAACAGCGGCTTGTGGTGCATCAGGTCCTCGACGTTGCCGGGCGCCTCGATCTCGCCGAACCGGACCTGTCGGGCGCCGGTGCGCATGAAGACGATCCCCCACTGCACGGCGTCGTACAGCTGGAACCAGGTGAGGTCGCCTACTTCGATGCCGGTGACGTCGGCGTAGGTCGCCCGTACGTCCTCCTCGCGCAGGAAGTGCGGCATGCCGTCCAGCCCCAGGGAGCCGGCGATGGTCTCGAACACCCGGTGCCCGAACACCAGCCAGGCGAGGTCCATCTCGCGCGGCCCGATCGTGGCCATCTCCCAGTCGAGGATTCCGACCGGTTCGAACTCGCGATAGAGGCAGTTGCCGATCCGGGCGTCGCCCCAGCACAGCACGGTGTCGGTGCCCTCCTGGGGGTTCTCCTCCAGCCAGCCCAGACCCCGCTCGATGAGCGGCGACGGCCCGCTGTCCGGGACCGCGAAGTCGTACCAGGCGCGGGTGCGAGCCAGGTTGCGGCGCATCGGCGAGTCGCCCTGGGCGTCGGTGTCGAGGAACCCGAACGTCGTCGCGGCGTCCTCGATGCCGTGCAGCCCGGCAATCGCCTCGACCGTGCTGTCCTGGAGCCGGCGCTGCTGCTCGGCCTGCGCGTCGAAGAGCCAGTTGTCGCCGAAGTTGTAGGGCAGCACGTCGGGCGGCACCGCACCCTCGACGCGGTCCATGAGGAAGAACGGAGTGCCGAGCACGTCGCCGGTCGGCTCCATCCACCGGACCGCGGGCACCGGCACCTCACTCTGCTCACCGGCGAGGCGCATCGCGTCGAACTGGTCCTGCAACCGGTACTCCGGGAACACCGGGACGTCCTCGGTGGCCGGCGCGACGCGGGCCACGAACTCGCCGTCGCGGGTCTCGCCCTTCTCGGTCCACGACGCGTCGAGGATCAGCGTCTCCGACGACATCCCGTTGGCTGCGATCCCGGTGTGCAACGTGACGGTGGGCTCGGCGCCCTCCGGGAGCACGGTCGAGAGCCACTCTGCGAGGGCCTTCGGAACGTTGGCCGAGTCGCGACTCGAGCGTTGCATGGAGAAGTCTTCGGGGGGTCCCTGAGTCACTTCAAGAGCATCAGTGGAACCTGTTCTAGTTGTCAACGCTGGTCGTCCTCCAGGAACCGTTCTACGTACGGCGCGAACCTCGCCCGCACCTCGTCCGCGTCGAGACCGACGTCCGCCGCGGCGATGTCGATGCGGCCCAGCCGGCCGCGTTGGTGTCCGGCGAGGTAGTCCTTCATCGCCGCCCGGGTCGGGGACTCGACCGGCTCGCCGGCCAGCTCATAGACCCGCTCGGTCACCGCCAGGTCGTCCGCCATGAAGTCGTCGAACCGGATGTCGACGGTGCGGGTCGGGTCGAGCACGTCGCGATCCCGCAGCAGCCCGGTGAGCATGGTGTCCAGCCGGTCGTACCAGTCCCGGCTGATCTCCGCGACCGGCACCGGGGAGCGGTGCATGCGCGCCGTGTAGACGATCATCGTCGCCATCGAGACCAGCACGGGAAGCGGGTCGCGGTGGGTGATCACGGTCGTCAGACCCGGGAAGACCCGGTTCAGCACCGGCAGCTGCTCGAGATGCTGCGGCGACTTGAGCAGCCACCGACGGCCACCGCGCAGGAACTGCAGGGCCTTGAGCTGCAGCCGCAGATGCTCGTAGTGCGGCGTCTGGTCATGGGCCAGGTAGTGGTCCCGCCAGGCCGGCACGTGCCCGACCGTCTCCAGCAGCATGCTGGAGAAGTCGTTGGCCAGCAGCTGGATCTCCTCGTGCACGTGCTCGGTCGTCATCTCGTGCATCAGCGGGAAGTGCGGCATCGCGAGGTTCATGAACCACACGGCCTGGTCGGTGCGCTCGAGCCGCGGATCGGGGTCGAGGCCCACCTCCGTGGGCAGCGGGAACGGCTCGACGCTCTCCCAATAGCGCAGCACCCGGAACGTCCCACCCGATGCCAGCAGGTTGTGCAGGTGCGTGGTGCCGGTGCGCGGCAGCCCCGCGATCACGACCGGCGGCAGTAGCTCGACCTCGTGGATCTCCGGGTGCTTGGCCAGCAGGTCCACGAGCAGCAGACGGTTCTTGAGCAGCTGCAGCATCTGCATATGGAAGTTGACGATGCCGGGCTCGCTGAGCCCGGAGATGTCGCGGATCGCTGCGAGGAAGACGTCGAGTCGCTCCCGGTAGTCCTGGGCGCCGAAGTCGGTCAGGCCACCCGTCTCGGCGGTCGCCTTGCGGTGCAGGGCCTCGGCGTCGAGCGGACAGTCGGGGACCATCGTGGCCATCAGGCCGCGGATCTCCTCGACCTCGGCGCTGAACCGAGGCTCGAAGAGGTCGTCGAGACGGACCAGACCGGTCGGTCCTGCTGCTTCCCTGGACATCGGCATTACGTTACGTTGCATATCGTAATGAAACCAGCCCCTGACCAGACCAGCCCGGCCGGTCGACCGCGCGACCCCCGGATCGACGCAGCGGTCCTGACCGCGACGGCCGAGCTAATCCTGGAGGCGGGCTACCCCGGCGTCACCGTCGCCGCGGTCGCCGCCCGGGCCGGCACCACCCCACCGGCGATCTACCGTCGCTGGAAGTCGCTCCCCCATCTCGTGCACGAAGCCGCCTTTCCGTATGGCGAGGCCACCGAGCTGCCGCAGACCGGATCCCTCGCGGGCGACATCCGGGCGATGGTGCGGGGTGCCGCCGACACGTTCTCTGCCCCGGTGGCCCGGGCAGCGCTGCCCGGCCTCTTCGCGGCGATCGGCGCCGACCCCGAGCTGCACGCCGCCCTGCTCGCGCGGTTCCAGGACGGCGTCTGGGGTGCGATGCAAACCCGTCTCGGGGAAGCGATCCTCGCGGGCGAAGCCCGGGCCGACATCGACCCGGGAGCCTTGATCGAGACGATCGGCGGCGCCACCCTCCTCGGCCTGATGATCCGCTCCGGACAAGCCATCGACGACGCGTGGGTCGACCAGGTCGCCACCCTGCTGCTGAAGGGCGTGACGCCATGACCGAGTGGGAATCCACCACCGCCTGGCAGGAGCTGGTCACCGGCCTCGGCGAGTTCGACCAGACGTTCCTCGGCGGTGACAAGGCCGTGTCCGGGGGCCGCACGGTCGCCGAGGGCTACCGGATGATCGGCATGCTGCTCGGCGTCGCGCTCGACACCTACCTCTACGCCGATCCCTCACGACCGGTCTTCGTCGACGTCAACACCCCGTTCCGCCGCGACCGGCGCTGGGGCGGCGACAACACCGATGCCTACTACTGCCTGGCGCCGATCGACCCGACCCGGCACTACCGGGTGACCGGACGGGTCGGTGACAGCGTCTACTTCTCACTCACGGTCTACAACGAGCCTTCGCCCGGCTCCTGGTCGGACCGCGTGATCGGGGTGCTGCGCGACAGCGACCTCGACGTACAAGAGGACGGCACGTTCGAGTGCGTGATCGGGCCCAGCCGGCCCGAGGGGTACGACGGCCCCTACATCGAGGTCGCCGAGGACGCGGCCGCCGTGATGACGCGCGACTACCAGGTCGACCCGTTCACCGGTCGCCGGGTCGAGCTGAGGATCGAGGCGCTGGAGCCACCGGACCCGATCATCCACAGCGACGCGGAGACCGCCGTCGGGCTCCGCGCGGCACTGACATGGCTGCGCACCATGTTCGCGATCATCCCGCTCACCGTGGGCGTGCGCAGCGCCGACGAGCACACCAGCGGCCACGAGATCGCCGGGGCGGCCAACACCTTCGCCGCCCCCTACCGGGTGCCCGACGCCAACTTCGGCTGGTCGGCCGTCGACGCGTGCTACTCGTTCGGCAGCTTCGACCTGGCGCCCGACGAGGCGCTGGTCGTGACGCACCGCCCGCCGGCCTGCCGGTTCTGGAACCTCGTCGTCTGGAATCCGTACATGGGCACCCACAATGCCGGTGACGGGCCGACGTCCGTCAACCACGGCACGGCTGTGCCCAATGCCGACGGCAGCGTGACGGTCGTGATCGCCAGGACGCTGGGCGAGCACCCGAACGCCGTCACCACCCTCGACGACCCCCGGGGCAACCTGGCCTTCCGCTGGTTCCTCGCCGACGAGGTACCAGCGCCGCCGGACGTGCAGTTGGTCAAGCTGGCGGACGCGCCCAGCTCGGTGGCTCGGTAGCTCAGGTCACATCCGAGCGCCCGCGTCGATAACGTGGTTCAGGTGGGTGACGAAAGCCAGACTCCGCCGTCGAGCCGGAACGCACCCGACAGGACGCACGACGTCGCGGGGGTCGAGGCCACGATCATTGAGACCCTGAACCTCGAGGACCCACGACTGAGCCGAGCTCGCTTCTGGGAACTGATCGACGCAAGTCCGACCGGCAGCCCGACCGCGCTCGTCTACCGCACGCAGGTGGCGCGGGCACTCGGTCTGTTGCGTGAGTTCGACGAGGCCCGTACCGCGCTCGATGCAGTGGCGCTGCGGGCCGATGACCAGCCTGCGAGTGCCGCCTCGGATCATGTGCATGCGCGGCTGGCGATCGAGCGCGGCCGCGTCCTCAACTCGGCGGGGTCGCCTGCCGAGGCGCTGCCGGAATTCTTGGAGGCGTACCGGCTGGCAACGGCCGCCGGCGCGCCCGGGCTGGCCGTCGACGCACTGCACATGTGCGCCATCGCTGCCGGATCGGTCGACGGGCCGGCAGCAACGATCGCCTGGAATGACCGCGCGATCGCCGAAGCCGAAGCCTCCGACGATCCGGCAGCGCGAGCTTGGCTGGGCTCGCTGTTCAACAACTCTGGCTGGGCCCGACACGATGCGGGCGAGTTTCACGAGGCAGTGCGGATGTTCGCACGTGCTCTGGCGGTCCAACAGGAGTCCGGGGAAGAGCCGGAGCTGACGATCGCCCGGTGGGCGGTGGCCCGGTGCCTGCGGTCGCTCGGTCGCATCCACGAGGCGCTGCGCATCCAGGAGGAACTGGCAGAGTCACCTGTCGGAGCCGGGGACGGCTTCGTCCACGAAGAGCGGGGCGAGTGCCTGCTCGCACTCGGGCGCGCCGAGGAGGCTCGGCCGGCGTTCGCGCTCGCCTACCAGCTGTTGTGCGCTGACGAATGGCTGGCCGCGACCGAACCAGATCGCCTCGCCCGCCTGCGCGACCTCGCCTGACTCACACGATGTCCGAGACCTTGACCCGGGCCTCGTCCGCCTCCTGGTCGGTGAGCTTGAGCTGGCTCTGCCGCTCCGCCTCGACCCGGCGGAGGTAGTGGTCGACCTCCTCGTCGACCCGCCCCTCGTCCCAGCCGAGCTCGTCGGCCATCAACCGGGCGGCGAGCGGCGCCGAGGCGACGCCGCGGTCGAACGTCTCGATGGAGATCCGCGTGCGCCGGGTGAGGACGTCGTCGAGGTGCCGCGCGCCCTCGTGGCTGACGGCGTACACGACCTCGGCCATCAGGTAGTCGTCGGCACCGGCCAGCGGCGCCGCCAGCTCGGGCCGTTCCTTCACCAGCGCCAGCAGGTCGTCGATCAGGCCGCCGTAGCGACCGAGCAGATGGTCGATCCGGGCGACATGCAGCCCGGAGCGGCGGGACAGCAGCACCCGCTGGTTGGACCTGGTCTCGAATCCGTCGGCGCCGAGCAGCCGCACCTGGTCGGTGATCGAGTCGCGGATCGTCAGGTTGCCGGTGGTCGACAGCGAGTGTCCGGCGGCGTCGACCGCGTCCCGCGCCATCAGTCGGTACGTCGTGAGCTTGCCGCCCGCGATCATCACCAGGCCGGGCACGGGGGTTACGACGGTGTGCTCGCGGGAGATCCGCGAGGTCGGCTCGGACTCACCGGTGAGCAGCGGACGGAGACCGGCGTAGACGCCCTCGACGTCGTCGTGGTCGAGCGGCTCGCGGAGCAGCTTGTTGACGTGCTCGAGGATGTAGTCGATGTCGGCGCGGCTGGCCGCCGGATGGGCCTTGTCGAGGTCCCAGGCGGTGTCGGTCGTGCCGATGATCCAGTGCCGGCCCCACGGAATCACGAACAGCACGGAGGTCTCGGTGCGGGCGATGAACCCGGCCTCGGAGCGGATCCGGTCCCGCGGCACCACCAGGTGGATGCCCTTGCTGGCCTGCACGTGCAGCGCGCCGCGACCGCCGACCATCCCCTGGATCTCGTCGGTCCACACCCCGGCGGCGTTGATCACCACCCGGGCTCGGACCTCCAGGTCCCGGTCGTTCTCGAGGTCGCGGGCGCGGACACCGACGACCCGCTCGCCCTCGCGCAGGAACCCGGTCACCTTCACCCGGGTCGCGACGTGCGCCCCGTGGCCGGCGGCCGTCCGCGCGACCGTCATCACCAGCCGGGCATCGTCGACCTGACAGTCGTAGTAGCGGATCGCCCCGGCGATCGCGTCGGACTTGAAGTCCGGCGCGATTCGGGCCACCTGGCGGCGGAACAGGTGCCGGTGCCGGGGCAGGCCCACGTCGTACTTGCCGATCATCGCCATCGCGTCGTACATGGCCAGGCCCGCGCCGACGTACGCGCGCTCCCACCCACGGTGGGTGAGCGGGTACAGGAACGGCACCGGGCGCACCAGGTGCGGAGCCAGGCGGGTGAGCAGCAGTCCACGCTCCTCCAGGGCCTCCCGCACCAGGCCGAAGTCCAGCATCTCGAGGTAGCGCAGCCCACCGTGGATGAGCTTGCTGCTCCGGCTACTGGTGCCGCTGGCCAGGTCGCGCTGCTCGAGGAGCCCGGTGTTCAGCCCGCGGGTGACCGCATCGAGCGCGGTCCCCGCGCCGACCACACCGCCGCCGACGACGAGGACGTCGAGCTCGCCCTCCGAGGTCATTCCCGCGATCGCGGCGTCCCGGGCGTCAGGTCCCAGCGCCGAAGGGGTCCGTGCCGTGGGCGGGCTCATGCGGGGATTGTTCCAGGGTCCCCTGTGCCTCGATACGCCGGTCGCGCCCTCGTCCCTCGGCCGCGCGGCTACTCGACCCGCTCCAGCCACGCGCCGCGCTCGTCCCTCGCGCGCCACTGCTGGAGCGCAACCTTTGTCGTCCCCTGGGAGTCTTCTCGGTGTGAGGACACGACGGCGGCCGTTGCTGGCCGTCATCGTTTTCCTCGCCGGCGTCCTCCTGGCCGGGCTCGGCGCGCGCCCCGACGGGGCCGATTCCGACGACTCTCCCCCGTCCGCGCGACCCGCGATCGTGCTGCAGGGCAGCTCGGACCCGGAGCCTGAGGTGCCCGAACCCGAGGCCGAGCCCGCACCCGATCCGCCACGAACCGTCAGCCTGGTGATGGGCGGGGACCTGCTCTGGCACAACACCGTGTGGCAGAGCGCGGAGGCCGACGCGGCCCGGACCGGCGCCCCCGGCCGCTTCGACTTCGACCCGATGTTCGCAGCGCTCCGCCCCATGATCCGGAGCGCCGACCTCGCGCTCTGTCACGAGGAGGTGCCGTTCGCGGAACCGGGTCAGCCGCTGCAGAGCTTCCCGGTGTTCGCCGCGCCGCCGCAGATCGCACCCTGGATCGCGAGCATGGGCTTCGACGCGTGCACGACCGCCTCCAACCACGCCGTCGACCAGGGCTTCGAGGGGCTGAAGCACACCGCCGACCTGCTGGATGCCAACGGCGTCGAGCACATCGGCACGTTCCGTACTGCGCGCGAGCGCCGCCGGCCGGTCATCCTCACCACCGACCAAGGCGTGCGGGTCGGCGTGGTCGCCGGCACCTACAGCCTCAACGGCTTCCCCCTGCCCGAGGGCCGGCCGTGGTCGGTCTCGATGTGGGACGAGCGCAACCTGCTCGACCAGGCCAGGGCCGCTCGCCGGGCCGGCGCCGACATCGTCGTCGTCCACTTTCATGGCGGCGACGAGTACTCCCACCTCCCGAACGCAGACCAGGTCGCGCTGGTCGACCGGTTGACCGCGTCGCCGGCGGTCGACCTCGTGCTCGGCGAGCATGCGCACGTGGTCCAGCCGATCACCCGGGTCAACGGCACGTGGGTCGTCTACGGGATGGGCAACATGGTCGCCCAGCAGGAGCTGGGCCAGCCGCGGACGTACGAGGGCATCACCGTGCGGTTCGAGTTCCGCGAGCGGCGCGACGGAACGTTTCGGGTGAGCGAGGCGGCGTACGTGCCGACGTACTGGAACAGCTACGCGGCCGGGCCGATCCGGATCCAGCGCGTGGTGAAGGCGCTGGCGAATGGCACCGGAGACGTGGCGCGCCTGCGCGAGGCGCGTGCGGAGATCAGCGAGGCAGTGCACGCGCTCGGTGGCACCCGCGGGCTGCTGGAGCGGTGACGACGCCTCAGCCCTGAGCTGGCTGCTCCTGTCCCGGGTCATCCTCGTCGCCCTGCGAATCCTCGCCCTGGTCGACCTCGCTGACATCGGTCTCGGTCTCGGCCTCGACCGGGATCTCCACCTCACCGACGGCGTCGGGGATTTCGTCGGCGCCCGGCAGCGGGTCGACAGCGAACCCGGCCGCCGAGCCGGTGAGGGTGGCCAGCATCTGCCGCACGTTGGTGAGCTGGGCGTTGATGCTGTCGCGGCGCTGGGTGGCCGCGGCGAGCTCCCGCTCGGAGTCCGTCCGGATCCGCTCGGCGGAGGATCGCGCCTCGCGGACGAGGTTCTCGGCACGCTCCTCGGCGTCGAGCACGATCTGCCTGGCCTGCGCCTCGGCCGACTCCTGCTCGCGCTGCGCGCCCAGGCGGGTCTCCTCGACCCGCTGCAGGATGGCGTCGAGCTGTGACTGGGTGGCGGCCTGTTGCTGCTGGAACTCGGCGGCGGTGCGGTCCCGGCGCTCGGCCAGGGTGGTCTCGAAGTCGGCGGCGGCCTTGGCGGCGTTGGCGCGCTGCTGCTCGAACGCGGCCTCACCCTCCTGACGCAGGGAGGCGGCGTCCCGCTCCGCGGCGTCGCGTTCCTCGTCGGCGGCCCGCCGGGCGTCGGCCAGGATGCGCGCCCCTTCGGTGTCGGCGTCGCGGCGGTGCTGCTCGGCGTACTGGTCGGCCTCGTCGCGGACCGCGACGGCGGCCTGGTCCGCGAGCTTGCGGGTCTCCTCGGCCTCGGCCTGGGCCACCTCGCGCAGCTCCCTGGCCTCTGCTTTGGCCAGGCTGAGGATCTGACCGACCCGTTCGCCGAGCTGCTCGAACGTCGACTCCTTCGCCGGTGCAGCCTCGGCGGCGGACGTGGCCTGCTGCGCGCGCGACTCGGCTTCGGATGCGCGCTGTTGCAGCTCGGCCATCACCCGGTCGACGTCGGCGGGGTCATAGCCCCGCATCACGACGCGGAACTGGGGGTCGTGCTGGGTCATGTCTGCTCCTCGGATTCGTGCGTTGACTCGGAAACGGCCAGGGCCTCGATGACTCCGGACATCTGGGTGAGCTCGGTAGCGATGCCGTCGCGGCGGCGGCGGAGCGCTTCGACCTCGGCGCGGGCGTTGGTGAGTACCTCACGAGCCTGGGCGCGGACCCGCTCGGCGTCCGCCTGCGCCTCGTTGAGCATGCGCAGTGCCTCCTCGCGGGCTCGACGCAGCTCCTCGACCCCTTCGTTGCGCAGTGCCACGACGTCGTCGGCCACCATGGCCCGCAGGTTGTGGGCTCCCGCCTCGGACTCGGCGCTGCGGCGGTCGGCCATCTCCGTGAGGCGGGCCGCGGCGGCCTTGGCCTCCTCGATGATGGTGCTGGCTTCGTCCTCGGCCCGCGCCCTGCGCTCGACCGCATCGCGGTCGGCGGCGGCGACGGCGGCGGCCGCGGCCTCGTCGAGTTCCGTGGCCCGCCGCTCGGCCTCCTCGACCTCGGCCCGGCGGCGATCGGCAAGTCGGGCCAGCACGTGCTGGAGCCGCTGGCGGGTTGTCCGGATGCGCGCGCCAGCAGCAGCGCTGCCGGCCGCGCGGACGACCCTGGCCTCCGCGGCGGCGGCCGCCAGGACCGACTCGACCGTGGACTTGGTCCACGCCATTTCCTCGGCGGCCCGGCGCAGCTCTTCCTCGGCGTCCCGGCGGGCATTCGACAGCAGCTCATCGGCCTCGTGCCGCGCCCTGAGTACGGCGTCCTCGGTCTCCGCCAGCCGGGAGCCGACCTCTTTCTCGGCGTCCTCACGGAGCCGTGCGGCCTCCTGCTCTGACGCCTCCCGCAGGGCGTCCGCCTGCGTCGTCGCCGCACCGAGCACGAGTTCTGAGTCGCGCGTCGCGCGGCTGGTCGTCTCCTCGGCCAGGGCCGTGGCTCGCGCCACCCGCTCCGTGGCGGCGACGTCAGCGCGCTCCAGCAGCTCAGCCGCCTCCGCCTCGGCCGCCTGTCGGGTCCTCTCGGCAGCCGTCGAGGCGGCGGCGCGTTCGTGGTCGGCCGCTGCTGCGATCCCGGTCGCCTCGCTGCGCGCCTCCTCGAGGACCCGGTCACGTTCGGCCTCGGCGGCCCGCAGCAGCAGACTGGCCTGCTCGTTGGCGTCGGTAACGATCGACAGCGCCTCACCCGATGCGTCGGCCAGCCGCGCGGCGGCGGCGTCACGGTCCCGCTGGGCCTCGTCCCGGAGGCGTCGGGACTCCGCGGTCGCGCGCTCGGCGTCCTCGACCGCTTCCTGCTGAAGCTGGTCGGCAATGTCCTGGGCGCGCTGAAGCAGCACGGCGGCGGCTCCCTCGGCCCCTGCGCCGCGTGGGGCCCGTTCCCGAGCGGGGGGCTCCGGCTGCATGCCGGCCATCCTCTCAGGTGATTCGATGTTCACCCAGGGGGCGTCTCTTCTACTCGACGACGACCTCGACGCGCTGGAATTCCTTGAGCTCGGTGTAGCCGGTCGTGGCCATGGATCTCTTGAGCGCGCCGATCAGGTTCATGGTGCCGTCGGCGACCCGAGAGGGGCCGAACAGGATCTCCTCGAGCGTTCCGATCTGCTCGAACTCCACCCGCTGTCCGCGTGGCAGGTCGGCGTGGTGGGCCTCGGCGCCCCAGTGGAAGCCGTGCCCGGGAGCGTCGGTGGCCCGGGCGAACGGCGAGCCGACCATCACCGCGTCGGCGCCGCAGGCGATCGCCTTGGCGATGTCGCCGGACTTGCCGATCGATCCGTCCGCGATCACGTGCACGTAGCGGCCGCCCGACTCGTCGAGATAGTCGCGGCGGGCCGCGGCGACGTCTGCCACGGCCGACGCCATCGGTACGGCGACCCCGAGGACCGTGCGGGTCGTGTGCGCGGCACCGCCCCCGAACCCGACGAGTACGCCGGCGGCGCCGGTGCGCATCAGGTGCAGCGCCGCCTGGTGCGTAGCGCATCCGCCGACGATGACGGGCACGTCGAGCTCGTAGATGAACTCCTTCAGGTTGAGCGGCTCGGCCTGGCTCGAAACATGCTCGGCGCTGACCGTCGTACCCCGGATCACGAACATGTCGACGCCCGCGTCGACCACGAACTTGGCGTACTCCTTGGTCCGCTGCGGCGACAGGGACCCCGCCACGGTGACCCCGGCGTCGCGGATCTCCCGCAGCCGCTCGGTGATGAGCTCCGGCTTGATCGTCTCCTGGTAGATCTCCTGCATCCGTCGGGTCGCATCGGTGCCGCGCAGCCCGGCAACCTCCTCGAGGAGCGTGCGAGGGTCCTCGTAGCGGGTCCAGAGGCCCTCCAGGTTGAGCACCCCGAGCCCGCCGTGCCGGCCGAGCGCGATCGCCGTTTCCGGAGACATCACCGAGTCCATCGGTGCAGCCAGGATCGGGAGCTCGAAACGGTAGGCGTCGATCTGCCAGTCGGTGCTGACCTCCTCGGGGTCGCGGGTACGCCGCGAGGGGACGATTGCGATGTCGTCGAATGAGTAAGCGCGGCGGCCACGCTTGGCCCGGCCGATCTCGATCTCGGTCACGGCGGAAGTCTTTCACGCGCCGAGCACAGTCCTACACTTCGTCACGCGATGATCGACCTGCCGGAGCACCTCGCGCCCTGCTGTCCGGGCACCCGTACCTCGACGTGCTCGGCAGCGAGGACCCTTGGCCGATCCCGGACGGATGGCTGGAAGAAATTCAGCAGAAGATCCGCGAGCTCGCCGAGGACCCGCGGGCGCAGACCGACGTCACCATCGGCGACTACCGGGCGAACACGCCGTTCACCGTGCCGATGATGTGGAACCTGGCGACGTACCTCCCGGCCGCCGTCCCGGTGTGGTCGGGCACCGAGGTCCAGCTCGGCGACGCACTGGTGGCTCCTTGGTTCAAGACGCCGTACAACGACACCGGCCGGCAGATCACCTACTTCGGCAACACCGACCACAAGTGGTACCTGTACCTCGTCTGGCGCCTCCTCGAGCGTGATCCGGCCAGTCGCCTGGCGGCGATCGAGCTCACCCAGCGTGGGATCGCGGCGTTCGCCGACGTACCTCACTACCGGGAGCGCGGCGCCACGTTGACCGCGCTCTTCCAGCGGGTGGTGGACGAGCCCGACCTGCGGCGAGTGCACGAGACCGGGACCTGGGACGCAATCCTCGACGTCTGGCTCGGACTCGCCACCGATGAGGAGGTCGAGACCGTGCCGGAGGTCCGCGGCTGGGGCTCGCAGCTGGCCTGGTCGCTGGCCGGCCTGGATGCCGTGCACTTCCACCTCAGCGCGGTGGTCAGCCGGGGACAGAGCGCGGACGCGCTCATCGCGTCGATGGCGCTCTTCAACACCGTCGACGAGCTGCCGGCCGCGCTGGCCTCGGCGGCCGGACAGCAGCGGTTCGTCCGGATCAGCGACGAGATGGAATCGCAGCGCGCCGGCTTCGACCCGGCCGACTGGCTCGGTGACAACCGCGGCTGGCTGGCCAGAGCCATGGTCGGTGGCGAGATAGACGCGGTCAGGCTGTGGGTGGCGATGGCGACCCAGGTCTCCTGGCTGTGCGCGGCGCTGCCCGACTTCGTGGGCGAGACCACGTGCCCCGATCGCAGCGGCCACGTGGCCGATGTGAAGAGCATCTTCCAGGCACCGGCCAAGGTCGCCAACCCGATGGCCCGCCGGCTGGAGGAGCGGGCAGCCCAACGGCGGGCGCAGTTGGAAGCCGCCGGCGGCGACTCCCCCGGCGAACGGCTCACCCTCCGCGCCGACGGAGACCAGGCGGCCGAGCTTCCCATCCCCGAGGTCGAGATCGGTGACCCGATGGGAGAGCTGGACGACCTGATCGGGCTGGCGCCGATCAAGGAGCAGGTACGCCGCCTGGTCGCCGAGCTCAAGGCCGAGAAGATCCGCTCCGAGGCCGGGATGCCGGTCTCCGACCGGTCGCGGCACATGGTCTTCGTCGGCAACCCCGGAACCGCCAAGACCACCGTTGCGCGGCTGCTCGCCCGCATCTACGCGCAGCTCGAGGTGCTTTCCAACGGTCACCTGGTGGAGGTCACCCGCGCCGACCTGGTCGGCGAGTACATCGGCCAGACGGCTCCGCGGACGGAGGCTAAGTTCAACCAGGCCACCGGCGGGGTGCTGTTCATCGACGAGGCCTACTCCCTGGTCCCGCCCGACTCGGGCCGCGACTTCGGCCACGAGGCAGTGGCCACCCTGCTGAAGCTGATGGAGGACCGCCGCGACGAGGTCGTGGTGATCGTCGCCGGCTACCCGAGGGAGATGCAGCGGTTCCTCGAGTCGAACACCGGGCTCGCCTCGCGCTTCCCCAAGACCCTGACGTTCGCCGACTACGACGCCGACGAGCTGGCGGCGATCTTCCGCCTGATCGCCGAGCAGGCGGGGTTCACCGTCGCCCCGGACGTCGGCGCCGGGCTGAAGGCACTCGCCGTCCCAGCGGCCGGTCGGCTTCGGCAACGGCCGGTTCGTCCGCAACGTGTTCGAGGAAGCCGTCTCCCGGCAGGCCATGCGCATCGTCGACGGAAGGGCCACGACACCCGAAGAGGTGCGCGCGCTGCTGCGGTCGGACCTACCCGACCAGCCACCGCTCGATCGCCCCGGCTCGAGTACCGGGCTCTACCTATAGGAAGTCGTCGGCACACCTGCTGTCGCTGCGGCGGCTTTCAGTCGCTTGTCGCGTGTCCAGACGGTGACGTCGGGCGAGAGCCGGGCGGACGCCACGAGGTGCGCGTCGACCACTCCCAGCCCCCGACCGTGAAGCGCATGCCGCTCGACCAGCGTGAGCATCTCGGTGTGGGAGGCGACCGTGACGACGGGCAGGTCGGCGAGCAGGCCAAGAACTGATGCCCGATCTCTCAGAGTTCCCAGAGCGAGCTCACCGATCACCATGGGGTGACACACGACCTCCATTTCGCCCAGCGCCTTTTCGAGACGTGACTCTCCGCGGTGCAGGTGGTCGATCCAGACCGACGTGTCGACGAGCAGCATCAGCCGGCGCGACGACGCGGTGCCGCTTGGGCGGCCGGGTCCGTGCCTCCGAGCATCGCCAACCGCCTGCGCGCTCTCCCGCTGGATCAGCGCCTCGAGCGCCAGGCGCAGCAGGGCAGACCGCTCCGTGCGACCGGTCAACTCCTCGGCCTTGGCGAGAAGTTCCGGATCGAGACTGACCGTGGTTCTCACGCTCCGCACCTCCGCATCAAACATAGCATCGAATGATGCTGATCTTGGTGCGGAGACGTCAGCCTGAGTAGTTCGGCGCCTCGACCGTCATCTGTACGTCGTGAGGGTGGCTCTCCTTGAGGGAGGCCGAGGTGATCCGGACGAACCGGCCCTTGGCCTTGAGCTCGGGGACCGTGCGCGCGCCGACGTAGAACATCGACTGGTTGAGGCCGCCGATGAGCTGGTGGGCCACCGCGGCGAGCGGGCCGCGGTAGGCGACCTGACCCTCGATGCCCTCCGGCACGATCTTGTCGTCGCTGGTGACCTCGGCCTGGAAGTAGCGGTCCTTCGAGTAGGACTTCTTGCCGCGGCTGGACATCGCGGCCAGCGAGCCCATGCCGCGGTAGGACTTGAACTGCTTGCCGTTGACGAAGATCGTCTCGCCCGGAGACTCCTCGCAGCCGGCCAGCAGCGACCCGATCATCACCGTGTCGGCGCCCGCGACGATCGCCTTGGCGATGTCTCCGGACTGCTGGAGTCCGCCGTCGGCGATCAGGGGTACGCCGGCCGGGCCGCACGCCAGGGACGCCTCGTAGACCGCGGTGATCTGCGGGACGCCGCAGCCCGTCACCACACGCGTCGTACAGATCGATCCCGGGCCGAAGCCCACCTTGACCGCGTCGGCTCCGGCATCGACGAACGCCTGCGCGCCCTCGCGGGTGGCGACGTTGCCGCCGATGACCTGGACATGCTTGGTCGCGGGGTCGCGCTTGAGCCGGCGCACCATGTCGAGAAGCAGGGTGACGTGGCCATGCGCGGTGTCGGCAACCAGCACATCGACGCCGGCCTCGACCAGGGTGGTCGCCCGCTGCCACGCGTCGCCGAAGTAGCCCACCGCGGCACCGACCATCAGCCGGCCGTGGGCGTCGTTGGAGGCCAGCGGGAACTGCTCGGACTTCACAAAGTCCTTGACCGTGATCAGGCCGCCGAGGTGTCCGCTCTCGTCGACCAGCGGCAGCCGCTCGCGCTTGTGCTTGCGCAGCAGCGCGGTGGCGTCCTCGCGGCTGATGCCGACGGGACCCGTGATCAGCGGCATCGGGGTCATCACCTCGTCGACCTTGGTGCTGGCCCACTCCGCGACCGGGGTGAACCGCAGGTCGCGGTTGGTGATGATGCCGAGCAGGCGATCCTCGGCGTCGACGACCGGAAGGCCGGAGACGCGGTACTCGCCGCAGATCCGGTCCAGGTCCTCGAGCGTCGCGTCCGGTCCGATCGTGACCGGGTTGGAGATGATCCCGGTCTGGGTTCGCTTCACCAGGTCGACCTGGTAGGCCTGGTCCTGGATCGAGAGGTTGCGGTGCAGCACGCCGAGACCGCCCTGCCGGGCCATCGCGATCGCCATCCGCGACTCGGTGACGGTGTCCATGGCCGCGCTCACCAGCGGCACCTTCAGGGAGATCTCCCGGGTCAGCCGCGTGGTGGTGTCGATCTCGTCCGGCGCCAGGTCGGAGTGTCCCGGCAGCAGCAGCACGTCGTCGTAGGTGAGGCCGAGGGCGGCGAACTTCTCGGGTAGCTCCACTTGCTCAGTCTAGGCGTTGGCCAGGCGCGGTTCGTGATCGGATGGTCGCGTCGTGCAACCTGCGCGACACCTCGTCTCGTCTTCAGGCAGACGAAGGGAGACCTCGGGATGCGCCGCAGGGACGAACAGCAGTTCGTGGAGTTCGCGACGGCCGCCCGGGATCGGCTGCGCCGGACGGCGTACCTCATCTCGGGCGACTGGGAGCTGGCCAGCGACATCGTGCAGGAGGCGCTGATCCGGGTGTACGTCGCCTGGCCGCGGATCGACCACAAGGGCGGGGTGCACGCCTATGCGCGGCGCTGCCTGGTCAACGTGGCGATCGACATGAGCCGCAAGCGGTCCAGCACCGAGCTGCCGACCGAGCACGACGCCATGGATCGACCCGCGGGAGGCGCGGACCACGGAGTGCCGGCCCGCGAAGCGCTGCTGATGGCGCTGCGCGAGCTGCCGCCAAGGCAGCGGGCGTGTGTGGTGCTGCGGTTCTTCGAGGACCTCTCGGTCCGGGACACCGCGGTGGTCCTCGGCTGCCAGGAAGGCACGGTCAAGAGCCAGACCGCCCGAGCCCTGGATTCCCTTCGCGGCCAGACCCACATCCACGATCTCGTCGACGAGGGGACACCGTCATGAACCACCTGAGCGATCTGCTGGACGACATCAGCTCCGAGGCACCGATCGACCACCTCGACCTGGATGACGTGATCGGTGCCGCCCGCTCGCGGGTACGCCGCCGGCGCGTCGTCGCCGGGATCGCGGCCGCCGCGGTCGTGAGCCTGACCGCCGCGGTGGTGATCCCGGGCGATGGTGGGAGCGAGCAGGCGCCCGCCGAACCGCCGCAGGTGAGCGTCCTGACCTTGGACGACGCGGTCGAGGCCGACGCGAGTCGCGACTACCGGGTGCTGCACCAGTTCATGGCGCACTCCACCGACCAGGAGATGTCGGGCGCCTTCGTGCGCGGAGTGCTGCCCAACGGGACCGTCGTGCTGTCGCGGTACGAGAACGGCCCGGGCGGGCCTACCGAGATCGTGCTGGTCGAGCCCGACGGGGACCGGGCGGTCGCCGCACCGGCGGGCGTCGTCAACTACTTGGGGGCGACCGACAACGAGATCGTGTTCGGCAGCGACAACCGCGGACTCTGGGTGCTGGGCATCGCCGATCTCCGCTGGCGGCACATCCTGGAGCACACCGACGTGAGTGCCAACCAGACCGTCCAGCCGCTCACCGGGAGCGACGGTCACGTCTACATCGCCGCCTCGGCCTGGGAGGACCAGGAAGCCCGAACGATCTACGACGTGGACCTCGCCGCTGGCCGGGCAACCGAGTTCGTGCGGGGCGGCGACGTGGCGGCGTACGGCGGCAGGGTCGCCTGGACAGACGCCTACGACGCCCCGGTACGGACTGTGACGGTGCAGGACCAGCCGGGCGGCAGCACCAGCTTCGACCCGAACACCGGCGATTGCGTCGGTAAGGGCATCGGCATCACCAGCCAGCGCGTGGTTCTGATGACGAACTGCAACGACGGAGCCGGCGACTCGGAGTACACCGACGTGATCACTCGGGTCGACGTGTTCGACCTCGACGGGAACCCAGTGGTCCGGATCACCGACGACGACGACGCGGGACCCTTGCGGATGACTGACCGCTTCCTCACCCTCAGCACCTGGAGCGAGGAGCAGGAGGGTACCTACACCTTCGACCTCGAGACCGAGCGGTTTCTCCGGGTGACCAAGGAGATGAGCGGGCTGGCCGGCAACGAGACCGGTGTCGGTTCCACGGTGGTCTGGGAGGAGCGGCTGGACGGCGAGACCGGCGCCACCTACGTGGTCGCCGAGATGCGCTGACGCGCGGGCGCTGCGTGTCAGGCTGTCCCCCGTGCGGTGGGGGGCAGTGGTCGACAGTCGCCGGACGGTGCTCTTCGCCGCAGCCCTCGCGTTCCTGCTCCGGCTCCCCGGCCTCACCCGGCCGGTGCGGCCGGACGAGGCGGGCTGGTTCCTGGTGGCCCGGACCTGGCACCCCTCCGAGGACAGCGTCTATGGCGAGCACTTCGTCGACCGACCGCCCAGCCTGATCGGGCTCGTCGACCTGACCGACCAGCTCGGCGGGGTCGTCACGCTCCGGTTGATCGGGGCGCTCGCGGCGGCGGCGATGGTCGTGCTCGCTGCCAAGATCGGCACGATCATCGCGGACGAGATGGCCGGCCGCTGGAGTGCCGTCGTCGTCGCGGCCCTGACGGCCAGCCCGCTGATCGATCCAGTGGCAGCGAAGGGCGAGTTGCTTGCGCTGCCGCTGCTGGGTCTGGCGATGTGGTGGGCGCTGAGGGCCATCGGGTCGACGTGCTGGAAACGGGCCACCGGCCTCGCCTTTGCGACCGGCCTCGCGGGAGCCGCGGCTCTCGGGCTGAAGCAGAACCTGGCGGGCGGCCTCGTCTTCGCGCTCGTCCTGTTCCTCGGCTCGTGGTGGTGGGGAGCGACCAGCGGGCGCCGGTTTGCCGGGCTGGCCGCGAGCCTCGTCGCCGGCGCCGCCGTACCGGTGCTCGGGACGATCTGCTGGGCGCTGGCCGAAGGGGTGAAGATCGGCGAGCTCTGGTACACGGTCTACGGCTTCCGCTCCGATGCTGCGGTAGTCATCGCCGAGAGCAGCAGCACCAAGCCGGCCGAGAGAATCGCGCTGCTACTGGCGATCGCGATCGGCGCGGGCGTGGTCGCCATCGTGGCCGGCTTCGTTGTGCACTTCCCAGACCACTGGAAGGCGGACCGCGCGATCGCAGTCGCGACCTTGGCCGTGCTGACCGTGGAGCTGGCGGGGCTCGTTGCAGGCGGCAGCTACTGGCGCGACTACCTGTTTCCGCTGGTGCCACCGATCGCCATCTGCGTGACACTGCTCGTCGCTCGAGGCGGCAGGCCGGCCGGCCGGATGCAGCTGGTCGCCTTGCTGTCCGCGGGGTCGGCCGCGATCTCGCTCGTGGTGTGGTTCGTGCTCGAGGTCGCCGGAGTGATCGGCTACACCGAGGTGGCTGCCGGCGACGCGATCAAGGAGGCGGCCGAGACCGGCGACTCGCTGGTGGTCTTCGGGGTCGGGCCGACGTCCAGTACGCCAGCGGCCTGCCGTCGCCGTACCCCCACTTCTGGAGCCTGCCGATGCGCACGCTCGATCCTGAGTACGCCGATCTGGTCGCCCTGCTCGACGGCCCGCGGGCGCCGATCTGGTTCGTGAACTGGGTCCCGCTCGACTCATGGGACGCGCCGGGAGAGGACGCCCTCCGAGCAGCGATCGACGCGAACTACGACCGACACGGCACCGGCTGCGACGACAACGCCGTCTACCTGTTGAAAGGCGTCGAGCGGCCCGCGATCACCCCCGACTGCTGAGCCTGCTGCCGCTTCGGCAACGTCAGGTGCACCTGCAGCCCATTGCCGGTGAGACGGATCCGGCCGCGCATCCCGGTCGCGGCGAGCAATGCGGCAGCACCGGTCTCGTCAGCCGGCGCGACGAGCAGCAGCTCCTCGGCACCGCTCTCCGCCGCGAGAGTGCACAACCGGCCGAGCAGCTGGCTGCCGATCCCCATCCGTCGCCAGGCCGGCGCGACCTCGAGCGTGCCCTCGGCCGGGCGCGTCGGGAAGAGGAACGTGAACTCGGCCGATCCAACAACCCCCGTCCCCACCCGGGCGCGCACGCCGGTGGTGGTCGCCTCATACGCGACCACGGCGTCCGGGTGGGGCATCGGCGTGACGGGGGTACCCATCGCGGCCGCAATGTCGCTCAGCGCGGCGGCCCGCACCTGTTCGGTCGGCGAGAGGGTCACCCTCGGACCGAGCAGGCCGGTCAGCTCCACCTTTACCTGCGAGGGATCGTCGATGAGCCGTCGTACCGCCGCCAGCCATTGGGTGGGCTGGTCCTGGAGCTCTCGCTCGGTGCAGACCGTGACGGTGACCTCCGTGCAGCCGGCCGACTCGACCCGCCGATGAGCTCGTTGGGAGAGCAGGCGTCAGGCACCTGGACGACGAGGTCGTCGGTGACGCTGCCGAGGTCGGGGTAGATCTGCAGGGCGAGGATGTTCACGCCGGCATCGCCGAGGCGGCTGGCCAGCGTCGCGAGGGCGCCGGGGGTGTCGGGCAGTCGGGTCCTGATCCTGAAGTACATGTCGCCAGGCTGACCGACCCGTGTTCCAGACCGACGTCGGCCGTGTTAAATGCGTCGACCCGGCTCTTCTTGTCGTCGTAACAAGAGCCGGGTCGATGGTGCTAGCCCGACAACAAGAGCATGCGTCGACGTCAGTGACCGTGGCCGTGCCCGTGACC
>CAWABG010000030.1:0-22888 GCA_963780245.1 uncultured Actinomycetota bacterium
AGGGAAGCAGCGCTCGCTGACATGGACCTTGCCGCGATCGAGGAGATCAAGCGCCTCAAGTACCGCTACTTCCGCACGCTCGACCTGAAAATGTGGGATGAGTTCGGGGACTGCCTGGCCGAGGACGTGGTCGCGCGCTACGGCACCCAGGCCATGGACAAGCCGCTGCACTACGACAACCGCGCCGACGTCGTGGCGTTCATGTCGGAGAACCTCGGCGCCGGGATCATCACGATCCACATCGCCAACCACCCCGAGATCGAGGTCGACGGCGACACCGCGAAGGGCTCGTGGGCGTTCGAGGACACCGTGATCGTGCCGGACTTCAAGGTGCAGATCCGCGGTGGCGGCTACTACGTCGACACCTACCGCAAGGACTCCGACGGCGCCTGGCGGATCGCGTCGACGCAGTACGAGCGCATCTACGAGGCGATGACCTCGCTCGACGACACCCCGAGCTTCGAGCTGCTCGCCAACCGCTGGGACCCGTCGCTCAAGCACTGACCCGCCAGGTCTCGATGCGCTCGCCGGCGCTCGCTACTCGACCACCGAATGCGCTGACCCGTCGCACAGAATCTGCGACGGGTCAGCGTGTTTTCGAGACCAGCAGATGGGCTACTTGATCTCGGAGCGAAGCAGGAAGCGCATCCCGATGGCGAGCGGGATGGCGACCCAGACCAGCGTGGTGACGCCCGCTTGTGCCCAGGCCTGGGCCGTCATGTCGTCGGCGCCCTCGAAGAGCCGGCCGGTCGCGGTGTTGAAGTCGAGCCAGGCACCGTTGTCTGCGTACCACTCGGTGGCCGCGCCGAGTGCCGCAGGACCCCCGTCAAGACGAACGAGAACACGAAGTACCCCACGATGGCGCCGGGCGAGTTGCGGAACACCACGCCGAGCGTGAAGCCGGCCAGCATGCCCAGCACGTTCGCCAGGACGATCAGCGAGAAGTCGACCGCGGGCAAGTTCCAGGTGGTCTCGACGCCGGCGATGTTGCTGCCGACGACGTTGCCGAGGGCGCCGATGGCCGCGGCGAGCAGCATCGACACCACGCCGATCGCGACCGCGAGGAACGCCTTGACGGCGATCACCCGACCTCGGCTCGGCACCAGCGTGAACGTCGTCAGCGCGCTGCGCTGGCTCCACTCACTGGTGACCGACAGCACCGCGATCATCGGCAGCACCACTGCCATTGGGAAGCCGACCGCCGCGGCGAACGCCTCGTAGGTCAGCTCGTCGTTGGGCGCGAAGATGATCGTCGCCGTGGTGGCGATGACCGAGAGGATCACGATGCTCGCCATCAGCCAGAAGCCGGCGCGAGTGTCGAACATCTTGCGCAGCTCGACGCCGATGATCCGAGAGGTGGGGATCGGGTCCGGTACGACGCGCTCCCGGGTGGGGGTGATCGCGCCGGCGGGTGCGGTCAGGGTCGTGGTGCTCATGCTGCGGCTCCTTCGGTGCCGTCGAGGTGGTCGCGCTGACTCTCTGCGGTCAGCGTCAGGAACATCTCCTCGAGTCCGGCGCCGTCGGCAGCGCGGAGCTCGGTGAGGGGGATGCCGGCCGCGAAGGCGATCTGCCCCACGGTGGCAAGGTCGGAGTCGATCAGGATGGCGCTGTCGGCCGCCGTCGTCGCCTCGATGCCGTTGACGACCAGCGCCCGGGCCAACCCGGCCGGGTCGGTCGAGCGCGCCAGGATGCCGCCGGCCGCAGCGAGCAGCTCCTGCTTGGTGCCCTGCGCGACGATCCGGCCGTTGCCGATCACCAGGATGTCGTCGGCGATCACCTCGATCTCGTGCAGCAGGTGCGATGAGAGCAGCACGGTGCCGCCCTGGTCGGCGAAGCCGCGGAGCAGGTCGCGCATCCAGCGGATGCCCGCGGGGTCCAGGCCGTTGGCCGGCTCGTCGAGGATCAGCACCTCGGGGTCGCCGATCAGCGCGGTGGCGATGCCGAGGCGCTGGCGCATGCCGAGCGAGTAGTTCCGGACGCGGCGGCCCGCCTCCTCGGGCGTCAGGCTGACCCGCTCGAGCATGGCGTCGACGGTCGAGGACGGCAGCCCCATGGTCCGCTGCGCGATGGTGAGGATCTCGCGGCCGGTGCGACCGGCGTGCTGCGCCGACGCGTCGAGGAGTACGCCGACCTCCCGTCCCGGGTTCGGGAGGTCGGCGAACCGACGACCGAGGATCGTGGCGTGGCCCGACGTCGGCTCGGTGAGCCCGACCAGCACGCGCATGGTCGTGGACTTGCCGGCGCCGTTGGGGCCGAGGAAGCCGGTCACCCGACCGGGCTCGGCCGTGAACGTGATGTCGTCGACGGCCGTGAAGGCGCCGTACTTCCGGGTCAGAGAGTCAATGGTGATCATGTCCCGAAGCCTCGCGGCTGGAGGGGTACGCCGCTTCGGGCTGATCCCTGGAACCACCCCCGAGTCGACCCCTAGGGCACCCCGGCCGCCCAGTCCTCCGCGGTGATCCGGAACAACTCCGACGGACCGTCGTACCACTTCTCGACCACGCCCTGGCCGGTCATCCCGAGTTTCCGGCACACGCCCATCGAGGGGTGGTTGTCGAGGTGGGTGACCGCGAGGATCTCCGGCAGCCCGTGTGCGAAACCGTGGGCGAGGACCGCCCGCGCGGCCTCGGTGGCGCTGCCCTTACCCCACGAGTCCGGGTGCAGGTGCCAGCCGATCTCGATCTCGCCCGCTTCGTCGTTCGGCAGGGTCAGCAGCAGCACGGTCCCAGCCGGCGGGCCGCCCTCCTTGGGTGCGACCGCCCAGAACCCCAGCGGTGCCGTGGTCGAGCGCTCGGCGTACTTGTCGATCCGGGCGTGGGCCTCGTCGAGGTCTTTCATCAGCTTCGGCTCGCCGTCGCCGAGCCACCGCATCACCTCGACCCGGCTCTGGATGTCGAGGAGCCGGGGGGCGTCCTCGTGGGCCCAGGGCCGGAGCAGGAACCGGTCGGTCTCCAGGATCTGCACCCGCACAGAATCGCACGCCCCTGAGGTCAGTTCAGCCTGATCAGCAGCACCGGGCCGGGCGCCGTGCGGCTCGGAAACAGCCGGGCCCGGCGCAGCCTGCCGTGCACCTCGCCGAACGTTCGCCCGGAGCGCAGCACCTCGGCTGTCCCGGTTCGGCCATCCTCGACTCGTACCCGGGGGTTGGCATGCACCAGTCGGGCCAGGGCGGGAGGCGCCGCGCAGCCCAGCCGGCCGTCCTCCAGCCTCACCATCCGGACCTGATTCACGACCTCGGTGCCGGCAGCGTCGTACGCCCCGATCTCCATCCGCGCAGCGTAGGGCAGGAACTGCCTCAGAGCCGGACCGTTCGCGAGGTGTCGGGGCGGGGCACCGGGAGCCGTGCAGACGTTCCTTCCGTACGCCGACTACGAGGCGTCGGCGCGCGTCCTCGATGTCCGCCGCCTCGGGAAGCAACGGGTCGAGGCGTTGCAGATCGTCCGCGGGCTGACCGTCCCCGGGTACGGCTGGCGGCATCACCCGGCCGTGAAGATGTGGCGGGGGCACCTCGAGGCACTCGGCAGGTACGGGCTGACCATCGTCGAGGTGTGGGTGGAAACGGGTCGCGGCGACACCTGCGCGGCCACGCTCGGCGCGGACCTCGCTGCCGCGGGGGTCACCCAGGTCCGGTCACAACGCGAGCTGGCCGCGGCCGGGTCGCTGCCTCCCTGGCTTGGCGACGAGGAGTTCCACCGGGCCCACCGCTCGGCGTTGGTGCGCAAGGATCCGGCCCACTACCGACCGCTCTTCCCCGACGTCCCCGACGACCTGCCGTATGTGTGGCCCGCACCGCAGTGACCGCACCCTGACGGATTGATCGGACGCGGGGAGTGGTCGGGTAGTGTGAGCGGTCGGCACAGCGTCGTGCGACCACCTCTGCCATCCCTACCGAGGAAGCGCCGTGACTGACGCCACCAACCGTCCTGTCGTACTCATCGCCGAAGAGCTGAGCCCCGCCACCGTCGAGGCGCTCGGACCGGACTTCGAGATCCGCAACTGCAACGGCGCCGACCGCGCCGAGCTGCTCGCGGCCATCGTCGACGCCGACGCGATCCTGGTCCGCTCCGCCACCAAGGTCGACGAGGAGGCGCTCGGCGCCTCCCAGCGGCTCAAGGTCGTGGCCCGGGCCGGCGTCGGGCTCGACAACGTCGACGTGAAGGCCGCGACCCAGGCCGGCGTGATGGTCGTCAACGCGCCCACCTCCAACATCGTCTCGGCCGCCGAGCTCGCGGTCGCGCTGATGCTGGCCGCCGCCCGCCACCTCTCGCCGGCTCACGCCGCGTTGCGGAACGGCGAGTGGAAGCGGTCGAAGTACACCGGCATCGAGCTCTACGAGAAGACCGTCGGCATCGTCGGCCTGGGCCGGATCGGCGTGCTGGTCGCCCAGCGGCTGAGCGCGTTCGGCATGAACGTCGTCGCCTACGACCCCTACGTGCAGGCCGGCCGGGCCGCGCAGATGGGCGTCCGACTGGTCGACCTCGACACGCTGCTCGCCGAGGCCGACTTCATGTCGGTGCACCTGCCGAAGACGCCGGAGACCCTCGGCCTGATCGGCGCCGACGAACTCGCCAAGGCCAAGCCCAGCCTGGTCCTGGTCAACGCAGCCCGCGGCGGCATCGTCGACGAGACCGCGCTCTACGACGCCCTCAAGACCGGTGGCATCGCCGCCGCCGGCCTGGACGTGTTCGCGTCGGAGCCCTGCACCGACAGCCCGCTCTTCGAGCTCGAGAACGTCGTGGCCACCCCGCACCTCGGGGCATCGACCGACGAGGCGCAGGAGAAGGCCGGCATCGCGGTGGCCCGGTCGGTGCGTCTCGCCCTTTCCGGCGAGCTGGTGCCGGACGCCGTCAACGTCCAGGGCGGCGTGATCGCCGAGGAGGTGCGCCCGGGCATCCCGCTGACCGAGAAGCTCGGCCGGATCTTCACCGGTGTCGCCGGCGAGGTTGCCCAGCAGCTCGACGTCGAGGTGCGCGGCGAGATCACGGAGTACGACGTCAAGGTGCTCGAGCTGGCCGCCCTCAAGGGCGTGTTCAGCGACATCGTCGAGGACCAGGTGTCCTACGTGAACGCGCCGCTGCTGGCGGCCGAGCGCGGCACCGCCGTACGCCTGGTCATCGAGCCGGAGAGCCCCGACCACCGCAACCTGATCACGATCCGCGGCACCCTCGCCGACGGCTCGCAGATCTCGGTGAGCGGCACCCTGGTCGGCATCAACCAGCGGGAGCGGATCGTCGAGGTCAACGGATTCGACGTCGACATCGAGCCCACCGAGCACCTGGCGTTCTTCAACTACAGCGACCGTCCGGGCATGGTCGGCACCGTCGGCCAGATCCTCGGCGACGCCGGCGTCAACATCGCCGGCATGCAGGTCTCCCGCGATGCCAAGGGCGGACACGCGCTCGTCGCGCTCTCGGTCGACTCGGCCATTCCGGCCGAGACGCTCGCCGAGATCGAGCAGGCGATCGACGCGGTCGCGGCCCGGGCCATCGACCTCGGCTGACGCGCACAGTTGGGATAGTCCGCCTCCTCCGGCACCCCCTTTTGACCTGGAAGGGGTGCCGGAGAAGGCGGACTATGCCGCCATGCGACTACGGTTGACTTTAATTCAGGTCTCGTACTAAATAGGGACATGGCCCTCGTCCTCGGTGTCGACTCCTCGACGCAGTCGACCAAAGCGCTGCTGGTGGACGCCGACGACGGGACCGTCGTCGGTTCGGGAAGCGCGCCCCATCCAGGCGGCACTGAAGTCGATCCGCGGGCCTGGTTGGCCGCCGTCGACGCCGCGTCAGGCGGGCTGCTCGAGCGAGCCGACGCGGTGGCGGTCGGGGGCCAGCAGCACGGCCTGGTCGCGCTGGACGAGGCCGGTGAACCGGTGCGCGACGCCCTGCTCTGGAACGACACCCGGTCCGCGCCCGAGGCAGCGGCGCTGATCGCCGAGATGGGCGGACCGCAGGCGTGCGCCGAGGCGATCGGCAGCGTGCTGGTGGCCTCGTTCACGGTCACCAAGCTGCGCTGGCTGCGCGACCACGAGCCCGATCTCGCCGCCCGTGTTGCCGAGGTGCTGCTGCCGCACGACTTCGTCGCCCGGCACCTTTCGGCGCCCGGCACCGAGGCGTTCACCGACCGCGGCGACGCCTCGGGGACCGGTTACTTCGCCACCCGCGAGGGCGCCTGGCGGCCCGACCTGGCCAAGGCCGCGCTCGGCCACGAGCCGCGGCTCCCGCGCGTCGTAGCGCCCGGCGGCGTCGCGGCGCAGACCGCCGCCGGCCGGCCGATGGCCGCCGGCACCGGCGACAACATGGCCGCCGCCCTCGGCCTGGACCTGGGACCCGGAGACGTACTCGTTTCGATCGGGACGTCCGGCGTCGCCTCGACCGTCAACAGCCGCCCGGTCGCCGACGGCACCGGCGTGGTGACCGGGTTCGCGGACGCCGCAGGCGGCTTCCTGCCGATGGTCACCACGATGAACGCGGCCGGCATCCTCGACCTGCAGGCCTCCTGGCTCGGCGTCGACCACGACGAGCTGGCGGCGCTGGCCCTCAGCGCGCCGGCCGGGTCCAACGGCGTGACCCTGCTGCCCTACTACGGCGGCGAACGGACTCCCAACCGCCCGGATGCCGTCGGCACCTGGACCGGGCTCACCCCCCGCACGACCCGCGCCGACCTGGCCCGGGCGGCGTTCGAGGCGCTGCTGTGTTCGCTGGCCGACGCCGTCGACGCGCTGCTCGCCGCGACCGGTGAGCAGCCCCGTCGGGTGCTTCTCGTCGGCGGCGCCGCCCGCAGCCCGGCCGTCCGCGCGCTGGCCCCGGCGATCCTCGGCCGCCCCGTCGTACTCCCACCTCCCGGCGAGTACGTCGCCCGCGGCGCCGCCCGTCAGGCTGCCTGGGCGCTTTCCGGAGCCGCCGAGCCCGGCTCATTGCCCCCGGCTTGGCCGCTGCCGGGCACCGAGACGCTCGAGGCCGAGCCCACCCCCGCCGTACGAGAGCGGTACGCCGTCCTCCGCGACCATCCCGCACCCACGACCGAGAGGCAGCAATGACTCCCCAGATCAAGGCAGACATCCCGGCGCCCACGCCCGACGACAAGTTCTCCTTCGGGCTCTGGACCGTCGGCTGGCAGGCGCGTGACCCGTTCGGCGAGGCCACGCGGCCGGCCATGGACCCGGTCTACGCCCTGGACCGGCTCGCCGGTGTCGGTGCCTACGGCGTCAACTTCCACGACGACGACCTGATCCCGTTCGGCAGCGACGACAACACCCGCGCGACGATCATCGATCGTTTCAAGAAGGGCCTCGCCGACACCGGGCTGGTGGTCACCACGGCGACGACCAACCTGTTCACGCACCCCGTCTTCAAGGACGGGGGCTTCACCAACAACGACCGCGACGTACGCCGGTTCGCGATTCGCAAGGTGATGCGCAACATCGACTTGGCCGCCGAGCTCGGTGCCAGGGTCTACGTCGCGTGGGGTGGCCGCGAAGGTGCCGAGTACGGCGCGTCCAAGGACGTACCTGCTGCTCTGGACCGCTACCAGGAGGCGTTCAACCTGCTCGGCGAGTACGTCGTCGACCGCGGCTATGACCTGAGGTTCGCGATCGAGCCGAAGCCCAACGAGCCGCGTGGCGACATCCTGCTGCCCACCGTGGGCCACGCGCTGGCGTTCATCGAGACCCTCGACCGGCCCGAGCTGGTCGGTCTCAACCCCGAGATCGGGCACGAGGAGATGGCCGGGCTCAATGCCGCGGCCGGCTACGCGCAGGCGCTGTGGCACGGCAAGCTCTTCCACATCGACCTCAACGGCCAGAACGGCCCGAAGTACGACCAGGACCTGAGGTTCGGCGCCGGCAACGCCCGCGGAGCGTTCTGGGTGGTCGACACCCTGCTCGCCGGTGGGTACGACGGGCCTGTCCACTTCGACTTCAAGCCCGCCCGCACCGAGGACGACAACGGGGTCTGGGTGTCCGCCAAGGCGTGCATCGACAACTACCTGATCCTGCGCGAGAAGGTCCGCGCGTTCCGCGCCGACCCCGAGGTGCGCCAGGCGCTCGACGAGGCGAAGCTGCCGGAGCTGGCGCAGCCGACGCTTGGCGAGGGGGAGGGCTGGGAGCAGCTGCTCGAGTGGCCGCTCCCGGACGTCGAGGCGATCGCGACCAGAGGTGCGGGGTTCGAGCGGCTCGACCAGCTCGCGCTCGAGCACCTCTACGGGGTCCGTGGCTAGCCCGGAGCCGGATGTCCGGAGCCGCAATGCCGCGGCGGTGCTCCGGTCCCTCCGCCACGACGGACCCGCCAGCCGCGCCGAGCTCGCCGGCCGCACCGGCCTGGCCAAGGCCACCGTGGGTGCGATCGTCGGCGACCTCGAGCAGGCCGGCGCGGTCCGTGAGGCCGAGCAGGTGCGCAGCGGCGACCGGGGCCGGCCCGGGCATCGACTGACGCTGGCCGGTGGCCGGCCGGTGGGCGTCGGCCTCGAGGCCAACGTCGAGTACGTCGCCGCCGTGATCGTCGACCTGTCCGGCGCGGTCCGGCACCGGATGACCCGGACCGTCGTCGACATCCGGGGAGTCGAGGCGACCCTGGCCGGGCTCGCGCACGACGTGGCCACCCTGCTGCGAGACGACGGCGCACACCCGGTCGGCGCCGCGGTCGCCGTACCGGGCCTGATCGCCGAGGACGACCGCACCATCGCCTGGACCCCCAACCTCGGGATCACCGGTACGTCGCTGGCCACCGCGGTCGACGACGCGTTCGGGTGGCAGGGCCGAACCTGGGTCGGCAACGACGCCGACTGCGGTGCCCTCGCCGAGCTCCACCACGGCGCCGGCCGCGACACCGAGCACCTGCTCTACCTCACCGGCACCGTAGGTATCGGCGCCGGGCTCGTCGAGGGCGGCCGCCTGGTGCGCGGCGCCCGAGGCTTCGCCGGCGAGGTCGGGCACCTACCGATCGGCGAGCGGGGGGCGCGCTGCGGCTGCGGCCGGCTCGGCTGCTGGGAGGCGACGATCGGCCTGCACGCCGTGCTAGCGCGGGTCGGCCTGGCCGAGCTGAACACGCCGGAGGCCACGGCCCGTGCGGTGGCTGACGTCGCTGCGCACGACCCGGGTGTGCATGCGTCGCTGGAGGACATCGGCACCCATCTCGGCCGCGGCCTGGCGATCCTGGCCGGCGTGCTCGACCCGGGCGTGATCGTGCTCGGCGGCTACTTCGGACCGCTCGCGGACATCGTGCTCGGCCCGGCTCGCGAGGTGCTGCGCGGCTCGCTCGCCGCACCGGTGCAGGAGGCACCCGAGCTCCGCCCGGGAGAGCTCGGCACCGGATCGGCCGCACTCGGCGCCGCGGAGCGCGCGCTCGACGAGGTCTATGCAGGCAACCAGACCCTCGCCTGAGATCGTGGCGGTTAGCCCGCCAGCCGGGCATGGGCGTCGGTGACCGCGGTGGCCAGGCTGGCCACCGGATCCTCGAAGACCGGCTCCAGCGCCATCTCGGCCGCACCCAGCAGCACCGAGTCGGTGCCGAGGCCCGGCAGCGCCAGACGCACCGACTCCAACGCCGGCGCGAGCGCTCGTTCCGCCAGGCCGGCCTGGACCTCGGTGCGCAGCAGCCGGTAGAGCGGCCGGAAGTAGCCACCCAGGATCACCATGCTCGGGTTGAACGCGTTGACGACCGCGCCGATGCCGCGCCCGATGTTGCCGGCTACCGGCCGAAGCTCGCGCGGCGCCGTGCTGAGCTGGTCCAGCGCCTGGTCGAGCCGCACCACATCGTCGGCGGGGTAGGAGATGCTCGCCGCGATCGCATGTGCGCCGACCACGGTCTCCCAGCAGCCGCGGCTGCCGCAGTGACAGAGCAGACCGTCGGGATCGAAGTTGAGGTGGCCGACCTCGCCGGCGTACCCGCCCGCTCCCTCGAGCCGCACCCCGCCGATGACCACGCCGGCACCGACACCCACGTTGCCGGAGATGTAGATGAGGTCGTCGACCCCGACCGCGGCCCCGCGGCGGTGCTCCGAGAGCGCGCCGAGGTCGGCGTCGTTGCCGAGGCTCACGGGTACGTCGAGCGAGAGCGCAGCCAGCACGATGGATCCGAACGAGACGTCGAGCCAGCCGAGGTTGGGTGCCTGCCGCACCAGCCCGTCGTTGCGTCGCACCAAACCCGGGACGCCGATGCCGATCCCGAGCAGGGGCGCCGTCGGCGGTGCCCACGACACCACGTGCCGGATCAGGGTGGCCACTGACGCCCCGACCTGCCAGGCCTCGGGGTCGTGCGGGATCGCCGCCTGGGCCCGCTCCCAGACGCGCCCACCGAGCCCGACCCTGGCCACGACGGCCCGGTCGACCCCGAGGTCGACGGCCACCACGTACGGGCCCTCCTCGGTCATCCGGACCCCAGCCGACGGGCGGCCGGCGCCGCGCGGCCCGGCGGCGGGCCGTGCCTGCTCGGTGAGGCCGAGGGTCTCCAGCTCGGTGACCAGCCCCGCGATGGTGCTGCGGTTGAGCCGCATCACGCTGGTCAGCTCCGCTCGCGACAGCTCGCCAGAGTGATGGACGTGGCGCAGCAGGGTCCCGAGATTGTGGCGGCGGACGGCTTCCTGGTTGGTGCCGGTGCCGCCGCGTCCGGTGGTGGCCATGGCCCTAAACGCCGGCGGCGGAACGGCGCCGCCGTGAGATCGCGTCCACGCTCGCCGCCAGGAGGAGCACACCACCGGTGACCATGAAGTTGATGTAGCTGGCCTGGTTGAGCAGTCCGAGCCCGTTGGGGATGGTCGCGATCACGAGCCCGCCGATCACGCCGTCGATCGCCCGACCGCGGCCACCGAAGAGGCTGGTGCCGCCGATGACCGCCGCGGCGACGGCGTACAGCAGCTCGTTGCCGCCGCCCGAGCCGGGGGACACCTTGCCGGAGTACGACGCGCTGAGGATGCCGGCGATCGCCGCCATGCCGGAGCAGATCATGAACGCGCTGATCTTGACCCGGGTGACGTTGATGCCCGCGCGGCGCGCGGCCTCGGCGTTGCCGCCGACGGCGTACAGATGCCGGCCGAAGCGGGTCCGGTTCAGCATGAACGTCCAGAACAGCAGCAGCGCGACCACGACCGGCGCCACCCACGGGATGCCGCTGATGGTGAAGTTGGGGTTGGGGGCGCGGTTCTGGCTGAGCAGGTAGGTCAGCCCGAGCGCGACGCCCGCAAGCACCGCGATCTGCAGGATCACCAGGGCGAACGGCTTGTGCACGAGACCCTTGGCGGCCCGGGACCGGTACTTCCACAGCGACAGCGCGGCATAGCCGACCACGATCACCATGGCCGCGATCCAGCCGGCGGTGACCGGGACGTTCTTGATCGAGAGCCCGCGGATCACCTCGTCGCTGACCCGGATCGAGCCACCGGCGCCGATCAGCTTGAGCGGTACAGCCTGCAAGGCCAGGAAGAACGCGAGGGTCACCACGAACGATGGGATGCCTAACAGTGCGACCAATGGCCCGATCGCCAGCCCGATCAGGATGCCGAAGCCGATGCCGGCGAGCACCGCGATCCACCAGGACCACCCATGGTCGACGATGAGGAGCGCCATGATCGTCGCCGATGCACCGCCGGCCACGCCGGCGGACAGGTCGATCTCCCCGAGCAGCAGCACGAACACCAGGCCCATCGCGAGTACGCAGGTCGAGGCGGCCTGTACCACGAGGTTGGCCATGTTGTACGTCGTCAGGAACCGGTCGTGGGCGATGTTGAAGACGACGAACAGCACCAGCAGCCCGAGCAGCGCCGGCAGCGAGCCCATGTCGCCGCCGCGCAGCCGGTTGAGGTAGTCGCGTGCTGCTTCCGGCAGGGAGGCGGCCTGGTGGGTGTCGATGCTGAAGTCGGTGTCGGTCTTCTCGGACGTCGCGCTCATCGCTCTCCTCCCTCAGATCGCCGCGGAAGCGGCGTCCTTGATCCCGAGGTCGCCCGACCGTCCGGCGGTGATCAGCTCGACGATCTGGTTGTGAGTGACGTCCTTGGCGGGCACGTCGGCGGCGACCCGGCCGAGGTAGAGGGCCGTGATCCGGTCGGCCACCTCGAGCACGTCGTTCATGTTGTGCGAGATCAGGACGACGCCCAGGCCGCGGTCGGCGAGACGTCGCACGAGGTCGAGCACCTGTCGGGTCTGGGCCACGCCCAGCGCCGCGGTCGGCTCGTCGAGGAGCACGATCCTGGAGTTCCACAGCACGGCCTTGGCGATGGCCACCGTCTGCCGCTGGCCGCCGGAGAGGCTCGCCACGCTCTGGCGCACCGATTTCACCGTGCGCACGGAGAGGGACGCGAGGGTCTCCCGCGCCTGGGTCTCCATGGTCACGTCGTCGAGCGTCACTGTGTTGCGCAGCTCGCGGCCGAGGAACATGTTCTCGACGATGTCGAGGTTGTCGCACAGCGCGAGGTCCTGGTAGACCACCTCGATGCCGAGCGCGGCCACGTCCCGCGGGCCGTGCACCGCCACCGGCTGGCCGTCGAACACGTAGTCACCGCTGTCTCGGCCGTAGATGCCGGCCATCACCTTCACCAAGGTGGACTTGCCGGCGCCGTTGTCGCCGACCAGCGCGGTCACCTGGCCCGGGTAGACGGCGAAGTCGACGTCGTGGAGGACGTGGACCACGCCGAAGCTCTTGTTGATCCTGCGCAGCTCCAGCAAGGGGGTTGAGCCCGGATGGTAGGTCGGCTCCGCGCCGTACTCGCTCATGGTCCGCTCACTCCATACGTCACTGAGGTGCCCGATCGGGCCGGAAAATGTACTGCTAAATGTTGTACCGAACAACGAACCGGGTGGCACCCGCGCCCTCCAAGGAGAACGAGCGCGGGTGCCCCCAAAGTGCCGGATCAGCCGACGCCGTGCTCCGCACAGAGGTCGGCGAAGTCACCGGCGCAGACGTCCGCAGCCTGCTGGCCGCCGTCCGCAATCACGTCCTGCACGTTGTCGATGGTGATCGACTGCGGCGTGAGCAGGATCGAGGGAACGTCGCGGCCGCCCTCGGCGTCCTCGACCGTCCCTGTGGTCTCGGCCTCTTCGCCCGTCGCCAGTGCGATCGCGGCCTCGGCCAGTGCGTTGGCCTCCAGCGTGGCCGACTTGTAGACGGTCATGCACTGCGTGCCGGCGAGGACGTTCTGCAGACCCTCGACCGTCGCGTCCTGTCCGGTGACCGGAACCTTGCCGGCCTGACCGGCGCCCTCCAGGATCGAGATCACGGCGCCGCCGAGACCGTCGTTCGCGGCCAGTACGCCGTCAACCTTGCCGTCAGCAGCGGTGTAGAGCTGCTGGAAGATGACCGCGGCCTCGTCGTTGTCCCAGTCCGGGACAGCCTGCTCGCCGACCACCGTGTAGTTGCTCATCCCGTCGAGCACGCTGTGCGCACCCGCCGAGAAGAGCGTGGCGTTGTTGTCGGTGGGCGAACCGTTCAGGTAGACGATGTTTGCGTCCTCCTCGCCGAGGCAGTCCGCGAGCCCCTGGCCCTGCAGCTCCCCGACGACGGTGTTGTCGAAGGAGACGTAGTACTCGGCTGAGCCACCCAGAGTCAGCCGGTCGTAGTCGATAGTGGCCACGCCCTGCTCTGCTGCCTTCTCCTGAATGGCGGCGCCCGAGTCGGAGTCGAGGTTCACGATCGCGAGCACGGTGACCCCGTCACCGATCATCGAGTCGGCGATCTGGGTCATCTTCTCGGCGTCGCCCTCGGCGTTCTGGATGTCGTACTCGACACCAGCTGCCTCGAAGGCCGCCGCGAGCGCCGGTCGGTCGGCGCTCTCCCAGCGGACCGACGACTCGGTGTCGGGGAGGATCACGCCGACCTTGCCGGCGTCGCTGCTTGCCTCCGTTGTTGTTGTCCGAGCCGCCGTTGCCGTTGCCGTTGCCGCCGTCGTCGTCGCCGCACGCCGTCAGCGACAGCGCCAGAGCGAGTCCCAGACCTACGATCGCGCTGTACCTGCGCTTCACTATCAACCGCCTCCTAGCGATTCCGAGGCCGTGTCGTCGAGTGGTGTTGTTTGCGAGTGACTGTGACGCCGGCCATATGTTGTTCGCCACAACATATTGAGTGACCGTGGTCACGTAAAGACCTCGAAGGAAAAACTTTCGTCAGGCGACCAGGACCCGATCGGTGGGGCGGGCGGGGCCGGCGCCGCGGCTGGCGACCCGGTCCCAGGCCTGCGCCAGGCGGCGTACCGCCTCCTCGAGCTCGTCACCGGAGCGCGTCCACGGGACCCGGACGAAGCGGTCGAGCCCGCCCTCGACGGAGAACGCCGGACCCGGCGCGACGATCACGCCCAGCCGGTCGGCCTCGTCGGCGACCGCGGTGCCGAGCGCGACCGGCAGCTGACACCACATCGCGAGCCCACCGGCGGGCAGTCGATAGCGCCAATCCGGCAGGTGCTCGCTGAGTGCCGCGGCCAGCCGATCGCGCTGTTCGCGCAGCCGGCGCCGGTGTTCGGCGACGATCGTGTCCGCGTCCGCGAGCAGCCGGGCCAGCACCAGCTGCTCCATGACCGGCGCGCCGAGGTCGAGGCCGATTCGGGCCCTGGTCAGCTCGTCCATCCGGCCGCGGGGCGCCCGGATCCAACCGAGCCGGAGTCCGCCCCAGAACGTCTTGCTGGCGCTCCCGATGGTGATCGCATCGGGCGCGTACGCCGCGAACGGCGCCGGCATCTCCTGGCCCTCCAGGGCCAGTGCCTGGTGTGCCTCGTCGACGACGGCGACGACCCGGCCGCGCTCCAGGTGCCGGGCATATGTGCGTCGCTCCGCCTCCGTCATCACGTGTCCGGTGGGGTTCTGGAAGTCGGGGATCAGGTAGGCGAGGCGGGGTTGGACCTGACGCACCGCGGCGCCGACGACGTCGAGATCCCAGCCGTCGGGGTCGACGGGGACCCCGGTCAGGCGCGCACCGCCGTGCCGGATCGCCTGGGTCGCGTTCGGATACACGGGGTTCTCCACCAGGACCCGTTCGCGGGGTCCGGTGTAGGCCTGGGCGACGATCGCGGTCGCGGACAGGGCACCCGGCGTCACCATGATCTGCTCGGGGGCCGTGGCCAGCCCGCGCTGCTCGTAGGTCGCCGCGATCGCCGCCTGAAGCTCGGGCAGCCCGGCCGGGAAGTAGCCGTGGCCGCCGAGGTACGCCGGCAGCTGCGCGGCCGCGTCCGTGTACGCCGCGGCGACGCCGGGCGGTGCCGATGACGCCGCACAGTTGAGGTCGATCGCATCGTGGTCGCCGGGCCGGGGGAGCAGCGCCCGGTCGTGGGCGCGGGACCGGCCGCCGGGCACCCGGGTGAAGGTGCCCGAGCCCTGCCGGGCCTCGGCGTACCCGCTGTCGCGCAGCCCCGCGTACGCCCGGGTCACGGTGGTCCGAGACACCCCGAGCCGCTCGGTGAGGTCGCGCTCGCTGGGCAGCCGGACGCCCAGACCGATCCGTCCGTCGCCGATCAACAGCCGGAGTGCCTCGGCCAGGCCGGCGTAGGCCGGGCTGCGGTCGAAGCCGTCGACCAGGGTGGCCGTCCGAGTGGCGCTGATGGACTGGGTCATGCAGGCCACTATCCCATCATTGGCTATTTATCAGAAGGCCAATTGTCGGGAGACTGAAGGGGTGACCGAGACCGCCACCCCGGCTGCCGCGCCTGCCCCACTCCTCATGGAGCTGGGCCCGCTGTCCCAGCTGCGAGCCGGGCGGCTGCCGCTCCGGCTGACCCAGCTGTACGTCGGCCTGGTGATGTACGGCGCCTCACTCGGGTTGATGGTCCGCGGCGATCTGGGCCTGGCGCCGTGGGACGTGCTGCACTCCGGCTTCATCCGGCACGTGCCGATCACCCTGGGCCAGGCGGTCATCGTCTTCAGCTTCGTGGTGCTGATCTTCTGGATCCCGCTCAAGGAGATGCCGGGCATCGGCACCATCTCCAACGCCCTGGTCGTCGGCTTCAGTGCGGACGCGACGCTGGCCCTGCTCGACCGGCCGGATGCTCTGGTCTCGCGGATCGCGCTGATGCTGGGTGGGGTGCTCCTCTGCGGCCTGGCCACCGCTGTCTACGTCGGCGCCCAGCTCGGCCGTGGACCCCGGGACGGCCTGATGACCGGGCTGCACCGCCGCACCGGACTGTCCCTGCGCCTGGTCCGGACGGGGATCGAGGTCGCGGTGGTGCTGATGGGCCTGGCGATGGGCGGCGTACTCGGGATCGGCACGCTCGTGTTCGCGTTCGGGATCGGCCCGATCGCCCAGTGGTTGATTCCGTACTTCCTGGTCGACCTCGGTCCCGCAGACGACTCACCCCCGGGGCGGCTACGCTCCGGGGATGAGCAACCCTGAGCCTCCTGCTGCGCCCCCGGCCGCAGAGCCCGAAGGCGCGGCGGCCGCCGCAGTAGCCCCGCTCGCCCCACCCGACCAAGTCGTCCAGTTGACCGCTGTCGAGGCGCCGGGCACGGTGGCGGAGACCGCAGCGCCGAAAATGGCCCCCCAGGTGTCGGCCGAGGTGGTGCCTGAGCTCGACAGCAAGGTCGACTCCTTCATGGAGGCGCTCGGCTCCGCCGACTCCAGGAGCCCGGAGTTCGCGGCTCAGGCAGAGAGCGTGCGCACGATGGGCGACGTCGACATCCGGAAGGCCGCCGAGACCTCCAACCGGATGCTCGAGCAGCCGGTCCGGGCGCTGAAGGAGGGCGGCATCGCCCAGGGTTCGCAGGTCGGCAAGACGCTGCTCGAGCTGCGGCGCACGATCGAGGATCTGGACCCGAGCCAAGCCTCCGGCATGAAGCGCTGGCTCGACATCCTGCCGTTCGGCGACAAGATCACCGACTACTTCCGCAAGTACCAGAGCTCGCAGTCCCAGCTCAACGGGATCCTGCACAGCTTGCGCAACGGCCAGGACGAGCTGACCAAGGACAACGTTGCGCTCAACCTCGAGAAGACCAACCTCTGGGCGGTGATGGGCCGGCTCAACCAGTACCTCTACGTCGCCGAGCGACTGGACGCCAAGCTCGCTGCCAAGATCGCCGAACTCGAGCTGAAGGACCCGGAGGCCGCGAAGGCGCTGTCGCAGGACGTGCTGTTCTACGTGCGGCAGAAGCACCAGGACCTGCTCACCCAGCTCGCGGTCTCGATCCAGAGCTATCTGGCGATCGACGTGATCATCAAGAACAACATCGAGCTGATCAAGGGCGTCGATCGTGCCTCCACGACGACGATCTCCGCCCTGCGTACGGCGGTCATCGTCGCGCAGGCACTCGGCAACCAGAAGTTCGTGCTCGACCAGATCAGCGCGCTCAACAGCACGACCTCGGGGATGATCCAGCGCACCTCTGAGATGTTGAAGGACAACTCCGCGGCGATCCAGGAGCAGGCCGCGAACTCCACGATCGGCATCGAGCAGCTGCAGGCGGCCTTCGCCAACATCTACGCGACGATGGACTCCATCGACGAGTTCAAGCTCAAGGCGCTCGACAGCATGTCCACGACGATCGGCGTGCTGGAGACGGAGGTCGAGAAGTCCAAGGCCTACCTCGAGCGGGTGCAAAAACATGACGCCCGCAACGCCGCGGGCACCCTGGACCTGTCGTCGCTGCCCAGCAGCTGAACGGACTCGGAGACCAGGTGGGGCTGAAGTCGTGGTGGCAAGGGCTGCGCGGCGCCGACGAACCCGAGGGCCCGCCCGTCCCGCCGGCACCGACCGAGCAGGACATCCTGGCCGCGCTGAACCGGGTGAACGCGATGCTGCGTGACGGCAACGCGCCCCCGGTGGTCAGCTCGCGGGTGGTCCGGATCGCGCAGACCATCAACGCGACGCTGCCCCGGCTGCGCCAGCTCGGTCAGGGCAGCCTCGACGGGTACGCCGTGGTCGCGACGGCGACCGACTACCTTCCCGAGGCCGTCGGCGGCTACCTGCGGTTGCCACGTGACTGGGCCGACACCCGGCCGATCGACGGCTACAAGACCTCGCTGATGGTGCTCATCGACCAGCTCGAGCTGCTCGGCTCGACGATGGACAAGATCTTCGACGCAGCCAACCGTGCCGATGCCCAGGAGCTGTTGCTGCACGGCAAGTTCCTGGAGGCGAAGTTCGGGCACGGCCCCGACGACCTCACGCTCGGACCACCGGCATGACCGCCTTATCGCTCCGCGACGCGCTCGCGGCCCTGGAGCAGGCGGCCAGCGAGGCCGGCGTCGACCCCGCGGTCGCCCGCCGCGAGGGCGAGTCCCTCGCTGCCACCGTGGCCGAGCCCGCGAAGGGCGCCTTCCTCGACTGGTCGGAGGAGACCGGCGGCGGCCGGTCGTCCGAGGACTTCCAGGACGCCGCGTCCCGCGGCCGGCGCTACCGGGCCGGTCCCACCCCGACGATGAGCGGGCTATCGGTGTCCCGCTCGGCGCAGGCGCCGGCGTACGCAAAAGCGCTCGCCGACGTGGCGATGTCCGCGATCTCGCTGGGCGAGGAGAACCCACGGGTCGTCGGGAACGCCGCGATGGCGTCCAGTGCGCAGCTCGGTGAGGCGCCGCCGGTCCCGACCACGCCGACCGGCGTCCGCGAACCGGTGCCCGGAGTCGGCTCGCACCTGCTGACGCAGGTGATGGAGCAGTTGGGCCAGGTGCACCGGAAGCTCACCAACATGGACCTGACGGACCTCCCGCCCGAGACCCCGGAAGCCTTCCCGCTCGAAGGTCTTCAAGGGTCGGAGCAGAAGCCTGAGAAGGACCCGACGCAGGCCGCTCCGACCGAGCCGCCCGAGGACGCGAAGCCGGAGGAGCCGACCGAGCCGGAGCCGCCGCCGAAGACGGTGGACGAGCTGCTCGCCGAGCTCGACGAGCTCGTCGGGCTGACCGCGGTGAAGGCGGAGATCCACCGGCAGGCCGCGGTGCTGCGGGTCGAGGGGCTTCGCAAGGACGCCGGCCTGGCGGCGCCGACCATCACCCGGCACATGATCTTCAACGGCAACCCCGGCACCGGCAAGACCACTGTCGCCCGTCTGGTGGCCGGCATCTACCGGGCGCTCGGGCTGCTCTCGAAGGGCCAGCTGGTCGAGGTCGACCGCTCCGAGATGGTGGCCGGCTTCCTCGGCCAGACCGCGATGAAGACCGCCGACCTGGTGAAGTCCGCCGAGGGCGGCGTGCTGTTCATCGACGAGGCCTACTCCCTGTCCGGAGACCAGTACGGCACAGAGGCGATCGACACCTTGGTCAAGGAGATGGAGGACAAGCGCGACGATCTCGTGGTCATCGTGGCCGGCTACCCGGTGCCGATGGCCGTCTTCATCTCGCAGAACCCCGGCCTGGAGAGCAGGTTCCGCACCCAGATCGACTTCGTCGACTACACCGACGACGAGCTGGTGCAGATCTTCGAGGTGCTCGCGAAAAGCGCGGAGTACGACGTCGACAAGGGCGTGCTCGACCGGCTTCGTCAGCTGCTCGCCGCCCAGGAGCGCGGGCCGACCTTCGGCAACGCCCGCTACGTGCGCAACGTGCTCGAGGCAGCGATCGGGCGCCACGCCTGGCGACTGCGCGAGATCGACAAGCCGACCGTCGAACAGCTCCGCCAGCTCTCCGTCGACGACCTCGACACCGTCGAGGAGGCAGGGGTCGGTCCCATCGAGCCGGTCGAGTGGGAACCCTTCGATACGGCTCGTCCCTCGCCTACTCAGGAACCAGCCATGGGGATGGACGACGACCCGACGACGGAGGCGGAGACGTGAGCCAGGCACCACAGCCGGCCCCGGCCCCGGCACCTGCGGCGTCGGTGACCACGACCGCGCAGGTCGGCGTGCCGAGCCCGGCGGTCGCTCCGCAGGGCTTCGAGGACGTGCCGAGCCTGCTCAACCGGTGGCAGGCGGCCTCGGTCGCCGTCTGCCTGATCTTCGGGGTCGCTTCCGCGCTGCTGCAGTTCCTCGGCTGGCAGGCCAACGGCCAGGCCGCCGACAACACCGAGCAGCTGGTCCGGGTCCAGGAAATCCAGTCCTCGCTGCTGCGCGCGGACGCGCTGGCCACCAACGCCTTCCTGGTCGGCGGACTGGAGGCGCCCGAGCAGCGCGCTGAGTACGACGACGCGCTCGACGACGTGCTCCGCGGCATCACCGACGCGGCCGATTCGCAGCCGGCAGACAGCGCGGCGCTGGCCGCGCTCAACAGCGAGGTGGCGGCGTACGCCAGTGCCATCGCCCAGGCCCGCGACAACAACCGGCAGGGCTACCCGATCGGCGCCGAGTACCTCCTGCAGGCCGGTTCCACCCTGCGCGCCGCCGCGGTTCCGATCATCCAAGGACTGGTCACCGCCAACTCCGAGCGCGTCGAGGACGAGATGTCCGGGCAGCAGCCGATCTGGATCCTCTGGATCGGAGTGGCGGCCCTGGTGGCACTGTGGTGGCTCAACCGTCAGATCGCGCGGCGCTTCCACCGACGGCTCAACGTCGGGCTGGCGGTCGCGGCGGTCGCGGTCGGGGTGCTCACTGTCGTCGCGACCTTCCTCGCCCAGGACCAGTCGGGCGACAACGAAGAATTGGTCGACGGCAGCTACCAGCAGGCCGCCGACGCAGCGGAGGTCCGCACCTTGGCCAACGACGCGAAGGCCAACGAGAGCCTGCGGCTGATCAAGCGCGGCTCGGGATCGACGTTCGAGGATCTCTGGGTTGCTGCCGCGGAACAGGTCGACAAGCAGGCGACCGGATCGACGCTCGATCAGTGGGAGCGGTACGCCGCGCTGCATAGCGAGATCGTCGAGCTCGATCTCGGCGGGAACTGGCTCGCCGCGGTGGGCAAGGCCACCACCAGGGACGACGCCGGCGCGTCCGCGGCGCTGGACTCGGTCGACCGCCTGGCCCAGGGCCAGGTCGACCGGGCCGCCCAGGCGACCACCGGAACGCTCCGCTCGGGCCGGGGCTTCGCCATCAGCCTGGCGGCCGCGACGCTGCTCCTCGGACTGATCGCGGCGGCGACCTGCGCCTGGGGCGTCAACCAGCGACGCAAGGAGTACGCATGAGGCGCCTCGTGGGCGCGATCACCGCGTCCGTCTTCCTGCTCGTCGGTTGTGGGGCGTACGACGACACCGCGGTCCCGGAGCCGGTGCAGGAGCCCGAGCCGGCGCTGCCGGAGCCGGCGCCGCCGCAGTCCTGCGCGGAGCCGACCCGCTCCTACGAGCCGAGCGGCTCGGTCGAGGACCTTCGTGACGGCGCCCTCGACGAGATCCGCGAGAGTGGCCGCCTGATCGCAGGAGTCTCCGCCGACTCGTTCCTGCTCGGGTCCAACAACCCGTTCACCGGCCAGATCGAGGGCTTCGACATCGACCTGGTCAACGAGATCGCCGCGGCGATCTTCGGCACCGCGACCGGGCACGTCGAGCTGAGGGTGATCACCGCGGCCGACCGGATCCCGCTGCTCCAGGACGGCGCGATCGACATCGTGGCCCGCAACATGACGATCAACTGCGACCGCTGGACCCAAGTCGCGTTCTCCGCGGAGTACTACCGGGCCGGCCAGAAGATCCTGGTGCGCAAGGATCTCGCCGAACGAGGCAACCCGGTCGACTCCGTCAAGGAGCTGTCCGGTCTGCGGGTGTGTGCGCCCAACGGCACCACCAGCCTGCAGAACCTCGTCAACCAGGCACCGAAGGCCACGGTCGTCACCGCCGCCAACCACACCGGCTGCCTGGTCAAGCTGCAACGCGGCGAGGCCGACGCGATCACCGGTGACGACACCGTGCTCGCGGGTCTCGCGGCCCAGGACCCGTACGCCGTGGTGCCCGATCAGGATGCGTTCACCGCCGAGCCCTACGGCATCGCCGTCAACCAGGAGAACACCGACCTGGTCGAGTTCATCAATGCGGTGCTCGAGGACATGCGGGACGACGGATCCTGGCAGGACAGCTATGACACCTGGCTCGGCGCCACGCTGGGAGAGGGGACCGGCCAGCCCCGGCCGGTCTACGGGCGCTGATGGCGACGGCACCCGTGGCTCCGGGCGCGATCGGCCAGGCGATCGAGCCTGCCGTGATCCAGGACTACCTGCGCGACCTTGAGGCCTGGGTGCGGGCCCGCCACCACGAGCTTGACGAGCTCGACGCGGCCGCGATCGCCGCCGGCCGCGGGGCCGAGGTCGGCTCCGACATGGCGCTCTCGCTCTCCACCTGGAAGGCGGTCTCCGACCGCTACCAGCTGATCTTCGCGACCTGGGACGGTGGCCGGGTGCTCGAGAACGAACGGCTGCGGATCTCGACGCTGATCTGGGGCCGGCTCGACGGCGCCAGCGACCTGCCCGGGGGTCTCGCTGTCTCGCTGCCCGAGGCCTGCCGGCTCTCCGACGCGCTGGCCGGTCAGCTGCGCACCAAGCTCGCGCTGGTGCCGGGCGCCGACGCGTCCGCCGCCCGGATCAAGCAGCTCCGCGCCCAGCTGGTCCGGCTGCGCGACCAGGTGCTGCTCGAGCCGGCCACGGTGCGCGACGCCGCCGAGTCGAAGCTCGGCGCGCTGGCCGCGCGGCTCGCGCAGATCACCGAGCGCGCCAGCGGCGGTGGCGATGTCGGCGGGATGCTCGGTCCGCTGGAGATCGAGGCCACGACGTACGAGCGGGACCTGATCGTGGGCAACGCCCAGCGCCGCGACGCCCGGGACCGGGTCATCAGCGCCCGCGAGCTGCGCGCCGACCTCGAGGCCCGGGAGGCGGCCCTGGAGAAGCTGGCCGCCCAGTGCGTCGAGACCGTCGACCTGGCACCGCACTACGCGATCCCCGACGTCGACGCGCTCGGCCCGGTCCCCAACACCCCTGACGCGATCACGCCTTACCTCCAGCGCCTCGACCGGGTGGCCCGGCGATCGACCCTCGGCCCAGGAGAAGTACGCCGCGGCGCTGGCCGAGCACGACCGAGCTGGCCGACCTGCTCGACGCCTACGTCGCCAAGGCGCGCGGCCTCGGCCTGGCCGGCGGCA
>CAWABG010000031.1:0-32239 GCA_963780245.1 uncultured Actinomycetota bacterium
TCGCATCATGGGGCCAGTACCTGCGCTGTTCCTGGCCCTGGCCGTACTGGTCGTCGGGATTGCCGGCACCGCCACCGCGGCCAAGCTGATCACCGGCAAGCAGGTCAAGAACGAGTCCCTCACCCACAAGGACGTCAAGAACGGCACACTCAAGGAGAAGGACCTCAAGCCCGGTGTGAAGGCCAAGCTCAACGCGCCGAACGTCTCGGGCTACGAGGTCGTCACCGAGACCATCCTGGTTGGGAGCGGCAGCCAGGACACCGCGTTCGTGCCCTGCACGGCCGGGAAGGTCGCCATGGGCGGCGGCGGCCAGTGGGAGGACACCAGCGTCGAGACCGTGACCATTTCCAGCCTTCCGCAGCGGGTCATCCGCGGCGACGCGCTGCTCTACGCCGACCCCGAGCCCGGCTTCGCCGACGGCTGGAAGGTCGAGGCCCGGCACAACGGCCTTGACCCGCAGAACCTAACGGCGTACGTCATCTGCGTGGACCCTTCCTGACCCGTTCAGGCAACCGCTCGGCCCCGTCGCACACGCTGCGGCGGGGCCGGAGTGCGTTCGCCCGTGGATGATGGCGCCATGCGGCCCCAGGTGATCGCCCACCGCGGGGCCAGTGGCTATCGGCCGGAGCACACCCTGGCCGCCTATGCCCTGGCGGTAGAGCTCGGCGCCGACGCCCTCGAGGTCGACGTGGTGATGACCAGCGACGGTCGCGTGGTGTGCCGGCACGAGCACCAGCTCCGCGCGACCACGGATGTGAGCGACCATCCGGAACTCGCCGGACGGCGGGTCACCCGCCAGGTCAGCGGCCGCTCCCAGGACACCGGCTGGTTCAGCGAGGACCTGACCGTGGCCGAACTCCGCTCACTGTGGGCCCGCGAGCGGCTGGGCAGGACTCGGCCGGCCAGCGCGGTGTACGACGGCACCGAGCGGGTCCCGCTGTTCACCGAGGTGCTCGACCTGGTGATCGACGTACGACGGACCCGGCCGCTGCCGCTGCTGATCGAGGTCAAGCACCCTCAGTACTTCACCGGCATCGGGCTGCCCATCCTGCGGGCGGTGCTGGCGGACCTCGAGTCGCGGGGCCTGGACGGGTCGGATGCGGAGGTCGTCGTGGAGTCCTTCGAGCCCACCGCCCTCACCTGGCTGGCCGAGCGCACCGCGCTGCCGCTGATGCAGCTGCTGGAGGAACCGCTGAAGCGGCCCGCCGACCTGTTCACGCTCGGCGACCCGCGTACCTTCGGCGACCTAGTGGCGCCTGGGGAGCTGCTGGCGATGTCGGCCTACGCGCAACACCTCGGCGTGCACACCGACCTGGTGTTCCCGCGCGACCGGTCCGGCGCGGTCCGGACACCCACCACCCTGGTGGGCGACGCGCACGAACTCGGCCTCGAGGTGTCGATGTTCACACTGCGTGCCGAGAACCGCTTCCTCCCCACTAACCTCCAGCTCGGAGACGACCCGGACGCGCGGGGTGACCTGGCCGCACAGGTCGCGGCGCTGGCGGCCGCCGGCGCCGACGGCCTGATGACCGACTTCCCGGACCTGGTCCGAGAGGCGCTGGGCGAGGATCGAGACCTGTAGCCCAGGCGGGTCAGCCGGTGCGCAGCAGCCCGCGCACCACGCGCAGGCCCACCGACATTCGGGCCAGGTCGGCGGTCTCGTCGGCGCAGATCTCGCTCAGCGTCTCGGTCGCGCGCTCGACGATGACAGCGTCCTCTTCCTCCCACATCGCGATCCGTGCGGGGGCGGGCTGGTCGGCCTCGGTGCCGAGCAGCACCTGCGAGGTGAGCTGGGCGTGCACCGAGTGCAGGTCGTCACGCAGCGCGGCCCGGGCCATGGTCTGCCAGCGGTCGTCGCGGGGCAGCGCGAGGATCCGCTGCACCAGCACCGGCAGCCCCAGCCGCTCGCCGAGAGCGAAGTGCACCCGGGCGACGTCCTCCGCCTCGAGAGAGTCACGCTGGGCGATCTCGATGACGTTCAGCAGCATGTACGCCGGCGGGAACGTCGCCACCAGTCCGGCCAGGTCGCCGGGCACGTCCCGCTTGATCAGCGCGTCGCGACGGGCCTCGTAGGCCGCCAGCTCGCGACCGGTCATCAGCTCCGGCAGCGCGCCCATGGCGGCCTGCACCGGCCCGGCGAACGCGTCTACGGTCCCCTGGCTGTCCAGTGGGGGCCGACGGTTGTTGATCAGCCACCGCGAGGCACGCTCGACCAGGGTCCGCATCTCCAGCCGCATGTGCGTCTGGACGCCGGCGTCCAGCTTGTTGTCGTACTTCTTCAGCTCCTCGCGCAGGGACAGCGAACCGAAGATCTCCCGGCCCACGAAGTTAGCTCGGGTGAGCTCGGCGGGGGTCGCGCCGGTCTCCCCGGCGAGTCGCGGCCAGAACGTCAGCCCGGCGCCGTTGACGAGGTCGCTGACCACCTGGGTCACGATGATCTGCCGGCGGAGCGGATGGTCGGTGATCTGCTGGTCGAACCCCTCGCGGATCTCCTTGGGGAAGTACCCCTTGAGGTCCAGGTCGAGATAGGGATCATCGGGCAGATCGGAGTCGAGCAGCTCGTCGGCCAGCACGATCTTGGTCCAGGCCATCAGGACCGACAGCTCGGGCACGGTGAGTCCCTCCTGGCGCTCCAGGCGCTGTCGCACGGTGCGGCTGGTCGGCAGGCCCTCCAGCTCCCTGTTGAGGATGCCCTCGGACTCGAGCTTCTTCATCCAGAACTCGTGCACGTGCAGGAGCCCGGGCGCGTTGGCGTGTGCGTTGGCGAGGGACAGGTTCTGCTCGTAGTTGTCCGCGAGCACGAGCTGGGCCACCTCGTCAGTCATCTCGGCGAGCACCTTGTTGCGTTGCTTCTCGGTGAGGTCGCCGTCGCGAACCACCCGATCCAGCAGGATCTTGATGTTGACCTCGTGGTCGGAGGTGTCCACACCGGCGGAGTTGTCGATGAAGTCGGTGTTGATCCGGCCGCCCTTCAGGGCGTACTCGATCCGACCGGCCTGGGTGAGCCCGAGATTGCCGCCCTCCCCCACGCACATGGCCCGCAGCTCGCGACCGTCGACCCGGATCGCATCGTTGGCTTTGTCGCCCGCGTCGGCGTGGCTCTCACCGCGGCCCTTGACGTAGGTACCGATGCCGCCGTTCCACAGCAGGTCGACCGGGGCCAGCAGGATGGCGCGCATCAGCTCGGCCGGGGTCATCGCCTCCACGTCGTCGTCGATCCCGAGCGCCCGGCGGATCGGCGCGTTGAGCTTGATCGACTTCTGCGCCCGCGGAAAAACGCCGCCGCCCTCGGAGATCAGCGCCGGCTCGTAGTCCTGCCAGCTGGACCGGGGCAGCTCGAAGAGTCGCTTGCGCTCGGCGAACGAGGTTGCCGGGTCCGGGGACGGGTCGATGAAGATGTCGCGGTGGTCGAACGCCGCGAGCAGCCGGGTGTGCTCGGAGCAGAGCAGGCCGTTGCCGAAGACGTCGCCGGACATGTCGCCGATGCCGACGCAGGAGAAGTCCTCGGTCTGGCAGTCGGTGCCCATCTCCCGGAAGTGCCGCTGAACGGACACCCATGCGCCACGCGCGGTGATGCCCATCGCCTTGTGGTCGTACCCGACCGAGCCGCCGCTGGCGAACGCGTCGCCGAGCCAGAAGCCGTAGTCGATGGCCACGCCGTTGGCGATGTCCGAGAACGTCGCGGTGCCCTTGTCGGCGGCGACCACGAGGTAGCTGTCGTCACCGTCGTGCCGGACCACGTCCCGCGGGGGCACGTTCTCGGACTCGATCAGGTTGTCGGTGATGTCGAGCAGGCCGGAGATGAAGGTCTTGTAGCAGGCGATGCCCTCGTTCAGCCACGCTTCGCGGTCGGAGGGGTCGGGCAGCTGCTTGCAGAAGAACCCGCCCTTGGCGCCGACCGGCACGATCACCGTGTTCTTGACCATCTGCGCCTTGACCAGCCCCAGGACCTCGGTGCGGAAGTCGTCGCGTCGGTCCGACCAACGCAGCCCGCCCCGCGCGACCGCGCCGAAGCGCAGGTGCACGCCTTCGACCCGGGGCGAGTACACGAAGATCTCGAACCGCGGCCGCGGCTCGGGCAGCTCCGGAATCGCGGACGGCTCGAGCTTGAGCGAGATGTAGGCCTTGGGCCGCCCGTCGGCGCCGGGCTGGAAGTAGTTGGTGCGCAGCGTGGCCTTGATCAGGGTCAGGTAGGACCGCAGGATCCGGTCGTGGTCGAGGCTGGCCACGTCGTCGAGCGCGACCATGATCCGGTCCTCGAGCGCCGCCAGCCGCTCGGTCCGGGCCGGGTCGTCACCAACCAGGGTGCTGCTCGGGTCGAACCGCGCCTCGAACAGCTGCACCAGCAAGCGGGTGATGTCGGCGTTGCTGCCGAGGGCGCCCTCGATGTAGTCGAGTGCGAACGGCGAGTTGCCCTGCTTCAGGTACTTCGCGTAGGCGCGCAGCAGCGTCGCCTGGCGCCAGGTCAGCCGGGCACCCAGCACCAGCTCGTTGAACCCGTCGATCTCGTTGAAGCCCTCCCAGACGGCCCGGATCGCGTCCTGGAACAGCTCGCGGCCGTTGTCCGGCAGGGCACCCACGTAGTGGAGCCCGAACTCGTAGATGTGGGACGGCCGGTCCAGGCCGACCAGCGCGTAGGGCCGCTCGTCGACGACCTCGACCCCCATCGAGGACAGCGTCGGCAGGATCTCCGAGAGCGACAGCGGCGGGCCGATCCGGTAGAGCTTGAGCCGCGCCTCACCACTGGCGGCGTCGAGGTCCTGGTAGAGCGAGTGGTCGATGCCCTCGTCGCCCTGGATCGCCTCGAGGCGGCCCAGGTCCACGGACGCCGTACGCGGTGAGAAGTCCTCCTTGTAGGCCTCCGGGAACGAGTCCAGGTAGCGGCGGCCGAGCTCGCCGCCGGCCTCCTCGCCGTACTCCGCGATCACGGCCGTGGTGAAGTCGTCGCGCCAGGAGCGGGACGCCTCGGCCAGCCGGCGCTCGAGGTCGGGGATGTCGATGTCCGGCAGGGACTCACCCTTGGGCAGGTGCACGACGAAGTGGACGCGCGCGGTCGTGGACTCACCGATGCTGACGTTGAACTCGATCGACTCCGCGCCCAGCCGGTCCTGGAGGAGCTGGGCGAACCGCTCGCGGACGCCCGTGTTGTAGCGGTCGCGCGGCAGGTAGACGAGCACCGAGACGTAGCGGGCGTAGGTGTCCTTCCGGATGAACATGCGCACCGCGCGGCGCTCGCGGGCATGCATCGCGGCCTCGGCCATCGGCGCCAGCTCATCGACCGGCGTGTGCAGGAGCTCGTCGCGCGGGTACGTCTCGAGGGTGTCCATCAGCGCCTTGCCGGCATGGCTTCGCGGGTCGAACCCGCTGCGCTTCAGGACCGCCTGCGCCTTCTCCATGACCAGCGGGATCCGCAGGATCGACTCCGTGTACGCCGCGCTGGAGAGCAACCCGAGGAACCGCCGCTCGCCGGTCACCTCTCCGGAAGCGTCGAACGTCTTGACCCCGACGTAGTCGAGGTACGCCGGCCGGTGGACCGTGGCGCGGGAGTTGGCCTTCGCCAGCACCAGCAGCGTCTTCTCGCGAGCCCTGGCCTTCACCGGCTCGGGGAGCCGGCCGAAGGACTCCGACATCTCCTGGTCGGAGCGCAGGATGCCCAGGCCGCTACCCGGGATCGCACGCAGCAGCTCGTCGTCGCCCTGACGCTCGAGCTTGTACTCGCGGTAGCCGAGGAACGTGAAGTGCTCGGAGCCCAGCCACTCGAGCAGGTCGCCCGCCTGGCGGACCTCCTCGGAGTCCAACGGCGGCGGTTCGCTCCTGAGGCCCGCCACGATCTCGTCGACCTTGGCGTGCATCTTGCCCCAGTCCTCGACCGCCTCACGCACGTCTCGCAGCACCCGTTGCACGTTGTCAACGATCTCCGCGGGGTCCTCCCCTTCGCGGATCCGGTCGATCTCGACGTGCATCCACGACTCGCGCACCGCCCCCTCGGCCGGCACGCTCGACCCGTCCTCGACGGGGACCACGTGCTGGAGGCCGCCGGCGACGTCGCGGAGCACGTCGAAGTTGGGGTGGATGACCACGTGCACGCCGCGCAGCTGACGGGACAGCTCCATGGTCAGCGAGTCGACGAGGAACGGCATGTCATCGACGACGACCTCGACGACGGAGTGCCCCGCTGCGGACCAGCCGAGCTCGCTCAGGGTGGGGGTGAACGCCCGCACCTGGGCAGTCCCCTGCGGACGGTCCAGGGCCAGCTTGTAGTGCGACGCCAGGGCGCCGTACACGTCGACATCGGAGCGGTCGACAATGTCCTCGGGCGCGACGTGTCGGTAGTACGCGTGAAGCAGCGCGTCCACCTGGTCGTGCGGCGGGCCACCGGTCCCCCGGCCCTGCCTGGCCAGGTCGGTCGCCTTTGCGATCAGCTCGGTCTTGTCCACGTCCTGCGTCGTCGTTGACACGAGTCTGAGGTTAGACCCGTCAGAGGTCGCTGCGAAGTTCCCACAGGATCGGGTAGTAGCGAAGCGGCAGCCGACTTTTCAGGTACGCCGACCCGCTGGAGCCGCCCGTCCCGGACTTGGTGCCGATCATCCGCTCGACCATCACCACGTGCCGGGCCCGCCAACTCGCGCAGAGCTCGTCGTGGGTGAGCAGGGCTTCGGCCATCGCCCAGATGGGCGCGTAGTTCGAGCGGCCGTGCGCGACCTTCCGCATCGAGTCCGAGATCTCCTCGTCCGTGCCGTGCGGCAGGTCGTGGGCGCCCAGCACGTCCACGAACGCGTCCCAGAGGGACGGCTCGTCCAGGCGCCGGCGCAGCCGTTGCTTCTCGAGGTCGGTCAGCCCGCGGAACCGGTCGACGTACGACGGGTCCTTGGCGCCGGAGAGGAACTCCAGCTCGCGGAACTGCACCGACTGGAAGCCACTGGCCGGCGCCAGCCGCTGCCGGAACTCGAGGAAGTCCTGAGGCGTCATCGTCTCAAGGACGTCGACCTGCTCGACCAGGACCCGCTCGATCACGTGCACCCGTTGGAGCAGGTGCTGGGCCCACCACAGCTCCCCACGGGTCATCGCGTCGCGCGCGGCGCCGACCTCGTGCAGCAGCTGCTTGAACCACAGCTCGTAGACCTGGTGAATGGTGATGAACAGCAGCTCGTCGTGAGCGGGCGGGTCGGACTCCAGGTGCTGGGAGTCCAGCAGCTGCGGGAGCCGCAGGTAGCTGCCGTAGGTCAGCTGGGCGCCCTGTTCCCCGAAGGACACGAACTGCTCAGGCACTTGGGAACCCCGCGGCGTTGCTCGTCGGAGGAGCGAAGCGGGGAAGACGAAGAACGGCGTGGGGAATTCTTGTCATGGATCCGAACGTACCCCTGCTGGCCGGGGTGCATGATGTGCGCCATGGAGTTCCGCACCGAGCTGGCGTACGACGCGAGCCCCGACGAGGTGTACGCGATGCTGTCCGACCCGGCCTTCCGCGAGCAGGTGGCGCAGGCGCAGGATGTCGTGTCCGTCGACGTACGACTGACCCCGGGCGACGACGGGTTCGCGCTCGTCAACGACCAGGTGCAGAACACCAAGGACCTGCCCGCGATCGCCCAGAAGATCGCCGGCGACACCACGCAGGCGGTGATCAAGGAGGAGTGGCAGAGCCGGACGTCGGGGTCCATCTCGATCACCGCCCCCGGCAAGCCTTCCTCGGCGTCGGGCACGATTCGGCTCGCTCCCGACGGCGACGGGACTGTCGAGATCGTGGAGTTGGAGGTCAAGGTCAAGGTGCCGCTGATCGGCGGCAAGCTCGAGAAGCTGATGGCCGACCAGATCGAGTCGGGCTACCGGACCGAGCACACCGTCGGCCGGGCCTGGCTACAGGACAACAAGTGAGCACCGGACTGCGGCACGAGCTCACCTACGACGCGCCCGCGGACGCGGTGACGGCGATGCTCGCCGACAAGGCTTTCCGCGAGGAGGTCTGCGACTACATCGGCGTCACCCGCAAGACCGTGGTGATCGAGACGGTCGGTGAGGGCCTGCACGTGACCATCGACCAGTGGCAACCCACCGGCCGCATCCCTTCGTTCGCGAAGAAGTTCGTGGGCGACGAGGTCAACATCGTGCAGCGCGAGATCTGGACCACCCCTCTGCTTGGCGACATCGCCGTGACCATCCCCGGCAAGCCCGGCAACATGAACGGCACCGCCCGGATCTCCGAGGCGCACGGCGTGACGACCGAGTCCGTGGACATGGCGGTCAAGGTCGGCATCCCGCTCGTGGGCGGCAAGATCGAGGACTTCATCGCGAGCTTGCTGCTCAAAGCGCTGAAGGCCGAGAACAAGGTCGGGCGGGACTACCTCTCGCGCTAGGTCGACGGGTGAGCGGGAAGATTCACCGCATAAGCGGTGAATCTTCCGCTTCTGTCATGAACCTTCATACAAGAAGCGGACATTTCACCGCTTAAGCGGTGAAATGCCCTCGCCGTCACCCCGTTCCTCCTCGAGCCGGTCCATCCGCCGGCGAATCACGATCACGATCCCGAGCACCAGGAACGGGCCGAATGCCAACGCGAGCGTCAGGGCCTGTTCGAAGGGGTGCATCGCCCCCAGGTGCCACGGGACCACGCGCGGCTCAGCCCATGCCCATGTGCGGGTAGCGGTGGTCCTTGGGCGGGACGAACGTCTCCTTGATCGACCGCGGGGAGGTCCAGCGCAGCAGGTTGACCGCGGCGCCCGCCTTGTCGTTGGTGCCGGAGGCCCGCGCGCCGCCGAACGGCTGCTGGCCGACGACCGCGCCGGTGGGCTTGTCGTTGATGTAGAAGTTGCCCGCGGCGAACCGGAGCCGCTCGGTCGCCCACGCGATCGCGTTCCGGTCCTGGGCGATGATCGCCCCGGTGAGCGCGTACGGCGCGAAGCTCTCCATCTGGTCGACGACCTTCTCGAAGCGCTGGTCGTCGTAGACGTGCACCGCGAGCAGCGGTCCGAAGTACTCGGTGGAGAAGATCTGGTCGGTGGGGTCGGTGGAGGACACGACCGTGGGCCGTACGAAGTAGCCTTTCGAGTCGTCGGTCTGGCCACCGGCGAGCACGGTGAGGTGCTTCTGTCGCTTCGCGCGGGTGATCGCGGCCTTCAGCTTCGCAAATGACCGGTCGTCGATGACGGCGCCCATGAAGTTGGAGAAGTCGGTGACGTCGCCCATCGAGAGCGTCTCGACCTCGTCGAGGAAGCCGTCCTTCATCCGCCGCCACACCGACTTCGGCACGTACGCGCGGGAGGCGGCTGAGCACTTCTGTCCCTGAAACTCGAACGCGCCGCGGATCATCGCCACCCGCAGTACGTCGGGGTCGGCCGAGGGGTGGGCGACGATGAAGTCCTTGCCGCCGGTCTCCCCGACGATCCGCGGGTAGGTGCGGTACGACGTGAGGTTCTCCCCCACGGTCTGCCACAGGTGCTGGAACGTGGCCGTCGACCCGGTGAAGTGGATGCCGGCCAGGTCGGGGTGCGACATTGTCGCGCGCGACACGTCGATGCCGTCCCCAGGGAGCATGTTGATGACCCCGGGCGGCATCCCGGCCTCCTCGAGCAGCTCCATGGTCAGGGACGCGGCCAGCTGCTGGGTCGGCGACGGCTTCCAGATGACCGTGTTGCCCATCAGCGCCGGCGCGGTCGGCAGGTTCCCGGCGATCGCGGTGAAGTTGAACGGGGTGATCGCGTAGACGAAACCCTCCAGCGGCCGATGGTCGGTGCGGTTCCAGATTCCGGGGCTGTTGCGGATCGGCTGCTCGCCCAGGATCTCCGCGGCGTAGTGCACGTTGAACCGCCAAAAGTCGATCAGCTCGCACGCGCTGTCGATCTCCGCCTGGAACGCAGTCTTCGACTGGCCGAGCATGGTCGCGGCGTTGATCCGCTGCCGCCATGGCCCGGCGAGCAGGTCGGCCGCCTTGAGCAGTACGGCGGCCCGCTCGTCGAAGGGCAGGTCCCGCCACATCGGCGCCGCATCGGTCGCGGCCTTGATCGCCGCCTCGGCGTCCTTGGCGGTGGAGTTCTTGAACGTGCCGAGCACGTGCTGATGGTCGTGCGGCTGGACGACGGCGATCTCCCGCCCGCCACCGGCTCGCTTCCGGCCGTTGATGTGCGCGCGCAGGGTGTGCTGCCTGCGCTCGAGCTTGTCGATCTCCACGACCAAGGCGTCCCGTTCGGGGCTGCCCGGCGCATAGGTCAGGTTCGGCTCGTTGATGGGAGCCGGAGGCTGAGTGTTGGCGTCCATGCAGCGACCTTAGGACAGCCCTCAGGGCTTCTTCGAGGCCGCCTTCTTCGCGGCAGTCTTGGCTGGGGCCTTCTTGCGGCCCCGTGGGGCGCGCTGGCGCCCACCAGAAGACGCATCCAGCAGCTCGTCCAGCGCCTCGGCGATGCAGGTGCCGAGCAGATCCGCGTCGGGCAGCCAGTCGCGGTCGGCGGTGATGCCGTAGAACACCTTGCCGTCGTACGACGTCACGGCGATCGCGAGCGGATGACCCGGGGAGAGCGGCGGCACCGGATAGGTGCCGACCATCCGCGCCCCCGCGGCGTACAGCGGCGACTGCGGGCCCGGGACGTTGGTCACGCTCAGCTGGTAGCCGCGTCGCAGCTCCTCGGCCGCGACGCGCGAGCCGATCGCGTGGAACGTCGTCGGCGCGAAGCCGGCGATGCCGGCGAGCCGGTTGGCGGCGACCCCGCGGCCGCCGTCCTTGTGCGCCTGGAAGGAGTAGGACACCTGGTGCAGTCGGACGACCGGGCTGGACTCCCCGATCGGCAGGTCCACGAAGTGGGGGGCGATCTGGCTGCCCAGGGAGGTGGCCTCGAGCTCCTCGTCGATGACCGAGACCGGCGCCACCGCGTGGATCTGGCGCAGCCCGGCCATCGACTCCGCGCGGGTCATCAGCCACGCGCGCAGCCCGCCGGCGATCGTCGCGAGAACGACGTCGTTGACCGTGCCGCCATGCGCCTCGCGGATCTTCCGGTGGTCGGCGAGCTTGGTGTCGACGGTGACCACCCGGCGCTGCTGCGACAGTGGTCCGCTGATCGGCGAGGTCCGCTCGGGGCGGCGGCCGGAGAGGGCGGCGGCCACGCTGCGTACCCGCTTGCCGACGTCGCCGGCGTTGCGGAGTGCGGCAGCGGAGGTCACCAGCGCGGTGTCGACCACGGTGCGCGGCTCGGACACCGAGTCCCTCAAAGCGCCGACGACGAGGCCGACCGGGGATGGTGCCCGGTGGGGGCGCCAGTCGTCGGGCTCCAGGTCCTTCGGCTCCTGCGCCACGTCGAGCAGCAGCTGTCCCAGGTCGACGGTGTGGACCCCGTCGACCAGGGCCTGGTGGGTCTTGTAGAGCAGGGCCACCCGGCCTGCGCTGAGGCCCTCGACGAAGTAGATCTCCCACAGCGGCCGGCTGCGGTCGAGGGGCCGCGACACGATCCGGGCGACGAGCTCACGGAGCTGGTCGTTCGTCCCCGGGCGGGGCAGGGCGGAACGGCGGACGTGGTAGCCGATGTCGAACTGCTCGTCGTCGCTCCACAGCGGGGTCGCCAGGTGCCCGGGCACACTCCGCACCCGCTGCCGATAACGCGGCACGAACGAGATCCGGTCCTCGATCAGCGCCACCAGTCGGTCGTAGTCGAAGCCCGAGTCCCCCGGCTCGAAGATCTCGATCGTCGCGTTGTGCATCGGCGCCGACGGCGTTTCCGCGGTCAGAAAGGCCAGATCACGCGGACGGATCCGCTCGCTCATCTGCTCAACCCTTCCTGCCCGCGGACCCCCATCGACCACGTTTGTCCCGCATGGGATTCTGACAGAGGTGTGCCGCGACCGCGGCACCGCGTCCGCGATACGTAGAAGGTGGCTGAATGCGCCGGATCCTGGCGACCGCAGCTGTGTTGGCCTGCGCCCTGGCGGGACTCTCCGCCTGCGGTGACGACGGTGACGCTGCGGCAAACTGCAGCAGCGACGTTCCGACGAAGATCATCAAAGTCCGATTCGCGGACGGCAAGGTGACTCCGAACGGCGACCGCGTCGATGTCGAGGTCTGTCAGCAGGTCGAGTTCATCGTGGCCGCAGACGAACCCGGCGAGATTCACATCCACTCCGAGCCCGAGCAGGCGCTCGAGTACGACGAGGGCGAGAAGACCTTCACGGTCGAGTTCGACAAGCCCGGAGTGATCGTGGTCGAGTCGCACAACCTCGATGAGGTCATCATCCAGCTCGAGGTCAATAGCATTTTGGACAGCATCGTCGAGGCCCACGGGATCGGGGGCCAGCAGGACCTGCCGATCTCTCTGGGACTGATGATCGCGGGGGCGGTGGCCGCGCTGGTCATCTCGTTCACGGTCCTGGCTCTCGCCTGGCGCTCGCCCCGCTTCGACGCCGAGACCAGCGGCCGCCCGGCTCCCGGGTGGCTCGACCGGATCGTCACGGCCGCGCCGTTCAAGGTCACGCTCAGGGTGCTCGGGTTCGCGGTTTTCACCTACACCGCCGTCGCGGCGATCTTCGGCAAGGACCTCACGACAAACCCGACGTTCGGCATCTTCTACGTGCTGCTGTGGGTCGGCGTACCCCTGTCGTCGTTGCTGCTCGGCCCGGTCTGGAAGGCGATCAGCCCGGTCCGTTCGATCAACTGGCTGTTCGCCAAGCTGTCCGGGAGTGATCCCGACCAAGGCGTCTTCGAGTACCCCGACCGGCTCGGGTACTGGCCGGCCGCCGTCGGGCTGTACGCGTTCGTCTGGATCGAGCTCGTCTACTCGACGCCGCAGGACCTGCCGTCGGTGCGCTTCTGGTGCGCCGCCTACATCGCGGTGATGCTGATAGGCGGGGCGCTCTTCGGCAACAAGTTCTACGAGCGGGCCGACCCGTTCGAGGTCTTCTCCACCCTGCTCTCGAAGCTGTCGGTCTGGAGCATGCGGGACGGCCGGCTGATCGTCCGCAGCCCACTGGCCAACCTCGACTCTGTGATCGTCCTACCTGGGCTGGTCGGGGTCACCGGCGTGCTGTTCGGCTCCACGGCGTACGACTCGTTCCGGGAGTCGGAGCCGTGGATCAAGTTCATCCAGTCCTCCGACATCTCCGGGACCGTGCTGACCAACCTGGCCCTGCTGGCCTTCTGCCTGGCCGCGATCGGCATCTTCTCGGTCGGGAGCATGCTCACCGGCGTCGAGGAGGTACGCCGACGGTCCCTGCCCGATCAGTTCGCCCACTCGATCGTGCCGATCGTGGCCGGCTACCTGATCGCGCACTATTTCAAGTACGCCTTCGAGGTCACCCAGGCCACGCTCATCTACGCCAGCGACCCGCTGGGCAACGGTCAGGATCTTCTCGGCACCGGCGACGCGTCGGTGAACTACTCACTCACCTACCACCCGACGATGCTGGCGAACGTCAAGGTCGCGGCCGTGGTGCTCGGCCACGTGCTCGGAGTGGTCGCCGCGCACGACCGGGCGGTCCGGCTGCTCCCGAAGAAGCACCAGCTCACCGGGCAGCTCTCCCTGCTGGTGGCGATGGTGATGTTCACCGCGGGCGGCTTGTACCTGCTGTTTGCGGCGTAAGAGCGTCGACGACGCTCGCCATGGCCCGCCCGATCGCCGAGTCGCCGAGCTCGAGCACGGTGCGGCCGGCGACCAGCGCGCGATCGACGGTGGCCTGGTCTTCGGGGAGGAAGTGCAGCCCGGAGAGGCGTGCGAATCCGCCCACCATCCCGGCGACGTCGCGCTCGGTCCAGCCCAGGGACGGCCGCATCCGGTTGATCACCACCCGCACGGGGGTGGTCGGGACCAGCTCGCGGAGCTCGGCTAGGCCACGCACCAGCCGGGACAGGCCGACCGGGTCGGCCGAGCCCACCACCACGATCACTTCGGCCAAGTCGAGCGTCGCGAGCGTGAGTTGATTGCGCGGCGGTCGGGTGCCGAAGTCGTGCGCCGGGTCGTCCTCGAGGCTGAATCCCGTGTCCACGACCACGTGGCCCTGATGGAGCGCGGTCTCGAGAAGGTGCTCGACGGCGCCGGGTCGGACCTCGACCCAGCGGTCCGGGCGCGGGAGACCGGTGACGACCGAGAGCCGGGAGTCGATGGCGCGTTGCACGGACGAGAACCGCTCCTCGAGCTGGCCGCCGACCGTCAGCCGCGCCGCCGCGAGCAGTCCGGAAACGCCGTCGACGATCCCGAGCTGCTGGCCCACGCTCGCTCCGTAGGGGTCGGCATCGACGAGGATGGTGCGTTGGTCGCGGCGGGCCAGCTCGGCGGCGACCCCCGTGGCGACAGTGGTCCGCCCGGGCGCTCCGGCCGGTCCCCAGACCGCGATCAGCCGCCCGCCGGCGGCAGTCGCGGACGACGCGGAAGGGACCTCGGACCCGGGCCGGATCGGCGCCCGATCGGCGGTGGTCACCGCATCTGGCAGTGTCTCGAGAGCGTCGTCGGCGACGAGCTCGGCGATGCCGATCCGCGACGCCCGGACCCGCCCGCCCTCGATCGCCTCGGAGGCGATCACCGCCACCGGACGGACGCGATGGCCGCGCAGATGATCGACCGCCGCCACGTCCAGCCCGGGGGCGTCGAGCCCGAGCACCGCAACGTCGGCCTGACCGGCCGACGCCGTCGCCAGGAGGTCGTCGACGTCGACGCAGCGCTTGAGGACCACGATCCCGGGCTGGGCACCCAGGATGCCGAGCGCCGGCGACTCCCAGGCGGCCCCGGAGGCGACCACCAGGACGACGATCGTGGATGGGGACATCAGGGCCGCCGTACGACCGAGATCGCGGGGTCAGGGATCGAGCCCATCAGCGAGTAGAACGCGGTGACCTCGGACTCTGGGACCGCGAGCACCAGCTGGCGCAACCCGGCGGTCGAACCGAAGCTAGCGTCGGGCGCGGGTGCGTCGACGACCGTGACCTCCGTGAGTGCGGGGCCTGGGTCGGCCTGGGGTCGACCTCCGCCTGCGTCGAGCACGAACACATCCACCACGGCGCCGGAGTCGACCGACGTCGGCACCCGCCCGGGCGCCACCTCGATCGAGATCTGCAACTGGTCGGCGTCGGCCGCGGCACCGACCGCAGTGCGCGGAAGCAGCTCACCCGCGCCGACCCCGCGCGTCAGCTGAAGATCGGCCGGCAGGGTGTCGTCGGCGCGGAAGTACCGCTCCAGGTCGCCGGATCCGGCGAACCGGACCCGGCGTACCTGCAGGTCGGCCCCGGCCACCAGATCGCCAGCCCCCATGTCGTCGACGACCGCCCAGACGGCGACGGTGTCGTCGGCCGAGGCCAGCAGCCGGGCGCCGGCGACCACCGAGACCGCGACGATCGCGATGCCGATCCAGAGCCGCGGATCTCGCCAGCCCGGAGTGGTCGCGCGGACGGCGACAGGGGGTGCCTGTACGCCAGGATTCCCGAGATTCCTGGACACGCGGCCCATCATGCCGCTCCCGACCCGAACGGTCACCCCGGTCATCCACAGGTGAGGCAGCGGGCTGGCGACCATCCCGTCGGATGATGCGAACATGGCCCCATGGCCGACGGTCCACGCTTCCTCACCCTCGCCGACGTGGCCGAGGTGCTGAACACCTCGAGCGCGCAGGTCTACGCGCTGGTGCGGCGGGGCGACCTGGAGGCGATCAAGATCGGCGGCCGCGGGCAGTGGCGGGTGGAGGCGACCAAGCTCGAGGAGTACATCCAGCGGATGTACCGCGAGGCGCAGGAGTTCGTGACCGACCACCCGTTCGCCGAGTCCGACCCGGCGCTCGAGGACGAACCGAGTTAGGGCGTGTCTCCCTGCCGAGCTAGCCGATCTCGCTGCCGAGCGTGATCTCGACGGTCCGCTCGGCGCCGTCGCGGACGAGCGTGAAGTCCACGGTCTCACCAGGCTGGTGGCTGCGGATCGCCACGATCAGGCCGATGCCGTCGGTGACCCGCTGCCCATCGACGGCGATCACCCGGTCGTCCTTCTGCAGACCCGCGTCCTGCGCGGGGGTGTCCTCGATGACGTCGTCGATGATCGCCCCTTCGCCGTCGACGACGCCGCCGGTCTGCACCTTGGCGCCGATCACCGGGAAGCTGGCCTCACCGGTCCGCAGGATCTGGTCGGCGGTCACCTTGACCTGCTCGACCGGGATCGCGAAGCCGACGCCGATGTTGCCGGCCTCGCCGTCGATCGTGCCGCCGCCGTTGGTGGCGATCGCGGAGTTGACCCCGACGACCTGGCCGACCAGGTTGACCAGCGGACCGCCGGAGTTGCCGGGGTTGATCGCCGCGTCGGTCTGCACCGCGTTGATGTACGACGAGTCGTCACCCGTCTCACCGGTGGTCACGGGCCGGTTCAGCGCGCTGACGATGCCGGCCGTCACGGTGGAGCTCAGCCCGAGCGGCGAGCCGATGGCCACGACTCCGTCTCCGACGCGCAGCTGGCGCGAGGCGCCGAGGGCGGCCGGCTTCAGGTCCGTGGCCTCGGGCGCGTAGAGGACGGCGATGTCGTAGGTGGGGCTGCGGCCGACGACGGTGGCGTCGTAACGGTTGCCCTCGTGGTCCACGATCTCGATCGGGCCGTCGTTGTCGGCGGCATCCTCGACGACGTGGTTGTTGGTGATGATGTGGCCCTGCTTGTCCAGGACGAACCCCGAGCCCGTCGCCCCGCCCTCCTGGCCCTCGAACTCCGCGGCGATCTGCACGGTGCTCGGCAGCAGCGCCTGCGCCACGGCGGCAACCGTGCCACCGTCCTTGATCGGGGGCAACGAGACGGTGTCGACCCCCGCGAGGCCGTCGGAGACGGCACCCGGGTTGTCGTCCTGGTCGTTGAGGTTCTCGTAGGCGATGCTGCCGGCGACGCCACCGACGATGCCTATCACCAGCGCGATCGCCGCCACTGCGGGCCAGAGCCAGCCGGTCACCTTGGTGCTGGCGTGCCGGGGCTGGTCGGCCGGCATCGGACGAGTCCCGGGCGCCGCGTAGTCGTCCCACGGCCGCGCGCTCGGCGGGGGCGGGGGCGGGGTGGGCGGCATCCACGAGGCGCCGGGGTCCGGAGACTGCGGCGCCGACCCGGTCACCGGTTGGGTGTCGCCCAGGTCGGGATCGGGCAGCTCGTCGTGCTCGTTCACAGGTCCATCATCCCCCGAGGGTGGGTAGAGCGCGGATGGGGGCGATCAGGGCAGCCGGTGCCCGGTCGGCAGCGACGCGGGCGCCGGCGCCTGGCTGGGCGTCACCAACTGGGACACCGGGGTGCGCCGCTCGATCGTCGGCGCGTCCGCGGGCGCCGCGCCCAGCGCGAGCACTCCCATCACGGCGGCACCGACGGCACCACCGCCGATCGCGGCCAGGCCGGCATTGCGCCGCATCCGGTGGTCCGGGCGGCCGCCCGCGAACACGAGCAGCGCGTCACCCGGCGGCATGCCGAGCAGCGACCCCTTCAGCCCGTCGGGCGCCCGGCCGGCGTCGTACTGGAGGCCGGCGAGGCGGGTCTTGACCCAACCCTCGCGCTCGACGGCGTCTCGGCAGAAGTGACAGGAGTGCACGTGCGTCCAGGCCCGCTCCGTCTCCTCGTGCGGCAGCTGACCGTCGAGCAGGGCGCTGATCCGAGCGCCGAGGTGCGCCATCAGCTCGCGTCCCACGCGGGTGTCATCACAGGTAGCGACGGCCCGCTGTAGCGCTTGCGACCGGCCGCCGGCGTGCGGTGCGCCAACGCCTTGCGGAGCATCGCCCGGCCACGGTGGATGCGCGACCGCACCGTGCCCAGCTTGGCGCCCAGGATCTCGGCGATCTCCTCGTAGGTGAGTCCCTCGACGTCGCAGAGCACGACCGCCGCGCGGAAGTCGGGCGGGAGCTGGGCGAGGGCGCGCTCGATGTCATCGTCGAACGTGCGGTCGACGTACACCGCGTCCGGGCTGGGCGCCGGGCTGGACAACCGGGCGGCGCGCTCGTCGGACAGGGCGTCGAACCGGATCCGCTGCTTGCGGCGCGCCTGGTCGAGGAAGAGGTTGGTGGTGATCCGGTGCAGCCAGCCCTCGAAGGTGCCCGGCGTGTAGGTGCCCAGCGAGCGGAAGACGCGCACGAACACCTCCTGGGTGAGGTCCTCGGCGTCGTGGCGGTTGCCGGTGAGCCGGTACGCGAGGCGGTAGACCCGGTCTGAGTGCTTCTCGACGATCTCGTCCCACGTCGGGACACCGGCGACGTCGTCGGTCGTCGGGTCCTGCTCCATCGTCGGTCTCCTGATCAGCACGGGTGGTGGTGCTCCTCAAACGCTAGGTGACGCTGCTGAAAGAACCCTGTGAGAGCGCTGGGTCTTGCTTCTGACAACGACGGGGCCACGCTCGGTGTTCCCGTCGTGGCGAGGGTGTGCCCGAGCGCTGGAGCGATACGGTGGGCTCGTGCAGCCCCCCAAGCCCGCCACCTGGACGTACGCCGAGGACTACATCCGCGAGGACGAGATCCTCACGGCCGCCCGGGCCCGCTCCGAGGAGGTCGGGGTCGTCCCGATCGGCTCCGGGGGCGGCGCAGCGCTGCGGCTGATCGCCGCCATGATCGAGGCCCGTGCGGTCGTCGAGATCGGTACCGGCACCGGCGTCTCAGGACTGTGGCTCATGCGCGGCATGCGTCCCGACGGCGTGCTCACCACCGTCGACATCGAGACCGAGCACCAGCGCCTGGCTCGCGAGACGTTCAACGAGGCCGGCATCCCGGCCCAGCGGGTGCGCACCATCGCCGGGGCAGCGCTCGAGGTACTCCCCCGGCTCACCGACGGTCACTACGACCTCGTCTTCGCCGACGGCGACAAGGCCGAGTACTCCGCCTACCTCAAGGAGGCGATGCGGCTGCTGCGTCCCGGTGGCGTGGTCGCCTTCGACAACGCGCTCTGGCATGACCGGGTGGCCGATCCTGCTCAGCGCGACGACGAGACCGTGGCGATCCGGGACCTCGGACGGGAGATCGCGGAACGCGACGACCTGCTCGGCGCCCTGCTCCCGGTCGGCGACGGCCTGCTCGTCGCCAAGAAGGTTTGGGTCGCCGAGACCGACGAGGCTTAGGCCATCGAGCGGGCGGGTGTGAAGCCGTCCCAGCCCTCGGCGACCGCGACGATGTCGCACTCCTCGATCAGGATCGGTGCGCTGCCGATGATCTTGGACCCGGGCGCCTCGGCGGCACCCTCGGTGAACGTGGCCTGGAACTCCGCCCGCGCCGCGTCGCTCGAGAACACGTAGCAGCCCTCGAACCACTCGCCCGGGCGAACCCGCCAGGTCTTGTAGGCGAGCCCCGGCATCCCGGTGAACTTCGCGTGCGACGTGTCGGCCACGTACGTCGCGAGCTCGTCCTCGACGCCGTCGGGGGCGTTCTCTAGCGACCAGCGAACAGTGAGACCCAGCATCAAACGATCCCTTCCAACGGATGATCGGAGCCGAGCCAGTCGAGCAGCACCCGGGCGCCGAACCCGGACGGCCCGACGGTCCACTCGAATCTCTCCTCCGGTACGTCGCCGCTGGAGGCGACGTCGAGGTGGGCCCAGGGCACGTCGCCGGCGAAGTGCTGCAGGAACAGCGCCGCGACGATGGCCGACGGTCCCTTGGGGCCGTTGTCGGCGTCCGCGATCTTCGACGACAGGTTCTCCTCGTAGCCCGCGAACAGCGGGAACCGCCACAGCGGCTCCCCCGCCGTCTCGCCGGCGGCCAGCAGCGCGTCGGCGAGCGCGTCGTGGTTGGCGAAGATCCCGCCGACCTGCTGTCCGAGCGCCACCTTGATGCCGCCGGTCAGCGTGGCCACGTCGACGAGGACGTCAGGGTGGAGCTTGTCGACGGCGTACGCCATCGCGTCGGCCAGCACCAGCCGGCCTTCGGCGTCGGTGTTGGTGATCTCGCTGGTGCGGCCACCGTAGTGGCGCAGGATGTCGCCCGGGCGGGTCGCCGTGCCGGAGATCGAGTTCTCCGCTGCGGCGATCAGGCCGATCACCCGGACCGGACAGCCGACCTCGGCGAGCGCCGCCATCGTCGCCAGCACGACCGCGCCGCCGGTCATGTCACGCTTCATGTTGAGCATCGACTGGCCGGCCTTGATGTTCAGGCCACCGCTGTCGAAGGTGATCCCCTTGCCGACGAGTACGACGGTCGGGGTGCCGCGCCGCGCCTTCTTGGGGGTGTAGTCGAGCCGGACCATCCGGGGCGGGTTCGCCGAGCCGCGGCCCACGCCGACGATGCCGCCGAACCCATCGGCGGCGAGCTGCTTCTCGTCCCACACCCGCACCTTCAGGGCGTGCTCGCCGGCGATCCGCTCGGCCTGCTCGGCGAGCCAGGCGGGGGTCTTCAGGTTGGACGGCACCGTGGCCAGCATTCGCGCCAGCCAGCCGGCGCCGCCGATCGCCACCGCACGGCGTACGAGCTCCTGGTCGTCACTGGCACCGAGGTCGGCGAGGACGACGCGGCCGACCGGCCGGTGCTCCGGCTCGGAGGAGCGCCAGTGGAAGCCGAACGACCCGAGCAACGCGCCCACGACGAAGGCCTCGAGGCCCACGGTCGGGTCGAGGGCCGGGATGCTGGTCGCCAGCGTCTCCCGATCGCGAGCCGCGCGAGCGACGGCGGCTCCGGCCCGGCGGAAGTCCGTGGGGCGCTGGTCACCCACCCCCACCAGCAGCACCAACCGCAGCTTCGAGTTGCCGGGGATGCCCGACGGTGTCGCGAGCTGGACGACCTCGCCGGTCTTGCCGACCGCCCGGTCTACCTCGAGCACGCCGAGAAGGTCGGTCCCGAGAGCCGCCTCGAGCGCGTCGGAGCCCGGTCCGAGCAGCGGGGCGGCGCCGTCACCTGCCCCCGGCAGAACCGGTAGTGCGACGACGTCGGCGTCGGCGACGGTATGCGGCAGCAGCCCGCTGACCGAGAAGTCGGGCGGTGCTACTTGGACAGGAAGTGTCGGTTCCGTCATGTCTTTGGGGTCCCCGCGGTGTTGTCAGACGGAGGAGCGGAGCGGGGGAGTCTGAGAACGGCGTGGGGTTATCACCCGACGACGGCTTTGAGGGCGTCACCCAGGGCGCCGGCCTCCTCGGCGTTCAGCTCGACCACGAGCCGGCCACCACCTTCGAGCGGTACGCGCATCACGATGCCGCGTCCCTCCTTGGTGACCTCCAGCGGACCGTCGCCCGTCCGCGGCTTCATCGCCGCCATTCGGCACCTCTTCCTGTCAAGACCGAGAGCAGCGTGGGACCGCCCTACAAGCGTGCTGACTCATTATCCCCTATGGCTCGGGTGACTTGAACCACAGGCCTGAACCTCAACCCTGGCAGACTCACGCGCATGCACGCCCGGTCGGCCCTCTTCGACCTGTACGGCGACCATCTGCGCGGCCGGGGCAGCCAGGCGCCGGTCGCCGCGATCGTGCGGCTGCTGGCACCCGTCGGGATTGCGGCGCCAGCGGTGCGCACGGCGATCTCGCGGATGGTGATACAGGGATGGCTCGAGCCGGTCGGCCTCGACAGCGGCCGCGGATATCGCACCACGGAACAGGCGAACCGTCGTCTCGACGAGGCCGGCGACCGGATCTACGGCCGCCGCCACCCGCAGTGGGACGGGGCCTGGCACCTCGCCGTCGTGGATCCCCCGCGGGTCCGGAGCGCGCGGACCAGGCTGCGGGCCGACCTCGGGTTCCTGGGGTACGCCGAGCTGGCCGACAACGTGTGGGTCAGCCCGTTCGCGCGCGGCGAGCTGGAGTCGGTGCTCGAGCGCGCCGGAGCCACCGCGCGCACCGCCCGGGCTGTCGACATACACCCCGTGCCGACGGAGGCGTGGGACCTCGACGACCTGCGGTCGGAGTACGACGGGTGGCTGGCCAACGCGGGCGGCCTGGTCGCCGAACAGCTCGAGGAACGCGGGGACGACGACGAGGCGGCGTTCGCCGGACGTTTCCACCTCGTACACGAATGGCGGAAGTTCCTGTTCGCCGATCCGGGCCTGCCCGAGGAGCTGTTACCGCGCGACTGGCCCGGCCCGGCCGCGGCGGAGCTGTTCCAGAGCGAGGCGAACCGCCTGGCGCCCGGTGCGGACCGGTTCGTCGCGCGGTGCCTCGACGAGGCCTGACAGACTGCTGGCATGTCCGATGCGCCCGTGCTCCTCGACCTGACCGACGGCGTCGCCACCATCACGCTCAACCGTCCGGACGCCATGAACAGCCTCGATGTCGCGACCAAGGTGTTGCTGCTCGAGATCGTCCGCACCGTTGCCGATGACCCGGCCGCCCGCTGCGTGGTGCTCACCGGCACCGGGCGCGCGTTCTGCACGGGGCAGGACCTCAAGGAGCACGTCCAGCTGCTCGAGTCGGGCGGCAGCGAACAGCTGTTCAGCACCGTCGACGACCACTACAACCCGATCGTCACGACCCTGGCCGGGATGGCCAAGCCGGTGATCGCGGCCGTCAACGGAGTCGCGGCCGGGGCCGGCGCCAGCCTGGCGTTCGCGTGCGACCTGCGGATCGTGGCCGACACCGCCGGCTTCAACCTCGCCTTCGCGAACGTCGCGCTCTCGTGTGACACCGGCGCGAGCTACCACCTGCCGCTGCTGGTCGGCCGGGCCAAGGCGATGGAGCTCCTCTACTTCCCCAGCACGATCCGCGCCGATGAGGCACTGACCATGGGCCTGGCCACCAAGGTGGTCCCCGCGGACACGCTCCCCAACGAGGTCGCGACGCTGGCGGGCCGACTAGCGGCCGGCCCGACCGTCGCGCTCGGCGCGATGCGGCGCGCGGTGGCGTACGCCGCCGGACACTCCTTCGAGGAGACGCTCGAGTTCGAGAGCTCGATGATGCAGCTCACCGGCGCCTCCGCCGACCACCCCGCCGCGGTCGCGGCGTTCGTGACGAAGGAGAAGCCGGTCTTCGAAGGCCGCTAGGCGTCGTCCGGGTCGAACGTGATCGTGCCGTAGCCGGCGCCCGGAAACAGCGACAGCACCTGCTTGGGCACCGTGCGGCGCAGGTGCTTCTTGGGCGGGTGGGCGCCGTACTCCACGGTCAGCGCGACGCCACGGAAGCGGTGGTTGAACCACATTGTCATGGTGCCGTGACAGACCGAGCCGCAGTCGAGCGACTCCGCCGGCAGGTGCAGGCGGTTCGCGACCTTCCGAGCGAACTTCGGGCGTTTGGAGTCGGTGTCCACGCCGCGTAAGGGCTGGTGGAAGCTGAGGATGTAGTCGGGGCGGACCTGGCGCAGGAACTGCATCATCGCCTTGGTCTCCGGCTCGGACGCGGGGTTCGGCCCGGACTCGTAGCTGCCGTCGAGGTCCTTCCACTTGTAAGGGAAGTTGCGGTTCAGGTCGACGCCGTGGGCGTTCTTGCGGGCGCCGGCCGCCAAACCGTCGGGGTTGTACGTCGGGACGATCCACAGGTCGACGCCGACAACCGGTCGACCGTCCTTGAACCCGAACAGGATCTGCCGGGTGTGCGGCTCGTCGCCGTGCATCGTGGACATCAGCACCACCGTGGGCACGCCGGGGCGGGCCGGCTCGCCGAGGTGGTAGGCGACGATGTCGCGACCCTGGACCGACTCACCGATGATCACGCGCTCGTAGTAGGCGGGCTCCCCCTCGGCAGCGGCAGGCACCGGCGCGAGGAGCACGGCGAACGCCGTCAGGATCCCTAAGAGTCGGCGCATGTCAGACGATGGAGTTCAGGTAGGCGTAGGTGAACACGCAGACACCGACCAGCATGCCGACGTGGGCCAGGACGGAGAGCCCGGGGCCTTCCGACCAGGTGTCCTCGATACCGGGCACGGCGTGCTTGCCGTGTGTGGGCAGCCACCGGACGAGGATCAGCAGCCCGGCGACCACCACTACCCACCAGAGGGTGAGCGCGATGATCCCGACCATCGTGGAATTGTCGTCAGAGAGATGCTCGTCGCCCAGAAGGAAAACCAGCCAGGCGGCCAGCGCCAGCACTCCCGCCCCCGTGTGCACATTGAGCGTGGAGCGCCCGACGTCGGCGCGACCCGCGCCCAGCTCGCCGCCGCCGAGGCGGAGCCGGGTCAGCACGATGACCACGGCTGCCAGCCCGGTCAGCACGTAGACGATCAGCTCGGTCGACACGCCCGGCAGTCTGCCTTACTGCGACACGTCGTCGCCACGATCCTCCGTGACGCCCGGCGCGTCGCCCTCCTGCTCCCGCTCGCTCGCGAGCCGGTCCAACAGGGCGTCGACCTCCGACATCCGGTAGCCGCGGAACGCGATCGAGAACCGCACGCGACGCAGGTCGTCGGCGCCGATCGGGGCGTCCGAGGGGACCAGCGCGTCCGGCCGGTCGTCGTACACACGGGCCATGGGGGCGCCCCGACCGGACGCGAACATGGCGACCCCGCCCATCGCCAGCACCACGAGTACGGCGAACAGCCACATCATCTGAGGTCCCGTGCCTTCAGCATCAGCTCGACGGCCTCGTCGATGTCGTCGGTGAGCGTCAGCCGGTCGAGGTCGGCCACTGCGATCTTCCCGTCGGCCAGCACGGTGCCGCGCAGCCACTCGACCAGACCCGACCAGTACTCCGTCCCGATGAGCACCACCGGGAACGAGGTGATCTTCTGGGTCTGGGCGAGCGTCAGCGCCTCGAACATCTCATCAAGAGTGCCCAGGCCGCCGGGCAGCACGATGAACCCCTGCGAGTACTTCACGAACATCGTCTTGCGCACGAAGAAGTAGCGGAAGTTGATGCCCACGTCGACCCACTCGTTGAGGCCCAGCTCGAAGGGCAGCTCGATGCCGAGTCCCACGCTGACCCCGCCGGCTTCGCTGGCGCCCTTGTTGGCGGCTTCCATGTTGCCGGGGCCGCCGCCGGTGATCACCGCGAAGCCGGCCTCCGCGAGCTTGCGGCCCGCCTCCTCCGCCTGTGCGTACGACGGGTGGTCGGCGGGCGTGCGCGCGGAGCCGAAGACCGCGATCGCGGGCCCGAGCTCGGCGAGCGCGCCGAAGCCCTCGACGAACTCGGCCTGGATCCGGAGCACCCGCCACGGGTCGGCGTGCACCCAGTCGGACGGACCACGGGAGTCGAGCAGCCGCTGGTCGGTGGTGGCACCGTCGACCTGGTCACGGCGCATCAGCACCGGGCCCTTGTTCTTGGACTTCATGCCATGCCTTCTATTGGGGAGCGCCCTAGCCAGGTACGGAGCTGCGTCTCGCAGCGGATGATCTGCTCGATCGGCACGTGCTCCTCCTGCTTGTGCGCCAGCATCGGGTCGCCGGGGCCGAAGTTGACCGCGGGGACGCCGAGGCCGCTGAACCGGGACACGTCCGTCCAGCCGAACTTCGGGTTCACCTCCCCGCCGACCGCCTCCACGAACGCCTTGGCCGCCGGACGGTCCAGCCCCGGCAGCGCGCCGGGGGCCATGTCGGTGAGGGTGACGTCGTACCCGTCGAAATAGTCCCTCACGAACGCCTCGGCCTCGGCCTCGGAGCGGTCCGGAGCGAATCGGTAGTTGACCTCGACCACGCACTCGTCAGGCAGCACGTTGCCGGCGACGCCGCCCCTGATGAACACGGCGTTGAGGCCCTCGTGGTACTCCAGCCCGTCGATCACCGGGCGGCGGGCCTCGAAGGCGTTGAGCCGGGCCAGGATCGCGCCGGCCCGGTGGATGGCGTTGACGCCCTTCCAGGACCGCGCGCTGTGCGCCCGCTCGCCGGTTGCCCGCACCTCGGCGCGCAGGGTGCCCTGGCAGCCGGCCTCGACGACCGCGTTCGAGGGCTCCATCAGGATCGCGAAGTCGGCGGTCATCAACTCGGGATCGGACTGGCTCAGCAGGAAGAGACCGTTGTACTCCGTCTCGATCTCCTCACCCTCGTAGAGGATGAACGTGAGGTCGCGGTTGGGCTCCGGTACGCCGGCCGCGAGCCGCAGGATGACCGCATCGCCGCCCTTCATGTCGCAGGTGCCGAGGCCATGGAGCAGCGGCCCGTCGAGCCGGGCCGGCAGGTTGTCGTTGACCGGCACAGTGTCGATGTGGCCGGCGATCACGACCCGCTCCCCGCGGCCGAGGTCGGTGCGAGCCACGAGCGTATTGCCGTGCCGGCTCAGCTGAAGGTGGTCGAGCCCGCTCAACGCGGCCTCGATCTCGTCGGCGATCCGCCGCTCGTCCCGGCTGACCGACTCGATGTCGACCAGCTGGCGCGTGAGCGTCACGACATCGGCGCTGAGATCGAGCGGCATGCCCGTAGTCAATCAGTCGGGGGGAAGACGCAGAACTCGTTGCCCTCGGGATCTGCCATCGTCACCCAGCGCGGCATCTCCCACAGCACCTGCGCTCCCGCGGCCTGAAACTCGGCGACGTCGCCGCGGACGTCCCAGTGGATGCGGTTCTTCACCGTCTTCGGCTCGGGCACCGGCACGAAGACGAGGTTCTCGAACGGCATCCCCGGGACCTCGTCGATCCACCACCAGGGGTTCGTGCCATCGGTGTCGGCCTCCACGCCGAACCGGTCCGCCCACCAGCGGGCCATGGTCTCCGGGTCGCGGCAGTCGACGATCGCCTCGAAGAGGCGGAAGGCCGGCGGCTCGTCCCGAGGGAATGCGCAGAGCTCCCCACCTTCCGGGTCCTCCAGCACGGTCCAGCCGAAGCCGGAATCCTCGGCGAGCAACACGACCTTGGCGCCGATATCGGTGAGCTCGTCGAGGGAGCGGACGTGCAGGTCGAGGTGCACGCGGTGCTTGACGGTCTTGCCCTCGGGCACAGGCACCAGGACCGCGACGAGCCCTTCCGGACCCTCGATCCAGTCGAACCCGTCCGCCTTGTCCGAAGGCTTGAAGGTCCCCCCGACGGCGTTCGCCCAGAACTCGCCGAGGCCGGGGCCGTTGACGTCGATGCACAGGCAGTACCAGCTCGCGGTCATCCACCCATCCAAACACGCCTGAAACTGGAACTTGTTCTAGATCTCGATACACTCGCTGCGCTCGCTACTCGATCACCGAAAGAGCCCGCATGCGCAACGGAGTCGTCCTCTTCACGTCCGACCGCGGGATCACGCCTGCGGAGCTGGCCAAGGCAGCGGAGGAGCGCGGGTTCGACACGATCTATGTCCCCGAGCACACCCACATCCCGGTGCGGCGCGACGCGTTGCACCCGACCGGAGGCGACGAGCTGCCGGACGACCGCTACCTGCGCACCCTGGACCCGTGGGTCTCGCTCGCGACCTGCGCCGCTGTCACCTCGCGGATCCGGCTCTCGACGGCCGTGGCTCTGCCGGTCGAGTCGGACCCCATCACGCTCGCCAAGACGATCGCCACACTCGACCACCTGTCGGGCGGACGGGTGACGATCGGCGCCGGCTTCGGCTGGAACACCGACGAGCTCGAGGACCACCACGTGCCGGCCGGCAAGCGCCGCACGGTGCTCCGGGAGTACGTCGAGGCGATGCGCGCGCTGTGGACCGAGGAGGAGGCGGCGTACGACGGGGAGTTCGTCACGTTCGGCCCCTCCTGGGCCTACCCGAAGCCGACGCAGGCCCACATCCCTCTGATCATCGGCGCCGGCGGCGGGCCGAAGACCTTCGAGTGGATCGCCCGCACCGCCGACGGCTGGATGACGACGCCGATGGAGCAGGACATCCCCGGCAAGACCGACGCTCTCCGCAAGGCCTGGGCCGACGCCGGCCGCGAGGGCACCCCCGACATCCACGTCCTGATCGCCGCCAAGCCCTCCCCCGAGGACCTCGCGGGCTGGGCCGCCGCCGGCACCACCGAGCTGATCTGGGGCGTCCCGGACAAGTCCACCGACGAGGTGCTCGCGTACCTCGACCGGCTCGCCGGACGGCTCGGTCTGGGGTGAGAGCAATTCACCGCATAACCGGTGAATTGCACCGTTCTCGCACGAAGGTTCGAACGAGAACCGGAAGATTCACCGCATAACCGGTGAATTGCACCGTTCTCGCACGAAGAGCCTGGGAGCTCGGGCCGATCGCCGAGCGGAGCAAGAGCCTCGGGCTCGCCGGCCGGCCACGCCTCCAGCCAGGGTCTTCGCCGTCAGGTCTAGGCCGACTCAGGCTCGCGACACCGCGATCACGGCCTCCTGGCCCTCGCCGACGGTGACGGTCTCGACCCGCTCGGCAGTGCCGACCGCGTCGACCACGTCGTACGACGTCGCCAATGTCTCCCCAGCGATCAACGCTTGGTGCTCCCGTGCGGCGTCCTGGACGGCCGCAGAGCCGGAGATGGCCAGCGCGATCCGGTCGGAGACGTCCAGGTCGGCATTGCGTCGCGCCTGCTGGACGGCCCGCACCAGGTCCCGCGCCAAGCCTTCGGCGGCCAGCTCGGCCGTCACGGCGGTGTCGAGCACCACGAAGCCGCCACCGGGCAGCATGCCGGTCACCGAGTCGGTGTCCTCGCTGCCGGCCACGGTCTCGAGGGTGTACTCCCCCTCCTCGAGCGTCAGCCCACCCGCCGTCACCGCCCCCTCGGCGTCGACTGACCAGTCACCGGACTTGGCACCTCGGATTGCTGCCTGCACGTCCTTGCCCAACCGCGGCCCGGCGGCGCGGGCATTGACAGTGAGCGACTGCGAGACGCCGTAGGCCGCCGCCTCGTCGGAGTCCGCTGCCAGCAGGCGCACCTGCTTGACGTTGACCTCGTCGGCGACGATCCCCTCGAACCCGGCGAGCGCACCCGGATCGGAGACCACGACGCTGAGCGTCGACAGCGGCAGCCGGTTGCGCAGCGAGCCGGCCTTGCGCAGCGCGGAGGTGGCTGAGCAGACCTCACGCACCTGGTCCATCGCGGTCACCAGCGCCTCGTCGGACGGCAGCGAATCAGTGGCAGGCCAGTCCGTCAGGTGCACCGAGCGGCCACCGCTCAGCCCACGCCAGACCTCCTCGGTGGTCAGCGGCAACAGCGGGGCAGTGAGCCGGCAGACCACCTCCAGCACCGTGTAGAGGGTGTCGAAGGCGGCTTGGTCGACAGTCCCGCCGGTCGCCCAGAACCGCTCCCGTGAGCGGCGGATGTACCAGTTGGTCAGCACGTCGAGGAACGCCCGGGTCGAGTCGCACGCGCTGGCGACCTCGTAGTTGTCGAGCTGGTCGGTCATCGCCTCGACGTACTGCCGGCACTTGGCCAACAGGTAGCGGTCGAGCGGGTCCTCGGAGGTCGTCGATCCCGACGCGGCGACGTCGGCCGCGTTGGCGTAGAGCGCGAAGAAGTACCAGCTGTTCCACAGCGGGATCAGCACCTGCCGGACCGAGTCGCGGATGCCCTGCTCGGTGACGACCAGGTTGCCGCCGCGCAGGATCGGCGAGGACATCAGGAACCACCGCATCGCGTCGGCGCCGTCGCGGTCGAACACCTCGTAGACGTTGGGATAGTTGCGCAGTGACTTCGACATCTTGTTGCCGTCGGAGCCGAGCACGATGCCGTGCGAGAGGCAGGCCGAGAAGGCCGGCCGATCGAAGATCGCGCTGGCCAGGATGTGCAGCGTGTAGAACCAGCCGCGGGTCTGCCCGATGTACTCCACGATGAAGTCGGCCGGGAAGTGGTGCTCGAACCAGTCGGCGTTCTCGAACGGGTGGTGTACCTGCGCGAAGCTCATCGATCCGGAGTCGAACCAGACGTCCAACACGTCCGGGACCCGGCGCATCATCGACTTCCCCGTGGGGTCGTCGGGGTTGGGTCGGACCAGGTCGTCGACGTACGGGCGGTGCAGGTCGGGGTTGCCGTCCTTGTCGCGCGGCAGGTCCCCGAAGTCGCGCTCGATCTCCTCGAAGCTGCCGTAGACGTCAATCCGTCCGTACGCCGGGTCGTCGCTGCGCCACACCGGCACCGGCGATCCCCAGAACCGGTTGCGGGTGATCGACCAGTCGCGAGCGTTCTCCAGCCACTTGCCGAACTGGCCGTCCTTGATGTGGTCGGGCACCCAGCGGATCTGCTGGTTGAGCTCGAGCATCCGCTCCTTGATCGCGGTCACCTCGACGAACCACGACGAGACGCCCTTGTAGATCAGCGGCTCCCGGCAGCGCCAGCAGTGCGGGTAGGAGTGGTCGTAGGTCTCGCGGCGCAGCAGCAGCGTGCCCTCGGTGACAGCGCCGCCGTGCGTCTTGAGGTCATCGATGATCGGCAGGTTGGCGTCGAAGACGAGCAGGCCGGCGTAGTCGTCCACCGGCGCGGTGAACTTGCCGTCCTTGCCGACCGGCATCACCGACTCGATGCCCTCGCGGTCGGTGACCTCCTTGTCGATCTCGCCGAAGGCGCCGGCGCTGTGCACGAGCCCGGTTCCGTCGGTCGTGGTCACCGCCTCGTCGGCGGCGACCACCCGGAACGCCCGCTCACGCCCCTCGAAGTAGGAGAAGGGGGGCGTGTAGGTCAGGCCCAGCAGGTCGGCACCCTTGCCTCGCCACGCCACCTCCGGGTCGTCGCCGAGCTCGCGCGAGTACGCCGGCAGCCGGGCCTCGGCGAGGATCAGCCGGTCCTCGCCGACCATCACGTAGTCGATGTCGGTGCCGACCATCACGGCGAGGTTGCTGGGCAGGGTCCAGGGAGTCGTGGTCCAGGTCAGCAGCTTGGCGCCGAGGAAGGGCCCGTCGGTCGTCACGGAGAAGCCCACCGTGACCGAGGGGTCTTGGCGGTTCTGGTAGACGTCGTCGTCCATCCGCAGCTCGTGGTTGGACAGCGGCGTCTCGTCGTTCCAGCAGTAGGGCAGGACCCGGAAGCCCTCGTAGACCAGGCCCTTGTCGTAGAGCTGCTTGAAGGCCCAGATCACCGACTCCATGTAGTCGGGGTTCATGGTGCGGTAGTCGTGGTCGAAGTCGACCCAACGCGCCTGGCGGGTGACGTAGTCGCGCCACTCGGAGGTGTACTGCATCACCGAGGATCGGCAGGCCTCGTTGAACGCCTCGATGCCGAGCTCGTGGATCTCGTCGGTCGTCTTGATGCCCAGCTGGGCCATCGCCTCGAGCTCCGCGGGCAGGCCGTGGGTGTCCCAGCCGAAGCGCCGCTCCACCCGGCGCCCGCGCATGGTCTGGTAGCGCGGGATCAGGTCCTTGACGTAGCCGGTGAGCAGGTGGCCGTAGTGCGGCAGCCCGTTGGCGAACGGCGGGCCGTCGTAGAAGACGAACTCGTTGGCGCCGTCGTCACCCGCCTCCCGCTGCTCGACCGAGGCCAGGAAGGTGTCGTCGTCCTTCCAGTACGCCAGCACCCGCTCCTCGATCTCCGGGAAGTTCGGGGTCGAGCTCACGGTGCGGTGGGCGCCGGTCGAGACCTTGGGGTAGGTCATGAGGTGTCTCTCCTGCGGTACGTCGTCGGGGCTCTGCTCGTGTCGGGCCACGAGGACGACGGCTGCCGCGGTACCACCTCGCTTGCCGCTCCCGGAGGAACGACCGCTTCATCAGGGCTGTGACGGGCCTACCCGTCCGGTTCTACTGACGACCGGGGTCGCTTTCTTCCGGAGGCTTGCCGCTGATGACGGCTCGAACGCCTGTGGCCCCAAGAATACGGGTGCCGAACCTCCCAGCACCAATCACAATCAGCGCATGACCGATCGCAAGTTCCCGGACATGTGGGCCGACCCCCAGGACGACCCACGTCACACGGACGAGATGCCGTGCGGAGAGATGGCTGTCCTGACGGAGTACCTCGACCGCTACCGCACCACCCTGGAGATGAAGTGCGAGGGGCTGGACGCGGAGCAGATGGCCCGGCGCTCGGTGCCGCCCTCGACCCTGTCCTTGCTCGGTCTGGTCCGACACCTGGCTCGCGTGGAGCACTCCTGGACCCGCCGGATACTCGAGGGCCGGCTGGACCTGCCCCGGCTGTACCGCACCGAGCAGGACAAGGACCTCGACTTCAACGGCGCGGTCGCCGATGACGCCGTCGTTGCCGACGCCTGGGCGTCCTGGCGACGCGAGGTCGACCATGCCCAGCGCTACCTCAACGGCGTCGACTCCCTCGGCGAAAGGGTGCTGGTCGACGGCGACGCAGTGGAGATCCGCGACATCGTCGTCCACCTGATCGAGGAGTACGCCCGGCACTGCGGCCACGCCGACCTGCTCCGTGAGGTCATCGACGGCCGCACCGGCCAGTAGCCCTCGTTGGTCGAGTAGCCCGGCCGAGCGTGCAAGTCGGGCCTATCGAGACCATCCGAGTGGTCTCGATACGCGACCAGCGAATCGCTCAAGGCGGCGGTCGATGCGGTCGACGAGCTCCCACCAGCCGTGGTTGGTCACGGCCACCGCGAGCCGGTCGTGGCTCGGATCGATCGGGAGCCCGTGTGGGATCGTCCAGGACCGCAGCACGAACACCGGGTGATCGGACACCTCGCCACTTTTGGCGCCG
>CAWABG010000032.1:0-17075 GCA_963780245.1 uncultured Actinomycetota bacterium
CGCCTCGGCATCGAGCTCGACCCGGACGTGAGTGTCGAGGCGTTGTTCGCCAACGCGACGGGCCAGGAGTCCGGCACGTGACCGATCGCGTTCACCAGGAGGGAGTGGGAGAACCGGACGACCTCGACCGGTTGTGGACTCCGCACCGGATCGCCTACATCCGCGGTCAGGACAAGCCGGCGGACGAGAGCGCGGGGGAGTGCCCGTTCTGCCGGATCCCACAGATGGACGACGAGGCCGGGCTGGTGGTGCACCGGGGCGAGCTGGCGTACGTCGTGCTCAACCTCTACCCGTACTCACCGGGCCACCTGATGGTCTGCCCCTACCCGCACGTCGCGGACTACACCGAGATCAGCGACGCGGAGGTGGTGGCCATCGCCGGCCTCACCCGCACCGCGATGCGGGTGATCCGGTCTGTCTCCGGCGCCGGCGGCTTCAACCTCGGCATGAACCAGGGTGCCATCGCCGGCGCCGGCATCGCCGCCCACCTGCACCAGCACGTCGTACCCCGCTGGCCGGGCGACCAGAACTTCATGCCGATCATCGGCCGCACCAAGACACTCCCGGAGCTGCTCTCGGACACCAGGTCGATTCTCGCGGAGGCCTGGGCCGCCTCCTAGACGGGTTCGAACGTCGCCAGCAGCGCTTCGAGCGCCTCCTGGTCCGGCCCGACGAACTCAGGTACGTCGGGTGCTTCGCCCAGCATCGAGAACATCACGTCGTTCATCCCGATCGCCGGCGGCAGGTGGGTGCTGAGGATCGCCGACGGGTCCAGGCCGCGGAACATGTCGACCGTCGCGGCGAATTTGCGGCTGTCCACGTTGCGCACCCACGGGCTGTCGATCGCCGCCCACAACAGTTGCGCAGCACGTAGCTCGTCGGCGCTGACAGCTCGGGCATCGCCACCCATGGCGAGCTCGGCGCTGCTCATCGGCCCGCCGAAGCAGTCGGACGCGAAGAGGGTTCCGGTCTTGTCGTCGACCAGGCCGACGGTCGCGGGGTTGTCGAACAGCGGTGGCCGATGGCCAGTGACGGTGCGGTCACCGAGGTCGAGCTTCTGGCCGGGGTTCAGCAGGTAGACGCGATCCATCGGCACCATCCACTCGGTCGACATGATGCCGACGCCGATGAACGTGGTGACGATGCGTGCGTTCGGAGCCGCCTCGAGCAGCGACCACAAGCCGCCGGTGTGGTCGCGGTCTGGATGGGTGATCCAGATCCAGCGGACATCAGCGGGGTCGATCACCTCCGCCAGTCCGGTGACGAAGTCCTTGTCCGGCGTGCTCAGCCCGGTGTCGATGACCAGCGGCTGCTCGGCGTGCAGGACGAAGGTGTTGACCGGAAGATGACCGATGCCCGGCACCTCCGCTTGGTCGCTGAGCACGGTGACGTCCGTGCCGATCCTGTGCTTCTCCATGGTGCTGCCTCTCTCGGGATCAGAACGGGACCTGGGTGGCCAGGAGCCCGTCGGTGACGGCGCCGCGTCCCGAGGCGACCCGGCAGAACTCGATCGCATCCATCTCGATGCGCTCCCCGTCCGAGCCGTGCGACCACGTGCCGCCGGCGGGGCCGGTGAGGGTGAGGGAGAACGGCTGGCCATGCCGCTCGGCCCATTCTTCGACGACGTCGGCCACGAGCACGCCGTCGTGGTCGGGGGTCAGCACCGGATCCGCGTCGACCGCTTTGGCGATGTCCATCCGGTGCATCCAGGGGTCGCGGGTGAGGATGACGTCGCTGAGGAATCCGATCGCCCAGTGCTCGTCACGGCCGTTCACGTGCTGCGGATCCGGGAACTGTCGTTTCCGCATGAACCCGGGAGTGAGACGCCGGCCGCGGAGCGCCTTGGGGCCAACCTTCTTGGCGCCCCTGACGATGTCGTCGGGCGCCCAGTCCGCGCGCTCACTGACCTGGAGGCCAGTGACGGCCGTCAGCTGGTCCACACCCTCTGCCTCGGCGATCGCCTCGGCTTTGCGCCCCTGCCTGCGCATCTCGAGTGGCGTAGTGACCATCTGCGCCATGCCCACCATGTGACAGGCGAGCTCTCGGACGTCCCAGAGGGTGCAGTCGGTCGGGCGGGTCCAGTCGTCGGGGGTGAGACCGGCGAGGGTGTCGGCCATCCGGGCGTACTCGGTCTCGGCGAGCTGCATGGCGAGGGGCCGAGGGATGCGCGGCCGCACCAGGGTGTCTTGGCTTGGGACGGTGGTGCTCATTTCTTCCTCCGGTGAGGGCTCGAGGGTGAGGGCGGGCTGGGAAGGCCGACTGCGTCTGCCCACATGTCGACGGCGCGGGTGAGCAACGAGCTGACGCGGGTGCCTCCGGGGTCGTTCGCGAAGTGGTTGTTGACCAGGCCGCCGAGGATCGACACCCAGATCGTGAAGTCCGCTTCCGAGATAGCTCCGAGAGCCATCACCCGGCGCCGTCCGTCCTCCATGACTCGGACCGATGGGGCGTAGGACTCCGGGCTGGGCTCGAAACCGGGCACGATTCGCTCGTTCATGAGCTGGTAGCGCGGGTGGTCGGCCACCGCGAAGTCGTAGAAGTGGCGCGAGATCAGGAGCATCGCGGCACGCGCGTCGTTGGCCTCCAGGGCGGCGGCGACCTTGCCGTCCAGCTGGCCGACGGTTGCTTCGTACTCGCCCCACGCCTCGCCGAACATGGCGTCGTAGATCGCCATCTTCGAGGAGAAGTGGCTGTAGAGGGACGGCGCCTGCATGCCCACCCGGTCCGCGACGTCGCGCAGCGTGATCTGTGTGAGACCCGATTCGCGAGCGATCGCCCAGGCGGCACCGAGGATCTCGCGCTTCGTGGCCGCACGGCGTTCGGCCACCCTATCCCGCTTCGGCGTACCTAACATGGTTAGGAATATGGTCCATCACGAACCGAGGGTCAAGAGCGGTCTGGACCGCTGCGGCGGTAGCCTGCGCCCACCATGCTCGAGAGATTCCGCGACTTCTGGACCAACGTCTGGAAGCCCCTCGCCCACCTGCTGATCCGGCTCGGCGTGACTCCCAACATGGTCACCTTCTTCGGCACCGTCGGCGTGGTCGCCGGTGCCCTCGTGTTCTTCCCGCGGGGCGAGCTCCTGATCGGGGTCCTCGTGATCACGGCGTTCGTGTTCAGCGACATCATGGACGGCTACATGGCCCGGCTGACCGGCATCACCGGCAAGTTCGGCTCGTTCTGGGACTCGACGCTCGACCGCATCGGTGACGGGGCGATCTTCGGAGGCCTGGCCCTGTACTTCGCCGGACCAGGGGACAGCTACCTCTATCTCTGCCTGTGCCTCTACAACCTGGTGGCCGGCTCGGTGACGTCCTACGCGCGGGCGAAGGCCGAGTCGCTCGGGCTGAACGCCAAGGGTGGGCTCGCCGAGCGCGCCGACCGGTTGGTGTCGATCCTGGTGATGACCGGGCTCGGGGCGATCTTCGACCTGCCGATCCTGATGCTGATCACTCTCTGGGCGCTGGCCTTCGCGAGCACCTACACGGTGGGCTTCCGGGTACTCAAGGTGCACCGGCAGGTGGTGGCCGAAGAGGCCGCCGCCGATGCCGGGTCGGCAACCTGACCGCCGTACGATTGCGGCATGGCTGAAACCCCCGAGCAGGAGAGCACCACCGGGACCATCCGCGTGAAGCGCGGGATGGCGGAGATGCTCAAGGGCGGCGTGATCATGGACGTGGTCACGCCCGAGCAGGCGAAGATCGCCGAGGACGCCGGCGCAGTTGCGGTGATGGCGCTCGAGCGGGTGCCTGCTGACATCCGGGCTCAAGGCGGGGTCAGCCGGATGAGCGACCCGGACATGATCGACGGGATCATCGCGCAGGTCTCGATCCCGGTGATGGCCAAGGCCCGGATCGGCCACTTCGCCGAGGCGCAGGTGCTGCAGAGCCTGGGTGTCGACTACGTCGACGAGTCGGAGGTGCTGACGCCGGCCGACTACGCCAACCACATCGACAAGTGGGCGTTCACCGTGCCGTTCGTCTGCGGCGCCACCAACCTGGGCGAGGCGCTGCGCCGGATCACCGAGGGCGCGGCGATGATCCGCTCCAAGGGCGAGGCCGGCACCGGCGACGTCTCCAACGCGGTGACACACATGCGCACCATCCGCCGCGAGATCCGCGGACTGGGCGCCCTCGAGGGTGACGAGCTGTACGTCGCCGCGAAGGAGCTGCAGGCTCCGTACGCGCTCGTCAAGGAGGTCGCCCAGAGCGGCAAGCTCCCCGTCGTGCTGTTCACCGCGGGCGGCATCGCCACCCCGGCCGACGCGGCGATGATGATGCAACTCGGCGCCGAGGGTGTGTTCGTGGGCTCCGGCATCTTCAAGTCCGGCAACCCCGCGCAGCGGGCCGAGGCGATCGTGAAGGCGACGACGTTCCACGACGACCCGGCGATGGTCGCCAAGGTGTCCCGCGGGCTCGGCGAAGCAATGGTCGGCATCAACGTCGAGGACATCCCGCAGCCGCACCGGCTCGCCGAGCGCGGCTGGTAAAACCGCTCAGCGCAGCTCCGGGCAGTCCAGGAGCTGCCGGTCGGCCGCGTCCAGCCGGTCGTAGTCGCCCACGAGGTCGAGCACGCTGCCATCGATGTTGAGGTAGGCGCGGAAGTCGTACTGCCGATCGGCCCACCACAGCTGCGGCTCCCCGCCGTCGGCGACCGTGTACTCACCCGACGGTTCACCCATCAGCCCGATCACCTGGTCCCGGCCCATGCCCACGGCCAGGTCACACCAGCGCTCGACCCAGCGCGCGGTGTCGACGGCCCCCGACGAACGAGGGGTGACGTCCGCGATCAACCAGCGCCCGTTGCGGTGCTGCATCGACACGGTCTCGTCGGTGACCGGGAAGTCGACGGCCAGCTCACCGTCCTCGCCCGTGTCCTGGGTGACCTCGATGTCGAGCGGGTCGTACTCGCGAGCGGGGTCCTCCCACAACAGTGCGACGAAGCCGGTACACGGGTCGCCGAGCTCGGCGCGATGCTCGAGGATGGCCCGCCGCCGCAGTTCGATCGTGAGGTCCGGTGCGTGCACCGCGCAGGCGCCCGCGGCGTCGTGCGCGGCCAGCGCCGCGAGCCACGACTCGTAGGCGACGACCACGGGTGTCGTGCCGCGGCTGTCCATCGTCACCGACTCGCTCGGGGCTGAGCTCTCGTCCGTCTCGTCGTCCCCGCAGGCCGCGAGGGCGACCAGTGCGGCCGCCAGGAGGGCGGCGCACGCCGAACGGTTCGATCGCCTAGTCACAACGGGTCATTCTGCGGCCATTCGGTCAGGGTGGCGCCCCCCACAGGTCTCTACTGGCGGAAACATTCCTGGGGAGGGATCACATGAAGAAAAGCACCAAGGGCGCATTTGCCGCGGGTTCCGCGGCGGTGCTGCTGCTCGGCGGCGTCGGGTCGTTGGCCTACTGGAACGACAGCGAGACGGTGACCGGTACGACGGTGGGCTCGGGGCAGCTCGACCTGGCGCTCCTGTCGTGCGGCGACTGGCAGCTCGACATCGTCGGCGGTACCGGTGGCGACCTCGGGAGCAAGGAGATCGTTCCCGGCGACTCGTTGACGAAGACCTGCACGTACACGCTGACCGCGGAGGGCGACCACCTCGAGGCGACGCTCGGGATCACGGTGCCGAGCTGGACCGGTGCGCTCGCCGGCAAGGTGACGACGGACGCCGCGTTCGACGTGGACGGCGACCCGGTCACGCCGGGGACGCCGTACCCCTTCGAGGACGGCGCGCCGAGCACCATCACCGCGGAGTTCACCGTGGACTTCCCGTTCGGCACCGGCGTCGACAACACCTCACAGGACCTGACGGCGACGCTCGGCGACGTCACCCTGACGGTCACCCAGACCGACAGTCACTGAGCGGCCGGACTCGGACACCGTGACTGCGGCCCGTCGGACAGGCTCACTGGTCAGCCACGTGCTGACGTGGGCAGTCATCCTGTCCGCCACGGCCGCGCTCATGGTGTCTGTGTTCGCCCCCCGCGTCGCGGGCGGCACGCCGTACGCCGTGTTGAGCGGGTCGATGCGTCCCGATCTCCCACCCGGGACGCTCGTCGTGGTCCGGCCGACGCCGATCGACGAGATCGCGATCGGCGACGTGATCACCTACCAGCTGGAGTCCGGGAAGCGCACGGTGGTGACGCACCGGGTGGTGGGCATCGGCATCGACGTGGGGGGCGCCCGGGTTCTCCAGACGCAGGGCGACGCCAACGAGAAGCTCGACCCGAAGCCGGTGCGTGAGGTCCAGATCAAGGGTCAGCTCTGGTACTCGGTGCCGCAGCTCGGCCGCCTGCACCAACTCCTCACCGGTCAGGAGCGGCAGTGGGCGGTGTACGCCCTCACCGTCCTGCTCATGGGCTACGCCGCGATGGCCTGGGGTGGAGCGCTCAGGGACCGGACGCGCCGGCGAGAGGAACGGGACGATGAGGCGAACACGCCCCACGCATCGACGCCGGCGTAGCGGCCGGATCCGGGCGCTGCTGAGCCTGGGCCTGCTCCTCGGGATCAGCCAGGTCGGCACCCTGGCGTCCTGGACCGACTCGGCCACCGTGCAGGGCGGCAACCTCTCGAGCGGCACGCTCGACCTCACGGTCGGCGAGTCGAGCGCCATCCAGTTGAGCGGCCAGGGCGGCACCTGGACGCACACGAACCTGGCTCTTGCCGCGATGGCGCCGGGCGAGAGCGTGGCCAGGGACCTGACCGTGGGCAACGGCGGCTCGGTGGCGCTGACCTACAACGGCACCGTGGTGACTTCGAACAATGACCTCCAGAACGGCCTCCAGCTCACCGTGGTCGAGGGCGCGACCGTGGGAAACACTGGCACCCAGGCGGCCAACAACCGGGCCGGGTCCTGCACGGGGGGGACCGCGACCAGCTTGACGAACACCAATGTCAGCACCGCGGCTTCGAACCTGCACGCGGCCGTCGTTGCCCTCGCCAGTGCGGCGACCCGGACCTACTGCGTCCGGGCCGCGTTGGTGGGCTCGGCCCCTAACGCCATGCAGGGCAAGACGACCGTCCTGACCTTCTCCTTCAGCGCTCAGCAATGACATGACGACTCGCGTCTGCACCGTCCTCCGCGAGGTCGCGCTCACCATCGGCGCCGGCCTCGGACTGGTGTGCCTGTTGCTCGCCGTGGTCGCACCGTTGTTCGGCATCCGGCTCCTGGTCTTCGAGTCCGGCTCGATGGCGCCCACGGTGGACACCGGCGGCATGGCGCTGACCCGGACCGTTGCTGTCGACGAGCTCGCGGTCGGCGACATCGTCAGCGTCACCCCCGGGGCCGACCAACGGGTCACTCACCGGATCGTCGGCATCGAGGAGTCGGGCGGGCAGACGCTGCTGACGCTCCAGGGCGACGCCAACGAGACGGCGGATCCTGACCCCTACCCGGTGACCGAGGCGGACCGGGTGCTCGTACACGTCAACCACCTCGGCTTCGCGGTGGACGCGGTGGCGTCGCCGTACGCCGTGTTCCTGGCCGGCGCGCTCGTCGCCGGCCTGCTGTTCGTGGCCTTTCGTCGCGGAGTGCCCCTCGTCGCCGCGACGGTCGCCGTCGTCGCACTCGCGCTCGCGGGCACCCTGATGCCGGCACGGGTGGCGCCGACCCTGGCGTCGTTCACTGATGCGGCGACGATCCCCACCGGAAGCCTTGCGACAGCGACTCTGCCCAAGCCAACCATCACGAGCTGCACCGTGACCGGTGGCCTCGGGCAGAAGACCGCCACGATCGTGTGGACCGAGGTGGGCGCCTGGGCATACTCGGCGCGCATCGCCCAGACCGGACAGGCGCTGACAGTGACCGACAACGGCTCTACCCGCCAGACCCAGTTCAGCGCGGGTCTGCTGAGCACGGTCCTGAACGCGACGTACCACGTGGAGATCTGGGCCCGGCCGGCCACGGGCTCGTGGACGTCGGTCCTGTCCACCCAGCCGGTGACCATCACGCTGCTCGGCCTAGGGATGTCCTGCGGCACCGCCAGCTAATCACTTTGCGACCGCTCAGTAGCCTTTCGCTCGTGAGAGCCCGGGTCCGCGTCGCGATCGCCGCCGCGCTCTTGTGCCTCACCTCCGGGTTGGCCGGCTGCTCGTTCTCATGGGACGACGACAACCCGCTGGTCGTGAAGACGGAGCACGGCAAGGTCAAGGGCATCGAGACCCAGGGCATCCGGGCCTGGCGCGGCATCCCGTTCGCCGCGCCTCCGGTGGGAGATCTTCGCTGGGAGCCGCCGCAGGAGCCGGACGACTGGGGCAGTACCCGGGGTGCCGGCGCCTACAGCGCGAAGTGCATCCAGGGTGGCCCGGCACCCGGGCAGACGGGCGTCCTGGTCGCTCCGGGCTCCGCGGAGGACTGCCTCTACCTCAACGTCAACGCACCCGAGGACGCCGATGACCTGCCGGTGATCGTGGTCATCCACGGCGGCGGGTTCGTCGTCGGCACCGGCAACTTCCCGATCTCGAACTCGCCGGCCGTGGTCAAGCGCGGCGTGGTGCTGGTGAGCATCAACTACCGCCTCGGCCGGTTCGGCTTCTTCGCCCACCCGGGTCTGGAGGGCGGCGTCGCGAACTTCGGGCTGCTCGACCAGGTTGCGGCCCTGAAGTGGGTCCGGGGCAACATCGAGGGTTTCGGCGGGGATCCCGACAACGTGACCATCCTGGGTCAGTCGGCCGGAGGCATGTCGGTCAACGCGCTGATGACCTCGCCGGCCGCGGAAGGGCTGTTCGACAAGGCGGTGGTGCAGTCCGGGCTCGGCCGCGAGCAGTCGATCTCCCTGGACGAGGCGAGTGAGCAGGGCGAGGAGTTCCTGAGCGGTCTGGATGCCGACGAGCTCCGTGACCTCGATGCCGAGCGGATCCTCGGACCCCCGCAGGACGTGCTCGGCGGTGACCTGCCGATCGTCGACGAGGTGATGCCGCAACGGGTCGCCGACGCCTTCGCCGCGGGCGACGAGGCCGACGTTCCCTATCTGGTCGGCACCAACAGCGCGGAGTTCCCGGACGCGATCCTGACCGGGTTGGGCAGGTCGCCCGTCGCCGCGCGCAAAGCGCTGATCGGCACCAAGCGCGCCGAGTTCGTCGCGTTGTACGGCGGTGAGCGGGGGATGGTGTTCCACCTGGTGAGTGACGCCATCTTCACCGAGCCGGCGCGCTTCCTGGCCACCGCACACGCCACCCGGGCGCCGACGTACCGATACCGCTTCTCGATCGCCTCGTCGGCAGAGCTCGGCGGCCAGGGTGGGGCCATCCACTCCGCCGAGGCGACGTTCGTGTTCGATTTCCGCAGCTGCCGACCCCGAGCTCGCCGACCAGATCTGCGACTACTGGGTGAGCTTCGCGAAGACCGGGGACCCCAACCACGGAGATGCTCCGGAGTGGCCAGGGGCCTCGGGCGACGGGTTGATCGACTTCACGAACGACGGTCCGGTCGCGGAGAAGCCGGACCCGTGGGGCCCGCGGCTCGACGAGGTTCGGGCGGCCGCCGAGCGGTTGTCCTGACCGACTCATAACATCGTGGGATGACCATGATCGGCGTCCTCGCCCTGCAGGGCGACGTGCGCGAGCACCTGCACGCCCTGCAGCGGCTCGGGGTGAGCGCGATGCCGGTCCGCCGGGTCTCCGAGCTGGACGTCTGCGACGGCCTGGTCATCCCTGGTGGAGAGTCGACGACGATGGCCAAGCTGGCCCGCACCTTCGAGCTGATCGAGCCGCTGCGGATCCGGATCAAGGAAGGGCTGCCCTGCCTGGGGACCTGTGCCGGGATGATCCTGCTCGCCGAGCGGATCGTCGACGGCATCGCGGGCCAGGAGACATTCGGCGGTCTCGACGTGACCGTCCGGCGCAACGCGTTCGGGCGTCAGGTGGACTCGTTCGAGGGCGACCTGCTCATGGACGGGATCGACGGTCCGGTGCACGGGGTCTTCATCCGGGCACCCTGGGTCGAGGAGGCCGGTCGGGGTGTCGAAGTACTGGCGCGGGTCGCGGCCGGTCCGGCCGCGGATAGGATCATTGCGGTCCGGCAGGGTCCGTTGCTGGCGACGGCGTTCCATCCCGAGGTGGGCAGCGACACCCGGATCCATCAGATGTTCGTCGACCTGGTGCGGGCTGCACAGGTCGAGTAGACGCAGATAAGGAACCGCATGTCCGGCCACTCCAAATGGGCGACCACCAAGCACAAGAAGGCGGTCGTCGACGCCAAGCGCGGCAAGATGTTCGCCAAGCTCATCAAGAACATCGAGGTCGCCGCACGGATGGGCGGCGGTGACCCCGCGGGCAACCCGACGCTCTACGACGCGATCCAGAAGGCCAAGAAGTCCTCGGTGCCCAACGACAACATCGACCGTGCCGTCAAGCGCGGATCGGGCGAGGACACGGGCGGCGCCGACTACCAGACGATCATGTACGAGGGCTACGGCCCGTCGGGCGTTGCGATGCTCATCGAGTGCCTCACCGACAACAAGAACCGAGCGGCCATGGAGGTCCGGACCGCGATGAACCGCAACGGCGGATCGCTCGCGGACCCGGGCTCGGTCTCCTTCCTCTTCAACCGCAAGGGCGTGGTGATCGTGCCCACGGGGCAGGAGGGCCGCGAGGTCAGCGAGGACGACGTGCTGGAGGCGACCCTCGACGCGGGCGCCGACGACGTCAACGATCTCGGCGAGGCGTTCGAGGTGATCTCGGAGGCGACCGACCTGGTCGCCGTTCGCACCGCGCTGCAGGCGGCCGGCATCGACTACGACTCGGCCGAGGCGTCGTTCGTGCCCGACATGGAGGTGGCGCTCGATCGCGAGGGCGCCGGGAAGATGTTCCGGCTGGTCGACGCCCTCGAGGACCTCGACGACGTGCAGAACGTGTTCGCCAACTACGACGTCTCCGACGAGATCATGCAGCAGCTGGAAGACGCCTGACGGATGGTCTCGATACGCGCTCGCTCGTACCTCGCTCGCGCTACTCGACCAACGAGTGCTCTGCTCGACCACCGGTACGCCGCGTGTCGTGCCTCGGTCTGACGCCGTCCGCGGTTAGCGTGTTCTCCGAACAGGTGTTCGGACGAAGGGTTGCGACGTGCGCGTGCTGGGGATCGATCCGGGGCTGACCCGCTGCGGGCTCGGCGTTGTCGAGGGCGACGTGGGGCGACCGCTCCGACTGGTCGACGTCAACGTCATCCGCACGTCCGCCGGCGTGCCGGTCGCCGAGCGACTCGTGACGATCGAGCGGGGCATCGACGCCTGGCTCGACGAGCACGCACCCGATGCGGTGGCCGTGGAGCGGGTGTTCGCCCGCTCCGACTCCAGCACCATCATGGGCACCGCCCAGGCCAGCGGGATCGCGCTGGTCGCTGCGGCCCGCCGCGGGCTGCCGATCGCGCTGCACACCCCGAGCGAGGTGAAGGCCGCGGTCTCCGGCAACGGCCGCGCCACCAAGGCGCAGGTCGGGGCGATGGTGGCCCGGCTCCTGAGGCTGGACGCCGTACCCCAACCCGCGGACGCGGCCGATGCGCTGGCCCTGGCCATCACCCACATCTGGCGTGGGGGAGCCCAGGCCCGGATCGATGCGGCCAGGTCTCGATACGCGCTCGCCGGCGCTCGCACTACTCGACCAGCGAAGGGAGGGCCATGATCGCGTTCGTGCGAGGCCGGGTCGCCGGCCTCACCCTGTCCAGTGCCGTTCTCGAGATCGGCGGTGTCGGGCTCGAGGTGATGTGTACGCCGGGCACGCTGGCCGGCCTGCGCACCGGCCAGGAGGCGACGCTGCCGACGAGCATGGTGGTGCGCGAGGACTCGCTGACGCTGTTCGGCTTCGTCGACGAGGACGAGAAGCAGACGTTCGAGCTCGTGCAGACGGCGTCGGGAGTCGGACCCAAGCTCGCGCAGGCGATGGTGGCCTGCCTGAGTCCCGACGATCTGCGCCGCGCGGTCGCGACCGACGACGTGAAGACCCTGACCCGGGTGCCGGGCGTCGGGCAGAAGGGCGCGCAGCGGATCATCCTTGAGCTCAAGGACCGGATCGGCAGCCCCACGACCGGCCACCTGTCTCCCGCCGGCCCGGCCGACGCGCCCTGGCGCGGCCAGGTGCACCAGGGACTGGTCGGGCTCGGCTGGTCGACCAAGGACGCGGACCAGGCGGTGGACGCGGTGGCCCCGGAGGCCGGCGACACCCCGGATGTGGCCGCTCTGCTCCGTTCCGCGCTCCGTTCGCTGAGCAAGGCCTGAAGTGGACGACCTCGAAGCGGCCGAGCAGGTCCATCTCCAGTCGCTCACTGCGGCGGAGGCGGAGGGCGACGAGCGGGCGGTGGAGGCCGCGCTCCGGCCGCGGACCCTCGACGAGGTGGTGGGGCAGGGCCGGGTTCGAGCTCAGCTGGGGCTGGTGCTGGAGGCGGCGCGCAAACGCGGCCGGGCGGCCGACCACGTGCTGCTCTGCGGGCCACCGGGCCTCGGCAAGACCACGCTCGCGATGATCATCGCCCACGAGATGTCCGCACCCCTGCGGCTGACCAGCGGCCCGGCGATCACCCACGCGGGCGACCTGGCCGCGATCCTCTCCGGGCTGAACGAGGACGATGTCCTGTTCGTCGACGAGATCCACCGGATGTCCCGGCCGGCCGAGGAGATGCTCTACATGGCGATGGAGGACTTCCGGGTCGACGTCGTTATCGGCAAGGGACCCGGCGCGACCGCCATCCCCCTGGAGATCCCGTCGTTCACGCTGGTCGGCGCCACGACCCGAGCCGGTCTGCTGCCGGGGCCGCTGCGGGACCGGTTCGGCTACACCGGGCACCTGGAGTTCTACGACCCCGAGGAGCTCGATGTCATCGTGCACCGGTCCGCAGGCCTGCTCGGAGTCGATGTGACCGACGAGGGCGCCGCCGAGATCGCCTCCCGGTCCCGGGGTACCCCCCGTATCGCCAACCGGCTGCTGCGGAGAGTTCGCGACTACGCCCAGGTGCGCGCCGACGGCATCGTCACGCTGGACGTCGCCAAAGCGGCCCTCGCCCTCTACGAGGTGGACCACCTCGGCCTCGATCGGCTCGACCGAGCGGTCCTCGACGCGCTCTGCCGACGCTTCGGCGGCGGGCCGGTGGGCATCTCCACGCTGGCGGTGGCGGTCGGTGAGGAACGGGAGACCGTCGAGGAAGTCGCGGAGCCGTTCCTGGTTCGCAACGGCTTCCTGGCCCGCACCCCGCGGGGCAGGGTCGCCACCCCTGCCGCCTGGGAGCACCTCGACCTGGACGCCCCGCCCACGCCCGCTGGCGAGGACTCCTTGTTCGACGAGTAGGGTCCGTTGACAGGGATTCACGTATCCCCGGATGCACACCGTTACACTTGCCCGTCGGTCGGCCCTGCCAGCGTGTCGCGGTGGCCGCAATCTCACTCAAAGCTCGAGAGGTTTCGTCGTGGAAGGGCTCGTCAGCCTGCTGCCTTTGGTGGCCATCGCACTGCTCTTCTGGCTCCTGATCATTCGTCCGGCCAGCCGCCGGCAGAAGGATCAAGTCCGGATGCAGTCCTCCGTCAACCTGGGAGACGAGGTGATGCTCACCTCCGGAATCTTCGGCAAAGTCAGCGAGCTGACCGACGACCGGCTGATGGTCGACATCGCACCGGGGGTCACGATCCGTGTCGCCCGCGGCGCGATCGGGTCCGTCGTACCCACCGACGAGCCGGAGCCGGAGGCCATCGAGCCCGTCGACGGTGACGAAGGCTCGGAGGAGCGCTGATGGCGAGCAAGCAACTCCGCCCGGGTCGCACCCTGGTGGTCTTCTTCCTCGGCGTCGCGATCACCTACGGGCTGGTCGCCCTCACCGGCAACTGGAAGCCGGAGCTTGGCCTGGACCTCCAGGGCGGCACCAGCATCCGACTGGTTGCCAACGGAGACCCCTCTTCCGACAGCCTGGACGAGGCGCGGAGCATCATCGACCAGCGGGTCAACGGCAAAGGTGTCTCCGAGGCCGAGGTGACCACCCAGGGCGGCAACCAGATTGTCGTCGAGATCCCCGGCAAGAGCCGCGAGGATCTGGTCGAGGTCGTCAAGCGCCAGGCGCAGCTGCGGTTCCGGCTGGTCGCGTGCAGCGACTTCTCCCCGTGCGGCGCAGGCACGAACACGCCGACGCCTGAGAACCCGCTGCAGCCCGAGTCCGCGACGCCCACCGAGCAGTCGGGCAGCAACCGGCCGCCGGTCGGTTTCGACGGCGCCGGTGACCCGACCGCGGACCCATCCGAGCCGAGCGAGTCGGAGTCGGAGTCGCCCACGAAACCCGAGGCCAGTGAGTCGGCCCCGGTGGACGACGTACCCGGTGTCGATGACGAGAACTTCACGGCGCCGGTCGACGACGAGCTCGCGTGGTCCCAGTCACCCGACCCGGCGGCGGCGGCGGAGTTCGCCAAGTACGCCTGCGCCGAGGACGGCACCCTGGTCAACGAGGACGGTACCCCCGCCACGGTCGCGCCCGAGGCACCGGTGACCATCCCGTCGGTCGACGACCCGAGCAAGCCGCTGATGACCTGCGAGCCACCGGAGAACGCGCCCGGCACCGACCAGGACCGGCAGACGGTGAAGTACCTGCTGTCGCGCGCGGTCATTCAGGGAACGGACCTCAGCTCTGCCGGCGCCGGCGTGCCGCAGAACCAGGTCACCTGGGTGGTCAATCTGGAGATCGGCGGAGACGGCCAGGACGCGTTCACCGCGATTTCCCGGGCGCTCGTCGGCTCGGAACGCCAGTTCGCGATCGTCCTCGACGGCGCAGTGATCTCGGCGCCGACGATGGACGGCCTGATCACCAACGGCCAAGCTCAGATCAGCGGCAACTTCTCCGAGTCTTCGGCCAACGACCTGGCGACCAGCCTGAAGTTCGGCGCGCTGCCGATCTCGTTCGACGACAGCTCGACCCAGGTGCAGACGATCGGTCCTTCCCTCGCCGGGAACCAGCTCTCCGCGGGTCTGACCGCGGGTGCGATCGGGCTGGCGCTGGTGTTGCTCTACTGCCTCATCTACTACCGGGGCCTCGGCCTGGTCGTGGTGGCATCGCTGCTGATGGCAGCGGCGATCACCTACGGCCTGGTGTTGCTTCTGAGCGAGGCGGCCAACTTCACGCTTACGCTGCCCGGCATCGCCGGACTGATCATCGCGGTCGGAATCACAGCGGACTCGTTCGTCGTCTACTTCGAGCGGATACGGGACGAGATGCGCGACGGCAAGTCGATGCGGATCGCGGTCGAGTCCGGATGGAAGCGCGCCCGGATGACCTGTCTGGCCGCCGACACGGTCTCGTTCCTGGCCGCGATCGTGCTGTTCATCTTTGCGGTCGGTGTGGTCAAGGGCTTCGCGTTCGCGCTGGGTCTGGCGACCTTGATCGACGTGGTGGTCTTCTTCTTCTTCACCAAGCCGATGGTGTCCTGGTTGGCCCGCTTCAAGTTCTTCAACTCCGGGCACCGGATGTCCGGACTGGACGCAGACGCGCTCGGCGTCGACTCGATCACCCTCGGGACCGCTGGAGGAAGAGTCTGATGGGCAAGTTCGCGGTGCTCGGCAACGAGCTCTACTCCGGCAAGAAGTCGATCGACTTCGTCGGTCGCAAATGGCTCTGGTACGGCATGTCTGCGGTCATCCTGCTGATCGCTGTCGGTGGCTGGAGCCTCAAGGGACTGAACTACGGCATCGAGTTCACAGGTGGCTCGCAGTACATCGTGTCCGTGCCTGCCGATCAGGTGGATCAAGACACGGCCGACGAGCTGCGCGATGTGGTGGCGGGCACGGGGATCGAGGACGCCTCCGCGCCGATCGTCACCACGCAGGGCAGTGAGGCGATCGTCGTACAGACTGAGCCGCTCACCAGCGACGAGGGCGACGAAGTCGCAGCGGCGCTCGCGGAGGCCACCGGCGTCGACCCGGTCGACGACATCTCGCGCGACGAGATCGGACCGAGCTGGGGCGAGGAGGTCGCCAAGCGGTCGGGGATCGGCCTGGGAGTCTTCCTGATCCTGGTGTCGCTGTTCATCTGGGCCTACTTCCGCGAGTGGAAGATGTCCGTCGGTGCCCTCGTCGCGCTGGCGCACGACGTGGTCATCACGATCGGCATCTATGCGCTGTCCGGCTTCCAGGTGACGCCCGCCAGCGTCACCGCTTTGCTGACGATTCTGGGCTTCTCTCTGTACGACACCGTCGTGGTCTTCGACAAGGTCAAGGAGAACACCAAGGACCTGAGGGCCACGCACTCGACCTACACCCAGGCCGCCAACCTGGCCGTCAACCAGACGCTGGTGCGCTCGATCAACACCTCGATCGTGGCGCTGATCCCGGTGGCAGTGATTTTGTGGGTCAGCAGTGTTCAGCTGGGCGCCAGCTCGCTGAAGGACCTGTCGCTGGCTCTGTTCGTCGGTACCGCAGCGGGTCTGTACTCGTCGGTGTTCATCGCGACCCCGCTCGTCGTACACCTCAAGCAGGGCGAGACCGCCGTGCAGCAGGCCGAGCGTCGGGCGAAGGCACGGGCGAAGTCCCGAGTGGCCGACCCCTACGCCGAGGTGCCGGTGTTCAGCGACGACCTGCCCGTGGGCGAGGAGGGCGACAAGGCTGACGACGGAGTCGAGGAGGACGCGCCGGTCTCCGGATCGTCGGCGCCCACCCGGAAGCCACCGAGTTCCCCCGGTAGCGGCCGGACCGTCCCCGAGACTCGGCGTCCGGTGCAGGAGAGCCGCTCCAGCGGTCGCCAGCAGCCGTCGCGCCAATCGAAGTCCAAGCGGCAGAAGTAGCAGTGTCTGAGGAGGCGCGCGCCGCCCTGGAGCGGCTCGTCGTGGACGTGCCCGACTTCCCGGAGCCGGGGATCGTCTTCAAGGACATCACGCCGCTGCTCGCCGACCCCGACGGGCTGCGGACGGTCATCGAGGCGCTCGCCGATGCCGGCCGAGGCTCCGGTGGCGCGACCGTCGTCGACAAGGTCGTAGGCATGGAGGCGCGCGGGTTCATCCTCGCCACCCCGGTCGCGCTCGCGCTCGGGGTCGGGATGGTTCCGGTGCGCAAGGCCGGCAAGCTGCCCCGGCCCACGCACGCGGTCGCCTACTCGCTGGAGTACGGCGAGGCCACCCTCGAGC
>CAWABG010000033.1:0-12641 GCA_963780245.1 uncultured Actinomycetota bacterium
TCGCCGACCGGACGGCCCCACTGCACCCTCTCGGAGGACCACTCGCGGGCGATCTTGAGACACCACTTGGCCGCGGCGGCGCAGCTCGCCGGGATCGCGAGCCGACCGGTGTTGAGCGTGCTCAGCGCGATCTTGAGCCCCTCGCCCTCGCGGCCGATCCGGTTCTCGACCGGGACCTGCACGTTGTGGAAGCGGGTCACGCCGTTCTCGAGCCCTTTGAGACCCATGAACTGGTTGCGGTTCTCCACGGTGATGCCCTCGGCGTCCGTCTCCACGACGAACGCGGTGATGCCGCCCTTCCCGCCGGCGTGCGGCGGCACCTGCGCCATCACCACGACCAGCTCCGCGACGACGCCGTTGGTGGTCCAGAGCTTGACCCCGTCGAGCGTGTACGACGTGCCGTCCTCGCTCGGCACCGCAGTGCTGTCGAGCCGCGCCGGGTCGGAGCCGACGTCGGGCTCGGTGAGCAGGAACGCGGTCACCGCGCCCTTCGCGCAGCGCGGCAGGAACGCCTGCTTCTGCTCCTCGGTGCCGAACGCCTTCACCGGCTCCGGAACACCGATCGACTGGTGCGCGGACAGCAGCGCGCCGATCGTCGGGTGGATGGACCCGGCGAGCATCAGCGCCTTGCCGTAGTAGGCCATGGAGAGGCCGAGCCCGCCGTACTCGGTGGGCACCTTCATTCCGAAGCAGCCGATCGCGGCGAGAGCAGCGACGTCCTCGTCGCGGAGCGCCGCCTCGCGCTCGATCGCGCGGCCGTCGATGCCCTCGCAGACCTCGCGGAGCTTGGCCAGGAATGCCTCGCCGCGCTCGACCGTGTCGGCGTCGGCGCGTGGGTGTGGATGGATCAGGTCGAGGTCGAACCGACCGAGGTAGAGCTCCTTGGCGAAGCTCGGCCTGGTCCAGGTGGTGTCTCGGGCCGCCTCGGCGACCTCTCGTGCTTCGCGCTCGGTGGCTTCTCGGCGGCTGCTGCTGGGAGATTCGGTCTCGGTGCTCACGGTCGGACCCTTCCGTCGACTACCTCCATTCCTACTCGCTAGTCACAAGCAAGAACAGGGGTGGCCGGCGACTGGGTCCGACTGGGGTACGACCGAGGTCAGCGCCGACGCAGCACGGCCAGGCGGGCGGCGTACTCCTCCTCGTCGATCTCGCCGGCGGCGTACCGCTGGGCGAGCACGGCCTCACCGGCGCGCGGGCCGGCGGCCTCACGGTTGCGGCGGTGGTAGAGGAACGCGGCGATGATGCCGCCGACGATGATCAGGAACCAGAGGATCGGGAACACCGGCCACCAGTCGGGCCGGTCGCCGTCCCAGCGGTCGGCGTAGGTGGTCGCGGTGTTCGCGGCGGCGGCAAAGAGTGTCGACATCATGGGGAACTCCTTGGTGCAGTTGGTGGTGGTGGATGTCCCTACCGTCACTCGGCGCGACCGTTCGCACATCGGCCCCGGAGCGACACTCGTCGTACGCGGTTCTGCGTACGACGAGTGCATGCGGGCTCCGGGTCGTGTCGGGGTGGGGGAGTAACCTCGACCTTCCGACGGCCGCTCCGGCGTCGGTCCGTCGCGAAGGAGATCAGGTGCATGGCTGAATCCAGGTTGTGCCTGATCTGTGGCGCGGTCGTCGACTCCGCGAAGATCACGGTCCATCGTCAGTTCCACGGCGAGGTGGATCGGATGACTCAGGTCACCGAGGATCTGCGCCAGCAGATCAAGCGGTTGGAGACCCGGCTCAAGCGCTGCGAGGACACGCAGCGGCAAACCACGCCCGAGTAGGTCAGGCTCGTGAAGCGCCAGCTTCCCCGGCCGCGCGAACTCGCGACGCTGCTGCGGTTCAAGCGACCGGTGTGGTCGGCGAAGCGGCGGCGGCTCACCAAGGCGCTGACGATCGAGGACCTGCGGCTGATCGCCCGGCGTCGTACTCCCCGTGCCGCGTTCGACTACACAGATGGTGCTGCCGACGGTGAGGTGTCGCTGGCGCGGGCCCGGCAGGCCTTCGCCGACATCGAGTTCCGGCCCGCGATCCTGCGCGATGTGTCGAAGGTGGACACCTCGCGGACGGTGCTGGGGGAGCGCGTCGAGCTGCCGTTCGGCATCGCGCCGACCGGCTTCACCCGGCTGATGCACTCCGAGGGCGAGATCGCCGGCGCTACCGCGGCCGCGGCTGCCGGAATTCCGTTTGCGTTGTCGACGATGGGCACCGCCTCGATCGAGGACGTCGCTGCTGCAGCGCCGGGGGGTCGGCACTGGTTCCAGCTCTACATGTGGAAGGACCGCGACCGCTCGATGGCGCTCGTCGAGCGAGCGGCCCTGGCCGGCTACGACACGCTGCTGGTCACCGTCGACGTACCCACTGCCGGCGTCCGGCTGCGCGATATCCGCAACGGGATGACGATCCCGCCGACCCTGACCCCCCGCACCATCCTGGATGCGATCCCACGGCCGGCCTGGTGGCTCAACTTCCTGACGACCGAGCCGCTGGCGTTCGCCAGCCTGGACTCCTGGTCCGGCACGGTGGCTGAGCTGATCGAGACGATGTTCGACCCGACGGTGACCTATGAGGACCTGGCCTGGATCCGTGACCAATGGCCCGGGAAGGTCGTGGTCAAAGGCGTGCAGACGGTGGCCGATGCCCGTCGGGTCCGTGACGTCGGCGTGGACGCGGTGTTGCTGTCCAACCACGGTGGCCGGCAGCTGGACCGGGCGCCGGTGCCCTTCCAGCTCCTGCCCGAGGTGGTCGCCGCGGTCGGTGACGACGTCGAGGTGCACGTCGATACCGGGATCATGTCCGGGCAGGACATCGTCGCCGCGGTCGCGCACGGTGCCAGGTTCACGCTGGTCGGTCGCGCCTATCTCTACGGACTGATGGCCGGCGGCCGCGCAGGGGTGGACCGGACCATCGAGATCCTCACCGGCCAGATCGAGCGGACCATGCGACTGCTCGGCGTGACCAGCCTCGACGAGCTCACCCCCGACCACGTCGTCGTGCTGCGACAGCTGGCGCCATGAGGCTGAAGCTCGGGCGCCCCGACATCGGTCGGTACGCCGATCGCTTCGACGTACCGGAAGCGGGGGAGGGGTTCGCGGTCAGGTTCCTCGGCCGGGTCGCGCTCCATCTCCCGACCGGGTGGCGCCCAGAGAATCCGTGGCAGGGGCGACCGCACTAGTCGGCGGTGAGGTCCTCGTCCACCCGCCAGCCGCTCGTGGTGTCGATGAGGTTGTAGCCGAGAGCGGTGAAGCCCCTGAACACGACCGCGAAGGCGACGTCGTCGAGGTTGGACGGCGTCCGGCTTACCTCAGCGTCGCCCACCTCGAGCCGAAGTGCCTGGAACAGGAGGCCGGTGATCTCCACCAGGTCGCCGCACGTGGCGCCCCGTTCGATGTGGCCCTCTTCGGCCAGGCGGTTGATCAGCTGCTTGGTAAGCCGAGGCGTCTGCAATGGGCACGCCCGGTCGCCGTTGCCTGCGACGAACGCGCCGAACCAGGTATCGAACGTCCTGCGTGCGGCCTTCACCTTGCGTGGGGGCAGTCCGGTCGGCGCTGTGCTGGACGCGTCCGGCGAGTCGGAGCCGGCCGTGCGGTCGGCGTCCGCCGTGGGCGTGAGGCTGGGTGTGTCGTCGGCGGTCGACGGCGGCGGTCGGGTGTCGCCCCTGCACCCGGAGACGGCAAGCGCCAGGGCGATCACGAAAAGCAGGGAGCGCATGGGCGGGACGGTATCCCGTCGGCTCCGTTTACCTCAGCGAACACCTGGACCTGCCCGATGCCAATGCGTCGCCCGAGGTGCGCTTCTGGTACGCCGGCTGCGCGAGGCGGGTCAGCCCGCGCGGCTGGGGCTGCTTGCCGGCCAGGCCCTTCTTAGGCGTCGGCGTCGAGGTCCTGCTCAACCAGGTCGGCGATCGTGGCGACGGCGGCCTCGTCGTCCCCCGCCACCTCGACGGTGTCGCCGAACTTCGCACCAAGGGTCATGATCATCAGTGATGAGGCGGCGTCGACGCCGTTGATCGTCACGCCGAGGCCGGCTGCGGCCTCGGAGATGATCGCGGCGGGACGGGCGTGCAGGCCGACGGACGAACCGACGGTCACGGACTTGCTGGGCATGGACGCTCCTCAGGGGCTGGCGGGATCGAGGGTCTGGACGGTAACTCGTTCGGGGTGTAGGTCGTCGGGGTGCGGGATGCCGGTTCCGGGCAGCCCGGCGGCAGCGGCGCCGTACGCCACCGCGAGCGCGAGCCGATCGGGCGCCCGGAGCCCGCGCAGCGAACCGAGCAGGTAGCCGAACAGCGTGCAGTCACCGGCACCGACGGTGCTGACCACAGTGGTGGGTGGCGGCGGCGCGTACCAGGCGCCATCGGCGTCGACGAGTACGGCGCCCCGGCCGCCGAGCGTGGCGAGCACCGCGCCGACCCCGAGTTCGACCAGGGTGCGGGAGGCCCCGGCGGCCGCACCGGGATCGGCCTCGAGCGCCTCGGCCGCGGTGCCGGTGATGGAGGCCAGCTCTTCCGCGTTCGGCTTGAGCAGGTCGGGCGCGTCACCCGGGAGACGGTCGACGAGCGCCGCGAGGGGGGCGTCACTCGTGTCGATGGCAACCCGGCTCACCGCGCGCAGCCGCGGCACCAGGTCGGCGTAGAACCCCGCCGGGGCACCCGGCGGCAGCGAACCGGCCAGCACCGTCCACTCCGCGTCACGCGCATGGAGCACCAGCGTCTCGGCGAGGTCGTCGAGGTGCTCGGCGGTCACCTCGGCACCAGGACCGTTGAGCTTGGTCGTGGTGCCGTCGGGCTCGGTGAGGGTGAGGTTGACCCGGATGTCGCCGGCGGGTCGGGACGGACGGCAGTCGATGCCGGTCTCGGCCAGCTCATGGACGATCGAGTCGTCGGGTCGAGCCGGGAGCACACAGATGGTCGGGGTCCCGGCCGCGACCGCCGCGCGCGAGATGTTGACCCCCTTGCCGCCCGCCTGCGAGGTCGTCGCCGCGACCCGGTGCACGGCGCCGCGCTCCAGCGGCTCAGGCAGCGCGATCGTCCGGTCGAAGCTCGGGTTGGCAGTCAGGGTGACGATCACGCCCGGACGACCTCCAGGCCCGCGGCCTCGAACGCCTTGGCGTCCGCGGTGTCGATCCCGTCGTCGGTCACGAGGACGTCGACGTCCTCGAGGTCGGCGAACCGGACGGTGCGCTCCTGACCCACTTTCGTGGAGTCGGTGAGTACGACGACCCGCTCGGCTCCCGCCACCAGCGCTCGCTTGGTCGCCGCTTCCTCCGGGTCGGGGGTGGACAGGCCGTGGCGCACGGAGATGCCGTTGGTGCCGACGAAGGCGAGGTCGGCGCGGAGCTGTCCGATGGCCTCGACCGTGGTGTGGCCGACGGCCGCCTGGGTGGCAGCGCGGACCCGGCCCGGCAGCAGGTGCAGCTCGATGTGCGGCAGGGGAGCGAGCAGCGCGGCGATCGGGACCGCGTGGGTGATCACCACCCACTGCTCGCTCGGGGGCAGCTGCGCGGCCAGCCGTGCAGTGGTGCTCCCGGCGTCGAGCAGCAGCGTGCAACCACCGTCCGGGAGCAGAGACACGGCCGCCTGGGCGATCCGCTCCTTCTCCGGCGCGTTGGCCTGGTCGCGGTCGTCGAGCCGGGCCTCGAGCATGGTCACCGACTGCGTCGAGACCGCGCCGCCGTGCACCCGCCGCAGCAGCTTGAGCTTCTCGAGCTGGGACAGGTCGCGTCGTACGGTCTCGGTCGTGACGTGGAAGTGGCTGGCCAGCTCGGTCACCGCCATCCGGCCCCGGCTCGCGACCAGCTCGGCAATCGCCTGGTGCCGCTCTTCGGCGTACATGGTGTCTCCTGCCTAGACCGGCCCGCGAAATGATCTGTGAATCTGTTGTTTTATCCCCGATTGTGTTGACTGTCAAGGCGGGGGTGGGGTTCGATGTGGCCATGGTCACCAGCTCGCCGTCCGCCGGTCCAGCCGCCGCGCTGCAGGGAACGCCGGTCGTTCCCGGCCTCGCCCATGGTCCCGTCGCGGTGGTGTCCCAAGAGATCTCGCCCGAGGCGATCGCAGCCTACGGCGACGGCGGCCACGCCGACGCGGAGACGGCGATGGTTGCGTACGACGCCGCGGCGACCGCGGTCGCCGATGGGTTCACGGCTCGGGCTGCTAGGGCCAGCGGTGCGGTGTCCGCGGTGCTCACGGCTAGCGCCGGACTGGCCCGCGACCCCGGGCTCCGGCAAGGGGTCGCCACCCGGGTGTCCGACGGAGGCGGGATGCTCGAAGCCGTGCACGAGGCGGTCGCCCAGTTCGTGGACGTGTTCACCGCGATGGGCGGGCTGATGGCCGAGCGAGCCACCGATCTGCTCGACATCGAGCGCCGGATCGTCGCCCGCCTTGTCGGCGAGCCCGAGCCTGGCGTCGCCCGGCCGGACCGCCCGTCCGTGCTGGTGGCCGACGACCTGGCGCCTGCCGACACAGCCGGACTCGACCCGGAGTTGGTCCTGGCCCTCGTCACCGAGCGCGGAGGCGCAACCAGCCACACGGCGATCATCGCCCGCCAGCTCGGCATCCCTTGCGTGGTGGGCGTCGCCGATGTCCTCGAGCTGGCGCCCGGGGTGCTCGTGCTCGTCGACGGGGCGACCGGCACGGTGGAGGCGGGCGTCCCCGAGGACGAGGCCGAAGGGCGGGTCGAGGCCGACCGCGCGACGCGCGAAGCCCTTGCTGCCTGGACCGGGCCGGCTCGGACCACCGACGGCGTACACATTGAGCTCCTCGCCAACGTGGCCGACGCGGAGTCGGCGCGGATGGCTGCCGAAGCCCCGGTCGAGGGCGTCGGGCTGTTCCGCACCGAGCTGTGCTTCCTCGATCGTCGCGACGAACCGAGCGTCGAGGAGCAGGCGTCGATCTACGCGGAGGTGCTGGCCCCGTTCGTCGGTGCTGATCGGCACGTGGTCGTGCGCACCCTCGATGCGGGATCGGACAAGCCGATCGCGTTCGCCACGCTCGAGGACGAGGAGAACCCCGCCCTCGGTGTCCGCGGGCTGCGGCTGGCCGCGCAGAATCCGAGCCTGTTGGAGCGCCAGCTCGACGGGATCGCCGCGGCCGCCGAGAGCAGCGCTGCGGAGACCTGGGTGATGGCGCCGATGGTGGCCACGGTCGCGGAGGCGGCCGACTTCGCCGACCAGGTCCGCGGCCGCGGGCTGAAGGCCGGGATCATGGTCGAGGTGCCGAGTGCCGCGCTGCTGGCCGATCGGATGCTGGAGGTCGTCGACTTCCTGTCCATCGGCACCAACGACCTGACGCAGTACGTCATGGCCGCCGACCGGCTGGCCTCCGACCTTGCTCACCTCACCGACCCATGGCAGCCGGCGGTCCTGCAGCTGATCGCGCGGACCGCCGAGGCGGGCCAACGGGCCGGCAAGCCAGTGGGCGTCTGCGGCGAGGCAGCGGCTCATCCGCTGCTCGCCGTCGCGCTGGTCGGCATGGGCGTGACGTCGCTGTCGATGGCGCCGGCCGCCGTCCGGGCTGTCGGGGCGCAGCTGTCCGCGGTCAGCTCGAGCACCTGTGCCGAGGCGGCCCGGGTCGCGATCGCCGCCGCCGACCCGGCGGCCGGGCGCGCAGCCGTGAGCGAGGTCGTTACGGCTCGACCGTGACCTTGATCGCCTCGCCGTTCTGCACGATCGAGAAGGCCTCGAGTACGTCGTCGAGCGGCACGTGGCGGGTGATCAGGTCCTTGACCGGGACCTGACCGGTGGAGATGTACTCCAGCGCGCGCTTGTTGTGCTCGGGCGCCGAGCCGTTGGCCCCATGGATGTGCAGCTGTCGGTAGTGGACCAGGTTGGAGTCGCACTTGATGAACGGGTCGTTCTTCGGCAGGCCTCCGAAGAACGAGATCCGGCCGTTGCGGGCGGCCATCGAGATGGCCTGTTCCTGGGTGACGTTGGCGGCGGTCGCCGTGATGATCACGTCGGCCCCGCGGCCACCGGTCAGCTCCAGGACCCGCTCCACGACGTCGACCTGCGAGCCGTCGATGGTCTCGTCGGGTTGCACTGCTTCGGCCGACATCTTCAGCCGCTCGGCGTTGACGTCCACGAGGTAGACCGGCCCGGCCTGGTGGACACCCCGAGCGATCCGGATGTGCATGCAGCCGATCGGCCCGGCCCCGAAAACCACCACCGTGTCGCCGGCCTCGATGCCCATCAGCTCCTGGGCGTTGATCGCACACGCGAACGGCTCGGCCGCCGACGCCTCGTCGTACCCGACATTCTCGGGGATCCGGTTGAGACCGTCGACCTTGAGCACCTGGCGCGGCACGATCATGAACTCCGCGAAGCCGCCGTCGTACTGGTAGCCCATCGAGGTCTGATTCTGGCAGACCGCCATCCAGCCCTTGCGGCACTCGTAGCAGTCGCCACAGGGGACGGCCGCGATGACCTGGGCGCGGTCGCCCACCGCCCAGCTCGAGCCGTACGTCGCGTTGACATCGGCGCCGACCTCGACCACCTCGCCGGCGATCTCGTGGCCGATGGTGCGAGGCGGCGTCAGGTTCTGGTGACCGTTGTGGAAGATCTTGACGTCCGTGCCGCAGGTCGAGCAGTTGCGCACCCGGAGCTTGACCTCGTCGGGCCCGCAGGTGGGCTCGGGCACCTCCTCGAGCCGAACGTCCTCGGGGGCGTAGAAGCGCAGTGCCTTCATGGGCGGGATGGTCCTTCCAGCGTGGTCGGATGGGGGGCGACTGCCGCGACGTTAGTGCGGTTCCGGGCAAAAGACCACATCAACGGGCAACAAATTCTGCCCGACTACTTGGCAACGTGCCCGTTTGGGTGCAAACTAGGCGCCACTAGGGCGTGATGCGCGTCACGCCCTCGCTCGCCGAGAGGAATCGAGATGGCCGCCACCGCCACCGCCGCCAGTACCGAAAAGCCCCGTGGGGGCGCCCGGGTCCGGGTGCAGCAGTTCGGCACCTTCCTGTCCAACATGGTGCTGCCGAACATCGGCGCCTTCATCGCCTGGGGTCTGATCACCGCCCTGTTCATCCAGACGGGTTGGATCACCCTGATCGGCGACAAGATCTTCGGCTACGCGCCGGGGTTGGAACCGGGTCAGTACGACTACGGCTTCGTGTCGCAGCTCGGAGGCTGGGACGCCGATGGCGGCGGGATCGTCGGGCCGATGATCACCTACCTGCTGCCGGTGCTGATCGGCTACACCGGCGGTCGGATGGCGTACGGCGGCGACAACATCCGCGGCGGCGTGGTGGGCGCCATCGCCACCATGGGTGCGGTCACCGGCGCCACCGTCCCGATGTTCCTCGGCGCGATGATCATGGGGCCGCTCGGCGGTTACACGATGCGCAAGCTCGACGCACTGTGGGACGGCAAGATCAAGCCCGGCTTCGAGATGCTGGTCAACAACTTCTCGGCCGGAATCTGGGGCATGTGCCTGGCGATCGGCGGCTTCCTGGTGGCCGGCCCGTTCGTCGAGGCGTTCTCCGACCTGGCCGAGAGCGTCGTCGACTTCCTCGTCGACAACAGCCTGCTGCCGCTGACTTCGATCTTCGTGGAGCCGGCCAAGATCCTGTTCCTCAACAACGCCATCAACCACGGTGTCTTCACCCCGCTCGGCACCAGCGAGGCGGCCGAGCAGGGCAAGTCGATCCTGTTCCTGATCGAGGCCAACCCCGGCCCCGGCCTCGGGCTGCTGCTGGCGTTCACCTTCTTCGGCAAGGGCATCGCCAAGGCGTCGGCGCCCGGCGCCGCCGTCATCCAGTTCCTGGGTGGCATCCACGAGATCTACTTCCCCTACGTGCTGATGAAGCCGAAGCTGATCCTCGCGGTGATCCTCGGCGGCATGACCGGCGTTGCGACCAACCTGATCTTCGACTCCGGCCTGCGCGCCCCGGCCGCACCCGGCTCGATCATCGCGGTCTGGCTACAGTCCCCGGCCGGCAGCCTCGTCGGGGTGACGCTGTCGGTGATCCTGTCCGCGGGCGTCTCCTTCCTGGTGGCCAGTGTGCTGCTCAAGCTCGACCGTGCCGAAGACGACGGCGATCTCGCCGGCGCCACCGCGAGCATGGAGGCGATGAAGGGCAAGAAGTCGCTGGCCTCGTCGGTGCTCGGCTCCGGTAGGAGTCAGCAGATCAGGTCGATCGTTTTCGCCTGCGACGCCGGGATGGGCTCATCCGCGATGGGGGCGTCGGTCCTGCGCAAGAAGGTCCACGGTGCCGGCCACACCGAGGTCACCGTGGCGAATAAGGCGATCTCGGCGCTGACTGACAGCTACGACCTCGTGGTCACCCACCAGGACCTGACCGAGCGGGCCCGGCAGAAGACGCCGTCCGCGATCCACGTCTCCGTCGAGAACTTCATGGGCAGCCCGAAGTACGACGAGATAGTGGAGCTCATCGACCAGGCCGGCGAGGGGGAGTCGGAGCCGACCGTCGACGTCCTGGCCGGCGACGCGATCGTCCTCGGTGGCACCGCGCGGACCCGCGACGATGCCATCGACGAGGCCGGCCGCCTGCTGGTGGACACCGGCGCCGTCGACCCGGCGTACGTCGAGGCCATGCACGCCCGCGAGGAGTCGGTGTCGACGCACATGGGCAACGGGCTGGCGATTCCGCACGGCACCAACGAGGCCAAGAGTGCGATCCGGCGTACCGCGATCTCGTTCGTCCGGTACGACGAGCCGGTCGACTGGGACGGCAAGCCGGCGGAGTTCGTGCTCGGCATCGCCGGTGCCGGCGACGACCACTTGGCCTTGCTGTCTCGGATCGCCGAGGTCTTCACCGACGACGAGGCCGTCGCCCGGCTGCGCGAGGCGCAAAGCTCGGACGACGTACTGGCGATCCTCGACGCGGTCCGCGTCTGATCCGCTAAGGCCGGCCCAGGATCGACTTCGTGGCCTCGACCGCCCAGGCCGTGTAGTACTGCGGCCGGGTCTCGACGACGATTTCGACCGGCCCGGCGGGGCGGCGTACTCGCAGCTTCACCGGGCCCGGGCTGACCGCCTTGTCGATGATGCGTTTCCCGACGACGACCCTGATCCGGCCGGGCACCTGGACGTGGGCGCGGACGACGATCCAGTTCCGCCTGATCGTGTAGCGGGCCGAGGTGATGGCCCGGCCACGCAGCTCCGGGTCGCGGCAGCTGCGCTGGCTTCGGCAGAACAGGGCCGGTTCGGACGTCGTCTTCTTGGCGAGCTGCGCCGTGTGGTTCGCATGCTCGAGCAGGTCGTCCAGGTCGAACCCGCGGTACGTCCGCTGCCAGCACACGCTGAACGGGAGCCGGTCTGGGTTCGCCACGCCGTCGTGCTCGAGCGCGTCGAGGACCAGGCCGAGGGCCACGGAGTCGCCCAGCATCATTGCGTGCTGGGGCTCGGGCACGGTGTGCCAAAGGCAGGCGTCCTGAACCATGATCGACGTCGCACCGGGCACCCAGTTCGCGCTGGGCTGCGGCGTCACGGTCTGGTCTCCCTTGGTGCCGATGTTGGTGAAGGACGGACCCTTGGGGAGTGGGCGACGGTGCAGGGCGGTGAGGAAGTCCGACCCGGGAGCCATCTGGTGCAGCACCGGGAGGCAGGCCTGCTTGCAGTGCGTGACGAGAGCCTGCGAACCGCGGTCGTAGACCCCGGCCAGCCCGATCACGTCATCGACGTGCCGACCCAGCTCCGGCCAGGTGCGCAGGGCCGCCACGGAGAGCAGAGCGCCCTGGCTGACGCCGATCATCGAGATCTTGCGCCCCGCCCGAGCGGCCATCTTCTCGATCGCCGTGGCGACGTACTCGATGTTGACCTGGACGTCCCGGGTCGCCATCGCGGGCAGCGCCACCATGCAGACGGGGTAGCCGCGGCCCAGCAGCACCGGACGGTACGTCGGCCCCCAGTTCTCCATCGGCGTCAGCGAGGTCCCCGGGACGAGCAGGACCGGGGTCTGCCGCGAACCGTCGAGGTCGCCCTTGCAGGTCAGGGCCTTGTTCCGGGCGGCGGACGAGCTGAGCATCGCCGGGCCGGCATCACCGCTGGCTTTAGGGGGTGGGTGCGCGGACGCGCGGGGTCCGGATACGACGGCGAGCAATATCGGGGCCAGGAGGCCCGCGACGACTACCGCGACCCATCGGGACGCCGTTTCGACTGACATCTCGCCACGCTAAGTCTGGCCGAACGGCCACGACGGCCGGTAGCTCGGAAGCGAACCGGAAGAAATCCCCGGTGGTCACTTCGGGCTATCCGACGTTGCCCTTCCGGGTGTCGCATCGCCGGCCGGATCACTGGCGCGGAGGGCGCGGAGAAGGCTGCTGGACCGAACACCGAGCAGCCACAAAGGCGCGCACGCTTCGTACGGACGGTCCCAGCGAGAACCACACAGATTCCCTCGTGATCACACTGGAGTGCCAGTTGACTCGCGCAGCACCAGTTCGGTGGGGAGAGCGACCCGGGGAGGCGGGAAGTCCCTTTCGCGAGCCGGCCCGACCGCGCCGAGCAGGATCTCCACGGCGATCCGGCCGACATCGGCGTGGGCACCGCCCAGCGAGGTGCGGGTAGGACTGCAGAGGGTCGAGGTGATCGAGACATTCGGTGTCGATGTCAACGAGATTGCCTCCCGACTCGAGGTATCGCTGAGGTTCACCCCTGGAGGAACTTCAGCACGGCCGCGATCCGGCGGTCGA
>CAWABG010000034.1:0-20152 GCA_963780245.1 uncultured Actinomycetota bacterium
CAGCACGTGCGAGCGCGGCACCTCGGACACGAAGTCGCGGACGTAGTCGTCGGCCGGTGCGCCCACCACCTCGTCGGGGCGACCGATCTGAATGACCTCTCCGTCGCGCAGGATCACGATCCGGTCACCGAGCTTGAGCGCCTCCTGCAGGTCGTGGGTGATGAACACCATCGTCTTGCCGAGCTCGTGGTGCAGCCGGATCACCTCGTTCTGCATGTCCCGGCGGATCAGCGGGTCCAGGGCGGAGAACGGCTCGTCGAACAGCATCAGCGAGGGGTCGTTGGCGAGAGCGCGCGCGAGGCCGACGCGCTGCTGCATGCCGCCGGAGAGCTGGTCGGGATAGCTGGTCTCGAACCCGGACAGGCCGACCAGGTCGACCACCTCCCCCGCCTTCGCCCGGCGCTCCTTCTTGCCGACCCCACGGATCTCGAGGCCGTAGGCGACGTTGTCGATGACCTGCTTGTGCGGGAGCAAGCCGAAGTGCTGGAACACCATCGAGGTGTGCGTACGACGGAGCTCGCGCAGCTCGCTGTCGCTGGCAGAGACGATGTCCTGCCCGTCGATGACCACCGACCCTGCGGTCGGCTCGATCAGCCGAGTGAGGCACCGCACCAAGGTGGACTTCCCCGAGCCGGAGAGGCCCATCACCACGAACACCTCGCCGGGCGCGACGTCGAAGCTGACGTCCTTCACGCCGGCGACGCAGCCGGTTTCTCCTTGAGCTCGGCGCGGCTGAGGTCGGCTTCCGGCGTTCCGATGATCTTGTCGGCCCGGGCGCCGAAGATCTTCCAGAGGTTGCGCACCGAGAGCGCCGAGTCCGAGCCGACAGATCCGGCCTGCTCGGTCTCGTCAGATACCGCGGTCATGGCTTCTCCTCAAGTGGCGATGTTGCGTGGGTCGCCGGGTGGGTAGAGAGGGTCGCCAGCGCGGTGCCGATAGAACGGCACGCTGGCGGCGGGCAGGGGCGTGTTGCCGGCGATCAGGTCGGCCGCCTTCTCGGCGACCATCATGACCGGCGCGTAGATGTTGCCGTTGGTGACGTAGGGGAAGACGGAGGCGTCGACGACGCGCAGCCCCTCGACGCCATGCACCTTCATCGTGTCGGGGTCGACCACGGACAGGTCGTCGACGCCCATCTTGGCCGTGCACGAGGGGTGCAACGCAGTCTCGGCGTCGGCGCGCACCCAGTCGAGGATCTGCTCATCGGTCTCGACCGACGGCCCGGGCGAGAGCTCGCCGTCGTTGTACGGCGCGAAGGCGGGCTGGTTCAGGATGTCCCGCGCGACCCGGATCGCCTCCACCCACTCGCGCCGGTCGTTGGCGGTGGTCAGGTAGTTGAACAGCATCGAGGGGTGCTGCTTGGGGTCGCGCGACTTGATCCGCACGTGGCCGCGGGTGTCGGCGTACATCGGGCCGATGTGCACCTGGTAGCCGTGGCCCTCGGTCGGGGCCGAGCCGTCGTACCGGATAGCGACGGGGAGGAAGTGGAACATCAGGTTCGGGTAGTCGACGTCGTCGTTGCTGCGAGCGAAGCCGCCGCCCTCGAAGTGGTTGGTCGCGCCGAGCCCGCGCCGGTGGAACAGCCACTGGTAGCCGATGCCGGGGCGCCGGTGCCACTTCAGGCCGGGCGCGATCGAGACCGGCTGCTTGGAGGCGTACTGGATGTAGACCTCGAGATGGTCCTGCAGGTTCTCGCCCACGCCCGGCAGGTGGTGGACGACCGGGATGTCGTGCTGGCCGAGCAGTGCCTGGTCACCGACGCCCGACAGCTGGAGCAGCTGCGGGGTGTTGATCGCGCCGCCGCACAGGATGACCTCGCCGGCGTCGACCGTACGGCGCCCGCGACCGGCACGGTGGTAGTCGACGCCGACCGCCCGGGTGCCGTCGAACCGGACGCCGGTGACCATCGCGGAGGTCTCGACCCGGAGGTTCTTCCGGTCCCTCACCGGGTGCAGGTAGGCGCGGGCGGCGGAGAGCCGGCGGCCGCGGTAGACGTTGCGGTCGAACTTCGCGAAGCCCTCCTGCCGGTAGCCGTTGACGTCGTCCGTCAGCGGGTAGCCGGCCTCCTGGACCGCCTCGAAGAACGCGCCGAACAGCGGGTTGGTGGCCGGCCCGCGCTCGAGCTTGAGCGGACCGTCGCCGCCGCGCCACTCGTCGGCGCCGGCCAGACAGTTCTCCATGCGCTTGAAGTAGGGGAGGCAGTGGAGGTAGTCCCACTTCTTCATCCCCGGCTCGGCGGCCCAGCGCTCGTAGTCCATCGGGTTGCCGCGCTGGAAGATCATCCCGTTGATGCTGCTCGAGCCGCCGAGCAGCTTGCCGCGGGCGTGGAACACCCTGCGGCCGCCCAGCTCCGGCTCCGGGTCGGTCTCGTACTTCCAGTCGTAGAACCGACTGCCGATCGGGAAAGGCAGCGCGGCCGGCATGTGGATGAACGGGTCGATCCGCCAGTCGGAGCGGCCGGCCTCGAGGACCAGCACGGAGGTGGACGGGTCGGCCGAGAGCCGGTTCGCGATGGCGCATCCGGCCGAGCCACCGCCCACGATCACGTAGTCGTACCTCATCGCCGCACCCATCGCCGCCTCCTATCCCCGGAACCAGCGCTGCTCGGCCGGACGGATGTTGTGCCAGACGTGCTTGGTCTCGCGGTACTCGTCCAGGCCGGCCTGTCCGAGCTCGCGGCCGATGCCGGACTGCTTGTAGCCGCCCCACTCGGCCTGGGGCACGTACGGGTGGTAGTCGTTGATCCACACCGTGCCCATCCGCAGACGGCCGGCCACCCGCTGTGCCTTGCCGGCGTCCTGGGTCCACACCGCACCGGCGAGCCCGTAGATGCTGTCGTTGGCGATCGCGACCGCCTCGTCCTCCGAGCCGAACGTCTCGACGGTGAGCACCGGGCCGAACGACTCGTCCTGGGCCACCGACATGTCCGCGGTGCATCCGTCGAGCACCGTCGGCAGGTAGTAGAAGCCGTCGGCCAGCGCCGGGTCGTCGGGGCGCCTGCCACCGGTGCGGAGTACGGCGCCCTCGGCGATGCCGGCTGCGACGTACGCCTCGACCTTGTCGCGGTGGGCGGCGCTGGTCAGGGGGCCGGTCTCGGCCTTCTCGTCGAACGGCCCGCCGATGACGATCCGCTCGGCCCGGTCGACGAGGGCGTCGACGAACTGGTCGTGGATCGACTCCTCGACCACCAGCCGGGCGCCGGCCGAGCAGACCTGACCGGAGTGCAGGAAGACCGCGGTGAGGGCGAAGTCGACCGCGACCTCGAGGTCGGCGTCGGCGAAGACGATGTTGGGGTTCTTGCCGCCGAGCTCCAGGGCGACCCGCTTCACGGTCGTGGACGCCGCGGCCATGATCCGCTTGCCGGTCTCCAGCCCGCCGGTGAAGGACACCAGGTCGACCCGGGGGTCGGTGGAGAGCAGCGCGCCGACCTCGGCACCGGTGCCGAGCACCAGGTTGCCCACACCCGCGGGCAGCCCGGCCTCCTCGAGGAGGCGCATCAGGTGGATCGCGCTGTGTGGGGTGAGCTCGCTGGGCTTGAGCACGAACGTGTTGCCGGCGGCCAGGCACGGCGCGACCTTCCAGGAGACCTGGAGCAGTGGGTAGTTCCACGGCGTGATCAGCCCGCACACGCCGACCGGCTCGTGCACGATCCGGCTGACGACGTCGGGGTTCCCGGTGTCGATGACGCGGCCGGCGTCCTCTGCCGCGACCCGGCCGAAGTGCCGGAACACCGAGACGATGTCGGCGACGTCGTAGAGAGCCTCAGCCAGGCGCTTGCCGGTGTCGAGCGACTCCATCCGGGCCACCTCGGCGGTGTCCCGCTCGAGCAGGTCGGCGACCTTGAGCAGGAGCGCGCCGCGCTCGTGCGAAGAGGTGCGTGGCCAGTCGGTCTCGTGGAACGCCCGGTGCGCGGCAGCGATGGCCAGGTCGGTGTCAGCGGGACCACCTTCGTCCACCTCCGCGACCAGGGTGCCGTCCGCCGGGCACCGGATCTCGCGGCGCGCCCCGGCCGTTGCGCCCACCCACCTGCCGTCCAGGTACAGCTCAGCCATCGGCACCCTGTCTCACAACCCCGATGTTGCGTATGTCGCAACCAATCGCTCCACGCGCAACCGGTCGTGTAATCCGAGAATGCTGTCGTCGGGCGGCCGCGTCAAGCAGCCCTCACATCTGTCACCGAGACGTGACGCGCGCTCACGGGCCGTCCGGATAGCGGTCCGCGTGCTCAACGGCGCGCCGCACCCGCCCGGGTAGGGTGGATTCGAACGACTCCGTACGCAGCGCCTTGATCAGCGAGTAGCACATGCCGATCAGGATCAGCATGAATGGCGCGGCCACCAGGATCACCAACGTCTGGAGCGCAGCGAGCCCGCCGGCCCAGAGCAGTACCGCAGCCACGGCTCCGGTGGCGACACCCCAGAAGATGATCAGGTAGCGCTTGGGCTCCTCGGTGCCGCTCTGGCTGAGCATGCCCATCACGATCGACGCGGCGTCCGCGCCGGTCACGAAGAAGATGGCGACCAGGAAGACCGCCACCGCCACGGTGATCCCCGCAAGCGGGAACTCGCGCAGGAAGTCGAACAGCGAGGCCTCCAGTGCGATCCCACCTGCCTCGGTGGTCGGCGGGCTCCACCCGTCGTTCAGCTGCAGGTCGATCGCGGAACCACCCAGGATCGCGAACCACACGAACGAGACCAGGCTGGGGACCAGGATCACGTAGATCACGAACTGCCGGATCGTGCGGCCCTTCGAGATCCTCGCGACGAACATGCCGACGAAGGGGGTCCACGAGATCCACCAGGCCCAGTAGAAGACGGTCCATCCACTGATCCACGAGCTGGCCTCGGCGTCGTAGACGCCGGTGTTGAAGGACATCGACGGCAGCTGGGTGAGGTAGTCGCCGAACGTGGTCGTGAAGGTACTCAGGATGAAGACCGTGGGACCGACAACGAACAGGAAGAAGATCAGGACCCCGGCCGCCACAGCGTTGGCGTTGGACAGCCACTTGATGCCGCGCTCGACACCGGACACCGCGGAGAGCACGAAGCAGCCCGTCAGCACGGCGATCACGACCACTGCGAGGGTCTTGCTTCCGCCGCCCTCACCGAACACGTCGTCGATGCCGCCGGTGATCTGCAGCGCGCCGAGGCCCAGCGAGGTGGCGGAGCCGAACAACGTGGCGAAGATCGCGATCACGTCGATCGCCTTGCCGGGACCCTCGGACGACCGGCGCCCGAGGATCGGGCGGAACGTCGCGGAGATCGTGTTGCCGTAGCCCTTGCGGTAGGCGAAGTAGCCGATGGCCAGGCCGATGACGGCGTACATGGCCCAGGGGTGGAAGCCCCAGTGGAAGTAGGAGTACTGCATCGCGGCCTCGGCCGACTCGGCCGTCGCGCTCTCGCCCTCGCCCAGGGGAGGCGCGTTCATGTGCGTGAGCGGCTCGGCGACTCCCCAGAACATCAGGCCGATGCCCATCCCGGTCGCGAACATCATCGAGACCCACGAGAACGTCGAGAACTCGGGCTCGCTGTCATCAGGACCGAGCTTGATGTTGCCGTAGCGGGAGATCGCCAGGTAGGCCGAGAACAGCACGAAGCCCGCGCTGGTCAGCACGAAGAGCCACCCGAAGTTGCCGGTGACCCAACCCAGTGCCTCGGTCGTCTCCTTGGCCGTTCGATCGGGCCAGACCGCCCCGATGGTCACGAAGCCGATCGCCAGGACCGCGGCCACACCGAAGACCACTCGGTCGATGGGCGACTGTCCGCCGGGGTCAGCGGTTGCCCCTTCGGGTGTCGGAGGTTCCTTGATGTCGGTCATCGGTCTGCTCCGTTCCGGGGAGGTCCGCCCGAGCTGCCGGGCCGGGAGACCTGTTGCGTATGACGCCCTCCAGCGGCTTCAGGCACAACACATCGTCAACTGATGTTGTGTGATCCGACCTGCTCCGTCAAGAGCGATGACCCCAACCGAGGCGGTGTGAGACCTCCGCCGCAGCCTCGACGAGTGGCGGGATGATCTCCGCGATCCGCTCCTCGGTGAGCCGGAAGGTAGGGCCGGACACACTGATCGATGCAATCACATCCCCATGCGCGTTGTGGATGGGAGCGGCGACCGCGGCCAGCCCGACCTCGAGCTCGTCGACGGCCACGGCGTACCCCTGCTCGCGCACCGTGGCCAGCTCCTGACGCAGCCGGTCCCGCGTGGTGATGGTGGTCTCCGTGTAGGCCTGCAGACGGCCGAGCATCTCGCCCTGCCGTTCGTCGTCGAGGTCGAGCAGGAGTACTTTGCCGTTGGCGGTGGCATGCAAGGGAATATGCTGACCGACCCAGTTGTGCGACTGCAGCGCCGATGAGCCGGCGACCTGGTCGAGATAAAGCGCCGATCGGTCCGCGAGCACCGCGACGTTGACGGTCTCCCCCGTGTCCGCAGCGAGCTTGCGCGAGATCGGGCGGGCCTCCTGGACCACGTCGAGCCGGGCCGTGGTCGCGCCGGCGAGCCGTAGCAGCCCGATGCCGAGCCGGTACTTGCCCCGGCCGTCCACCTGCTCGACCAGCCCGTGCGACTCGAGCGTCGCCACCAGCCGGAACGCCGTGGACTTGTGCACGCCGAGCTCCGCGGCGATCTCAGTGACCCCCGCCGTACCGACCCGGGCCAGCACTTCCAGGATCGTCAGCGCTCGGTCGACCGACTGCACGCTGGCCGCCCCGCCGTTGCTCATCACGCAACAGTAGATCGTATGGAGCGTCTGGCTGGATAGTCCGCCTTCCTGGGCACCCCATTTCGAGCCAGAAGGGTGCCGTACGAGGCGGACTATCCCGACTCAGCGGAAAACGACGGTGCGGTGACCGTTGAGCAGGACCCGGGACTCCGAGTGCCAGCGGACCGCGCGGGAGAGAACCTGGGCCTCGACGTCGCGGCCGGCGGTCACCAGCTGCTCCTGGTTGAAGCCGTGGTCCACCCGGACGACGTCCTGCTCGATGATCGGGCCCTCGTCGAGGTCGCCGGTGACGTAGTGGGCAGTGGCGCCGACCAGCTTCACGCCCCGGTCGAAGGCCTGGTGGTAGGGCCTGGCGCCCTTGAAGCTCGGCAGGAACGAGTGGTGGATGTTGATCGCCCGCCCGGACAGCTCAGTGCACAGCTCGTCGGAGAGCACCTGCATGTAGCGGGCCAGTACGACGAGGTGGATGGCGTGCTTCTCGACGAGCTCGCGCAGCTGGTCCTCGGCCTGCGGCTTGGTCTCCGGCGTCACCGGGATGTGCACGAAGTCGAGCCCGTGCGCTCGGACCAGCGGCTCGGCGTCGAGGTGGTTGGAGACGACCGCCGGGATCTCGATCTGCAGGGAGCCGGTGCTGTAGCGGAACAGCAGGTCGTTGAGGCAGTGCAGGTGCTTGGAGACCATGATCAGCGTGCGGTACGGCGCCCGCGCATCCCAGAGCTCGAAGGTCATCCCGAACTCGGAGGCCACGACAGCGAACTCGCTGCGCAGCGTCTCCGCGGTGACGTCGTCGCCCGGCACCAGGAAGTCGAGCCGCATGAAGAACCGCTGGGTGAGCTGGTCGCCGAACTGCTGGCTCTCGATGATGTTGCCGCCGTGCGCGACCAGGAAGCCGGACACGGCGTGCACGATGCCGGGCCGGTCGGGGCACGTCAGCACGAGGACGAAGTCACCGGCGGGCGCGGTGGCCGGGGTGTCGTGGGTCGTCGCGAAGGTCATGGCGCCGTTCAGTCTCCCAGTTCGGCCCGACGGCGGACGACGTACTCCTCGAGCTCGAGTCGTACGGCGTCGTCGAGCGGCGGCTGCTCGTAGGCCTCGAGCTTCTCCTTGTAGATCTTCGTGGCCCGGGCCGCGGCATCGGAGCCGCCGTTGCGCATCCAGCGCTCGTAGTTCTCCGACGACGACAGCAACGGCCGGTAGAAGCAGGTCCGGAACCGCTCCATCGTGTGCTCGGCGCCCAGGAAGTGGCCGCCGTGGCCGACCTCCTCGTGGGCGCCGAACGCCATCGACGCCTCGTCGATCTCCAGCGGGGTGAACTCGGCCTGCATCATCTGCAGGATCTCGATGTCGACGATGAACTTCTCGTAGCCCGCGACCAGGCCGCCCTCGAGCCAGCCGGCCGAGTGCATCACCCAGTTCGCGCCGGCCAGGAACGTCGGCAGCATCGTCATCAGCGCCTCGTAGCCGGCCTGCGCGTCCGGGACCTGCGACGAGGTGAGCCCGCCGCCGGTGCGGAACGGCAGCCCGAAGCGCCGCGCGATCTGCCCGGTGCACAGCAGCCCGATGCCCGACTCGGGAGTGCCGAACGTGGGCGAGCCCGACTGCATGTCGATGTTGGAGAGGAAGGACCCGAAGATCACCGGCGTACCCGGACGGATCAGCTGCGACAGCGCGATCCCCGAGAGCGCCTCGGTGATCTGCTGCACCAGCGCGGCCGGGATCGTCACCGGCGACATCGCGCCCATCAGGATGAACGGCGTCAGCACGACCGGCTGCCCGGCCGAGGAGTACTCGAACTGGGCCTCGAGCATCCGGTCGTCCCAGCGCAGCGGGGAGTTGCAGTTGATCAGCGAGATCGAGGCCGGCGTCTCCTCGATCTTCTCCCGGCCGCCGAACAGGATCGAGCCCATCTCGATGGTGTCCGCGGCGTTCACACCGGAGACCACGTTGCCCATGTAGATCTTGTCGGTCAGCGTCTGCAGCGCGTACGTCATGTCGAGGTGCCGGCTGTCGAGCGGGGTGTCGTTGGGCTCGCAGATCACGCCGCCCGCGGAGTCGAGCACCGGGAACGACTGGGCGAGCTTGGTGAAGTTGCGGAAGTCCTCCATCGTCGCGTCGCGGCGTACCTCGCCCTCACGTACGAACGGCGGGCCGTAGACCGCGCCGAAGGCCATCGAGTCGCCGCCGATGTGGATGTTGTGCTCCGGGTTGCGGGCCTGTACGTCGAACTCGGCCGGCGCCTTGGCGACCTGCTCGAGCACGAAGTCGGGGTCCAGGAAGACCTTGTTGTCCTCGACCCGCTGCCCGGCCGCCGCGAACAGGTCCAGCGCCCGCTGGTCCATGAACTCCACGCCGATCTCGGTCATCAGCCGCTTCCAGCCGCGATCGAGCGTCGCCATCGCATCCTCGGAGAGGATCTCGTAGCGGGGCATCCGGTTCTGGAACATCGGTCCTCCTTGACCAGGCAATGCTCGGCATCCTAGCCTCATGTTGTGGGACAGTGGTTCCACATCATGGAACTCGAGGAGCCCGACATCGTGAGCACCACCACCGGCACCCAGGCGATCGACCGCGCCGCGCTGCTGGTCGCCACCGTGGTCCGGGCCGACGAGCCGCTCTCCTTCGGCGAGCTGCAGGACGAGTGCCGGCTGCCGAAGTCGACGACCTCCCGGCTGCTCACCGCCCTCGAACGCACCGAGCTGATCGAGCGCAACGACGCCGGCTCGTACGTCGCCGGCCCGCTGTTCTGGCTCTACGCCACCCGGCACGATCCGTGGGACGAGCTGGTGCGGCTGGCCCGCCCGACGCTGGAGAAGGTCGGCGCCGAGACCGGCGAGACCGTCAACCTCTCGGTCGCGCGCGGTGACCGGGTGGTCCAGGTGGCGCAGGTGGACTCGACGTACCTCCTCGGCACCCGCGACTGGACCGAGGTCGACGTGCCCGCCCACTGCTCGGCCCTGGGCAAGGTGTTGCTGGCGTACGGCGTCATCGACGCACCCACCGGTGAGCTCGAGCGGCTCACCTCGGCCACGATCACCGACCGCGACGCCCTCCGGCGTGCACTCGAGCAGGACGCGCGGCGGGGCTACGCGAGCACGGTCGACGAGCTCGAGATCGGACTCACCGGAGTCGGCGCACCCGTGCGTGGCAGCGGTGGCGAAGTAGTAGCGGCCCTGGGCATCTCGGGTCCCAGCCCGCGACTGGTGGATCGGCGCGACGAGGTCGGCCGACTGTTGAACGACCGGGCCGAGCAGCTGTCCGCGCTGCTGCGGCGACGCACGAGAAAAGAGGGCGTGGCATGACACCCGAGGAGATCCTTCAGGGCCTCTACGACGAGACGCTGATCGGCAACGCGCCGCGCGTCCTCGAGCTCACTCACGAGGCGCTGGGCATGACGATGGAGCCGCAGTCGCTGCTCTTCGACGCGCTGATCCCGTCGCTGGAGGAGGTCGGCGCCCGGTTCGAGCGCGGCGACTTCTTCGTGCCGGAGATGCTGATCGCCGGGCGCGCGATGGCCGGCGCGATGGAGGTGCTGCGCCCGCTGCTCGCCGAGACCGGCGTCGAGACCGTCGGGAAGTTCCTGATGGGCACGGTGAAGGGCGACGTTCACGACATCGGCAAGAACCTCGTCAACATCATGCTCGAAGGGGCCGGTTTCGAGGTGATCGACCTCGGCGTGCAGGTCGCACCGGAGAAGTTCGTCGACGCGATCAACGAGCACCAGCCCGACATCGTGGGCTTCTCGGCGTTCCTCACGACCACGATGCCGATGTTCAAGGCCAACATGAACGCCCTGCAGAAGGCCGGCCTCCGCGACACCGTGATCGTGATGGTCGGCGGAGCCCCGGTCACCCAGGAGTACGCCGACGCGGTAGGCGCCGATGGGTACGCCGCCGACGCGTCGCAGTGCGTCAAGCGCGCCAAGTCCCTGCTCAACGAGCGCCGCGCGAAGGTGCCCGCATGAGGCACACCGTCATCCGCTCGGCCACCCGCGAGGTCACGATCGGGCGGGACCAGCCGTTCTGCGTGATCGGCGAGCGGATCAACCCGACCGGCCGCCGGATCTTCCAGGACCAGCTCAAGGCCGGCGACATGTCGGCGATCGAGCGCGACGTGAAGGCCCAGGTCGAGGGCGGCGCCGACGTGCTCGACGTCAACATGGGCGTGCCGCTCGTCGACGAGGCCGAGCTGCTGGCGAAGGCGATCACCCTGATGCAGAGCATCAGCGACCTGCCGATCTGCATCGACTCCTCGGTCGTCGAGGCGCTCGAGGCTGGGCTGGCGGCGTACAACGGTCGCGCGCTGGTCAACTCGATCACCGCCGAGGACGAGCGGATGGAGCAGATCCTCCCGCTGGTCAAGAAGTACGACGCCGCCGTGATCGCGCTGCCCAACGACGAGGACGAGATCCCGATGGAGCCGGAGAAGCGGCTCGAGCTGGTGAAGAAGATCGTGCACGTGGCGACCACTGAGTACGGCATCGCGATGGAGGACATCGTGATCGACCCGCTGGCCATGCCGATCGGCGCCGACACCACCAACTGCGTCGCCACCCTCGAGACGATGCGCCGGATCCGCGACGAGCACGACCTGAACATGACCTGCGGCGCGTCCAACGTCTCGTTCGGCATGCCGTCGCGGCACGGGCTCGGTGCGACGTTCCTGCCGATGGCGATGACTGCCGGCCTGACCAGCGCGATCATGGACGCCCGCACCCCGCAGATCGTCGAAGCCGTGCGCGCCGCCGACCTGCTGCTCGGCAACGACGAGTGGGGCATGGCGTGGATCGCCGCCCACCGCGCGAAGCAGGCCGCCGAGCAGCCGGCGTGACCTCTGACCTGCCCGATCTCGCGCGCGAGGGACTCCTCGCGCCAGGTGGCGCTGCCGAAAGAGCCCACGACGGGACCGGTCGGGTCGATCTGAGCTTCACCGTCGAGGCCAAGGACGGCCCGCCGGCGACGCGCACCGTGCGGGTGCCGCCCGGCGTCACCGTCTTCGACTCCGCGTCGTGGAACGGCATCGCGATCGACTCCACCTGCGGCGGCCACGGCACCTGCCACAAGTGCAAGGTGCGGGTCGAGCCGGCCGGGCCGATCAGCCGGCACGACGAGCGCACGTTCACGCCCGCCCAGCTCGGGGCAGGCTGGCGGCTGGCCTGCCTGGCTCAGGCGACCAGCAACCTCGCGGTCGACGTACCCCCGCTGATGACCCGGCCCAAGGCCGCCACCGTCGGCGTCGGTCGCCAGGTGATCCTGCGGCCGGCCGTGCAGAAGCGGTACGTCGAGCTCGTCGAGCCGACCCTGTCCGACCAGCGCACCGACCTCGCGCGTCTGTACGACGCGATCGACGACCTCGAGCTCACCGCCGACCTCGAGGTGCTGCGCCGCCTGCCGGTCGTGCTGCGCCAGGCCGACTTCAAGGTGACCGCGGTCGTCGTCGACGAGGCGCTGATCGACATCGAGCCGGGCAACACCTCGACGGTTCGCTACGCCGTGGCCTTCGACCTCGGCACCACGACCGTGGTGGCCACTCTCCTCGACGTCGAGACCGGGACCCCGGTGGCGGTGGCGTCGATGCTCAACAAGCAGCAGCCCTACGGCGGCGACGTGATCACCCGGATCAGCGCGGTGATGATGGACCCGGACACGCTCGGCCGGCTGCAGGAGGCTGCCCACGCAACCCTGCGCGAGCTCACCGAGCAGGTGTGCTCCGAGGCCGGCGTCGACCCCACACCACGTCTACGAGGTCGCACTCGCGGGCAACGCCACGATGACCGCGCTGGTGCTGGGCATCGACCCGGAGCCTCTCGGGGTGGCGCCGTTCGTGATGACCACAGCCGTGCCTCCGACCGTGCTGGCCGCTGACCTCGGACTCGCCGTACACCCTCGAGCGCGGGCGGCGATCTTCCCGTCACTCGGCGCGTACGTCGGCGGCGACATCGTCGCGGGCATGCTCGCGACCGGCATGGACCGCGACAAGCGCACCCGGCTGTTCGTCGACGTCGGCACCAACTGCGAGATCGTGCTGTCCGACGGCGACACCGTGCTGGCCACCGCCGCGCCCGCCGGCCCGGCGTTCGAGGGCGGCGCGATCCGGTGCGGGATGCGTGCAGCCGACGGCGCCATCGAGGTGGTGAAGCTGACCGACGACCCCGACAACTCAGTCGAGCTCGGCGTGATCGGCGATGTCGAGCCGCGCGGTCTGTGCGGCTCCGGCCTGGTCGACGTGGTCGCCGAGCTGGTGCGCGTCGGGCTGCTCGACTCGTCGGGCCGGTTCGTGCCCGACCATGTCGCGGCCGAGAAGCTCCCTGAGCTCGCGCATCGGCTCACCCGGATCGGCGAGGAGCGGGTGTTCGTGCTGCACGCCCCGGCGCCGGACACGGACATCGCCGAGACGATCTATCTGTCCCAGCGCGACGTCCGCGAGCTGCAGTTCGCGAAGGCCGCGATCTCGACCGGCTGGACGCTGCTGCTCGAGCAGCTCGGACTCCAGCACGACGACGTACAACAGGTGCTGCTGGCCGGATCCTTCGGGTCTTACCTCTCCCCTGCTTCTGCTGTCAGGATCGGGCTGGTGCCGCAGCTGCCGGTGCTGCGCATCGTCTCCGCCGGCAACGTCGCCGGCGAGGGCGCGAAGATGGCGCTGCTGTCGGTGCGCGAGCGGGCCGGCGCCAACGCGCTGCTGGAGGAGGTGGAGTATGTCGAGCTCAGTGACCGTGCGGACTTCAACGACCGGTTCGTCGAGCAGCTCGCCTTCTGAGCGCGTCGCACTGATCGCCTGTGGCGCGCTGTCCCAGCCCGCTGCCGAGCTGGTCGCCCGCACGGACTGGCCGGTGACCGTGCACCCGCTGCCCTCCGCTGCTGCACAACCAGCCGCACCTGATCGCCGACGAGGTCCGGGTGCTCGCGACCAGCCTCCAGATCGCCGGCCAGCGCGTGGTGGTGGGGTACGCCGACTGCGGCACCTACGGCGCCCTCGACGAGGTGTGTCGCGACCTCGGCATCGAGCGGCTGCCCGGTCTGCACTGCTACGACGTCTTCGCCGGCCCCGACCGGCTGGCGCGCTTCTTCGACGAGCAGCCGGGCACGTACGTCCTCACCGACTTCCTGGTCCGCTCGTTCGAGCGCACCGTGGTGCGCGAGCTCGGCCTCGACCGCTACCCGGAGCTCCGCGACGACTACTTCGGTACCTACACCCGCGTGGTCTGGCTGGCCCAGCGACCCGACGCCGATCTGCGCCGCCTCGCCGACGCGGCCGCCGCCACCCTCGACCTTCCTCTCACCGTCGTCGACACCGGCTACGACGGCCTCGAACGCGCGCTCGCCGGACTGCTCACCTCGCTCTAGCGGGGCCGTCCCGAGGTGACCGCCGGGCCGGCGGTCTCACCATCGGAGACCAGCCGGTCGAGCTCTGTTGCCGACAGCGAGCGCCCCTGTTCTCGAAGCGACTCCGTCGAGCACTCGGCTGCCGGACCCGGCAACGGGAGAGACTGCTCGATCCGCCCGGCGACGTCGGGCGTGCGCGGTGAGCCGATCCCGTCGTGCAGCGCATCGCTCGCACCGACCAACCGCCACGCGGCCTCCGTCGCGCCGCTCGCCGCGCACAGCAACGCGACGTCCTCGAAGAGCACCGCGAGCGCCCACTCGTCCTTGAACCGCCGGTAGGCCTCGAGCGCCCGGGTGTAGGAAGCCCGGGCCGCGGCGTGCTCACCCAGGTCGCGGTGCGCGTTGCCGATGTTGTTGTGCCCCAGGGCGACCATCCAGGCGTCACCGACCTCAGTGTGCAGACGCATCGACTCACCGAAACGTTCCAGGGATTCCCGGGGCTGACCGCGCAACGTCGCCAGCATGCCCAGGTTGTTCTGGGAGATGCCGATCGACCAACGGTCACCGATCTCCCGCCGCACCTCGAGGGCCCGCTCACCGAGGGCTCCGGCTCGGTCGTAGTCGCCCTCGTACTCGGCGACGATCGCGAGGTTGCTCAGCAGCGCTGCCACGCCCGCGCGGTCGCCCGAGCCGCTCACGGGTCTCGAGGCTGCGCATGTAGTGCCGGTGAGCGGCTTCGAGGTTCCCTTGCTGGGCGTCGAGGGTCCCGGCGAAGTGCCACACCTGCGCGGCTCCGGCGTCGTCATCGAGCGCGGCGAAGACGGCGCCTGCTTCCTCGAGGAGTGCGCTGGCCTCGGCGTAGCGACTTCGCTTGCGTGCCACCTCCGCCGACCAGACCGTCGCCCAGGCTGCGGTGGCAGGTCTCTCCAGCGGCCTCCGCGGCCACCCGACCCTGTTCGTAGGCGTGTGCCGCCTCTTCCCATTCGGTCTGCAGCTCGAGGACGTGCCCGACCCGGACGTGCACCTCGGCCTGCCGGTCGGCGGGCAGCACCGACAGCAGCCGTCGATAGTGCAACAGGGCCGTGTCGTTGGCGTACCTTGCCTGTGCCGCCTCCCCCGCGCGCCGCAGCCACCGCCGCTTCCGCTCCTGGTCGTCACCGTGCCAGGAGTGGTGTGCCAGCACATCGAGGTGCCGCTCGACGTCGCCGAAGTCACCGGACTCGAGGGCGGCGGCGACCCCGTCGTGGAGGGTGGTGCGGAGCGAGAACGGCAGGCTCTCGTAGGCGACGTCGCGCATCACGCCGTGGGTGAACAGCCAGGTGTCCGCGGTGAGGTCCTCCGGCGTGGCCACCCCCCGACGCTGGAGGTGCTGGAGTGCCCGGCGAACGTCACCGTCGGCGCCGAGCTCGGGCCAGACCCGGCGGACGAGGCCGCCCGCGAAGCGACGTCCGATCACGCTGGCCACCTTCGCGGTACGTCGCGGCATCTCCTCCAGCATGTCGAGGCGTCCCAGGACCAGGCCCTGCAACGTGTCGGGCAGGGTGGCCGCATCTATCGTCGTCGCACCCTCCTCGGTGGTAGCCGCCCGGTCATGCAGGAACCGGCAGAGCTCACGCACCCACAGCGGGTTGCCCTCCGCGCGGTGGACCACCAGGTCGACCGATCCGGGCGGCACGGCCCCGCTGAAGAGCTGCCCCAGCGCGCGGGTGGCCAGGGACCGGGTCTCCGCCGCGTCGAGGCGCCCGACCGTGAGCTCGTCGGTCCAGGTCAGCTGGTCCAGGCCGAGGCCGAGCAGCGGCTCCTCCCCCGGTCTGTAGGCCAGGATCATCACCACCGGCATCTCGTCGAGCACCCTGGCCACCTCGACCAGCAGGTCACGGGACAACGGGTCGAGCGCGTGCGCGTCATCGAGCGCGATCACCAGCGGCGCACGGCGGGCGACCTCGGTCAGCACGGACACCGCGAGCTGTTCGAGGCTCGTCTTGCACAGCTTCGCGTCGAGCGCTGCGGTCAGGTCGTTGTCGGGGATCGGGATCCCGAGGAGCCCGCCGAGCAGCGGGATCCGCGGGTGGAGGTGGGCGGGCAACCGCTGCTCCAGGTGGGCTCCCAGCTCCTCGGCTCCCGTCCACGGGTCGACCTCGAGGAGTGCCCACCACACCGGCCACCATGCGGCGTAGGCCGGAGCGACCCCGCGGCTCGGTGCGGTCGAGCGGACGACCTGTAGTCCCTCCTGGCCCAGCACGCGCAGGCTCTCCATCACGAGTCTGGACTTGCCGGCGCCCACGTCACCGGTCACCCCGACCAGCCTGGGTCCCCGGACGGGTGCGGATCCCAGAGCCGCCCGGGCCACCTCCACCAGGCGGTCGATCTCCCGCTCCCGTCCGACCACCGGGAGGAGCCCGCCGGCCGTCATCCCGGCGGCGCCGACCTCACTCACCACGACGACCGCCTCGGCTTCCCGCGCGCGGCCCTTGAGCCCGATGCGGCGACGCTCGCCGTACCGGAACTGCGGCCCGGCGGCCGACGCGACCGCTCCGGAGACGAGCACGGCCCCGGGGTCCGCCTTGGCCATCAGTCGGGCCGCCAGGTTGACCGCGTCCCCCAGGCAGGAGAACGTGCGGCGGTCGCGGTGCCCATAGGTTCCGCTCCAGAGCCGACCGGAGGCCACACCCACGCTCACGTCCACCACGTCCGTCTCGAGCTCCACGATGTCGAGGGCGGCCGAGCACGCCCGGGCCGCGTCGTTCTCGTGGGCCATCGGAGCACCGAAGACCGCGTGCAGGTAGGCCCCTTTGTCTCCGACCGTCAGCCCCACGACGTTGCCGCCGTGACCGTCGACGATCCGTTGGACGGCGATCACGAAGTCGTCCAGCCGCTGGGGCGCCGTCGGGTCGGTCTCGAACTCCAGCCCCCCGAACCGCACGAAGACGGGCACCGCCGGGCGCAGCTCGGCCAGGAACTCACCGCGCCCCGCGCGCATCCGCACGTAGACGGAGGGCAGCAGCCATTCCCGGGCCACCTCCTCCGGGAGCGGCCGTGCAGGTCCCGCGGCCACGGTGCCGTCCGTCTCGGTGGCCCCCGGCCAGGCCACGACCACGCTCACCGGTCCTCGCTCCGTGGTGCGCTCCTCGACCGCCGCGCCTTGGGGCAACCGGTCCTGCACCGGGTGGGTGACGACCACTTCGCCGGGCCGAGCCACCGACTCTGCCGCCGCCACCTCGTCCATGAGCGAGCCAGCGAGGACGTCGATGAGCTGGATGGCCGGGTCGCCCGCCAAGAAGCGGTGCGCCGCGCCCACCGCGACCGCGACCTTCACCTGCAGCCGGAGCCTGGTCTCTGCGGGAGTCGTCACGGTGCCCACCCGGTCCATGGCCAGCTGCATCGCGAACGCGCACCTGGTGGCACGGGTCCCGTCGTCGTCACGGAACCAGCAGGTGACGGCGTCGCCGCTGAAGTAGAGCACCGCGCCACCCCACTCGTGCAGCCGCGCGATGAGATCGCCGAAGACCTGCTCGAGCGTGTTCGCGAGGATCTCGGCGCCCCGTTGCTCACCGAGCTCGTTGACCAGTCCCTCGGTCATGGCGGTGAAGCCAGAGACGTCGGCGAACAAGGTCGCGCCGCTCACCAGCCCGTCCACAGCGAGCCCACCGGCCAGCTCGCGGCGCCTGTCCTCAGCGACGTAGGCCGCGGGGTCGTCGGCCGGAGCTGCACGTGCCACTCCCGAGCCGGTGGCGGCGGGGGTCAACGGACCATGACCCGCACCTCGCGACGACCCTCGACCACCGCGCCGTTCGCCACCTCGACGCGCAGGCGGCGTTCGGTGCCCGGCTCCCAGCCGGCGGCGGGGCCGTTGACCGAGACGGTGAACCGATCGGCCACCGGGTCGTAGCCCATGCAGGTGCGCTGCCCGGTCGACATGTCGGTGAGCGTCACACGGCAGCTCAGGCCCCACAGCACGCCCGAGAGGTTGCTGATCGGACCGCTCGCGTCGGACACGCGCACCGTGAGCGCGGCGTTCGTGCTCGCGGCCAGCTCGACCTGGCCGCCGTCGTCGGCTCCGAACGGCCCGCCGAAGCGGCTCAGCGCGTACCAGTTGCTCAGCCGGAACGTCGCCGACGTGGCGCCCTCAGCGCGGGCGACGACGTCGTAGGTGCCGAGGGTGGTGCCCGCCTTGGTGGTCACCGAAGCCCGACCGGACCCGTCGGTGACCGCGGTCGTCGACCTGGGATCGGTGCCTGCGCCGGTCGTCGGCCCGGCGAACGTGACGGTCACGTCGGGCACGGGGTTGCCCCAGGTGTCAGCCACCCGGACCACGAGCGGCTGTCCGAAGGCAGTACCGAACGTCGCCCCCTGGACGGAGCCGGAGACCGCCACGACCGAAACCGGTGCGCCGGGTCGCACCCGCAGGGTCAGATCCCGGCTGGTCTCGCCGGCCCGGTTGGTCGCGGTGACGACGACCGTGAACGTGCCGGCCACCACGGTGCTGCCGGTGATGACGCCGTCGGCGTACGCCAGGCCGCCGGGCAGGCCGGTCACGGAGACGTCCGGCGCCGGGTCGCCGGTGACCTCGATCGCGGTCTCGTACGGGTCGCCGGCGCGGCCGTCCGGGAGGGTCGTGGTGACCACCTCGGGCGGCGTTCCGTCGCGGACCTCGAGGGTGAGCGGCGCCGAGGTGGATGCGGCGTTCTCGGGGTCGGTGCTCCCGGCGGTGTGCCCACCGCCGACGTCGACGCCCTCGCTGCCGAAGTACGCGGTCAGCCTCAAGGTGCCGGCCGGCAGGTCCAGGATCCCCAGCTCCGCCCGGCCGTCCGGGCCGGTGCGGCGGTTCGCCGCGGCGACTACGGCGCCGCTGGCGTCGCGGGCCACGACGAGGACGGCGCGGTCGGTGATCGGGCTGTCGCCGCTGCGCAACCGCGCCGTGACGCCGGTGTCCTCGCCCGACCACACCGGCCCTGCCGGTCCGTCGAGGGTGAGCGACGTCGGCCGCTTCGCCACCGACACCACCCGCTGGGCGGCCGCCGGACGCAGCGCAGGATCGCCGTCGAAGGTGGCGGACAGCTGTTGCGAGCCGGGCTGCTCCACGATCGGGAACGTCGTGCGGGCGACGCCGTCGGCGTCGGTCTGGGCGGTCTTCGTGGCGCCGCCGAGGGAGAACAGCACGGTGCGTCCGGCGAGCGGGTTGGCACCGGTCAGGGTCGCGCTGACGGGCAGTGCCTCCCCGAGCACCGCAGAGCTCGGAGCGTCCAGCACGAGGACGCTGTCGGCGTCGCCGGTCTCGGGGACCGACGCGGGGTCGACGCCCGGTGTGAACTCGCGGCCCTGGTTGTCCTCGAGCGTCACCAGGCCGACGCCGTTGACCGCCTGCACGATGAACCGCGCGTCACCAGGTGCCTGGCCCGAGGGCAGCGGCAGGGTGCCGGTCCAGCGCGTGGAGTCGGCCGGGTCCTGCTGCAGGTCGAGCGAGCTCCAGGTGCCGTGCCACGGCCCGCGCTCCCCGGTGTAGGTGATCCACACGCCCTGGATGCCGGCCGACGGGTCGCCCACCACGTGCGCGACGAGGCGCACCTCGTCGCCCACGACCTCCGAGGACACCGACGAGATCGCCGGCGGCGCGGCCAGGGACGGGGTGTTGCCGTTGTACTGCTGGGTGTTGCCGCTGTAGAGCAGCCGCAGGTCCAAGGCGGCGTACTTCCGCAGCGTGCTGGTGTACGGCGAGTCGGACCGGTGCTGTGCTGGGGTCACCAGGAGCCGGGTGCCGCCGTCCCCCTCGATCGCACCGAAGGTGTTCGCGAGGGCGAGCCGGCGCGGGAAGAACGTCGGTGAGGTGAACCTCGTGTGCACCTCGCTGGTGTCGGTCGCGGGCGCGCCGGTCAGCGGAACCACGCCCGGTACGTCGGTGTAGGTGCCTCCACGGAAAGCGACGCCGCGCAGCGCCATCCCCGGCGCGCCGACGTCGAGCGACTCCAGAGGGAGGGCCGGCTGGCCCGGCGAGGTGGTGGTGCCGTCCGGGCCACGCAGGTAGGTGAAGCTGCTCAGCCCGGTGCCGTCGACGTCGTCGAACGGCTGGGTCACCGTGGTGGTGGGGCCGCTCGCGGTGAGGTCGAGCGCGTGCAGG
>CAWABG010000035.1:0-11012 GCA_963780245.1 uncultured Actinomycetota bacterium
GGTTGTCGACTTCACCCCCGAGGCCGCCGAGGTGGCGAGTGGGATCCCGGCCGACGAGATCAGGCGGCTGGCCCGAGACTTCGCGGCGACCGACGGCGCCGCGGCCTACGGCCGGATCGGCGTCTCGACACAGGGCTTCGGCACGATCTGCCAGTGGGCGATCCAGGTCCTCAACCTGGTGACGGGCAACCTCGACCAGGAGGGCGGGACCATGTTCACCACTCCCGCCATCGACGCGGTCGGCACCGGGCTCATCGGACGGGGGCACCACGGGGCCTGGAAGAGCCGCGTTCGAGGATTGCCCGAGTCCGGCGGCGAGCTGCCGGTCTCCGTGCTCCGCGAGGAGATCACGACGCCGGGCGAGGGGCAGATCCGGGCGATGCTCACGCTCTCGGGCAATCCGGTTCTCTCGACGCCCGACGGCGCCCGGCTCGACGAGGCGCTGCTCGGCCTGGACTTCATGGCGGCGGTCGACATCTACCTCAACGAGACCACCCGGCACGCCGACGTGATCCTGCCGCCGACCTCGGCCCTGGAGCGGGATCACTACGACCTGGTCTTCCACCTGCTGGCGGTGCGCAACACGGCGCGGTTCACCCCCGCGGTGTTCGCCAAGCCCAAGGGCGCGCGGCACGACTGGGAGATCTACCGCGAGGTCGCGCTCCGCACGATGGCGCGGCTCGACCGCAAGCCGTCCCTGCGCACCCGCCTCAAGGCGCGGGCGCGGCTGTCGGTCAGCCCCACGCTGGTCATCGCTGGGCTGCTGCGCCGCGGTGGGTCCGGTGTCACCCTGCGGCGGCTGCGCAAGGAGCCAGCCGGCGTCGACCTCGGGCCGCTGCAGCCCGGCCAGATCCCGGCCCGGCTACCCGCCAAGAGCAAGCGGATCGACGCGGCGCCCGCACTGGTCGTCGACGATCTGGCCCGGCTGCGCGCTGAGCCGGTGCCCGACGACGATGAGCTGCTGCTGATCGGCCGCCGGCACAAGCAGGACTGCAACTCCTGGATGCACAACGCCGAGCGCCTGACCCGCGGCAAGCCGCGGCACCAGCTGTTCATGCATCCCGACGACCTGCTGGCCCGCGGCATCGACGACGGCGCGACCGTCGCGGTGACCTCGCGGGTGGGCAAGGTGGAGGTCGACGTTCTGGCCACCGACGACGTGATGCCAGGAGTGGTCTCGCTGCCGCACGGCTACGGTCACCAGGTCGGCGGCACCCGGATGACGAACGCGGAGACAGTCGTCGGGGTGTCGATCAACGACCTGACCGACCCCGAGCGGCTCGACGTGTCCGGCAACGCGGCGCTCAGCGGCGTTCCCGTGACCGTTTCCGGACCCGGGTCCTGAACCACGCAACCTTCTCCCTACGCGGGGCGTCTTTACTTTCATGAGGTTGTTCTTCGCTGCCCTGCTGTCCGCCCTGCTCGTCGCGACCGCGGCACCGGCCATGGCCGAACGGATCACGATTCGCGATCCGGCCAACGACCACGTGCCGCCAGACGGCGGCAGCGACCTCGACGGAGCCGGAGATGTGATCAGGGTGCGCGTGGACCACGCGCCGAAGCGGGTGTACGTAGACACGGTGTTCCACACCGAGCCCTACGACGTGCTCGAGGTCGAGATGGACACCCGCAAGGGTCACCCCGGCGCCGAGTTCCTGTTCCTCAAGACACCCTTCGGCCTCACCCTGTGGCGAGGCGGTGTCGGCGACGACCGGGTCAAGTGCGCGGACAAGCGGCTCAAGTACCTGCCCAAGCAGCGCACCTGGGCCGGGTACGTCAACCGAGGCTGCCTGCGGTCACCGAACGGCGACCCGCCGAAGCAGGTCCGGGTGCGGCTGCTCTCCGCGAGCGACGACTACTACTTCACCCGCGACTATGTGCCCGGCAAGCACCGGTTCTCGCGCTGGGTTCAGCACAACTGACGGTCACCCTAGGCGCCCGGCGGAGCGGCGGCCCGGCGGAGCGCCCGATAGACCACGCGCGCGCCCACGGCCCGGCGGAGCTCGTTCATGATCACCGTGAAGAACTCCTTGCGGTAGAGCTCGTCGGTGATCGCGTAGACGGTGAAGTAGAGACCCGAGAACGCGGCCAGGAAGACCGAGACCTGCAGCAGCTCCTGGCTCACCGCGTTGATGCCGAACAGGTGGTCCACGTCTGAGGGGCCGGTCCACGACTCGATCACCGAGTCCTCGATCGCGACCGCGCCGAACAGCATGAAGAACGCGAACACCGCCAGCGCCAGCAGCAGGACCTGGACCGCCTGGGCGATCACCAGGACGAGCACCAGGTTGACCATCTGCAGTCCGGTGACCTGGGCCTCCTCCGGGAGGTCGATGTCGTTGTCGACAAGCCGTTGGGCCGGCGCCTCCAGCGGCGTGCCCTTGCTGGCTGCGATCAGGTCCGCGGAGACGATCGAGTCGTCGAAGGCGTCCAGCTCGTCGGCGAGCCGAGGCACCAGGAACAGCACCGCCGCCGCACCGAAGAACAGCACGGTCCCCCAGAGGATGCCGCCCTCGAGCGACGCCGAGACCTGCCAGACCTCGGCGTTGATGAACAGGAACGTGATGAACAGGAGCAGCATCGGCAGCGCCCGCGTGAGCAGCGGCATCAGCAGGCCCAGGCTGCTGAATGCACGACGCAGCGCCCAGCCCGCGATCACCTGGGCGCGCAGCGACTGGAGCGCGTAGAGGACGACCAGTCCCAGGCCCACGCTGAACGCGGTGGAGACCCCGAAGGAGGCCGCCGTAAGGCTGCCCACGACGATCCCGGCGGCAACGCCGACGACCACCGCGACGGAGAGCACCGCCACGAGACGGGGCCGGCTGAGCCGAGAGAGGACCTGCTCGCGAATGTCGTCGACGAAGTACGGCAGCCCGTGGGCCACGAACCAGCGCTCGACCTCCTTGAGCTCGGCCGTCGTCGCCATCTCAGACCCCCAGGATCTCGCGCGTCCGCGCCACGTCGCCGTGCATGGTCTCGATCAGGGCGTCGACGCCATCGAACCGCACCATCCCGCGGAGCCGCTCGGCGAAGGCGATCTCGACCTCGACGCCGTACAGCTCCAGGTCGGTGTGGTCGAGCGCGTAGGCCTCGACCCGACGCTCCCGGTGCCCGTCGAACGTCGGGTTCGTACCGACACTGATCGCGGCGGGATACGACGTGCCGTCGTCGAGCCGATTCAGCCAGCCGGCGTACACACCGTCCGCGGGGACGGCGGCCTGCGGGTCGACCGGCACGTTCGCCGTGGGGAATCCGAGCTCGCGGCCGCGTCGATCGCCCTCGACGACCACACCACGGACCGCGAAGAGATGACCCAGTGCCTCGGCAGCGCCGGCAACATCACCCGCCGCCAGACAGGTGCGAACGTACGTCGACGACCAGACCTGGGGTCCGCCGTCGAGCTCCACGCCGACCGCCGTGAACCCGGCCTGCTCGCCGGCCCGCGTCAGCATCGCGACGTCGCCCGCCGCCCGGTGGCCGAACCGGAAGTTCGCGCCGACCACGACCTCGCGGGCGTGCAGCGCCTCGACCAGCACCCGGTCCACGAAGTGCTGGGGCGACCACCCGGCCATGTCCAGGTCGAACGGCAGCGCCAACACGTGGTCGACACCGGCCTCGACCAGGAGATCCGCCCGTCGCTGCACCGGCGTGATGATCGATGGGGCGTGCTCGGGGCGGAGCACCGCCATCGGGTGCGGGTCGAACGTGACCGCGACCACCGGCAGTCTTGCCCGGCTCGCCTCCTCGCGCGCCCGCGCGATGACGCTGCGGTGGCCGCGGTGTACGCCGTCGAAGTTGCCGACGGTCACGATCGTCGGGCCGAGGTCGTCGGGTACCTCTTCGATCGAGCGCCACAGAGCCACGGCGAGCAGACTACTGAGTCGTCGCAGTCACTCAGCGTCGACCAGCCGCTCGCCGATCAGTTCGGTGAGCGACGGACGGAGCCGGTCGAGGTTCCATCCACCCGCGGCGCTGCGGTAGTGGTTCGTGACCCAGAACAGGCCGGCTCCGCTCTTCGGCAGGCGGAGCAGCTCGGCATAGGCCCAGCCGTTGCCGCCGTTGTGCCAGTTCACCGGGCCGAGCGGCGTCTCGGCGATCACCCAACCGTAGGCGTAGCGGGTTCCCCCGCCCGGCTCCTCCAGCACCCGCGGCCGGAACAGCTCCTCCTTCGCGTCCTCGTCCAGCACGCGATCGCTCTCGAGGGTCAGCAGCCACCGGCCCATGTTGTGGGCGGTCGAGAGCAACCCGCCGTTGCCGCGGAGGTTCCAGTACGGCCCGTCGGCAGCCCATGGATGGTCGTACGGACGGCCCTGCGGACGGTCCTTGGCGTCGTGCTCGACCGCGACGTCACGCGGGTCCCAGTCGGGCAGCACGTAGCCGGTCTGCGTCATGCCGGCGGGTCCGAACAGCTCCTGCGCCAGATAGTCCTCGTACCCCAGACCGGAGACCTTCTCGATGATCGCGGCCAGCAGGCTGTAGCCGAGGTTCGAGTAGCGGTAGCGGGCGCCGGGCTGGGTCCTCAGCTCGGAAGCCAGCGCCCCGGTGATCATGGCCCGCCGGGTCAACGGGTCGTAGTCGTCGCCGAGCGCGTCGACGAGGCCCGCGGTGTGAGTGAGCAGATGTCGAAGGGTGATCCCGCGCTTGTCCGCCGGTACGCCGTCGAGGAACCGGCCGATCGGGTCGGTCACCCGCAGCCGACCCTGCATCTGCAGCTTGATGACGGCGGCCGCGGTGAACTGCTTGCTCACCGAACCGATGTCGTAGACCGTGTCGCAACCGCCCTGGCCCCAGCCCTGGCAGGTCACCTGCTCGCCGTCGAGCGTCGCTACCAAGCTCCCGCTCGACCCCTTGGGTACGTCGGCGGGCCTGAACACTTCGATGGAGTCTGCGGCCGGCTTCTCCCGCGGGTCCGTCTCGTCGGCGTCACAGGCCGACCCGAGCAGCAGCAAACAGATGAGGGCGACGCGGCTCAGTCGCGCGTGCATCGCCAGGTGACTGACGCGGCCGTCTTCTGCTCGGTGCAGGTCCAGCCTTCGCGCTCCCGCTGAGCGACAAGTGAGCCGAAGTCGACGCACTCGCCCTCGCAGGAGAACTGGTCCTCCTCGAACCGGAGCGGTTCGGCGGCCGCGGACCACGTGAGCACGACAAGCACCGAGCCGATCGCCGCGCTCACGGCGATCGCGATGTTCCTGGCCGGACTGCGGCGGCGCCGCCGCTCGGCCAGGCCGCCACGGAGCAGACCGAACACCTCGCGCCCGGCGCCGTGGGTCTCCGCCAGTTCGTGGGCGAGGTCGAGAAGGTGGTCCGCGTCGCGCTGGCGGACCTGCCGCGGGTAGGCGAGCAGCGACAGCTCCAGGATCCGGCGGCTCATGCCAGCCCCGTTGCCGTGCGGCCGGAGGTCAGGCGAGCACCGAGCGCGGCTGCGGTCGACCGCAGCCGCTCGACTTCCTCGGCGAGCGCGGTCTCACCGGCGGCGGTCAGCCGGTGGTAACGCCGGCGGCGGCCTTGAACCTGTTGCTCGCCCGCCGGCTCGACCAGGCCCTCGTCCGTCAAGCGGTTCAGCGCGCCGTACAGGGTGCCGGCCGTCAGCCGGACCCGGCCGTCGGACAGCTGCTCGGCGTCGCGGGCGATGCCGTAGCCATGACACTCGGCGCGCGCCAGGGCGGCCAGGATGTAGAGGGCCTGCTCGGACATGCGGCGACTATACATCGTAGCTCGATGCATCAACAGTCGATCCGTCAGACGAAGACCGCCACCGCCCGTGACTCGCCGTCGCGCGGCTCGTACAACGCGAGGAACTCCCCGTCCGGCGCGAACACCGCGACCAGGCCCGGCAACGGGCGGTGCAACGCCCGACCGAAGCGCACGTCGCGCGCCTCCTCCTCGTCGAGATCGACCGCATCGAAGGACAGGCGCGCGGCCTCCGCGATCGGCAGCATCCCGAAATCCTCGGTCAGCTGGTCGAGCGTGCGAGCCGCGTCCAGGCCGAACTCCCCCACCGCCGTGCGCCGCAGCGCGGTGAGGTGGCCACCGACGCCGAGCAGGGCTCCGGCGTCGCGGGCGATGGCGCGGATGTAGGTGCCGCTGGAGCAGCGCACGGAAACCTGTACGTCGGACCCGGAGACGTCGTGCACGGTGAGGTCGTGGATCGTCACGCGGCGCGGCTCGAGCTCGACCTGTTCACCGTCGCGCACCCGCTGGTAGGCGCGCCGACCATCCACCTTGATCGCCGAAACCGTGGTCGGGACCTGCTCGATCTCGCCGACGAAGCCCGCCAGCGCGCCGCGGATCGCCGCCTCCTCGAGGCCGTTGGTCGGCGCGGTCGCCAGCACCTCCCCTTCGGCGTCATCGGTCGTCGTGGCGACGCCGAGCCGGATGGTGGCGTCGTACGCCTTCTCGGTGAGCATCAGGTGCCCGAGCAGCCGGGTGGCCCGGTTGATGCCGAGAACCAGCACCCCGGTAGCCATCGGGTCCAGGGTGCCGGCGTGGCCGACCTTGCGGGTGCCGGCCAGGCGCCGTACCCGAGCGACGACGTCGTGTGAGGTCATCCCGCCCGGCTTGTCGACGACAACCAGGCCGGAGTCGGCTGTCACTCGTCCTGAGTAGCTGAGGGACGAGGCGTATCGAAGGGCAGGTCCTCTGCAGCCTCGTCTGCGTCGACGTCGCGAGGCTTCTTGTACGGGTCGTCCTCGCCGGCGTACGACGCGTTGGCCCGGGCCGCCGCTACCGCCTCGTCGGACTCCCGCGCCTTGGCCAGCAGGTCGTCGAGGTGCCGGGCGTTCTCGGGCAGCGCGTCGTGGATGAACGTCAGCGAGGGAACGTGCCGCATGCCCAGCTGCTTGCCGACCTCCGAGCGCAACACGCCCTTCGCCGACTCGAGCGCAGCGGCCGAGCTGACGACCTCGGCTTCCTCTCCCAGCACGGTGTAGAAGATCGTCGCCTGCTGGCTGTCGCCGGTGAGCCGGACGTCAGTGACGGTCACGAAGCCGAGCCGCGGATCCTTGATCCGCCGCTCCAGCATCTCCGCCACGATCACCTGGATCCGGTCCGCGATCTTGCGCACGCGTGGGCTGGTCATGTTCCTAGTCTCTTTCGACGTTGATCAGGCGCGCGGGATCTCGCGCATCTCGAAGGCCTCCACGACATCGCCTTCCTTGATGTCCTGGAAGTTCTTCAACACCAGACCGCACTCGAAGCCCTCGCGGACCTCGGATGCGTCATCCTTCTCCCGCTTCAGAGAGGCGAGGTCGAGGTTGTCGGCCACGACCGCGCCGTCGCGGATCACCCGCACCTTGGCGTTGCGGCGGATCAGGCCACTGGTGACCATGCAGCCCGCGATGTTGCCGATCTTCGACGAGCGGAAGATCGCGCGGATCTCCGCCTGGCCGAGGGTCGCCTCCTCGAACTCGGGCTTGAGCATGCCCTTCAGGGCGGCCTCGATCTCGTCGATCGCCTGGTAGATGACCGAGTAGTAGCGGATCTCGACACCTTCCTTGTCCGCCAGCTCGGTCGCCTTGCCCTGCGGCCGGACGTTGAAGCCGATGATGATCGCGTCGGAGGCCGCGGCCAGGTCGACGTTGGTCTCGGTGATCGCACCGACACCGCGGTCGATGACCCGGATCCCGACCTCTTCGCCGACGTCGAGCTGGGACAGAGCGTCCTCGAGCGCCTCGACCGAACCGGACACGTCGCCCTTCAGGATCAGGTTGAGCTCCTGGCTATCGCCCTTCTCCATGGAGGCCATGAAGTCCTCGAGCGTGCGGCGAACGCGGCGCTTGGCCTGCATGGCCGCGCGCTCCCGTGCCTCACGCTTCTCGGCGATCTGGCGGGCCATCCGGTCGTCGTCGACGACCAGGAAGTTCTGGCCCGCACCCGGCACCGCGGTCAGACCGAGCACCATCGCGGGACGCGAGGGGTCGGCCTGCTCGATGTTCTCGCCGTGCTCGTCGAGCATTGCCCGGACCCGGCCGTACGCCGGACCGGCGACCAGCGAGTCGCCCACACGCAGCGTGCCGCGCTGGACCAGCACCGTGGCCACCGGACCGCGGCCTCGGTCGAGGTGACCCTCGATCACGAGGCCCTGGGCGTCCTGAGTCGGGTTGGCCCGGAGGTCCAGGGACGCGTCGGCGGTGAGCACGATCGCCTCGAGCAGCTTGTCGAGATTGAGCTCGGACTTCGCTGACACGTCGACGAACATCGAGTCGCCGCCGTACTCCTCGGGCACCAGGCCGTACTCGGTCAGCTGACCGCGCACCTTGGTCGGGTCGGCCTCGGGCTTGTCGATCTTGTTGACCGCAACCACGATCGGAACCCCAGCGGCCTTGGCGTGGTTGAGCGCCTCGATCGTCTGTGGCATCACGCCGTCATCGGCTGCCACCACGAGCACCGCGATGTCCGTGGCCTGCGCACCGCGAGCACGCATGGACGTGAACGCCTCGTGACCCGGGGTGTCGATGAAGGTGATCCGACGCTCGTTGCCGTCGACATCGGTGTGCACTTGGTAGGCACCGATGTGCTGGGTGATCCCACCGGCCTCCTTGTCGACGACGTCCGCCTGGCGGAGCGCGTCGAGGAGCTTGGTCTTTCCGTGGTCGACGTGACCCATGACGGTGACGACCGGCGGCCGGACGACCAGGTCGTCCTCGCTGCCTTCGTCCTCGCCGAACTCGAGGTCGAACGTCCCGAGCAGCTCGCGGTCCTCGTCCTCGGGCGAGACAACCTCGACGACGTAGTTGAGCTCCTCACCGAGCAGCTCGAGCGTCGCGTCGTTGACCGACTCGGTCGCGGTCACCATCTCGCCGAGGTGGAACAGCATCTGCACCAGCGAGGCGGCGTCGACGCCGATTTCGTCGGCGAAGTCGGTCAGGGACGCGCCGCGCGCAAGGCGAACCGTCTCGCCGCTGCCCTTGCGGACCCGCATGCCGCCGATCGTCGGGGCCTCCATGGCCTCGAACTCCTGGCGACGGGCCCGCTTCGACTTGCGGCCTCGGCGCGACGGACCACCGGGGCGACCGAAGGCGCCCTGGGTCTGACCACGCTGGCCGGGACGACCGGCACCGGGGCGACCACCACTGCGGGGCTGGGCGAATCCGCCACCGCCGCCGGGGGCACCACGACCGGGTGCACCGCCGCCACCGGGACCACCACGACCCGGAGGTCCACCGCGGCCGGCGCCGGGGCCGCCACCGGGACCACCGGGTCCACCGCGACCCGCAGGGCCACCGCGACTGCCGGGTCCGCCACCGAAGGCAGCGGGAGACTTGGGCATCATCGCCGGGTTGGGGCGAGGCATGCCGTCGCGAGCGGGCGGACGCGGCGGACGCTGATCGTCGTCCTCGGCGTCTCGCGCGGGCGGGGCAGCGGGCTTGCGGCCCATGCCCTGGCTCGACGAGAACGGGTTGTTGCCAGGGCGCGGCGTGCCGCCGGGGCGACCTACGGGTCGCGGGGCAGGCGAGGGGGCCTTGGGCGCGGTCGTCTCGGCCGCGGGGGGCTCCTCGGCGGCCGGCGGCTCCTCGACCACGGCCGGCTCCTCGAGGACCGGCTCGGGCTCGGGCTCGGCCTTCTTGGCCGGCGGCTTGGGGGCGGCCTTCTTGGCCGGCTTCGCGTCTTCGGCGGGCGCCTCTGCCGTGGCGGGCGCGGCGGGCTCGGCGGCCTTCAGCTTGTCGCCGAACTCCTTCTTGAATCGCATCTCGACGGGGAGCTCGACCGTCGAACTAGCCGACTTGACGAACTCGCCCATCTCTTTGAGCTTCTCGAGAACTTCTTTGCTCTCGATGCCGTACTGCTTGGCAAGCTCGTGAACTCGGGTCTTAGCCACGTTTCTCCTTTTGGCCTGAGACCCGGGTTCCGGGTGACGTCAGACCGTTGGTTGGGTTCCCAAACTTCGGGGATCCTGCAAACTCATTGCGAGTTACTCATCGAGTGCTCATGAGCTGCTGCTCCATCGTTTCTAGTCGGGTACTGCCTTGGTCGGTCACTGCTACTTCTGATTGAGGTGCCAGTCGAGCCACTCTCCCACCGGTGCGGTGGAAAGTCCCCCGGCCCCCGGCTGGTTCCGGAGCGCACGGGCGAAGGCCTTCCGCCGTACCGCGAGGTCGTAGCACTCGGCGGTGGGGTGCAGGTGTGCTCCCCGGCCGGGCGCGGTGCCCTCGGGATCGGGTACGACGGCCGACTGGCCGTGCGCGTCCGAGCCGACGGTCACCCGCAACAACTCACGCTTGCTGGCCCGCTGCCGACATCCGATGCAGGTCCGGACCGGATCTCCAGAGGAGATACGACCCGAGCTTGCCCGGTTGATCGGTTCACGCGCCACCGAGGGTCAACACTACCGCTAGACCCCGCCCGATCCCGAAACCGGCCGATTGCGGCCTACGCTCGGGGTATGGGCGACACGGTCCTTCTCGATGACCGGTTCGAGGGTTCAGCACTCGACGAGACGACGTGGTTCCCGCACTACCTGCCCGCCTGGTCGTCCCGGTCGGCGACCCGGCCGTCGTACCGATGCGGGCCGGACGGACTCACGATGGACGTCCCCGTCGACCACCCGTTGTGGTGCCCCGAGGACCACCATCCTCCGCTGCGCGTCTCGGGAATTCAGTCGGGCAGCTGGTCCGGCCCGGTGGGCAGCACCCGAGGCCAGCAGCGCTTCCGCGAGGGCCAGGTGGTGCGTGAGCAGCAGCCGTGGTTCGACGGCTGCTCGTGGCCAGCGGGACCGTCGCGATCGAGGCGTCGATGAACATCTCTCCGCGCTCGATGGCCGCCCTGTGGCTCAGCGGGCTCGAGGACGACGCGGAGCAGCGCCAGTGCGGCGAGCTCTGCGTCCTCGAGGTGTTCGGCCACGCGCTCGGCCCGGCCGATGCGCCCTCCGCGGAGATCGGCGTCGGGATCAAGGCCTTCCGCGATCCCGACGCTGACCCAGGACTTCGCCGCACCCCGAGTCCCATCGACGTCACCGAAACCCACACCTACGGTGTCGAGTGGGACGCCGCGGAGGCGGTCTGCACCGTCGATGG
>CAWABG010000036.1:0-117443 GCA_963780245.1 uncultured Actinomycetota bacterium
AGCTGGCGGGCGGATGTCGCTGCCCGGCGAGCATGCATGGCGGGTCTTCTTCGGCTTCTACCAGCACACCGCCGACACGATGCGTCGGATTCCGTTCGGCTCGAATCCGAATGGCGTGTTCGACAACCTGGTTGGCGCGCCACAGTCGCTGCTCGCCCGCTCCGGGGGTCGCGAGGATCTGGTCCTACCGTTGGGCGCGCCCGACCCGACGCCGTACACGCCGACTGATGTCGTCAATGCCCTCATCGCCCTGGTCGTGCAGACCCATCTGCCGCCGAGAAGTCTCGCACACTTTGTTCGCCGTGTGGTCGTGTTTCTGTCCAGCTCGGACGCCCGTCGCCTCGGCGAGTGGAAAAGGTTAGTTGGGCTGAATTCATCCGCTCCAATGATTTCGGCGATGACTACAACAAGATTCTGGGTCGCCTGTTCACCGAGTTCACCCAGGCGTCTCGCACCGAGATAACGAGCGCGGGATACACCGGCAAGGTCGTCCAGTCGATTCTCTACAACGAGATCGGGCGCTACTGCAACGGGCCGACCTTCCGCGTCCTGAACGGGCCGACAAACGAAGCGTTCATCGATCCGTGGTTGACAACGATCGCGGGTCATGGCGCCAACCTTCGTCTCGGACATGAGCTTGTTGGCTGGCAAACGAGCCGAGGACGAATCGAAGCGGCGACCGTGCGGACCGGCGCAGGCACATCGATCGTCCAAGCGGACTGGTACGTGTCGGCTCTGCCGGTCGAACGCACACGTTCGCTGTGGACCACGCCGATCCTCCGGTTGGATCCCTCGTTGCGCCTGATGGACAAGCTCAGCACCGGATGGATGACCGGGCTGCAGTATTACCTCGACCGAAAACTCACTTTCAACCGAGGGCACATTTTCGCCCTCGACGCGCCTTGGGCAATCGAAGCCATCAGCCAGGCACAGTTCTGGACCACCGACTTTTCCGCCAGGTACGGCGACGGCAGAGCACGCGACTGCCTGTCCGCGATCATCGCCAACTGGGACAATCCCGGCGTCATCTACGGAAAGCCGGCCCGAGAATGCACCCCCACTGAAATGGCCGATGAGGTCTGGGAACAACTCAAACAAGCGGTCGCAGACACCGCGAGCACCTCCACAAACCTGATTGATGACATGCGACTCGCCCACTACATCGATCCAGGAGTCATCTGGAGCAACGGAGCGTGGCAGAACGAGGATCCGCTGGTTCTGCCCGCCTATGGCCAGTACGTATCTCGGCCCGACGTCACGACCGCAATCCCCAACCTGATCCTCGCAGGCGACTATCTCAAGAGTGATTGGGAAGTCGCCAACATGGAAACGGCCAACCACAACGGACGGCGCGCCGCGAACGCGATCCTGCGACGTTCGGGGTCCGATGCTCCCGCGGCCGCAGTCGTCGAGTACCCCCAACCGCCGGAGTGGGAACCGCTCAGGGCAGTTGACGCCACCCGCTACGCGCTGGGCCAACCCAATCTGTTCGACGCAGAGCTCACCCTGCCCCAGCTTCGGGCCCTCCTGAAGCAACCCAAGTCCCTTCCAGGGATCCTCACGGGCTGACCAGGTTTCCCGCGCCGATCGGCAAGGGCCGTAGCGGATGGCCGCCGAACGAGCGCGTCTTTCTCGGGCTTGCCCGGACCCACCGCATTCATAGGCTCCGAAACTCAGGTCCCGAAAATGGACCGCGAATCCGGCGTAACTTCGGCAGATGAGAGCGTTTCGCGTGGATCGCCGGACTGCCCGCCCAGTAACCCGAACCGACCCAGGAGAGGCGCTCCACTAGGGCGTACCAGCTCCACTGCTCGAGCCAGGAGCCCAAGCTCGAGCGAGCCGTGCCGAAGGACGCAATCCGGTGCTCGGAAAGGCCGCGCAGATCTCGACGCGCCCCCCCCGATTTCAACGACCTTCGAAGCCCCGCACACCTAGTGCACTACCGGCAGAGATGCGTCCCGACGAATCTCGCTCTGCCCGTCGACCGCGAGGGTCCCCCCAGGTGGAGACCCCGTCCGCGAGCGCAAAGGCTCGGCCGGGGCGATCGCTGCCGCCGCCCGCTCCTCGCACATAGGTGACTGAAGAACGACCATCAGCTACCGAAGGAAGGCTGTCATGAGCCTCAACGCCCTCACGCAGGGAGGCCGGAGCCCATATGCCAGCACGGCAGAAATGGCCGCGAAGGCAAAGACGGTATCGGCGCGCACTCTGGGATGGTGTCAAGTTGTCTTAGGTTCGAGCTCGACTCTCAGCTGACCCGGACGCTCCGCGACAGGACAAGGTCGAGAACGGCACGGGTCTCGGCAGCGCCGGTGGGATGCGACAAGAGGCCCTCGACCGCAAGAGTGGTGAGTCTGGCTGTCGCTGTTCGGTCCGGCTCGGGTACGCCTTGCGTGTCGAGGTAGGCGGTGACGAGCCTGTCCATCAGGGCGTGGAAACCGTCGTGCCAGGTGGCAACGACTGTTGACCGCTCGCTACGGGCGTGCACGACGCTGATCAGGGTGCGGTGGCGCTTGAGTTGCTCTAGTGCCCACAGCACCTGATCTACGAGCGAGGCACCGGCCTGCTGGTCGAACTCCTGTAGCGCGTCCGCGAGCAAGTGGTCCAGGGCAGCGACGAGGAGTGCGTCCTTGTCGGCGACGTACCAGTAGATCGTGGTGGGGGTGACGCCGGCGGCCTGGGCGATGCGCGCCATCGACGTCTGCTCGAACCCAGCCTCACTGAAGAGTTCTGCCGCGGCAGTCACGATCTCGCTCAACTTCTCGTCGCGGTCCTGGGGACGTCTGTTGCGCGGCACACACCGACCTTATCTTGACTCTCATTCAAGAGGCCACCTATCGTCTTGTACGACAGTCAAGAAGCGAGCATCGGAGACACGACGCGGGTCACGGACAATGCGCGGACGCTGGGCCGTTCACGCACTGACCCGCGCGCACATGCTCGTTTCCACGCGCCACTCTGCAGTCCAGAAGGAAACCCATGCCCGAGATTCCCAACCCGCTCTTCACCACCGAGCGTGGCTCCTTCACCTCGCACGGGGTCAGCTGCGCCGCGACCGTCTACCGCCCCAAAGCGAGCGCTGATGCGCCGACTCCCGTGATCGTGATGGCCCACGGGTTCGGCGCCGTGCGAGCCCTGCGCCTGCCCGCGTACGCCGAACGCTTCGCCGCCGAGGGCTACATCGTCGTCACCTTCGACTATCGGGGGTTCGGCGACAGCGACGGCACACCACGACAGGTGCTGGACGTATCGATGCAGCACGCGGACTGGACCGCAGCGCTCGCGTTCGCCCGCACCTTGAACGGAGTCGACCCGACGAAAGCAGTGGCCTGGGGCACGTCGTTCGCCGGCGGCCACGTCATCAGCCTTGCGGGGCAAGGGGAGCCGCTCGCGGCGATCATCGCCCAGGTCCCCCACGTCAGCGGCCCCGCAGCAGTCCGCTCCACCGGCCTCATGCCCAGCCTGCGCGTCTCCCGCGTGGGCTTCCGCGACCAGCTCAGAGCCTGGACTGGACGAACGCCCGTCTACGTCGACTCGACCGGCGCCCCCGGCCAGACCGCCGTGATGACCTCCCCCGACGCCGTCCCCGGCATGGACAAGCTCATCGCTGAGTCCGGGCTCAAGCTCGGCGACTACCCGACCAACGTTGCCGCCAGGATCGTTCTCAAGATCGGCCTCTACTCCCCGAGGCGATGGGCGGCAGGAGTCCGCTGCCCTGCACTCGTCCAGATCGTCGACGCTGATGCCATCACTCCACGCCGCATCGCGGAGACGACTGCCGCGCGGATGTCCGCCCCGACCGTCCGCGTCTACCCCGGCGGCCACTTCGACCCCTACGTCGAACCCTTGTTCACCAGTGTCATCGCCGACCAGCTCAGCTTCCTACGCGAGCACGTCCCAGTCGCACTCACCCACAAGTAGCGCCCGACCATCCACTTCGAATACGCGCGCTCGCAGCGCCCGACCATGCAGCGCCGAGCACGCGCTGGTCATAGGCCAGAGTCCACCCCGCCTAAGCGCTGATCGTCAGGCACCCTGACGGCATTCGCACCTGCGGAATCAAGGTCTCTGATGCTAAGGAGTAGGGGGGACCCGCGAGCCGATGTGCGTCCGTGAACATTGCTCCTTGTTCGGAGAGGCAACGCGGTGGAGCTCCGCTTCAACGTGTGAGGTGCGGATACCGCGTCCGGAGCGTGATCGGAGAGCGCGTGCGAAGCCGTTCTCTCATATCGGTGCCATGTTGTGACGGCGGTGCCGGGCCGCAGCGAGGCGGGTTTGAGCGACGAACCCGATGCTTCAGTCGTGAGCGAAGGTGATGTTCGGCAGCACCTTGCGCAGCCAGGCGGGGGTGTACCAGGCGGCCCGGCCGGTGAGCCGGAGAAGCACGGGCAGCAGGACGAGCCGAACCAGGAAGGCGTCGAGCAGGACGGCGAGCCCGAGTACGACGCCCATCTCCTTCGGCGGGATCGGACCGGATAGCGCGAAGGTGAAGAACACCGCGACCATGACCGCGCCAGCGGCGAAGATGACCCGGCCGGAGTGGGCCAGCGCGCCCACCATCGCCTCCTTCGGGTCACCGCTGCGCTCGTAGTGCTCCTTGGCCGAGGCGAGCAGGAACACGGTGTAGTCCATGGCGATGGCGAAGATCATCGCGAAGAAGAACACCGGGGCCCACGCGTCAACGAAGCCCTGGGACTCGAAACCGAGCAGGTCGGCGCCGTGGCCCTCCTGGAAGATCAGCCTCGCGACACCGAAGGCTGCCGCAGTGGACAGCAGGCTGGCCAGGGTGCCGAGCAAAGAGATCAGCGGCGCCTGCAGGGCGATGAGCAACAGCAGGAAGCCGAGTACCAGCACGACGCCGATGACCAACGGGGTCGACTCGTCGAGCTGCGCCTTGAGGTCGAGATTCTCCACGGCGGCTCCGCCGACGACGGCGGAGTCAGGGAGGTCGGCTCGCAGCCGGTCGACGGTGTCGCCGAGGGTGGGGTCGGAGGGGTCGACGGTGGGGACCGCCTGGATCAGCACCAGGCCGCTGGTGTCGGCAGCGGGCACCGGCTGCATCGCGGCGGCGATGCCGCGGTCCTCCTGGAGCGCCGTGACCGCGGCTGGGGCGTCAGCTTCGTCGGCGACGATCTGGAGGGTGCCCGGCGCGCCGGTGCCGAAGGCGTCCTGGACCTGGTGGTAACCCACGCGGGCGGAGGAGTCGTCGGGCAGAACCTTGATCGAGGGCATGGCGGTCCTCAGGCCGAGGATCGGGGCGGCCAGCGCCAGCAGGATGACCAGGGACGCGAGGCCCCAGGCGACGGGCCGCTTCCAGAGTCGCTCGCCCCAGGCGGCGAACTTCGGTGACCGATGCTCCATCGAGCGAGACCAGGGCAGAGCGAGCTTGTTGATCCGGTCGTCCAGCTTGAACAACACCAGCGGCAGAAGGGTCAGGGTGGCGGCGAGGACGAAGACGACCGAGAGCATGATGCCTCCGGCCATGGAGCGGAACGAGGGTGATGGAACGAGCATCACCGCGGACAGCGAGATCAGCACGGTGAGGCCGGAGAGCAGGACTGCCTTGCCGGCGGTGTCCATGGTCTGGGCGATGGCCCGCTGTCGGTCCTCGTGGCCGTCGGGCCGGTCGATGACGCGGTTGGCTTCGCGACGGGCGGCCCGGGCGGCGCGGTAGCGAACGACCAGGAAGAGGGCGTAGTCGATGCCCAGCGCGAGGGCGAACATCATCGCGAAGTTCATCGCCCAGATCGAGACCGGCACCAGCTCGTTGATGAGGACCAGGGACCCGGCGGAGGCCACCAGTCCGGCCAGGGTCAGGATAAGCGGCAGCCCGGCAGCCACCAGGGCGCCGAAGGCGAGCACCAGGATGGCCAGGGTGACCGGCCAGGACATGAACTCCGACTTCAGCATCGCGTCGAGGTTGGCCTCGTTGAAGTCGCTCCACAGCAGCGAGGAACCGGTCGGGTTGACCTCGACGGTGTCGGTGGAGAGGTTCTGCAGCTCGGCCTTGAGGTCGGTGGCGACGCGGACCATCTCATCGGTGTCGGCACCGGCGCCGGCCAGCACGATCGCGGTGGATCCGTCCTGGGAAAGGGTGGCGCCCGGGGTCGGTGCGACGACGTCGGCGATGCGGGGCTCGGCCTGAAGGATGTCGGCGACCTCGGCGAGGACCCGTCGGCCCTCGCCCGCCGTGACGGGGCCGTCGGTGGAGCGGACGACCACCTGGATGGCGGAGGAGGCGTTGCCGCCGAAGTGGTCGCGCGCAAGCTCGCGGGCCTGGACGGACTCCGAGCCGTTGGCCTGCCAGCCGGCGCCGGAGAGGTTGTGCTCGACCTGGGGGGCGAAGGCGCCGAGGCCGACGATGGCCAGCAGCCAGACGACGGTGACGACCCTGGCGTGGTCGGTGACCCAGACGCCGAGGCGGCCGAGGGGACCGGCGGGCGTGGGCGCCGTGGTCAAAGGCGCGGGTGGGGGACTGGGCGGCGAGGTGGTGCTCATGTCGGTGTGGGTTCCGTTTCGTTGTGCGTGGTGGAGATGCGTGGGAGGTGAGGTGATGCTCAAGCGAGCGCGGGTAGTGCTCGCACTGCGGTGTAGAGCGCCACGATCATCACGAGGGTGGTGAAGGCGGTCTGGAGACGAGCGGTGTCGATCCGGTCGGCCAGCCGGGCTCCGGCGACGGCGGCTACCGCGGAGGCGGCCGTCAGGGCGAGCACCGGCGACCAGTCGGGACCAGCCCCGGCGTCGGCGCGCACCGCCAGGGCGGCCGCGCTGGTGATGGTGATGACGACGAGCGAGGTGCCGGCGGCATACCGCATGGGCAGGGCGAGCCCCAACAACAGCGCGGGGACCACGAGAAAGCCGCCTCCCACTCCGAGGAAGCCGGTCAACAGCCCGACCACGGTCGCAGTGATCAGCACCTTGAGCGCCCGGGGGCAGGCACAGGCGAAGGTGGGGCTGAACGTGAGAATCGGGTCGTCGAGGCTCGGGCGAGCCGCGTGCTGCGCGCGGTGACCCTTGCCGTCGCGGAGTTGCCGCCAGGCCATCAGGCCGCCGACCACGAGGAGCAGGAGTGAGAACGACGCCAGCAGCACCTCGTCCCGGACCTGGGTGGAGGCCCGCGCACCCAGGGCCGCGCCGCCGATCGCGACGGCGCCGAAGGCAACGCCACGCCCGAGCAGCAGGTTGCCGGTCGCGTGGGCGGCGACCGCTCCGATCATCGAGGTGACGCCGACGACCACCAGCGACCCGGTCGTCGCCTGGGTGGCCGACTGGTCGAGTAGGTACACCAGCACCGGCACGGCCAGGATGGAGCCGCCGCCACCGAGCGCCCCGAGGGACAGGCCGATGAGCACGCCGGCGGCGACGGCGACGAGCAGGGTCATCTCAGGCTTCGGCCCCGTCGTCGCCGTTCCCGGGGCTGACCAGGTGCAGTCCCACCTTCTCGGCGTTCTCGAAGGAGTCGTCGACCGCGACTGGGGTACGGCCCGCGGCGGCGATGAAAGAGGCGGCGATCGAGGCGCGATAGCCGCTGGCGCAGTGCACCCACACCTCACCGTTCGGCACCTCGGCAACCCGGCGGGGAAGCTCGTGGATGGGGATGTTGACCGCTCCGGCGATCGCCGCTCCCTCGAACTCGTCGGCCCGGCGAACATCGAGCACGACGACCTCGCGGTGGTGGCGCACCTGTGCCAGCTCGGAGAACGTGGCGGTGGAAAAGTCGCCCAACTCGCCCGCGGCCCACTGATGTGGGTCGCCCGTTGCCTGGGCGGCCGGGCGATCGATGCCGATCCGGACCAGCTCGCGCTGGGCGGTGGCAACGTCGTCGGCGGTCTCGCCGAGCAGCGTCACCGGAGTGCCCCACTCGATCAACCAGCCCAGGTACGTCGCGAACGCTCCGTCCAGCCCGAAGTTGAACGTGCCCGGAGCATGGCCAGCGGCGAACGCCTTGCGACTGCGCAGGTCCACAACCCACTCCCCGGCATCGATCCTGCGGCGCAGCTCGGTCGCGTCGGCTTCGTGCGCCGGCGACAGGTCCGGCGCGGCTGGGCCGGCGGCGTTGGCCGGACTCAGGTGCACGTAGTAGGCCGGCCAGGCACCCAGTCCGTCGAGAAGCTCGCGGACGTAGGTCTCCTCGTCCTGGGTGAGCACGGGGTTGGACCGCTTCTCCTCGCCGATGGTGGAGGCGGTGGCGTCGGACTGGGTGGCGGAGCAGAACGACCCGAACCCATGGGTGGGGTAGACCTCGGCCTGGTCCGGCAGCGTGGACGCGAGCTTGTGCGCAGAAGCGTGCTGGTGGCGCACCAAGGCATCGGTGTGCTCCTCCCCGAGAAGGTCCGGTCGGCCGGTGGCGCCGTAGAGCAGCGACCCGCCCGTGAACACGGCGTACGGCTCATCTCGGTCGGTGAGCGCGTAGGACAGGTGGGTGAAGGTGTGACCGGGGGTAGCGATCGCGCGGACTCGCATCCGTGAGCCGACCGCAACGACGTCGCCGTCCGCGATCGGGGTGCGGTCGAAGGCGACCTCGTCATCCCCATTGACCAGGTACGACGCGCCGGTCACCTGGGCCAGGGCCAGGCCACCGGTGACGTAGTCGTTGTGGATGTGGGTCTCGAAGACGTGCGTGAGGCGGACCCCGTCCGACGTGAGGACGTCCAGCACTCGGTCGATGTCGCGCTGCGGGTCGATGACAAGGGCGGTCTCACCGTCGTGCACGACGTAGGTGCGGTCGCCCAATGACGGGGTCTCGAGCGTGCGGACGGTCAGCCCTGGTGCCGGGTGCTGCTGCGCCTCCTCGGTGGCGGAGGCGGGTGCGATGGTCTCTTCCTTGGTCACTCTCAGCCTCACTTCTCGATCGCGCGCCCGGAACGGACCCAGGCGCTGGTGCCGCCGGCGACGTTGATCGCGTCGTAGCCGCTGGCGGTCAGGACGTCGGTCATCGCGCTGCTGCGGTTGCCCGAGGCGCACACCAGGTGCACCGGGCGGTCGCGGTCGATCTCGCCGAGCCGGGCGGTCAGCTGGCCCATCGGGATGTTGCGGGCACGGGGCACGTGGCCCTGGCGAAACTCCGCAGGCTCGCGGACATCGACCACAGCCGCGCCCTGATCGAGCGCCGAAGCGAGCTGCTCGACGGTGGTCTCACGCATGAGGGGACCTCCCTTGTTGTCTGGTCGCTCTACGGACGAGGTGGAACCCCCTGGGGGGTTATGTCCGAAACGTAGCATAACCCCCAGGGGGGTTGTACAGTTGGTGACGAGGCCAGCCCGAACACCAGCCATCGGTACCCCGGGAGGGAAGAACCCATGACGCAGTACACGCTCCGAACCACGGTGCGTCGGCCCTTTGATGAGGCCGTCGAAGCGGTGCGCGGCGAGCTCGCGGACGCGGGCTTCGGCATCCTCACCGAGATCGACCTCAAGGCGACGCTGAAGACAAAACTCGACGTCGACGTCGCCCCCCAGATCATCCTGGGTGCCTGCCGCCCGCAGCTGGCCCATCAGGCGCTCGAGGCCGATCCCTCGATCGCCGCCCTGCTGCCGTGCAACGTCGTCGTCCGTGCGGTCGACGACTCCACCACCGTCGTCGAGGCCTTCGACCCCGACGTCATGATGTCCCTCGCCGGCCAGGCCGGCGACACCCTCCGCACCGTGGCGTCCGACGCACGGCAGCGGCTGACTGCGGCCCTCGCCGCACTGGAGAACACCTGATGGAGCTCGAACCCACCGAGATCAAGGCGATCATCACCCGCATGAAGCGCGCCAACGGCCACCTCGCCAGCGTGATCCGGATGATGGAGGAGGGCTCCGACTGCGAGTCCGTCCTCACTCAGCTGGCCGCGGTCAACAAGGCGCTCTCGCGCGCCGGCTACGCCATCGTCGCCACCGGCATGCAGCACTGTCTGCTCGAGACCGACGGTGTCGATGACGTGGACGCCAAGAAGCTGGAGAAGCTCTTCCTCGCCCTCGCCTGACTGCGAAGGCGGCGAGGTCGGGCCAGGACTGGCACTCGGATCAGTTCGGCTGGGGTTCTTCGGCCACCTCCCGACCGAGGGCTCCGATGAACTCTTCGGCCATCGCGAGTTGTGCCAACAGCCCCGTACGACGCTCGCGAGCCTCATCCAGAAGGGTTCGAAGGCGCGCCGCGGCGTCGGCTCGCCCCGATGCTCGCGGTAGGCGCAGGACCTCGATGTCACGTAGCGCGACGGCCATCTCCTCGAGCGTGAACCCCAACGGCTTCATCCTCCGGATGAGCAGGATCTTCTCCACGTCGGCCTCGGTGTAGAGGCGAAATCCGCCATCGCTTCGCCCCGAAGGTCGCAGCAGACCGACCTCGTCCCAGTGCCGAAGGCTGCGCAGCGACAGCTCCGTCCTTCCGGCAACCTCCCCGATCTGCATGGCGGTGCCGTCGTTGGCGGTGCTGGGGGGATGATCCGCGCCCAAGGTCCGGCCTCCGCTCGCTCGTCGATTTCAGTCCCACCCTCACGCAACGGTAGGGTTGCCACCCCAGACTTCCCGCCGGCGATGACGCCGGCACGCGCCTGCAGGCGCACTCATCAATTATCCACCTCGAGCGTCGGGGCCCTCACGCAGCGGCCGGTCGACTCGAGGTGCCCCGAACGGAGCATGCCTTGACCTCCTCTGCGCCGAGACCCGTCGTCGAGCCGCATCCCGACCGGACCGAGCCGACGGTGCGCAACGCCCTGCGTACCCCTTCGCTCCTCCGCACCGAGGTGCTCGCTGGGCTCGTCGTCGCACTGGCGCTGATTCCGGAGGCGATCTCCTTCTCCATCATCGCGGGCGTCGATCCTCGGGTGGGGCTGTTCGCCTCGTTCACGATGGCGGTGGCGATCTCCTTCCTCGGCGGTCGGCCCGCCATGATCTCGGCGGCAACCGGGGCCATCGCCTTGGTCATCGCCCCGGTGATGCGTGACTACGGCTACGACTTCCTGATCGCCACCGTGCTCCTGGGCGGGCTCATCCAGATCGCACTGGCACTGGGTGGAGTGGCCAAGCTGATGCGCTTCATCCCCCGTTCGGTGATGGTCGGCTTCGTCAATGCGCTGGCGATCCTTATCTTCGAGGCCCAGATCGACCACCTGATCGACGTGCCCTGGATGGTCTACCCGATGACCGCGATCGGCATCGCGGTGATCGTCGGGTTCCCCCGGGTCAACACCGTTGTTCCCGCACCCTTGGTGGCCATCGTCGCGCTGACCGCATTCGTCCTCGTGGGTGCGATCGACGCGCCCGACGTCGGGGATGAGGGCAAGCTGCCCGACAGCCTGCCCGGCTGGTTCGTCCCTGACGTGCCGTTCGACCTGCACACGATCGAGGTGATCGCTCCCTACGCCCTGGCGATGGCCCTGGTCGGCCTGCTGGAGTCGCTGCTCACCGCGAAGCTGGTCGATGACATCACCGACACCCACTCCGACAAGACCCGGGAGGCGTGGGGCCAGGGCGCCGCCAATATCGTCACGGGTTTCTTCGGCGGCATGGGCGGCTGCGCGATGATCGGCCAGACCATGATCAACGTGAAGGTCTCCCGCGCACGCACTCGACTTTCGACGTTCCTGGCCGGCGTGTTCCTGCTGGTCCTGGTCGTGGGATTCGGCGACGTCGTGGCTCTCATCCCCATGGCCGCACTCGTGGCGGTGATGATCATGGTCGCCGTGGGCACCTTCGACTGGCACTCGATCCACCCCGCCACCCTCCGCCGGATGCCCAAGAGCGAATCGACCGTCATGGCCGCCACCGTGGTGGTCACCGTCCTTACCCACAACCTCGCCATCGGCGTCGTCGTGGGCGTCCTGGTGGCGATGACCCTGTTCGCCCGGCGCGTCGCCCACCTGACCGAGACCCATCGGGAGCTCGTCGAGGACGAGCACGGCGGCGCCACCGCGGTCTACCGGGTCACGGGGGAGCTCTTCTTCGCCTCCAGCAACGATCTGTACACCCAGTTCGACTACGTCGGCGATCCGCACCGCGTGGTCATCGACCTCACCGAGTCCCACGTCTGGGACGCCTCCACCGTGGCCGCACTGGACGCGATCACCACGAAGTACCAGCGCAAGGGCAAGGTGGTCGAGATCGTCGGGCTGAACGCCTCCAGTGCCGACCGCCACGGCCGGCTGAGCGGTCAGCTCGCGGTCCACTAGCGTCGCTCGCGTGCCGGACCCGATCTTCGCCGAGCGTCGGCTTGCTGAGCTCTACGATCCTCTCGATCCGGAGCGCGGCGACCTCGACGCGTACCTGTCGATCGTCGCCGAGGTCGGAGCGCGGAGAGTTCTCGACATCGGGTGCGGGACCGGCACCTTCGCTTGTCTGCTTGCCGAGGGAGGAATCGACGTCGTGGGGGTGGATCCGGCCGGGGCATCACTGGACGTCGCTCGGGGGAAGCCGCACGCCGATCGCGTGACCTGGGTTCATGGCGATGCGACGACGTTGCCCCCACTGCAAGTGGACCTGGTCACGATGACCGGCAACGTCGCGCAGGTGTTCCTGACCGATGAGCAGTGGGACGACGTTCTGCGCGGCGCTCACGCCTCCCTCGAGCCCGGCGGGCACCTCGTCTTCGAGACCCGCGACCACGCTGCGCGGGCCTGGCTGGGCTGGACCGACGAACGGACGCGGCGTCGGACCGACATCCCCGGTGTCGGCCTCGTGGAGAGCTGGTGCGAGGTGAGAGGCGTCGGTGCGGACCTGGTGAGCTTTCGGTGGACCTACATCTTCGAGGCGGACGGCGCGGTGCTCGTCTCGGACTCGACGCTGCGATTCCGGAGCAGCGAAGAGGTGCAGCGGTCGCTGAAGGCATCGGGCTTCGTCGTCGACGAGGTTCGTGGCGCTCCGGACAGGCCCGGGCTCGAGTTCGTGTTCATCGCGTCCCGGCCCGGGTCGAGCGCGGTGTCAGACTCGGGGGATGCCACACGTCCCGCCTCCGGTGATCGGACTGGCCGCCGGCTTCGTACAGCGCCGGCTTGGGTCGGACAACCCTCCCGGGCTGCTGCGCTGGGCCGGCGCCGGCGGGGTCGCGGCGGCCAGTGTGTGGCTGCTGGCCGGTAGCCTCGAGGCCTTCCGTCGCACCGGCACGACCGTGAACCCGTTGGACCCGGCGCAAGCATCCGCGCTCGTCACCAGTGGACCGAACGCCGTCACCCGCAACCCGATGTACGTCGGCATGACCGGTCTGCTGGCCGCCCACGGCGTGGTGCGCGGCGGCTGGCGCACCGCCTTACCCGTGGCCGCCTTCGTCGGGGTGATCGATCGGTTCCAGATCCGTCCTGAGGAGGCGGCGCTGCGCGACCACTTCGGGGACGACTTCGACGCCTACTGTCGACGCGTGCGGCGCTGGATCTGAGCCCCGAGCATCATCGGCTGACCTCGGCGAGATGGTCGAGCACCGCCTGCTCGGCCGCCGATCGGCACGTCAGCGCTGACTCGTCGCGTAACCGCAGGTACAGGTCGACCGATGCCTGCAGCGCCCGCACGCAGTCGGGCTGCGTCGGTGCGGCGACCGTCGCCTCGAACGCGGCCTGATGCTCGGGCGCGAGGGTCTCGAGGCGACGCACACCGCTCGGCTTCTCGGTGCGCCCCCAGGTGGCCAGCGGTGCCAGGGCCAGGCCCCGGATGCTGGTGAGGCCAGCCACCGCTTCGAAAAGCTCGCCGCGGCCGACCTTCGCGGCGACGTAGTGGACCCACGGCCAGAACCGGTCCTCTATCCACTGCGGATCCGGACGCGGCCAAACCGCTGGCCCCGCCGCTCCCAGTGCCTGCTCGACCAGCGCGTCTCGCTGCCACAGGATCGCGCCGTCCTCGAGCCGGTCGGCGAGATCCGACAGGCCGATGAACTTCAGGTCGACGTGCTGCGGCGGCGGTCCGTACAGAGCGACCAGCAGCCGGGGCTCGCCGACGTGTTCGCCGCTGAAGGTCACCAGCACGGGTCCGAGCCGGTCGGCCAAGGCACGCGCCTCGGAGAGCACCGACCGTTGCTCGTCGTCGTGGCTCACGATGACCAGGTCGAGGTCCGAGTACTCGTCCGCACCGCCGGTGCTCGCCGAGCCCGCGAGGATCACGCCCAGGATCCTCGTGTCAGAGCTGGCGTCCTCGACCAACCGGGAGGCCAGCTCCCGGAACTGGGTCGGCACCTTGGCCAGCGCCGCGCTCGTCATCCACCAATCCTCAGGGGTCGGGCTTGCGCTGGGCAACGCTGTTTCCGAGGACAGGTCCCGAGGAGGCCGGCGGAGCGCGTGCATTGATCCGACGGATAGGACTGCTCGCGGACTTACTAATGCATTAGTAAGTCCGCGAGAGCGATGTCGGTGCCGACGCCGAGGCTCAGCGGATGATCTCCCACGCGTTCCTTCGTCTCGACTCCGCCAACCGCGAAGACATGCTCACCGACGCTGCGGTGAATGTTCTCGCAGGAGAAGGTGCGGTCGGGCTCACGCTCCGTGCGGTGGCGGACTGGCTGAAGGTGACGCCGGCCCGTGTCAGCCAGATGGTGTCGCGGCGACAGCTCCCGTACGTCGTGACCGCTCGCTTCGCACAACGCTGGAGCAGCTGGGTCGAGTACCAGCGCTGGCGCCACGGCGTCCATGCGCTGCTACCGGCGGAGGCAGATGAGATCGCGGGGGTTCGGGTCTGGCTGGCCCTCACCGAGCTGGCCCGATCCCGCCCCGACCTGGCCGAGGTGCTCGACCTGTCCCGCGATCGAGAGCGCGCGGCGTTGGCTGACATCGACGGCGTGGCACTCGAGCCCCATGAGGTGGACCTCGTTCTCGCGACCGCCGACGGATTGCGCGTGGGTCTCTGTCGAGTAGAGGGCCTCAGCATCCCGGCCGCGCGCAAGACCCTCACCGACCTGATGGCGCACCTCGAGGTGAGCGACGTCCGACCGCGGCCCGCCTAGGAGTGTTCGGTCAGGGAGCACCGCGGCGTACGCGGCTTGGTACCCAGCACAGGCGGCGGGGGACCACCAGTCCGGGAGCAGCGAGCCGTCTTCCCGGTCGTGGGCCGGGCCGGCGATCAGGTCGGTCCTCACGGGGCCACTGTCCCGCACTCGCGTCACCTCACCTTCCGGAGTTCGTTGGGTGGGCGTGACGAAGAGCCGCATCGTGGTGCTGCTGGTGGCCGTGCTGGCCCTGCTCGCCCCCGCCGTACCGACGACCTCGGCGGCCTCGGACCCTGCAGAGCCCACGCCCGCGCCGCAGCCGCGCTACTCGGAGTACGTCGCCCTGGGGGACTCCTGGACGGCCGACGTGGTCATCCTGAGCGCCGACGGCCTTCCCGCCACCGACAACGCGCCGGTCGACTGCGCCCAGTCGCATCGCAACTATCCGAGGTTGGTGGCGAAGGCGATCGGGGCGCGAACGTTCCGGGACGCCTCGTGCGGCTCGGCGACCACCGACCACTTCAGGCGCCCGCAGACGGGGCTGCCGACAGGTGGCACGAACCCTCCGCAGTTCAACCGGCTCTCCGAGACCACCGACCTGGTCACGGTGGGCATCGGCGGCAACGACGCCGGCGTCGCGGCAGCCGGGATCGACTGCTTCAACGCGCTGCCTGTGGAGACACCGCTGGAGCTGCTGCCCGACCTTCCGGTCCCGGTGATCGGCGGGTTGCTCACGCCGTTCGGGGGCTGCAAGAACAAGTACACGAAGGGGGGCGTGGACCGGCTGGCGCGCAGCATCAGGCAGTCCCAGCCCAAGGTGGTACGCGCGCTGAAGCAGATCCGCCGGATCTCACCGCACGCCCGGATCCTGCTCGTCGACTACATGCGCGTCATCCCCGATCACGGTTGCTACCCGCTGGTCCCGGCGACCGACAAGGACATGCGCTACATCAAAGTCAAGTTCGACCAGCTCAACGCGATGCTGAGGCGCGCAGCACGCAAGGGCGGCGCCGAGCTGGTCAGCACCGCGAGGCTCACCCGCGGGCACCACCTCTGCAAGGGCATGAAGGAGCGGTACGCCGAGACGCTCGGCCTGTCGGTCAACGATCTGGCGATCGGCGTGCCGGCACACCCCAACGCCGCGGGTGCCCGGGCACAGGCCGCTTCCGTCCTCCGCTACCTGGCGAAGCACCCGAAGTAATCGCCCGATAACGTCAGCCCCATGGGCTACGAGTTCGACGCACACATCGCGGTCGTCGAGGAGGGCGCCGGCAGCTTCAGCGCCGACCTGGCCGCGGGGTGGGTCGTCGGCGGGGGAGTCAACGGCGGCTACCAGCTGGCGGTGATCGGCAACGCGATCGCCACCGCGCTGCCCGCCAAGCCGGATCCGATCGCGATCAGCGCCTACTTCCTCTCGCCGGGCGCGCCGGGACCGGCGCGCGTCGAGGTGGACGTACGACGCGACGGGCGCAACTTCGCCACCGTCGCCGCCGATCTCGTGCAGGGTGACGCCACGCGGATCACCGTGCTGGCGACGTACGGCGACCTCGGCCGGCAGGACGGCGACGTCCGCACCACTGCGCCCGAGATCGACCTGCCCCCGCTCGAGGACTGCGTGTCCACCAGCCTCGGCCCGCCGGAGCTGCGCCCGCCACTCCTGGACCGGTTCGACATGCGCTTCCACCCCGACCAGATCGGCTGGGCGATGGGCAACCCCAGTGGCGAGGGCGTGCTCAGCGCGTGGTTCCGGCTGGCCGACGGGCGCGAGCCCGATCCGCTCGAGCTCCTGCTGGTGGTCGACGCGCTGCCGCCGGCCACCTTCGACCTCGGCGCGATGGGTTGGGCGCCGACCCTCGAGCTGAGTGCGCACGTGCGCGCCCGCCCCGCGCCGGGCTGGCTGAAGGTGCGCCACCTGACCCGCAACATCGCGGGCGGAATGTTCGAGGAGGACTGCGAGGTCTGGGACTCCGCCGGCCGGTTGGTCGCCCAGTCGCGCCAACTCGCGCTCTATCCTCGCTAGGGCTACAACGCTGGTCGAGTAGGGAGCGCCAGCGAGCGTATCGAGACCCTAGCGCTCACGCCGGCACCTGGACGTCCTCGTCGTGAATGGCCGGACCGAGGGAGCGCCACCACCCGACCGAGCGAGCAAGTGCGGGATCCTCCGCGGCGAGAACGCGCAGGCGTTCGTGGTCGGTCATGCCGAGTGCGAACACTGCGGCGTGCCGTAGAGAGTCGGTCGACGACGCCCGCGCAGTGGCGATCATCAGGTCCGCGGCATCGTCCTCGAGCGGTCCTGGGGTGAGGCCGAGGGTCACCAGCCCCCGGGCCCGGATGCCGTCTCGCGTCTCGTTGGCGACCGCGTTGGCGACCTTGCGGCGATCGAGCAGGTGACCCATGCGGCGCAGCACCGACCAGCTCATCCCGGCCACCAGGTCGTCGCTGTCCGACGCGAGCTCGAGGATCGCCCGGGCAGCCGGCTCGCCGTACGGGCTGACCGCGAGCAGCACCGACGCCAGGTGCCGGCGCTCGCGCTGGACATGGAACAGGCTCTCCCGTACCAGGCGGCGCAGCATCTGGTCGGGGTCGTAGGCCGCCCGACGGGTCGCCGCCTCCGCGTACGTCGCCACCGCCTCCGAGACGGCCCGGGCCAGGTCGCGGGGCACGAGCTCGAGCGTCTCCCGCGCGTGCTCGAGGCGCCGGCGTACCTGAGGTTCAGGGATCGAGGCCAGCACCCGGTCGTAGCTCGCCTCCGGGAGCTGGGTGGCCAGGTCGAGGGCGTCGGTACGCCGCGCGATCCCGCCGCGCTTGCCGAGCTCCACCCCGGTGTGCGCCTCGAGCATCTCCACCGAGCCTTCCGGGAACCGCCCACGAGCGACCATCGCGGCCGCGACCCCCCTGGCTCCCCGGCGCAGCATCTTGTTCTGGTCGGACATCAGTCGAAGCACCAGGCCGCCGGCCGCCTGATCGGAAACTTCGCGCAGCAGCGTGATGGCGGGGGCGACGCTCTGCACGTCGGGATGCAGCACGAAGCGGCCGAGGCTCCGCGTCAGGTGCCGGCCCCCCTGCGGATGCGCGAGCAGCGCGCACGCGGCCTCGTACCGTCGGAAGAACGCGATCCCGCTGGACCGGGTCAGCTCGCCGACAAGCTGGGTGCACAGGGTCGTCCAGGTGGTTCGGTGCAGGTAGACGCGTTCGAAGTGGGCGAGGTCGCTGGTCATCCGCAGCCAGTGCCCGCCGGTCGCCGTATGGGCCTCGATCCGGTCGAACAGGTCGTCGAGCTCCTCGGACGTCCGGGCCTCCGCGGGCCGGACCGCCGCCGACCGGGCGCCCTCTCCAGAGGACCGGTGCAGCAGCCGGCTCGTCGCCCACAGAGCTCCGTCCGGTAGCCCGATCACGTTCTCGTAGGCCTCGATCAGCGTGTGGGTCGCGGGCAGCTGTCCGGACTCCCAGCGGCTGATCCGGGAGGCGTCGATGCTGATCCCCTGACCGCGGACCTTGTCGAGGAACAACTCCCGAGGCAGGTCGGTGGTGCTCGGCGACAGCAGCCGGCTGGTCGCCAGCAACCAGGCCAACCGGCAGTCGACGTCGAACGGTGCATGCGACGACGGTGTGGCCTCGAACGGCAGCCGCTGGGGTCGCCCGCGGCGTCGCTGAGCGGGAGCCGCCGCGCCCTGTTCCACCCCGAAACCCCCATAGCGAGTGTCTGACCGAGCCGGTATCCCAACCGGTCCTCCGAAACTAGGGCCATTTCTTGTCGAAGATCGCAGAATCCGCAAAAACCAGAAGTAAAGAAATGGCGAGAGCAGTATGGCGTCACGAGGTCGTGTGCGCTCCGTCCTAGGAGTGGATCACGATCTTGATCCAAGGGAGGCGTGGGAGGGAATTTCGCGCGCCCACTTTCAATTCGCGAGAGGGACTACTTCAGCATGCGTAAAAACAGCGGCATGAAGCGGGGACTGGCCACGGTGGCCGTCTCCGCACTCGCAGTAACGGGACTCCCGTTCCTGATGAGCTCGGCATCGGCCAACCCCCTGAGCGACCAGGCCGGCGGCGCCGGCCAGGTCATCCTGGTGGCTCCGGCATCCAACGCCTCGATCAAGGCAGACGGCGCCAACACGACGGTTCACCTGCTCGCCGTCGGTGGTGCCGACGTTCAGCAGGTGCGCTTCGAGTACAAGGCTCTGGCGGACGTCGCGTTCACCACCATCGCCACCGTCAGCCGGTCCAACGGGGCATTCAGCACCGAGTGGACGCCGCCGACCGGCATCTACAACGCGCCCGGCACGACCGTGCAGGCCGTGGCGCTGAACAATGTCAGCACCCCCATCGACACCGAGGGCGTTGTCGGGCAGGTCTCGACCACCCGCAACTCGATCGACATCGCGAACGCTGCGGGCTCGGGGGTCGGAGTCTTCGACCAGCCGTACGCAGCGCCCAACAACCTCGACCTGGGCGCGATCGGCGGCACGACGTCGAACCTCGACGCCAACCCGAACATCCAGCTGAGCGCCCCGCTCACCGGTGCTCCGGCGCGCCAGGAGGACTTCGCGGAGACGGTGCAGCCCGGTGACACCGTGCGCGACTGGTCGGGTGCCGTCGACTTCACCGGCTACAACTTCGCCGGCACCCCCGACGAGGCCGCCGTCCGCGCGTTCCTTCCGGGGGGCACCGGGAGCGACGACGCCGAGGCCGTCTCGGTCTACGAGCAGACCATCGTCGATGTGTCCGTCCTGTCCCAGCCTGCCCAGGTGCAGGGCGCCAACACCGCCGAGGGTTTGGTGACCGTCAAGGACCAGAACGGCAACCCGATCGCGGGCGCCGAGGTGGTCCGGGAGACCGGTAATGTCGTGATGTACACCGACTCGAAGGGCCAGGCGCGCTTCCCGGGTCTCAACGGATCGCCGACCGGCGTGGAGCACTTCTTCTACGTGAACGTCACCGACGTCGACGCTTACGAGAACGGCACCGACTTCCGTCGCTCCGTGACCGTCTCGTCGTACACCCCTGTCGTCACGACGCTCACCGCGAGCTCGAAGGACGGCGCCGCGTTCGACGACGACGAGAACGCCGCCGGCGACATCGAGGTCACCGTCAAGGATCAGAACAACAACCCGCTCGCGGGCGAGACGGTTCGCTACTCGTGGAACGTGGCTCCGTTCGCGACCACGGCCGGTTACCCGAAGGACCTGCCCGAGCAGACCTCGGTGACGGGTGTCGACGGCACGGCCGACATCGTGTTCCCCGGCGGCGAGCCGTCGGGCGCGTACACGCTGAACTACTACGTCAACTCCGACGGCACCCCGGGCCAGGGCACCACCGACCCCACCGGCGCCGACCTGGCCGTCAGGGCCGGCCAGGCCGCGCTGACCTGGCAGGACGGCGCCACCGCTCAGGCTCCGGCCGGCACCACCGCCACCTTCGAGGGCAGTCTCGAGCTCGAGGACGGCACGGCGCTCGGGGGCCGCAACGTGGCGATCCAGTGGACAAAGAACGTGCTCGGCAACGCGGTCATCGCCGCGCAGGGTGCGCAACCGGCCGGCACCACGCGGCTCGGCGACACCACGGCCGAGTCCGTGACCAAGGCCGACGGCACGTTCGGTATCGCGATCTCCGACCCGGCCGCCGTGCTCACCGTGGACGAGCTCGACGGTGACCTCGACGCCAACACCATCGCGACCCCGGGCATCGGCAACGCCGGTGACTCGGCGCCGACGCTGGACGTCGACTTCCTGAAGAACCCCGACCCGTCGACCCCGGCCGACATCACGATCAGTGGTGCCAACCTCGTCGATGCGATGGCCACCCCGGGCCGTCCCGTGGACCTCGACATCAACGTCGAGAACTCCGACAACCTGGACCTGAGCGACTACCCGGTGACCATCGAGGTCGACCACGGCTTCCTCAGCCCCAACGCCGAGGCCGCGGCCGACCTGGTCGCGGACCCGGAGGCCGCCCAGGACGGGCTGTACGGCGAGTGGAAGTCTGACGGCACCGAGAAGGAGTACACCACTGACGACGCGGGCGACACCGGCGCCGTCGTGGCGATCGAGGAGGACGCGGCGTTCGCGACCAGCGACACGGTGACCACGACTGTGACGGTCACCGCCGGCACCGTGAGCAAGACCTTCGAGATCGACTTCAGCTCGGAGAACCCGCTCAACGGTGGCGAGGTCCGCGTCGCGCTCGCTGACGCGGCCGACCAGACCGTGACCGTGCTGCCGAAGGCGCCCACCACCGAGACGGTCAAGTACGACCTCTTCGTGGAGGACCAGTTCGGCAACCTCGTCGACGGCGAGTCGGTGGACCTGTCCGACAACCTGGCCGGTGCCAAGATCAACGCTGTCGACGGCGCCACCACGGCCAACTCGCAGCTCGAGAACGAGGTGCCCGCGTTGACGCTCTCGTCGACCAGTGCTGGCAGCCAGACGGTCAGCGCGGACTGGACGGTCGACTCCAACACCTGGACCGACGGCAACGTCGCGCCGGGCTTCCAGCCGGCCCGCGACAGCGACAACGAGGACACCACCCTCGAGGACGACGCCGCTGCGGTGGACTGGTACGCGATCGACTACGCCGCGTCCAACTACGCGATGGCGCACACCGGCGGGGCGAACCTCCCGGTGGGGTCGACCACAACCGTGACCTACGGTGCGGTTGACCAGAACGGCGAGCCGATCCAGGGCCTGCAGGTCAACTTCTTCCGGGCAGGTCCGGACGATGAGCAGGATGGTGCCGGTGACGCCGCCGTCGTGACCGACGAGAACGGTCTCGCGCAGTACGTGTTCCAAGGCATCAAGGCCGGTACGGCGATCATCGAGACCGTCGTCCGCCAGCCCTCGCCGAGCACGACGATCATCCCCGAGGCCGGCGTGAACCACGTGGTCAAGTTCGGCGACGCGAAGAAGGCGATCGCGGCCAAGCTGACCACGAAGTCGAAGGGCAACAAGGACGTGCTCACCGTCAAGGCCCCGGCCAAGGCGCGGGGCGCCAAGGTCGTCTTCTACGCCAAGAAGAACGGCGAGTGGGTCAAGGTCGGCAAGGGCACCCTGAACAATAGGGGCGACCTGACCAAGCGAGTGCGGGACCGCAACGGCAACAAGCGCACGTCGTACGTCGCGCTCGTCCGCGGCACCTCGCGCACCTTGGCGGACACCACCAAGATCAGCCGGGTTCGCTGATCCACGCCTGAGAAGTCGGCCGGCCGGGACGGCGTCCTGGCCGGCCGACTTACTGGTCCAGACCTGCTGCGACCTTCTGGTCCAGACCGTGTGGTGGACAAGGTTTACACTCGAACGTAGAAGTATCGGGTCATTCGCGTACGCCGCTGCACGCGAATGGCCCGGTCTTCATTTCGCGGTGGTTCAGTCGAACCAGCCACGGCGCATCGAGAAGATCCAGCGCCGGCGCGGCCATTCGCTGACCGACCACAGCTCGTCGGTCGAGGGCCAGTACGCGATGTCCTCGGGCCCCATCGGTGTGGCCCAACGGTGCCGCTTGAACGCCCCGGGCTGGCCGGTGTAGACCGACCCGAACGTCCTCGGTCCCTTCGAGACCGTGACGTAGTAGCTTCCCCGGGCCACGACCGCGCCCTGCATCTGGCCGACTCCCTCGTCGAGCATGGACGGACGAGCGATGCCGTCGTCCTCGGTCGCCAGGAGCAGGGTGTCCGGGTCGACGGGGAACCGGGCCAGCCGCCGGGTGGTGTCGCCGCGGCCGTACTCGCCGGCCAGGAGGCCCGGTGGCGAGGCGGTCTTGTCGAGCGACATGAAGGAGTAGCGCAGCCGCTCGTGCCCCTCGTCGGTCTCGGCCTGGTAGGCGAACCGGACTGGCAGCACATAGCGGTGCCCGTACGCCGCCACCTCGTCGTCGCTCACTCGCAGTAGGTCGTCGAGCCGGCAGGTGTGGAACCCTTTCGCGGTGGCGGCGACGTGCAGGTACGGCCCGAACCAGACGATCCCGCCGGCGTGCACGGTCAGTGGTTCGATGTCGGCCACCCCGTCCTTCAGCACCGCTTTGACCAGCAGCACATGCCGGTAGCGGCGGGTGCCGAGGTCGAAGAACGTGATCCGGGAGCCCTGCTCGACCTCGTCGCCGGGCAGCTCCTTGGCGTACCACGCAACCGCGACGATCCGGCGCCCGGCGATCTCCTCGTCGTCCGATGCGTCTGCCGAGGTCGTCACCCCCTGTGGCCACCAGCGCGGGTCGCGTCGATCGGCGGCGTCGAACGTGTACGCCCGTCGGATCGCGCGGGCTCGGAACAAGGAGCGGCGCCCCTTGCGGTCCAGGTCGTCGAGTACGTCGTCCAGCCCGACCCGTCCGCCCAGCCGGGTCGCCAGCGCGTCGATCTCGTCGACGTTCTCGTCGGTCCGGGTGAGGTGCACCCCCTCGGCGTACTCCATGCCCCGACCCTAGGGTTCGGCCATGCAGCAGGTCGTAGGTGCGGCGCTGGTCCGGGCCGGCCGGGTGCTCGCGGCACGACGCACCACACCGGCCGCGGCTGCCGGCCGCTGGGAGTTCCCGGGAGGCAAGGTCGAGGACGGCGAGACGCCCGACGCGGCGCTGGTCCGCGAGATCGCCGAGGAGCTGGGCGTCACGATCGAGGTACGCCGCTGGCTCACCGGTGCGGTGCCGATCGGCACGGTGTATGAGCTGAGGGTCGCGATCGCCGAGATCGTCGGAGGCGAACCGGAGCCGGTCGAGCACGACGAGGTCCGTTGGCTCACCGCCGACGAGCTCGATGAGGTCGACTGGCTCGACCCGGACCGACCCTTTCTCCCGGAGCTGCGTCCAGCGCTGGTCGAGTAGCGCGAGCGAGGAACGAGCGAGCGCGTATCGCGACCATCGCCGCTACTTTGGACGGGTGGCCCGCGAGAGCAAGCCGGAAGGACCTGTTGGTCTGGCCCGCGCGGCCATGGCACGCCGCGACTACCGCACGGTCTACGACACCCTGCGTCCGGTCGACGCCGCGCAGCAACTGGATCCCGACGATCTGTTGATGCTCGTCGACGCTGCCTGGTGGCTCGGCCGGGTCTCGGAGTTCCTCAGCCTGACCGAGCGGCTGCACAACGCCTATCTCGAGACCGGCAGTGTCGATCGCGCCGCGCTGCACGCGCTGGGGATCGGGGGTGCCCTGATGATGCGCGGTGAGTTCGCGCAGGGCTCGGGATGGCTCAGCCGGGGCCAGCGGCTGCTCGAGGGGCAACCGCGGGGCGAGGGTCACGGGCTGGTCATCTACTTCGGGGCGCAGGAGGCACTGGCCGAGCAGCGGCTCGACGAGGCCACCGCGGCAGGCAAGGAACTGCAGGAGCTGGGGCCCGAGATCGGCTACGAGGCCTTCACCTCGTTCGGGCTGCTCATCGAGGGGATGGCCGAGATCCGGCGTGGCCACCTGCGGGAGGGGTTCGCGCTGATGGACGAGGCGATGCTGCCGGTGCTGGCCGGTCGGGTCGCTGCGGAATGGGCGGGCAACATCTACTGCACGATCATGGCTATCTGCTACGACGTCATGGACCTGCCTCGGGCCCGCGAGTGGACCCGGGCCACCGAGCGCTGGCTCGAGGGTTTCTCCGACGCGGTCATGTTCCTTGGTGTCTGCCGTGCGCATCGCCTCCAGCTGCAGGCGGTTGACGGTGCCTGGGACGAGGTGGAGCGCGAGGCGGCGGAGGTGGAGCGCGACCTGCTCGACATGAACCTCGGGGCGGTCGCCGAGACGGCGTACCAGCTGGGCGAGACCTACCGCATACGTGGGCTGCACGACCTGGCCGACGGGTGTTACCGGAAGGCGGCCGAACGGGGCCGCGACCCGCAGCCCGGAGCGGCGCTGCTGCGCCTCGGCACCGGCGACGCCGAAGGTGCGTGGGCGGCGGTCTGTGCAGCGGTCTCTGCGGCGGGTCCGGATCCGTTCCCGTGCGCGCGGCTGCTGCGCGCTCAGGTGGAGATCGGCCTGGCCGCGGGGCACTGGGGTGCGGCCGCTTCGGCTGCGGAGCGGCTCGACGAGGTCCGGCAGCGGTTCCGCACTGCCGGGTTCGTCGCCTGGGCCGATCAGGCTCGCGGGTCCGTGCTCCTTGCCGATGGCGATGCCGCCGGAGCGATCGGCCCGCTGTCGGCGGCCGCGGCGGGCTATCGCCAGCTGGGCACGCCGTACGACGCCGCGCGGACGGACCTGCTCCTGGCCCAGGCCCAGCGGGCCCTGGGCGACTCGGACACGGCGGATGCCCTGGACCGAGCGGCTCAGGAGGCCTTTGTGCAGCTCGGCGTGCCCCAGCCAGAGCTCGCACGGGTGACACCGCTGCCGGGCGGTCTGACCACGCGCGAGGCCGAGGTGCTGGCCGCCGTGACGGCCGGCGGCTCCAACCAGGACGTCGCGGCCGCGCTGACGATCAGCGAGGCGACGGTGCGCCGGCACCTGGCGAACATCTACGTGAAGCTCGGCGTCGGGAGCCGCACGGCGGCCGCCGCCTGGGCGCACGAGCACGGGCTGACGCCGCGTCGGGGCTGATCTGCACCTTTCGGACCATCCGGCTACCGGAAGACGCATCATCCGGGCGATGCCTGCCGTGCTGCGTGCTCCCTAGCGTCCGAGGAGGCGCCTGACCCGGTGCCCCGATCCGAGGAGCAGAGAATGACCACACTCGAAGAGCAGACCACTGAGCTGGACCTCGCGGCGGTCGAGGCATTCGCCGGCCGGATGGTCGGCGCGGTGAACGAGGCGGCCACCGTGCTGATGACCAGCATCGGTCACCAGACCGGATTGTTCGAGACGCTGGCCGGTCGCGCGCCGTCGACCAGCATCGACATCGCGGCGGCGGCAGGGCTGAACGAGCGCTACGTGCGCGAGTGGCTGAACGCGATGACCACGGCGCGAATCGTCGTGCACGACCCGGCGACCCGTACCTACCGGCTGCCGGACGAGCACGCCGCCTGCCTGACCGAGGCCGCCGGCCCGGACAACCTGGCCCGCCTGACCGTGCTGCTGCCGATGCTGGCCGAGGTCGAGCAGGGCATCGTGAAGAGTTTCCGTGAGGGCGGCGGCCTGTCGTACGCCGCCTTCGAGCGGTTCCACGAGCTGATGGCCGCCGACAGCAGGGCCGTCGTCGACGCGACCCTCCTGGACGTGGTCGTGCCCAGCGTCGTGGGTCTGGCTGATCGGCTCACCGACGGCATCGACGTCGCCGACATCGGCTGCGGCAGCGGTCATGCGATCAACCTCCTGGCGGCGGCGTACCCGAACAGCCGACTGGTCGGCTACGACTTCGAGGAGGAGGCGATCGCCGCTGCGCGCGCCGAGGCGGCCGCGATGGGACTCACGAACGCCCGGTTCGAGGTCCTCGACGTGGCAACCATCGACGAGGTGGCGGCGTACGACCTGATCACGGCGTTCGATGCGATCCACGACCAGGCCCACCCCGGGACCGTGCTGGCCGCGATCTCGCGGGCGCTGCGGGCCGACGGAACGTTCCTGCTCGTCGACATCAAGGCGTCCAGCAATGTCGAGGACAACCTGGAGCACCCGTTGGGGACGTTCCTCTACACCGCCTCGACGATGCACTGCATGACGGTGTCGCTGGGCCAGGGCGGCGAGGGGCTGGGAATGGTGTGGGGAGAACAGCTGGCGACGACGATGCTGCACGAGGTCGGCTTCACCGACATCGACCTGGCTCCCGTCGAGGCCGACCCGTTCAACACCTACTACGTGTGCAGCAGAACGTGATGAGCCTCCACTACGTCGAGGTCGGGATCGGCGACCCGCTCGTGCTGCTGCATGGCGGCCTGGTCTCCACGAACCCGCTGTGGGACGCGTTCCCGATCAGCTACGGCGCCCATCTGTCCGCACTCGCGAAGCACTTCCGGGTGATCGCGCCCGACACCCGTGGGTCGGGGCGAACCCGTCACGAAGGTGCCGAGGAGATCACGATCGAGCTGCTCGCCGATGACGTGGCCGAGCTGATCGACACGCTCGGCCTCGACCGGCCGGCGGTGTGCGGCTTCAGCATGGGTGGCCTGATCGCCACCGTCCTCGCCATCCGGCATCCCTCGTCGGTACGGGCCGTCGTGAACGACGCGGGGTACGACGCCCTCAACCCCGACGCCGCCGCCTTCCCCCAGCTGCGTGGGTTGTTGGGCGGGTCCCCGACGGCCACATCGGGCGACCCGGAGGCGTTCGCGGCGTCGATGTCGTCGTCGCCGCAGCTGGCCTCGTTGTTCGATGCACTCAAGGCGGACCTCGAGGAGGGGCAGGGGGCGAGCGGCTGGCAGACCTACGTCGCCCAGCAGTTCCACCCTGCGACGACCTGGCCCGGGTACTCGTTCACGGATCTCGGCAAGATCGAGGTCCCGTCCCTGGTCCTGGTGGGCGACCGGGACGACTACTGCTCGGTCGAGGAGGGTGCGCTGGCCTACCGGGCACTTCCGGACGGCGAGTTCGCCGTGGTACCCGGCGTCGGTCACGAGCTCACTGCGGAGAAGATCGACGTGGTGAACCACTTCCTCCAGCGCCGGTGAGCGAGCTCGCTGGTCGAGTAGCGCGAGCGACGGAGGAGCGAGCGCGTATCGAGACCATCGGAGGTGGTCTCGATACGCCCCGGCCTCGCAGGCTCGGCGGGGGCTACTCGACCAACGACTGCGTCAGGGTCCGCACACGCTGGGGTAGTCGCGGCCGGTGACGGCGGCGGAGATGTCCGTCGGGTTGTCGTAGTCGATATCGATGCGCACCTGGTCGCCGTCCGCCTCGACGTCGAATCCGCCGAGCTCCGAGTAGGGGACGCCGGACACGGGTGAGGCGCCCTCGGCGAGGAAATCCTCTCGCTGGCTCGCCGCGTCTCCGGCCGCGTCTTCGCTCTCGAACACCATCACCGAGAGGGCCTGGCCGTCGTCGCCGTGGACGAAGAAGCCGGCTTGGTCGGGGCCGGCAAGGTCATCGGCGCCGATGGCCTCCAGCTGCTCGGGCGGGAGCACGGAGTCGCCGAGCGAGCAGACGGCATCCTCACGGGTGAGGTCGGCGACCTCGATGTCGTCAGCGCTGGCGACGAGGTCCCCGAACGCTCCGGTGTCCACGAGGGAGTCGGTGTCGTCCGCGACGGCGCTGAGCACGTCGTCCGCGAGTGGGCCGGTGACGATGAGGTGCTCGTCGGCCAGGACGGTGATGTTCGAGATCGGGAGCAGGTAGGCCGCTGCCGCTTCGTCGACCCGGCTCGGGTCGACGGTGAGGGTGGCGGCGTCGTCGGAGCCACGCTTGGTGTAGCCCAGGTCGACCAGTTCGTCGATGACGTCGTTGAGGTCGAGGTCGTCGTCCATCTTCCAGGCTCGGCCGTAGTCGCCATCTGAGTCGTAGCCGACGACCTCCCACTCGAGGTCCAGGGCGGTGAACGGGGCATTGTCCAGCATCTGGAGGAGGTAGACGTCCAGGTCGGTGCGAAATGGCAGAGCCTGGGCCTCGTCGAGGTAGGCCTCGGTCTCGTCGCTCGAGTCGCCGTCGAGCTCGTCCAGGCCGAGCCGCTCCGACGCGGCCGCCCGGTCGAAGAACGTGACCCGGGTGACCGTGCCCGGCATCGTCTCGAGGGCGTCTTCGACGCTCGTGGAGTCCCCGAAAAGGCCACAGCCGGAGAGCATCATCGCGACCAGGGCGAAGGGCAGGGTGAGGAGGGCGCCGCGCTGCATGGACCCATCATTACGCTTCTGGTCATGAGCTCGACTCCCACCCACCGGTTGCTGCTGGTGCACGCCCACCCCGACGACGAGTCGATCGGGCAAGGCGCCACGATGGCCAAGTACGTCGCCGAGGGCCGGGGCGTCACGCTGGTCACCTGCACGGCCGGCGAGATGGGCGAGATCCTGGTGCCGGAGCTCGAGTACCTGGCAGCCGATCGCGACGACGGACTCGGGGAGCACCGGCGCGGCGAGCTCGAGGTTGCGATGAAGGAGCTCGGGGTCACCGATCACCGATTTCTCGGCGGGTTCGGCACCTACCGCGACTCCGGCATGAAATGGCACGAGGACGGTCACGCGATCGCCGCCGACGAGGTGCACGACAACGCGTTCTGGCACGCCGACCTCACGGAGGCCGCGACCCACCTGGTTGACGTGATCCGCGAGGTCCGGCCCCAGGTGCTGGTGACCTACGACGAGTTCGGGGGCTACGGCCATCCCGACCACATCCAGGCGCACCGGGTGGCGATGTACGCCGCCCAGCTCGCCGCGGTGCCGTCGTACCGCCGGGACCTGGGGGAGCCGTGGGACATCGCCAAGATCTACTGGGGTGCGATGTCGGAGTCCCGGATGCGCGCCGGGCTGCGCATGCTGCGCGACTCGGGCGACTCCACGACGTTCGAGGGGATGGAGCCCGACGGCCCGCTGCCGCCGTTCATCACCGCCGACGAGAACCTGGCCGCGGTCGTCGACGCGCAGGACCGCCTCGACCAGAAGATGGCCGCGCTCGCAGCCCATGCCAGCCAGATCACGACCGACGGACCGTTCTTCGCGCTGTCCAACAACGTCGGCAGCACGGCGTGGGGCCTCGAGTTCTACCGGATCGTCAAGGGTGAGCGCGGTGAGGTCGGACCGGATGGGCTCGAGACCGACCTCTTCGCGGGTGTGTGAAGGCCCTCGTCGCGGCCGGCACGTTCCTGCTCGGGCTGGTCGTCGCGCTGAGCTCGGTCGCACTGCACCAGCGCTGGTGGGGACTGCCGCTCGCGATCGCGGCGACCGCCATCACGGCGTACGCGCTGCCCCCGGGGTGGGCGGCCCGGATGTCGTTCGCGTTCGGGTGGGTGGCCCTGGTCGGCTACGTCGCGTTCCCGCGCGGCGAGGGCGACTATGTGATTTCGGCGGACTTGCCGGGCTACGTGCTGCTTGGATTCGCGGTGGCGTTGCTGGTTGCGGCTACCGTGACGCTGCAGCCGGTTCGGCGGGGTAGTCCGGAGGAGACGCGGTGACCATGCAAGACCTCTGGGAGGGGAGCGAGAAGCGCGAGCGCGCCGGTGGCCGGCTAGTGCTGGTGCTGGTCCTCGCGCTGGCGCTGCTGCTGGCCGGCGGGTACTCCGCCGCGGCCCTTGCCGCCGGTGACAAGGTGCCGCGCGGCACGAGCGTCGCGGGCGTGGACATCGGCGGGCTCACCCACGACGAGGCCGAGCGCCGGCTCCGGGAGGATCTGGCCGAGCGGGCCGATGCGCCCATCGAGATCTCGGTCGAGGGCGCGGACCCCGTCTCCCTGACGCCGGCCGAGGCCGGGCTGTCGGTCGACTACGCCGGCTCCGTGGCCGCCGCCGGTGGTGAGCAGGCCTGGAACCCGCGGCAGCTGTGGGACTACTACACCGGTGGCGACGACCTCGATGCCGTCGTCGATGTGGACGACGACGTACTCCTGGCGGCCATCGACGAGGTCAGCGCCGACACCGGGACGCCGGCCCGGGACGGGAAGGTGCGCTTCACCCGGACGGGGGTGCAGACCAAGGACCCGAAGGTCGGCGCGGCCGTCGACCCGGAGGTCGCGGCGGACGCCGTCGTGGCGGCGTACCTGGACCAGGAGCCGTCCGTCGACCTCGAGGTCGGCGAGGTGCAGCCGGACATCGACGCCGACGACGTACGCGAGGCCTTGGAGACGTTCGCCAACCCGGCGATGTCGGGCCCGGTCGTCTTGATCTTCGACGAGTCGCGAGTGCGCCTGTCGCCACGGCAGTACTCCGGGGCGCTCTCGATGAAGGGGCGCGACGGAGAGCTCGTGCCGACCGTCGACGCGGACCGGATCACCGAGCTGGTCGAGGGCGCCACGAGCGGCAGCGGCGCACCGGTCGATGCAAGGGTGGAGCTGGTCAACGGGAGGCCCAAGGTCATCCCGTCGAAGCCGGGTGTCACGTTCGACCCGGCCGACATCACCGACACGTTCCTCGACCTGGTCGCCCGGCCTGAAGGCGGGCGGGTGCTCGAGGTGGAGGCGACGGTCGACGAGGCCGCCTTCACCACCCGCGATGCCCGCGACCTGAAAATCAAGGAGAAGGTCAGCGAGTTCACGACGTACTTCCCTTATGCGGAGTACCGCAACATCAACATCGGCCGGGCCGCCGACATCGTCAACGGCACCCTGCTCGAGCCTGGCGAGCAGTTCTCGTTGAACGGCATCGTGGGTGAGCGCACGCGCGAGAACGGCTTCACCGAGGGCTTCATCATCAGCAACGGGATCCTCAAGCTCGACCTCGGTGGCGGTGTCTCGCAGATGGCGACGACCACGTTCAACGCAATGTTCTTCGCCGGGCTCAAGGACATCGAGCACAAGCCGCACTCCTTCTACATCGACCGCTACCCGGTCGGCCGCGAAGCCACCGTCGCCTGGCCCACGGTGGATCTGGCGTTCGAGAACGACACCGAGTACGGCGTCCTGATCGAGTCGTTCGTCAACGACGCCACTGCGTCCACCCAGGGGTCGGTCACTGTGCGGATGTACTCCACCAAGGTCTGGGACATCAGCAGCAGCAACTCGGATCGCTACGCCTTCACTTCACCCGCCACCCGCACTCTGGACACCCCCGACTGCCACCCCAACTCTGGCTACGGCGGCTTTTCCATCGACGTGACCCGCACCTTCCGTGAGCACGGTGAGTCCGCGGTGCACCACACCGAGAAGTTCCACACCGTCTACACCCCGTCCGACACTGTCATCTGCAAACCGCCCGGCTCTCTCGACGACTGACCATGGTTCCGATACGCCCCACGTTGGTCGAGTAGCGCGAGCGAGGAACGAGCGAGCGCGTATCGAGACCGATGTTCTCGCTGGTCGAGTAGCGCGAGCGAGGAACGAGCGAGCGCGTATCGAGACCACCGTTCTCGCTGGTCGAGTAGCGCAAGCGAGGAACGAGCGAGCGCGTATCGAGACCACCGACCGTTCTCGCTGGTCGAGTAGCGCGAGCGAGGTACGAGCGAGCGCGTATCGAGACCACCGACCTCGCTGGTCGAGTAGCGCAAGCGAGGAACGAGCGAGCGCGTATCGAGACCGATGTTCTCGCTGGTCGAGTAGCGCAAGCGAGGAACGAGCGAGCGCGTATCGAGACCCCCGACCTCGCGCGTCATCACTCCGAGATGGGCGCCTCGTCCAGGGCGAGGATGTTGCCCTCGCTGTCCTTGAACCACGCGACCTTGCCCATCTCCGGGTTGGACGCGACGGCGCCCTCCCAGGTGGCGTCGGGCATGTCGTAGGTCTCGAACTGCACTCCGCGAGACTGCAGCGCCGCCACCTCCGCCCCGATGTCGCTCACTCGGAAGGCCGCGACCGTGTGGCCGGCCTGGCCGGCGTACTCCGTCGGGTAGAGGAGGAGCTCGGTGCCGCCACCCAGGTGGAAGGTCAGGCCGACGGGGGTCTCCTCCGCAGGTGTGAGGCCCAAAGAGTCTGCATAGAAGCGGCGGGCGCGTTCGAGGTCGGCCGCGGGTGCGATTGCCGAAACCTTGCTGTCCTTGAGCATTGTCAGCTCCCTCGTTCGGGGAGTGCCGAGTCGCTCCAATCAGGAACGTAGTACGGGCCGCCGAACTGTCAAGAGTCAGCGGGACGGAGCGCGGTCGCGCAGGCGCCTGCGGATGCTCGATTCGACCTCGTGCTCGATGAGCTGGATCCATGCATCGAGGTCGTCATGGAAGCGCTGATGCTTCTCCGCGTGCAGGTAGGCGGCGCCGCAGAGCGCACACTCGCGAAGCTCGTTCCTCATGCGAATCCCCGGAAACTGCTAAGGCCTGCCTAACTTTCGCGAAGAGTACCCCAGGGGCATTGGCCCGGAACTAGGAGGCGCCGACGTAGCAGAGCGCTCCGGAGCAGGACGCCAACAGCTCCGGGCCGCCCTGCAGGGACGCGAGCTGCTTGGACATCGGTGGGCGACCCGAGCGCTGGTCGTCGAACCAGAACATCGCGTACACCGGCTGGAATCCCTGCTCGATGACCGACGTGGTCACGATGCTCGGATCCCACGACCCGTCGTAGCTGAACTGTGGACCGACCTCGGAGAGGCTCATCCGCGGGACCGCGCCCTCGAGCTCGGCGTAGCTGGTGAAGTCGACCCGGTCGGCCTCGTAGTTCTTGCCGCCGCCGCACTCGCGACGCTCGGCGCGGGTGCCGGGCTGCTCGCAGTCATAGGTGTCGATGCCGGCGAAGTCGACCTCGGGCAGCAGCTCCAGCGGGTCCATCACCCCGTCGTAGGTGACCGGAGCGGCGGCGAAGTGCCACAGCACGTTGTGCAGCCCAGCTTCCTCGACGCGGGTGCGCAGCTGGGTCCACAGCTCCTTGAACACCTCGGGCTCGTGGTGCGCCCACCAGAACCACTCGCCGTTGGCCTCGTGCAGGGGGCGCAGGATGATCGGCACCCCAGCGTCGGAGAAGCGCTGGATGGTGGCGATCCCCTCGTCCACGTCGCCCCAGAACCTGTCGTACGCCGAGCTCCCGCCTTCAGGATCGAGCAGCTCGGCGACCTTCTCGCGGTCGGTCAGGTCGTAGTAGGGCTGGCCGGTCCACGGGTTGTCGGCGTGCCAGCTGCCGATCAGCACGTGACCCTGCTCGGCGAGCTGGATCAGGTCCGGCACCCGGTCCTTCCCGTCTGCGGCCGCGATGGCGAGCTCCTGGAAGTCGAATCCGACGATCGGTACGTCGCCGGGCGCCAGCTCGGTGAGCGGCCGCGTCCACTCATCGTTGTTGAGGTTGACCTGCTGGCCGAGCGCCATCACCGAAGCGTCGGCCCACTCGTCGAACTGTCCGGCCAGGCAGGTCGCCGCCTCGTCAGCCTGGGGGTCGACCGGTGGCGTGGTCGGCGCGGGGCAGTCGCCACTGCCCACGGTCGGTTCGTCGACGGGCTCCGAGACCGATGGCGTCCCGGCCGGGTCTTCCCCGCCCTTGTCCCCGTCGTCGTCGCCGGGCAGGACCAGCGCGGCCACCACTCCACCGACGACCAGCAGGGCGGCGAGCGGCGCACCGATCCGCAGCAGGCGTCGGCCGGTGCTCGAGCTTGTTGGATCCCGGAACTGTCGGCGGCAGCAGGAGCCGGGGCGCGTCAGAGACCTTGCGAGTCGCCTCGGCTGCCGGACGGCTGGGCTCGACCGGGAGGGTCGCGGCGAAGGCGTCCTGCGGCGACGCCTCGTCTGCGGGCGGCGCAGGCGCCACTTCGGCCGTGATGGTGGGGATGGTGGCGTCCAGCCGTCGGATGGCGAATCCGAGCACGCTGAGCGCCCACTGGGCCCGCTTCGGGTCGGTGTCGCGGTCGCGGGCCAGCTGGGCCCCGGCGTCCGCGAGGGCCGCTTCGGGGAGAGCACCCTGGTCCAGCAGCTCGACCAGGCGGCGTACCGCACCGAGGCGGACGGCGTCGACCAGGAGGTTCAGCTCACCGGCGGTCGCCTCGTCCTCAGTGAGGAAATCGTCCAGCGCCGCACGGAAGCCCTCTGCCTGGTCCAGGATCGCCGCGCCATGCGTATCCACCAGGACTCGCAACTGCTCGTACAGAGCCACTCGAACCCCCTCCTCGGTGCGAGGCAACTCTGCCTGCACCGACGATCACATGATCCGACGTCTAGACCAGGTATCCCGAGTGGCATCCGAGGTCTACCGTCCGCCTCAACCAACATCTGCTCATCGGGGGGCCCACGTTGGCCCCCTGGTCCGAAGGGGTTTCTCATGCGGCGTCGACGCAGCGCACTGTGGTTGGGCTCTCTCATTCTCGCGGTACCGCTGGCGCTTGTCGTGCCGGGGTCGGGCGTCGTCCAGGCGGCTGATCCCGACCGGGGCGACCTGGAGGTGTCCCCGGTAGGTGTGACCCAGCTCGGGACGGTTGATGCCGACAAGTCCCCGACGAGCAGGCTCGCTGAGAACGACCGGGCGCTGCTGCGCCGTACCGACGCCAAGCCGGTGCGCGTGATGATCAAGCTCGACTACGACTCGACCGCGACCTATCAGGGCGGTGTGCCGGGGGTGGCCGCCACCAGCCCGTCAGTGACGGGTCGGCAGCTGACCGGCAAGACCAGCCGCGAGCGGCAGTACGAGAGATACGTCGCCGGCATGGAGCGATCGGTCAAGGCAGACATCCGCAGTGCGGTCCCGGCGGTCGTGTTCGGCCGTTCCATCCGCCGCGTGTACGGCGGCCTGTCGGCCGTGCTGCCCGCCAACCGGGCCAAGGTCGTCGCCGGGCTGCCCGGCGTCGTCGCTGTCCAGCGCAACACCATGGCCCAACCGCTCACCGACTCGAGTGCCGAGTTCATCGGCGCCGACGCCGCCTACAGCAAGCTGCGCACGACGGCGAACGCCGGCGCGGGCGTCATCTACGGCAACCTCGACACCGGAATCTGGCCCGAGCACCCGTCGTTCGCCGACAAGGGGAATCTTGCCGCTCCGCCGGGCCCCGCGCGTGAGTGCAGCTACGGCGACAACCCACTGACGCCGGCGAGCGACCCGTTCGTCTGCCAGAACAAGCTGATCGGCGGCGCCTGGATGACCCAGGACTACGACGCCGACCCGGTGGCCACCCCCGACCCGTACGCCGGCACCGCCCGCGACGGCGACGGCCACGGCACCCACACCGCGTCCACGTCGGCCGGCAACATCGTCAACCACGCCAAGGTCCTCGGTGTCGACCGTGGGCGGATCCACGGGATGGCCCCGGGAGCCTGGGTGGTCGAGTACAAGGTCTGCGGCCCCGACGGCTGCTACAACTCGGACTCGACGGCGGCGGTCGCGCAGGCGATCATCGACGGCGTCGACGTCATCAACTTCTCGATCTCGGGCGGCAACGTGCCGTTCAGCGACCCCGTCGAGCTGGCGTTCCTCGATGCGTACGCCGCGGGCGTGTTCGTCTCCACCTCAGCCGGCAACGATGGCCCGGGGGCGGGCACGGCGAACCACCTGTCGCCGTGGACCACGTCGGTCGCGGCGTCCACCCAGCAGCGCGAGTTCGCCAGCACGCTCACCGTCAACGCGAGGGGCGCTACCCCCTTCACCGCCGACGGTGCGTCGATCACCGGCGGAGCGGGTCCGGCCAGGATCATGCTGGCCGATGACGTCCCCGGCTACGACGACCCGCTCTGCGGTGAGGAGCCGAGCTCACCCAACCTGTTCGCGAACAAGATCATCGCCTGTCAGCGTGGCGGTCAGGCTCGGGTGTGGAAGGGCTTCGTCGCTCACTCGGGCGGCGCCGTGGGCATGGTGCTCTACAACGCGACTCTGGCCGACACGGAAACCGACAACCACTGGCTGCCGACCGTGCACCTGGCCGACGGCACCGACTTCGTCGCCTACCTGGAGGCGAACCCGAACGCCGAGGGGTCGTTCGGGCCCGGCGAAGCCCGCGCCGGACAGGGCGACGTGATGGCCGCGTTCTCCTCGCGCGGGCCCGGTGGGCTGTTCATCAAGCCCGACGTGAGCGCGCCAGGTGTGCAGATCCTGGCCGGCGCCTCGCCGACCCCGTCGGAGCCGGACCCGTTCGCCGGCGGAAGCCCGCCGGGTGAGCTCTACCAGGCGATCGCCGGTACGTCGATGTCGTCGCCGCACGTCGCAGGCGCGGGCATCCTGACCCGCGCCGTGCACCCGGACTGGACGCCCGGGCAGATCCGTTCGGCGCTGATGACGACCGCGACCACCAAGGTGGTGAAGGAGGACACGACGACTCCGGCGGATCCCTTCGACATGGGTGCCGGCCGGATCGACGTACGCCGGGCGATAGCAGCCACGATGGTCATCGACGAGTCCCCGGCGAACTTCGTGGCGCTCGGCAACGACCCCGTCGGGGCCGTGGACCTCAACCTCCCGTCCATCAACGCACCGGTCATGCCGGGGCGGCTGGTCACGACGCGGACCTTGACCAACGTCAGCAACAAGGCGCAGCTCATCACCACGTCGGCGACCAAACCGCAGGCCTCGACGATCACGGTCTCACCGGCGTCGACGACGGTGCAGCCGGGTGCGTCGGTGACGCTGACGATCACGATCGATTCGAAGGCACCGATCGGGGAGCAGCGGTTCGGCACGGTCCGGGTCGCCACCACCGGTGTCGACCTGCACCTACCGGTCGCGTTCATCCACACCCAGGGTGACGTCAACCTGACGCAGACCTGCGACCCGACCACGATCGCGCTGCTCACACCGGGTGCGACAGAGACGGAGTGCTCGGTCCAGGCGACGAACAACTCGGCAGCCGAGCAGGAGGTCACGCTCGAGAGCACCCTGCCGGCCAACATGGAGGTCGTGCCCGGTAGTGCCGACGGTGGCACGCAGACCGGCCCGCGGCAGGTGCAGTCGGTTGCCACCCTCGCGGGCTCCACTCCGGGGGTGCCGTCCATCGACGGCCCCGGGTTCGGCTACCTCGACCTGGCGGACTTCGGGGTCTCCGCGACGCCGATCGCGGACGAGGCGATCATCAACCTCGGGCTCCCGCCGTTCGTGTACACCGGGCGGGTCTGGGACCGGATCGGGATGGACTCCAACGGCTACCTGATCGCCGGCGGCGGCTCCAGCCAGGACAACGAGTGCTGCACCCTGCCGGCCGGACCGGACCCGGCGCGTCCCAACAACATCATGGCGCCGTTCTGGACCGACCTCGACGGCACCGACGCCCCGGGCGTGCGATTCGGCATCCTGACCGACAGCACCACCGGCGCGGAATGGTTCATCGGGCAGTACGAGGTGAACGTGTTCGGCACCAGCGATCTGCGTGAGTTCCAGGTGTGGGTCGGCCTCAACGGGGTCCACGACATCTCCTATGAGTACGCCGCGAACCAGACGGCGCCGAACACCCTGGACTTCCTGGTCGGCGCGGAGAACTCGCTGGGCGAGGGTGAGATGGTCGCCCACTTGCCGACGACGGCCGGCCTGCTGATCGGGTCGACCGACCCGACGCCGGGCGATGTCCTGTCGTACTCGTTCCGCGGCCGGGGCATCAGCACTGGCCCCGGCGAGCTGGTGACCGAGATGCGCGCGCCCCAGGTGCCCGGGGTGACCGTGGAACGGACGTCGCTCCGGGTGGTGCGCAGGCTGCCCTGAGCCGAGGTCCGGCCCCACGTGCTCCGGTCGGGTTTATGACGCCGGTTGGCGGCCCGTGGGGCGACTGGTCCAGACCGGTTTCTTTCATCTGCAGAGTTCTCGGTGAATCTAATCGGTCTGGTGCTCAGGAAACCCTTAGGTTCACTCACGTCGCGGGTGTCGTATGTCATGGCGCGCGCGACGAAGAAGGTGGGGATCGGGCCCCGTTTGAAATCGTCACCCCTCCTCGGGTGATGACTCTCCTCGAAGGGAAAGCAATGACAAGCAGCGGCAAGAAGCGCTGGGCAGCGGTAGCTGCCGGTGGCGCACTCGCGCTGTCGGGACTCGCCATGAGCCCGTCAAGCGCGATCACGATCGACGATCAGCTCGACCCATCTGACCAGACGGTTATCTACAACCCGTTCTTCACCCCCCAGACCAACTCGACGAAGGTCGACGGCAACGGCGAGACCACCATCCGCCTCCTTGCCGGCGCATCCAAGGCGTTCGGCGCGGTCACCACCAACGCGATCCGGTTCTGGACTCCCGCCAACCTCGGTTGGCTGGACGTCACCGTCCCGGTGCAGGCGGGTGTGGCCCTCTACGAGTGGACCCCGCCGAACCTGGTGGGCAACGTCGCGGTGCACGCGCAGGCGGTCGGCTCCGGCGGAGTCCCGCTGGGCGCCGCCGACATCACCAGCATCGACACCACCCCTGACCAGAACCTGAACCAGGCGACCAGCATCGACGGCGCGCTCCGGGAGCGGAAGGGCTACTTCATCAACGTGGCCGGCGGCGGCGTGTTCGCGGCGTTCACCGGTGACCACGGGGGTCCGGCAACGCCCGACCTTCGCGCGATGAGCCACACGGCCGCCCCCGGTCCGTTCGCCCCGACCACGTTCACCTCGACTGCCGACGCGAACGGGCTGCGCAACTGGGCCGGCGTCGCGAACGTGGCCGGTCTGGTCACCCCGATCGTGGACGGTGACGACGACCTGGTCGTCCAGATCCGGAGCGTCTCGGACGTCAACGCCCAGGTGTACACCTCCTACCAGCAGATCATCGCGGTCGGTTCGCCGACCCTGGTGGTCGAGGCCGGCTCCACCTCGAACGTGTCGGGCGACTCCGACGGTCCGGGTGGCCAGCCGATCAACAACAACTACTCGTTCTACACGCTGACGCTCAAGGACCAGGAGGGTCGGCCGGTGGCCGGCGCGACGGTCTACGAGACCAACGCGGCCGGTGCCAACACCGACTGCAACGCCGACTTCGTCAACGCGGCCGGCGGAGTCATCAGCACCAGCCAGGCGACCACGGACGGCACCGGCAAGCTCCGGATCCGTATGGAGGAGCAGGACATCGACAACGGTGCCTGTGACTTCAACCCGGCCCCGGGTGCCCAGCGCGCGTGGCTGAACGTTGACGCCAACGGTGACGGCGACTACGACGCCGGTACCGACACGCTGCTCCAGGTGAACCAGACGAACGTGGCGGCGGCTCCGGCCAACGTGACGATCACCGGTTCGAAGGGCGACAACCTCGACGACGACGAGACCCACAACGTCACCATCAAGGTGACCGACGCCGACGGCAACCCGTCGGTGGGCACCAGCGTCGTGCTGAGGATCGCCCAGGACAACAAGAGCAATCCGGGCGACAGCACCGGCCTGGTCAACCCGGGCATCATCCTGCCGGCGACCAATGCTCAGGGTGAGATCACCCTGTTCGGCGCCGACTCCAACATGGTGAACGGCACGAACTACGACAACGACTGGGTCCTCCAGACCTACGAGGTGACGGCCGGCACGGTCACCACCTCGAAGGTGTTCCAGTGGGACCAGTCCGAGCTGAACTGGACCGGGTCGCAGACGCTGCACGACGAGACCACCGTCCAGGGCCAGAACGGCACCACCATCGAGGCGACGGGTGACCTGACCCTCGAGAACAGCGGCGCGCCGCTGCCGAACCGCCTGGTCGGCCACAGGTACTTCCGGTCGGCCGACGCCAACGGCGCCGGCCCCGGTGTCGTCCTCGGTAACTCCGGCTACCTGCCGGCTCAGCCGGCCGGCACGGTGTCGGGTACGCCCACCACGGCGACCTCGACCACCAGCGCCACCGGTGGCTTCGCGGTCCGGATCACGGACCCCGCTGCCCCCAACGGCGAGGAGCTGAACAGCAAGTCGATCGTCGACGCGATCGGCCTCTCGATCGACACTGACGCCCTCGACGGTGTTGTTGACAACACGTTCAACTACGGAACCCGCGACGGCATCCCCGTGGGCGCCCAGGCGTGGGTCAGCGACATCCTGGACGTGGACTTCCTGCGTTCGCTGGACGTCTCCGACCTGCGGATCATCAACAACAACACCAACAGCCAGGCCGACGGTCTGCTCAACGGTGTTGACGGTGGCGGCAACCTGACGCCGGGCGCGACTGGTAAGGGCCGCGTCGAGGCACGCAACGCCGACGGTGTCCTGCTGGTGAACAAGAGCGTCAACCTCACCATCGAGGAAGGCCACTTCGTCACCGACTACCAGGCCACTCCGGTCCCGGGTCAGCCGCTGGACTTCAACGATGCGGGCCAGGCCATCACGGTGAACACTGGTCCGTTCGGTCTGGGCCAGTTCGTGACGAACATCGAGCGTCACGTGGGCTTCGACGACGACGGAGAGGTCGATGACAACATGACCGCTGCGTCCGGTGCGGCCAACGACGTCCACGACCTCACGTGGACGACCGAGGGCGGCATTCCGCTCAACCAGGGCCCGGGTGACCTCACCACGGCGTTCTCCGACCCGAACGAGTCGAGCATCCTGCCCGAGGCTCGGGGCGGCAACGTTCAGGACAGTGTCGACGGTGGCGGCGACGGCAACGGCTCCGGCCAGGTCGTCGACTTCGACGTCAACACGGTGGACCAGTTCGGCAACCGCACCAGCCAGCCGATCGGCGTGTCGGACAAGAGCAACCCTCTTGCCGGCGCCGCCGCTAGGACTGGTGAGTCGGAGTTCGAACTGACCCAGCCGGCCGCGCAGGCTTGGAACAAGCCCGCCGGTGACGTGGACCAGACGCTCGAGATCGAGCTGACCGGTGCACGCAAGGTCGTCTACAACGACAACGCGGCGACCTCGGCGTTCGATCCTGCTGCCCCGCTGTTCCCGGTTGTCACCCAGCCGCAGGACATCGAGCAGGACACCGACACCATCAACTGGTACGCGATCGACTTCCTCAACTCGGCCTTCTCGCTTGGCCAGCAGGGACCCAACACCGTTGCGGTGGGGACCTTGGTGACCGAGGTTGTGAGGGTCCTGGACCAGAAGGGTCAGGCCGTTGAGGGCCTCGGCGTGGACTTCCTCCGTGGCGGTCCGAGCGCGGAGGACGACGACGGTTGCTTCGATGACAACCTGGAGCCGTGCATCTTCACCAACAGTGACGGCGAAGCGTTCTACGACTTCGTCGGCGGCAGCCCGGGCACCGCAACGGTCACGGTGGTCGTCTACGACGACGACTTCGACCGGGTTCGGACCGTTGGTCCCGACACGGTGCAGTTCGCGAACCCGCAGATCCGCGAGCACATCAACGCGCTGCTCTCTGGCCGCAGTAGCCAGGGCAGGGACATTCTGAAGGTGAATGCCCCGAGCATCGCGGAGGGTGCCAAGGTCCGGCTTCAGAAGCGGGCCAACGGCAAGTGGGTGACCGTCAAGGTCAAGTTCCTTGACGGCTCCGGCGACCGCAAGATCGGTGTGAAGGACCGCAACGGGAAGAAGGTCACGAAGTACCGGGCGAAGGTTTCCGGCACTGCCAACACCTTCAAGGACACCACCCCGTTCGTGCGGCTCAAGTAACCCATGTCGGTCTGAGTCACTGACTCGGATCGTCGCAACGGGAGAGGGGCGGCCGGCTCGCCGGCCGCCCCTCCACCCAGCACCAGGCCCTCGGGTCGCGGAGCCTCTCGGCAGGCAGGCTCAGTCTCCGCACCCCACCCGTGGACACCGGTGACACGGACTGCGGTCCGGACCGTTCTCTCTGCCGCTGCGGGAACGGCCCGGGCCGCACCGTTCATTTTTTGCGGGTTTGGTGGACGCGCCACTGGTGAGTCCGACCACACGCAAGATGACGCTCCCCACGCCTAGACCAGGCTCCCCCTGACTCCTCTGTTGTCCCTAGCCTCCTATGACCCGCACGCCTTCGATCGCTGCGGCCAAGGCACAGGAGGTTCCTCTTCATGGGGAAGGACAACCGTTTCGGAGTCGCTGCGATCGCCCTCGCGCTCGTCGCGCTGTTCGTCGGTATGAACGGTCCGTCGTACGCCGCTGGCATCATCGGGAAGAACCGGGTGGTGTCGTCCAGCGTCAAGAACGGGTCGCTGGTGACCGCGGACATCAAGAACGGCACGCTGCGCGCCATCGACTTCGCGCCGGGCCAGATCCCGGTCGGTCCGCAGGGCCCCGCCGGACCCACCGGGCCTCAGGGGCCCACGGGCCCTCAGGGCCCTCCGGGTGACGGCACCGGACCTGCCGGCCCGCAGGGACCGGCCGGTCCCGCAGGTCCCGCAGGTCCCGCAGGTCCAGCTGGGGCGACCGGGCCTGCCGGAGCCACCGGTGCCGCTGGTCCGGCCGGACCGCGTGGACCGGCCAACGTGCTCGCCCAGTACGGCATGTCGTACGCCGACATCGTGGACACCGACGCCACCTACCGGAACGTCCTCAACCTAGGTGGCATCAGCACCGCGGGCGGTGCCCGGGTGTTCGCAGTGTCCGCTCAGGCGAGCATTCGCGAGGCACAGGCTTCTCCGGGGGGCCACAGCATCGGGCAGTGCCGGCTCGAGCGTGAGAACCAGGGAACGGGCGAACAGGTGGTCCTCCCGGGCAGCGACGTGGAGGTCGACTTCGACAACCAGGACAACGTCTCGGACGTCCTGGTGATCGCCACCAGCTCGGTGGTCACGCTCCCGGCGGGGGGCACCTACAGCCTGACCATCGCCTGCCGGACCGCGGTCCCGACCATCGGCAACCTGGCGGCTGGTCAACGCCGGATCCAGGCGATCGAGGTCGCGACCGGCACGATCTTCGGCAGCTGACCGACCGGCGTGCGGTCGCCGCCCACCGGCGACCGCACGCCCTTGGAGTACGGAGGGTGACATGAGGAACCGAACACTGAGACCGGCCACGTTGCTCGTCGGGGGCCTGCTCGCACCCGCCCTCGTGGTGCCGCCTGCGGCCGGCGAGGCGGAATCAGACCGAGTGGGGGCGTCGTACGCCGTCATCTCCACGAAGGTGTCAGCTTCCACCATCCAGGTCGGTGAGCGCCTGGTCTTCAAGGGCAGGGTCCGGCCCCGGCGCGAACGCCAGTTCATCGATCTGGAGCGGAAGCTCGATGGTCATTGGCGCGACGTCAGGGAGTCGCTGACGCTCGAGGACGGGAAGTACCGGTTCGCCGTGCGGCCGCGCCGCCCGGGGCTGGCCCGGTTCCGCGTCGACTTCCACCCGTTCGCCGACGCACCCTCGGCCTACGGGCGCGTCGTCAAGGTCCAGATCACGGCTGACGCACCCTAGGCAAGACCATCGCGGATGGTCTCGATACGCGCTTGCTCCTGCGTCGCTTGCGCTACTCGACCAGCGAGGTGCCGGTCCTGCGGCGTCAGTTGGTGGTCTCGATACGCGCTTGCTCCTGCGTCGCTTGCGCTACTCGACCAGCGAGGTGCCGGTCCTGCGGCGTCAGGGGATGGTCTCGATACGCGCTTGCTCCTGCGTCGCTTGCGCTACTCGACCAGCGAGGTGCCGGTCCTGCGGCGTCAGGGGATGGTCTCGATACGCGCTTGCTCCTGCGTCGCTTGCGCTACTCGACCAGCGAGGCGGGCGCGGTCTCGATAGCGCTGGTGCTCCCGGAAGCGAGCCGGCCTACTCGACCAACGAGGTGGGCGTAGCGGTAGCGGTGGTGCTCCCGGAAGCCGAGCCGGCCTACTCGACCAGCGAGGTGGGCGCCAGGTAGCGGTACCGGTGGTGCTCCCGGAAGCCGAGCCGGTCGTAGAGCGCCAGGGCCGGCGCGTTGTCGGCCAGCACCTGGAGGTACGCCGTGGTGGCGCCCTGGGCGGCACCCCAGTCGAGCAGCGCGCCGACCACGGCCAGGCCCAGGCCGGAGCGGCGGGCGGAGGGCACCACCCAGAGGCCGCCGAGGCCCACCCAGTCGCCGTCGCAGCCGGCGTACCCGCCGGCCCGGTCGTCGATCCGGGCCTCGGCGCGTCCGGAGGAGTCGTCGATCTCGACCTCGACCACCGAGGCCGGTAGCGCACGCATCGCCGTGGCGGTCCCGGCGATCCGGAAGCTGGTGTCCGCATCGGTGCTCTCGAGGCCCCAGCCGCGGTCACGAAAAAGTCGCTCCTCCTCGGTCTCGGGCAGCACGGCCGCGATCGGACGCTCGTAGTGCCGGACCACGGCGTCGACGTCGTCGGGCACGCCCGACGGTCCGAACGCCAGGACCGAGTTCGCTCGGCGGGCGGTCGCGGTGGGGGAGCGGCGCAGCACCCAGTCGCCGAGCGTCTCGGTCTCCAGGTCCGGGAACAGGGCGAAGGCCCGGATCTGCGCGTCCCTGGGCGTCACCCGGTGCCGCACCGACGCCCGCGGCGGCACCGGCTTCCCGGTGACGATGTCGGCCAGCAGGATCCGGACCTCCGGTCCCGACTCGGGCTGCACCGTGCAGGAGGTCTCGTCCCACGCCGTACACATCCCCAGGACGTCGGTCAGCGCCGGCCCACCGGACGGTCCGGTCTCGCCGGGCACCCGTCGCCGGACGACGACCCTGTGACCAACGACATGGGGGCCCAGTCCCCGGGCTCCGGACGCATGCTGCACGCGGGGATACTAGGCTGTGACCGACCGCTCCACCCGATTTGAATCCAGTGCCAGGAGGTTCTGGTGACCTACGTCATCGCCCAGCCCTGTGTCGACCTCAAGGACCGGGCCTGTGTCGACGAATGCCCTGTCGACTGCATCTACGAGGGGAAGCGGATGCTCTACATCCACCCCGACGAGTGCGTCGACTGCGGTGCGTGCGAGCCGGTCTGCCCGGTGGAGGCGATCTTCTACGAGGACGACACCCCCGAGGAGTGGAAGGACTACTACACGGCCAACGTGGGGTTCTTCGACGACCTCGGCTCGCCCGGTGGCGCCGCCAAGATGGGGGAGATCGACAAGGACCACCCGATCGTGGCGGCCCTTCCCCCGCAAGAGCACGAAGAGTGACGCGCGCGGTCTCTGACCGCCTCCCGGACTTTCCCTGGGACCAGCTCACGGCGTACGCCGCCACGGCGCGCGCGCACCCCGATGGCATCGTCGACCTCTCGATCGGCACGCCGGTCGACCCGACGCCTCGGGTCGTCCAGGACGCGTTGCGGGCCGCAGCAGACGCGCCCGGGTACCCGCTGACCGTCGGCACCCCGGCGGTCCGGCAGGCCGCGGTCGACTGGCTGGCCCGCCGGCACGGCGTGACCGGCCTCGAGCTCGACGGCGTGCTGCCGGTGATCGGCTCCAAGGAGCTGATCGCCTCGCTCGCCGTCCACCTCGGGGTGGGGTTCGGTGATCTGGTCGTCTACCCCGAGCTCGCGTATCCCACCTACGAGGTGGGCGCGGCGCTGGCCGGTGCCACCGGGGTGGCCACCGACTCGCTGACCGCGCTCGGGCCGCAGACGCCCAGGCTGCTGTGGCTGAACTCGCCGTCGAACCCGACCGGACGGGTGCTGCCGCCCGACCACCTCAGGAAGGTCGTCGACTGGTGCCGCGAGCGCGGCGTGCTGCTGGCCTCTGACGAGTGCTACCTCGAGTGCTGCTGGGAGGGCACGGCGTACTCGGTCCTGCATCCGGAGATCTGCGGAGGCAGCCACGAGGGTCTGCTCGCCGTGCACTCGCTGTCGAAGCGCTCCAACCTGGCCGGCTACCGCTGCGCGTTCGTCGCGGGTGACCCGGCGGTCGTGGGGGAGCTGCTCGCCGTCCGCAAGAACCTCGGCCTGATGATGCCCGCCCCGCAGCAGGCGGCCATGGTCGCGGCGCTCGACGACGACGCCCATGTCGAGGAGCAGCACGCGCGTTACGCCGCCCGCCGTACGACGCTGCGCGCGGCGTTCGAAGCGGCCGGCTTCCGGATCGACCACTCCGAGGCGTCGCTGTACCTGTGGGCCACGCCGCGACGAGGACTGCTGGGCGACGGTCGGCTGCGCTCGCCGAGCGCGGGCATCCTCGTTGCGCCCGGCGCCTTCTACGGCCGGGCGGGGCGAGCGGCACGTGCGGGTCGCGTTCACCGCGACCGACGAGCGCGTGGCCGCTGCGGCGCGCGGCTCGACGGAGCGCTGACCCCCGACCGTGGTCTGGACCGCCGTGCGCAATCCGGTTTTCGTGGACCAGGCGTCCGAATGCCTGTAGGAGGGGTCGCAACATCCCTCTCCTGTCTGCGCGGCAGACCCGACCTCCTTGGAGCATCTGTGTGGCGGCAATCAATGCTGGGCGGTACAGCCGATCCCGGCTGGCAGCGGCATTGCCGTCGGCATGATGGCGGTGCTCGGCACCGCGTTGGTGGCCACCGCGCCGCCGGCCACCTCGGACGGTCCGACGGTGTTCTCGAACCCTAATGACATCAACATCCCGGCGGGCGCGCCGGGCAGCACAAGCGGACCGGCCGGTCCCGTACCCGTCGATCAACCAGGTCGTCGGGGATGAACGGTGTGATCACCAACGTCCGGGTGTTCATCGACAACCTCGACCACACGTGTCCCCGACGACTGGACGTCCTGCTGGTCTCCCCGGCCGGCAAGAAGGTGATGCTGATGTCGGACGTCGGCCCGAGCGAAGACGTCAACGACGTGGACCTGGTGTTCCGTGACGACGCGGCAGGCACCGGATGCTCCAACGGGTCACTAGTGGCACCTACTTGCCGACCGACACCAATCCCGGTGAGACCTTGCCGGGGCCGGCCCCGGCGGGTCCGTACTCGACGACTCTGTCGACGTTCAACGGTGATGTGGCGCGCGGTGACTGGAAGCTGTTCGTCTCCGATGACGCCGGCGGTGACGTCGGTGAGATCGATCGGTGGCGGCTGCGGATTGTGACGGCGGTGGGTAGCCAGACGGTGACGATCACGTCGTCTTCGGCGGATGCGGCGGTGGGTACGACGCGTCAGGCGACGGCGACTGGTGGTGGTTCGGGTAACCCGATCGTGTTCTCCGAGGGTCCCTCGACCACCAACGATGCGTGTGATGTGTCGGGTGCTGGTTTGATCACGTTCAAGCATGTGGGTGTGTGTGATGTGCATGCGGACCAGGCGGGCAACGCGGACTACAACGCGGGCACGGCGACCCATCAGCTGATCAATGTGGTGAAGGGGTCGCCGGTGATCACGTTCACTACGCCGAACCCGTCGCCGGTCAGTATCGGTCAGGTCTATGACGCGAACGCGACGTCAGCAACTTCACGACCAACCCGGTGACGTTCAGTGTGGGTGGGTTGACCACGAACAATGCGTGCACGGTGAACAACATCACCGGTGTGACCACGTTCAACAACAACGGTGTGTGTGAGGTGGCGGCGAACCAGGCCGGGAACGAGGACTGGCACCCGGCTGTCCAGGTGTCGCAGATCATCCAGGTGCAGAAGACTGCGCAGACGATCACGTTCACCTCGGTGCCGCCGGCCAACCCGGCGATCGGGTCGACCTATCAGGCGACCGCGACCGGTGGTGGGTCGGGGAACCCGGTGACGTTCACCTCGAACACTCCGGCGGTGTGCTCGGTGACCAGCTCGGGTCTGGTGACGTTCCTGGCGGTGGGTAACTGCTCGATCCAGGCCAACCAGGCCGGGAACGCCAACTACTCGGCGGCGCCTCCGGTGAACCAGAGCATCAACAACGTCAAGAACGGGCAGACCATCGATACCTCGGGGATGCCCACGGGCGGGTTCGAGGGTTGGACGGTGCAGATGAACGCCTCGGGTGGTGGCGGGTCGCAGCCGGTGACCTACGCCTCGACCACTCCGTTGGTGTGCACCACCACCACCGGTGGTCTGGTGACCTACGTCAACGGTGGGACCTGCACCCTGCAGATCAACCAGGCCGGGGACGCCAACTACCACGCCGCCCCCCAGGTGGTGTGGAACATCAACGTCTACGGCTACTGAGCCGACCGACGCTGATCTGAGAACCAGATAGCTCCACCAGCTCCGCCCTCCCGCACCCCGCGGGAGGGCGGAGCCACGCCCCACCGGTCTGGACCGGTTCAGGAAGTCTTCAGGTTTCGTGGCGGCAAGCCCATGGAACCGATAGGGATGGGACCGTCCAACCTCCCTCTCTGCAGCGGCAGACCCGACCTCCTTGGAGGATCTGTGTCCACTCACGACTCAACGCTGGCGCGCCTGCGCCGGTCCCGGCTGGCGGCCATTGCCGTCGGCATGATTGCGGTGCTCGGCACCGCGTTGGTGGCCACCGCGCCGCCGGCCACCTCGGACGGCCCGACGGTGTTCTCGAACCCTAATGACATCACCATCCCGGCGGGCGCGCCGGGCAGCACCTCGGGCCGGCCGGTCCGTACCCGTCGATCAACCAGGTGTCGGGGATGAACGGGGTGATCACCAACGTCCGGGTGTTCATCGACAACTTCGACCACACGTTCCCCTCCGACCTGGACGTCCTGCTGGTCTCCCCGGCCGGCAAGAAGGTCGATGCTGATGTCGGACGTCGGCCGCACGGACTTGGTCAACGACGGACCTGGTGTTCCGCGACGACGCGGCAGGCACCGTTCCGAACGGCCCGATCACCAGTGGCATCTACTTGCCGACCGACAACAATCCCGGTGAGACCTTGCCGGCGCCGGCGCCGGCGGGTCCGTACTCGACGACTCTGTCGACGTTCAACGGTGATGTGGCGCGCGGTGACTGGAAGCTGTTCGTCTCCGATGACGCCGGCGGTGACGTCGGTGAGATCGATCGGTGGCGGCTGCGGATTGTGACGGCGGTGGGTAGTCAGACGGTGACGATCACGTCGTCTTCGGCGGATGCGGCGGTGGGTACGACGCGTCAGGCGACGGCGACTGGTGGTGGTTCTGGTAACCCGATCGTGTTCTCTGAGGGCCCCTCGACCACCAACGATGCGTGTGATGTGTCGGGTGCTGGTTTGATCACGTTCAAGCATGTGGGTGTGTGTGATGTGCATGCGGACCAGGCGGGCAACGCGGACTACAACGCGGGTTCGGCGACCCATCAGCTGATCAATGTGGTGAAGGGGTCGCCGGTGATCACGTTCACTACGCCGAACCCGTCGCCGGTCAGTATCGGTCAGGTCTATGACGCGAACGCGACGTCGAACTTCACGACCAACCCGGTGACGTTCAGTGTGGGTGGGTTGACCACGAACAATGCGTGCACGGTGAACAACATCACCGGTGTGACCACGTTCAACAACAACGGTGTGTGTGAGGTGGCGGCGAACCAGGCCGGGAACGAGGACTGGCACCCGGCTGTCCAGGTGTCGCAGATCATCCAGGTGCAGAAGACTGCGCAGACGATCACGTTCACCTCGGTGCCGCCGGCCAACCCGGCGATCGGGTCGACCTATCAGGCGACCGCGACCGGTGGTGGGTCGGGGAACCCGGTGACGTTCACCTCGAACACTCCTGCGGTGTGCTCGGTGACCAGCTCGGGTCTGGTGACGTTCCTGGCGGTGGGTAACTGCTCGATCCAGGCCAACCAGGCCGGTAACGCCAACTACTCGGCGGCGCCTCCGGTGAACCAGAGCATCAACAACGTCAAGAACGGGCAGACCATCGATACCTCGGGGATGCCCACGGGCGGGTTCGAGGGTTGGACGGTGCAGATGAACGCCTCGGGTGGTGGCGGGTCGCAGCCGGTGACCTATGCCTCGACCACTCCGTTGGTGTGCACCACCACCACCGGTGGTCTGGTGACCTACGTCAACGGTGGGACCTGCACCCTGCAGATCAACCAGGCCGGGGACGCCAACTACCACGCCGCCCCCCAGGTGGTGTGGAACATCAACGTCTACGGCTACTGAGCCGACCGACGCTGATCTGAGAACCAGATAGCTCCACCAGCTCCGCCCTCCCGCACCCCGCGGGAGGGCGGAGCCACGCCCCACCGGTCTGGACCGGTTCAGGAAGTCTTCAGGTTTCGTGGCGGCAAGCCCATGGAACCGATAGGGATGTGACCGTCCAACCTCCCTCTCTGCAGCGGCAGACCCGACCTCCCTTGGAGGATCTGTGTCCACTCACGACTCAACGCTGGCGCGCCTGCGCCGGTCCCGGCTCGCAGCGGCGTCCGTCGGCATGATTGCGGTGCTCGGCGCCGCGTTGGTGGCCACCGCGCCGCCGGCCACCTCGGACGGCCCGACGGTGTTCGTCCAGCCCAACGACATCACGATCAACGACAACGCCGGAGCGACGCCGTACTCCTCGGACCTGCAGGTTGCGGGGATGAACGGAGTGATCACCAACGTTCGGGCCACGATCAACAACATCAACCACGACTACCCCGACGACATCCAGATGCTGCTGGTCTCGCCCTCGGGGGACAAGGTCGAGCTGATGAACGACCACGGTAGCGGCGGCGCCCTCACCGGTCAGACGTTGACGTTCCGCGACGATGGCAGCGTGCTCCCCACCAACTCCCAGATCAACACCGGGAACTACGTGCCGGCCGATGACGACACGCCGGACGCGGACGACGCCTTCTGCAGCGACTTCTCTGACACCTACGCCGCGCCGGCGCCGGCGGGCCCGTACTCGCACTCGATGGCGACGTTCAACGGTGACATCGCGCGGGGTACCTGGAAGCTGTACGTGGTCGACGACTGCGGCGTCTTCTCCGGCACCATCAACGCCTGGCGGCTGCGGATTGTGACGGCGGTGGGTAGTCAGACGGTGACGTTCACGTCGTCTTCGACGGATGCGGCGGTGGGTACGACGCGTCAGGCGACGGCGACTGGTGGTGGTTCTGGTAACCCGATCGTGTTCTCTGAGGGCCCCTCGACCACCAACGATGCGTGTGATGTGTCGGGTGCTGGTTTGATCACGTTCAAGCATGTGGGTGTGTGTGATGTGCATGCGGACCAGGCGGGCAACGCGGACTACAACGCGGGTTCGGCGACCCATCAGCTGATCAATGTGGTGAAGGGGTCGCCGGTGATCACGTTCACTACGCCGAACCCGTCGCCGGTCAGTATCGGTCAGGTCTATGACGCGAACGCGACCAGCGAACTTCACGACCAACCCGGTGACGTTCAGTGTGGGTGGGTTGACCACGAACAATGCGTGCACGGTGAACAACATCACCGGTGTGACCACGTTCAACAACAACGGTGTGTGTGAGGTGGCGGCGAACCAGGCCGGGAACGAGGACTGGCACCCGGCTGTCCAGGTGTCGCAGATCATCCAGGTGCAGAAGACTGCGCAGACGATCACGTTCACCTCGGTGCCGCCGGCCAACCCGGCGATCGGGTCGACCTATCAGGCGACCGCGACCGGTGGTGGGTCGGGGAACCCGGTGACGTTCACCTCGAACACTCCTGCGGTGTGCTCGGTGACCAGCTCGGGTCTGGTGACGTTCCTGGCGGTGGGTAACTGCTCGATCCAGGCCAACCAGGCCGGTAACGCCAACTACTCGGCGGCGCCTCCGGTGAACCAGAGCATCAACAACGTCAAGAACGGGCAGACCATCGATACCTCGGGGATGCCCACGGGCGGGTTCGAGGGTTGGACGGTGCAGATGAACGCCTCGGGTGGTGGCGGGTCGCAGCCGGTGACCTATGCCTCGACCACTCCGTTGGTGTGCACCACCACCACCGGTGGTCTGGTGACCTACGTCAACGGTGGGACCTGCACCCTGCAGATCAACCAGGCCGGGGACGCCAACTACCACGCCGCCCCCCAGGTGGTGTGGAACATCAACGTCTACGGCTACTGAGCCGACCGACGCTGATCTGAGAACCAGATAGCTCCACCAGCTCCGCCCTCCCGCACCCCGCGGGAGGGCGGAGCCACGCCCGCGCCCGGCCAGTCTGAGAATTCGCTGGCAGTACGCCGATTCGATCCGCCCATCAGTCGCGGTGTGGATAGGTTTCCGGCATGCGCCTCTCTCCTCTCGCCGCGGTCGCCGCGGCCTGCGTCCTGACCCTGACCGCCTGCGGTGACGACGGCTCCGATTCGGATTCCTCGGACAACAGCGACTCGCCCTCCGCCTCCGACGGCAAGGCCACCGACAAGGACGGCAAGGACGGCAAGGACGGCAAGGACGAGGAGAGCGAAGCGCCCGACCTCGGGTCGGGAGCCGTGTGTGCCGACCTCGACGCCGGGTCGGTCGGCGAGGTGGTCGGCGTCGAGGTCGAGCAGACGCAGGTGGGGGACAACAGCTGCACCTACGGCGACCCGGACGACCCCGCAGGCCTTTCGGTGACCCTCGCCCAGATCAGCGTAGAGGCGGCCGGCGGCGCCAAAACTGTCCGGAAGACGTTCGCCACCATGCTGGAAGGTGAGGCCGAGGAGGTCCCCGAGGTGGGTGACCGGGCCTACCTGGTCGTCAGCGAGGGCGGGAACGGGGGCACCGGCGCGTCGGGCGCCTTCATGCTCGGCGACGCGCTCGTCCAGGTGAGCGTCGCGAGCGTGGAGCTGAGCCCCGACGACGCTCGGCAGCAGACCATCGACCTGATGACGCTCGCCGCTGAGGCCCTGTGAGCTCGGCGGCTACCTGAGAATTGGCTGGTACTTCCCGGGGTCCGCTGCTGGTCGGCGTACGCGTTCCGTAGATTGCCGCCCATGCGCCTGACTCCCTTCGCCGCGCTCGCCGCGGCCTGCGTCCTGACCCTGACCGCCTGCGGCGGTGACGACGGCTCCGATCCGGACTCCTCCGACAAGAGCCCGTCGCCCTCGGCGTCGTCGTCGGATGCCCCGGGCCAGGGCGACAAGGGGAAGGGCGACAAGGGGAAGGGCGACAAGCCGAAGCCTCCGGATCTCGGCGACGCGACCATCTGCAAGGCCCTGGATGCCGGAGCAGTGGGCGAGATCGTCGACGCCACGCTGAAGCGCGGCAAGATCCAGAACAACGCCTGCGCTTTCGCGGACCCGACGAACCCGGGCGGGACCTACGTCGGATTCACCCAGATCCCCTTGGAGGCGGCCGGTGGCGAAGAGGCCGTCGCGACCAGCCTGAGCGGGCTCGTCCAGGGCGAGCCCGAAGAGGTCTCCGACCTCGGGGACCAGGCCTACGTCGTCGTCGGCACCTCTCCGGCCGGCGCGCCGGCCGCGGCAGGGGTCGTGGCGATCGGCGATGCCCTGGTCTCGGTCGGGTTCCCGGTGGCAGCCGGTGTCGACCCGGACGAGGCCGAGGAGCAGGTGACCGAGCTGCTGGAGCTGGTCACGGAATCCCTCTGATCGAGCCGACGGCGCGGGCGGAGCCCTTCCTGAGTTCCCCCTCGTGAGGTCGTCCTGAGCGGCTACGATCGGCGCGGAAGAGGTGGTCGGCATGGGGAATCGCTCCCGTCTGCTCGCGGCGACTGTCGCACTCGCACTACTCCTGGCCCCCGCGCTGGCGGGGCCGTCAACTGCTCTCGCCCCTGATCCCAGCAAGGGGTCGGTCAGCGTGACCGCGCCGACGGCGGCTCTGGTGGGCGACCCGATTGTCTTCAAGGGCCGGGTGAAGCCTCTACGCGCCGGCCTCAAGGTGGGCCTGCAGCGGAAGGTGGGGAGCGGCTGGAAGAACGTCGCACGGGCGAGGACCACGACGGGCGGTCGCTACCAGCTCACCGGATCCGTCGATCTCGGCGGGGTCTACAAGTTCCGCGTGATCCGGCTGCCGTGGCTCACCACCAGCGTGAAGAGCCGCGTCGTCACCGTGAGTGCCTACGCCTGGAACAACGTGAACTCGATGCTCAAGGCGGGCGACTTCACAGGCCTCACCGTCCGTGACGGGCCACTGCACATCGACGGTACGACGTACCCCCACTCGATCGGCATCGACGCCGACTCCCAGGGCGACCCGGACGGCGGATTCTTCGCGGTCGACCTCGAGGGCCTCGACTGCGCCGCATTCGACGCGACCCTCGGGGGGCAGGACGACAGCGACGCCGGCTCCGTGGTTGGCGCCACGGTGCTAGTGGACGGTGCCGAGGTCGCCGGGGGCAGCTACGGTCCCGACGACTCAGAGCGCGTCACCCTGAACGTGATAGGCGCCGACCGGCTGCGCGTGGAGGGCCTCGTCGTGAACCCAGGGCCGTATGGCGACCTGGGGATCGGGACCCCGCGCATGCTGTGCGCGTCCTGACGACATGGGGACCCGACGCCTGCTCCTGACGGCACTCGCTCTCACCCTGGCCGGTGCCGGGGCGCTGCCCGCGTCGTCGGCCGCGGCTGAGATCGCGCCAGCTCGCGGCGCCTCGATCTCGATCAGCGTGACCGAGCCCGCGGTCTTCGTCGGCCAGCGGACCGTCGTCAAGGGCCGAATCAGACCGGCCAAGGCGAGCACCCGGGTGATGCTCCAGCAGAAGGTCTCCGGTGGCTGGAAGAACCTGTCTCGGCAGCAGGTCACCGCCACCGGCGGCTACCGCTTCAAGGTGGCACCGAAGACCGGCGGGTTGACCCGCTATCGGGTGATCCGACTGCCCTGGCGGACCACCGGCACGCTGAGCAGCCGGACGGTGAGGGTCACGGCGTACCGCTGGATCGACCTCACCACGACCCTCACCAGCTGGCTCGATTGGGACGGCGTGACGAGCTTCGGCGAGCCGGCGGCCATCGACGGGGTGACCTATCCGGACTCGATCGTCATCGACGCGACCCAGGCTGCCGGCGCGGGCGGATACGTCGAGATCGACCTCGGAGGCCATCGCTGTGTCGGCTTCGACGCGACGCTGGGAGCCATCGACGACAATGCAGCGGGATCCCAGATCAGCACCGAGATCAGGTACGACGGCGGCCTGATCAGGGAGGACAGCTACGGCCTCGGCGACTCCGACCACCTCACCCTGGACGTGCGTGACGTCACGCTGCTGCGGGTGAATGCGTCCGTCGCCGACGACGAGCTCGAGGCCTACTTCGGCATCGGCACCCCGCGCGTGCTCTGCGCGACCTGAGGAGCTAGACATGAGAACCAAGTCCCGCCTGCTCGCCGCATCCGTCGCGATCGCGCTTCTGGGCGTCCCGGCAGTTGCCGGATCATCGACGGCCGGGGCTGTCGGGTCCGGGCAACGTGCCTCCATCTCCGTGAGCGTCTCGAAGCCGTTGCTGATCCTCGGTCAGCGCACCCGGATCTCCGGCGTGGTGAAGCCACGGGCGCGCGGGGTGAGGGTGGCGCTGCAGCGCAAGTTCTCGTCCGGGTGGGGCGTGCTGGCCGCGAAGAAGACCAACGGCCGGGGCGAGTACGCCTTCAGGGTCGAGCCGACCGCGGCCGGCATCGTGTCCTACCGGGCCGTTCGGCTGAGCCGGCGCGGCGAGATCACCATGCGGAGCGCCAAGGTGACGGTCTCGACGTACATCTGGCACAACGTGAACGACCTGAACATCACCGACTCCGACAACGTCAACGACTTCGACGCATCGGCGCTCATGGCCGGGAACAATTATCCGCGGTCCATCCTCCTGGACGCCGACGACACGGCCGAGGAAGACGACGGCCCCGGGTTCATCGTGGTCGACACGAAGAGGCGCTGCGCTGCGTTCACGGCGTTCCTAGGCGCGCTCGACGACAACACCGCGGGCACGATGGTGCGGGGCAAGGTGACCGGCGACGACGAGGTGCTGTCCGACGAGACCTACGCCGTCGGCGCCTTCGACACCCTCGTCCTCGACATCCGAGGGTTCTCAGAGGTGCGCGTCGACGCCGTCGACGTCCAGCAGGACGTCAAGCGGGGACTCGGCGTCGGGACGCCGATGATGCTGTGCGCGTTCGAGCCTCTCGTCTGAAGGTAGAACCGGCCCCATGGACGACCTGCTGGACCCGATGAAGAACCCGCTGACCTACGCGGCGCCGTTCTTCCTGCTCTTCGTCGTCCTCGAGATGGCGGCACTCCGGTGGCTCGACCACGACCAGAACCTGCCGCCCACGGGCTACCACCGTCGCGATGCGCGCACGAGCATCAGCATGGGCGCGGTCTCGGTTCTGTTCATGACGGCGTTCAAGGTCGGGTCGTTCTTCGTGTTCACGGCCGCGTTCGTCCACCTCGCGCCGTGGGAGCTGCCGACCGACACCTGGTGGTACTGGGTGGCGCTGCTGCTCGGGCTCGACCTCTGCTACTACTGGCACCACCGGTTCAGCCACCGCGTGCGGATCGGTTGGGCGGGCCACCAGGCACATCACTCCAGCGAGTACATGAACTTCGGCACCGCGCTGCGGCAGAAGTGGAACCCCTGGTTCGAGCTGATCTTCTGGATGCCACTGCCGCTGCTGGGCTTCGAGCCCTGGACGCTGTACGTCGCCTGGTCGGTCAACCTGATCTACCAGTTCGTGGTGCACACCGAGCTGGTGCACAAGCTGTGGCGCCCGATCGAGTTGGTCTTCAACACCCCGTCGCACCACCGCGTGCACCACGGCAGTGACCCGGAGTACCTCGACCGGAACTACGCCGGCATCCTGATCATCTGGGACCGGATGTTCGGCACCTTCGTCGAGGAGCAGCAGCGACCGAAGTACGGGCTCACCAAGCCGGTGAACACCTTCAACCTGCTGACCCTGGAGTACGGCCAGTACGCCGAGATCACCCGCGACGTGCGGGCCGCGCGGAGCTGGCGGGAGCGGATCGGCTACGTGCTCGGCCCGCCGGGCTGGAAGCCGAGGCGATCAGGAGAAGACGTCGACGTGGACGTGGTCCCGGTGCTCGAGGATGGCTCGATCGCCGGAGCGTGACGGCGGGTCGTAGTCGCGCCACTCGGCGCCATCGCCGGCCTTCCAGAGCCGGTCGTCGAAGATCACGGTCTGGATGTCGAGCCGGTCGGCCTGCGCGACCAGGTAGTGGGCGATCGCCCAGCCGCGCTTGTTGTTGGCGGAGCTGATCGGGCGCACGAAGATGTCCACAGCCCGGCCCTCGTAGTGCGTCGAGCCCGGCATGTGCCCGTCGCGGACCCCGCCCGGCGCGAAGCCGCCGAGCTTCACGTCGCCGAACACCCCCAGCGCCTCGCGCCGTACGGCGTCCGCGCGTTTGGTCAGGCCGCTGTCGGTGAGCGCGTCGTCGGCGTCGTCGGCATCGTCGTCGATGTCGCAGCTGAACGCGTGCGGGGAGTTCCCGGTCAGGGCCGAGGCGAGGGTACGGGCGTCGACCTCGTGGTCGGCGTACGCACCGGGAAACGCGGACCGCTGCACCTCCTGGGCTGCCACCGTGATCTCCAGCGACTCGTAGCCGTCGACGTTGGCGAGGGCGTCGTAGAAGGCGTTGGTCGCGTAAGCCGGGTCCAGGATCTGCTCCGGGGTGCCCCAGCCCTGGGAGGGCCGCTGCTGGAACAGCCCGAGCGAGTCACGGTCGCCGGTCTCGAGGTTGGTGAGGTCGGACTCCTGGTACGCCGTCGCGAGCGCGATCGACGCCGCCCGGGCGGGCATTCCGCGACGGATCGAGATCGCGGTGATCAGCGCTGCGTTCTCCGCCTGCTCTACGGTGAGCTCGACCCGGTGCCCGTCGACCTGGACCTCGCACTCCTCCGAGGCGGGGAACAGTGAGTCGGTGCCGCGCAGCACGGCGTACCCCACCGCGGCGACGATCCCGAGCGCGGCGACGCCCACCAGCGCCACCCACGCCCGACTCTTCATGAGGGCAAGTGTGCGGGGTGCGGCAAAGGGGCTAGCTCACGACTCGTTCGCGGAACAGCCCGCAGATCTCCGGGGCCGCGACCTGGAGGTCGGCGAGGTCGTCGGCCCGGTACGACGCCAGGAGGCACTCGATCTGGGTGCCGCCGACCACGGCCGCGCGGGCCACCATGGTGAAGCTGGTCCCGCTCGAGGTACCGCTGCAGTCGACGCCGCGGGTGCCGGCGCCCAGGCTCTCGTCGCGGAGGTCGGTGCAGTTCTCGGGACCCAGGCCGCTGGCGTAGTCGTCCAGGGTGGCCGCCACGGTCGCAGGGTCTGCCTGGGCGTCGAGGAGGTTCATCGTGACGCCGATCGAGGTGCCGGACGCCTGGCCGATCGTGCAGGTCCAGTAGGGCGAGGCCTGACCCGGCTCGGTGTCGACGACGACCTCCAGACCGTCGATGCCCAGGACGCTGCCGATCTCCTCCGGGTCGATGTCCGAGCAGAACCGCTCGCGGGCGACGGTCGCTCCTGTGGTGCCGGCATTCTCGGTGGTGTCCGGCTTCTCCGAGCCGTCGGGACTGTCGGAGTCGCTGCAGGAGGCCAGGAGCAGGAGTGCCGCGCTCGCGAGGGCGAGCCGCTGGAGAAGGGACGTCATCGTCTAGTTGGCGTGCAGGTCTGCGTTGAGCCTGATGCCGTCACCATTCCATGGCACCGCCTCGATCGCCCCCGAGACGGAGTTGCGGCGGAACAGCACGTTGCCGGCTCCAGAGAGCTCGGCGGCCTTGACCACCTTGGGCTTGCCCTCGATGTCGGTGATGGTGACCTTCGTCCCGGCGGTGACGTAGCAGCCGGCCTCCACGACGCAGTCGTCGCCGAGCGAGATGCCGATGCCCGAGTTGGCGCCGAGCAGGCAGCGCTCGCCGACCGAGATCACCGTAGTGCCGCCGCCGGACAGGGTGCCCATGATCGAAGCGCCGCCGCCGACGTCGGACCCGTCGCCCACGACGACACCAGCGGAGATCCGGCCCTCGACCATCGAGGTGCCGAGCGTCCCCGCGTTGTAGTTGACGAACCCCTCGTGCATCACGGTGGTGCCCTCGGCGAGGTGTGCGCCGAGCCGAACCCGGTCGGCGTCGGCGATGCGTACGCCGGCGGGCACGACGTAGTCGACCATCCGCGGGAACTTGTCGATGCCGTGGACCGAGACGTGCTCACCGGCCGCCTTCAGCCGGGCCCGGGTGGCCTCGAAGCCGGCCACGGCGCAGGGGCCGGCCGAGGTCCACACGACGTTGGTGAGCGCACCGAAGACGCCGTCCATGTTGATGGTCCGCGGCGCCACCAGGCGACTGGAGAGCAGGTGCAGCCGCAGCCAGGCGTCCTCGGCCCCGTCGATGGGGGACTGCAGGTCGGCGACGACCACGCGGCGTACCTCCCGCGTGACCGCGCGTGCCTCGTCCTTGCCCTCGAGCGCGGTGAGCTCCACCGGGGCGTCCGAGCCGTCGGGATCGCCGAGCGCGGGAGCCGGGAACCACACGTCGAGCAGGTTGCCGTCGGCGTCGAGCGTGGCGAGGCCGTGGCCCCAGGCGGCGGAAGGAGCGTCAGTCACAGCCGACCACTCTACGGAGACCGGCGCCAAAAGTGGCGAGGTGTCCGATCGCCCGGTGTTCGTGCTGCGGTCCTGGACGATCCCACGCGGGCTCCCGATCGATCCGAGCCACGACCGGCTCGCGGTGGCCGTGACCGACCACGGCTGGTGGGAGCTCGTCGACCGCATCGACCGCCGCCTTGAGCGATTCGCTGGTCGAGTAGCGCGAGCGAGGAACGGCGAGCGCGTATCGAGACCACTCGGATGGTCTCGATAGGCCCGACTTGCAGGCTCGGCCGGGCTACTCGACCAACGAGGGCTACTGGCCGGTGCGGCCGTCGATGACCTCACGGAGCAGGTCGGCGTGGCCGCAGTGCCGGGCGTACTCCTCGATCAGGTGGACGACGATGTCGCGGATCTCCACTGCGTCGCCGTCGACCAGCACCCTTTCGCCGAGGGAGTCGACGCCGTTGAGGTAGCGCTGGGCATGGTCGACCTCGCGTCGCCAGGACGCCCAGGCGTCGGCCACGACGGCGTCATCGGCGACCGCGCCGTTGAAGTCGAGGTCCTTGTCCTGCTCGGTGCGGTACAGCCGGGGCAGGTCCAGCCGGCCCTCGAGTATCCGGCGGGTCCAGGAGTGCTCCACGCGAGCCAGGTGTCGGACCAGACCGAGCAAGGACAGGGTCGAGGGCGGCACCGAGCGCCGGGCCATCTGCTCCGCGTCCAGCCCCTCGCACTTCATCTCCAGGGTGGTGCGGTAGCGGTCGAGGTACTCCGTCAGGACAGCCATCTCTCCGCACGGCATCTCGTCCGTGTGACGTGGGTCGTCCTGGGGGTCGGCCCACATGTCCGGGAACTTGCGATCGGTCATGCGCTGATTGTGATTGGTGCTGGGAGGTTCGGCACCCGTATTCTTGGGGCCACAGGCGTTCGAGCCGTCATCAGCGGCAAGCCTCCGGAAGAAAGCGACCCCGGTCGTCAGTAGAACCGGACGGGTAGGCCCGTCACAGCCCTGATGAAGCGGTCGTTCCTCCGGGAGCGGCAAGCGAGGTGGTACCGCGGCAGCCGTCGTCCTCGTGGCCCGACACGAGCAGAGCCCCGACGACGTACCGCAGGAGAGACACCTCATGACCTACCCCAAGGTCTCGACCGGCGCCCACCGCACCGTGAGCTCGACCCCGAACTTCCCGGAGATCGAGGAGCGGGTGCTGGCGTACTGGAAGGACGACGACACCTTCCTGGCCTCGGTCGAGCAGCGGGAGGCGGGTGACGACGGCGCCAACGAGTTCGTCTTCTACGACGGCCCGCCGTTCGCCAACGGGCTGCCGCACTACGGCCACCTGCTCACCGGCTACGTCAAGGACCTGATCCCGCGCTACCAGACCATGCGCGGGCGCCGGGTGGAGCGGCGCTTCGGCTGGGACACCCACGGCCTGCCCGCGGAGCTCGAGGCGATGGCCCAGCTGGGCATCAAGACGACCGACGAGATCCACGAGCTCGGCATCGAGGCGTTCAACGAGGCCTGCCGATCCTCGGTGATGCAGTACACCTCCGAGTGGCGCGACTACGTCACCCGCCAGGCGCGTTGGGTCGACTTCGACCACGACTACCGCACCATGAACCCCGACTACATGGAGTCGGTGATCTGGGCCTTCAAGCAGCTCTACGACAAGGGCCTGGTCTACGAGGGCTTCCGGGTCCTGCCCTACTGCTGGAACGACGAGACGCCGCTGTCCAACCACGAGCTGCGGATGGACGACGACGTCTACCAGAACCGCCAAGACCCCTCGGTCACGGTGGGCTTCTCCGTGACGACCGACGGGCCCTTCCTCGGCGCCAAGCTGCTGACCTGGACCACGACTCCCTGGACCCTGCCCAGCAACCTCGCCGTGATGGTCGGCACCGACATCGACTACGTGATGGTCGGCGAGGACCGCCTGATCCTCGCCGAGGCCCGGCTGCCGGCGTACTCGCGCGAGCTCGGCGACGACCCGGAGGTGGCGTGGCGAGGCAAGGGTGCCGACCTGCTGGGCCTGACCTACACGCCCCCCTTCTCCTACTTCGAGGGGCGTGAGCGGGCGTTCCGGGTGGTCGCCGCCGACGAGGCTGTGACCACGACCGACGGAACCGGGCTCGTGCACAGCGCCGGCGCCTTCGGCGAGATCGACAAGGAGGTCACCGACCGCGAGGGCATCGAGTCGGTGATGCCGGTCGGCAAGGACGGCAAGTTCACCGCGCCGGTGGACGACTACGCCGGCCTGCTCGTCTTCGACGCCAACCTGCCGATCATCGATGACCTCAAGACGCACGGCGGCGCTGTCACCGAGGGCACGCTGCTGCTGCGCCGCGAGACCTACGACCACTCCTACCCGCACTGCTGGCGCTGCCGGGAGCCGCTGATCTACAAGGGCGTCTCGTCGTGGTTCGTCGAGGTGACCGCGATCAAGGAGCGGATGCTCGAGCTCAACCAGCAGATCCGCTGGGTGCCCGACCACATCAAGGACGGCCAGTTCGGCAAGTGGCTGGAGAACGCTCGCGACTGGTCGATCACCCGCAACCGGTTCTGGGGATCGCCGGTGCCGGTGTGGCGCAGCGACGACCCGGCGTACGGACGGATTGACGTCTACGGCAGCTTCGAGGAGATCGAGCGCGACTTCGGGGACCTGCCGCGCGACAAGGACGGCAACCCCGACCTGCACCGCCCGTACGTCGACGACCTGGTCCGACCCAACCCCGACGACCCCACGGGGAAGTCGATGATGCGCCGGGTCCCGGACGTGTTGGACGTCTGGTTCGACTCCGGATCGATGAGCTTCGCGCAGGTACACCACCCGTTCGAGAACGCCGACTGGTTCGAGCACCACTTCCCGGCCGACTTCATCGTGGAGTACATCGGGCAGACCCGCGGCTGGTTCTACACGCTGCACATCCTGGCCAGCGCGATCTTCGATCGGCCGGCCTTCTCGACCTGCCTCTCGCACGGCATCGTGCTCGGCTCCGACGGCAACAAGATGTCGAAGTCGCTGCGCAACTACCCCAACGTCTACGAGGTGTTCGACCGCGACGGCGCCGACGCGATGCGGTGGTTCCTGATGTCCTCGCCGATCCTGCGCGGCGGCAACCTGGTCGTCACCGAGCAGGGCATCCGCGACTCGGTCCGGCAGGTGCTGATCCCGCTGTGGAACAGCTGGTACTTCTTCGCGCTCTACGCCAACGCGGCCGACGACGCTGCGTCGGGTATCGACGACCTCGGCGAGGACCCGCTCGACCGCTACCTGCTGGCCAAGTGCCGGCAGTACGTCGAGGCGATGACCGACCAGCTCGACAACTACGAGGTCGCGAACGCGTGCGACTCGACGCGGGCGTTCCTCGACGTGCTGACGAACTGGTACATCCGCCGCTCACGGGAGCGGTTCTGGGCGACCGGCGGGACCGTCGACCAAGCCGCCTTCGACACCCTCTACACGGTGCTGGAGGTGGTCTGCCGGCTCACCGCCCCGCTGTTGCCGCTGACCACCGAGGAGGTCTGGCGTGGGCTGACCGGTGGCCGCTCGGTGCACCTGACGGACTGGCCGGCCACCGACTCGCTGCCGTCCGACGAGGCGCTGGTGACCGCGATGGACCAGGTGCGTGAGGTCTGCTCCGCCACCTCCGCGCTGCGCAAGGCCGGCTCGCTGCGCAACCGGCTGCCGCTGTCGACGCTCACCGTCGTGGTCTCCGATCCGGGTGCGCTCGCCGGGTTCGAGGGGATCGTCGCCGACGAGGTCAACGTCAAGCAGGTGCGCCTGCTGGCAGCGGACTCCGACGAGGCGGCGGCCTACGGCGTCTCGCAGTCGCTCACTGTCAATGCCCGCGCCGCCGGGCCGCGGTTGGGCAAGGACGTGCAGGCAGCAATCCGGGGTGCCAAGTCCGGTGACTGGTCAGTCGACGACCGAGGGGGCGGTGACGGCGGGTGGGCTGACGCTCGAGGAGGGGGAGTACACCCTCGAGACCGTGGCCGGCAGCGAGGACACCGACTCGGTGACCGGCATGCTGCCCGGTGGCGGCTTCGTGGTGCTCGACACCGCCGTGACGGCCGAGCTGGCCGCCGAAGGCTTGGCGCGGGACCTGGTGCGGGCCGTCCAGCAGGCGCGACGCAATGCCGACCTGGACGTCTCCGACCGGATCGCGCTGGCCATCTCCGGCTCTGCGGCCGTCCAGGACGCCGCACGGGAGCACCAGGCGTTGATCCTGGGCGAGACATTGGCGACGTCGTACGACGTGGTCGACGCGGTCGGCACCGCCGAGCGGGTCGAGACCGTCACCGTCGGCGAGGGCCAGGAGGCCGTGATCGCGGTGTCGCGAGCCTGAGCTAGGTGGCCGGAGATTTCCCCGGTCGACCGGGGAAATCCGAACTTGTCAGGCATCACGATGGCGGACAAGTGGAGGCATTGCCCGTCAGGTGGTGCGAATGATGCGCCTGGGGTCGACGCTGCGTCAGCCCGCGTGCGACCGCGCGTAGTGGGCGCGGAGCAGGTCGCCGCCCCAGTCGTCGCGCAGGTGCCGCCACACCGAGTGGGCGTGGTTGGCGTCGTCCTGGGTGTTGTCGTACTCGATCAGGAAGTCCGGCGTGGTGACGCAGTAGTAGTGGCCCTGACCCGGCTCCGTCGGGCCGGACCAGGCGAACCGGATCCGGTCGTCGCCTGCCTCCAGCGCCTCGGCCCAGCAGTGGTCGGCGTACTCGCGGGGCGCGCGCTCGAGGTAGCGGCGGACCAGCCGGTCGAGGAGGTCGCGCTGGTCGGGGCGGAGCTGGTCGCGGCCGATGCCGGAGGGCAGCAGGTCGAGGTCGGCGACCGGGTCGTGGCGGGTCAGGATGTCGTCCGGGGCGTGCTCGGCGGCATGGCCGAGGGCGCGCTGGTCGGGGTCGAGGCCGGTGGCCAGCTCGCGGGCGAGGTCCTCCTCGAGCCCGAGCAGCCGGTCGCCCGAGGGCACCCGCGCCGGCTCGGAGCCCAGGAAGTGCGGTGTGACCGTCGAACGTGTCGCCGGCGACGACGACGTGGACGGCGAGGTGGTGGCCGTTGATCCGCCAGCCCCACGGCTGGTCGCCGTCGGGGTCGCCGAGCACCCGCACCCAGTAGCGGTCGCCGTCGGGCCGGGCGCCGGTGGCGAGCTCGCGGCGTACGCGCTCGACCTCGATCGCGCCGACCGCGAGCTCGGCGCCCAGCGGCGAGTGCGCGGACCGGAGCAGCTCCAGGACCAGGGCGTGCTGGGCCGAGCCCAGGCCCTCCACGGGCAGACCCGGGCCGGTCGCCGGGCAGGTAGCTCCACTCGGTGAGCTGCGGATCGTCGAGCGAGCCGCGGGCGAGCGCGAGCTCCGCATCGCTGAGCGAGGCGAGCAGCGCGCTCGCGGACCGGGCGGTGGACAGGGCCGAGTTCTCCACGCGGCCCAGTGTGCCTGCTGGCCTCAGTCGCGGCCCACTGACTTTTCCGGCCTTGATGACCAGGTGTCGCTCGGGCAGGGTGACGACGGCCTCGGCGGCGGATGGTACGTCGACCACGACCAGGTCGGCCGCCGACCCGACGCCCAGGCGGCTCGGCGGGCAGTCCGATCAGCGCCCGGCCGCCGTACGTCGCCGCGTGCAGCGCCAGCTCGATGTCGTCGTCGCGGCGGAAGGCTGCGGTAGACCACTTGACGGGCGCGTTCGAGCATGTCGCGGCTGCCATAGGGACCCCCACAGGTCGCGGATCCCGTCGAGCCCGCAGGCCACCGTCACGCCAGCCGCGAGCAGCTGCTTCACCGGCGGGCCCGGGAAGTCGTAGACGGCGCCGGTCACGATGGCGACGCCCGCGTCGGCCAGCATCTCCGCCAGCGCGCCGCTCTCACGTTCGGACATGCCGCCGAACGCGCGGGCGTGGCTCACCGCGACCCGGCCGGCGAGGCCGAGGCTCTTGGTCCGCTCGGCGATCAGCCCGAGCTCCCAGGCTCCCAGGCTGCCGCCGTCGTGGAGATGGATGTCGACGCCGGCACCGTGCCGGTCGGCCAGCCCGAACACCACGTCCAGGTGCCGCACCGGGTCGTGGTCCATGCCCGCCGGGTCGATGCCGCCGATCACCCCGACTCCTCCGGCGAGAGCCCGGTCGAGCAGCTCGTCGGTGCCCGGGTTGGTCAGGATGCCGTGCTGCGGGAACGCGACCTGCTGCACGCTCACCCGGTCGGCGCGCGGATGGCCGCGATGACCCTGTCCGCGAGGACGATGTCGGCGGGACGCTCGGTTCCCCACAGCGTGCCGCCGACGAGAAGGACACCCATCGATTCAGCCCACGAGCACTCAGTTGATCGAGGCGACCTTGAGGGCGGAGAGCGCAGGGCTGGCTGAGTGTTCTGGGCGTGCCGGTGGGGAGATTTCCCCGGCCGACCGGGTATTCCCCCACTTGTCAGGCGAAACGTTGCCCGACAAGTTCAGGTTTCCCCGGTCGACCGGGGAAACCTTCAGTTCAGGCCGAGCCGCCCAGCGAGCCGGTCGAGGTAGGCGAGCACCTCGTCGGTGGACTTGTCCGGGACGCCCCAGATCAGCTCGGTGGTGCCGGCCGCGGCCCAGCCCGCGAGGTCCTCGGGGGAGGGCTTGGCGGCGATCAGGACGTGGAGGTCGGGCGTGCCCTCGCGGCCGGCGTCGGCCCAGGCCTTGCGCAGCGCGTCCGCCTTGCCGGAGATGTCCTGCTCCATCGGCGTCGTCATCCAGCCGTCGGCGGTGCGGGCGATCCACTCGAAGGTCTTGGGACCACCGCCGGCGCCGATGATCAGCGGGACGTGGGGCTGCGTCGGCTTCGGGTAGGCCCAGGACGGCCCGAACGAGACGAACTCGCCCGTCGTACGCCGCTTCGTCCTCGGTCCACAGCGCTCGCATCGCCTCGACGTACTCCCGGAGCACGGTGCGGCGCTTCGCAGCGGGCACGTGGTGGTCCTCGAGCTCGTCGGTGTTCCAGCCGAAGCCGGCGCCGATCGTCACCCGTCCGCCCGACAGGTGGTCGAGGGTGGCGATCGTCTTGGCGAGCGTGATCGGGTCCGACTCGACCGGCAGCGCGACGGCCGTGGAGAGCCGGATCCGCGAGGTGACCGCGGCGCAGGTCGCGAGCGACACCCACGGGTCGAGCGTGCGCAGGTAGCGGTCGTCCGGGAGCTCGTTGCCGCCGGTCGGGTGCGCGGCGTCGCGGCGGACCGGGATGTGGGTGTGCTCGGGCACGTAGATCGTGTCGAACCCACGCTCCTCCGCGGCCCGGGCCAGCTCAGCAGGCGTGATCCCGCGGTCGGACGTGAAGAGTACGACTCCGTTGCGCATACCGGCTCTTTCGGTGATCGAGTAGCGAGCGCAGCGAGTGTATCGAGATCTAGAACAAGTTCCAGTTCTCTGGGTGCTTGGATGGGTGCGTGACCGCGAGTTGGTACTGCCTGTGCATCGACGTCAACGGTCCCGGCCTCGGCGAGTTCTGGGCGAAGGCCATGGGAGGCGCCCTCAAGCCCTCCGACAAGGCCGATGGCTTCGACTGGATCCAGGGTCCGGAGGGGCTGATCGCCGTCCTCTGCCCGGTGCCGGAGGGCAAGACTGTCAAGCACCGCGTGCACCTCGACCTGCACGTCCGGTCCCTCGACGAGGTGACCGACATCGGCGCCACCGTGGTGCTGCCCGCAGAGGAGTCCGGCTTCCAGTGGACGGTGCTCCAGGACCCGGAGGGCGGTGAGTTCTGTGCCTTCCTGCGTGACGAGCCGCCGGCCCTGCGTCTCTTCGAGGTGATCGTCGACGCTCACGACCCGGAGACCATGGCCCGCTGGTGGGCGGACCGGTTCGGCGTCGAGGCCGACAGCGACGGCACCAACCCCTGGTGGTGGATCGACCAGGTCCCGGGGATGCCGTTCGAGAACCTCGTCTTCGTGCCGGTGCCCGAGCCCAAGACGGTGAAGAACCGGATCCACTGGGACGTCCGCGGGGACGTCGCCGAGTTCGAGCAAGCCGGTGCCCGGGTGCTGTGGGAGATGCCGCGCTGGGTGACGATGGCCGATCCCGAGGGCAACGAGTTCTGCGTCTTCCCTCCTGCTGATTGACTAAGGGCATGCCGCTCGATCTCAGCGCCGATGTCGTGACGCTCACGCGCCAGCTGGTCGACATCGAGTCGGTCAGCCGGGACGAGCGGCGGATCGCCGACGAGATCGAGGCCGCGTTGAGCGGGCACGACCACCTCCGGCTGAGCCGGCACGGCAACACCCTCGTTGCCCGCACCGACCTCGGTCGCGGCGAGCGGGTGGTGATCGCCGGCCACATCGACACGGTCCCGGTCAACGACAACCTGCCGGCCCGGCTCGACGGACCGCTGCTCCGTGGCCTGGGCACCTGTGACATGAAGGGCGGCGACGCTGTCATTCTGCGGCTCGCGGCCGGCGTACCCGAGCCCAACCGCGACCTCACCTTCATCCTCTACGACGGCGAGGAGATCGAGACGGAGTACAACGGTCTCTTCCTGCTGAGCCAGTCCGATCCCGAGCTGATGACCGCCGACTTCGCGATCCTGATGGAGCCCTCGAACGCGGTCGTTGAGGCCGGCTGTCAAGGCACGCTTCGTGCTGAGGTGCGGTCGACCGGCGAGCGTGCCCACAGCGCGCGGTCGTGGAAGGGGCTCAACGCGATCCACCGGGCGGGCGAGATCCTGGCCCGGCTCAATGCCTACGAGGCCCGCCGCCCCGTGATTGACGGGCTGGAGTACCACGAGGGCCTCAACGCAGTGTTCATCACGGGCGGCGTCGCCGGCAACGTGCTGCCCGACGCGTGCGTGGTCGAGGTCAACTACCGGTTCGCTCCGGACCGATCCGAGGCCGAGGCGGAGGCGTTCGTGAGGGAGTACTTCGCCGGGTACGACGTCACCCTGACCGACATTGCCCCCGGCGCGCTGCCGGGGCTCGACCGCCCGGCGGCCAAGGCGTTCGTGGAGGCCGTCGGTGGAGAGGTCAACCCCAAGTTCGGCTGGACGGACGTGTCCCGGTTCAGCGGCCTCGGCGTCCCCGCGGTCAACTTCGGTCCCGGCGACCCGATGCTGGCGCACAAGCAGGAGGAGCACGTGCCGATCGAGCAGATCACCCGCTGCGAGACGCAGCTCCGTACCTGGCTGGGGGCCGACGGATGAAGTCCAAGAACAAGGGCCCGGTGCTGATGCGCCGCGACCAGGTCGACGGTGCCACCACCGACCAGCGGCTGCTCGACTCCCGTGGCCCCTCCGACTGGGTGCATGCCGACCCGTGGCGGGTGCTCCGGATCCAGGCCGAGTTCGTCGAGGGCTTCGGCGCGCTCGCCGAGCTCGGGCCCGCGATCGCGGTCTTCGGCTCCGCGCGCACGCCGGCCGACCACCCGTCGTACGCGCAGGCCGAGGAGGCGGGCCGCAAGCTCGCGGAGGCGGGCTTCGCGGTGATCACCGGTGGCGGCCCCGGCAACATGGAGGCCGCCAACAAGGGCGCCAGCGAGGCCGGCGGGGTCAGCGTCGGCCTCGGGATCGAGCTGCCCTTCGAGCTCGGCCTCAACGAGTGGGTCGACGTGGGCATCAACTTCCGTTACTTCTTCGTGCGCAAGACGATGTTCGTGAAGTACTCCCAGGGATTCATCGTGCTGCCCGGGGGCCTGGGCACCCTCGACGAGACGTTCGAGGCGCTGACGCTCGCCCAGACCCAGAAGATCACCTCCTTCCCGGTGGTGCTCGTCGGGACGGAGTACTGGTCGGGTCTGATCGAGTGGTTGCGCGGCACGGTGCTGGCCGACGGGAAGATCGCCGAGGCCGACCTGGACCGGCTGACGCTCACCGACGACATCGACGAGGCCGTCGAGCTGATGCTGAAGGCACGGGACCTCCGATGATGTGGCTGTTCGCCGTACTCGTCGTGCTGGCGATGGGTGGGGTCGCGATGTTCGCGGCCGGGCGGGGCGCCCCCATGGCCAGGGTGTACGACGACCGGCCGGACGCGCTGGTTCCCTCGGACGCCCCGATCGGCGCCGACGACCTGCGCCGCGTGCGGTTCTCGATCGCGTTCCGCGGCTACCGGATGTCGGAGGTCGACGCCCTGCTGGACCGGCTGGCGAGCGAGCGGGAGCAGGAGAGCGACGCGCCGGGCGCCTCGGAGGACCGTGGCGACGACGTGTCGCAGTAAGGCAGACTGCCGGGCGTGTCGACCGAGCTGATCGTCTACGTGCTGACCGGGCTGGCAGCCGTGGTCATCGTGTTGACCCGGCTCCGCCTCGGGGGCGGCGAGCTGGGCGCGGGTCGCGCCGACGTCGGCCGCACCACGCTCAACGTGCACACCGGGGCGGGAGCGCTGGCGCTGGTCGCGTGGCTGGTTTTCCTCCTGGGCGACGAGCGTCTCACTGACGAGAACTCCACGATGGTCGGGATCGTCGCGCTCACCCTCTGGTGGGTGGTGGTGGTCGCCGGGCTGCTCATCCTCGTCCGCTGGCTGCCCACGCACGGCAAGCACGCCGTGACCGGCATCGAGGACACCTGGTCCGAAGGCCCCGGTCTCTCCATCCTGGCCCACGTCGGCATGCTGGTCGGTGTCTGCGTGTTCACCTACGCGTACCTGAACTCGATCGTCTGACATGCGCCGACTTCTGGGCCTGCTGACGGCGTTCGCCGTGCTCCTCGCGCCGGTGCCTGCCGCTGCCGAGGGGGAGCCCGCCTACTACGAGCGCATGGTCATCGGCGAGTCGGTCAACGGTCGCGACATCGTCGCCTACCACCTCGGCGAGCCGGCCCGCCCGGGCGTGCCCACGGTGGTGCTGATGTCCACGATGCACGGCGACGAGCCGCACACCCGACAGATCCTGTACGGGTTCAAGGACGGTCGACCCGTCGTCGGCGTCGACCTGTGGATCGTCCCGACGTACAACCCCGACGGGCTGGCGGCCGGCGTTCGCAAGAACGCCCACGGCGTCGACCTGAATCGCAACTTCCCGTACAAGTGGAAGAACCTCGACGGCAGCTACGAGTCCGGGCCGAAGCCCGCCTCCGAGCCGGAAACGAAGGCGATGATGCGGTTCCTGCGCAAGGTCCGCCCTGACTACATCCTCAGCTTCCACCAGCCCCTTCGCGGCGTGGACACCGACTCCAAGCGACCGAAGTTCGCCCGAAAGGTCGCCAAGCGCCTGCACCTGCCGGCGAAGTCGCTCGACTGCGGCTCGGTCTGTCACGGCACCATGACGATGTGGTTCAACCACCGCTTCCGCGGCGTCGCCCTGACCGTGGAGTACGGCGCCCACCCGGCCAAGAAGCATTTGCGCCGCACGGTGCCCAAGCAGGTGCTGTCGCTGTTCCCGGGCGCCGGCTACGGCACGATCACGTTCGACCCGAGCTGACGGTCGGCTCGCACCTCACCGGGTCTCGACACGCCGGTCGCGACTTCGCAAGCTCAGTCGCGCGGCTTGCTCGACCACCATCAGTCGCCCCGACCTCGTTCCTCGGTCGGAACGCCTAGCGCCCCTCGAAGACCGGCTTCTCCTTCGCCACGAACGCCGCGACCGCGGCGGGGTGATCGGCGGAGGCGCCAGTGAGCTGCATCATCGAGCTCTCGAACGCGAGCGCCTCCTCGAAGGAGTGCCCGGCGGCGTACGCCACCGCGCGCCGCATCGCGCCGAGCGCGACGGTCGGGCCGGTCGCCAGACGGCCGGCCAGCGTCGCGACCTCGTGGGGGAGCGCATCCGCGGGGACCACCTTGGTGGCCAGGCCCATCGCGAGTGCCTCGTCGGCGCGGATCGTGCTGGGGAAGTAGAGGAGCTCCATCGCCTTGGCCCGGCCGACCAGCAGCGGCAGGTGGTAGCTCGCGCCGGTGTCACACGAGAGCGCGACGTTGGCGAAGGCGAGGTTGAAGCCGGCCGTGTCGGCCACGATCCGCAGGTCGCACGCGAACGCCAGGCTGGCGCCGGCGCCGGCCGCGACTCCGTTGACGGCCGCGATCACCGGCTTGGCCATCGCGGCCAGGGTCGTGACGATCGGGTTGTAGTGGTCGTCGACGGTGCTGAACAGCTGATCGCTGCCACCCGACTCGAGCAGCTGAACGTGCTCCTTGAGATCCTGTCCCGTGCAGAACGCGCGCCCGGTCCCGGTGAGCACCACGCAGCGCGCGGCCGGGTCGTCGGCGACGGTGCGGACGATCTCGAGCAGCAACACCTTGGTCGCGACATCGAGGCTGTTCATGGCGTCCGGGCGGTTGAGCGTGATGGTGGCGACGCCGTCGGTCAGGTCGAGGAGCACGGGTGCATCGGACATGCCCGCAGTCTGTCAGGCGTCGGCTAGGTGTGATGCCCAGGCAGGTTGTCGAGGCACCGCGCGACGAACCGGTCCGCACCCGGCGCCAGGCGGTTCGCCTCGCTCTGGAACAGATTTGCCGCGGCGGGGCCGGGCCAGTCGCGCGGCAGCAGCTCCTCGGGCAGGCCCGGATCGGCGAACAGGAACTTCCGCCATTCGTGCACGAGGTGGAAGCGTCCGGCGAAGGCCGCCTCGTCGTCGTCCCCGTGTCCCTCAAGCTGTTCGGCGACCAGGCCGCCCGCGTTGGCCAGCCACCCGTCGTACTCCGACCGCAGGACGTCGAGGTCCCAGGCCTCCGTCGGCACCGGGTGCACGTCGACAGCCCGCGCGGTGCGCGCGGTTGCGCCGGCACGCTCGAGCACCGACTGCAGCTCGCCGCGCGCGAACGGGCTGACCCACACGTTGTCGGCCAGCTCGGCGTAGCCCAGGAAGCCGAGGTCGGCGCGCAGCCGGGTCCGCGCGCTCCGGACCCGCGGAGGATCCACCACGGCGAGGTGCCAGGCGCCGTCCCACTCCGGGTGGCGGCGGCCGTAAATCCGGTCGCCGGCCTCGTCGAGGCGACGGTTGGCCTGCTCCGTGGTGCGATAGCCGCGGCCGTTGTCGAGGCCGACCGGCTCGAGCCAGCCCTGCATCACCATCCGCGAGATCGCCGTGCGCACCGCCGGGGCCGCGATTCCGACGGGCGCCAGCAGTCGCACGATCGCGGCGACCGGTGCCTGGCTGCCCCGGCCGCGCAGATGGTCGCCGTACAGGTCGAAGAGGGCCGACCGGGCGTGCATGGCCGTGAGTCTGCCAGCCCTGAAGTGCCCTGTGGTTCAGGTCACCCCGTCGATAGGGGATAATGGCTCAGCACGTTTTTGTAGGGCGGTCCCAGGCTGCTCTCGGTCTTGAAGAGGAAGAGGTGCCGGATGGCGGCGATGAAGCCGCGGACGGGCGACGGTCCGCTGGAGGTCACCAAGGAGGGACGCGGCATCGTGATGCGCGTACCGCTCGAAGGTGGTGGCCGGCTCGTGGTCGAGCTGAACGCCGAGGAGGCCGGCGCCCTGGGTGACGCCCTCAAAAACGTAGTCGGGTGACGGACCCGACCCTTCCTGTCCAAGTAGCGCCGCCTGGGTTCTCGGTGAGCGGGCTGCTGCCGCACGCCGTCCCGGACGTCGACGTCGTCGCGCTTCCGGTCCTTCCGGGGGCAGGAGACGGCGCCACGCCGCTGCTCGGCCCGGGCGCCGACGCGCTCGAGGAGGCTCTCGGGACCGATCTGCTCGGCGTGCTCGAGGTCGACCGGGCGGTCGGCAAGACCGGCGAAGTCGTCCAGCTCGCCACCCCGTCGGGCATTCCCGGCAACCCGAAGCTGCGGCTGGTGCTGCTGGTCGGGGTGGGCGACCAGCGCCCCACGGACTTCCGCCGCGCCGGGGCAGTTGTCGCTCGCGCGGCTCGCGATCGGGGGACGCTGGCGACCAGCATCCCGGCGCTCGACCCCACGGCGGGCCTCGAGGCCTTCGTCGTGGGCGCGGTGCTCGGGTCGTTCGGCTTCCATTGGCGCTCCTCCGAGCCGGAGCACCGGCCGGTCGACCGCATCGTCCTCGCCGACCTCGATGCCGGTGACGACCCAGAGCTGGTACGCCGCGCGGTGGCGCTCGGCGGCGCCGGCTGGCTGGCCCGGATGTTGGCCACGGTGCCGTCCAACCTGAAGACCCCGGCCTGGCTCGCCGAGCAGGCCGAGCGGATCGCCGCCGACCATGACCTGAAGGTGCGGGTGTGGGACGAGAAGCAGCTCGCCGCCGAGGGGTTCGGCGGCATCATCGGCGTCGGCCGCGGCTCGGCCAACCCACCCCGGATGGTCCGGCTCGACTACACCCCCAAGAAGGCCCGGCGCAGCACCCCGACCGTCGTACTGGTCGGCAAGGGGATCACCTTCGACAGCGGCGGCCTGAACATCAAGCCCGGCCAGGCGATGACCAACATGAAGCGCGACATGACCGGCGGTGCGGTCGTGATCGCGACGATGGCGGCGCTCGCTGAGGTCGGTTGTCCGGTCCGGGTGATCGGCCTGGTCGCCGCGGCCGAGAATTCGATCTCCGGCGCGGCGACCCGCCCGGGCGACGTCCTGCGCCACTACGGCGGCCGCACCAGCGAGATCACCAACACCGACGCCGAGGGCCGGCTGGTGCTGGCAGACGGGATGGCGTACGCCGTCGACAAGCTCCACCCCGACGTCCTCGTCGACGTGGCCACGCTGACCGGCGGCATCAAGGTGGCGCTCGGACAGCAGGTCGGCGGGATCTTCGCCAACCACGACGCGCTCGCCGACGCGCTGCTGGCCGCCGGCGAGACGGCGGGGGAGCCGCTGTGGCGGTTCCCGCTGTTCGCGGGCTACGAGGAGAACCTGTCGTCGAAGATCGCGGACGCCGACAACGGCCCCAAGGGACCGTCGGCCATCGTCGCGGCGCTGTTCCTGCAGCACTTCGCCGGCGACGTGCCCTGGGCCCACCTCGACGTCGCCTCGACCGGCGACGTGCCGGAGGAGAGCTTCGAGTGGACCGTCGGCCCGTCCGGGTTCGGCGCCCGGGTGCTGCTCGACTGGCTCGGCTCCGATCATCCGTTGGAAGGAATCGTCTGATGCTGGGTCTCACCGTCCGCTGGTCGCTCGAGAACGCCCCCGACGGCGTCGAGGACGACCTCGCGGCGTACGTTGCCGACACGTCGTACGCGAAGTTCACGGGGATGCCGGGGCTCGCCTACAAGACCTGGCGGGTTCGCCCGGGCGAGTGGTTCGAGGGCTGCTACGTGTTCTCGACCGACATGGCGCGTGCCGAGTTCCAGACCACGTTCACCGAGGGTGCCGATGAGGCGCCCGGCTCCAAGATCATCGGCAGTGCACCGATTCTGATCGAGGAGTGCGACGTCGTCGCGGTCGCCGAGGGCTGGGACGGCTTCAAACCGGCCCGCACCCTCCGCTGACGGGTCACTCGGTCTCGGCGACCCAGACCTTCTTGGCGACGAGCAAGCCGTCGCCGACCGGGAGCAGGGCACCCAGCAGGTCGTCGCGCTCCGCGATCTCCCGGCCGAGGTCCCGGATCGCCACGGTCTCTTCGTCGCGCTGCGACGGATCGGCCACCCGGTCGTGCCAGAGCGCGTTGTCGAAGGCCACGACGCCGCCGGGGCGCAGCAACCGCATCGCCTCCTTGAGGTAGGCGGAGTACTCCGCCTTGTCGCCGTCGGCGAAGACGAGGTCGTAGTGACCGTCGGTGAGCCGGGGGAGTACCTCTAGGGCGGCGCCGGCGATCGTGCGCACCCTCTGGGCCGGGATCCCGGCCTCGTTGAACGTCTCGCGGGCCAGGCGCTGGTGCTCGGTCTCGATGTCGACGGTGGTGAGCACACCGTCGGGACGCATGCCACGCATGAGCCACAGACCTGAGACGCCGGTGCCGGTGCCGATCTCGACGACCGCTCGGGCCTCGATCATGGCGGCGAGCAGCCGCAGCGCAGCGCCGCCGCCAGAACCGATCGGGACGACCCCGACCTCCTCGGAGCGGGCCCGCGCGGCCGTGAGAATCTCGTCCTCGCGGATGTAGTCCTCGGCGTACGTCCAGGTGGCGGGCTTGGGGGGCTGCACGAGCCCACCGTATCGCTCCAGCGCCCCTGCACACCCTCGCCACGGCGGGAACACCGAGCGCGGCCCCGTCGTTGTCAGAAGCGGAAGCCACGGCTCTCACAGGGTTCTTTCAGCAGCGTCACCTAGCGTTTGAGGAGCACCACCACCCGTGCTGATCAGGAGACCGACGATGGAGAAGGACCGGACGACCGACGACGTCGCCGGTGTCCCGACCTGGGACGAGATCGTCGAGAAGCACTCCGACCGGGTCTACCGCCTCGCTTACCGGCTCACCGGCAACCGCCCTGACGCCGAGGACCTCACCCAGGAGGTGTTCGTGCGCGTCTTCCGCTCGCTGGACACCTACACCCCGGGCACCTTCGAGGGCTGGCTGCACCGGATCACCACCAACCTCTTCCTCGACCAAGCGCGCCGCAAGCAGCGGATCCGGTTCGACGCACTGTCAGACGAGCGCGCCGCCCGGCTGTCCAGCCCGGCGCCCAGCCCGGACGCGGCGTACGTCGACCGCACGTTCGACGACGACATCGAGCTCGCCCTGGCCACGCTCCCGCCCGACTTCCGCGCGGCGGTCGTGCTCTGCGACGTCGAGGGACTCACCTACGAGGAGATCGCCGAGATCCTCGGCGCCAAGCTGGGCACGGTGCGGTCGCGCATCCACCGTGGCCGGGCGATGCTGCGCAAGGCGTTGGCGCACCGCGCGCCGGCGGCAGGCCGCAAGCGCTACAGCGGGCCGTCGCTGCCCGTGATGACACCCGCGTGGGACGTGAGCTGATGGCGCACCTCGGTGCCCGGATCAGCGCCCTGCTCGACGCTCAGCTGCCGCACGAGGAGGCGGAGCGGGCCTGGGCGCACGTTCACACCTGTCACTTCTGCCGGGACGCCGTCGAGCGCGAGGGTTGGGTCAAGACCCGCCTCGCCGGCCTCCAGTACGACGCCGGTCGGGCGCCCGACGGGCTGAAGGGGTCGCTGCTCGGCATGCCGCCGGGTGACGCGCTCCTGGTGTTCGCGGGCGGCCGGCCGGACCATCGGATGCGCCGTAATGTCGGCCTGGCCGCGCTCGGCGGCGGTGCCGTCGGTGCCGCCGTGATGGGAGTGCTCGCGCTGGGCGCGGCGCCCGCGGACGCGCCGACGATCGAGCGGCGCCCCCCGGTGTCCCAGCTGGTGACGCCCAGCCAGGCGCCCGCGCCCGCGTCGCTGCCGACGGGGCACAGGCTGCCCTGATCGAGCCCGGGGACGCCCCCGCCCGCTCCCTACCCACCTTCGGGGGATGATGGACCCGTGAACGAGCACGACGAGCTGCCTGAGCGCGACCTGGGCGACACCCAACCGGTCACCGGTTCGGCGCCGCAGGCTCCGGACCCCGGCGCCTCGTGGATGCCGCCCACCCCGCCGCCGCCCCCGCCGGGCGCGCGACCGTGGAGCGACTACGCCGCGCCCGGGACCCGCCCGATGCCCGCCGACCAGCCCCGGCACGCCGCCAACAAGGTGACCGGTTGGGTCTGGCCCGCGGTAGCGGCGATCGCGCTGGTGATCGGCATCGTCGGTGGCGTCGGCGGCGCTGCCGTCTACGACAACCTCGACGACAACGATGACACGCCCGGCACCGTCTCCGACGGTCTCGACGGGGTCGACACTGTCTCGCTGCCCCCGATCAAGGATGGCGGCACGGTCGCCGCGGTGGCACAGGCGCTGTTGCCGAGCACCGTGCAGATCGCCGCGGAGTTCGAAGGCCAGGAGGGCGGGGCCACCGGCTCAGGGTTCGTCCTGGACAAGCAGGGCCACATCATCACCAACAACCACGTAGTCGAGGACGCCGCCGACAACGACGGCCCGATCGAGATCGTCGATCACGAGGGGAACCGCTACGACGCCACCGTCGTCGGCCGCAGCCCCACCTACGACATCGCCGTCCTCTACGCGCCCGAGGCCACCGACCTGAAGCCGGCCGCCCTCGGTGCCTCCCGGCAGCTGCGCGTCGGTGACGGGGTCGTGGCCATCGGCTCGCCCCTCGGGCTCGAGCTCCACCGTGACCGCGGGCATCGTCAGCGCGCTGAACCGGCCGGTGACCACCGGCGAGACTGGCGACGACTCGTCGTACATCAACGCGGTGCAGACCGACGCGGCGATCAACCCCGGCAACTCCGGCGGTCCGCTGGTCAACCTGGTCGGCCAGGTCGTCGGGGTCAACTCCGCGATCGCCACCAACGGCGGCGGCACGATCGACGGTGAGGCAGGCAACATCGGCGTCGGCTTCGCGATCCCGGTCGAGCAGGTCAAGGTGACCGCCGACCAGATCCTGCGGACCGGTGAGGCCAGCTTCCCGGTGATCGGCGCCAAGGTGCAGACCGGCGGCGTCGCCGATGGCGACGGCGCGATCATCGACGAGGTCATCGAGGACACCCCTGCGGAGGACGCGGGTCTGCAGAAGGACGACCGGGTGATCGCCGTCGATGGCCAGCGGGTCACCGACGGCATCGGCCTGATCGTGGCGATCCGCAGCCACCAGCCGGGTGAGACCGTGGAGTTCACGCTTGTCCGCGAGGGCGCCGAGCAGACCGTCGAGATCACGCTCGGCAGCGAGACGGGATAGTCCTAACTCGGCTCGTCCTCGAGCTCGTTCGGGCTCTCGGTGAACGGGTGGTCGGTGACGAACTCCTGCGCCTCGCGGTACATCCGCTGGATGTACTCCTCGAGCTTGGTCGCTTCCACCCGCCACTGCCCGCGGCCGCCGATCTTGATCGCCTCCAGGTCGCCCCGGCGCACCAGCGCGTAGACCTGCGCGCTCGAGGTGTTCAGCACCTCGGCCACGTCGGCGAGGGTGAGAAAGCGGGGACCGTCGGCCATGGGCCCATGTTCGCATCATCCGACCGCGCGTTCGCCAGCCCGCGTCCGGGCCTGTGGATGACCGGGGTGACCGTTCGGGGGACGAGGGGCATGATGGGCGCCGTGTCCAGGAATCTCGGGAATCCTGGCGTACAGGCACCCCCTGTCGCCGTCCGCGCGACCACTCCGGGCTGGCGAGATCCGCGGCTCTGGATCGGTATCGCGATCGTGGCGGTCTCGGTGGTCGCGGGCGCCCGGTTGCTCGCCTCGGCGGACGACACCGTCGCGGTCTGGGCGGTCGTCGACGACATGGGCGCGGGGGACTTGGTGGTCGAGGCCGACCTGGAGGTACGCCGGGTCCGGTTCGCCGACTCGGGCGACCTGCAGCGGTACTTCTCTGTCGACGACACCCTGCCGGCCGACCTCCAGCTGATGCGCGGAGTCGGCGCGGGTGAGCTGCTTCCGCGCGCGGCGGTAGGCGCGGCTGCCGACGCCGACCAGTTGCAGATCTCGATCGAGGTGGCGCCCGGGCGGGTGCCCACGTCGGTCGAGTCCGGCGCGGTGGTGGACCTGTTCGTGCTCGACGGCAGCGGAGGCCGACCCAAGACGGACCCTGGCCCGGCGCTCACGCAGGTCACCGTGGTCGACGCACCAGCGCCCGACGCGAGCTTCGGTTCGACCACCGGGCTGCGCCAACTGGTGCTCGCGGTCCCGGAGGACGAGGTCACCGCCTTCTACACCTTGCTGGGCTCGATCCCGGACCCCGCCATCTCGGTCGTCCGGAGACCCTGATGTCCCCACCCACGATCGTCGTCCTGGTGGTCGCCTCCGGAGCCGCCTGGGAGTCGTCGGCGCTCGGCATCCTGGGCGCCCATCCCGGCATCGTCGTCCTCAAGCGCTGCGTCGACATCGACGACCTCCTGGCGACGGCCTCTACCGGCCAGGCCGACGTGGCGGTGCTCGGGCTCGACGCCCCCGGGCTGGATGTGGCGGCGGTCGACCATCTGCGCGGCCATCGCGTCCGCCCGGTGGCGGTGGTCGCCTCCGAGGCGATCGAGGGCGGTCGGGTCCGGGCGTCGCGGATCGGCATCGCCGAACTCGTCGCCGACGACGATCTCGATGTCCTGCCGGATGCGGTGACCGCCGCCGATCGGGCGCCGATCCAACCCGAGCCCGAGGTCGCTTTCGCGTCGTCCGCGACTGCCGCAGGCGGGCGGCTGATCGCTGTCTGGGGGCCGGCCGGAGCGCCCGGGCGGACCACGGTCGCCACGGGGATCGCCGCCGAACTGGCCCGTCGCGACCAGCGCACCATCCTCGTGGACGCCGACCCCTACGGCGCGAGCGTCGGTCAGCAGCTCGGGATCGTCGACGGGGTCTCCGGGCTGCTCGCGGCGGCGCGGCTCACCGTCAGCGGCCAGCTCGAGGAGCGGTTCGCGTCCGTACAACGCGCCATCGACTCCCGGCTCTCGGTCGTCACCGGTCTGCCGCGCCCGGACCGCTGGGTCGAGGTCCGTCCCGGCGCCGTCGAGCACCTGCTCGAGACCTCGCTGCGTCAGGGCCACGTGGTCGTGGACACGGGATTCAGCCTCGAGGACGACCCGGCGCACGACTTCGGCACCCGCCCGCCGCGCAACCAGCTCACCCTCGCCACGCTCGACCTGGCCGAGGTGATCGTGGTGGTGGGCTCGGCCGACCCGGTCGGCCTCTCCCGCCTGGTGCGTGGCCTCGCTGAGCTCCGCGAGCTGGTCCCGACCACGCCCGTGCGGGTGGTGATCAACCGGATGCGGCCGTCTCTGGGCTGGACCGAGCGGGACGTCGCCGGGATGGTCGGCGGTTTCGCCCGCCTCTCCGGGCTGCACTTCCTCCCCGACGACCAGGTCACCGTCGATCGCGCGCTGGTCGCCGGCCGCACCCTGGCCGAGCTCGGTGACTCGGCGATCTCGCGAGCGATGGCGAGCGTCGTCGATGCTCTTACGCCGCAAACAGCAGGTACAAGCCGCCCGCGGTGAACGTCACCATCGCCACCAGCAGGGAGAGCTGGCCGGTGAGCTGGTGCTTCAGCGGGAGCAGCCGGACCGCCCGGTCGTGGGCGGCGACCACGCCGAGCACGTGCCCGACCACCACGGCCGCGACCTTGATGTTCGCCAGCATCGTCGGGTGGTAGGTGAGTGCGTAGTTCACGGACGCGTCGCCGGTACCGAGCAGGTCCTGACCCTTGCCCAGCGGGTCGCTGGCGTAGATGAGCGTGGCCTGGGTGACCTCGAAGGCGTACTTGAAGTAGTGCGCGATCAGGTAGCCGGCCACGATCGGCACGATCGAGTGGGCGAACTGGTCGGGCAGGGCCCGCCGGCGTACTCTCTCGACGCCGGTGAGCATGCTGCCGACGGTGAAGATGCCGATAGCGGCCAGACAGAAGGCCAGCAGGGCCAGGTTGGTCAGCACGGTCCCGGAGATGTCGGACGACTGGATGAACTTGATCCACGGCTCCGACTCCCGGAACGAGTCGTACGCCGTGGAGCCGAACAGCACGCCCGTGACCCCGACCAGCCCGGGCAGGACGGTCACCGAATCGAGGTTGGCGAGTGGGCTGCGGATGATCAGCCGGCCGCTCCGCATGCTCCAGACCGACAGCTTCGAGAGCAGGGTGGAGAAGACCTCGAACGGGTCGGCCCGCTCGTAGAACCTGTTGCCGAAGAGCGCCCCGCCGATCAGCATCACCGCGATGTAGGCGGCGCACCAGAACCGCACCGACGGCAGGTCCTGCGGCGTCGAGTAGACGAGCTCGATCCAGACGAACGCGTACAGCCCGATGGCGGCCGGCCAGTACCCGAGCCGGTCGGGGTACTCGAAAACGCCCTGGTCGGGATCGCTCCCGGACAGCCGGGCGAACAGCCAGTTGATCGAGCGGACCGGACTGATGGCCTTCCAGACCGGCCCGAGCAGCACCGACGACAGGGGCACGCCGACCCACAGCAGCACGTAGAAGATGCCGAACGTCGGGTTGGTGGTGAGGTCCTTGCCGAAGATCGCCGCGATGGCGGTGTAGGTGAAGACCGCGAACCCGAGGATCCTCAGCGTGACCTTGTACGGCACCGCGGTGACGATCCGGTTGAGCCACCCGGCCGCGGGACGGCCGCTGGTCTCGGCGTCGAAGCGCGGCGATCGCCAGGCGACCGCGAGCACCGTGAACGAGACGACGAGCGCGGCAACCGCGCCCGAGATCGCCAGGCCCAGTGGGATCGGCAGGTCCTGCTGGCCCCCGATCCCGTGGGCCTCGACGATGCTGTCCAACGTCTATTTGACCTCGAGCTGGATGATGACCTCATCGAGGTTGTGCGACTCGACGACGATCACGCCGGGCTTGTCGAACTCGACCTTGAACGTCTTCTCGCCCTTGTCGTAGGCGAGCTCCTGCTCCGGCTCGGAGTGGATGTGGATCTCGCCCGTCTCGTCGGCGGCCACGATGAACTCGACCTGCTGACAGACCTCGACGTCGACCCGGTCCCCGTTCGGAGTCACCTTGCCGTCTGCGAACCGGACTTTGATGATCTTCGTCGGAGCATCGCTGCTGCAGTTTGCTTCGGCGTCACCATCGTCACCGCAAGCGGAGAGCCCCGCCAGGGTGCAGGCCAGCACAGCTGCGGTCGCCAGGATCCGGCGCATTCAGCCACCTTCTACGTATCGCGGACGCGGTGCCGCGGTTGCGGCACGCCTCTGTCAGAATCCCATGCGGGACAAACGTGGTCGATGGGGGTCCGCGGGCAGGAAGGGTTGAGCCGATGAGCGAGCGGATCCGTCCGCGTGATCTGGCCTTTCTGACCGCGGAAACGCCGTCGGCCCCGATGCACAACGCGACGATCGAGATCTTCGAGCCGGACGACTCGGGGTTCGACTACGACCGACTCGTGGCGCTGATCGAGGATCGGATCTCGTTCGTGCCGCGGTACCGGCAGCGGGTGCGGAGTGTGCCCGGGCACCTGGCGACGCCGTTGTGGAGCGACGACGAGCAGTTCGACATCGGCTACCACGTCCGCCGTTCCGCCCTGCCCCGTCCGGGGACGAACGACCAGCTCCGTGAGCTCGTCGCCCGGATCGTGTCCCGGCCCCTCGACCGCAGCCGGCCGCTGTGGGAGATCTACTTCGTCGAGGGCCTCAGCGAGGGCCGGGTGGCGCTGCTCTACAAGACCCACCAGGCCCTGGTCGACGGGATCCACACCGTCGACCTGGGACAGCTGCTGCTCGACGTGGCGCCGGATCCCAAGGAACTGGAGCCCGATGACTGGCGGCCCCACCGGGCCCCATCGCCGGTCGCACTTGTCGTCGGCGCCCTGAAGGACTCCGTATCCGAGCCGAGCACCGTCGTCGACACCGCCCTGGTGACATCCGCTGCCGCGCTCCGCAACGCCGGCGACGTCGGCAAGCGGGTACGCCGCGTGGCCGCCGCCCTCTCCGGCCGCCGCCCCGAGCGGACCTCGCCGATCAGCGGACCACTGTCGCAGCAACGCCGGGTCGTCACCGTCGACACCTTGCTCGCCGACCACCGCAAGATCCGCGAGGCGAATGGCGGCACGGTCAACGACGTCGTGCTCGCGACGATCGCCGGCGGCCTGCGCGCGTGGCTGATGACCCGCACGGAGTCGATGGCCGGGCTGCGTCGGATCCACGTGGTCGCGCCGGTCTCGGTCATCGACGAGGAGCTCGAGGCCACCTCGCTGGGCAGCCAGATCGCCGCCCACTTCGTGGACCTGCCGATCGGCGAGTCCAGCCCGGTCGTCCGGCTGCACCAGGTGTCCTACTCCTTCCAGGCGCACAAGGACGGCGGCCGCGGAGTCGCCGCCAACCGGCTCGCCGGGATCGCCGGATTCGCGCCGACGACATTCCACGCGATCGGCTCCAGGGTCGCGTCCGAGGAGCTGCGTCGCGGCTACCAGCTGAGCGTGACCAACGTCCCCGGCCCGCAGTCGCCGCTCTACGCCGCAGGCGCTCGGATGGTCGGCACCTACCCGGTGCCGCCGCTCTCCCCGGGTCATCCGCTCGCGATCGCGGTGACGTCGTACGACGGCAACGTCTTCTACGGCATCACCGCCGACCGCGACTGGCTGCCCGACGCGGACCTGCTCGGCACCTGCATCGCCGAGGCTCTCGACGAGCTCCTGGACGCGTCCAGTGGCGGTCGGCAGCGGGCGCCGCGCGGGCGGAAGAAGCCCGCGGCAAAGAAGGCGGCTTCGCGAAGCGAAAATCGTCGACCCGGCGGAAACTGACGGGGGAGGCACGGAGGAGGCAGTTTGCGCCGTGTCGACGACACCCCAGCGCGCAGTGAGATGACTGCGAGCCTCGACCACAGGGGGTTGGTCCGAACCCCCATCATGTGTCCTACCCTCGCCATATGGATGCCTCAACCACCCCTCCGGCTCCCATCAATGAGCCGAACCTGACCTATGCGCCGGGCAGCCCCGAACGGGACGCCCTGGTCGTGGAGATCGACAAGCTCGAGCGCAAGCAGCACACCCTGCGCGCGCACATCAACGGCCGGAAGCGAGCCGGCGGCGGGCGGGAGATCGCCGTCGTCCAGCCGCACGACCATCAGCACGTGCTTGGCACGTTCAAGAACTCCACGACCAAGGACGCCGAGGCGGCGATCAGGGCCGCGGGCGACGCGGCGCCGATGTGGCGAGACCTGCCCTTCGACGAGCGGGCCGCCGTACTGCTCAAGGCGGCCGACCTGCTCGCCGGCCCGTGGCGGCAGCGGATCAATGCGGCGACCATGCTCGGCCAGTCGAAGACCGCCTTCCAGGCGGAGATCGACAGCGCGTGCGAGCTGATCGACTTCTGGCGGTTCAACGTGCACTACGCCGCCGGGATCCTGGCCGAGCAGCCGATCCGGAACAGTCCCGGAATCTGGAACCGCACCGACCACCGGCCGCTGGAGGGGTTCATCTACGCGATCACCCCGTTCAACTTCACTGCGATCGCCGGCAACCTGCCGACCGCGCCGGCGCTGATGGGCAACACCGTCATCTGGAAGCCGTCGCCGACCCAGCAGCTGGCCGCGTCCCTGACCATGGAGCTGCTCGAGGAGGCCGGGTTGCCTCCCGGCGTCATCAACATGCTGCCGGGGGACGGCATCGAGGTGTCCAAGGCGACGATGAGCCATCCCGACCTGGCCGGCATCCACTTCACCGGCTCGACGGCCACGTTCCAGCGCCTGTGGCAGACCATGGGGGAGAACCTCACGTCGTACCGCTCCTACCCGCGGATCGTCGGTGAGACCGGCGGCAAGGACTTCATCGTGGCCCACCCGTCGGCCGACCCCGACGTGCTGCGGGTGGCGATGATCCGCGGGGCGTTCGAGTTCCAGGGGCAGAAGTGCTCCGCGGCCTCGCGCGCGTACGTGCCGAAGTCGGTGTGGCGGCGGATGAAGGACGGCTTCCTCGACGAGGTCGAGACGCTGTCGATGGGTGACGTCACCGACTTCTCGAACTTCATGGGCGCGGTCATCGACGACCGGTCGTTCGCGAAGCTGAAGGCCGCGATCACCCGCGCGAAGCGGCAGAAGCACCTCACCGTGCTCGCCGGTGGCCAGACCGACGACTCCAAGGGCTACTTCGTCCGGCCCACCGTCGTGGCCTCGACCGACCCCACCGACCAGATCTTCTCCACCGAGTACTTCGGACCGCTGCTGGCGGTGCACGTCTACGACGACCAACGGTTCGAGCGGGTCGTCGACCAGATGGAGAGCTTCGCGCCGTACGCGCTGACCGGCGCGATCATCGCGCAGGACCGGGCTGCGATCGCGTGGGCGACCGAGCGGCTGCGGTTCGCGGCCGGCAACTTCTACGTCAACGACAAGCCGACCGGCGCGGTCGTCGGCCAGCAGCCGTTCGGCGGCGCTCGCGCCTCCGGCACCAACGACAAGGCGGGCGCGCCGGTCAACCTGCTGCGCTGGACCTCGCCGCGGTCGATCAAAGAGACCTTCGTCCCACCCAAGGACCACCGCTACCCACACATGTGGTCGGACCCGGCGGGCTCGAGGGACGAGAGCCCGGCGTAGTTCCGTCCAGGTCGAGTAAGCGTCGCGAGTGAGGCACGAACTCGCGGCAGCGCATCGAGACCCAGTGAGATTGGCAGGAAGAGCAACCAATGATTCCGTGGCACCTGGGGGCGATGCACCCCCTCGAGCAGGCCCTGACGCTGATCTTGGCGTTCGGCCCGTTCCTGGTGCTCGGGATCGTGATCGTGATCCGCCGGCGGATGGACCGGCTCGAGGAGGAGCGGGAGCAGGACAGCTAGCGCGCCAGGTAGTCGCGCCCGACCTTGTTCTCGGCCTTGAGTGCCTTGAGCAGCAGCCCGGCGATCAGGTCCTCGATCTTGCCTCCGAGCAGCGGGATGCCGACCTTGACGGTGAGGTCCACGGTCTCGGTGGTGACGCCGTGGGCCTCCTCGATCCGGGCGGTGCCACTCATGTCGCCCGGCTTCCCGGGGATCGAGATGGAGATGTCCCCGAGCAGGGGTGTGGTCCAGATCTCGCGCTGGACGATGTTGACCTCCTCGCCGACGAACTTCTTCGCGAACGACGGCACGCGGGACGTGGGCTGCCACTGGTCGACGGTCACGTGCAGGCCGTCGCCGACCGGCTCGATCACGACGCTCTTGCGGGTTACGCCGATGAAGTCGCACACCTCCTCGCGGAACGCCTTGTCGGCGAGCATCGCCGTCACCGCATCCGCGGAAGCGTCGTACGTGAGCTCGTGCCGCAGCCGGGTGCTCATTTGTTGTCCTGGAGCCAGGCCCGGCCGACGGTGTGCTCGACCCGGTAGCCCGACTCGATCTGGTCGGCCATCAGCTTCTCGAGCTTGCCGCCGATCAGCGGCACCTTGACCTTGACCTCCAGCTCCACGATCTCGACGGTCCCGTCACCGTCGGGAGCGAGCCGGATCGTGCCAGAGGCCGAGGAGGGCTTGCCGGGCGCGGTGATCGAGATCGACCCCGACGTCCGGCTCTGCCACTCCTCCTTGATCACCGCCTGCGTGGTGTCACCGGCGATCTTCTGGGCGATCGCGGGGAGGTCCTTCGTGTTCTGCACCTGGTCGTTGACGAGGGCGAACCCGTCGTCGCTCGGGGTCAGCCGGACGTCGACGGACACGACGTCCTGCGCCTGCGCCACCTGCTCGCGGAAGGCCGGGTCGGCCAGCATCGCGTACACCTCGTCGGGGCTCGCGTCGTACGACAGCTCGGTGCGCAACTCCATGGCGGACATCATGCACCCAGCCCCGGCGGAGTACGTTCGCGTTCATGACGGAGCAGTTCGTGTCCTTCGGGGAGCAGGGTGCCCAACTGACCTACGGCAGCTATCTGAGGCTCCCGCAGCTGCTGGACTCCCAGCACCTGGAGTCCGACCCGCCCGCTCACGACGAGCTGCTGTTCATCACCATCCACCAGGTCTACGAGCTGTGGTTCAAGCAGCTGCTGCATGAGGTCGGCGCCGCGCGCGACGCGATGACCCGTGGCGAGCTGTGGTGGGCCCAGCACCTGCTGCAGCGGGTGCACGTGATCGAGCGGGTCCTGGTCGAGCAGGTCGACGTCCTGGAGACGATGACGCCTCAGGACTTCCTCGAGTTCCGGCAGCGGCTGGCGCCGGCCAGTGGCTTCCAGTCGGTGCAGTTCCGCGAGCTGGAGTTTCTCTCCGGCGCCAAAGACCCGTCGTACGTCGATCGGTTCCGCGGGCTGACCGAGCTCGAGGAGCAACGGCTGCGCCGGCGCCTGGACGAGGGCTCACTCTGGGACGCGTTCGTCGACGTGCTGGGCGCCCACGACCTGCCGCACGGCACGGACGAGGAGATCTCGGACTCGATGCGGAAGGTCGCGCATGACCGCTCGAGCTACGCGCCCATCTGGGCGATGGCCGAGGCCCTGCTCACCCACGACGAGCTCTGCGCGAGTTGGCGGGCCCGGCACGTCGTGATGGTCGAGCGGATGATCGGCACCAAGTCCGGTACGGGCGGCTCCAGCGGGTCGGCGTACCTGAAGAGTCGGCTCCCGCTGCGCTACTACCCGATCCTGTGGGAACTTCGCAGCGACCTCTGACAGGTCTAACCTCAGAACCGTGTCAACGACGACCCAGGACGTGGACAAGACCGAGCTGATCGAGAAGGCCACCGACCTGGCCAGGCAGGGCCGGGGCACCGGGGGCCCGCCCCACGACCAGGTTGATGGGCTGCTGCACGCCTACTACCGGCACGTCGCGCCCGAAGACATCGTCGACCGCTCCGATGTCGATGTGTACGGCGCCCTGGCGTCGCACTACAAGCTGGCCCAGGGCCGTCCGCAGGGGACCGCCCAGGTGCGCGCGTTCACCCCCACCCTGAGCGAGCTCGGCTGGTCCGCCGCGGGGCACTCGGTCGTCGAGGTCGTCGTCGACGACATGCCGTTCCTCGTCGACTCGCTGACCATGGAGCTGTCCCGGCAGCTTCGCGGCGTGCACGTGGTCATCCACCCGAACTTCGACGTGGTCCGCGACGTCGCCGGCGGCCTCCAGCAGGTGGTCCCCGTCGAGGACGGCTCGAGCGTGCCGGCCGAGGGAGCGGTGCGCGAGTCGTGGATGCACGTCGAGATCGACCGGATCCGCGAAGGGGAAGACCCCGCCGAGATCGTCGACAACGTGCAGCGCGTGCTGCGAGACGTGCGGGAGGCGGTCGAGGACTGGGGCAAGATGCACGCCAAGGTCGACGAGATCGTGGCCGGGCTCAGGAGCGAACCGCCGCCGCTGGACTCGGAGGAGGTCCGCCAGGCCGGTGACCTGCTGGAGTGGTTGGGCGCCGAGCACTTCACGTTCCTCGGTTACCGCGAGTACAAGCTCGAGCGGCAGGACGACGACGACTTCCTGCGGGCCATCCCCGGCACCGGTCTCGGCATCCTGCGGGCAGACCAGGAGATGTCGGAATCGTTCGGCCGCCTCCCCGAATCGGTCAAGGCGCACGCCCGCGAGAAGACGCTGCTGGTGCTGGCGAAGGCCAACTCCCGCGCCACGGTCCACCGGCCGGCGTACCTCGACTACGTCGGGGTGAAGACGTTCGACGCCTCCGGTGAGGTGACCGGCGAGCGGCGGTTCCTCGGGCTGCTCTCGAGCGCGGCGTACACGGAGTCGATCCTGCGGATCCCTCTGGTCATGGAGAAGGCGCAGGCGGTCCTGAAGCGCAGCGGGTTCGACCCGCGGAGCCATGCCGGCAAGGCGCTGATGGACACCCTCGAGACCTACCCGCGCGACGAGCTCCTGCACACACCTGTCGACGAGCTGGCGCCGATGGCCGAGGCCGCGATGCACGCCCGCGAGCGTCGTGCGGTGCGGATGTTCATCCGCAAGGACACCTACGGCCGCTACGTCTCGGTGCTCGTCTACCTACCGCGCGACCGTTACAACACCGGCGTCCGCGAGCGCTTCGCGCAACTGCTGCATCAGCGACTGGGCGCGGAGTCGGTCGAGTTCAACGTCAGCATCGGCGAGTCCACGACCGCCCGGGTCCACTTCGTCGTCCACCTGCCCAAGGGCGAGGGGATGCCGGAGATCGACATCCCCGACCTCGAGCGCCGATTGGCCGAGGCATCGCGCTCCTGGCGCGACGACTTCACCGCCGCCGTGATCGCGGAGTACGGCGAGGAGGCCGGCGGCGAGCTCGGCCGGCGCTACCTGGACTCGTTCCCGGAGGCCTACAAGGAGGACTTCTCGCCGCGTACGGCGTCCGTGGACCTGGGCCGCCTCGAAGCGATCCAGGGCGACGAGGGCATCGACCACTCGCTCTACCAGGACCTCGACGCCGCCAGCGGCGAGGCTCGGCTCAAGCTCTACCGGATCGGCCCGCCACTGTCGCTGTCGGAGATCCTGCCGACGCTGTCGTCGATGGGCGTCGAGGTCGTCGACGAGCGCCCCTACGCTCTGGTCGGCCTGGCCCGGCCCTCCCACATCTACGAGTTCGGGCTCCACTACGAGGGTGACCCTCCCGGACAACGGCCGGGAGCTGTTCCAGGACGCAATCCGGGCGGTCTGGGAGGGCTACAACGAGATCGACGGCTTCAACGAGCTGGTGCTCGGTGCCCGGCTGACCTGGCGGCAGGCGACGCTGTTGCGGTCTTACGCGAAGTACCTCAAGCAGGGCAACTCGCCGTTCGCGCTCGATTACATCGAGCGCGCGCTCGGCAGCAACACCGACATCACCCGCTTGCTGGTGCAGCTGTTCGAGGCGAGGTTCGATCCGAGCAGCACGCTGGCCGGCGACGACCCGGCCCGGACCGAGCAGCTGACCTCGCTCGAGGACCGGATCGTGGTCGCGCTCGACGAGGTGGCAAGCCTCGACCACGACCGGATCCTGAGGTCGTACCTCACCCTGATCAAGGCCACGCTGCGCACCAACTACTTCCAGCCCGGCGCCGACGGGCGGCCCAAAGCGTACATCTCACTCAAGCTCGAGCCGTCCGCGATCCCGGAGCTGCCCGAGCCGCGGCCGCGGTTCGAGATCTTCGTCTACTCGCCGCGGGTCGAGGGGGTGCACCTGCGCTTCGGCGCGGTCGCCCGGGGCGGGTTGCGCTGGTCGGACCGCCGCGACGACTTCCGCACCGAGGTCCTGGGGCTGGTCAAGGCGCAGATGGTCAAGAACACGGTGATCGTGCCCGTCGGCGCCAAGGGCGGGTTCTTCTGCAAGCAGCTGCCCGACCCCTCCGACCGCGAGGCGTGGCTGAACGAGGGCATCGCCTGCTACAAGACCTTCATCTCCGGCCTGCTCGACATCACCGACAACCTGATCGAGTCCGAGAACGTGCCCCCGCAGGACGTGGTCCGCCACGACGGCGACGACAGCTACCTCGTGGTCGCCGCCGACAAGGGCACCGCGACGTTCTCGGACATCGCCAACGGCGTGGCCATCGACTACGGCTTCTGGCTAGGCGACGCGTTCGCCAGCGGCGGCTCGGTCGGGTACGACCACAAGGCGATGGGCATCACCGCGCGCGGCGCCTGGGTGTCCGTGCAGCGGCACTTCCGGGAGATGGGCACCGACTGCCAGACCGAGGACTTCTCCTGCGTCGGCATCGGCGACATGTCCGGCGACGTCTTCGGCAACGGCCTGCTCTGCTCCGAGCACACCCGGCTGCTCGCGGCGTTCGACCACCGCGACATCTTCATCGACCCCGACCCGGACCCCGCAACGTCGTTCGCCGAGCGCAAGCGACTCTTCGAGCTGCCCCGGTCCAGCTGGCAGGACTACGACCCGGCGCTGATCTCCGAGGGCGGCGGCGTGTTCCCGCGGGCGCAGAAGTCGATCAAGCTCAACGCGCCGATCCGCCGGGCGCTCGGGATCGACGACGACGTGGAGGCGATGACCCCCGCCGAGCTGATGCGCGCCATCCTGCTGGCTCCGGTCGACCTGCTGTGGAACGGCGGCATCGGCACCTACGTCAAGGGCCGCGGTGAGAGCCATGGCGACGCCGGGCGACAAGGCCAACGACGCGATCCGGGTCGACGGGCGCGAGCTGCGGGTCAAGTGCGTGGGGGAGGGCGGCAACCTCGGGCTCACCCAGGCCGGCCGGATCGAGTACGCCCTGAAGGGCGGCCGGATCAACACCGACTTCATCGACAACTCCGCCGGTGTGGACACCTCCGACCACGAGGTCAACATCAAGATCCTGCTGGACCGGGTGGTCCGCGACGGCGACCTCACCGAGAAGCAGCGCAACAAGGTGCTCGCCGAGATGACCGACGAGGTGGCCCAGCTCGTGCTCGCGGACAACTACGAGCAGAACCTGTCCCTCGCCAACGCGAGCGCCAACGCGCCCGGGCTCCTGCACGTGCACGAGTTCTGGATGAAGAAGCTCGAGTCCGAGGGCATCCTCAACAGGGAGCTGGAGGGCCTGCCGTCCAGCCGCACGGTTCGACAGCGCCTGGAGCGCCAGGATGGGCTCACCGTGCCCGAGCTGTCGGTCCTGATGGCCTGGACCAAGATCGTGCTGGCCGACGAGCTGCTCGACTCCGACCTGCCCGACGACCCCTATCTCGACCTGGACCTGAAGGGGTACTTCCCCAAGGAGATCCGCGAGGGGTTCGACCAGCAGATCACCGACCACCCGCTCCGCCGGCAGATCATCGTGACCCAGGTGGTCAGCGACCTCGTCAACGGCGCCGGGCTGACGTTCTGGCCGCGGCTGGCCGGGGAGACCGGCGCGACCCCCGCCGAGCTCACCCGAGCCAACTTCGTGGGTCGGGAGATCTTCGGCTCGCTGTCGCTGCGCGAGGAGCTGAAGAAGTACGACAACAAGCTCGACGCCGGCGTCCAGACGCACATGCGGCTGGAGATGCGGACCCTGGTCGAGCGCGCCTCGCGGTGGCTGATCAACAACCGCCGGCCCCCGCTGGACAGCCAGGGGACCGTGGACGCGTTCGCCGGGCCGGTGCAGGCCGCGATGGGCGCGCTGCCGGAGCTGATGACCGGTCGCGAGCTGGAGACCTACGAAGCCCGTCGCGACGCGCTGATCAAGCGGGACGTGCCCGACGACCTGGCCGGTCTGGTGGCGACGTTCCCGCCGGCGTACATGCTGCTGAACGTCATCGAGATCGCCCAGCGCGAGTCTCTCGAGGCGGAGGACGTCGCCCGGGTGCACTTCGCGCTCGGTGAGCGGCTGGGGCTGCCGGTGCTGGTGCAGCGGATCCTGGCGCTGCCCCGCGACGACCGCTGGCAGACCATGGCCCGGGCCGCGCTGCGCGACGACCTGCACTCGGTGCACGCCCAGCTCACCTCGCAGGTGCTGCTCGGCACCGAGGCCGACCAGCCCGCCCCCGCGCGGATCGCGATGTGGGAGGAAGAGGACGCGGTCATCGTCGAGCGCGCGACCGAGACGCTGAGCGAGATCTGCGCCGACGAGACCGCCGACCTGGCCCGGATGTCGGTGGGTCTGCGCGTGGTGCGCGGGCTGCTGCGTACCGGCTGAGGCGGGCTGGGGGCCTGCGAGCTCGGAGTTCCCCGGCCGACCGGGGATCCCCGAACCTGTCAGGCAACGCTTTGCCTGACAAGTGCAGGTTTCCCCGGCCGACCGGGGAAACCTGCCGCCCGCGTTCGCCGTTCTCAACGACCGGAAAGCGCCGCCAGGACAAGGTCCGGGAAGTCGGTCATCAGGCCGTCGGCGCCGGCGGCCGCCAGCGCGGCGACCTGTGCGGCCAGGTCACCGCGCGCGTCCGGGTCGTCTCCGATCCGAAGGTTAGTCGGAAGGAAGCGGTTCTCGGCACGCAGTGTGAACACCGACACCTCGAGGCCGAGTTCGTGCGCGTCGCCGACCAGGCTGCTGGGTGTCCGAGACGGCGCCGGATCGGTCGCGCGGGAACACCAGGTCGGTGTGCACGCCGAGGTGCTGCGCGTAGGCCGACATCGCCAGCAGCTCCTGAGGCGTCACTAGGTCGCCGAAGGTACGCGGGTCGCCGAGCGTGAACAGGTCGGCGGGCCGCTTCAGCGGTTCCTCCAGCAGCTGCATCAGCGGCAGCGCGGTGCGCTCGGCCAGCCAGGTGAGGGCGGTGGGCTCGAAGGACTCGACGACGACCTCCGCATCCGGACCCGTCCAGGCCCCGCGACTCGAGGTCCGCCAGCACCGCCCGCAGGATGGGCAGCCCGATGCCGGTGAAGTACTGCGGGTGCTTGACCTCGATCAGCAGCGGCAGCGGCCGGGTCCGTCGTACGTCGATCACCAGGTCGAGCACCTCGGTGAGCAGCGGCACCCGCTCGGTGCCGTCGTACACCGCGCTGGCCGGCCGAGTCCTGCCCAGCCGCTCGCGGGCCCACAGTGAGCGGAGTTCGGCCACGGTCAGGTCCTCGCTGAACCAGCCGGTGTCCTGGGAGCGGCCGCTGACCTGGCGGGTGACCCGCCGTCCGGCGAGTTCCGGATGGTCGCTCACATCCGTGGTCGCGCGGAGCTGGTGCTCGTGCCGGCACACCACGCGACCGTCGCTGGTCATCACCACGTCGACCTCGAGGGCGTCGGCGCCGAGCTCTACCGCCAGGGCATAGGCGGCCAGGGTGTGCTCCGGCCGATAGCCACTGGCCCCGCGGTGGGCGATCACCTGGGGCCGCATGGCGCCATCATCCACGGGCGAACGCACTCCGGCCCCGCCGCAGCGTGTGCGACGGGGCCGAGCGGTTGCCTGAACGGGTCAGGAAGGGTCCACGCAGATGACGTACGCCGTCAGGTTCTGCGGGTCAAGGCCGTTGTGCCGGGCCTCGACCTTCCAGCCGTCGGCGAAGCCGGGCTCGGGGTCGGCGTAGAGCAGCGCGTCGCCGCGGATGACCCGCTGCGGAAGGCTGGAAATGGTCACGGTCTCGACGCTGGTGTCCTCCCACTGGCCGCCGCCGCCCATGGCGACCTTCCCGGCCGTGCAGGGCACGAACGCGGTGTCCTGGCTGCCGCTCCCAACCAGGATGGTCTCGGTGACGACCTCGTAGCCCGAGACGTTCGGCGCGTTGAGCTTGGCCTTCACACCGGGCTTGAGGTCCTTCTCCTTGAGTGTGCCGTTCTTGACGTCCTTGTGGGTGAGGGACTCGTTCTTGACCTGCTTGCCGGTGATCAGCTTGGCCGCGGTGGCGGTGCCGGCAATCCCGACGACCAGTACGGCCAGGGCCAGGAACAGCGCAGGTACTGGCCCCATGATGCGACGCTGCGTGTACCGGCGGGTGGTGGTGGTGCTGGACATGATTCCTCCGAGTGCTTAGGTGTGGGGCCGACTCCCTTGCGACCCCTGTGCCAGAACTCTCGCCCGGCAGGCACCCCTCAGGCATGAGGGATGAACCCCCAAAACCCCAGGGTGGGCGTAGTGAGGGGTTCTGGGGGGTCACAGCGCGGAAACCCCGCGCCGCTAGCCTGACCCGGGTGACCGACGATCTCCCGCTTCTCGGCGTCGCCGAGACCGTGACGCAGACGCACGCCGGTCGGCTCAAGGCGGTTCCTGCAGCCGAGGCAGCGCTGGCCCGGATCGCCGAGCTCGATCCCGGCCTGAACGCCTTCTCGTTGGTTCGTGGCCGGGAGGCCCTGGCCGAGGCGGCCCGGGTCGACCGGACCCGTGAGGCCGATCGCGGCCCGCTGCACGGCGTACCCATCGCGATCAAGGAGGAGCTCGACGTCGAGGGGTGCGTGACGACCTTCGGCGGGGAGGCCAACTCGACCCCGGCGGCGGCCGACGGCGAGGTGGTTCGCCGCCTGCGCGCGGCGGGTGCGGTGGTCGTGGGCAAGACGACAATGCCGGAGTTCGGCGCCTGGCCCTACACCGAGTCGGTCTCGCGCGGGTTCACCCGCAACCCCTGGGATCCCAGCCGCTCTCCCGGCGGCTCGAGCGGCGGTACGGCGGCGGCCGTCGCCTCAGGCATGGTCCCCGTGGGGATGGGCGGGGACGGCGGCGGCTCGATCCGGATCCCGTCGGCCTGCTGTGGGCTGTTCGGCCTCAAGCCCCAACGCGGCCGGGTCAGCAGCGGGCCGCACGATCACTTGTGGTTCGCCCTGGGCACGGTCGGCCCGCTCAGCCGCAGCGTCCTCGACTCCGCGATCGTCTACGACGTCATCCGCGGCAACCTGGACACTGACCTTTACCGGGCGGGCGAGACCGGGTCGTTCGTCGCGGCGGCAACCACGGAGCCTGGCCGGCTGCGGATCGGCTGGTCGGTGAAGCCGGTCGCCCGGGGAGTCAAACCCGACCCGGTCCACGTGCGCGCGGTCGAGGACACGGCTCGGTTGCTGGGCGAGCTCGGCCACGACGTTCGCCCGATCGACCCGCACTATCCCGACCCGACGCTCGCGTTCGTGCCGCAGTTCTTCGGCGGGATCCGGGCTGAGGCCGACGAGATGGACCACTTCAGGCGCCTCGAGCGGCGTACTCGCCAGACCTACCGGCTCGGCTCCTGGGTGACCCCGCGGGTGATCGACGCCGCGCTCCGGGCGACAGAGCGGGTCTCGGCCAAGGCCAACCGCGTCTTCGACAGCATCGACGTGCTGCTCACGCCCGCGATCGCGCACCGGCCGCCGCGGGTGGGCATCCTCGACGGGCGAGGCACCGTGGGATCGGCGCTGGCCGCGATGCCCGCGATTGCGTACGCCGCCCTCTGGAACGTCGCCGGCAACCCCGCGGCCTCCGTGCCGTGCGGTCCCGCCGAGGACGGGCTCCCGGTCGGCATCCAGCTGGTCGGGCGCACCGACGGCGAGGAGATCCTGCTCAGCCTGTCCGCGCAGCTCGAATCCGCCCGACCCTGGCCCAAGTTCGCGGCTTCCTAGACGAAAGTCGCGTGAACGCCCTGGGCGGGTGTGATGGGCTCGGTCGAGTGAGTGCGATCGAAGTCGTGGACCTGGTCAAGACGTACGGCGACCTGCGGGCCGTCGACGACGTGAGCCTCGAGGTGGCCGAAGGCGAGTTCGTCGGCATCCTCGGGCCCAACGGCGCCGGCAAGACCACGCTGCTGGAGATGATCGAGGGACTGCGCCAGCCCGACTCCGGCACAGCGCGGGTGCTCGGCGAGGCGGCCTGGCCGCGCAACCCGGCGTTGCTGCCCCGGATCGGCGTACAGCTCCAGGCGTCGTCGTTCTTCGAGCGGCTGACCACCCGTGAGCAGATCCGCACCTTCGCGGCGCTGTACGACGTCCCGGTCGGCACGGCCGACGAGTGGCTGGAGAAGGTCGGGCTGGTCGACAAGGCCGACACCCGGGTCGAGGACCTCTCGGGCGGGCAGGCGCAACGGCTCTCGATCGCCTGTTCGCTGGTGCACGACCCCGAGGTGCTGTTCCTCGACGAGCCGACCGCCGCGCTCGACCCGCAGGCGCGGCGCAACCTGTGGGACCTGCTCTCCGGGCTGAACGACTCCGGTCGCACGGTGGTGCTCACCACGCACTACATGGACGAGGCGGAGGCGCTGTGCGACCGGGTCGCGATCATGGACCACGGGCAGGTGCTACAGGTCGGCAGTCCGGCCGCTCTTGTGCGTGGCCTGGACGCCCCGGCTCGGATCACGGTCGCTCCGGGCGCACTCGCGCTCGATGACGCTCGAGCACTCGCCGGCGTCGACGAGGCGAGCGAGTCGGTGGACGGCGTCGTCCTGACCACGCGCAGCCCGGCCCAGGTGGTGGCGCGGCTGGCCGAACACGACCAGCTCGACGGCGTACGCGTGCAGACCGGCACCCTCGAGGACGTCTTCCTGTCCCTGACCGGACGGGAGTACCGCGCATGAGCAGCCGCGCGACGTTCTGGGCGCTCTCGGTCGCGATCGCGCGCGGCTTCCTCCGCGACAAGGCAGCGGTGTTCTTCGCGGTCCTGTTTCCGCTGATGTTCCTGGTCCTGTTCGGGGGCCTGTTCTCGGACCAGGACCAGTCCAAGGTCGAGCTGATCGAGGTGGGCGACGTCTCGATCGTCGAGAACCTCCCGAGCGGGGCCAAGGAGGCCTTTGACGACACCTTCGAGGTCAGCCACTCCGACGACCTCGACGATGCGCTGGAGGAGGTGAAGAAGGGCGAGGCCGACGTGGCGATCGAGCAGCGCGGGGACACCCTGATCGCGCACTACACCCAGACCGAGCAGGTCAAGGCGGCTATCACCCAGGGCACGCTGCGCGCCTTCGTCGACGGCTCCAACGTGGCCGCGAGCGGGCAGCCGCCGAAGTACGCCTTCCAGGCCGAGCGGGTCGAGGACGACTCGCTCTCGACGATCCAGTTCTTCACACCCGGGCTCCTCGGGTGGGCAGTGGCGATGAGTGCCAGCTTCGGCGCCGCCGCGACCCTCCAGGGATGGCGCCAGTCGAAGCTGCTGCGCCGGCTCCAGCTCGCGCCGGTCTCGACCCGCACCATCGTCGGCGCCCGGGTGGCGGTCACGGTGGCCATCGCGCTGGCCCAGCTGGCGATCTTCCTCGGTATCGGGTCGGCGGTGTTCGGGCTCACCCTGACCGGCTCCTGGTGGATGTCGATCCCACTGCTGGTCGTCGGCACCCTCTGCTTCATGGCGATCGGGCTGCTGGCCGGAGCGATCGCGAAGACCGCGGAGGGCGCGGTCAACATGGCCAACTTCTTCGTTCTTCCGATGGCGTTCCTCAGCGGCTCGTTCTTCCCCTTGGATACGGCTCCAGGCTGGCTGCGCGCGTTCTCCAACGTGCTCCCCCTCAAGCACCTGAACGAGGGGATGATGGACGTGATGGTCCGCGGCAGCGGTCCGTCGGCCGGTCTCGTGCCGATCGCGATCCTGGCCGGCTTCGCGATCGTGGTGACTTTGCTGGCGGCCAACCTGTTCCGGTGGGAGACGACGTAGGACAAATGCGGCGACCCACAGCCTCAGCCTCGGTCGGTGACGGAGACGTGTTCGAGGGCCTGCCGTAAGCACTAGGCTCGTGCCGATCCGACGAGAGGGGCCTCGTGCACACCTACGACATTGCCAGGATCCTGGTCGAGCTGGCCACGATCCTGGTTCTCGCCCGAGCCGCGGGTTGGGTGTTCACCAAGATGGATCAGCCCGCGGTCGTGGGCGAGATCCTGGCGGGCATCCTGCTCGGCCCGAGCATCCTCGGCGCCGAGCTGAGCCAGGATCTCTTCCCGGTCGACTCCCGGCCGTTCCTCGAGCTGCTGGCCAGTCTCGGGCTCGTCCTGTTCATGTTCGTGGTCGGACTCGAGCTCGACGTCGGGCTGATCAAGGGCCGCGGCCGGGTCGCCGCCTCGGTCTCCATCGCGTCGATCCTGATGCCGTTCTCGCTGGGGATCGCCCTGGCCGCCGTACTCCCGGACAGCCTGCGGGTGGGCGACGACTTCTGGCCTTTCGCGCTCTTCGTCGGCGCGGCGATGTCGGTGACCGCGTTCCCGGTGCTGGCCCGAATCCTCACCGACCGCGGGATGCACCGCACAGAGACGGGCGGACTAGCACTCGCTTGTGCCGCGACCGATGACATCCTCGCCTGGACCCTGCTGGCCGTCGTGATCGCCATCGGCGGCGGACAGGGGGAGAGCGACCAGTGGCTCGTGGCACTGGCGGTCCCGTTCGCTCTGGTGGCGCTTTTCGTCATTCGGCCGCAGCTGAACCGCCTGACCGATGCCTACAACAAGGCCGGTCGGCTGACGCCCGGCATCCTCTCGGTCGTGCTGCTGGGACTCCTGCTTTTCTCGGCGGCGACCGAGTACCTCCACGTCCACTTCATCTTCGGCGCGTTCCTGTTCGGCGCGATCCTCCCGCACGAGGGCGCGGCCGCATTGCGGCACGAGATCCTGGTCCGGCTCGAGCAGATCAGCGTCCTCCTGCTGCTGCCCGTGTTCTTCCTGGTCTCCGGGCTCAACGTCGACCTCCGCGGACTCAACGGCGACAACCTGCTCCAGCTGCTGCTGATCCTCGCGGTGGCGATCGGCGGCAAGTACGTCGGCGCGTACGTCGGCGCCCGATCCGCCGGCGTACCGCACTGGCAGGCGAACTCCCTCGGCATCCTGATGAACACCCGAGGCCTCACCGAGCTGGTGATCCTCAACGTCGGCCGCGAGTTGGGGCTGATCGGGGACACGCTCTTCACGATGCTTGTGGTGATGGCGGTGGTCACCACTGTGATGACGGGGCCCCTGCTGACCCGTGCCTACCCGAAGCGGCGGATCGCCCGCGACATCGCCGAGGCCGAACGTGCCGCCTTGGGCGACGAGGCGACCACGCGGGCGCTCGTCGTGGCGGCGCCGGGCGTAGCCAGCACTCCGATGCTCGAGGTCGCTTTCGGCCTCCTCGACGGCACCAGCCCGGCTGAGGTCGTAGTGGCCGCCTTCGAGCCGCAGCGGGCCAAGCTCGAGATGGGGAGCGGTCTGACCGACGAGCTCGCGGAGATGGCCGAGACGATGGAGCGTCAGCAGGTGCTGGTGCGGGCCGGCGAAGAGGTCGGGATCCCGGTGCGGATCATGGCCAACCCCAGCGCCGACGTCACCGCCGACCTGGTGGCGCTCGCGGAGGCCTTGCGGCCCCAGTTCCTGGTCGCTTGGAGCAGCGACGAGTCGACCGACCAGGTGGTCGCGGTCGTCGACTGCCCACTCGTGCTCGTAGACCCCGGCACCGTGCTCGCCGGTCCACTCGCCGTCGAGTGGACGCCGGACCCGGATGGCGACCAGGCCATGGTGGTGGCGATCCGGCTCGCGAACCGCAGCGGGGTAGCGCTCGGACTGCCGGCGGCGACCGACAATCGGCGCTATCAGGCGATGCGCAGTGCCCTGCGCGGCCGCGGAATCACCCTCGACGACCCCGCCGAGGGCGCCCTGGTGATCAGCGGCGTCGGCGGACGGGGCGCGCTGCGGGTCCGGGCCGAGCTGGATGCGACCCCGATCGAGTGGGCGACCGTTGATCTCGGCGCAAACGCCACTCCGTTGGTCGAGTAGCGCCAGCGAGGCGTATCGAGACCCAGTACGGCGCGCGACAACAGGTTGGTTCGCCTGTCACCGGGTCTCGATACGCCGGTCGCGACCTCGCACGCTCGGTCGCGCGGCTACTCGACCTTCGCTCGCACACGCAGCGACCTCGTTCCTCGGTCGCTAGCTGCTCGCTCCCGATACGCCGGTCGCGACCTCGCACGCTCGGTCGCGCGGCTACTCGACCTTCGCTTTACGCGGCGCGTTCGTTCTTCACGCGCCGCCGCTTGCTCCGGCGTGGGTGTTGAACGCCAGCGTGCGATGACCGATACGGACCCGCGTGCCCTGGGTGAGCACGTGCTCGCCGCCGCTGGGGAGCTGGATCCAGTCGGCTGTCTTGGGCGGGTTCACGAACGTGCCGTTGGTCGACTCGTTGTCGAAGAGCACCGCGTCCCAACCGCGCAGCTCGATCCGGGCATGCACCCGGGAGATCTGGTTGGACTGGTCCTGGACGGAGATGCCCCGCACCTCTTCGCTGCGCACCCGTTCGTCGGTATCGGGATCGCGGCCGAGCAAGTAGTCGGAGTCGAGCTGGAACACCGCCCCGTCGTCCAGCACGATCACGCCAAGCGGCGGCCGCAAGCCGTCCACCAGGACCGGCGTCTGCTGGACCATGTTGATGCCGCAGACGGCACAGAACAGCTGTCGGGGGTCGTTGAAGTGCCGGTTCTTGCAGTAGACCCCGCGCACCTCCTCGACGACCACCGCCGGGTCGACCACCTGCGAGACGTTGACGAGCTCCGACACGACCGGGAGCGGCACCGGGGCGTCTTCCTGCACCTGACTGAGCAGGACCGAGTCGAAGTGGCCCATGTCGTCCTCCGGCATCGCCGGGGTCGGCCGATCGGGGCCCGGTGCGGGCATGGGCGGCTGGGCGGCTGCGGGGGGAGGGGGCGGGGCGGGTGCGCCTACGGGGGTCTCGACGACGGGCTCGCCCTGCTCGACCACTGGCGGCTCCGGCTCGACCGCCGGCTCCGCGTCGACGGAGACCATGGCCGGGCCGTGGTCGTGGGCACCGCTGACCGCGAACCCACCGGCGGGGACGACGCCGTCAGTGAGCCGGAACAGTGCGCCACCCGGACCGCCGGCGGCATCGACGCTGGCCTCGAGCGCATCGATCGGCCACGACACCAGGCGTTCCACCCAGGCCAGGGAGTCGGCGCCGGAGATCCGTTCGCCGTTGATCGTCACCGTCGCAGCATCGCCCTGCACGAACACCGCTAGACCGGTGTCGTGCGGTGCGAGCGCCACGAACGGCGGCTGGTTCTCGGTGGCCGTCGACAGCTGGAGCGCGAAACCGCGGACCAGCTGACGGCCCTGACCGCCGTTGGCCGCGACCAGCTCTGCCTGCTCCAGCAGCGGCGCCACCTGTGCCGGATCGGTGGACCCGACGAGCAGGACCACCCTGCCCAGCCGAGCCAGCGTGCCGGTGCCAGCACCTGGCGCCAGGTCGGCGCTCGCCCAGGCATCGGCGGAGTCGATCGAGTGCGAGTGGGAGTCCATCAGATGATCCTTCCACCGAAGAAGCGCCAGCGGATGAGCGGAACCCGCATCGGGCCGTTGACCCAGAAGAAGATCACCATCCAGATCACCAGGAAGTCGATCAGGAACGCGGAGAACTTGGGTACGCCGTCGATGCCGGGCACGACCTCGGCCTTGAGCAGGATCCAGACCAGCGCGCCCTCGTTGACGCACGTGATGAAGCCGAAGAGCGTCGGCCAGTCCTTCTCCCAGCGGAACTGCTGGATGCCGTGGTAGATCAGCTCCCAGATCACGCCCAGCACCGCGACCGTCGCCAGGATGATGTACGTCGTCTTGTGGTCGGGGTCGCCGGGCAGGATCGGGGTGATCACCAACGTGATCAGCGCGCCCCAGGTGGCCAGCATGAAGATGCGGGTCTGGATTCGTCCGTTCAGTGTGGGAAGCATCAGATCTGCTTTCCGGAGAGCCACTTGAACCAATGGCGGGTTGATCGGAGGGGCCCGATCCGCTTGCCGAAGCCGTGCTTGGCCAGGTCCGCCTGGATCTCCTGCGCCGCGACCTGGAGGCCGAGGAACGTGTCGACGCCGGGGAAGTAGCCCCCCAGCGTCGTGGACCCGGAGGCGTACATGATGCCTTCGCCGGAGCGAGTGCCGCGCAGCTCGAAGTTGCGCTCCACGTCGAGCCGGCCGATCGGGTTGCGGCCGGCACCACCGTGCTCGAGGAGATCCTTCAGCAGCCGGTGCTCGGCGATGTCGGCCTCGAGGCCGGTGCAGTCGATCACGAAATCGACCTCGACCGGGACGATGCCCTGCTGGGTCCGGACATGGTTGACGATCCGGTCGCCGCGGGGCTCCATCTTGTCGACGGTGCCCACCATGAGCTGGTACCAGCCCTCCCTGCGACCGGTCTTCATCTGCTTCTGCCAGTAGCGGCGGTACGGCGTGTTGGTGCCGCCCATCCGCTTGTAGAGCGCCGCCCGCTCATCGCCCTCGAGCTTGCGCATCTGGCGCTTGAGCTGCCCACCCCACACCGACTTCGGGTAGTTGAAGCCCTGGTAGGCCCAGCCGTCGGCACCCTTGCGGCGCATGAACATGCTGGGTGGGTTCTCGCCGTTGCCGTCGTTGGCACCGTTGATGAAGGTCCGGAAGAGGTGGACGATCTGGGTCTGCGCGCCGTTCTTGAGCCTGTCGTCCATCAACCGCTGCAGCACGCGGGAGGCGACGATGCCGCCGCCCCGCACCAGCACAGTGCTGGGCGTCGTCATCAGCCGCTCGTAGACGTGCTCGTGCGCCTCGTAGGCGTTGACGATGTGGTGGTAGTCGTTGTTCTCGGTCCGATAGGCCTGCAGCTCGGGGAGGAACTTGAGCCCGGGATAGCCGACCGCCACGTGCACGAACCGCGAGCGGAAGGCCACCCGCTTGGTCCCGGTGACGCCCTCGGGCGGAGTGAGGATGGTGAAGAAGCCGCCGCCGTACCGCCGGCGGATTATCCGGACCAGGCCCTTGGCCAGCATGTCGTTGTAGCGGATCCGGTTGGCCTCGCGCTCCATGCCGCGGAACGCTCGCCCGGCGTGCGGGGTGTAGTAGTCGTCGAGGATCGGCTCGGTGAAGACCTGCCACCACACGCGGGGGTTCTTGAAACCCTCCACGAAGGCGTACGACGGGAAGCCCCAGATGTTGTCAGGCCGGGACGCCGAGTCCGAGCGCAGCCGCTCCCCGCGTGGAATCTGGGAGACCCGGGTGAGGTATTCGTAGGTTTGCCACGGGTGGTCTAGCGCAGAGAGGACCTTGATGTGCTCCGGGGGCACGCCGCCGATCCGGAGGTAGTCGACCGTGACGAAGCTCCCGATGCCACCGCCGACGGTCACGAACGGAACGTCGATGATCGGGATCCCGGCGGCCGACACCATGTCGTCGGTCCAGAAATCGGTGTTGAGCAACTGATCGGTGAGGTCGCCCGAGACCGGTTGCGCCGGCAGGTAATTGGCCGCATCCGGCTGTGGGATGACGGTGGCGTGCATCGGGTCCATGAACTCCCCTTCAGTGGCCGGGATCAGCGCCGGAAACGCTACTACGATTGCGCCCAACCGGGGGCAAGTGGAGGATGAGGCCGTGCAAGGTATCGCTGACTACCAGTTCATCCGCCCTCTCGGGGAATCTAACTACGGTACGAACTACCTCGCTACCCCGCCTGGTCGGCTCGGTATCGCCGAGTCCGAGGTGGTGGTGAAGGTGATCGCCGGGCCTACGTCCGACGATGCGTTCCGCCGGGCCACCCGGGAGCTCAAACACTTCAGCGTCGCCGACTCAGACCGTCTGGTGAAGGTCTACGACGCAGGCCGACACGGCGGCGCGTTCTACTACGCGATGGAGTACCTGCCGCTGGGCTCGTTGGAGAGCCCCGCCGAGCCGCCGTCGCCCGAGCACGCCGTACGCGCCGTGCGGGATGCTGCGCTGGCCGCCCACGCGCTGCATGAGCGTGGCATCGCCCACCGTGACATCAAGCCGGCCAACATCCTGCTTGCCGAAGACGGCGGCAGGCTCTCCGACCTCGGGCTCTCGCAGCTGCTGACGCCGGGCATCGTGGTGACCGGCCTGGGTCAGATCGGCCTGGAGTTCACGGACCCGCAGATCATGCTCGGCGCCGCGGCCTCCCGTGCCAGTGACATCTGGTCGCTGGGTGCCAGCCTCCACTACGCGATGACCGGCAGCGGCGTCTACGGCGACCTGCCGTCCACCGAGCCGCTGATGATGGTGCGCTCCATCCTGGCGTCGACCCCGGCCGTGCGCCCGGACCTCCCGACCACCGCCGCCGAGCTGATCAACGCCTGCCTCAACGCTGACCTCGCCGCCCGCCCCAAGACGGCCGCCGAGGTCGCCGAACGGATCGGGTCACTGGTCGCGGCGGGCGCCTGATCTACATCGCCAAAAGGGTTCGCCGCCCGCCAGAGCGGCGCCGAGGACGCCTCAAGAACTGGTGGAGCGCTCTGGTCACATGATCGCTGTTCACGCTGGGTGCGGACCGAAAAGGGTGAAACGGACCCGACTTTCCCGCGCTCAGTCATAGGATCAAGCGCCTTTGGAACCGCATCAGGTTCCCCCCGGATTGTGAGGACCCATGGAGCTCCACGAAAACCTCTACGCGCTCGGCCTGCGCCTCGGCCGCGAGGTCTTCGAAGATCCCGACAGCTTTCGCGGAGCTCTGGATGACTTCCTCGACGAGGAGTCCGCCACCACCGGCGACATCAATCTGCTGGTCGACGCCGTTCGGCTGGGCGGATTCTCATCGATGACCTCGATGCTGGGCAGCGGCGCCCAGGTCACCGCTGCGGTGGAGGAGGCGGGCAGCCGCCTGGCCCGTGACCGGGGCAGCGCCGACGTGGCCGGCGCCCAGTGGGCCTGCGCCGTGCTCGGCTTCGCGATCGGCAAGGTCAGCGATGCCGAGGTGCGCCGCTACCGTACCCAGCACGCGTCACCGCAGCCGTCGTCGCAGCCGCTGCCGCCGACCCAGTTCCCCCAGCAGCCGCCGCCGAGTCCGGCGCCGCCCACGCAGTACCCTGGCGCACCGGTCACCGGGGGGCCGCCGCCCGGAACCGGGCCGCTGCCCACGGCCCAGCCGATGTACGCCGCCAGCTCCGGGCCGCCCCCACAGTCGTGGCCGGGCAGCCCAGGGCTCCGGCCGGAGCCGAAGCGGAAGACCTGGCCCCTCATCGTTGCGACGGTGGCCGCGATCGCGCTGATCGCGGGCGGCATCGTGGCGCTGATCGTGACCAGGGACGACGGCGACCCCGTCCGGTCTGGGAACGGCGACAGAGGGAGCTCGGAGTCGGTCGACGACGACCTGCCCACCGACATCGAGTCCGTCAGCGAGCGCTACGGCCCCCTCGCGGGCGACCTCGCTTCCAGCGTGGACGAGTGCGAGGCGGCCGACGCGAGCGACGGGGCCAAGGAGGCGCTCACCTGCACCTTCGCCGACGGCACGCTGGAGCTGACGACGTACGAGACCGCCGCGGACCTCGAGTCCGGCCGCGAGGCCAACACCGGCATCGATCCCGCGACCCGCCTCAGCAGGACCGACGCGGGCGTGGTCTATGGCGTCGACAGCGCGTCAGCCGTCAGCGTCACCGACACCACCTCGATCTACTGGGACAGCAACGACGGACTCCAGTCAGGCTTGTTCGTCGCCTCGAACGACGAACTCACCATTGACGACCTCGCCGACGTGTTCGAGAACACGGCCCCGGCCGTCGGTTGGCCGACAGCGCCCGAGGACGACGGCATGGTCGCGCTGGCCGAGGAGTTCGTGAAGCTGTCGGACTGCAACCGGATCCAGACGATCCAGGAGGGCGAGCTCGAGGAGAGCATCTGTTCCGCACCCAAGGGCATCACGATCTTCATGGGCGTCTTCGAGACGAATCAGGACTTCAAGAGCTACCGGCGTCAGGCGATCCAGCAGGGCTCCGACCAGGGCTACCCACTGCGGCACTGGAACTTCGACGGCTCCACCCGCGAAGGTGCGGCGGCGGAGTACATCAACTCCTCCGGCAGTGCCGTGCGCTACTGGGACAAGGACGACTGCAAGTGCTACATGGAGGCGAGCCTGAGTGGCGACGACGCCCCTGTCGACCTCCTCCAGACCGTCGAAGACTGGTGGATCAACGCGTGAACACCCTCCCCGAGCGCAGCGAGGCTCGCTTGCGCTCGCTGCTCGACCACCGGTAGTTAGGCGGGCTGGGTGCGGCTCGCGAGGTCCGATCGCCCGATCAGCGCGAGCGTGGTGTCGTCGCCCCCGACCGCGGCCGGTTCCTCGAGCCAGCCGGGAAGCTGTTCGGCGACCCAGGCGAGGCCGTGTTGACGGCCGAACCGAACCAGCTCCTCGCCGGTCTGCTGCCACCAGCCCGACGCGTCGACCCGGGACGAGCCGAAGCCGTCGGTGCACTGGAAGGCGAGTACGACGTCGCTCTGCCGGACGTCCAGGGCCGTGGTGCGCAGCGACTTCAGCGGGTTCGGCTGACAAAGGGAGGCGGTGCTGACACCGTCCAGATCCGGGTCCTCGGGAAGCGGTCGGGTCGCATGGCCAGAGCCGTCGACCACCACTGTGTCGCCGTCGCCGATCTGGAAGATCGCGAGCGTATCGCCGACGACCGCCATCGCCAGCAGGGTGGTGCCGTAGGGCCGCAGCTGGTCGCGAGGGACGCCCGCCTCGAACGGGTTTTCCGCCGCGTGCTGACGTACGCCGGCGGTCCACGCCTGGACGGCACGAGCGGCAACGTCCGGGATCGCGCCGTGGGCCGCGGTGGCGTCCGTGAACTGCGGCAGCGCCGCGACCAGGGCGTCGACCGCGGTCTTTACGGCCAACTGGGCGCCAACATCGCTGCGGAAGTGCTCGTGATGACCGTGGCCGTCGGCCACCGCGACGACGGCCGAGTCGCCCTCGACCCACGTCAGTACGGCGTCCTGGAATGGTCGACCGTCCCGGACGTGCACCGAGCCGATCTGGGTGCCGGACAAAACTGTCCAGGCCCCTGGGCTCATCCGAGCGTGCTCCAGATCGGGTCGCCGACGGGGGAGGGCGGGATATTGGTGAGCGCGCCGTCGCCGATCACCGGTCGGGAGGCCACCCGGCTGGCGGCCTTGGATGCCCAGACGATGTATTCGACCAGCTGCTCGGGGTTGTCGGCACGGAGCAGCGGCACGTCCTCGTTGCCGATGAAGCGGCGCATGGAGTGCATGTCAGCGTCTCGACCGACGCCCAGCGCCAGCCGGACGGCTGCGGCGCCCCAGCGCTCATTGAGCAGCTCCTGGAGGCCCTCCGCGAAGGTGGTGCCGCTGCTGTGGGTCGGCCGGCCGTCGGAGACCAGGATGATCGCCGGGGGATAGGCGCTCGGGAGCTTCTCCATCTCGCGCATCGCACCGGCCAGGGTGACCAGGGCGCTGCCCAGCTCGGTGAATCCCTTGGGGACGGCCTCGAGGCGCTTCCAGTGCAGATCCTCGACGGACGTTGGCTCCTCAATGATCCATTCAGGCTCGTTGGCGAACGCCAACACCCGGATCAGCAGCTCGGCGTGCGGGTTGGCGCGGGCCTCGTCCCGCAGATGCGGCAGCACTTCCGTGATGGCGTTGTTGAGCGCCTGGATCCGGCCTCCGCGCAGCATCGAACCGGAAACGTCGAGCACGAAGATGAAGTGGAGTGGCTTGCGCGCCAGAGCGCCACCGAGGCGATCGCTCATTTCCACCTCCTTCGACGTTGCCGCTCTCGATTGAAGTTATACCCTGACACCACTTCGGTCCGATGTCTCGTGAACCGGAGCGTCATGAGTGTCGGCAGGTCGCGTCCCTGGAGGTCTTCGTCGTAGATGGTATTGGCCAACGGAACCGATGTTGATCTCGGCGCACTCGGGCGCGCCCAGGTCGTGGCGATGATCGGTCAGGGCGGCCAGGGTTACGTCTATGAGGTCGCGCGTCCGGTGGGCGACCCCCTCGCGCTCAAGTGGTACAAGAAGGAGAGTGCGACGACCGAGCAGCATGACGAGATGCAGCAACTCGTCGAGTTCGGGTCGCCTCACGGTCGTTTCCTCTGGCCCATGAGCATGGCCCGGGTGTCGGGCGAGCCGGGTTTCGGGTACGTCATGCAGCTGCGCGACCCGAGGTTTCTCGAGCTCAGCTACCTGCTGTCCAACTCCGACCGCGACGGCAACCCGCTCGATGTCTCCTTCGCATCGACGATCGAGCTGTGCCGACAGCTGAGCTTCAGCTTCCTGCGCCTGCACGCGCGCGGCCTCTGCTATCGGGACATCTCGTTCGGCAACGTGTTCTTCGAGCCGACCACCGGCAACGTGCTGATCTGCGACAACGACAACGTGGGGGTCGACAACGGACGTGGCCGGGTGCTGGGTACGCCGTACTTCATGGCTCCGGAGGTGGTGAAGGACACCACGTACCGCACCATGCCCAACACCGACACCGACCGACATTCCCTGGCGGTGCTGCTGTTCTACTCGCTGTTCCTCGGCCACCCGCTCGAGGGCGACCGCACCGACGCCGGGCTCCGCGACAACCAGTGGCTGCTGGTCCACTTCGGCGCCGAGCCGGTGTTCTGCATGCATCCAAACGACGACTCCAACCGGCCCAGCGACATCGTGCAGCAGTACTGGGCGATCTATCCGCAGTTCCTGCGCGACCTGTTCGTTCAGGCCTTCGTCAAGGGCATCGACAACCCCGGAGCCCGGGTCACCGAGGGACAGTGGATCAAGGCCATGGACCGGCTCCGTGACGGCATGGTCGCCTGCGGCACCTGCAAGACCACGAACTTCTGGGACCCCTCCGACGCCGACGCCACCTGCCGGTCGTGCGCCACCCCGTTGTCCCCGCCGTTCCTGCTGAAGATCGGTCGGCGCAACCTCGCCGTCAGTTCGCTGACCACTCTGCGTTCCGACCACCTCGCCTCAGGCGTAGACGAGCCGACCATGCTCGGTCGCACCCGGCAGCATCCGGAGACTCCTGAACGCTGGGGTTTGCACAACACCTCCGACTTCGCGTGGCAGGTCGCCTATCCGGGCGGCCACCAGCACGTGCTGGAGCCCAACCAGACGATCGAGATGCTCGAGGGCGCCCGGATCCAGATCCAGTCCACGACCGTCGTCGTACGCCGCCCCTGAGCGCGGTAAGACCGCCCTTTCGAACCACTACTGCTGGGTAGGCTGCGCGCATGCAGTCCCTGCTGATCGAGGTGGACGGGCGCGCGCTGCGGTTCGACGTGCCCCGTCTCCTTCGCATCGGCAGATCCATCGAGGCCGACGTGGTGCTCGCTGCTGGCTCCGTCTCCCGGCAGCACGCGGAGCTGCGTCCTGTGGAGGACGGCTGGGTGCTCGTCGACTCCGAGAGCCAGTACGGCACGTACGTTGACGGCCGGAGGGTCACCGAGCACCGTGTGACCGGGCCGGTCACGATCCAGTGCGGCCCGCCGGCGCAGGGTTCATCGCTGAAGGTCACTCCCGACGTGGTGGCGCCCGCCCCCGAGCCGGAGTCCGCGCCCGTCAGTGTGCCGGGAGCCCCGCCGCCGGCCCCGGATCGGCCGCCCGGACAGACACCCCCACAGATGGGCGGGTACGACGAGACGTTCATCCTGGCCGCCCCGCCGCCGGGGCCGGCCGGCGTCGGCCCACATCGCAGCGGCCCGGATCTGCTGGTGGTCGCCGAGGGGCGCGAGTTCCGGTTCCGGCACCCGGCCCACCTCACGATCGGGCGCCGCCCCGAGTCCGACGTGGTCATCAACGACCCCGTCTGCTCGCGGATGCACGGCCAGGTCAGCGCCACCCCGGGCGGCTGGACCTACCGGAACACCTCCCAGGAGGGCACCTACCTCAATGGGCGCCGGCTCGAGCACTACGCGTTCGAGGAGAGCGTGAAGCTCCGGCTGGGCCACCCGGTCGCCGGGCCCGAGCTCGCACTGGTGCCGATCCTGTCGGCGGTGGAGGAGGAGCGCCGGTTCGCGCGTCGGCGCCGCAACCGCCGGCTGCTGGTCGCGGGCTCCGTCGTGGCCGCCCTGGTGGTGATCGCTACGGCGATCACCGTCCCGGTCGTTCTGATCACCGGCGATGACGACGACGGCGGGGGTGGTGGTACCGGCGACGGCTCGACCAACGCCGCCGACACCATGGAGGTGCTCACCGACGCCGAGCTCGAGTCGGCCAAAGCGGCCACGGTGCGGCTCTCCGCCGACACCACCGACGCCGACGGGGTGCCGGTGTCCTACTCGGGCTCCGGGTCGATCATCAGCCCCGACGGGCTGATCCTCACCAACGCGCACGTGGCCGAGCCCGAGGCCGAGGGCCTGGCCGAGCAGTACGCCGACGACGACCAGATCCTCAACCCCGACTACGTCCTGGTCGCGCTCACCAGGGGCGATGACCGGCCCGCGGACCCCGAGTACCGCGCCCGCGTCGTCGAGGCCGACGGCCACTTGGACGCTGCGGTGATCGAGATCTACGCCGACGAGGACGGCAACGAGCTCGACGAGGAGCTGAAGCTGCCCACCATGCCGGTCGGCGACTCGGACGACCTCCGCACGGGCGACGACGTCACGGTGCTCGGTTTCCCCGGCATCTCCCAGTCCGGCGCGGTCACGATCACGAAGGGCGTGATCTCGACGTTCATCCCGTCGGACGAATTCGGTTCGCGCTCGGAGATCGACACCGACACCAGGATCGCGCCCGGCAACTCCGGCGGCGCGGCGATCAACAACGACGCGGAGATCATCGGCATCCCGTCGGCGTACTTCGGCGACTCGGGGGTGCCGATCGTGAGTGGCCGGATCCGGCCGGTCAATTTGGTCATCGACCTGATCGATGTCGCCGAGGACAAGACCGTGACGAGCTGACGTGGCCGGCCTGTTCTTCCAGACACCCCTGGCCCGGCTGCGTCGCCTGGTCGGCGGGAGTGGCCCGAGCCCGCTCACGGGCCGCACGGTCCTGATCACCGGGGCGTCGTCGGGCATCGGCGAGGCCACCGCCCAGGCGGCGGCGGCCAAGGGCGCCACGGTGCTGCTGGTGGCCCGGCGGGCGGCCGAGCTGGACCGACTGCGCACCGAGATCGAGTCGGCCGGGGGCCGGGCCGCGGCGTACCCCTGCGATCTCGCGGAAGGCGAGGCCGTCGACGCGCTGGTCAAGCAAGTGCTCCAGGACCACGGAGCGATCGACTACCTGGTCAACAACGCTGGTCGCTCGATCCGGCGGTCGCTGCATCTGAGCTACGACCGGTTCCACGATTTCGAGCGCACCATGGCGATCAACTACTTCGGCCCGGTCCGGCTCACCATGGGCCTGCTGCCCGCCATGCGGGAGCAGCGGTTCGGGCAGGTCGTCAACATCGTGACCTGGGGTGTGCAGATGAAGGCGCCGAAGTTCGCCGCCTACATCGCCTCGAAGACCGCGCTGGACACCTGGTCGCGCATCGCTGGGCGCGAGACGTACGGCGACAACGTCACGTTCACCAACATGCGATTCGGCCTGGTCCGTACCGACATGGTGGTTCCGACCGGCTCGATCGAGGACCGACGCGGAATCAGCGCCGAACAGGCGGCGACCCGGGTGGTCCGGGCCCTCGAGGACCGGCCGATCACCGTCGGCAACCTGGCCGCGCAGGTCGGTGAGGCGCTGAACCTGATCGCCCCTCGGCTCAGCGACGCAATGATGTACCGCTATGCGCGGGCGGTCCCGGACTCTGCCCGGGCCCGCGGCCGGTCAGATGAGCGTCACGAGGGCGATCACGCCGACAAGGACGACGAGGCGGCAGAGCAGCGTCGGCGGTAGTCGCCGCCCGATCCGCAGGTGCTGCCGAGCTGGTGACGGGTGGCTAGCTGGCCTTCTTCCGCGCCGCTGCCTTCTTGGGCGTCTTCTTCGCGGAGCTCTTCTTCGCGGTGGGCTTCTTGGCCGAAGACTTCTTCGCGGTGGACTTCTTGGCCGTGGACTTCTTCGGCCCGTCGTTTTCGCCGCGCGCGGTCTTGGCCGACTCGACCGAGCGCTGCAGGGCGGCCAGCAGGTCGACGACCTCGCCGGAGGACTTGGTCGAGGTGGGGGTGCGCTTGACCTCGCCGCCCTCGATCTTGGTCTTGACGAGTTCTTCGACGGCCCCGGCGTAGTCGTCCTCGAACTCGCTGGAGTCGAAGTCGCCGGCCAGGGTCTCGACGAGCATGTTGGCCATCTTGACCTCGGCGTCCTTGACCTCGCCCACGTCCACACTGAAGTCGGGCTGCCGGACCTCGTCGGGCCACATCATGGTCTGCAGCACGATCACGTCGTCGCGCACGCGGAGTACGGCGATGCTGGTCCGGTTGCGCAGCGCCACGGTGACGATCGCCATCCGGTCGGCGTCGATGAGCGCTTGGCGGAGCAGCGCGTAGGGCTTGGCTCCGGTCTTCTCGGGCTCGAGGTAGTAGGACTTCTCGAACAGCATCGGGTCGATCTGATCGCGCGGGACGAACTTCTCCACGGCGATCTCGCGCGAAGAGGCGGACGGGAGCTCGGCCATGTCCTCGTCGGTGAGGATGACCATCTCGCCGTCCTCGGTCTCGTAGCCCTTGGCGATGTCGGCGTACGCGACCTCGTCACCGTCGATCGAACAGACCCGCTGGTACTTGATCCGGCCGCCGTCCTTGGCGTGCACCTGACGGAACGAAACGTCGTGGCTCTCGGTCGCGGAGTACAGCTTCACGGGCACACTGACCAGCCCGAAGGAGACAGCACCCTTCCAGATTGCGCGCATGGCTACAGGATGCCATCCCCGCCCGAGGCAGGGCTCCTACGCCTCGTCGTTGTCGATGGGCTCGGCCCAGACGATGACGTTGCTGTCGTAGTCGCCATCGTGGTAGTCGGTGCAGGTCACGAGGACCAGCTTGCCGCCCTGCGAGCCCTGGCCGAAGAGCTGGTCCGCGGCGGCTGCGACCTGCTCCTTGGTGAGCTTGAAGACGCCCGTGACCCGATAGTCGTAGACCGTGCCCTCGTCGCGGACCTGGACCACGGCGCCGACATCGACCTTCGGGAGCTCGTTCATCACACCGCCGCCGGTGCTGACTGTGTGTCCGGTCACCACGGTCTGCCCCTCGCCGCTGCCGGGCTCGGCGCTGCCGTCCCACCAGCCCACGACGTCGGTGTCGGCCGGCGGGGTGAGTACGCCGTCGGAGGCGAGCTCGATGGGCACCAGAGGCGCCTCGATGTCGATCGACGGCACCAGGATCTCGTCCGGGCCCTGATCGGTGGTGTCGGGCGCGTCCTCCTGGACGCTATCGCTCTCCTCGGTCTCTTGGCCCGCGATCCTGCGGACAGGAGAGTCAGAGGGCAGTACCGCCCAGATGACAAGGGCCAGGCCGACGATGGCCAGTCCCACGACCAGCCAGGTACGGCGGTCACGCGATCGGCTCAGGCCTGGTAGGCGCAGCTTCATGCTAGATATTCCTCCCGGCAGCCCGAGCCAGTCGCGGGGTTCTTCTCACGCGCAGGGCGGGCGTTGCCGTCACTCGAAAGTCGGTCCACTAAAGCCTACGACCGGCAACAATCGCAGCTGCGATTGTTGCCGGTCGCGGCATCGATCAATGGGTCAGCGGCCGAGCAGGCGCCGGTAACCGATGAGACCCGCGGCGCCACCGAGCATCAGCAGCCCGGCGACCAGAGCGGCCTCGTTCACGCCGTTGGAGGCGTTGGCACCAGCGTCGACCGTGTCAGGCACGTCCGGAGGACCATTCGGGCCGTCCGGCCCATCCGGGCCATCCGGACCATCCGGGCCGTCGGGGCCGTCAGGACCGTCGACGCGGCTGTTCGGGCCACAGGTCACGGTGGCGAGCTCGATGCTCACCAGCGACGGCTGGCCGAACTGCTCGGCACCCGGGAGGAGCTTCAGCTCGAGCGCAGTGACCTCAATCTTCTTGCCACCAGCCGAGGTGGTCTGCTTGTTGAGCGTCGCGTCGAGGATGTTGTCCTCGAGCGGGCCGAGCTGGTCGGCGATCTGTGCGATGACCTGGTCGACCAGCTGCTCCTGCACCGGGTCGATGACCGCCTGGAGCGGCGCGAGCAGCCCGTCGAGGGTGTTGTTGATGTCGACACGCAGCGCGTTGATGATCGCGTCGAGCACCTCATCGAGGTCGGTGAGGACCTTGGTGTTCGGGTTGGGGTTCGCCGGGAACTCGACCAGGTCGATCTTGTTGCCCGCGATGTCGAGCTGCAGCTTGGTGTCCGCGATGTTCGCGGTACCGGTAGCAGAGGTCGGGTTGGCGACACAGCGCGACTGCACGGCACCGAGGGTGCCGGTGAGACCGGTGGTCTCGAGCGGTGCGAGCACGCCCACGATCGCGTTGGTGAGAGGCGCCAAGAGCTCGTCGCCGAGCGGGTTCAGGAGCGGGGCCAGCGGCCCGAGCGCGGAGCCCGGGTTGACGACCACGGCGCCGGTCAGGTCCAGGTTGGCGATGTTGATGCCGACCGGGTCACCCGGGGTGAGGCAGTTGGACTCGCCGACATCAGCGACCACGGCACCGTCACCGGCGACACCTGCACAGGCCCTGGAGATGCCGTTGCGGTTCTCGACGCGTGCGGTCGCGTTCTGGGCGACCACGCCGATGTCAAGGATGTCCTGGTTCTCGAGCACGTCGATCGGCGGGTTCACCTCTCCGGTCTTCTTCTCGCCGGAGCCGTCGTTCGTTGCCTCGACGACGCCAGACGAAATCGGATTCCCGGCGATGGCAATGGTAAATCCGTGGCCCGTTGCCTGGGAGACCGGCGCGGCTGCCGCGGCCGGACCCATGGACAGGCCCACTAGCGTCGCGGCGCCGATCAAGGCCCCCACTTTGACAAGGTGCTGCTTCACGTTGTTATCCCCTCAAGAGCGCATGCTCAAGTTTCCGAGCAGTGTTATGACGGCATCCGAGTGCCCCATGCCCGCTCACCGTACCGGACGGTGGGGGTCCTTTGTGCAACCGCTCGCAGTAAAAGTCGAGTGGTGGACCCCACAATAGGTCGCATGCGACCTATGCTGGCCACAGCTGGACGGGACATTCCTGCAGGCCAGTGGGCCCATGAGGTCAAGTGGGACGGCATCCGGGTGCTCGCCGACTGCCACGATGGTCTAGACCGATTTTTTAGTAGAAATGGCAACAACGTGACTGCGGCGTGGCCAGATCTGGCCACCTCTCCGCTCCCGGGGCGAGACCTCCTGGTCGACGGCGAGGTGATCGCGCTCAACGAGGACGGGTTGCCGGACTTCCGGGTGCTGCAGGAGCGGATGCACGTGCGGTCGGCGACTTCCGTGGCGCGGCTGGTGAAGCGGGTGCCGGCGACTTTCATGGTTTTCGACCTGCTCCGCCTCGACGGCAAGGACCTCACGACCGAGCCGCTCGAGATGCGCCGCGAACGCCTAGCCGGGGTGCTGGATGGGGCGCCCTGGCAGGTGCCCGCGTCGTACGACGACGGGCAGATGCTCTACGACTCGGCCGTCCAGCAGGGTCTGGAGGGGATCGTCAGCAAGAAGCTGGGGTCGCGCTACTACTTCGGGCAGCGCACGAAGGACTGGCTGAAGTTCCCGCACCGCGAACGCGGCTCCTACGTCGTCGGCGGCTGGCGCCCGCAGGAGGGCGGCACCCACCTCGCCGCACTGCTCGTGGGAGAGCCGACCGCCGATGGGCTCCTCTACCGTGGCCGGGTGGGCAGTGGCATCGGGCCGAAGGTCAGCAGGCTGCTCACTGCCGAGCTGGAGTCGCACAGCCGGGCGGACAGCCCGTTCGCCGACGAGGTGCCGAGGGTGGACGCGCTCGGGGCGCACTGGGTGGACCCGGTGCTGGTCGTCGATATCGACACCCACCGCACCGCCCGGGCGGACCGGCTGCGGCAGCCGTCGTACCAAGGCATCCGACGCGACCTGAACCCGGACGACCTCTGATGGCGGCCGAGAAGCAAGAGGTCCAGGTCGACGTCGAGGGCCGGACGCTGAAGATCAGCAGCCTTGACAAGGTGCTCTACCCGCGTACCGGAACCACGAAGGGCGAGGTGCTCAACTACTACGCGCAGATCGCCCCCACCATGCTGCCGCACCTCAAGGACCGGGCGGTGACCCGGATCCGGTGGCCACACGGCGTTCAGGACATCAGCTTCTTCGAGAAGAACGCGCCGGCCGGCACTCCGCCGTGGGTGCGCACCGCGACCGTCCCCACCACCGGCAGTCGGTCCGGTAAGGGCGACGGTACGCTCACGTTTCCGATCGTCGACGACCTCGCCACTCTCACGTGGATGGTCAACCTCGCCGCGCTCGAGCTGCACGTCCACCAGTGGACCGTGGCTCGCAACGGACGGCCGCGGAACTGCGACCGGCTGGTCATCGACCTCGACCCCGGCGAGCCGGCCGGGCTGCACGAGTGCTGCTCCGTCGCCCTGCTGGTCCGCGACAAGCTGGCCGAGCGCAAGCTCGAGGCGAAGCCGGTGCTCAGCGGCAGCAAGGGGCTCCATCTCTATGCCGACCTTCCGAAACGGCTGCCCTCCGACGAGTCCTCGGCTCTCGCCAAGGAGGTCGCCGAAGAGCTGCAGGGGGAGCACGGCGCGTTGGTCACCGCCACGATGACCAAGGCGAAGCGCTCCGGAAAGGTGTTCCTCGACTGGTCGCAGAACGCTGGGTCGAAGACCACAATCTCTCCGTACTCCCTGCGCGGGAAGGAACGGCCCTACGTCGCCGCGCCGGTCTCCTGGGCCGAGGTGCTGGAGGGCGCGGAGGACGAGCTGGGCCTCGAGCAGCTGCGCTTCGACCAGGTCCTCGAACGGGTGGCGGAACACGGAGATCTTTTCACTTCGTAGCGGTTCCTACGTGAAGGCCCGCGTCTCCGGAGCGGCTTCAAGCCTGTGGACTCGTCAGGGAGCCCCACATGAGTGCACCGCCAGGTTGGTTCCAGGACCCGCAGCGGCCCGCGGGCCACCTCCGCTGGTGGGATGGGCAGAGGTGCTCGGAGTACTCATCCGGCTGGCCACCGGCCGCCCACGGTCGCCATGATTACCGTCTCCGCGCGTCACTCGGCGGGGGTGTCGTAGCCCCACTCCGAGAGGTCGAAGTCGAAGAAGACCGTGGTGTCGGTCGTCTCGGCCACGGTCACGGGCACCTCACCCTCCTGGTCGTCGATGGTCGCTGTGCAGGTGCTCGTGGCGTCGACCTTGTCCTCGATGTCCTTGCAGGAGGCGACGGTGCCCGTGATGCCGCCCGAGGTGAGGTAGTCCTCGAGCGCCGCCTTCACGGTCTCACCAGGGGCGTTGCCGTCATCGGCGAACGTGGAGTCGTCCCCGTCGTCGTCGGCGTCGGAGCAAGCGGCTCCGGCGAAAAGCAGCGGCAGGCTGGCGAGGGCGAGATAAAAACGGGGGCGACGCTTCACGGCAGTGATCCTTCGGCTCTGAGGTTGCGGAGACCTCAAACCTAAGGCGGCGCCGCCGGTTGGGGCGCCGTTCTGCCTCGTGGCGTGCGGGCGGTCTAGCCCTGCCAGCGTCCGCTCACGCGTTGCAGAGACAGAAGGGATGCCCGGCCGGGTCGAGGAAGACCCGGAAGGTCGTGCCCGGCTGATGGTTGTGCTTGGTGGCGCCGAGCTCGAGCACCGCGGACTCTGCGGCGTCGAGGTCCTCGACCATCACGTCGAGGTGCATCTGCTGGGGGACCTGCTGCTCGGGCCACACGGGGGCGGTGAAGTGCTCCACCGGCTGGAAGCAGATGCACTCGGCGCCCTCGGGTGAGCGGACCTCGCCCCACTCGGCGGAGGCCTTGACGTTCCAGCCGAGCAGCTCGCCGTAGAAATTGGCGAGCACCTCGGGGTCGGGACAATCGATGACGAAGGAGGGATAGCGCGCGATAGCCATGACGGCACGCTAGGACAGGCCGCCGACTCCCGGCGGAACCCCGGCCGGTAGGAGCACCGTGTGCAGTGAGTGGATGAGGTCGTCGCGCACGTCCATCCGCAGCACCGCCACCGGCTCGCCGTTGCGGATGGCGAGCAGCGCCATCCCGTCGTCCAGTGCGAGCGGGGCCAGGCTCCAGCCCCGCTTCGGCCCGAGGAAGAACAGGCTGCGCACCGCGATCTCGTCCCGGCCCTCGCCGTGCCCGAGCA
>CAWABG010000037.1:0-901335 GCA_963780245.1 uncultured Actinomycetota bacterium
CAATGTCAGCCACCCGCCCAGACTAGAACGTGTTCTAGGTTCGGGCAACGGCCCTCGAGCGGCCACGCAGGCAGAACAGCGCGAGGACGAGCGATCCAAGAGCGGCCGCAGACCAGACCATCCAGGCGTACTTCCAGTTGCCGAAGCCCGGGTCCTCGGTGACGTACCACTTGCCGTCCGAGCCCTCGAAGGCGTGCACCTGGTCGCCGACATGGATCTCCTTGCGCACGGCAGTCTTGTGCGCCGTGGCGTCGATGAAGTACGTCAACGTGTACTCGGGCGAGCAGTTGGTGGTCTTGTTGGAGCTGGTGCAGTACTGGCCGATCGCGACGTTCTCAACCGACACCTCGGTCGTCTTCCCTCCCGGGGGCGAGGTCCGCACGGCGTAGTCCTGGTACGAGTGCACGGCGTACGCACCCACCCCGATCGCGCCGAGCGCGAAGAACACCGCGCAGACGGTCAGCACGATGCGGTTGCTGCGCGCCGCCCGCTCCGGCGACACCGGAGCCACTGGCAGCTGTTCCTCGGTCACGCCTTGAGTGTTGCGGCTCGCGGCGGCGTTGGGCATGGCCATAACGGGTGGCACGAGCCCCTGTTGGCATCGGACTGGACGCTCACCCTTCTGCCTGCTTGCCCTTGCCGCCTCCCGGAAGTGATCCGCGTCGAGAGTGTCACCGATGTCTTGATGCAGAACCGTCACCGAAGTCCTGCGACATCACATCGAGGGTGTCGGTGGCGTCTTCTAGAATCGAACCTATGTTCGACACGGCGATCTCGGGGACTCCGACGCTCGACGAACTGCGGGCCCTCCTTCCCCAGATCGCGGCGGTCGACGGTGCTGACTCCAGCGAGGCCGCGCTCATTGACCAGATCACAGCGATGGAGCGGCTGAAGTCCGGGCTGGCCGCCGCGCAGGCTCGGGTCACGGCGACTCTCGCAGCCACGCGCAGCCGGGCTGAGGCTGGGCGCGGCGTCCCCGCCGGCGACCGGTGCCGTGGCCTGGCCGCTGAGATCGCGCTGGCCCGCATCGAGAGTCCGTTCCATGGTCGGCAGCACTACAACCTGAGCACAGCACTTGTCGACGAGATGCCCGAGACGCTCGTGGCCCTCACTCGCGGAGACATCTCGGAGTTCCGAGCGATGCTCATCGTCAGAGAGACCACGGTCCTGACAAGCGACGATCGCCGCCAGGTCGACGCCGAGCTCGCCGGCCGTCTAGCGAGACTGGGCGATCGTGCAGCCGCCGCCGAGGCGCGCAAGATCGGCTTCCGACTGGACCCTGACTCGGTACAACGCCGGACCCGTGAAGCCCGAGAAGACCGGCGCGTCGGGCTTCGGCCGGCGCCGGACGCGATGGGCTACCTCACCGGCCTCCTCCCCATCGAACAGGGCGCCGCTTGCGAGTCCGCCCTCGGGAAGCACGCCGACTCCCTGAAGGCCAAGGGGGACGAGCGCACCCGGGGCCAGATCATGGCCGACACCCTGGTCGAGCGATTGACCGGCCAGCGGAGCGCCGACAGCACTCAGGTCGAGATCCAGCTCGTGATGAGCGAGGCCAGCCTCCTCGGAGCCGACCCCGAGCCAGTCCGGCTGGCCGGGCTTGGCCCGATCCCGGCCGGGACCGCGCGAGACATCGTGCGCAACGCCGCCAACGCGTTCGTACGCCGGCTGTTCACCACCCCGGACGGCAAGTCACTGGTGGCGATGGAGACTCAGCGTCGGTGCTTCGAGGGCGGCCTGCGAAGCTTCCTGATCGCTCGCGACGAGTTCTGCAGCAGTCCGTGGTGCGATGCGCCGATCCGACATCTCGACCACGTGGTCCGGGTCGCCGACGGCGGCGCGACCTCGGCCGGCAACGGCCAGGGACTCTGCGAGGCGTGCAACTACGCCAAGGACGCGCCCGGCTGGCGGGCCAAGCGACCACCCGGCGACCTCGATGCGATCGAGGTCGCGACACCCACCGGTCATCGCTACATGAGCCGCGCGCCAGATCCACCCGGATACCGAGTCGACACGTTCAGCTCGGGCGAGCAGCGATTGCGCTCCCTGCTCGCCGTCGCCTGACCATCGCTGCCTTCGAGCGGTTCAATCCGGCGTCGGGAAGATCGACTCGGTCCGTGGCCGCAGACGCAGCAATCGTTCGGCGTAGCGGAGCAGCAGCACCAACGAGACCAACCCAACGGCTCCGCCGACACCGGCGGCAACACCGAGCGGCGCGTCAGCGACCCCGCCGACGGCAATGGCGATCGCACTCCCGCCCACCACGCTGTTGATGATCGCTACGACGCTGGCGAAGCTCAGGAAGTGGGTCCGCCCTTCGGCCGGCACCGCCGCGTTGGCGAAGACACCGGCCCCGTCGTCGTGCCCGGAGAGCAGGAAGAGTCGCGCCTCGTCGCCGGCGATCCGCTTGTAGTAGTTGCGGATGCGATTGATCGCCACGCCGTACCGGTAGTCCTCGGCGCTGCACTCAACGATCCGGACGAAGGTGAAGGCGCCGAGCAGGTAGAGCGTGGGCAGCACCGTCAGGGTGAATACCTGGAAGGTCCGGTCGGACCGGTCTCCCTGTCCCAGGAAGCCCAGCGCGACCAGGGTGCTCGAGACGGAGAAGATGTACAGCGAGGCGCGCGACGCGCTCTCGCTCGCCGTCTGCGCCCTGGCCCCCTGGAGGGTGAAGTGCTCCGTGGTCAGAGCGGTGAGGAGCTCTTGGCGATCGGGAGCGTCAGCCATCTCGCCAACGTAGCAATTCAGGGCATCGTGTTGTCGACCACGGAGACGGTCACGACGACCTGGCCGTCGGTCCGGGTCAGGTACCGGACTGGCATGCCGGGCAGGTTCGAGGCGAACCAGAACACCTCGTAGGTGGCGCCGTCGCGCACCGTGTAGCGCAGGCAGTCCAGCTCACCGATCTCGGTCTCGATCCGCTCGGCCGCGATCGACGTGACCTCGGCGGGGAAGGATGCGTGCCCCTGGAGGTCGAGCCAGGTCACGCGGTCGGACTCGAGCTCGCCAACGGGTGAACCGTCCAGTGACTGCCGGGACCGCTCGAAGACTGCGCCCGCCTCGTCACACCCGGTGAACCGGTTGACCCGGAGGAACGGCGGCTCCCCCGCCGCTTCGACCCGGAGCCGGATGGTCCTCCCGGCCGGGCAGCCCGCCCGGATCTCGTCAGCCGTGAACGGCGTCGGGGCGTGGCCGGGCTCGAGGACGTGGGGGTCCTGGGCTCCTGCCATCCCCGCAGTGTCGCAGGAGAGGTCTACCGTCCCCGCATGGTCTTCTTCCAGCTCACGTTCGACTCCAACGAACCCGCGCGCGTGGCTCGGTTCTGGGAGCAAGCACTGGGCTGGGTTCGCACGCCGCCCATCGAACCCCGAACGACCTGGTGGGATCACTACCGGTCCCGGCTGGGTGACGAGACGGAGTTCGAGGACCGCCTGTTCGATCCCGAAGGCGTGCGTCCGCCGTTGTGGTTCCAGGAGGTCCCGGACGGGAAGTCGGGCAAGAACCGCCTGCACCTCGACCTCTACCCCACCGGCCGGGACAACTCGCTGTCCATCGAGCGTCGGGTTGAGATTGTGGATGGGGAGGTGACCCGGCTCGAGGGTCTCGGCGCGACCGTAATCAACACCGTCCGGTGGGACGAGGACGACGAGTCCGGCTACTTCGTGACCCTTCAGGATCCCGAGGGCAACGAGTTCTGCGTGAGCTGACGTCCGCCGCCGCTACTCCAGCTTCCAGGGCATCCGACGATCCAGCATCTCTTCGAGCCGCTTCACCTCAGGACGGAACTCCTCCGCCAGCGCCGCCCGGTCCTCCGCCGACTCCGAGATCTCCCACCTCGACCAGTCCCGGGCGCGCTCGGGAAGCGTGGCCATCACCCGGCGGCGGATCGGCGAGGCGTGCTTCATCCGGATCGCGAAGTCGGCGGACCGCACGTTGCGCGCCTCGGTGACATCGCTGGGCTCGAAGTCGGCGTCGACTCCAATGTGCGCGAACACCCGACCGAGGGTCGCCTGCTTCGCATCGTCAGGAGCGATGTCCTCTTCGTAGACCAGGACGAGGAAGCGCTCCGCCGGGTAGCGCTCGAGCCAGGCGGCGTACTGCGTGGCGTAGAGGCCGAACTCGCGGATGTCGGGATATCTTCGCGTCGCGTCCCTCAGCGAGACCGAGGGCGGGTACCGGCCGGCGTTCATGTGGTGGAAGTAGGCGCTGACGGCCCGGTCCACGGGATCGCGGAGGCAGACGATGAGCTGCAGGTCGGGGTAGGCGTCGGCGATCCGATCGGCACTGCCCAGGTAGTGAAAGGGCACGTCGCTCCCGACGGTCCACCAGTAGTTCGGGGTGAACTCACCGGTCGCCCGGGTCCGGCGACGCGACCGGAACTGCGACTCGTACCTCTCGAGCCCCTGCTCGTAGGCGTCGCGGTGGTTGAAGAAGTGCAGCTCCTTCTTCTTGCCCGGGCTCACCTGCGGGTGCTGCTTCACGGCCCGGGCCAGCCACGTGGTCCCGCACTTCTGCGCGCCGATGCAGAGGAACGTCGGCGCCGGCATGGGCCGCAGCCTAGCCAGGCGTTGCCACCCACCTGCCGGACATGTTTGTGTGGGCGGACCCTCACCACGAAGGCGCATCATGTCTTGCACTCGGGCTGACAAGAAGTTGCCATCGAGCCTGGTCACACTGGCTCTCCTCGCCGCTTGCCTGGCGGCCACCGAAGGGACGGCGGGTGCCGCAGATCCAGGGCCGGGCGTCGGGCCGCTACCGCGGGGGCCTGAGCTCTCGGAGACCCGGCGGCTGGACGACCGCCGGGCGGTAGTGATCGGCGAGCGTGCCTACTCCACCTGGACCGAGGACGGGCTGTATCCCGCGATGGGGTTCCACACCCGCGGTGAGATGGGCGGGATCTGGTCACCGCCGATCAAGCTGCTCGACGGCATCTGGTTCGGCGTCGGCGACGACTGGCTGGGCGACGACGTCCCGGCCCGACGCTTCAGCTCGGGATGGGGCTACGCCCGCACCGACTACGCCCCGAGCGGCGGCGTTCGCGTATCGCGGACGGACTTCGTGCCCGACGGGCCGCGGGCGCACCTGGTCGGGCTGACACTGCGCAGCGACACCGACGCGACGGTCCCCCTCGCGATGGCCGCGCACTCCGAGCTGATGGCGACGTACCCGTGGGGCGAGACGGTCCCGTCCCAGTCGGCGGTGAACGCCCAGGACACCGGCAGCGTCGAGGGGTCGGCTCTGGTTTTCCGCGAGCAGACCGGCACCGAACACGCGCTCGGGGCGCACGACTGGACGGCTGTCGTGGGCAGCTCGCTGACCCCGGCGGAGTCCAAGCTCGGACCCGACTTCCGTGGGCCGCAGGACCCGGCCGTGATCTGTCCCGCCTCGGGCACACCCGATCCGCAACCTGACCGGTGCGACGACACCGCCTACGGCGCCGGCACGGGCGGCAGCCTTCGCTACGAGGTCGAGGTACCTGCCGACACCCCGGTCACGGTGTGGTTCGCGGTGGCGGGCTCGGACCGTAGCCAGGCGCACGCGCAGGAGTCGTACGACGCCGCGCTCGCGCAGCCGCGTGCCCTCCTGGCGCAGAAGGTGGATTCGCGGCGCGTGATCGACCGCCGTACCCAGGTGGATCTGCCGGGCGACCGTCGGCTCGAGCGATCCATCCGGTGGAGCAAGCAGAACCTCGCCGACTCGGTGCAGGAGAGCCACGACCTCAGCCTGCGCTGGGTCGACGCCGGCAAGCAGTTCCCGGCGCCGGTCGGCACCCTTGCGAGGGCCCGGTGGCTGGGGGCAGGCTGGCCCGACTACCCATGGATCTTCGGCACCGATGGTGAGTACACCGCCTTCGCCTCGGTCGCGATGGGCCAGTTCGACGACATCCAAGGCCACCTGCGAACGCTGCGCGATGTCAGCGAGATCGTCAACGAGGGATCCGGCAAGGTCGTGCACGAGGTCACGCCCGATGGCGCGGTGTACTTCGGCGCCAACCAGGATCCGGGCAACACCGACGAGACCTCGAAGTTCCCCAGTGCGGTGGCGTTGGTCTGGCGCTGGACCGGCGATGACGCGTTCCGGGACGAGATGTACGACTTCTCCCGCCGTGGCATGGAGTACGTCGTCGAGCAGCTCGACGAGGACGGGGACGGGTGGCCGGAGGGGCTCGGCAACGTCGAGCGCCCGGGCATGGGCGAGGAGAAGCTCGACAACGCCGTGTACACGATTCGCGGCCTCCGCGACCTCGCCGACCTGGCCGAGAGCAAGGGCGACACCGCCACCGCCACCTGGGCCTCGGACGCCGCGGCCGGGATCGAGGACCACTTCGAGAGCGCCTGGTGGTACGGCGGCGACGCGCGGCAGTACGCCGACTCGCTGGTCAACCCCGGCAACAGCCGCGTGTTCCAGCGGCACTGGATCGGCGTCACCCCGATGGACGCGATGCTGGTCCGGCCCGGCGAGCCGACGCGTCCGCTGGCCGGCAACCACCACGGCAGGACCGCCCTCGAGCAGCGCGAGCGCGCCTGTTTCACCGGCCGGTTCGGGCTGTACCACACCGGTACCGGCCCGACGTCGGCTCCGAGCGGCAACCCCGGCGCCAGCTGCGACTCGGTCGTCTCGACGGTCGCGAGCGAGCGCAGCGTCTTCTCGCTGAACACCGCCATCATGGCTGTCGCGGAGGGCAACTTCGGCCGGATGGGTGTCGGTCAGCAACAGCACTACACGACCGGCAACGCGAGGATCCAGCTCGACCCGACGGTGTGGGAGATGCCCGGCGCGATGCCGGAGATCGCACCAGAGGGCGACTTCACGCCCAACATCGACCGGCTCTTCACTGAGCGATCGATGGTGCTCCAGGCCTGGGGTGCCTACGGCAACCTATGGCCCGTGGTGGCACAGCAGCTGGGAGTGTCGCCCGACCTGGGCCGCGACCACGTCAGCGTGGTCGCCCAGGTGCCCCGCGGCCAGTCCCGAGTGGCCGGCAGGCACATCCTTCTCGGCGACGACGGGGAGGTGTCGGTGGCGGCCCGGCGCACCAAGTCGAGGCTGCGCACCGAGGTCACCCTCGATCGAGTGGGGACGAGCCTCACCATCGGTCACGTGCTGCCCAAGGGAGCCGACGTACGCCGGGTGCGGCTCGACGGAGAGCGCGTCGACTGGCGGATCCTCGGCACGGCGCGCGGCCGCGAGCTGGTGGCGGACACCAGCGCGGGAAGGCACGAACTGGTTGTCTGGCTGTCGTGACCCCCGATGAGCTGCTGCGGGCGCTGAGGATCAGCCCAGCACCACGTCGGCGATCCGGCGTACGTCGTCGGGCGAGCCCAGGCTGAGCAGCAACGTGGTCACTCCGGTCTCCTCCCACTGCGCGACGCGCTCCTTCACCTCGGACTCGCTGCCGATGATGTGCATGTCGTCGACGAGCTCGTCGGGGATCAGCGCGGTGGCGCGGTCCTTCTCCCCCGACAGGTAGAGCTTCTGCACCTCGTCGGCCAGGTCGGCGTAGCCCATCCGCTCGAAGACCTGCTTGTGGAAGTTCTGCTCCTTGGCGCCCATGCCGCCCATGTAGAGAGCGACGATCGGCTTCATCCCCTCGATTACCCCGGCCTTGTCGTCGGTGATCTCGAGGTGGCAGGTCGCCGCGATCTCGAAGTCGGCACGAGTACGACGCGCGCCCTCACGTGCGAACCCCTCGTCCAACCACGGCTGGTACATGCCCGCACTCTTGGGCGTGTAGAAGATCGGGATCCAGCCGTCGGCGATCTCGGCGGTCTGGGCGACGTTCTTCGGTCCCTCGGCGCCCAGCCAGATCGGGATGTCCGCGCGCAGCGGGTGCACGATCGGCTTGAGCGGCTTGCCCAGCCCCACCGAGCCCTCGCCGTTGAAGGGCAGCGGGTAATGCGGGCCGTCGTTGGTCACCGGCGCCTCGCGGGCCAGCACCTGCCGGATGATGTCGACGACCTCGCGGGTGCGGGCGAGCGGCTTCGAGAACGGCTGGCCGTACCAGCCCTCCACGACCTGCGGCCCGCTGACACCCATGCCCAGCACCACCCGGCCACCACTGAGGTGGTCGAGGGTCAGCGCGTGCATCGCGATCGAGGTCGGGCTGCGTCCGGACATCTGCACGATCGAGGTGCCGAGCCGGACCCGGGAGGTCTCGCGGCCCCACCAGGACAGCGGCGTGAACGCGTCGGAGCCCCAGGCCTCGGCGGTGAAGATCGCGTCGAAGCCGGCGTCCTCGGCGGCCGCGACCAGCTCAGGGGTCCCCCTCGGCGGCCCTGCGCCCCAGTAACCCAACTGCAAACCAAGTTTCATGCCGCTCACCCTTCCACGTGCTTGCCCGCAATAGTAGAACGTGTTCTAGTATTCGACCATGAGCCGTACCCTGCAGGCACCGGTGACGGTGAGCTTCGACTACACCCGTTCCACCGGTCCGGTGATCGGGCGCTTCCTCACCGGACTTCGCGACGGTGTCGTCGTCGGTGGCCGGACGTCGGCCGGCGAGGTCGTCGTCCCGCCCCTCGAGTTCGACCCGGTCACGCACGAGGCCACCACCGACTTCGTCGAGGTCTCCTCGGTCGGGACCGTCACGTCGTGGAGCTGGGTGCCCGAGCCGGTGAAGGCCCAGCCGTTCGATCGGCCGTTCGCGTTCGCCCTGGTCACCCTGGACGGCGCCGACAAACCCCTCCTGCACGCGCTGGACGTGGCCTCCCCGGCCGATGTCAGTACCGGCATGCGGGTCCGGGTGCGCTGGGCTCCTGAGCGCACCGGACACATCACCGACATCGCGTGTTTCGAGCCGCTGGCTCCGGGCGAGGCCGCGAACGAGGTCTCGCCGAGCTCTGAAGAACCGATCACCGGCGTGATCACTCCGGTCTCGCTCGACTACGACTACGCCGCCTCGCCCGAGGAGTCGCTGTTCTACCGCGGCCTCAACGAGGGCCGGATCATGGGCCAGCGCTGCCCCACCTGCGAGAAGGTCTACATCCCGCCGCGCAGCGCCTGCCCGGCCGATGGCACTCCCACCGCGGAGGAGATCGAGCTCTCCCAGACCGGCACCGTGACGACGTTCTGCATCGTCAATGTGCCGTTCCTCGGGCAGAAGATCACCCCGCCGTACGTCTCGGCGTACGTGCTCCTCGACGGCGCCGACATCGCGGTCCTGCACCTGATCCTCGGGGTGCCGGCCGACGAGGTCCGGATGGGCATGCGCGTCAAGGCGGTGTGGAAGCCGAAGGACGAGTGGACGTTCTCGCTCGAGAACATCGACCACTTCGCGCCCACCGGGGACCCGGACGCGGACTACGACACCTACAAGCAACACCTCTGAGACGGGAGCCCTGGCCAGATGCGTACAGGCGAGATGCGTGACGTCGCCGTCGTCGGGTTCGCCCAACGACAGATGCCCGAGTTCGACGGGTCGCCGACCTGTGTCGAGCTCCTCGTGCCCCTGTTCAAGGACCTCTACGAGCAGACCGGCTGGACCCGCAAGGACATCGGGTTCTGGTGCTCCGGTTCCTCCGACTACCTTGCCGGCCGGTCGTTCTCCTTCGTGCAGGCGGTGGACGCGATCGGCGTCATCCCGCCCGTCAACGAGTCGCACGTGGAGATGGATCTCGCCTGGGCGATGTACGAGGCCTGGATCAAGATCCAGACCGGCGAGGTCGACACCGCTCTGGTCTACGCGTTCGGCAAGAGCTCCGCGGGCGTGCTCCGCCGCACCCTGGCGCTGCAGCTCGAGCCGTACACGATGACCCCGCTCTGGCCCGACACCGTGTCCCTCGCCGGCCTTCAGGCCCGCGCCGGCATCGACGCCGGGCTGTGGGACGAGCGGGCGATGGCCGAGGTCGCCAACCGGTCGCTGACCGATGCGGAGAAGAACGAGTACTCCATCCGCAAGGGTGGCTCATCGGTCGACGAGCTCCTCGCGCGTCCGATGTACGCCGACCCGTTGCGCAAGCACGACTGCTCCCCCGTCACCGACGGCGCCGCGGCGATCGTGCTCGCAGCCGGCGACCGCGCCCTCGAGGTGCGCGATCGGCCGGCGTGGATCACCGGCCTCTCCCACCACGTGGACCCGATGGGCATGGGCACCCGCGACCTGACCCGTTCGCCCTCCGCGCAGCGGTCGGGCGCGGCGCTCGACCTCATTGGCGTCGAGGTCGCTGAGCTGCACGCGCCGTTCAGCCACCAGGAGCTGATCCTGCGCCGCGAGCTCGCCCTGGGCGAGGACGTCACGATCAATCCTTCGGGCGGCGCACTCACGAGCAACCCGATGTTCTCCGGCGGTGGCATCCGCGTGGGTGAGGCGGCGAAGCGGGTCTGGTCCGGCGAGGCCACGAAGGTGCTCGCCCACGCCACCAGCGGGCCGGCGCTCCAGCAGAACCTCGTGTGCACGTTGGAAGGTAGGAACTGATGGGCAAGCTGCCCGCCGCGATCATCGGCATCGGCCAGACGCACCACCGGGCCAAGCGCGAGGACGTCTCCATGGCCGGTCTGTGCCGGGAGGCCATCGACCGCGCGCTCCTCGACGCGAACATGACGCTCGACGACATCGACGCGATCGTCGTCGGCAAGGCGCCGGACCTGTTCGAGGGCGTCATGATGCCCGAGCTGTTCCTGGCTGAGGCGCTCGGCGCGGCCGGCAAGCCGCTGCTTCGGGTGCACACAGCCGGTTCGGTCGGCGGCTCGACCGCGATCGTCGCGTCGTCGCTGGTGCAGGCCGGCGTCCACAAGCGGGTGCTGACCGTCGCCTACGAGAAGCAGTCGGAGTCCAACGCGATGTGGGCGCTCTCGGTGCCACTGCCCTTCAACATGCCGGTGCACGCCGGCGCCGGCGGCTACTTCGCGCCGCACGTCCGCTCCTACATCCGCCGGTCGGGCGCCCCGACCCACGTCGGCGCGATCGTGGCCGCGAAGGACCGCAACAACGCGCTCAAGAACCCCTACGCCCACCTGCACAACGAGGGCACCACGGTCGAGTCCGTGCTCGCATCGCAAATGCTCTGGGATCCGATCCGGTACGACGAGACCTGCCCTTCGAGCGACGGCGCGTGCGCCCTCGTGATCGTCGACGAGGACACCGCAGCGTCGTCCAGCAACCCCGCCTGGATCCACGGGACCGTGATGCGGTCCGAGGCGACCACTGCCGCGGAGCGCGACCAGGTCAACCCGCAGGCCGGTCGCGACGCGGCGGCCGCGCTGTGGAAGCAGGCCGGGATCACCAACCCGCTCGAGGAGATCGACGCGGCCGAGATCTACGTGCCGTTCTCCTGGTTCGAGCCGATGTGGCTGGAGAACCTCGGCTTCATGCCCGAAGGCGACGGCTGGAAGCTGACGGAGGCAGGCGAGACAGCGATGGACGGCAAGCTCCCGGTCAACTGCTCCGGCGGCGTTCTCTCCTCCAACCCGATCGGCGCCTCCGGGATGCTCCGCTTCGGCGAGGCGGCACTCCAGGTGCGAGGTGCCGCCGGCGAGCACCAGGTCGACGGCGTACGCCGCGCGCTCGGTCACGCCTACGGGGGCGGCTCCCAGTTCTTCTCGATGTGGGTCGTCGGCTCGGAGAAGCCGGGCAACTGAAGCCCGGTTCGCGTACACGCACGGAGGTAAGTCCCGCGCCTGCGTCTACTACACGGCAGATCCGGACGACGGTTATGTGGACGGCACGACGTGCACGACTTCGATGCGGTTGCCAAACGGGTCGTGAGTGTGGAATCGCTCGAACCGCTCGGCGTTGTGACGCTGGGACCAATCGACGTCGTAGCCGGAAGATTCCAGGTGGGCTCCCAGTTGTTCGAGCTCCTCCGCCGTATCGACCTCGATGGCCGGATGCGCCTTGCGACCCGTCGCCGGTGGCTCGATCCCGAGATGAATCTCAGCTCCGCCAGCGTGCCGGAACCAGGCACCTCCTCGCGACGCGAGCTCTGTCGGCTTGGCGATCTCTGAGAAGCCGAGACCCTCGACGTAGAAGTGGCGCCCCTGCTCCTCGCCGCCTGCCGGACAGGAGACCTGCACGTGATGGAGCCTCATTTGCGGCAGCCTAACTCCGGGCTCAACGAATGTCCGGCGCCCAGTGGTCAATCGACACATCCCTCGGTGGGGTGTGGCGTGTTCGCCCCCCGCGAACGACGGGGACACACCAAGCCCGGCGGCCTATCGTCGACCCATGGGTGACGTCGTCGCATTCCCGACCCAGCCAACGCCGGAGCCGACCCCCGAGCCGGAGCCGCTCTGGCGAGAGGCCGTCGGCCGCGAGCTGCGGACCGAGCGGCGCGAGTCCGACCGCACGCTCGCCGACGTGGCCGGACGAGCCGGCGTCTCCATCCAGTACCTCTCCGAGATCGAGCGTGGCCTCAAGGAGCCGAGCTCCGAGGTGCTGTCGGCCGTGGCCGGAGCATTGGGCCTGGGTCTGGTCGACCTCACCTCCCGCGTGGCGCGGTCCCTCGGCCGGATCTCGAGACCTCTGGCGCTCGCGGCCTAGCGAGCCACCGCCTTCCGGCTGTCCAAGACGACGTCCGCCAGCCCATAGGCGACCGCCTCGTCCGCGGTGAGGATCAAGTCGCGCTCGGTGTCGTGGCGCAATCGCTCCAGTTCCTGGCCACTGTGGCGGGCCAGGATCGCCTCCATCTCGGCGCGCAGTCGGACGATCTCCTTGGCCTGCAGGGCCAGGTCCGGCAGCGTCCCCTGGCCGCCTCCCGACGGCTGGTGCAGCACCACTCGTGCTCGCGGCAGCACCGTGCGGCGCCCCTCCGCACCGGCAGCGAGCAGCACCGCGGCCCCGGACGCGGCCTGGCCGACGCACGTCGTACCGACCTCGGAGCGGATGAACTGCATGGTGTCGTAGATCGCCAGGGTCGCCGTGACCGAGCCTCCCGGGGAGTTGAGGTAGAGGTTGATCGGCGTGTCCGGGCTCTCGGCCTCCAGGTGCAGGAGCTGGGCGATCACGACGTTGGCGACGCCATCGTCGATCTCGGTGCCGAGGTAGATGATCCGGTCGGTGAGCAGCCGGCTGTAGATGTCGACGGCGCGCTCGCCGCGCACGGTCTTCTCGATGACGGAGGGGATCGTGTACTGACTCATCCCGCTCACCGCATCCCGAAGGTGGCCGCGCCGCGGGCCGGTGTCACGTCGGACACGTCGGACAGGACCTGGTCCACGAATCCGTAGTCGACCGCCTCGTCAGCGGTGAACCAGCGGTCCCGGAGCGAGTCCTTCTCCACTCTCTCGAAGGGCTGACCGGTGTGCTCGGCGATCAGCCCGAGCATCACGTTCTTGGTGTGCTCGAGGTTCTCGGCCTGGATCTCCACGTCGATGGCGGTCCCACCGATGCCGGCAGAGCCCTGGTGCATCAGAACGCGGGCATGCGGGAGTGCGTAGCGCTTCCCCCGGGTGCCCGCGGAGAGCAGGAACTGGCCCATGCTGGCGGCCAGCCCCAATGCCAGCGTGCTGACGTCGTTCGGGATCAGGCGCATGGTGTCGTAGATCGCCAGCCCCGCCGACACCGAGCCGCCCGGCGAGTTGATGTAGAGGCTGACGTCGCGGTGCGGGTCCTCTGCGGAGAGGAGCAGCAGCTCGGCGCACAGCCGGTTGGCGATCGTGTCGTCGACCTCCTGGCCGAGCACGATGATCCGCTGGTGCAGGAGTCGGGACGTGAGCTGGTCGTCGAGCGAGCCGACGGGCCGTTCTTGCGTGGTCTGGGTCATGTGCCCAGCGTGTGCCGTGGAACGGGCGGTCCCAAGCGTTTCCGCCAGGGGCAGATCCGCTGGCGGCGGAGGACGCCTGGCTAGTGTCGCTGGCATGCCCCTGCCGATCGAGGACTACGCCGCCATCGGCGACGGCAGCTCGGTGGCCCTCGTGGGCCGCGACGGCTCAATCGACTGGCTGTGCCTGCCCAGGTTCGACTCCCCCGCGTGCTTCGCGGCGCTGTTGGGCGACGAACGCAACGGACGCTGGCTGCTCGGGCCGGCCGGTGACCATCGGCTGGAGCGTCGGTACGTCGGCGACACGGGCGTCCTCGAGTCGACGTACACGACCGACACGGGAGTCGTAGAGGTCACCGACCTGATGCCGGTGGACGACCGACGCAACGACGTCGTCCGTCGGATCCGAGGCGTCTCCGGAACCGTCCGAATGAGGCACGAGTGGGCGGTGCGGTTGGGCTACGGCAAGATCCGACCCTGGGTGCACCGCGAGCAGCACGACGGGGCCGAGCTGATCGTCGCGGTGGCCGGCCCGGACAAGCTGGTGCTGCGAGGACCTCGGCTTCCGGTCGCCGAGGACGGCCTCCACGCCGACGAGTTCGACGTACAGGCCGGCGACGAGCTGACCTTCTCGACCACGTGGGTTCCCTCGCACCGTCCGATCCCGAAGCTGCTCGCCTTCGATGACCGGATCCGCGCGACGATCGCCGAGGAGCAGGCCTGGGCCGACGCCTGTGAGTACGACGGCCCGTGGCGCCCTCTCGTCGTGCGGAGCCTGGTCACCCTCCGGGGCCTCACCCACGCCGACACGGGCGGGATCGTCGCGGCGCCGACCACCAGCCTCCCCGAGGACTTCGGTGGCGAGCGCAACTGGGACTACCGCTACTGCTGGCTCCGCGACGCCGCCCTCACGCTCGAGGCCTTTCTCGCCGCCGGCCGGTCCGACGAGGCGAGGCTCTGGCGGGCCTGGCTGCTGCGGGCCGTGGCCGGAGACCCCGAGGACCTGCAGATCATGTACACCGTCGACGGCGGACGGTTCATTCCAGAGATGGAGCTGCCTCACCTCCCCGGGTACGCCGACTCGCGGCCCGTGCGGATCGGCAACGGTGCCGCCATGCAGCGGCAGGCCGATGTCCTCGGCGAGGTGCTGCAGGCACTCGACCTGGCCCGTGAGGCGGGGCTGGAGGAGTCCCACGACAGCTGGGCGCTCCAGCGCACCCTGGTCAACGAGCTCGCCCACCACTGGTCCAAGCCCGACCACGGCCTGTGGGAGATCCGCGGTCCGCAGCGACACTTCACGCACAGCCGGGTGATGGTCTGGGTCGCGTTCGACCGGGCGGTGCGCGCCGTGGAGCGACACGGGCTCGAGGGACCGGTCGACGAGTGGCGCGCGCTCCGGGACCGGGTTCGCGAGGAGGTGCTCAGCCGTGGCTTCGACCGCGGCCGCGGCACGTTCACCCAGCACTACGACACCACCGAGGTCGATGCCGCGCTGCTGACGATCCCGCTGGTCGGGTTCCTGCCGGGCGACGACCCACGGGTCCTCGGCACGATCGCCGCCGTGGAAGCCGACCTGATGCGGGATGGGCTGTTGCTTCGCTACCGGACCGAGACCGGCATCGACGGAGTCACCGGCGACGAGCACCCGTTCCTGGCCTGCTCGTTCTGGCTGGTGTCGGCGTATGCCCTCGCGGGCCGCACCCAGGACGCGAGGCAGCTGATGGAGCGCCTGCTGGCTCTCACCAACGACGTCGGCCTGCTCAGCGAGGAGTACGACGTCGCCGGCGGGCGGATGACGGGCAACTTCCCGCAGGCGTTCTCGCACCTGGCCCTGGTCGGCGCCGCAATGACCCTCCGGCCGTAGGCTCGCCCGCATGATCGAACTCCGGACGCCCGCGCAGATCGAGCAGATGCGCCCCGCCGGCGAGTTCGTCGCATCGGTGATCACCGCCCTCGCGGACGCCGCCGACGTGGGCCTGAACCTGCTCGACCTGGACGCGCTCGCGCACCGGATGATCAAGGATCGCGGCGCCGAGTCCTGTTACATCGACTACCACCCGTCGTTCGGGGCCTCGCCGTTCGGCAAGGTGCTCTGCACCTCGGTCAACGACGCGGTGCTGCACGGACTCCCCCACGACTACACACTCGTCGACGGCGACCTGCTCAGCGTCGACTTCGCCGCGTCGGTCGACGGCTGGGTCGCGGACTCGGCGTACTCCCTCGTCGTGGGCACCGCGCGCGAGGAGGACCTGAAGCTGATCGAGACCGCCGACCGCGCACTCGCGGCCGGCATCGAAGCCGCCAGGCCCGGCAACCGGCTCGGCGACATCTCGCACGCCATCGGATCGATCGCCCGTGCTGATGGTCTCGGCATCAACCTCCGCTTCGGCGGCCACGGGGTCGGCCGGACCATGCACGGCGACCCGCACATCACCAACGACGGCGTCGCCGGGCGCGGGCTGAAGCTCAAGGCCGGGCTGGTGATCGCCATCGAGCCGTGGTTCATGCACACAACCGATGACATCTACTTCGACGCCGACGGCTGGACGATCCGCAGCGCTGACGGGTCCCGAGGCGCCCACATGGAGCACACCGTCGCCATCACCGACGACGGACCGCTGGTGCTGACCGCCCGGTAACCCGGAGACCGCTCAAGAAGAGCGCGCCCGGCCTAGGGGTCGCAGCGAAGCGTCCAGAGCCGGAGGCCACTGAGCTGCTCGACGAAGTCGTGCAGGACGCGGAACCCGGATCGCTGGTAGAAGGCGACATTCGATGGGTTCGCGGTCTCGAGGTAGCAAGGCAACCCGGAGAAGCGGGCGTCGTCCATCACCGGCTCGAGCAGTGCCCGTCCGACGCCCCGACCCTGAGCAGCGGGATCCACCCCGAGCACAGAGACGTACCAGTGGTCGCGGGGCACATCGCCCTCGTGGAACGGGTCGAGAGTGCTCACCACGGAACCGAAGCGCTCTGCCGCTGCCGCTCCGATCACCTTCGGCAGCCGATCGAGCCCGCCGTCACGAGCTCGAGCGGGTGAGATGATCCCCTCGCCCGGAGGCAGCCACACGGCGGCACCCAGGGTCACCCCGGACGTCGTCAGCACCGTCCCGAAGGCCAATCCATATTCCAGGACGAGACGGAAGTGCCCGGGTGCCCGCTCGGCGCGCTCGTCGGGGTCGGGCAACGTGTAGACCATCAGCGGGTCGTCCTGAAAAGCCCGTGCGAGGGCTCCCGCAGCGGCAGGCAGGTCGGAACGCGACAACGCGCCTACGGACGGGCCGGACACGACCTCAGTGTGGCAGCACCCCGCCTAGGCGTACCTGACCTGAAGATCCTTGATCCCGTTGATCCAGGCGTGCCGGAGCCGGCGCGGCTCCTCCAGCTTGGAGATGTCGGGAGCGTGGTCGGCCAAGGCTTCGAAGATCAGCCGGATCTCCTGGCGCGCCAGGTTGGCGCCGATGCAGTAGTGCGCTCCGTGCCCGCCGAAGCCGACGTGCGGGTTGGGATCGCGGGTGATGTCGAACGTGAACGGGTCCTCGAAGACGTCCTCGTCGAAGTTCGCGCTGCAGTAGAACAGCGCCGCCCGCTCGCCCCTCTTGATCTCCACGCCGTTGACCTTGACGTCGTTGAGCGCGGTCCGCTGGAAGACCGACACCGGCGTCGCCCAACGCACGATCTCGTCGACCATCGTCGCCGGCCGCTCACGCTTCCAGAGCTCCCACTGGTCGGGGTTGTCCAGGAAGGCGTCCATGCCGTGGGAGATCGCGTTACGAGTGGTCTCGTTGCCGGCCACGGTCATCAGGATCACGAAGTAGCCGAACTCGTCATCGGTCAGGCCGCGGTCGCCCTTGTGAGCGTTGATCAGCTTGGTGACCAGGTCGTCACGAGGGTTCGCCTGACGGTCCGCGGACATCATCATCGAGTAGCCGAGGATCTCCGCCGCAGCGATGTCGGGATCGCCCTCGATCTCCGGGTCGTCGGAGGCGAGCATCTGGTTGGACCACTCGAAGAGCTTGTGCCGGTCCTCCTGCGGCACGCCGATCAGATCGGCAATCGCCTGCAGCGGCAGCTCGGCGGCCACCTCCTCGACGAAGTTGCCGGTGCCCTTCTGCACGGCCTCCTTCACGATGCCGTGGGCGCGGTCGGTCATGATCTGCTCGAGCTCACCGATCGACCGGGGCGTGAACCCGCGGGAGATGATCTGCCGCGTCGTCACGTGCTCGGGGTTGTCCTGGTTGATCATGATGACGCGCTGCATCTCGATCTGCTCGCGCATCATGCCTTCGGAGAACCGGACGATCGCGCCGTTCTCGGCGTTCGACCAGTCCTTGGCGTTCTTGGAGATCGCCGAGACGTCCTCGTGCTTGGTGACCGCGAAGTAGCCGGTGCCGGATTCCTCCGACATGCCGTCGAAGGTGCCCTTCTCCTGCTCGATCCAGGTGATCGGCGCCGTCTGGCGACACTTGCGGAACTCCTCGTGCGGGATCGCCTTCTCGTTGATGAACGGGTCGGTGAAGTCGAAGCCCTCGGGAAGGACAGTGCTCGTCACGTGGGTATGGCCTTTCTCGATCAGGGGTGCCGATTTTTTCAGCGGTAGGCGACTTGGAGGTCCTTGACGCCGTTGATCCACCCGCTCCTCAACTGCTGAGGAGCGGCCAGCATCCGGATGTCCGGAGCCAGGTCGGCGATCGCGTTGAAGATCAGGTCGACCTCGAGGCGCGCCAGGTTGGCGCCGATGCAGTAGTGCGCGCCGTGGCCCCCGAAGGCCTGGTGCGGGTTGGGGTCTCGAAGGATGTTGAACGTGAACGGGTCGTCGAAGACGTCCTCGTCGAAGTTGGCGCTGGCATAGAGCAGGCCGACGCGCTCTCCCTTGGCGACCTGTACGCCGCCGACCTCGACGTCGTTGACCGCGGTGCGCTGGAAGACCGTGACCGGGGTCGCCCACCGGATGATCTCGTCGACGGCGGTCCTGGGACGCTCGCGCTTGAACAGCTCCCACTGGTCGGGGTTCTCCATGAACGCGTGCATGCCCCAGGTGATCGCGTTGCGGGTGGTCTCGTTGCCGGCGACCACCAGCAGAATCACGAAGAACCCGAACTCGTCGTCGGTGAGCCCGCGGCCGTCGACGTCGGCCGAGATCAGCTTGGTGACGATGTCGTCCTTCGGGTCCTGGCGGCGCTCATCGGCCTTCGCCATCGCATAGCCGAGGATCTCGGCGAACGCCTCCATCTGCGCGCCGGCCATCTCGGGGTCGTCGTAGAACATCATCGCGTTGGACCAGTCGTACAGCTTGCGCCGGTCCTCCTGGGGGAAGCCCAGCAGGTCGCAGATCGCCTGGAGCGGCAGCTCGGCTGCGATGTCGTCGACGAAGTTGCCCTCACCGCGCTGGACCGCCTCGGTGACGATCGACGTCGACCGCTCCAGCAGGCTCCCGTGCAGCGCATTGATCGCCTTCGGCGTGAAGCCACGGGACACGATCTGGCGGAGCTGGGTGTGCTCGGGCGCGTCGTGGTTGATGAGCAGGAAGTTGGACTGCTCGACCTCCTCGCGCGTCATCTCGGGGCCGAACCGGATGATCACGCCGTTGGCGTTGGTCGAGAAGTCCGTCTGGTTCTTGGAGACCGCGGCAACCTCGGCGTGCCTGCTCAGCGCCCAGTAGCCGGAGGTGTCCGGGAAGCCTGCCCGCGCAGCCTCGTCCTGGTGCACGAAGCTCACCGGGGCGGTCCGCCTCATCGCCAGCAGCTGCTCGTGCGGGAGCCCGGACAGCATGATGTCCGGGTCGGTGGGGTCGAACCCAGCGGGAAGTTCGGTGATCGTCACGCGTTGCCGCCCTCTCGGTGCACCAGGTCGAACCTGGAACGTGTTCTAGGTCGAGACTACATACTCTCGGAATCTTGGGAAAGGGTTTCGTGTTGGTGTTTTGGTGATTTCCGCTGCGTGACCGAGGTCTCGCTTGTGGCGGACGAGAACGTGTTCTAGTTTTGCTCCATGGGCACCCCCGTGATCGTCGATGCCGTCCGCACCCCACTCGGCAAGCGGAAGGGCTGGCTCGCGGGCGTCCACCCCGCCGTACTCCTCGGTTTCGCGCAGCGCCAGGTACTCGAACGGGCCGGCGCCGACCCCGACCTCGTCGAGCAGGTCGTCGGCGGCTGCGTCACGCAGGCCGGCGAGCAGTCCAACGACATGGTCCGCCGTGCCTGGCTGCACGCTGGCCTTCCCCAGCACACCGGCGGCACCGCGATCGACGCGCAGTGCGGATCCGGTCAGCAGAGCGCCCACCTCGTCAACGACATGATCGCGGCAGGCACCATCGACGTCGGGATCGCCTGTGGCGTCGAGGCGATGTCCCGGATCCCGCTCGGCGGCAACGTTCCTCCGGGGCTGGGCGACCCGCGTCCGGATGACTGGGATATCGACATGCCCAACCAGTTCGAAGGGGCCGACCGGATCGCACGCAACCGCGGGCTGACCCGGGAGGACCTCGAGGCCTTCGGCCTCGCGTCCCAGCAGAAGGCGCGGGTGGCCGTCGACGAGGGTCGGTTCAAGCGCGAGATCGCCCCGATCCAGGCGCCGGCGCTCGGAGAGGACGGCGCGCCGACCGGGGAGACCCGGCTGGTCGACAGCGACCAGGGTCTGCGTGACACCACCCTCGAAGGACTGGCCGGCCTCAAGACGGTGCTGGAGGGCGGCCTGCACACGGCCGGGACCTCTTCACAGATCTCGGACGGCGCCTCCGCCGTACTGATCATGGACGAGGACAAGGCCCGCTCCCTCGGCCTGACCCCGCGGGCCCGGATCAAGTCGCACTGCCTCGTCGGGTCCGACCCGTACTACCACCTCGACGGCCCGGTCGACGCGACCCGACGGATCCTCGACCGCACCGGTATGGCGATCTCCGACTTCGACCTGTTCGAGGTCAACGAGGCGTTCGCGTCGGTGGTCCTTTCCTGGGCCGGCGTGCACAACGTCGACATGGACAAGGTCAACGTCAACGGCGGCGCGATCGCGCTGGGTCACCCCGTCGGGTCGACCGGCACCCGCCTGATCACGACGGCCCTGCACGAGCTCGAGCGCCGCGAGGCCTCCGTCGCCCTGATCTCGATGTGCGCCGGCGGCGCGATGGCGACCGGGACGGTCCTCGAGCGGATCTGACGGGTCAGCGTTTCAGGCGCCGTAGACGGGCTCCGGGCTCGGCGCCTCGACCAGCAGGTCACGCAGCGCGGGCCCGACCGCGGCGGCTTCCCAGCGGGCCCCGGCGTCGCTGGACGGCCCGTGCGCCCAGCCGTTCTCCACGGTGATCTTGCTGCCGTCGATCTCGATGACGCGGCCCGTGACGTCGCCGGCCTCCTCGGAGGCGAGCCAGGCGACGATCGGCGAGTTGTCCTCGGGGACCGCCATCGCCGAGGTGTCGAAGGCGCCCTCGGTCATCCGGGTCCTGGCGACCGGTGCGATCGCGTTGACGGTGACGCCGTACCGACCCATCTCCTGGGCCGCGACCAGCGTGAGTGCGGCGATCCCGGCCTTGGCCGCGGAGTACGTCGCCTGGCCCACCGACCCCTGGAGCCCAGCGCCGGAGGACGTGTTGATCACCCGGGCGGCGCGTTGGCGGCCCTCCTTGGCCTCTGCCCGCCAGTAGGCGCCGGCATGCCGGAGCGGGGCGAAGTGGCCCTTCAGGTGCACTCGGATCACCGCGTCCCACTCCTCTTCGGAGGTGTTGACGAGCATCCGGTCGCGGACGAAGCCCGCGTTGTTGACCAGGATGTCCAGCCCGCCGAACGTGTCGATGGCCTGCTGGACCATCGCCGCGGCAGCCTCGAAGTCCGCCACGTCGGCGCCGTTGGTGACCGCCTCGCCGCCGGAGGCGCGGATCAGCTCGACCACCTCGTCCGCGGGCGAGTCCCCCGTACCCGGTGGTTGATCTCTTTGGCCGGCGAGCGAGACGCCGTAGTCGTTGACCACGACCCTCGCGCCGTGCGCGGCCAGCTCGAGCGCGTGGGCGCGGCCGATCCCCCGACCCGCGCCGGTGACGATCGCGACGCGACCCTCCAACAGTCCAGACACTGGTTCTCCTTCGATAGCTTCAGTCGATGTGCAGGAAGACGGGCGGCTCGCCGCCGCCGTCGCAGGTCACTCTGGCGCCGGAGACGTACGACGCCAGGTCGCTGGCCAGGAACACCGCGACGTTCCCGACCTCCTCGGGCGTCGCCATCCGGCCGAGCGGGATGGTGCGCTCGATCGCGGCCACCTTGGCCGCGTCCCCGTAGTGGTCGTCGGTGTTCTCGGTCCGGCAGAGGCCGACGTCGATGGCGTTGACCCTGACCTTCGGCCCCCACTCCATCGCCAGCGACCGGGTCAGGGAGTCCAGCCCGGCTTTGGCAGCGCCGTACGCCGCGATCGTGGGGGCGGGCCGGTGCGCGGAGATCGAGGAGATGTTCACGATGGCGCCGCCGCCGTCCTGCTGCTGCATCACCGCGTTGGCGGCCTGGGCCACGTTCAGCGGGCTCAGCAGGTTCAGCCCCACGATCTTGTCGTGGAAGCGCGGCGATGCGGTCGCTGCTTCAGCGCTTGGCGCTCCCCCGGCGTTGTTGACCAGCACGTCCAGCCGCCCGTGGGTCGCCACGACCTCGGCTACGAGCGCCTGCACCGCCTGGGGGTCCCGCACGTCGCAGACGTGGTGCGTGGTCCCGTCCAGCGGGCTTGCCTCCGAGCGAGCGCAGGTCGCAACGACCGCGCCGGCCCCCAGGAAGGTGTGGGTGATCCCGAGACCGATGCCCTTCGTGCCGCCGGTGACCAGCACCACGCGGCCGGACAGGTCGATCGGGAGGGCCATGGCTGCTACCATACCAAGCAATTGCTTGGTTGGTACGACAGGAGCCTCATGTCAGTCAGCTCGACCCTCAGGGACGACCACGTCCGGGTGATCACGATGGACGCTCCACCGGTCAACGCACTGACCGTGCGGGGCTGGTTCGACGTTGCGGCGGCGCTCGACGAAGCCGGCGCGGACCTCGACACCCACGTCGTGGTGCTGCGCGCGGCGGGCCGCGGCTTCAACGCGGGCGTCGACATCAAGGAGATGCAGAACACCACCGGGTTCGACGCCCTGATCGGTGCCAACAAGGGCTGTTACGCCGCGTTCAAGGCGGTCTACGAGTGCAGCGTGCCGGTGGTCGCCGCCGTCAACGGGTACTGCCTCGGCGGCGGCGTCGGCCTGGTCGGCAACGCCGATGTGGTGGTGGCCAGCGATGATGCGTACTTCGGGGTTCCCGAGGTGAAGCAGGGCGCACTCGGCGCCGCCACGCACATGGCTCGACTGGTCCCCCAGCACCTGATGCGCACCCTCTACTTCACCGCGCGCACGATCAAGGCGGCCGACCTGGTCCAGCACGGCTCGGTCTACGAGGTAGTCCCCCGCGACCGGCTCGACGACGCCGCCCTCGCGCTGGCCGCCGACATCGCCGACAAGGACACCCGGGTGATCCGGGCAGCCAAGGAGGCGCTCAACGGCATCGACCCGATCGACGTCAACAAGAGCTACCGCTTCGAGCAGGGCTTCACCATGGAGCTCAACCTGTCCGGTGTCAGCGACGAGCTGCGAGACGACTTCGCCGGTACGGACAAGGCGGCCAAGGCATGAGCAAAGGCCCGCGCGACAAGACCATGACCATCGACGAGATGGTCGGTGAGCTCAGGGACGGGATGACCATCGGGATCGGCGGCTGGGGTCCGCGGCGCAAGCCGATGGCTCTGGTCCGGGCCATCCTGCGCTCCGGTCTCAAGGACCTGACCCTGGTCAGCTGGGGCGGCGCCGACGTCGGTCTGCTGGTCCGGGCGGGCAAGGTCCGCAAGCTGGTCTACGCGTTCGTGAGCCTGGACTCGATCCCGCTGGAGCCGAACTTCCAGCATGCGCGACAGGGCGGCACCATCCCGGAGATCGTCGAGCTCGACGAGGGGATGTTCCAGACCGGCCTGCGCGCCGCGGCCCAGCGGCTGCCGTTCCTGCCGATGCGGGCCGGGCTCGGCTCCGACGTCATGGTCAACAACCCGTGGCTGAAGACGGTCACCAGCCCGTACGACGACGGCGAGGAGCTGGTCGCCGTACCGGCTCTGATCCTCGACGTCGCACTCGTGCACCTCAACCGGGCCGACAAGCACGGCAACGCGACGTACCTCGGGCCCGACCCCTACTTCGACGACCTGTTCGCGATGGCCGCCGACCGGACCTACGTGACCTGCGAGCAGATCGTGGACACCGCCGGTCTCACCGTCGACACCCCGGTGCAACGGCTGCTGCTCAGCCGGATGATGGTCAGCGGTGTGGTCGAGACGCCCAACGGGGCGCACTTCACCACTTGTACCCCCGACTACGAGCGTGACGAGAGTTTCCAGAGGGCCTACGTCGCTGCCGCCCGCGGCACCGACGAGGAGTGGGCCGCCTTCGAGTCGCGCTTCCTCTCCGGTGACGAGTCCGCCTACCAGGCCGCTGTAGCGGCGTTCAACGAGGAGCAGGCATGAGCGACGCCACCCGCGCCGAGGTATGCGCCGCCGCCGTCGCCGACGCATTCAAGGACGACGGCGAGATCTTCGCGAGCCCGATGGGCCTGATGCCGATGCTCGGCGTCCGGCTGGCCAAGCTGACCAGCAATCCGGATCTGGTCATCTCCGACGGGGAGTCGCTCTTCCTCGCCGGCACTCCCCCGCTGTTCGCCAAGGCCGACGTGATCGAGGGCTGGATCCCGTTCCGCAAGGTTTTCGACGTCGTGGCACACGGCAAGCGACACGTGATGATGGGCGCCACCCAGGTCGACCGCGACGGCAACCAGAACATCTCCGCGCTGGGCGACTTCGCGCAGCCGAAGCGGCAGCTGCTCGGTTCACGCGGTGCTCCCGGCAACACGGTCAACAACCGGACGTCGTACTGGGTCCCGAAGCACTCACCTCGCGTGTTCGTGGAGCAGGTCGACATCGTCTCCGGGGTCGGCCCCCGTCGTGCCCGCGAGGCCGGACCCGCAGCCGAGCGGTTCAACGACATCCACCGGATCGTGACCAACCTCGCGGTCCTCGACGTCGGCGGACCGGACGACACGGTCCGGCTGCTCAGCGTGCACCCGGGTGTGACGGTCGAGGAGGTCCAGGCCGAGACCGGCTTCGACCTGGCCGCGCCGGCCGACGTAGCCGAGACCCGGCTGCCGTCCATGGAGGAGCTGATCATCATCCGCGAGGTCCTGGACCCCAAGGGGCTGCGCTCGAAGGAAGTGCCGGAGTGATCGACCAACTGATCCGGACCCCGTTCACCGAGCTGACCGGCGTACGCCACCCCGTCGTCCAGACCGGCATGGGCTGGGTGTCCGGCCCGCGGCTCGTGACCGGCACGGCCAACGCAGGCGGCCTGGGCATCCTGGCCAGCGCGACGATGACCTTCGAGGAGCTCGAGAAGGCGATCATCGAGGTCAAGGAGCGCACCGACCAGCCGTTCGGGGTCAACCTGCGCGCCGACGCCGGCGACGCCAGGGACCGGTGCGACCTGCTGATCAAGCACGGCGTGAAGGTGGCGTCGTTCGCGCTGGCGCCCAAGCAGGAGCTGATCGCTCACCTGAAGGACCACGGCATCGTGGTGATGCCGTCGATCGGCGCTGCCCGGCACGCCGAGAAGGTCGCCGCCTGGGGCGCCGACGCGGTGATGATCCAAGGCGGCGAGGGCGGTGGTCACACCGGACCCGTCCCGACCACGCTGCTGCTCCCCACGGTCCTCGACGCCGTCGACATCCCGGTGGTCGCTGCGGGCGGCTTCTTCGACGGCCGCGGGCTCGCAGCGGCGCTGTCGTACGGTGCCGCCGGCGTCGGCATGGGCACCCGCTTCCTGCTGACCCAGGACAGCGCGGTTCCCGACGCGGTCAAGCAGCGCTACTTGGATACCGACCTCACCGGAACCATCGTCACGACCAAGGTCGACGGGATGCCGCACCGAATGCTCCGCACCGATCTCGTCGACGAGCTGGAAGGCTCCAGCCGGCTACGCCGGATGGGTCCGACCATGCGTCGGACCCTCGAGTTCCGGCGCACGAGCGGAATGTCCTGGTGGGCGCTGGCCAAGGACGGCCGCGAGATGAAGAAGCAGCAGGGCCGCACCTTGGGCCAGATGGCGCTCGCCGCCAACACCCCGATGATGCTCCGGGCCGGTTTGGTCGAGGGCGACACCGACGCCGGCGTCCTCGCCAGCGGCCAGGTCGTGGGTGTGATCGACGACCTGCCCACGTGCGAAGAACTCATCGACCGGATCGTCACCCAGGCTGCCCACGAGCTCCGCCGGGCGTCGTCGTACGTCGTCTGACGCCCTCCTTAGGGTGAGCCCATGGCGTCGATCAGAGAAGTTCAGGTCACCTTCGACTGCGCGGAACCCGTGCGCGTCGCTGAGTTCTGGGTCGAGGTGTTGGGGTACGAAGCAACGGTGCCACCGCCTGAGGAGCCGGGCACCTGGGCCGTCTGCGCTGATCCCACTGGCAAGGGTCCGCGCATGTACTTCCAACGCGTTGCCGAGGGCAAGGTCGTCAAGAACCGGGTGCACCTCGACGTCCGGGTCGGCGCCGGCCTCGTGGGTGAGGAGCGCGTGGCCGTACTGGAAGCCGAAGGCGCGCGCCTGGTCGCATTCGGCGCCTCACGCCTGCACCTGCTGGAGGCAGATGAGGACAACGAGTCGTGCCTGGTGATGCAGGACGTCGAGGGCAACGAGTTCTGTCTCGACTGACTTCGGCGAGGACTTCGTCGACTGGGTGCCGCCCGCTGACGGTGACGCCACTCGGTCCCGGGTATCGCGATCGACGATGCGAGTGCCATCACGGTGGTCAACGGCACGGTCGACGTCGTCTCCGAGGGGCAGTGGCGGCACTCTCCCTAGGGAGCTCCGTACTCGACTCGGCGCACAGCACCGGGCATTGCCTCGATCAGTGCCTGGACCGCCTCCTCCTGGCATCCGACGGTGAACTCGACCTCCTCATCGACATCGCACGCCAGGCACCAGGCTCGGTCCTCCGGCCACACGAGGTGCGGCTCTGCGTACTCGCGCTCACGCCGCCAGGCACGGGCGGGTGCGTCGCGGAGCGCGTCGACCGGGCCCGTGAAGAGCACCATCGTTCGGTTGGGGATGCGCACCAGCCGCGCCTCGGGACCCTGCTCACCTGCCCAGCCTTCCCAGATCGCGGCGTACGCGACGTCGGGCGTAGTGGTGTGGTCGGCGAGCGCCGCGAGTGCTCGGCGGACACCCGGGGACTCGCCTTGCTGATCCGCACCATGCGGGTCCAGCTCGAAGCGGATCCGCAGGTAAACATCGAAGTCTGGCGGGCCGAATCGGACGAGGTTCTGCCAGTCGACGTCTGGTCGCAGCAACCACTGGCCCGCTCGCGCGCTCGCCGCTGCTTCAACCTCCGACATGTCCCCAGTCTGAAGCCCTGGCGACCCGGTGGGAGGATCGACGGTATGGAAGGTGCCACCGAACCCCGTCGCGCGCGGCACCTGATGGATCCCAACGCACCGCGGAAGCCGACGAGTCCGGAGGACCTGGCCCGGCTGGCCCGGGTGCAGCGGTGGGTGCTCTCGGTGCTGGCGGTCACCACGATCGGCCACCTGGCCCTGGGCCTGGTCCTCGCGGCACTGCTCATCACCGAGGACAACCAGGGCGCCCAGTTGGGGCTCTGCGTGATCGCGTCGGCGACCGGTGTGATCGCAGTCGCCGCGGGCTTCGCGATCCATCAGAAGAACCCGCTGACCCCGTGGCTGCTGCTCGGCCTCGCCCCGGGAGTTGTCGGGCTGATCCTCGCGTTCGGTTAGAGCCGCTCGATCACGGTGACGTTGGCCTGACCGCCGCCCTCGCACATCGTCTGCAGGCCGTATCGGCCTCCGGTGCGCTCGAGCTCGTTGAGCATCGTGGTCATCAGCCTGGTCCCGGTGGCACCGATCGGATGACCGAGGGCGATCCCGCCGCCATTGACGTTGACCTTCTCGTGCGGGGCGCCCGTCTCCTTCATCCAGGCCAGAACCACCGACGCGAACGCCTCGTTGCACTCGAACAGGTCGATGTCGTCGATCGACAGCCCGGTCTTCTCGAGCGCGTGCTGGGTCGCCCGGATCGGACCGGTGAGCATCCAGACCGGGTCGTCGCCGCGCACGGACAGGTGGTGGACCCGAGCCCGAGCCTTCAGCCCATGAGTGCGTACGGCGTCCTCGGAGGCCACCAGCATCGCCGAGGAGGCATCACAGATCTGGCTGGAAACGGCGGCGGTGATCCGGCCACCGGGAGCCAGCGGCTCGAGACCCGCCATCTTCTCCAGCGAGGTCTCGCGCGGGCACTGGTCGACGGCGAAGGTACTGCCGTCGGGCAGGGTCACCGGCTCGATCTCGTTGTCGAAGCGGCCCTCGGCGATCGCGGTCCGGGCGCGGTCGTGGGACGCCAGCGCGAACGCCTCCATCTCCGCGCGGGAGATGTCCCACTTCTCGGCGATCATCTCGGCGCTGCGGAACTGGCTGACCTCCTGGTCGCCGTACCGCTTCAGCCAGCCCGGCGACTCCGCGAACGGGGTCGAGAAGCCGTACTGCTGGCCGACGAGCATCGCGGCGGCGATCGGGATCGCGCTCATGTTCTGTACGCCGCCGGCCACGACCAGGTCCTGGGTGCCGGACATCACGCCCTGGGCGGCGAAGTGCACGGCCTGCTGGGAGGAGCCACACTGCCGGTCGATCGTCACGCCGGGCACGTGGTCGGGCAGGCCCGCGACGAGCCACGCGGACCGGGCGATGTCGCCGGCCTGCGAGCCGATCGTGTCGCAGCAGCCGAGGATCACGTCGTCGACCGCTGTCGGATCCACCCCGGTACGGCGCATCAGCGCGTCGAGCGTGTGCGCGGCGAGGTCGGCCGAGTGCACCTCGGCGAGCGCTCCGCCGCGCTTGCCCACCGGCGTGCGAACGGCGTCGATGATGTAGGCCTCAGGCATTGGCGATCCCATCCAGGAGAATGTGCAGGTACTGGTCAGCGATGTCGTCGTGGCTGAGCTTGCGGCCCGGGCGGTACCACCGCACCGCCACCCAGATCGTGTCCCGGATGAACCGGTAGGTGAGCTCGATGTTGAGGTCGCGGCGCAGGACGCCGGTCTCAACGCCCTCGGTCAGCAGTGTCATCCAGACCGAGCGGGACTGGGCGTTGCGCTCGGCCAGGTAGCCGAACCGCTCGAAGCCGCCCAGGTAGTCAGCCTCGTTCTGGAAGATCGCCACCTCGTGCGGGTGCTGGTCGATCGCCTCGAACGAGACGCGAACGGCGCGCTCGAGCTTGGTCCGCGCGTCCTCGGCGCCGGCCAGGATCTCGTCGTACTTGCCGAAGAGCTCTTCCTGGAACGTCGACAGCACCTCGTCGACCATCGACTCCTTGGAGTCGAAGTGGTGGTAGAGGCTGCCGGACAGGATCCCGGACGCCTCGGCGATGTCGCGGACGGTGGTGTTCTTGAATCCCTTGGTCGCGAACAGCTCGGCCGCGATCCGGAGCAGCTCGGCGCGGCGGGTGGGGGTCGAGACCTCAGGCATGTTGGGAGCTCACTGAGAGGACCTCACCGGTGAGGTAGGACGAGTAGTCGCTGGCCAGGAACACCATCACGTTGGCGACCTCCCAGGGCGCGGCCGCGCGGCCGAAGGCCTCTCGCTGCTTGAGCTCGTGCAGGAGCTCGTCGGAGGTCACCTTGGCCAGGAACGGGTGCATCGCCAGGCTGGGACTGACCGCGTTGACCCGGATGCCGTGGGGCGCCAGGTCGAGTGCGGAGCAGCGGGTCAGCGCCATCACACCGGCCTTCGCGGCGGCGTAGTGCGCCTGGCCCTCCTGCGCGCGCCAGCCGATCACCGAGGCGTTGTTGACGATCACGCCCTTCTTGCCTGCGTCGACGAAGCGCTGGCCCGCCGAGCGGACGCAGCGGAACGTGCCGGTCAGGGTGATGTCGAGGACCTTTGACCACTGGTCGTCGGTCATCTCCAGCACGCTGGCGGTGCCGCCGAGGCCCGCGTTGTTGATCATGATGTCCACGCCGCCGAACTCGTCGGCCGCGTCGAGCAGGGCCGCCACCTGGGCCTCGTCGGTGACGTCGCAGACGAGCTGGCGGACCCGGTCGGCGCCGAATTCCTCGCCGAGGGCCGACTCCGCCTCGGCCAGCCGACGCTCGTGGGTGTCGCTGAACACCACGGCCTTCGCGCCCTCCTCGAGCGCACGGCGTACGACGGCGGCGCCGATGCCGGCTCCCGCGGCGGCGGTCACGACGACCACCTTGCCGGCGAGCAGGTCGTGACCCGGGACGTAGTCGGGGGTCGGCTGCTCCGGTCGCAGGGCGGTCATCCGCGTGCCTCTCTGGGAAGGCCGAGCACTCGCTCGGCCAGGATGTTCTTCTGGACCTCGTCGCTGCCGCCGTAGATCGTGTCCGAGCGGGAGAAGAGGAACAGTCGCTGCCACTCGTCGAGGTCGTACGGCGTGCCACTCGCCCGTGCGAGCAAGCCGGCCGGGCCGGCCACGTCCATCGCCACCTCGCCGAGCTTCCGGTGCCAGTTGGCCCACACCAGCTTGAAGATCGACCCTGCTCCCCCACCGGCGGCCGAGTCGTCGCCCAGGCCGACCGCGGAGAGCCCACGCATCGCCTGGGCGCGGATCACCTCGAGCTCCACCTTCAGCTGGATCAGCCGGTCCCGGAGCAGCGGGTCGTCGATCGCGCCGTTCTCCTTGGCGTACGTGACCAGATCCGCGAGCTCGCGTGAGTAGTCGACGGTCTGCGCGAGCGTCGAGACGCCGCGCTCGAAGCCGAGCAGCCCCATCGCGACCGCCCAGCCCTGACCGGGCTCGCCCACGACCAGGTCGGCATCGGTGCGAGCGGCGGTGAAGAAGACCTCGTTGAACTCCGAGCCGCCGGTGAGCTGCTCGATCGGCCGGACGTCCACGCCGTTCTGGTCCAGCGGCACCAACAGGAACGAGAGTCCCTGATGCCGCTCGGACCCGGTCTCGGAGCGGGCGACCACGAAGACCCACTGCGAGAGGTGGGCGTTGGACGTCCACACCTTCTGGCCGTCGATCACCCAGTGGCCGTCCTCGAGCCGCGCCTTGGTCTGGACGTTGGCGAGATCGGAGCCGGCGTTCGGCTCGGAGTAGCCCTGCGCCCAGAGCTCCTCGACGGCGACGATCTTCGGTAGGAAGCGGGATTTCTGCGCCTCGGTGCCGAATGCGATCAGGGTGGGGCCGAGCAGCTCCTCGCCCAGGTGGTTGACCCGGGTGGGCGCGTCGGCGCGCGCGTACTCCTCGTGGAAGATCACCTGCTGCCACAGGCTCAGTCCTCGGCCGCCGTACTCCTCGGGCCAGCCGACGCAGGTCCAGCCGTGCTCGGCCAGCAGCCGGTTCCACTCGAGCCGGTCCTCGAACCGCTCGTGGTCCCGGCCGGCGCCGCCGAGGCCGCGCAGGTCCGCCCACCGGCCGGTCAGGTGCTGCTCCAGCCAGCCACGGATCTCGGCGCGAAAGGCCTCGTCCTCGGCCGAGTAGCTCAGGTCCACAGGTGGTACTCTACCAAGCAAATGCTTGGTTCGGACACTCTCCCTGCCCTGCTCCGGGAAGCCGCGGAGCGTTTCGGCGACCACCCGGCGTACGTCGAGCACCTTCGCGCCCTGTCCTACGCCGACCTCCTGGGTCGCGTCGAGGGGGCCGCCGCGGCCTTCGCCGACGATGGGGTTGGCCACGGCGACCGGGTCGTGCTGTGGGGACCCAACAGCATCGACTGGGCTGTCGCTGCCCTCGCTGTCACGTACGCCGGGGGCATCCTGGTCCCGGCGAATTCCCGCTACACCGGTCACGAGGTCGCCGACATCGTCACTCGCACCAACGCGAAACGCGTGGTCGTGCACGACCGGTTCCTCGGCCGCGACCAGATCGACGAGCTGGCTCAGGCTGAGGTGAGCGACAACGTGGTCACCCTGGGTCAGGCGACGGCTCGTGACGGGCGGCCTGGCGACCAGTTCCCGCAGCCAGCACCCGACGACGTCGCGGACATCCTCTTCACCTCCGGCACCACGGGCCGCTCGAAGGGCGCGATGTCGGCGCATCGCCAGACCATCGGGGTCGCGCGCGCCTGGGCCGAGCTCGGCGGCGTCCGCCAGGACGACCGCTATCTCGTGGTCAACCCGTTCTTCCACTCGTTCGGCTACAAGATCGGCATCGTGGTCGGCCTGCTGACCGGCGCGACGCTCTACCCGGTCGCGACCTTCGACCTCGACGAGACGATGGCGCTCATCGAGTCGGAGCGGATCACGCTCTTCCCCGGGGCGCCCACGCTCTACCAGTCGCTGCTGAACGCCCCGAACCGCGGCGAATTCGACCTCTCTTCGCTCCGGCTGGCGGTCACCGGCGCGGCCGTCGTACCGGTGGTGCTCATCGAACGCATGCGCGCCGCCCCTCCCGAGGGCCTCGGCATCGACCACGTGGTCACCGCATTCGGCATGACCGAGGCCGTCGTCGCCACCATGTGCCGCGAGGACGACTCCGCCGAGACCGTCGCGACCACCTGCGGCCGCGCGATCCCCGGCATGGAGGCCCGGATCGACTCTCCGTCTGATTCTGGGGCAGGCGAGCTCCTGCTGCGCGGCGACTTCGTGATGCTGGGCTACCTCGACGACCCGGAGGCCACTCGGGAAGCCATCGACGAGGACGGCTGGCTGCACACCGGCGACGTCGGCACCCTCGACGCGGCGGGCAACCTGGCGATCACCGACCGGCTCAAGGACATGTACATCTCCGGCGGCTTCAACGTCTATCCCGCCGAGGTCGAGCAGGCGCTGGCCCGACTGGAGGGCGTGGCCGACGTTGCCGTGGTCGGCCTACCCGACGAGCGGATGGGCGAGATCGGCAAGGCGTACGTCGTCCGCGCGGAGGGCGCGACGCTGACCGAGGACGACGTGTTGGCCTTCGCCAAGGAGCGGCTGGCCAACTTCAAGGTCCCGCGGCTGGTCGAGTTCGCCGAGACCCTCCCCCGCAACCTGTCCGGCAAGGTGCTCAAGACCGAGTTGAGGAAGTAGATGGACCTGACCCTGTCCGAGTCCGAGCTGGCCTTCCAGGCCGAAGCGCGGGAGTGGTTGGCGGCCAACGTGCCCGCCGAGCCGCTGCCTTCCATGGACACGCCCGACGGCTGGGAAGCCCACCAGGAGTGGGAGGCGAAGCTGTCGGCTGCGCGCTGGTCGGTCGTGTCGTGGCCCGAGAAGTACCACGGCCGCGACGCCTCGCTCGTGGAATGGGTGATCTTCGAGGAGGAGTACTACCGGGCCGGAGCGCCGGGCCGGGTCTCCCAGAACGGCATCTTCCTGCTGGCGCCGATCATCTTCGACCACGGGACCCCCGAGCAGCAGGACCGCTTCCTCTCGACGATGGCGACCGGCGAGAAGGTCTGGGCGCAGTGCTGGTCCGAGCCCGAGGCCGGGTCCGACCTCGCGTCCCTGAAGTCCACGGCACGGCGTGACGAAGCGCGCGGCGGATGGGTGCTCAACGGGCAGAAGACGTGGTGCTCGCGCGCGGCGCTCGCGCACTGGGGCTTCGGGCTGTTCCGCTCCGACCCCGAAGCCGAGCGGCACCAGGGCCTGACCTACTTCCTGTTCCCGCTCGATGCCGAGGGGATCACGGTGCGGCCGATCGCCCAGCTCGACGGTGAGGCGGGCTTCGCCGAGGTTTTCTTCGAGGACGCGTTCGTGCCGGATGCCGACGTACTCGGTGCGCCCGGCGACGGCTGGCGGGTGGCGATGAGCACCGCCGGCAACGAGCGCGGCCTGTCGCTGCGCTCCCCCGGCCGCTTCTGCGCGGCGGCCGATCGGCTCGTTGACCTCTACCGCGAGCGAGGCGGTGCCTCCGACGGCGTCGTCGACGCCTGGATCAAGGCGCAGGCATACCGGCTCTACACGTGGGGGACGGTGACCCGACTCTCCGGCGGTGGCGACATGGGAGCGGCCGGCTCGGTCAACAAGGTGTTCTGGTCCGAGCTCGACATCGCGCTGCACGAGACCGCGCTCGACCTGCGCGGTCCCGAGGCGGAGCTCGAGTCGCGGTGGCTGGACGGCTACCTGTTCTCGCTCTCCGGGCCGATCTACGCCGGCACCAACGAGATCCAGCGCAACATCGTGGCCGAGCGGATCCTCGGCCTCCCCCGCGAGCCCAAGCCCTTCGATACGGCTCGTCCCTCGCCTACTCAGGAACCAGGGGGTGGAAAGTGAGGTTCGAGCTCACCGACGATCAGCGCGATTTCGCGGCGTCCCTCGACGCCCTGCTCGCCGCGTCCGACACCCCCGCCGTGGCCCGGGCCTGGGCCGACGGCGACTCCGCACCCGGTCTGGCGCTGTGGAAGCGGCTCGCCGACCAGGGCCTGACCATGCTGGCCACCGAGGCCGGTCCGGTCGAGCTCTGCGTCGCCTTCGAGGCGCTCGGGCGGCACGCCGTACCCGGTCCCTGGGTCGAGTCCGCGGCGTACCTGCCCATCGCACTGGGACACGAGATCGAAGGTGTCGCCACCGTCGCCCTCCCGCCCCACGTGCCCTACGCCCTGGATGCCGACGTCGCCGACCAGGTGTACGTCGGCTCCTCCCCCGCCGAATCGGTGGGCGCGCGGGTCGAGTCCGTCGACCGGACCCGGCACCTGTTCGAGGTCGTCGGATCCGGCGAGGTCCACCAGGAGGCGTTCGACCTCGCGGTGCTGGCTACGTCTGCGCAGCTGCTCGGTGCTGGCGAGCGGCTGCTGGTCGACTCGGTCACCTACGTCAAGCAGCGCCGCCAGTTCGGCCGGGAGATCGGCTCCTACCAGGCGATCAAGCACCAGCTGGCCGACGTGCGGATCGTGCTCGACTTCGCCCGGCCGCTCGTCTACGGCGCCGCGCTCGGCCAGATCAGCGCGTCCGCGGCAAAGGTGGCCTGCTCCGACGCCGCCTACCTCGCCTCGCGTACGGGGCTCCAGGTGCATGGCGCGATCGGGTATACCCAGGAGTTCGACCTGAGCATCTGGATCACCAAGGTTCGCGCGCTGGTGACTGCCTGGGGTACGCCGGCGTACCACCGCGCGAAGGTCCTCGAGGGACTGGTCGGCTGATGGAGTTCGCGTTCTCCGAGGAGCAGCAGGAGCTGGCCGCGACCGTGCGGTCGCTGCTGGCCAAGCGTGCCGACGCCCGGGTCGAGGAGTACGACGAGGCGCTCTGGACGACGCTCTGCGAACAGATCGGGGCGGCAGCGCTCGCGATCCCCGAGGACTACGAAGGCACCGGGTTCTCGCTCTTCGAGTCACTCATCGTTCTCGAGGAGCTCGGGCGGTCACTGGTGCCGTCGCCATTGTTGTCGTCCCTGGTCACCGCCGAGGCCTTGTTGGCTGGTGCCGACGAGGATGCCAAGAGCCGGCTGCTCCCCCGCATCGCCGCCGGTGAGCCCGCGGCCTTCGTCATGGGCGACGGCCCGGTGCTCGACGGTGATCACGCCACGGTCCTGATCGCCGCGACCGATGACGGACTCGTCGAGGTGGATCCGGGGACCGCGAGCCGGACCTGGGCCGAGTCGATGGACCAGACGATCCGGCTGGCCCACGTCGATCTGACCGGCGCCACCACGACTCCCATCGGCGATGCCGCGGCGGCAATCGCGCGGGCCGAGCTGGTTGGCACCGTTGGGGTGACCGCGCTGCAGGCCGGACTCGCTGCCCGGGCGCTGGACATGACCGTGTCGTACAGCAAGGAGCGGGTGCAGTTCGGCCGGCCGATCGGGTCCTTCCAGGCGCTCAAGCACCGGATGGCCGACATGCTGGTGCTGCTGGAGATGAGCCGCTCGGCGTCCTGGGCCGCGTCGTACGCCGTATCCCGGTCCACGGAGAACGCCGCCGAGCTCGTGCACATCGCTAAGTCCTACTGCGGCGACGCACTTGCCCGGATCGCCGGCGAGACCGTCCAGCTGCACGGCGGGATCGCCATCACCTGGGAGCACGACGCGCAGCTGGTGTTCAAGCGGGCGCATGCGCTCGGGCAGCTCTTCGGCGCGGCCCACGAGCACCGCCGGCTCATCCAGCTGTGACGCACTCCTAGGCTGTGTCCATGCCGAGGAGCCTCCCGATCGTGGCCGTGCTCGTGCTGCTGCTCTCCGGCTGCGGTGAGGGGGAGCCCGAGGTCGTCGATGTCGGCACCCGGATCACTGCCGCCGCGGATGCCCTCGAGTGCGTGCCGGGCGCCAAGGTGGAGGCCAAGTCAGTGTCCGCCGGCAATCAGCGCGGTAGCGAGGACGCCCTGGGCGCCGTACAGGCGTGGGCGAAGCGGATGCGTCGCTCCGCCGACATCCCGCTCGACGGCTACGGGGTCGGTATCGAGGAGGTCGGTACCGTGCTGTTCACCCACGAGACCGACGGGCGCACCGAGATCGCCGTGATCGTCGCCCGCACCGACGACAAGGCCGGCGACGTCGGCTGGGTCGTGGAGTCCTGGGCTCGCTGTCGATGATCCGTGGCGAGCAATGGCCTCACCTCGTGGCCGGTGCATGCTCCTCGCCCGACGGCTGGTTGCGCAAACGGGCCAGCGCCTCGCGGGCATGCGACTTGACGGTTCCCACCGAGATACCGAGGGCAGCGGCCGTGTCGGCCTCGGTGAGGTCGTCGAGGTAGCGCAACACAAGAACCGCTCGCTGCTGCGGCGACAGCCTGCGCAGGTCCTCGAGCAGCGCGATCCGATCGGTGCTGTCCTGATGCATCTTCTCCGGGACCGTGTCGGTGGTCAGCTCGCGCCAACGACGACCGCGCCACCGACTCACCGACTCACGCGCGAGCACCTTCCGGACGTACGGCTCGGGGTGGTCTTGGATTCGCCGCCACTTCGGCACCACCTTGACCAGCGCTGACTGGACGAGATCCTCGGCGTCGTGAGGGTTCCCGGTGAGCAGGTACGCCGTCCGCAGCAGCGCGTCTCTCCGTGCAACCACGAACTCCTCGAAGTCGGCGTACTCGGTCATGACACGCCACCATCTGCGTCGAGCGCTTCTGCGATCAGGTCGGTGGCGAACGCGACCCGGTAAGGCGCTCCTGCGGTCACGACCACGTGCCGCCGGGCCGGGTCCTCGAACACATGGTCGGCGTCGGGACCACGCGGCAGGGCGGGGTCCAAGTACGGACGGTCGGCGCCGTGGATGTCCAGCGCGACCACCGTCCCGTAGGCGTACTGCGGATCGATCGACTCACCAGCAAGGTGCTGGGGATTCCAATGGCCCAGCAGGATCTCGGACCCGACGACGCCCAGGACGTCGCACAACACCGGCACTTCGAACAAGTTTCCGTTCGAGCCGTCGGTCGTGGCGTCCTCGACGCGCGCCGGCTCCACACACGAACGTGGACCTTGCCAACCGATCACGAGGTCCGTTCCGCCGTAGGGCCAGCCGTGCCCGAGATAGGGCTGGCCCGGGTACTCCATGAGATTGACCAGCTTCGCCGCCGTCCCCGGTTCCCATACCCATCCGTTCGTATCAGTTGTTCCAGCGCTGCCGTAGAGGTGGGTGGCATCGATCCAGTCGTAGACCCAGAGGCGCTCGCTCTCGATCCTCGGGAATTCCCTCTCGCCGCTCACCAGGTCGTGGACGACCACCTCACCAGCCCTGTCCTTCCCGACGTTGTAGGCGATCCTGCGGCCATCTGGCGACAGCGCGATCCCCGGATCAGAAGACTTGTAGTCGACGTCGATGAGCACATCGATCGGGAGCGTCCCGAACTCCCCGCGCTCCGCGACGAGACCGACCACTTCCGGCGCGCCGCCGCTCACGTGCGGGGTCACCCAGATCGCGGCCAACGGGCCGGGGGCGTCCCCGAGGTCTGGCAGTAGCTGCCCGACGGGGTACTCGATCGGCAGCGAGACACCAAGGGTCCCCGCCGGCTCAGGAACGGAGTCATCGCGACCGCCGTCGGCTAGCCGTACACCGATGCCCGCGCCGACCGCGCCCACCACCAACACGGCTGCCGCGACTCCCGCTACCCGGAGACGTTGGGCACGCTTGCCCCGCGCCCAGAGCTCGGCCGCCGGAGTACCTCCCGTCGGTGCCTCGTCAGCCAGCTCCGCCAACCGCTCGTGAAGGGTGTCCATAGGTGCTCCTGTCGAAAGCCTCACTCATCAACACGCGATGAGCGAGGCTTTTCGAGGGGTCCAGATCGAAATCGGATCGAATCAGGCAGGACGCGGCTGCGGCGTATGCACGTGGGCCGGATCCGCCGTGAAGATCCGCTCGTAGATGTCGTAGATGAGCCCGCCCTTGGCGGTGTTGTAGTCCATGACATCGGTGAAACCCTGCCGGGCGAGCGTCCGCTTCAGGTCGGCATACGCCGCGCGGTCGTCCGCGTGGTCGCGCAGCCAGTCGCGGAACGTTGCGGTCCGACGCGGCTCGACGGCGCCCGGTGGCCAGACGTGCACGTTCGACGTCGGGTCGGCCCCACGGAACATCCGGTGCTCCTCCCACTCGGGCTCACGCCCGCGCAGCACGAAACCGGCCGCCTCCATGGCCGGGACGTACGCCGGCTCGTCGGCCGAATCGGCGACGGTGAGGTCGACGTCGATCACCGGCTTTGCCCAGAGGTCGGGCACCGAAGTCGAACCGACATGCTCGATCGCGATCACGAGATCGCCGAGGGCGGCCCTGATCTGGACCTCGACGCGGCGGAACTCGGTCGGCCATTGCGAGTCGGCAGGCACGACCTCGACCGGCTCCGGCCCCACCGGTATCACCCGGGCGACGGCGATCTCCTCGGCGGTGGGCGGCTCGTAGGGCCGCCACAACGGGTGCGTGGAGCTCATGCGCGCAGGGTGGCGCGGATCGAAGGTGCGGCCAGCTCGATCACCTCGTCGACGGTCGCTGAGGCCATCGGCTCGACCTTGACGACGTATCGGAGCACGGCGATGCCGATCAGCTGGGAGGCCACCAGCTCGGTCTTCATCGCGGAGGTCTGCACGCCCCGGGTCTTCATCACCGGGCTCAGCACCACCCGGCTGATGACCCGGTAGAACCGCCGGCCCGCGCGCGCATTGCCGGTCGATCCCTGGACCATCCGCATCATCGTCCGCCGGGTTCGTGGGCTCTCGCAGAGCAGCAGGAACCGCCGGACCAGCGTGATCGCGAGATCCTCGGCGGGTTCCAGGCTGCGCACTCCGCCGAGCCTGCCAGAAGTGCTCAGCGTTCGGTCGTGCGGTACTGACCCTGGTAGAAGAGCAGTGGGCCCTCGGCGTCGCTGGCCTGCAGGTCGAGCACCCGGCCGATGACGACGAAGTGGTCGCCGGCCTCGTGGACGGCGTGGATGCTGCAGTCGACGTACCCGAGGGTGTCGTCGAACAGCGGCGAGCCGGTGGCCTCCGAGGCATGCCAGGAGACGCCGTCGAACTTGTCGACGCCCCGGCTGGCCATCTTGTTGGAGAGGTCGGCCTGGTCGTGGCGGAGGAAGTTCACGCTGAACCGGCCGGCGCGCTGGATCAACGGCCAGGCGCGGGAAGTCCTCGCGGGGATGAAGAGCACGAGTGGCGGGTCGAGCGAGACGCTCGAGAACGACTGGCAGGTCATGCCGACGGGGTCGCCGTTGCTGAGCGCGGTCACCACGGTGACCCCCGACGCGAACCGGCCGAGCACCTCGCGGAACCGTCGGGCCGCCTCGACCGCCTCCGGGTCGTCGGCGGGGACGGCGCTGCCCTCGCCCGGGCGCCACTCGACGTCGAAGTCGATGTCACCCAGCCACGAGCTGATCAGCTCGGGGTGCGGCCAGGTCTCGCGGGCGTCCGGGTTCATCCCCTCAGGGATCGGTCCGGACGACATGGCGCCGACCCTAGTCATCAGGAGCCGCCGGCGAAGTCGTGACCCCAGTACGAGACAGCGGTGGACTCGCGGGCGACCCAGCGGTCGTCCTCGACCTGGAGCCCGTCGGTGCCGAACTCGATGTCGAAGCCGCCGGGCGAGCGCACGTAGAACGAGATCATCTCGTCGTTCATGTGCCGGCCGAGGGTGGCGGACAGCTTGACCTGGTGCTTGCGCACCCGCTCGAGCGCACGGCCCACGTGGTCGAGCTCGTCGACCTCGAGCATGATGTGCACGCACTTCGACGGGTTGGGCATCGGCAGGAATGCGAGCGAGTGGTGCCGCGGGTTGACGCCGAGGAACCGCAGCCAGACTTTCGAGCCGGGCTCCTTGCCCACGAACTCGCCGGGCATGCTCATCGAGTCGCGGAGCCGGAAGCCGAGCACGTCGGTGTAGAACCGGAGCGCCTCCACGTCGTCGAGCACCGGCAGCACGATGTGGCCCATGCCCTGGTCGCCGGTCACGAAGGTGGCGGCGTACGGCGTGACCACGGGGCGGGACTCGTAGGTGATGCCGTGGAAGAGCTCGAAGACGTTTTCCCACGGGTCGGAGAACCGGACCAGCTCCTGCACCCGGCGCTCGTCGAGCTCCTCCTTGGTGCCTTCCTCGAACGTCACGCCGGCCTTCTGCAGGTGCTCCCTGGCCTCCTGCAGCGCGGCGTGGTCGGCGAGTTCCCAGCCGGTGGCGGCGAGCTGGTCGACGTCGGACGGGAAGACGACGAGACGGGCGGAGACCTGGTCGATCCGCCAGTACTGGTTGTCGGGGTTGGGGCCGCGGCCCTCGGCCAGGCCGAGCACCTTTCCGGCGAACGTCTTCCACTGGTCCAGGTCGCTCGAGGCGACCCGGACGTAGCCCATGCTCTTGATGTCGATGGTCACGCTCTGCTCATTTCCGCCGGGGCTCCGTTCGACGTGGCGGGCCAGGAACGCGGTGGCGACCTCGGCGAACTCCTCGGCCGCCTCGATCTGCGCCCAGTGCCCGCAGTTCGGGAACACATGCAGCTGCGCCTTCGGGATCAGCTTCAGCGCCACCATGGCGCCGTCGAGCGGGTTGACCCGGTCCTCACGGCCCCACGTGAGCAGGGTGTGCTTCCGGAGCTGGTGCGCTTCGCGCCACAGCATCCCGTCCTCGGCGGTTTCCGGGTTCCAGAACGACATGCCCATCGAGGCCATCGCCTCCTGGGCACCCGGCGCGGTGGCGTCGGCGAACCGCTCCTCGACCAGCTCGTCGGTCACCAGGTCCTGGTTGACGACCATGGTGGAGATGAACGCGCGGAGCGCCTCGCGGCTCGGGTTGGCGCTGAACTCCATCAGCCGCTTGACGCCCTCGGTCGGGTCGGCGTGGAACAAGTTGAGCGACAGCCCGCCCGGACCCATCAGCACCAGCCGGCCAACCCGGTCGGGGTGGCTGAGCGCGAGCCGCATGGCCGTGCCGCCGCCGAGGCTGTTGCCGAGCAGGTGCACCCGATCGATGCCGAGCTCGTCGAGGAGCTGGACGACGTACTCGGCGGAGTGCCGGTAGTAGTTGCCGACCACCGGCGGCTTGTCGGAGCCGCCGAAGCCAGGCTGGTCGACGAGCAGGGTCCGAAAGCTCGCCGCGAACGTGGGCAGCGCGGAACCGAAGTTCGACCAGGCCGAGGCACCGGGACCGCCGCCGTGGAGCATGACGAGCGGAAGCCCAGCGCCGACCTCGGTCGGCTCCCCGGCCTCGTAGTAGTTCAGCGTCAGGTCGCCGGCCTTGGCCGAGTGCTGGACCGACTCCTTCGCGATCGACATGGGCTCAGTACATCCCCGGGTCGACCTTGTGGCCGAACTCGTGCGCGCCGTACATCTGCAGGGCCCGCTCCGGGTCGTTGGCCGCGTGCACGCGTCCGGCGTGTGCGTCCCGCCAGGCCCGCTGGAGGTAGGTGCCCTCGGCCAGCGCCCGGCCACCGGAGGCCTCGAACAGCGCGTCGATGGCGTCGATCGCGCGTTGAGTGCCGAGCACCTGGTCACGACGCACCTTCAGCCGCAGCCCGAGAGGGATCTGCTCGCCCTTGGCGACCAGCGCCTGCTCGTCGCGGATGTTGTTCATCGTCAGCGCCCAGGCGGCGTCGATGTCGCTCGAGGCGCGCGCGATCCGGACAGCGGCGAACGGGTCGAGCGAGGCCTTCTCGCCAAGGTAGGCGGCACGAACCCGCTTCTGCTGCATGTCGACGTGCTCGTTGTAGGCGCCGTACGCCATGCCGATGATCGGCGTGCTGATCGTGGTGGTGAAGATCGAGTGGAAGGGCAGCTTGTAGAGGTCGGAGGTGTTCACCGCCTGACCGGGCCCCTTGCACTGGCCGGTCTCCCCCATCGAGAGCGTGAACTCCTCGGCGATGAAGGTCTCCTCCACGACGACGTCGTTGGAGCCGGTGCCGCGCAGGCCGACGACGTTCCAGACGTCGACGATCTCGTACTTCTCGCGGGGCACCATGAAGGTGCGGAAGTCGATGACCTGGTTGTCCTCGTTGAAGACCAGCCCGCCGAGCAGCACCCACGAGCAGTGATCGCAACCGGAGCTGAAGCTCCACTTGCCCGACAGCAGGAACCCGCCGTCGGTCACCTTGGCCTTGCCGGTCGGCGCGTACGACGAGCTCAGTCGGGTGCCAGTGTCGTCCCCCCAGACCGCCTGCTGCGCCTCGTCGGCGAACAGCGCGACCTGCCAGGGGTGTACGCCGACGACGCTGGAGACCCAGCCCGTCGAGCCGCACGCCGAGGCGATCTCGCGCACCGCGGTGTAGAAGTCGATCGGATCCGCCTCGAGCCCGTCGAACCGCTGAGGCTGGAGCAACCGGAAGAAACCGGTCTCCTCGAGCTCTTTGATCGACGCCTCAGGGACCACCCTCAGCCGCTCGGCGTCGTCGGCCCGCTCACGGAAGGTGGGAAGCAGGTCACGGACGCCGTCGAGGACGGCCTGTGCGGCGGTGTTCGACATGGGGAGCTCCTGTCTGGATGGGACAGGAGCAATACTAGAACACGTTCTCGTTTTGGTACAGGACCGGCGTCTAGTCCCGCGCGGCAGCCTTCGCCGCCGCCTCGACCTTGGCGACGTACGCCGGCCAGTCGTAGTCGTCCTCCGGCATGTTGGTCGCGTCGGAACGCATCCCGACGCTCTCGTCGATGAGCTCGCGCACGATGTCGATCTGGCCCGCGTGCCGAGCGGTCTCGACCGCCATGTGCACCAGGATCTGGTGCAGGGTCACCTCGTTGCGCTCCTCCGGCCACCACGGGACGTGGCCAACGGTGACGATGTCGCCCGCCGCGATGGTCTCCTGCGCGTGCGCCCATACCCGCTGGTACAGGCCGACGATGTCCTCGCGGGACTCCTCAGCGGTCGCCCAGAGGTCGTCGTTGTGGTCCATCGCGTCCAGGTCCTCGGGGTACGTCGGCTCCGGGAACGGCCGGCCGAAGGTGGCGCCGAAGTAGCCGGCCTCGACGTAGGCCAGGTGTTTGATCACGCCGAGCACGTTGGTGCCGGTGGGTGTCTGGGGTCTACGGGCGTCGTACTCGCTCAGCCCGTCGAGCTTCCACAGCATCGCGTCGTGAAGCTTCTGCAGGTAGTCGACCAGGGTCTCGATCGGTGTGAGCGCCATGTTTCTGAGACTGTCATAAGACCTCCCCCGAACGGCATCCGTTTCCTTACCCGGCGACTTACAGTCGTGCGTGGGGAGATCGAGCGGTAGGAGAATCGGGTGCGACGGCTTGGCGTGGTGCTCGCGACGGCATTCGCGGTGACGGGTCTGGGGCAGCTGCCCGCCCTCGCCGACGACACCGTGACCGTGCACGGCATCTACTTCCCCGACCAGCGTGCGGCCCAGCTGACGCTCGTCGGCTGCGAGTCGCTCTATCAGCGCAGCACCGAGTTCCTGCAGCCGTACATCTCCCGGAACACCCGGCTCGGCACCCGGAGCCTGAAGTACGACCTGGTCGGCGGCAACGCCATCGGCACGCTGTCGTACGTCGACTCGATGGCCGACACCACGGTCGCCGGGCTGCAGTACGACGCGCAGCCGGGCGCCCAGGGCGTCGCCTACGCCGGGTTCCAGCGGAAGGACGCCGACGGCTACGAGCTGTGGATCGGACGTGCGACCTTGGTGTCGGCCGGCGGCTGGCAGCCGGTGGACGCCACCTCGCTCACCTACACGTGGGCGGAGTTCGACATGCAGACCAGTCAGGCCACGGGCGAGACCGCAACGGCGCCGGCGACGGTGGCAGACTTCGCGGCGGCCAATGGCGGCGACGGCGCCGGGTTCTACATGGTCGGCTTCGGGTGCGACGGCTCGCCGTTCCGCATGGACGGATGGCGGGTGGGCGAGCCCGGCAGCACGACGACGTATGACCTGGAGGGGTTCACCACCCACCTGACGATGAGCGGCAGTGCGCACACGATCGACGCCGGAGAGTCGGTCACGCTCCGCGGCTCGGTCCGGGACGGAGCCGACCGACGCCTCGTGCGCGGCACCATGATCCTCGAGGCCAAGCCCGTCGGCGCCGCCAGCTTCCTACCGGTGCAGGTGGTCGACGCCGCCGCGACCGATCCGATCATCACCGTGTCGCCGACGAAGTCGACGATCTACCGTTGGCGGTTCGCGGACCGACCACTCGCCACGGGCAGCGTGTCCGAGCAGTTCCGGGTCGACGTGCAGGGACCGCGGAACGAGCCCGTGCAGCCGGGGTCGACGCCCGCCCCGCGCGAGCCGAAGTCGACGCGGACGGCCCCCACCGAGCCCACCACTCCCGCGGCGCCGATCGAGGACACCGCCGACCACACCGCCGACCACACCGCCGGCCACCGAGACGACCGTCGAGCCCACACCCCACTCGTGACCGAGCACGCTCTCCGCGTCGCTGGACCCGACGACGCCGCGCTCGTTGGCCGGATGCTCTACGAGTTCAACCTGGAGTTCGACCAGACCGAGCCGGCCGCCGAGCAGATGGCCGGGCTCGCCGGCCCGCAGCTGACCAGCGGCGAGGTCGCCGTACTCTTCGGGCCGGGTGACCCACCCGACGGTTTCGCCCAGCTGAGGTTCCGGCTCTCGCTGTACGACGCCGGACCGGACGCCTGCCTCGAGGAGCTCTGGGTCCGCCCCGAAGCCCGCGGTACCGGCCTCGGCCAGGCGCTGCTCGAAGGGGCGATGGACCTGGCCCGGAAGCACGGCGCGACCCGGATCGACCTCACCACCTCCGTCACCGACGAGACGGCCCGGGCGTTGTATGTGAAGTGCGGCTTCACCAACGAGGAGTTCGGGCCGGGCGGGCCGTCGATGTTGTACTACGAGAGGGATCTGTGATGGATCACGCCGCCGCTCAGGATTGGCTCGACCGGTACGTAGCCGCCTGGAGGTCCTACGATCCGGACGCGATCGGTGATCTGTTCAGCGACGACGTCGTGTACCGGTACCACCCGTACGACGAGCCGATCGCCGGACGCGAGGCGGTTATCGCGTCCTGGGTCGAGGAGGTGACGGACGCGGACGGCGTCTCCTCCCGAGATGCTCCCGGGACGTACGACGCCGCCTACTCCCCCGTCGCCGTCGACGGTGACGTGGTGGTCGCTACGGGCACGTCCGAGTACCTGGAAGCACCAGACGGACCCGTGAAGCACACGTTCCACAACTGCTTCGTGATGCGGTTCGACCACGCCGGCCGCTGTCGTGAGTTCACGGAGTTCTACATCCTGCAGAAGTAGCAGGTCAGCTGTTGGCCGCTTCCTTGTCTGCCTCGGCCTTCAGCATCAGCGCGATGTCGATGAGCTGGTCCTCCTGGCCGCCTATCAGCTTGCGGTTGCCGGCCTCGAGCAGGATCTTCGCGCCGCTGACGCCGTAGCGCTCGGCCGCGTTGCCGGCGTGCTTGAGGAACGAGCTGTAGACGCCGGCGTACCCCATCATCAGGGTCATCCGGTCCAGCTGGCACTCCTCGGGCATGGCCGGCTTGATGACCTCCTCGGAAGCGTCGACGATCTGCAGGAAGTCGACGCCCGTGGTCCAGCCGAGCTTGTCGCAGACCCCGATGAACGCTTCCAGCGGCGTGTTGCCGGCACCAGCGCCGAAGCGCCGCACCGACCCGTCGATCTGGGTGGCTCCGGCGCGGGCGGCGATCACGGTGTTGGAGACGCCGAGGCCGAGGTTCTCGTGGCCGTGGAAGCCCACGTCGGCCTGCCCGCCGATCTCCGCTACCAGCGCGGACACCCGGTCGCCGGTCTGCTCCATGATCAGCGCGCCGGCCGAGTCGACGACGTAGACGCACTGGCAACCCGCGTCGACCATGATCCGAGCCTGCTTGGCCAGCACCTCGGGCGGCTGGGTGTGGCTCATCATCAGGAAGCCGACGGTCTCCAGACCCAGCTCGCGAGCCAGTCCGAAGTGCTGGATGGAGACGTCTGCCTCGGTGCAGTGCGTCGCGATCCGGCAGATCTGGCCGCCGTTGTCCTGGGCAGCGCGGATGTCGTCCTTGGTGCCGACGCCGGGAAGCATCAGGAACGCGATCTTTGCGCGCTTCGCGGTTTCCGCCGCGATCTTGATCAGCTCCTGCTCGGGGGTCTTGGAGAAGCCGTAGTTGAACGACGACCCGCCGAGCCCGTCGCCGTGTGTCACCTCGATTACCGGGATGCCGGAGGAGTCCAGCGCCTCGACGATGTCGTGGACCTCCTGGGCGGTGAACTGGTGCCGCTTGTGGTGCGAACCGTCGCGCAGGCAGGTGTCGGTGAGCCTCAGGTCAAGCTCGCCCCACGGCTCGTTGCCGTGGGTACCGGACCAGGTCCGCTGCAGGGTGTCGAGGTCGTTCACAGCATGCTCCTAGCAATGTTCTCGCCGACCTGCGTGGCAGCGGCGGTCATGATGTCGAGGTTTCCGGAGTACGGCGGGAGGTAGTCCCCCGCGCCCTCGACCTCGACGAAGATCGCGACCCGGGTCTGGCCCTGAGTGGCCGCGGACGGCTCGTCGATCTGCGGCTCCTGGAGCAACCGGTAGCCGGGCACGTACTCCTGCACCGCCTTCTCCATCCGCACGATCGACTGCACCACGGCATCGGTGTCGGCGTCCGGCGAGATCGCGCAGAAGATCGTGTCGCGCATGATCATCGGCGGCTCGGCCGGGTTGAGGATGATGATCGCCTTGCCGCGCTCCGCGCCACCGATCGTCTCCACGCCGGTCGCGGTGGTGCGGGTGAACTCGTCGATGTTGGCGCGGGTTCCTGGTCCGGCCGACACCGACGACACCGACGCCACGATCTCGGCGTACGACACCGGGGTGACCTGGGAGACCGCAGCGACCATCGGGATCGTGGCCTGGCCGCCGCAGGTGATCATGTTGACGTTCATCGCGGCGAGGTGTTCCTTGCCGTTGACCGGAGGGATCACCGCGGGGCCGACGGACGCGGGAGTCAGGTCGATCGCCCGGATGCCCGCCTCTTCATATCGCGGTGCGTACTCGCGGTGCACGTAGGCCGAGGTGGCCTCGAAGATCAGGTCCGGCAGCTCGTCCTGCTTCAGCAGCCAGTCGACGCCCTCGTGCGTGGACTCCAGCCCCTTGTCGGCGGCGATCTTGAGCCCCTCGCTCGTCGGGTCGACGCCGATCATCCAGCGCGGCTCGATCACGTCACTGCGCAGCAGCTTGAACATCAGGTCGGTGCCGATGTTGCCCGGCCCGACGATGGCGGCAGTCTTGGTCATGTCTACTCCTGAAATTCCACGGTCAGCGTGTCGAAGCCGCTGATCGACGCCTCCACCTTGTCACCGGGGGCGAACGGCACGAACGGGCCCAAGGCCCCGGACAGAATCACTTGGCCGGCCCGCAGCGGGTCGCCGTACAGCTGCGCCTGCACGGCCAGCCACCGGAGCGCCTCCAGCGGGTCGCCCAGGCAGGCGGCGCCGTTGCCGGACGACCGCACCTCGCCGTTGATGCTCAGCGTCATCTCGACGTCCCGCGGCTCGAGCTCGTCGAGCGTCTTGCCTTCCCGCCCGACGACGTACAGACCGCTCGAGGCGTTGTCAGCCACGGTGTCGGTGAACCCGATCTTCCAGTCGGCGATGCGCGAGTCGACGATCTCCAGCGCGGGCAGCGCGACCTGTACGGCGTCGCGCACGCCCTCGAGCGTGATCTCGGGCTGGTCGATGTCGCGGGCGAGGACGAACGCCACCTCCGCCTCCACCCGGGGCTGCAGCAGGGTGCGCATCGAGATCGGACCACCTGAATCGGTGCCAGCGTCGCTGACGTCCATGTCGGCGAACAGGTAGCCGAAGTCCGGCTGGTCGACGCCCAGCTGCTGCTGCACGGCCTGCGACGTGGCCCCGATCTTGCGACCGACGACGGTGCCGCCGGCGGCGATCCGGCTCCGGATCAGCCCCTGCTGCACGGCGTACGCCGCGTCCAGATCGTCGGTACCGATGAGGTCGCGCACGGGAGCGCAGGGCTCCAGCGTCTCCTGCGCACGGGTCAGGCGCTCGACCGCCGACGAGACGGCGTCCTCTGAGGTCACGTGACGATACTAGAACCTGTTACAGTTTCGCGCCATGAGCACCCCTCTTCCCAGCGAGGTGGACGTGGTCGTCGTGGGCGCCGGTGGCGCTGGCATGACGGCCGCGTTGGCGGCGCAGAAGCGCGGCCTGGACACCATCCTGGTGGAGAAGAGCAGCCACTTCGGCGGGTCCACCGCGCGCAGCGGCGGTGGCGTCTGGATCCCGGGCAACTACGCCCTCAAGGCTGCCGGCGAGGACGACGACCTGGCCAACGCCAAGCAGTACCTCGACTCCATCGTCGGCGACGTCGTGCCCAAGGTGCGGCGCGACACCTACATCGACCGCGGCGCCGAGGTCCTCGACTTCCTCAAGGCGAACACCCCGGTGCGGTTCAAATGGGTCCCGCAGTACTCGGACTACCACCCCGAGGCGGCCGGCGGCCGGGCCCGTGGGCGCACCGTGGAGCCGGTTCCGCTCAATGCCCGCTTCCTCGGTGAGGAGCTCGGCCGGCTGCACCCGCCGTACACCAAGGCTCCCGCGAACATGATCGTCACCCAGGCGATGTATCGGAAGATCAGCCTGGGCCTGCGCACGCTGGGTGGGCCGATCACGATGATCGGCGTCTTCCTGCGCCGGCTCCTGAGCATGGTCCTCGGCCGCAAGATGTTCGCGATGGGCAACGCCATCGCGATCGGTCTTCGCAAGGGTCTGGTCGACGCCGACGTGCCGGTCCACTACGACCACGGACTGGTCGACCTGCTCCTCGAGGACGGCCGCGTGGTCGGCGTGGTCCTCGAGCACGACGGCTCGCGACGTGAGGTGCGGGCTCGCCGCGGCGTGATCCTCGGCAGCGGTGGGTTCGAGAGCAACAGCGAGCTGCGCAGCAAGTACCTCCCCCAGCCCACGTCGGAGGAGTGGACGACCGGCTCCGCCTTCAACACCGGGGCCGGGCTCGAGGCCGGCATCGCCGTCGGCGCGGCCACGGACCTGCTCGACGACGCCTGGTGGGGCCCGACGATCCCGCTGCCCAACGGCCCGTGGTTCTGCCTGGCCGAGCGCAACCTGCCCGGCTCGATCATGGTCAACCAGGCGGGCCGTCGCTACATGAACGAGGCGCTCCCCTACGTCGAGGCCGTCCAGGAGATGTACAAGGGCGAGCAGACCGGCGTCGGGCATGTCCCGAGCTGGATGATCATCGACCAGCGCTACCGCAACCGTTACCTGTTCGCCGGCCTCGGGCCGCGCCAGCCGTTCCCGGGGCGCTGGTACAAGCACGGCGTCATCAAGAAGTCGTCGACGCTGAGCGGCCTGGCCGCCGAGATCGACGTTCCGGCCGAGGAGCTGGAGGCGACGGTCGAACGGTTCAACGGGTTCGCCACCGCCGGCGTCGACCAGGACTTCCATCGCGGCGAGTCGGCGTACGACAAGTACTACTCCGACCCCACGGTCAAGCCGAACCCCTCGCTGCACGTGATCGACAAGGCACCGTTCTACGCCGTCAAGATCGTCGCCGGGGATCTCGGCACCAAGGGCGGCCTCGTCACCGACGAGCGCGCCCGGGTGCTCCGCTCGGACGGGTCGGTGGTTCCCGGCCTCTACGCCGCGGGCAACGCCTCCGCCGCCGTCATGGGGTACACGTACGCCGGCCCGGGTGCCACGATCGGACCGGCGCTCGTGTTCGGCTACCTCGCCGCCGAGGACATCGCCGAGGAGACCGCCTGATGCCCATCGATCCGCAGGCCGCGATCGGCGCCCACGTCGGCACTGTCGAGTTCGGCTGGACCTCGAGCGACGTGCTGCTCTACCACTTGGGCATCGGCGCCGGGTCCCGCCCGGGCGACAACCTGAACGCCGACGCCCTGCGCTACACCCTCGACGGGCCGGCGCTCCAGGTGCTCCCGTCCTTCGGGGTGGTGGCGCCGACGTTCCATGCGACCGACCCGCCGCCGCTCGATCTCCCCGGGTGCGACATCAACCTGGCCCAGGTCGTGCACGGCTCGCAGTCGATCTCGATGGCCGCGCCGCTGCCGACCTCCGGCTCCGCGTCCCTGTCCACGACGCTCACCGACATCTGGGACAAGGGCAAGGCCTGCGTGATCTGGCAGGAGGGCGTGGCCACCGCGCCTTCCGGCGAGGAGCTGTGGCGGGTCCGGTCCTCGATCTTCGTCAAGGGCGAAGGCGGCTGGGGCGGTGACCGGGGCTCGTCCCCGGCGGTCGAGCTCCCTGACCGCACACCCGACACCGACACGTCGTACGCCGTGACGCCGCAGCAGGCGCTGCTCTACCGGCTCTGCGGCGACCGGAACCCGCTGCACGCGGACCCCGACTTCGCCAAGGCGGCCGGCTTCCCGGCCCCGATCCTGCACGGCCTGTGCTCCTACGGGATCGTGCTCCGCGAGCTCACGGACGGGCTGCTGGGCGGCGACGCGACCGCGGTCCGCGGGTTCTCGACGAAGTTCGCCGGCGTCGTGTTCCCCGGCGAGACGATCCGGGTGCGCGGCTGGCGCGAGGACGGCCGGATCGTGGCCTCAGCGCACGTGGCGGGTCAGGGCGAGCGCGACGGAGCCCCGGTCCTAAGCGACTGCGTCGTCGACCTCGCCTGAACCGAAGCGACGGCGGATCCAGGCGATCGGGAAGTAGCAGAACGGCAGGCCCAGGCCGAGCAGGATCAGCGGGAGCGCAAGCGAGCGGCTGTAGAGCTCGCCGTCCCGCACCGTTGCGGTGATCGTCTTGCCGACCTCCTGGTCACCGGAAGCATGGATCGGGCCGATGTGCTCGACGCCGTCCTCGGTCCACCTAGCGGTGCAGTACTGGCCCGAGGTCCGGTACCTGATGTCGAACTCGCAGGTGAGCACCTCGGCCTCGACCTTCTCGCCGAACTGGCGTTGGAAGAGGAGCCATCCCCCGGAGCCGACCAGGACGATCGGGATCAGCAGGATGACCACCACGATGAGGTTGACGAAGAACGCCATCACCTTCGAATCCTTGGGCGGTGGCTGGTCCGTCATGTCAGCAGGGTGGCACTGAGTGCGGGCCGAGATCCCGGCTGCCTAGACCACCCGTCGTCGGCTCACGCGGCACTTGATCTGCCACCACACGCAGATGCAGGTGATGCCGAAGCCGGCGACCAGCATCGGCGTGACGACGATGTAGAAGACCACCGCGTCGATGCCGTACGGCGCCAGCAGCGTCGCGATGCCCAACCCGAGCAGCGCGGCCGTCGTCAGCGCCACCACGAGCGCCCAGCGCCCGACCAGCGGGGCCGGCCGGCGGGGCCCTTCCGGCAGCCGGGTGAGCTGACGCCAGGTGACGTACAGGACCAAGGGAAGCCCGAGGGCGCTGAACCCGAACTGCAGCACCTCGTAGAGGTCCGCTCCCTCGAAGGACCACCGCAGCAGCGAGCTCCGCTCGACGATCCAGCCGTCCTCGTGGGTGAACGCGTCCCACACCACGTGCGTCAGCGCCCCGACGATCACCCCCGGCACCGAGAGCAGCCACGTGCGCACAGTGACCGGAACCGTGTCCGGTAGCCGGTCTCGCCACGGGTCGAAGGCCAGGTCCGCCAGCGGTCGGCGGTAGACGGCGTACCAGAGCACCAGCGCCATCATGCCCATCCCCAGGTCGATCGTGACCACGCCCACGAGCGAGTGCGACAGGTCGCGCGCCTGCGAGAAGCCGAGGATCTGGGGTAGGTCCGGCACGATCGACCCGGCGACCATCGCCGTCATCGGCAGGCCGCGGTCACGCAGCGGCAGCACCGCCGCCGGGTGCGCGAGGGTGAACGGCATCAGCGTGGCTTTCGGGCCAGCAGGTAGAACCGCTCGGTCGTCTCCTCGCGGGAGGCCACCGGGCCACGGCGGTACCACTCCACATCGTTGAGCCCGGCCCGCTCCACCACCTCACGGACGTGCGTCGGGTCGACGAGCGGGAAGTCGAGATCTACCTCGTGGCCGAACCAGTCGTCGACGTGCCGGACCTCGTCGCCGGCGTGCATCGCCAGGACCAGGAGTCCACCGGGCGCCAACGGCCGAGCCAGCGCTGCCACCGCGTCGGGAAGCTCCGACTCCGCCAGGTGGATGAGGGAGTACCAGCCGAGCACAGCCGACCAGCCCGGGCCCGTGGTCGGCCGCATCAGCCGGCGCAGGTCCCCGACCTCGTACTGCCCGTCCGGATACCGCCGGCGCGCCTCGGCCACCATGCCCGGCGACAGGTCGATGCCGGTCGCGTCGGCGCCGGCGTCCGCGAGATAGGCCGTCACGTGCCCAGGACCGCAGCCCACCTCGACCACCGGGCCGCCGTCCGCCGCTGCGGCCACCCGGTCGAGGATCCAGTTCTCGAACGGAAGCTTGCCGAGGAGCTCGTCGCCGAGCACGTCGCCGTACGTCTCGGCGATCGCGTCGTAGCCCGCCCGCACCTTCGCGTCTCGCGCCTCCGCCCCCTCTGCGAGCACGACGTTCCGGTCCACCGCCGGGGCGGACTCGGCACCGACGCCCGCGTCCACCGGGCCCAGCAGGTGCACCCAGCGGTTGTCGTGCTGTCCGGCTCGGCGCGAGAGCTCTCGCACCAGCGGCTCGGGACGCGCCGACAGGCGACCCAGCACGGTCTCGACCTCCTGCCGGTCGGCGAAGGCGTGCAGCCGCTCGGTGCGGCTCCTCAGCTCCCCCGGCGCCTGCGGCCCACGCAGCAGCAGCACCGTGATGAGCGCACGCTCGTCGTCGGCGAGGTCCAGCACCTCGACCAGGGTCTGGTGGTACTTCAGCGTCCGGCGGCCGGTGTCCGACCACACGATGCGCAGCAGCCCGCGGTCCTTGAGCGTGCGCGCAACCCGCTCGACCTCCTGCTCGTCGTAGTCGGTGACCGGCTCCCGGCTGCTGGTCTGGTTGCAGGCGGTACGCAGCGAGTTGAGGCTGAGGGGATAGCTCGCCGGGACCGTGACCTGCTTCTCCATCAAGCTGCCCAGGATGCGTCGCTCGGCGTCGTCGAGGATCGGGACGTCGGGCATGCTCCGACCCTATCCACGCCATACTCACCCGCATGCCGCTCCTCGACACCTGGGCCAAGGGCCAGCACACCGCCGACGATCTGAGCGGCAAGACCCTGACGTTCCCGACCTATCGCAAGGGTGAAGGCCCGGGGGTGATCGTGATCCACGAGATCCCTGGGCTGACGCCGGACGTGATCGCGTTCGGCGAGGAGGTCGTTGCCGCCGGATTCACCGTGATGATGCCGCACCTCTTCGGTACGCCGGAGCGCGGCGACAACCCGCTCGCGGTCGCGTCATCGATGCGCCAGGTCTGCGTACGGCGCGAGTTCACCAAGCTCGCGGCCCGTGAGACCTCTCCGATCGCGGGCTGGCTACGCAGCCTGTCCCGTGAGCTGCACGCTGAGCTCGGTGGCCCGGGTGTGGGCGCCCTCGGGATGTGCTTCACCGGCGGCTTCGCGCTCGCGATGATGGTCGACGACTCGGTGGCCGCGCCGGTGCTGTGCCAGCCGTCGACGCCGTTCGCCGTCGGCAAGGCGCGGGCAGCCGACCTCAACCTCTCGCCCGCCGATTTCGACACCGTCAAGCAGCGGGCTGCCGGCGGATGTCAGGTGCTGGGCCTGCAGTACGACAAGGACATGGCAACGGGCACCCGTTTCCAGACGCTCACCCGCGAGATCGGCGACGCGTTCATCAGGGTGGAGTTCCCCGGTCGCAAGCACTCCACGGTCACCGCGCACCGCCAGCAGGAGGGCGTCGACCGGGTGCTCGCGTTCTTCACCGAGAAGCTGGGCGCCTCACCGAGCTAGGACGAGAGGACCAGCCCGCTGGTGGGTACGCCGGTGCCGGCGGTGACCAGGACGTGCGGGACGTCCGGCACCTGGTTGACAGAGGTGCCGCGGAGCTGGCGGACCGCCTCGGCGATGCCGTTCATGCCGTGGATGTAGGCCTCGCCCAGCTGGCCGCCGTGGGTGTTGAGGGGCAGTCGGCCACCGATCTCGATCGCGCCGTCGGCGATGAAGCCCGGCGCCTCTCCGCGCCCGCAGAACCCGAGCTCCTCCAGCTGCATGAGCACGTACGGCGTGAAGTGGTCGTAGAGGATCGCCATCGGCATGTCGTTGGGCGAGAGCCCGGACTGACGCCACAGCTCGCGGCCGACCACCCCCATCTCGGGGATGCCGATGTCGTCGCGGTAGTAGGACGTCATCACGAACTGGTCGCTGCCACTGCCCTGCGCGGCCGCGGTCACGTACGCCGGCTTCTTCGGCAGGTCGCGGGCCCGTTCGGCCGACACCACGACCAGCGCCACCGCCCCGTCGCTCTCCTGGCAGCAATCGAGGAGGTGCAACGGGTCGACGATCATCCGGGAGGCCTGATGATCCTCGATGGTGATCGGCTTCTCGTAGAAGAACGCGTTGGGGTTCCTGGCCGCGTGCCGTCGGTCCGCGACCGCGACCCGGCCGAAGTCCTCCGAGGTGGCGCCGTACTCGTGCATGTAGCGGCGCGCCTGCATGGCCACCGTCGCCGCGGGAGTGCCGAGGCCCATCGGGTAGGTCCACGCATTGTCGAGGCCGTTGGTGTTGACCTGGGTGGCGGCGGCCAGGCTGAACTGGCCGAACCGGCTCTCGGACCGCTCGTTGAAGCCGCGGTAGCAGACCACGACGTCCGCGACGCCGGTGGCGACCGCCATCGCCGCCTGCTGCACGGTGGCGCAAGCCGCGCCACCGCCGTAGTTGATCCGGCTGAAGAACCTCAGCTCGGGGATGCCCAGCTCGCGAGCCACCGCGATCTCCGACGAGGTGTCCATCGTGAACGTGGTCAGCCCGTCCACGTCCGAGACGGTCAGCCCGCAGTCGGTGAGCGCGTGGCGAACCGCCTCGACCGAGAGCTGCAGCTCGGAGCGGCCGGACTCCTTGGAGAACTCGGTGGCACCGATGCCGGCGATGGCTGCTGAGCCGGAGAGCGTCACACCGCCACCTTCACGGTCCCGGTGACGTGGTCGCCCAGCGACACGCGGCCCACGATCTCTATGGTCGCGATGCCGTCGGACACGTCGGCGACAATCCCGCTGAACGTCAGCGTGTCGTAGGGATGCGCCGGGGCGCCCAGCCTGATCGCGATGCCCTTGAGCTCGATATCGTGACCGGCCCAGTCGGCGACGTACTTCTCGACCAGCCCGTTGGTGGTCAGGATGTTCATGAAGATGTCCTTGGACCCGGCGGCCTGGGCCACGTCGCGATCGTGGTGGACGTCCTGCCAGTCGCGGGTCGCGATCGCGGTGCTCACGATCGTCGTGGGCGTCATCGGCAGGCTCCACTCGGGGATCGTCTGGCCGGCCTCTAGCGTGTTCATCGCTGTTCTTTCGGTTGTCGAGTAGCCGAGGGACGAGGCGTGTCGAGACACCAGATCGGCAGCGTCAGGTCGTCGTCGACCGTGCGGAAGTCCACGCGCAGCCGCATCCCGATCTCGATCACGTCGTCAGCAACGTCAACCACCTCGCCAACCATCCGGACGCCTTCGTCGACGTCGATCAGCGCGATCACGATCGGCAGCTCCTTGCCGGGCACCGGTGGGTGCCGGTGCACGACGTACGAGAAGACGGTGCCGGTGCCGGCGGCCACGTCGTACCCGCGATCAAAAGCCTCACAGGACTGGCAGGCCGGCCCCGGCGGGAACCGCTTGGCGCCGCAGGCGTTGCACTTCGGGATTCGCAGCTCCCCGGCCTCGGTGCCGTCCCAGAAGAACTGCGAGTCGCGGTTGACCATCGGCCGAACGGTCACGACGACGCCTCCCTCGGGATGAACTTCAGGACGCGGAACAGCATCGTCGCGACGTGCTCGTCGTCCACGTACCACCGGTTCCGCGAGGTGACGAAGTAGCCCAGGCCCATCGCGGTGTTCTTCGGGCCGGCCACCGAGTCGAGTGAGCAGGTCACCCGTAGCTGCTCGCCGACGCGCACGTAGCGCTCATAGGTCTGCTCGGAGTTGGTGCCGAGCACGGCGGTGAAGCCCTCGGCGGTCAGGACCTCCATCATCCGACTGAGCGGGTCGTCGTCGGGACGTCTCCGACCGAGCCCCGGCATCGTCCACACCTGGGCCATCGAGGGCGGCGCCTCACCGTCCTCGAACCGCTTGTTGCGGTAGTCCATCGCGTCCATCCAGGTGCCGATGGTGGCCTCGTTGACGGGGTACGGCGCCAGCGACTCGGAGGCCTCACCGAGGGCCTTGATCCGCTCGGCCTCGGCCATGATCCGCTCGTGCCGCTCGTCGTTGGCGGAGCTCATCGTGGCACCCGGGGCAGGCCCAGCCCGAACATCGCGATCAGCTCGCGCTGCACCTCCTGCACGCCACCACCGAAGGTGAGGACGAGGTTGCGCTTCGCCTGGGCGTCCAGGTAGCTCATCAGGCGTCCGGTCTCCTCGTCCGCGGGGTCGCCGTACCGGTGCACGATCCCGACCAGGTCGGCAGACAGGTGCTGCGCCTGATCGGCCGCGAACACCTTCGACGACGAGGCGTCGCCCACCGAGATCTCGCCCACCGCGGCGGCCCGGGCCACCTCCCAGTTGAGCAGCTCGTTGACCCGGAAGGTGGCGGTCACCCGACCGAGCACGTCCTGTACGTCGGCTCGGTCGACCACACCCGCCTTCGTCGCCCAGTCGGCGACCCGGTCGCGCAGGCCTTCGAGCCGTCCCGCGGGGCCGAGCATCACGCGCTCGTGGTTGAGCTGGGTGGTGATCAGCTTCCAGCCCTGGTTCTCCTCGCCCACCAGCATCTCGACCGGGACCCGCACGTCGTTGTAGTACGTCGCGTTCACGTGGTGCGAGCCGTCGGCGGTGATGATCGGCGTCCAGGAGTAGCCGGGATCGGTGGTGTCCACGATCAGGATCGAGATGCCCTTGTGCTTGGGGGCATCCGGGTCGGTACGGACCGCGAGCCAGATGTAGTCGGCCTGGTGCCCGCCGGTGGTCCACAGCTTCTGCCCGTTGACGACGTAGTGGTCTCCGTCCCGCCGAGCGGTGGTGCGGAGCGAGGCCAGGTCGGTGCCGGCGTCGGGCTCGGAGTAGCCGATCGCGAAGTGCACGTCGCCCTCGAGGATCCGCTTGAGGAACAGGTCCTTCTGATGCTCGGTGCCGTACCGGATCAGGGTGGGCCCTACGGTCTGCAGGGTCACGGCAGGCAGGTGGACGTCGGCTCGCTGCGCCTCGTTGGCGAAGATCGTCTGCTCGATCTCGCCGAGGCCGTGGCCGCCGTACTCCTTCGGCCAGCCGATGCCCATCCAGCCGTCCTGGCCCATCTGCCGGATCAGCGCCTGGTATGTCGGCCCGTGCCGGTCACGCGAGCCGTCGGGGCCGGGATCTCCGTGCTCGGTCTGGCCGGCGAGCCCGGTGAAGTAGTCGCGGAGCTCGGTCTTGAGAGACCGCTGCTCGACGGTGAGCTCGAGGTTCTTGGCGGTCGGATCCTCGACGTGCACCTCGCCCGGCAGCGTGCCGAGCGCGTGCGCGATGTCGGTGACCCAGGAGGAGTACCGCGGCAGCGGGTAGGTGACGTCGAGCCCCATCCCGCCGTGCAGGTGGTGGCAGGTGCGCAGCGCCTTCGGCGTCTCCTGACAGACCCAATAGGCCGCCACGGCCAGGTCGTCGGTGACGTCGAGTCCCTCGCGGACCCGCCACGCGGCATTCGCTGCAGCCAGGTCGACCGTGCGGGAGGCGATGTAGACGTCGGCGATCTGCATCGCCACTGCCTGGAACTCCGCCAGGGACCGGCCGAACTGGGTCCGGCCCTTGATGTAGTCGGCGGTCAGGTCGCGGGCGCCGGCGAGCAGGCCCGCTGCGGTCAGGGCCAGGCCGGCCACCGCGTGCCGGGTGAGTTTCTCGGCAGCGCCGTCGCCGAGCGGCTCGGCCGGTGCGCCATCGAGGACGACCGTGTGCTGGGTCCGCCCGCTGGAGGTCGGGGAGGCCAGCAGCTGGACGCCGGGACCATGAGGATCGACGAGGACGACCACGTCGTCGTCGCCGGACCGCGCGGTCACCAACAGCCGGGCCGCCTGGTCCGCACGGGTCACCCCGATCTTGCGTCCGGTCACCGTGCCGTTCGAGTACGTCGTCCCGGGGACCCCGGTGATCCCGACCCCGACCTCGCGTAGAGCGGGCGCCAGCAGCGTCTCGCCCGTGGCCACGCCGGGCAGCCAGGCGCGGCGCTGCTCGTCGGTGCCCGTCGCCGCGAGCACCAGCGCGCCGCAGCACAGCGTCTCCCAGACGGGCAGGTCCACCGCGCGGGCGCCGGTCTCGCGGAGCAGCACTCCGACCTCGTCGAGGCCGAGCCCCTCGCCGCCGTACTCTTCGGGGACGGCGAGCGCCAGCAGTCCTGCGGAGGCCAGCGCCGCCCAGTCGTCCGTGCCCTCACCGGTGCGGCTCAGCACCTCGGTGACGACGGACCGGACCGCCTCGATCGACTCAGAATCCACGATCAGAACTGTAACGTGTTCTAGTGTGGACCGCATGTGGTCGCCACGTGATCTGGTTCGCAGCCAGGCGTACATGCCCTGGGCGCAGATCCCCCCGGGAAAGATGATCGAGCTTCCCGACCGCGGCGGGGCGACGTACGTGACCGACACACCCGGCCCGAGCCCCGACTCCCCCACGCTGGTGCTCCTGCACGCGCTCGGCTGCACCGGACTGCTCACCTGGTACCCCGCGATCGAGCCGCTCTCGCGGCGCTACCGGGTGGTGACCCTGGACCTGCGCTGGCACGGCCAAGGGATCCAGAGCGACGAGTTCTCGCTCTACGACTGCGCCGACGATGTCGCCGCGCTGATCGACCTGCTCGAGTTGGACGACGTCATCGTCTGTGGCTACTCGATGGGCTCGATCGTTGCTCAGCGGGTCTGGCGTCAGCACCGGGAGAAGATCCAGGGACTGGTGCTCTGCGCGACGACCGACCGGTTCCAGCTCACCCCGAGCGAGCGGATCTTCTTCACCGGGATGGGTGTCGCGATGTTCGGCGCCCGGGGCATCTCCCGCTCCCGCACCGCGCTCACCACTGCGCGAGTGGCCGCCAAGGCGCTCGACATGGAGCCGTCCGACATCCACGAGTGGGCGCTGCGCGAGTTCCGCTCCACCAGCCCGTGGGCCATCGGCCAGGCGCTCGCCTCCCTCGGCAAGCACCACTCCCGCCCGTGGATCACCAAGATCGACGTCCCGACCGCCGTCGTCGTCGGCACCAAGGACCACGTGATCCAACCGTCGCGACAGTTCTCACTGGCGAAAGCCATCCCCGGCGCCACCGTGCACGACATCGATGCGGGGCACGCAATGTGCGTGCTGGAGTCCGAGAAGTTCGTGCCGGTCGTGGTCGAGGCGATCAACACCGTCAATGCACGGCGCCGCGACTTCGCCCGTAAGCGCTCGACCGAGGACGTCTCCTAGGAGTTCTCGACCGCCTTCTTGAGCCGCGCGAGCTCCTCGGGGAAGTGGCGAACCAGGGCGTCGGGGTCGGGCATCGACTCGCGGCAGGCGATCGCGCCGACGTGCACCTGCCCGTCGTTGGACATCACCGTGAGATTGAGGCCGGCGCCGTGGAAGACCGGGCCGAGCGGGTACAGCGCCTCGATCTTGGCCCCCATGTAATAGAGCGGCACCGGCGGACCGGGGACGTTGGAGATCACCAGGTTGTGCACGACCGGGTGCTTCTCGGCGAGCCGGAGGCCGGCGTAGGCACGAACGGCCAGGCCGAAGGTCCGGGGTGCCGCGAACTCCGCCCAGTCCTGCAGCGAGTCGGCACTGATCGCGTTGTGGTGGTCCTTGGCATTCCGGTTTGCCTCCGCCATCTCCATCAGGCGCTGCAGCGGGTCCTCGACGTCGGTGCCGAGCTTGGTGAACAGCGCGGAGACCTTGTTGGCGCCGCTCGAGCGCTTCGAGCTCTCGCGCACGCTGACCGGGACGGTCGCCAGCAGCGAGGAGTCCGGCAGCTCGCCGCGCTCCTCGAGGTACGCACGCAGCGCCCCACCCGAGATGGCGAGCACCACGTCGTTGACGGTGGTGCCGGTGGCCTTCTTGATCGCCCGGATGTCCTCGAGGCTGATGTCGGCGAGGCCGATGCTGCGGTGGCCGGTGATGGTGCCGTTGAACGACGTCCGCGGCGCCGAGAACGGCGCCGCCATCGCCGTGCCCTCGCGGGCCCGGCCGATCGTCTTGGTCACCAGCTTCGTCGACGGCGCGAGCAGGCGGGCCACGTCGACCGGCCGGGAGGCGGTGCTGAGCGCGGCCCGGGCCAGTAGCTCGCCCGGACCGGCGTCTCGGCCGTGACCCTCGTCGTCGCCCAGGGCGAGCGGCTCGGCGTCGGGCTCGAGCGCGCACAGGTGCGAGATCAGGTTGGATCCGGACACGCCGTCGACGGTCGCGTGATGCATCTTCGAGAAGCAGACGATCTTGCCGTCGTCGTAGCCCTCGATGATCCACATCTCCCAGAGCGGCCGGGACCGGTCGAGCGGAAGGGCCGCGAGGTGGGCGCACAGTGAGACCAGCTCCTTGTAGCCACCGGGCTGCGGGAGCGCGAGCCGGTGCACGTGCCGCTCGATGTCGAACTGCTTGTCCCGGACCCAGATCGGGTGGTCGAGGCCGAGCGGCACCCGGCGCAGCTTGCGTGTGAACGACGGAACGTCCTTGACCCGCCGGTCGATCTCCGACTGCATCACGTCGAAGGTGTACGGCGTGGGCATGGTGCTCGGGTCGAGCACGATGAGGCCACACACGTGCATCAGCTGGGCGGGCGTCTCGAGGTACAGGAAGCTGGCGTCCAGGCCGGAGAGTCGGTCCATGTGGTCATCGTAGGGCGATCCCCTGGAACCAGTTCTATTCGGCCACCGTAGGCTTTGCCGCATGGGATTCCGCCGTCGCCAGGTGATCACGGCCGCCCTGACCGCCAACGCGATCCGGCCCCTGCCGACCTACGAGCTGGGGCCACTGGCGTTCTTCTCGGGCTGGCTGACCAACGAGCTCGCACCTCACCTGCTGGCGGTCACCGCCGCTGACGCGGTGACGCACTCCACGAGGCGGCGCCGCGATCCCGCCGGGCTGGTGCTGGCCGGCGCCAGTGCGGCCGGACTGGCCTTCCTGATCAGGCAGGCCCGGAAGGTCCAGGAGCAGGTCGAGGAGAGCCTCGCCGAGGGCCTCGGCGTCGACTACCTCGACCAGCTCGAAACGAAACCGACCCCGGCCGACCTGGCGACCCCGTGGCGCCGGTTGGTCATGCCGTTCCGGATGCGCGAGCCCCGAGTGCGGCTGATCAGGAACGTCTCGTTCAACCCGGACTACGGCAAGCGCGGGCTGCTCGACATCTACCTGCCCGCCGAGACGCCGCCCCAGGGCGCGCCGGTCCTGCTGCAGATCCACGGGGGCGCCTGGACGATCGGCACCAAGGACCAACAGGGGATCCCGCTCATGCAGCATCTGGCCGCGAAAGGCTGGATCTGCGTGGCGCCCCACTACCGGCTCTCGCCGCGTAGCTGGTGGCCGGCGCACATCATCGACGTCAAGAAGTCGATCGCCTGGATCCGCGAGAACATCGATGAGTACGGCGGCGACCCCGACTACATCGCGATCACCGGCGGCTCGGCCGGCGGCCACCTCGCGGCCCTCGCAGCGGTCACCCCCAACGATCCCGAGTGGCAGCCGGGGTTCGAGGACGTCGACACGTCGGTACAAGCGGCGATCCCGCACTACGGCGTCTACGACTTCGCTGGCGCCACCGGCACCCGCCGGGCGATCCAGATGCGCGACCGGTTCCTGGCGCCGCGGGTGATCCGGAAGCGCTTCACCAAGAACCCCGAGGTGTTCGAGAACGCCTCGCCGATGCTGCGGATCACCCCCGACGCTCCGGACTTCTTCGTGATACACGGGACCTACGACACCCTGGTGGAGGTCAACCAAGCCCGCCAGTTCGTGGCCAAGCTGCGCGAGGTCTCCAAGCGGACCGTGGTCTACGCCGAGCTGCCCGGCACCCAGCACGCCTTCGACGTGTTCCCCTCGATCAGGTCCGCGCACATGGTGCGCGCGGTCGACCGCTACCTGCACTGGCACTGGAACGGCTACCGCCGGGAGCGAGACCAGACCTAACGGGGCAGGCCCAAGATCCGCTCGCCGGCCACGTTTCGCAGGATCTGGGTGGTCCCGCCGGCGATGGACAGGCACCGGGTGTTGAGCAGCTCCCACACCGCCGCCTCCACATCGGCGTCGGGAGCCAGGACCCGGTCGCCGTACAGCTCGACGACGAGCTCGGCACTGTCCTGGCGGTTGCGGACGCCGAGCAGCTTGGCCACGCTCGACTCGGCACCCGGACCCTGGCCGCTGAGCGAGCGGAGGGTCGACCGGACCCCGAGCAGTGAGCAGACCGTGGCCAGCGCGACCGCGTGGCCGACGGCGACTCGCTGGGCGGCGGAGAGGGCTCCAGCCGCCCCTAGAGCCACTGCACGCTCGGTGCTCTTGTCGAGCTTGCTGGTCGCCATCGCCACCCGCTCGTTGGCGAGCGTGGTGCGGGCCAGCCGCCAGCCATCACCCAGCTCGGCCACCAGGCAGTCGACGGGCACGAACACCTCGTCGAGGAAGACCTCGTTGAACAGCGCCTCGCCGGTGATCTCCCGCAGCGGGCGCACCTCGATGCCCGGGCTCTTCATGTCGACGAGGAAGTAGCTGATGCCTTTGTGCTGCGGCGCGTCAGAGTCGGTGCGGGCCAGGCAGATGCCCCAGTCGGCCTTCTGGGCAACCGAGGTCCACACCTTCTGCCCGGTGAGCTTCCAGCCGCCGTCCACCCGCTCGGCGCGGGTGCGGAGCGAGGCCAGGTCGGAGCCGGAGCCGGGCTCGGAGAACAGCTGGCACCAGATCAGCTCGCCGAGCAGCGACGGCCGGATGAACCGCTCGCGCTGCTCGTCGGTGCCGTGCTCGAGGATCGTGGGCAGCGCCCAGCCGGCGATCACGATGTCGGGGCGAGCGACGTCCGCCCGGGCCAGCTCCTGGTCGACCACGATCTGGGTCACCGGGTCCGCGCCGAGCCCGTACGGCGCCGGCCAGTGCGGGGTCAGGTAGCCCGCGTCGACCAAGGCGGTGCGCCGGTCCTCGGACGCCGCGATGCCGGCCACGATCTCCCGGATCTCGTCCCGGATCGGCTCGTCGCGGCCCTCGAGGTCGACCTCGACCCGGCGTCTCGTGCCGGCGACGGCATGGTCGAGCAGCCGCTGCGCTGCGGCGTCGCCGTCCCCGAGCATTGCCCGCAGCGCCAGGGCGCGGCGCAGGTACAGGTGCGCGTCGTGCTCGTAGGTGAACCCGATCCCGCCAAGGACCTGGATGCACGTCTTCGCCACCTCGACCGCACCGTCGAAGACAGTGGCGGCGGCGACGTCGGCCGCGTAGGACCACTGCCCGGGGTCACCGGAGGCCGCCGCGGCGACGTCCCACGCTGCGGCGGTGACCGCCTCGGCCGTCTCCAACATCTCGGCGCACAGGTGCTTGACCGCCTGGAAGCTGCCGATCGGCCTGCCGAACTGCTCGCGGACCTTGGCGTACTCGACGGCGGTCTGCAGGCACCAGCGGGCGACGCCGGAGGCCTCCGCGGCGCCATAGGTGACCGCCGCACGACGGACGGCCTCGCCGGTCAGCCCCGACACCAGCACGACCCCGTCGCCGCTGAGGTCCAGCTGCGCGCCGCCGAACCTGCGGGACAGGTCCACCGCCTGGGCCGGAGCCACTGTGGCCGCATCAGCCGGGATGAGGAACCAGCCGTCCTCGGGGTCGCTCACCAGCAGATGAGTAGCAGAAGGAGCGTCCCAGACCACGTCGAGGCTGGGGTCGAGAGCCAGGCCCACGACAGCTCCATCGGGCAGGGTCCCGGCGGCCTCACCGAGGACCGCCGCCGCAACGACCGGCCCCAGCAGCGGACCGGGGAACAGCTCGCGGGCGCATGCCTCGAGCGCCACCGCTTGGTCGAGCGGCGTCCCACCGCCGCCTCCTGCGGACTCGGGCAGCGCAATGGTGGCGACGCCCATCTCGACCGCCGCCTTCCACGCCTCGTCGAAGCGCGCTCCGACGTCTCCGTCGGCGTTTCGGACCAGCTCGGCACTGCCCAGCCCGGCCGCCCACTTGCGCAGGCTGGCCGCCAGCTCGACGTGCTCGTCGGAGATCCCGATGGACATGCTCACCTCGAAAACTAGAACGTGTTCCAATCTTACTAGACTGAGGGGGTGACCGCTGCCCCGACCAACGACATGCCTGCCAACCTGCTGGCCTACGCCCGGGCGGCGAAAGGCTTCATGCCCGATGACGAGGGACTCCTGCTGCACCGTTACGCCCGGGAGCGGTTGCCGCACGGACCGGCGCTCGAGGTCGGTACCTACTGCGGGAAGTCGGCCATCTATCTCGGCGCCGCTGCCCGCGACGTGGGCGGCGCCGTGGTCACCGTCGACCACCACCGCGGCTCGGAGGAGAACCAGGCCGGCTGGGAGCACCACGACCCGACCCTGGTCGATCCCGAGTCGGGCCTGATGGACACCCTCCCCGTGTTCCGGGCCACGATGGCGCACACCGAGCTGGAGCCGTACGTCGTCGCCGTCGTCGGCAAGAGCACCACCGTCGCCGCGCTGTGGAGCACCCCACTCAGCCTGCTGTTCATCGACGGCGGGCACGCTGAGGAGCACGCCCACAACGACTACAGCGGATGGGCCAAGTGGGTGATGCCCGGCGGCCTGCTGGTGATCCACGACGTGTTCCCGGACCCCGCGGACGGGGGCCAGCCGCCGTACCACGTCTTCCTGCGCGCGCTCGAGTCCGGCTCCTTCGAGGAGGTCGAGGCGCTCGGTTCGATGCGCGTGCTACGACGTACGACCGGCGAGGCGGGTGACCTCGTCGGCTGAGGGGCAGCCACACTCGAGCGCCAGCTCACGGAAGTGCGGCGCCAGCGACGTGCCGCGCATGATGCCCGACCCCGGCGAGCTGTGGCCGTGGGTCTCGCCCAATGCGTCGACGGCCAGGATCACCGCGGCCGCTGTGTACGTCGTGTGCTCGACCGGCCAGTTGACACCGGGCTGATCTTCTTCGGCGCCGTAGACCCAGCCGGTCCAGTAGCTGCCGTCCTCGGTGCGCAGGTGCTGCATGTCCGCGAGCAGCCGCAGCGCCCGCCGGTGGTCGCCGAGGATGTCCAGCGCCATCGCGAGCTCGCAGGTCTCGGCGCCGGTCACCCACGGGTTGGTGTCGACGCAGTGGATGCCGAGGTCGGGAACCACGAACTCGTCCCAGCGGCTCTCCAGCAGTTCGAACGCGTCCCTCCCGCGCACGGCTCCACCGAGCACCGGGTAGTACCAGTCCATGGAGTACGTCGCCTTGTCGGCGAACAGGTCGCGGTGCTCGCGCACCGCATGGCCAAGCCGGCCACCGGCCAGCTCCCATTCGAGCTGGGGGTCGTCGAGCAGGTCGGCGAGCGCGACGCCGGCCCGCAGCGACTGGTAGATGCTCGAGCAGCCGGCCAGCAGCGAGAACGACTCGGTCGGCGTCCAGTTGATCCCGCCGAACTCGGTCTGCTGGGAGACCACCCAGTCGAGACCGGCCCGCACCGACGGCCAGTAGCGCCGGACGAAGCCGATGTCGCGGCGGACCAGCCAGTGGTGCCACAGGCCGACCGCGAAGTACGCCGACATGTTGACCTCGCCGCGCGGGTCGTCGACCTCTCCGCCGACGATCTTCATCGGCCAGGAGCCGTCGGCCCGCTGCATCGTGGGAATCCAGGCGAAGGCGTGTTCGGCGGCCTCGACCTGACCGCCGACGAGCAGCCCCATCGCGGCCTCGACGTGGTTCCAGATGTCGACGTGCTCGCCCACGGTCCAGGGGATGGCGCCGGAGGGCTCCTGCATGGACGCGATCGACGCGGCGCTCTGTGCCACCTGGGCGGCAGTCAGCACGCCGTCGACGTAGGGGATGCGGGCTAGGTCGACCGGGTGGAGCTCAGACATGAGTCTCCGGCTTGCGCAGGTAGAGCACCATGCTCTTGCCGATCAACGGGTCCAGCACCTTGCCCGCGAGCTGCAGGGCACGCGGCTGCTTCATGATTTCCCAGACCAGCAGGCGGTGGTAGGCCTTCGCCAGCGGGTGGTCGTCGTTGGTGACACCGACCGCGCACTTGATCCACCAGTACGGCGAGTGCAGGCCATGGGCGTAGTCCTTGCCCTGGAACTCCAGACCGGCCTTGGTGAGCTTGTCGATCAGCTCCTTGTCGGTGTAGATCCGGATGTGGCCGCCCTCGACGTTGTGGTAGTCGTCAGAGAGCTTCCAGTTGATGATCTCGGGCAGCCAGCGCGGCACCGAGACCGCCATAGTGCCGCCCGGACGGAGCACCCGCACCAGCTCGCGGATCGCCATGATGTCGGCGGGGATGTGCTCGAGGATCTCGGCGGCCACGACCCGGTCGAACTCGCCATCCGCGAACGGCAGCTCCAGCGCGTCGCCCTCCTTGATGTCGGCCGAGGCGCTCTCGGGGACCTCGCCGGCCTCCTTCATGGCGCCGAACAGCTCGAGTACTCCGGCCAGCTCATCGGCGTCCTGGTCGAACGCGATCACGTCGCCGCCTCGGCGGTACATCTCGAACGCGTGTCGGCCGGCACCGCAGCCCATGTCCAATACCCGGTCGCCGGGGCGCAGCCCGAGCCGGTAGAAATCAACGGTCAGCATGCTCGCTCCGGTACTCCTCGATCACTTCCTCGTAAGCGCGCGCGACCTTTGTGGCCACCGCACGCCAGCTGAACAGTTCTTGGACCCGTTGCCGGCCGGCGGCACCCATCCGGGCCCGGCGCTCGGGGTCATCGAGCATCCGCTCGAGCGCCAGCTTGAGCTCACCGACGTCACCCGGGGTGACCAGGTCGGCGCACAGGCCGTCCGGGCCGACCACCTCGGGGATCGCGCCCGCACGGGAGACGACCAGCGGGGTGGCACAGGCCATCAGCTCGGCGGTGGGCAGCGAGAAACCTTCGTACAGCGACGGCACGCAGGCCACCTCTGCCGACCCCATCAGCTCGACCAGGTCGAACTCGCTCAGGCCGTTGGCGAAGCGAACACTGTCGCTGATCGCGAGCTTCTCGATCAAGCGCTCGGTGCGGCCGCCGGCCTGGGGCTTGGTGACCAGGATCAGCTCGATGTCGCGCTCGGTGCGCAGCTTCGCGAACGCCTCGAGCAGGGTCGAGATCCCCTTCATCGGAGCGTCCGCACTCGCCATCGCCATGATCCGGCCCGGGACGCGCGGCGCGGTCGGCGGCACGAAGCCGTCGTCGACCCCGAGCAGGATCACCTGCATCTTGGCCGGATCGACTCCGAAGTCCTTGGCGATGTCGCGCTTGGAGGCTTCCGACGGCGTCATGATCAGCCGCGCGCGGCGGGCCACCCGGCCCTGCATCCTCAGGAAGCCGTACCAGCGACGCAGGGTCACCCGGCGCCATGGGTTGCGGGTCTGGCTCAGGTCGATCCGCCGGTCGAACGTGATCGGGTGGTGCAGCGTGGTGATCAGCGGCAGCCCGTAGCCCTCGATGTCGAGCATCCCGGTGCCGAGCACCTGGTTGTCGTGAGCGATGTCGAACTCGCCCGCTCGCTCCTTCAGGAGGCGCGAGACCCGCTTGGAGAAGGTTTTCGGCTCCGGGAAGCCGGCCACGCACATAGTGGCGAATTCCTCGACGTCGATCAGGTCGCGGAACTCACCGAGCTTCGGCACCCGGAACGGGTCCGGCTCGCGGTAGAGATCCAGGCTCGGCACCTTGGTCAGGCGTACGCCGGCGTCCAGGTCGGGGTAGGGCTGGCCCGAGAAGACCTCGACTTCGTGGCCCAGGTTGGTGAGCTCGCGGCTGAGGTGGCGGATGTAGATGCCTTGACCACCGCAATGAGGCTTGCTGCGGTAAGACAGCATCGCGATCTTCACGGGCGACCCTTCTTGCTTCTCGTCGGCTATCCGGACACTTCCCGGATGCGCTGACACGCCGGGCCGGACGAAGTGGAACGTGTTCCTATTATGGCCCACTGCTTGATAGCCTACCGACGCAGTCGAAAAACTTGGGAGTGCTTGTGACCAGCGCCAACTCGCTCGCAGTCGAGGACCTTGGGTCCGCTGCGCAGCGCGATCGTCGCAAGAGGATCCTCGACGCGACCTACCAGCTGGCGCGCGACGGGGGCTTCGACGCTGTCCAGATGCGGGCCGTAGCCGACCGGGCCGATGTGGCCCTCGGCACCCTCTACCGCTACTTCCCGTCCAAGATCCACCTGCTGGTCTCGGCCCTGGGCCGGACCTTCGAGCAGGCCGAGGCCTCCATGAAGGGCCGTCCGGTCGCGGGCGACACCCCGGCCGAGCGGGTCATCAGCGTGCTCAAGAAGACCACCCGTGGCCTCCAGGGCGACCCGCACCTCACCGAGGCCCTCACCCGCGCGTTCATGTTCGCGGACGCCTCGGTGGCCTCCGAGATCCACGACGTCGGGATGCTGATGACCAGCATGCTCACCCACGCCATGGACCCCGAGCGCGTCGACGGGATCGTCACCGACGACGACGTCGCCATCGCCCGGGTGATCGGCGACGTCTGGCTCTCGGCCCTGGTCGCCTGGGTCACCGGCCGTTCGACGGCCGCCGACACCGCGCAGCACATGGAGACTGCGGTCCGGCTGCTCCTGAGGGACTAGGACTTCCGACGCTGGTCGAGTAGCGCGAGCGAGGAACGAGCGAGCGCGTATCGAGACCACTCCGGCGCGGGTCGGCGCCACGCTGGTCGAGTAGCGCGAGCGAGGAACGAGCGAGCGCGTATCGAGACCACTCCGGCGCGGGTCGGCGCCACGCTGGTCGAGTAGCGCGAGCGAGGAACGAGCGAGCGCGTATCGAGACCACTCCGGCGCGGGTCGGCTCGGATCTCACCGAGTCTCGATACGCCTATCCGCGACTTCGTTCCTCAGTCGCGGCGGCTACTCGACCCGGCTTCGCGCACGGAGACTTCTCGTTCCTCGAAGGCTCCTGCTCAGCCGCCGAACGCGTGGGTCGAGGTGACCCCGCCGTCGATCGCGATCTCGGCACCGGTGACGTACGCCGACTCGTCGGACGCCAGGAAGACGTACAGCGGCGCGATGTCCTCGGGATAGCCCACGCGGCGCAGCGGGATCTTGCTGGCGCCGTACTCCATCGCGGCGTCGCCGCCGTGCACGCGGGTCATGGGGGTGTCGATCATGCCGGGGTGCACCGAGTTGACCCGGATCTGCTTGCGACCGAGCTCGTGCGCCGCGCACTTGGTCATCCCGCGGATCGCCCACTTGGTGGCGGCGTACGCCGTGCAGCTGGACATGCCCGCGAGGCCCTCGACGGAGGAGGCGTTGATGATCGAGCCACCGCCGTTCGCCTTCATCGTCGGCACCACGGCCTGCATCCCGAGGAAGCAGCCGAGCTGGTTGACCCGGAACAGCAGCTCGACGTCCGCGAGCGGGGTCTTGCCGATCTCTCCGAAGCGGAGGATGCCGGCGTTGTTGGCCAGCACGCTGACCGGGCCCCAGCGCTGGTTGGTGTCCTCCACCAGCGACGCCCACGACAGCCTCGTCGCTCACGTCATGGTGGACGAAGTGGGCATTCGAACCGAGCTCGTCGGCCAGCGACTGACCCGGCTCCTTGGCCACATCGGCGATCGCGACCTTCGCCCCTTCCGCGACGAACGCCCGGACGATCCCGGCACCCTGTCCCTGCGCGCCGCCCGTGACGATCGCGATCTTGTTGGCCAACCTGCCCATTGCCGTTCCTTCAGATAGTGAGTTGCATGATCGAGTCGGCCGCGAAGCCGCGGCTCGGGTCACGACCGTCGAAGTAGCCACCGAGCTGCTTGTCGAGGTCGTCGAGGGTCCAGGTGGTGCCGGACTTGTCGAAGCGCTGCTCGACCACCGGCGCGGCCACCAGAGCGACCATCCCGCCGTAGACGACGAAGACCTGCCCGGTGATCGAATCCGCAGCCGGAGAGGCCAGGTAGGCGACCAGCGGCGCGACGTGCTCGGGTGAGTAGGGGTCGATCTCGAGCCCGGACTCGTCCTCGCCGAACACCTGAGCGGTCATCGCGGTCCGGGCCCGCGGGCAGATCGCGTTGGCGCGCACGCCGATCTTGCCGAGACCGCGAGACGTCGAGAGCGTGAGCGCCGCGATCCCTGCCTTCGCGGCCGCGTAGTTGGCCTGACCCGGCGAACCGCCGAGGAAGGCCTCCGACGCGGTGTTGATGACCCGACCGTAGACCGGGGTCTCGGTCTCCTTCGACCGGCTCCGCCAGTACGACGCGGCGTTGCGCGAGAGCAGGAAGTGCCCACGCAGGTGCACCCGGATCACGTCGTCCCACTCGTCGTCGGAGAGGTTGAACAGCATCCGGTCCCGGGTCATCCCCGCGTTGTTGACGACGATGTCGAGCGATCCGAGCTCGTCGAGCGCGGCGGCGACCATCGCGTCGGCGGTGGCCCGCTCCCCCACGTCACCCTCCACGACGGCCACCCGGCCGCCACGAGACTTGATCTCGTCGGCGGCCTCATCGGCAGCGCCAGGGAGGTCGTTGAGCACGATCGCGGCACCGGCGTCGGCCAGTGCCACGGCCTCGGCGCGGCCGAGGCCCGCTCCGGCCCCGGTGACGATCGCGACGCGGCCGTCCAGGGAGAGGTCGTTCACGAATCACCCTCGATCGAGATGGCGGCGCGCGGGCAGGACGCGACGGCCCTTCTTACGTCGGCGATGTTCTCGTCCGTCGTCTCCTCGGTCTTCAGCTGGAGGTAGTCGTCGTCGTCCAGCTCGAAGACGTCGGGGGCGATCGCCTCGCAGAGGGCGTTGGACTCGCACAGGTCGAAGTCGACCTTGATCTTCATCTCTCTCACACCATCTTTCTGTGATCCCAGCTGGCCACTTTGTCCGGATGCACGATCACGGCGACCCGCTTCTGGGCCTGCTTCTCCACGGCCTCACGGCCAATGTCACCGAGCGCCTCGAAGGACTCGGCGTTGACCATCGCGGTAGCGACCTCGGAACCGATGGAGTAGATCGCGTCGTAGTCGCGGATGATCTCTGCGCGGCCGGTGATCGAGACGCCGCGCAGCTCGAAGTAGTCGGTGCCGTCCTCGACCAGGGCGCTCACGCGAGGGTCGCGCTCGAGGTTCTTGATCTTCTGGCTCCGCCCGTAGGTCCAGAACGCGATCCTGCCGTCGCGCACGATGTAGAAGAGGGTGCTGATGTGGGGGGTGCCGTCATGGCCATTGCTGGCCACCTGCACCTTGATGTTCTCGGCCAGGAGGTCCTGCACCTCCAGCTCGGTCAGCTTGACCGCGTCGCGTCCGCTGGCCATCTCACACGTCCGAGGAGTGGCCGGGGAACACCTTGGCACTGGGGTCGATGGCGACGGTGGCGTTGTTGACTGCGGTGGCGGCCTCGCCGAAGCCGACCGCGATCAGCCGCACCTTGCCGGGGTACTCGGTGATGTCGCCCGCGGCGAAGACTCGCGGCAGGCTGGTCTGCATCGACGGGCCGACGACGACGTGGCGCTTCTCCACCTCGATGCCCCACTCCTGCAGGGGACCGAGGTCGGCGATGAACCCGAGCGCCGCCACCACTGCCTGCGCGGGCCGGATGGTCTTCTCGTCACCCACCGTGATCTCCACGGACTCGAGCCGGTCGTCGCCGTTCAGGGCGGTCACCTGAGCCTTGGTGATGATCTCCACCGAGGAGTCCGTCACCTGCTGGACGGTGCGCTCGTGGGCGCGGAACGCGTCCCGACGGTGGACCAGGGCCACGCTCTTGGCGATCGGCTCCAGGTGCAGCGCCCAGTCGAACGCGCTGTCGCCGCCCCCGACGATCACCACGTCCTTGCCGGCGTAGGGCGCGAAGCTCGGCACGAAGAACTCCATCCCGCGACCGAGCCAGCCCTCGCCGGCCGGTAGCGGCCGGGGGCTGAACTTGCCGATGCCCGCGGTGATCAGCACCGCACCGGCCCGGATCGAACCCCCGTCGTCGAGCCCGACGGTGACGCCGTCGTCGTCGCACTGCAGCGTCGAGGCGGTCCGGTCGAGCACGTACGTCGGGTCGCCGGCCGCTGCCTGTTCGACCAGCCCGTCGACCAGGTCGCGCCCCTTCACGGACGGGAACCCGGCGACGTCGAAGATCTGTTTCTCGGGGTACATCGCGGTGATCTGGCCACCGAGCTCCGGCAGTGAGTCGACGACCACCACTCGGTGCCCGCGGAATCCGGCGTAGTAGGCGGCGAAGAGCCCGGTGGGGCCGGCGCCGACGATCAGGACGTCGCACTCGTGGGAGACAGGGGTCACGCCCGCGATCCTTCCCAACTAGAGGTCGACGCTCAACCGAATCGCCGCAGCCGGACCGAGGCGAAACTGGAACGTGTTCTAGTCTACTTGGTTTGCAGGTCCTCTACCAGCCACCCGGCATCGGTGTTCACCATGGTGACCAACGCTCGGTAGGGCGTGCGGGACGTCTTCGGATCCTTGCCCTGGTTGCGGATCACGTACTGGTCGATGAAGACAAGCGCCTGGAGCTCGGTGTCGTTGGCCCGGACCACCCCCTGGGCGGTCACCCGGACCTGGACGGTCGTCTTGCGAGCGATGAACTCGTCGCGGACGTCGTTGGTGGTCTCTTCGTACTCCTCCGCGAAGGCCGGAGTCAGCAGCGCCAGGGCAGCCTCCACCTCGGCGTCGTAGCTGTCGAAGGTGCGGGAAACGAGCGTCTGGACGGCCTTGGCGGCCGTTTCGACGCCCTCCTGGACCACGAGCTCGGTCGGCAGCACGGGACGGCCGTCAGGCACCGCGATCGAACCCTCGGCGACCTTGTCCGGCTTCGCCGGGTCGTCCTCCGACACCTCGCGGATGGCCGCCCACGCGGACTCGGCGATCAGGATCGCCGCGAGCACGGCAGCGACGCGCAGCAGCAGCTTGGTGAGCCTGGGGCTGCTGAAGACCGAGGCGCCGTCGCCGTCCTCGGGCGACTCGTCCGGCCAGGGCTCGGGCTCGTGCTCCTCGGACTCGACCTCGGGCTCGGGCTTCGAGGACTCCTCGACGGGCTGCTCGACCGTCTCGTCGGTGGGCGGCGTCGGCTCGCTCGGCGAGCCGGCGCCGGCGATCCTGCGCGGGCGCGGCGTCGCGGCCCGCGAGCTCTTCTTCTTCGGGTGGGGTGGAGTGGGAGGCGTCATCGGTGTCTCCTCAGGCCACGAACTGCAGGTCGCGGGTGAGCCACTGGCCGTCCACGACGGTCAGGTCCAGCTGGAGCCGGTAGGAACGGGGCACCGCCTCGAACTTCGTGGTCTTGTTGGACACCGTCCCGCTGCTGGCGACGATCACGGTCGCGGAGTCGTCGTCGACGGCGACCACACCGGCCCACAGCACCTCGCCGGTCTGCACCGACTTCGCCCGGGTGGCCACCTTCTTCAGCCCCTCGGTGGACTCCTGGTACTGCGTCAGGAAGGCGCCGGTCGCGAGCGACAGCACTGCCTCGGCCGACGCGTCGACGTTCTCGTAGTCGAGGTTGAGGAAGGCGTTTGACATCTTGCTCGCCGCATCGATCACCGCGGCGGTGCGCTCCTGCTCGGACTCATCGGCCAGCGGCATGGCCTTGATCCGGGTGTCACCGATCTTGTCCCCGGCCCGGGAGCTCGAGCTCACAGGCGAGTCCTCGCGCTCCTCGTTGACGTTCCACCACAGGCCCGTGATCGCGAGGGCGCCACACACGATCACCACGATCCACAGGGTGATGTTGAGGCCGACCCGAGAGTCTTCGCTGGAGGATGGCTCCGGGGTCACCGGCTGGCCACCGGCCCGACCAGCATCCACTTCCATGCATCGCCTCCCAGCACCGACAGGTTCGCCGGCTGCTCGAACTCCACGGGGTTCCCGTAGGCGTCGACGAGGCCGGGAACGCGTCCGGTGGCCGGATCGTAGCTGAAACTGTAGGCGCGCGGTGGTGATGCGTTGGGACCGGTCCCTGGAGGCGCGGCCTTCGATCCACGCGCCTCGAACGGAGCCGGCGACAGGCACTCGGCGGGGTAGACGGGGCCATCGGTCGTGTCCCGTGGTGAGCGCCACGTGCTCGGCGGCCGGAACCCCTTGGTGCAGGGCGGGACGCTGTAGTCGAACTGCAGGTTGATGTGACCCCAGCCGTCCCTGGTGCTGCCGGTCGGCCCGCCGGCGATGATCGCCGGGTAGGTGACCAGGAGCTGCTCGAGCCCGGGCAGGTAGCTCGAGACGACCTGGTCGACCGAGACGAGATCGCTCAGCAGGGTCGGGAGGGTCGGCTCGAGATCCTTCAGCAGGGCGTGCAGCTCCCTCGCCGTACCGGGCGTGTCGTCGAGCACTCTGCGCAGGTCACCGTCGCTGTTGCGCAGCGACAGGGTGAGCGTGGCCAGATCGTCGGCGAAGCTGCGGATGTTCTCCCGCTCCCCGCTCTGGGTGCGGAGCACCTTCAGCCCGCTCCGCAGCAGCTGGATGGTCTCGTCCGTGTGGTCGGAGGCCTCCTGCACGAACGTAGAACCGCTGTCGAGCAGCGTCTGCAGCTCCTCGCCGGTCTCGCCGAACATCTCGCCCAGCTCGTGGACCACGACCTGGAGGCTCTCACGGTCCACCGAGCCGATGAAGTCGTACATGTCGACCAGGAGCGCGCCCTCGTCCACCGGCAACGACGCCTCGTCGCCGTGGAACACGGTGCCGTCCGTGGCATACGGCGGGTCCTCGTCGGGCGGCTGGAAGTCGAGGTACTGCTCGCCGACCGCAGAGAGGTTGTGCACGGAGACCGATGAGTCCGTGGGGACCTCGGCGTCGTGGTTGAGCGTGATCTTGACCTCGATGCCGTCCTCGGTCGGGTCGACGTCCGAGACCTTGCCGATCTTCACGCCGCGATAGGTGACCTCGCTGCCCACGAACAGGCCACCGGACCCGGGCAAGGTCGCGGTCACCGTGATGTTTCGACCGGTCACCCGGTCGACCAGCCCGAGGTAGGTCGCGGTGACGTAGGTGATCCCGATGGCGCTCAGCAGGACGAACGCGATCAGCCGGTTCCGGACAGCCGTGCTCACGCGACACCCCCCATGAGGTTGCTCATGGTCGGGTCGCCCGAGTACGTAGCGGGACCGGCCAGGCCTCGTGAGAGTCCGTTGGTGCCGCGGGTGAGCCCGTCGAGCAGGTCGTCGAGCAGACCGCCCGTCAGGTCACCGAGGGTGGGCACGGCGTTCACGATCTGGCAGACGGGGTTGGTGCGGTTGAGCTTCTCCTTGCACCGCTTCTTCAGGTCCTTGAGCAGGTTGATCGAGTCGAGCACCTTGCGGCAGGCGGCGCTGGTGATGCTCCCGCTGCGCAGGCAGCGCCCGACCTGGTCAAGCACCTCGCCCGGGTCCGGGAGCTGGATGTCCGGCAGCCCGATCCCCTTGTAGAGGTTCGTGAAGTCGATCTCCATGCGCGCGATCGTGTCGGCGTAGTCGCCCTGCACGATGGAGTTGGCGGCCTTGGGGAACGGGAAGCTGACCAGCAGGTTGAGGCCCGGCGCCAGCTTGCGGCCAGCACCCTCCAGACCGTTCAGGATCGGAGCCAGGTCGTCCAGCATCGAGAGCACGTCCTCCTTGCTGGCGTTGATCACCCGGGTGCCGACCACCCCCAGCCGGTCCAGGGAGACCAGCATGCCGATCAGCTCGTCGTGCTGGTCGGAGAGGACCTCAATGGCGGGGCCCACCGCGTCCAGCGCCTCGCCGATCGTGTCCTTCTCCGCGTTGAGCGTCCTGGCGAGGTTGTTGAGCGACTCCAGCGCATGGATGATGTCCGTCTTCTGCTGGTCCAGAGTGGTCACGACGCCCTCGAGCGAACCGAGCATCGAACGAAGCCGGTCCTCGCGGCCCGACATCACCAGGTTGGCCTCACGGGTGATGGTCCCGAGCTGCGCGACGCCTCCGCCGCTGAGCAGGAACGACAGGGCGCCCAGGACCTCTTCGACCTCGGGGTTCCGTCCGGTGTCGGCGAGCGAGATCTTGTCGCCGTCGCCCAGAAGCTCTTCGGACGACTCCTCGCTGGTCGGCGGCACGAGAGCGACGTACTTCTCCCCCAGCAGCGAGACCTGGCGGATCTCGGCGATCGCGTTGTCCGGCAGGACGACGTCCTGCTCGACCAGCATGGTGACCCGCGCGTGCCAGCCGACCCGCTCGACCTCGGTGACCTCGCCGACGACGACGTCGTCGACCATCACCGGCGACCGGGGTACGACGTTGAGCACGTCGGCGAAGTCGGCCTTGAGCTCGAAGGCCTCGTCCTTGTCGACCGCGTGACCGGGCAGCGGCAGGTCGTAGGCGCCGTCGAAGTCACAGCCGGTCAGGAGCACTGCCCCCGCGGCTACCGCGGCGACGCAACGAGCCCAGGACCTCATGACACACCTCCGAGGAGCTCGGTCATCGAGGGGTCCTCGTCGGAGTTGTAGTCCACCTTCGGGGTGGCCGGCATCCGCAGCCCCTTGTTGGTGTCCGAGGGGATGTAGTGCTGGTACTCCGTCGGGAAGAACGGCACCTGCGTGGTCAGCGGCCGGATCAGCTGGGCCAGCAGGTCGCACGCCGTGTCCTTCAGCGCGCGCGGCATCTGCGGGATCTGCTGGACGATGCCGCAGGCCAGTGCATCAGCAGTCCAGAGGTTGCCGCCGATGCCGATCCGCGAGTTCTGGCTGCCGCTGTAGGGGTCGAAGCCCATCTTGAGGTTGGACATCGCCAACGGCGCGATCCGGAGCGCCGTGTCCAGGTTCTCCTTTTCTGCCTCGATCGCCGACATCACGGTGGTCAGGCTGCGGACGTTCTTCACGAGGGCGTCGCGGTTGTTCCTGACGAAGCCCTCGACGCTGCCGACCGCGTCGGCCACCGCGGCCACCGCGGCCTGGAGCTCGTTGCTCTCCGCGGCGAGCGTCTCGGAGACACCGGAAAGGTCGCGCATGAAGGCCCGAACGACCTTGTCGTTGTCGGCGAGCGTGGTGGTGAACTCGGCGAGGCTGGTGACCGTCTCGAACAACGGTCCGGCACCCTGCCCGAACGTCTCCGCGGCTTCCGAGAGCTTTCGCAGCATCTCGTTGCCCTGCTGACCCTGGCCCTCGAATGCGTTGCGGGCCGCCTTCAGGAAGTGGTCGAGGGTGCCGTCGGCGTTGACTCCGTTGGGCCCGAGCGCTCGGGTCAGCGTCTGCAGGCCGCTGTAGATGCGGTCCAGCTCGACGGGTACGCCGGTGTCGGGAAGTGCGATGTCCGCATCGTCGGCCATCACCTCACCGCCCTCGTAGACCGGGGTGAGCTGGACGAACCGGTCCGCAACGAGGGTCGGGGTGATGATCACGGCCTGGGCCTCCGCCGGCACGTCGTACTTGGCGTCGTACTCCATCTCGACGCGCACGGAGTTGCCCTCGGGGATCACGGCGGTGACCTTGCCGACCTTCACCCCGAGGATCCGGACCTCGGTGCCTTCGTAGACGCTCACGGCACGCGGGAAGTGCGCGGTGACGCTCCTGGTATCCGACGGCGCGACGACGATCGTGAGGATCGCCGCGAGTCCGAGCAGCACGACCACGAGCAGCACGACACGGCGCTCGAGACCCTTCAGGACGTCGATCATGTCGTCATCACCCCGGGTTCCCGAACGAGAACTCCGGCACGCCGGGCCGCAGCTCGACCGGCAGGGTAGCGAGGTTGATCGCCATTGCGTCGAACCAAGGACCGGTGCCGATGATGTTGGTCAGGATCTCCACGTAGGGCCCGAGCTGGTGCAGGGTGGCCTGGAGCTGGTCCTTCTTGGCCACCAGGACGCCGAGGAGGTCGTCGACCTCCTTCATCGCGGGACCGATCTGGTCCTGGTTGTCCGTGGCCACGCCCTTGAGCTCGATGGCCAGCAGCCTCGCGTTGACGAGCAGGGTGTGCACGGCACGCTTGCGCTTCTGCAGCTCCTGGAACACCAGGTCGCCGTTCTTCATCAGGTCGACGATGTCGTCGCTGCGCTCGGCGAGCACGTGGGTCACCTCGGACGAGCTGTCGAGCAGGGTCTGGATCTGGTCGTCGCGGGAGGCGACCGACTCGGAGAGCCGGGCGATGCCGTCGAACGCGGCCTCGATCTCGGGAGCAGACTGGTCCAGCGTGCCCGCAACGACGTCCAGCGCCTCGGAGAGCTGGTTGGTGTCGATGTCCTCGGTGGTCGTGGTCAGGTCGCCCAGGACATCGACGATGTCGTACGCCGACTGGGTGCGCTCCACCGGGATCGTCTTTCCCTCGGCGAACTGTCCCTCCCCGGCAGGCGTGAGCTCGAGGTACTTCTCCCCCAGGAGGTTGTAGACCTCGATCGACGCCTGGCTGTCCTCGCCGAAGTCGACGTCCCCGTCGACCTCGAACTTCACCAGGACCTTGGCGTCCTCGAGGGAGACGTCGGTGACCCGGCCGACCCGGATCCCGCCCACCTGGACCAGGTTGCCCTTGTGGATGCCGCTGGCGTCGCTGAACTCGGCGTAGTAGGTCGTCCCGCGGAACCCGGGGAACTTCGACAGGTTGAACGTGGCTGCCGAGACCAGCACGAGCACCACGAGGGAGATCATGCCGAGGCGGACGATGCGCGCGTCGTCGGTGCGGGCGGCCATCAGCGCTTGCACCTCTCCGCGTTGGACTTGATGTTGAAGGTTTCGATGTAGCTCTGGATCGTCTTGATGATCGGGATCTCACCGATCAGGGGAAGCTTGATGCGGGCCGAGATGCCGCAGATGTAGTACTGGTACCAGGCGCCGTAGGTGCCGGTGCGGGTCTGGTCCTCCATCACCTCGGGCATTCTGTCGAGCAGGTCGACGAGCTCGGCTCGCTGACCGGGCTCGTTGAGCAGCTTGGCGAGGTCGCGCAGCTCCGCGATGTCCTTCTTCAGCAGCGGCCGGCCGCGCTTGAGCAGGTCCGCGACGGTCTGGGTGAGCGCTGAGATGTTGCCCAGCGAGGAACCGATGGTGTCGCGGTCGGCCGCGAGCTTGGTCATCCAGTCCTTGAGCTCCACGACCAGCGTGCTCAGCTGCTCGTGCCGCTGGTTGACCGTGTCGAGCGTTTCGCTCAGGTTGGTCACGACCTCACCGATCAGCTGGTCCCGATCCGCGAGGGTCGAGGTGAGCGAGGCGGTGTGCTCGAGCAGTCCGCGGACCGTGCCGCCCTCGCCCTGCAGCACCTGAACAAGGTTCAGGCTGAGCTCGTTGACCTGATCGGGAGCCAGCGCCTGGAACAACGGCTTGAAGCCGTTGAACAGCACGGTCAGGTCGAGCGAGGGACTGGTCTGGGTCACCGGGAGAGTGTCGCCCTCACCCAGTGCCTCGGCACCGGCCGCGTCGGTGCCCTCCTGCAAGGCCAGGTAGCGGTCGCCGATGAGGTTGAGGAACCGGATCTCCGCGGTGGAGGCGGAGGTGAGCTCGACTCCCTCATCGACCTGGAAGGTCACCTTGGCCATCGTCCGGTCGTAGTGCTCGACCTTCGACACGTCGCCGACGTTGACGCCGGCGACCCGCACGTCGTCGCCCTCCTGGATGTTGCTCGCACTGGCGAAGATCGCGCTGTACTCGCGCGAGCCACCGAGACCGATATTGCCCATGATCACGGCGAGCAGGCCGGTGACGAGGATGGAGACCACGGTGAAGATGCCGAGCTTGATACCAGCGCTGACCGTCACCGCGTTGCGGCGGCGCTGCAGGGCGGCCATGTCAGGGCTGACGCTCATCCTCGAGCCCTCCCTTCGCGCACGACCGGACCGTAGAGCAGCGAGCCGAGCGCGCCGTAGTCCGTCGACTGCTTGCCGGACTCCGATGCCAGCATCGTGTTGACGATCTGCTTGTCGGCGTCCGACCCGGCGTACCCGCTGGTCAGGTTGAGCCAGTCCGGGGGGAAGACGCCGAAGTTCGGGACCGGGCTGCGCGGCGGGCTCTCGTCGAGGTCACTGCCCTGGTCGAACGAGTGGTGCTTCGCGGGCACCGTGAACTTCGGCAGTCCTGCGCACCACGGCCCGTGGCCGATCTCGCCGTAGACAGGCTTGTCCCGCTCGTCGAAGACCCGCCACTGCGGGTTGAAGAACTCGATGTACTGCTTGACCCAGTCACCTTCGAACGTCTTGGAGAGGATCGGCGCGTAGTTGGCCGCTCCCTTGATCAGGCAGGGGAACTCGGGCGAGTACTCCGCGAGCAGGTTGAGGATCGGCTCGGTGACCTGTCCGACGCGCACCAGGTTCTGCTCGTTGTCGCGCAGGATGCGCGTCGAGGTGTCGGCGAGTCCGCCGAGGTCGGAGAAGAACACGTCGAGCTGCTGGCGCTTCTCGACGATCGTCTTGCTGGTCACCGTGACGTTGTCGAGTACGTCGAGCAGGTCGGGCGCCGCGACGTCGTAGGCGTCAGCCACCTCAGCCAGCTCCACCAGGTCCTCGCGCAGCGTCGGCAGCTCTTGGTCGATGGCCTCGAGGTACTGGCCGAGATCGTCAGCGGTCTCGCCTAGCGCCTCGCCGCGTCCTTCGAGAGCGGTCGCCAGGGCGTTCAGCGTCGCGTTCAGGTCGGCCGGCTGCACCGCGCGGAGCAGCGGGAACAGGTCTGCGAGGACCCGGCTCAGCTCGACGTTCGTCTCGACCCGGTCGGCGGGGATCACCGCACCGTCCTCGAGCGGCTCCCCCGACGGTGTGTCAGGACGCACGAACTGGATGAACTTCTGGCCGAACAACGTGGTCGGCAGGATCTCGACTGTGGAGTTCGACGGGATCTTCTTGGCCGCGTCAGGGATCAGCGCGACGTGGATCTCGGCCTGCTCACCGTCGTGGGTGACCTCGCGGACCTGGCCGACGAGTGCGCCGTTGATCCGCACGTCGCCGAACTTGGCCAGCTGGAGCCCGGCCCGGTCGGCCTTGATCGTCACCATCGTGACCCGGGCGAAGTCCTTGTTGTAGACCGCGATGGAGAACCAGATCAGCACGGCGATGGCCAGGATCGACGCGATGCCGGCGATCAAGAGCCTGTTGTGCTCACGAGCGTTGTCGTGGTGGATGTTGACCAACATCAGCCCGTGATCCTGACTGTGGTCGTGGATCCCCAGATCGCGAAGCTGAGGAAGAAGTCAGCCACCACGATCGTGACGATGCTGGTCCGGATCGCCCGGCCCACGGCCCGGCCCACGCCGGCGGGGCCACCGGAGGCGGTGTACCCGTAGTAACAGTGGATCAGGATGACCGCGACCGCGAGGAAGAGCAGCTTGAAGAACGACCACAGCATGTCGACCGGTGGCAGGAACTGTAGGAAATAGTGGTCGTAGGTACCCGGTGACTGTCCGTAGATGTAGGTGACGATCAGTCGCGGCGAGAGGTAGGACGCCGACAGGGCCACGATGTAGAGCGGGATCACCGCGACGAAAGCCGCGATCATGCGCGTGGTGACCAGGTAGGGCAAGGACGGCACGCCCATCACCTCGAGCGCGTCGATCTCCTCCGAGATCCGCATCGCGCCGAGACGCGCGGTGTAGCCGCAGCCCACGGTGGCAGCGAGCGCGATCGCCGAGACCAGCGGCGCCACCTCACGGGTGTTGAAGTACGCCGAGATGAAGGCGCTGAACTTCGCGACGCCGATCTGGCTCAGGGACGCGTAGCCTTGGATGCCGACCTCGGTGCCGGCGAAGAAGGACATGAACGCGATCACGCCGACCGAGCCCGCGATCAGGCTGAGCCCGCCGGCCCCGAACGTGATCTCGGCGAGCGTGGAGGTGATCTCGCGCGGGTACCGCTTGATCGTAGAGGGGATCGCGTAGATCGCCTTGCCGTAGAACAGCAGCTGGTCGCCGTAGCGCTCGATCGAGTTGCGCTGCGACTGCACCGCGTTGGTGGCGACGTCCGTGATGCCGGCCATCAGAGCCCCACGGGAGGAACGACCTGGAAGTAGATAGCGGTGATCACGGCGTTCAGGAAGAACAGCAGCATGAACGCGATGATCACGGCCTCGTTGACCGCGCGGCCGACTCCGCTGGGCCCGCCGCCCGCGTTGAGGCCCTTGTAGGAACCCACGATCGCGGCCAGCCAGCCGAAAATAGCCGCCTTGACCATCGCGATGTAGAGATCCGGCAGGGAGGCCAGGGCCGTGAAGTTGGCGAGGAACGCACCGGCGGACCCGCCCTGCACGATCACGGTGAAGAAGTAGCCGCCGCCGATGCCGGCGGTGATCACGATGCCGTTGATCATGACGGCGACGAACATGGTGGCGACCACACGTGGGGCGACGAGCCGCTCGATGGGATCGACCCCCAGGACCTCCATGGCGTCGATCTCTTCGCGGATCTTGCGGGCGCCGAGGTCGGCACAGATCGCCGAACCTGCCGCGCCGGCGATGATCATCGCGGCCGCGATCGGCGCCGCTTCTCGGACCGTGGCGAGCACCGCGGTGGCACCGGCGAACGATTCGGCACCGAGCTGTCCGGTCAGGTTGCCGACCTGGAGGGAGATGACCGCGCCGAACGGGATCGAGACCAGGATGGTCGGCATCAGCGTCACGCTGGTGATGAACCACGCCTGCTCGATGAACTCTCGAGTCTGGAAGCGCGTGGTGAAGATCTTCTTGGTGACTTCGACGACCATCGCCGTTATCTCACCGGGACCACGAAGGACCGACACGGCGTTGAACCCCATCGGTCACCTCCCAGCCCAGCGCGACGGTTGCCACACAATAGAACGTGTTCTTGTTTTCGTCTACGAGACGTGTCTTAGGGGACGTCTCCCAACTACTCCCCGGATGGATCAACGCGCAGAGACCCCGGGAGTGACGCCCGCCACTCCCTAGGATTGCCGGATGTGGGCGGGACTGGACGATGAGTGACGCCGGGCCGGCGTGGCAGGACTTCACCCACGATCCGCGAAACCCCGGGACCGCTCACTTGCGGGCCGCGGACCGCGACCGGGATCTGGTGCGCTCCATGCTCACGGCCGCGTACGCCGACGGCCGCATCGACAGGGACGAGTTCGACGAGCGCAGCGAGCGGGTCACGGCCGCCCGCACCCTCGGTGAGCTGCCGCCGATCGTCGCCGACCTGGTCGCGGCACCTCCCGTGCCCGTGACTCGGACGGAGGCTCTCGTCGCCGCGACGACCCAGGACCTGCACCGCCGCGCCGAGGAGAAGTGGGAAGCCGATCGCCGCAGCGCCGTACTCGGTCTCATCGTCCCCTCGCTCATCTGCTGGGCGATCTGGGCGGCGATCGCGTGGGACGACGGCGGGTTCGACGCGAACTTCCCGTGGCCGCTCATCGTGATGGCGGCCACTCTGGCCAACCTGATCAAGACCGTCGTCACCAAGCAGGAGTCCATCGACGACGAGTTCAAGCGGCTCCAGGCGAAACAGACGAAAGCCCTGGAGCGCAAGCGGCCGAAGCCGGAGGCGTACTCGTGAGCCGGCTGGGGGCGCTGCGGAACCATCCGTCGGCGGTGCTGCTGTTCGCACAGCTCGTGGTGGTGCTCGCCTACCCGTTCTTCGACAGCAACGTGGCCGGCCGGGCGGTGGTGGGTGTGGTGCAGATGGCGGTCGTGCTGATCGCGGTCTGGGCGGTCCGGCGTACGCCGGCACTGAGCTGGGTAGCCGTCACCTTCGGCGGCCCGGCGATGGTGTTCACCATTTTGGAGGCCCTCGACCCCGACGTCGAGTGGATCGTGGTGTTCTCGGCCGCCTTCCACGTGCCCTTCTACTTCTTCGTCTCCTACGCGATGGTGCGATACCTCTTTCACGACGAAAAGGTCACCCGCGACGAGCTCTACGCCACCGGAGCCGCGTTCACCGTGGTCGCCTGGGCGTTCGCCTACATCTACGCCGCCGCCCAGGTGGCCTGGCCCGGTTCGTTCAGCGGCATCGAGAGCAGCGACCAGTCGTGGTTCGAGCTCCTGTACCTCTCGTTCACCACCCTGACCAGCCTGGGGCTCTCCGACATCGTGCCGGTGCAGGACCACGCTCGGTCACTGGTGATGGTCGAGATGGTCGTCGGCGTCTTCTATGTCGCCCTCGTCGTCGCCCGCCTGGTCGGACTCGGCGCGAGCCGACGGATGCGCGGCCCCGAGTGATCCGCCGTTACCCCTCGTCCCACCCGTCCGGGCGGTGCTTCGTCGGCAGCTGGGCCACGACCAGCCGGTAGGACTCGTCGACGGCCTCGATCAGGTCGTCGTCCCGGATATCTAGTCGTCCTCGCCGTCCTTGCCGAGCAGGCCCGCCCGCTTCGCATCCGCGACGATCGAGCGCACGTTGGTGATCCCGCCGCAGTCGGCGTCGATCTGGGCATTCCGCTCCTTCGCGAACTGCTCGCCGAGCTCCGCCCGCACCTGCTCGCCGACTTCCTGCCTCGCCGGGTTGAGGATGGTCAGCTCTTCCTCGGTGAGGTGGTGGTTGACCTTCTCGGCCAGCTTCTCGACGGCATCGTCGAAGGCCTGGGTGTCGGTGCCCTTCAGTTCCAGCACGGCGAGGAGCGCCTCGTGCCCCTCGGCATGCTCCTCCTCACCGTGCTCCTCTTCCTCTGCGTCGATCGCGTCCTTGCGGCGCAGCTTCGGGTAGACGTACTTCTCCTCCGCCTCGGCGTGGGCGACGTGCAGGGCCGAGAAGGCGCGTCGTACCTCGTCCCGGTCCGACGAGCTGTCGCGCAGGTCCCGGAGCAGGGACTCGAACAATCGATGGTCATTCAGGATCAGCTCGATGACGTCGCCGGACACGGGCCTGCCGAGGTCGATAGGTGTGCTCATGGGCGGTAGGTAGCCCCTTGACGTGGCGGGCATGCGATGGCGACGCCGTCGGGAAGAGATCCGCAGGCGCAACTCAGGCGGTGGCCCCGGCCTCCAACTCGGCTCGGTTGATCACCGCGCGGGTGCGGCGGCGGTAGCGCCAGATCTGGAGCAGGCCCACGCTCCAGAGGACGTACTGGGCGCTCATCGCCCACTGGAACGCCGACGGGGTGTACGCCGTGCTCGCACCTGGCGTACGCCAGTCGAGGATCAGCCCGATCGTGATCACCAGCACGAGGGAGGCGCTGAAGCCGGCCTGGTTGATGATGCCGCTCGCGCTGGCCAGGCGCTCGGCCGGGATTGGAGGTGCGGCCGAGGTCGAAACCGATCATCGACGCGGGTCCGCCGATCCCGGTCACGACGACGAGCACCACCAAAAGCCACAGCGGCGCCGGGCCGGGCCAACAGAGCACCGCCGTCCACACCAGCACGATCGACCAGACGATCGTCAGGACGGTCGTCGAGCGGTGCCAGGGATGTCGTCCGACCAGCCAGCCGAGCACCGGGCCGCTGAGCATCACGGCCACGATCATCAGCGTCAGCAGGAGTCCCGCTGTGTGCGACGAGCGACCTTCGCCGCGGACCAGGAAGGGGTAGCCCCACAGCAGGGACAGCGCCGTGGCGCTGAACTGGGTGGTGAAGTGCATCCAGAAGCCGAGCCTGGTGCCTGGATGGGCCCAGGAGGCCGCGAGGCTGGCCCGAACCGCCCGCACCGACATCCGAGGACCGCGCAGGTGTCGCGAGTCGGGCGAGTCATGGACGACCACGGTCAGCGCCGCGGCCATCAGAAGGCCCAGCCCGGCGGCGGTCAGATAAGCCGGCGTCCAACCCCAATGCCCCAGCGCCCAGGTCATCGGCACCGCGGCGCCCACGGCGCCGAGCTGGCCAAGGGTTCCGGTCAGCTGGGTGACAATCGGGATCCGACGGGTGGGGAACCACCGGCTCACCAGCCGCAGCACGCAGATGAACGTGAGGGCGTCGCCGACGCCGATGAACACCCGCGCCAGGACCGCGAGCGGGTAGGTCTCCGCCAGCGCGAACCCGGCCTGGGCCACGGCCAGCGTCAGGGTGCCGGTGAGCATCACGCTGCGCGACCCGAACCGGTCGACGAGCAGTCCCACGGGGATCTGCATGGCGGCGTAGACGAGCAGCTGCAGCATCGTGAACGTCGCCAGCTGGGAGGCGGTGATGTCGAAGCGCTCGCCGGCCGCGAGGCCGGCCACCGCGAGCGAGGAACGGTGGAACACCGCGAGCATGTAGACGAGCAGCCCGACCGCCCAGACCGTCCACAGCCGCGAGGCGGTCGGACGGGATGCGCTCACCCCAGCACGCTAGACGCTCAGCGGACTCCGGCCTCCATCATCTGCCGGAGCTCCTTCTTGAGGTCGCTGATCTCGTCGCGGAGCCGGGCCGCGAGCTCGAACTGCAGCTCGGCGGCGGCGCCCTTCATCTGGTCGGTCAACTGCTGGATCAGCTCGGCCAGCTCCGAGCTCGGCAATCCGGCGAGGTCGGCGGCGTGGACACCGATGGTGTCGTTCTTGAGCTTGGAAAGCCCCGGCACCGGCGCCTTCTTGGACTTCGGGTCCAGGTGCTGCCAGGTCTGCAACAGCTCCTGGGTGTTCTCGTCCTCGCGGGCCAGCATCTCGGTGATGTCGGCGATCTTCTTGCGCAGCGGGGTCGGGTCGATGCCGTGGGCGGTGTTGTAGGCGACCTGCTTGGCGCGGCGGCGGTTGGTCTCGTCGATCGCGGACTCCATCGAGGGCGTGATCCGGTCGGCGTACATGTGCACCTGGCCGGAAACGTTGCGGGCCGCACGGCCGATCGTCTGGATCAACGACTTGTCGGAGCGCAGAAAGCCCTCCTTGTCGGCGTCGAGGATCGAGACCAACGAGACCTCGGGGAGGTCGAGACCCTCGCGCAGCAGGTTGATGCCGACCAGCACGTCGTAGTCGCCCAGCCGCAGGTCGCGCAGCAGCTCGATCCGCTTGAGGGTGTCGACCTCGGAGTGCAGGTAGCGGGTCCGCACGCCGGCGTCGAGGAGGTAGTCGGTGAGGTCCTCGGACATCTTCTTGGTCAGCGTGGTGACCAGGACCCGCTCGTTCTTGTCGGTGCGTAGCCGGATCTCGTGGATCAGGTCGTCGATCTGGCCCTTCGTCGGCTTCACCACGACCTCGGGGTCGATCAGCCCGGTCGGCCGGATGATCTGCTCGACCACATCAGGTTTGCCGCCGCCGGCACTGACTTTGTCCAACTCGTAGTTGCCCGGTGTCGCCGACAGGTAGATCGTCTGTCCGATCCGGTCGAGGAACTCCTCCCAGCGCAGCGGCCGGTTGTCCATCGCGCTGGGCAGCCGGAAGCCGTGGTCGACGAGGTTGCGTTTGCGCGACATGTCGCCTTCGTACATCCCGCCGATCTGCGGCACGGTGACGTGGGACTCGTCCACGACCAGCAGGAAGTCCTCGGGGAAGTAGTCGAGCAGGCAGTTGGGCGCCGAGCCGCGGCTCCGCCCGTCGATGTGCATCGAGTAGTTCTCGATCCCGGCACACGAGCCGACCTGGCGCATCATCTCCACGTCGTACGTCGTGCGCATCCGCAGCCGCTGAGCCTCGAGCAGCTTGCCCTGCCGCTCGAACGTCGCGAGCTGGTCATCGAGCTCGGCCTCGATCCCCTTGATCGCCCGCTCCATGCGGTCGTGTCCGGCGACGTAGTGGCTGGCCGGGAAGATGTAGAGCTCCTGGTCCTCGGTGAGCACCTCGCCGGTGAGGGGGTGCAAGGTCATCAACCGCTCGATCTCGTCGCCGAAGAACTCGATCCGGACGGCTAGCTCCTCGTAGACCGGGAACACCTCCAGGGTGTCGCCCCGGACCCGGAACGTGCCGCGCGTGAAGGTCATGTCGTTGCGGGTGTACTGGATCTCGACCAGCCGGCGCAGGATCGAGTCCCGGTCGTGCTCCTGGCCCACCTTGAGCCGGACCATCCGGTCGACGTACTCCTGTGGGGTGCCCAGGCCGTAGATGCACGACACGCTGGACACCACGATCACGTCGCGTCGCGTGAGCAGCGAGTTGGTGGTCGAGTGCCGCAGCCGCTCGACCTCCTCGTTGATCGAGGAGTCCTTCTCGATGTAGGTGTCGGTCTGCGGAAGGTAGGCCTCGGGCTGGTAGTAGTCGTAGTAGGAGACGAAGTACTCCACCGCGTTGTTGGGGCAGAGCTCCCGCATCTCGTTGGCGAACTGCGCGGCCAGGGTCTTGTTGGGCTGCATCACCAGGATCGGCCGCTGCACCTGCTCGGCGACCCACGCGACCGACGCGGTCTTGCCGGTGCCGGTCGCGCCGAGGAGCACGATGTCCTGCTCGCCACCCTGGAGCCGCTTGGTGATCTCGGCGATGGCCGTGGGCTGGTCGCCGGAGGGAACGTAGTCGGAGATCACCTCGAACGGGGCGACACGACGCTCGAGGTCGGTGACGGGACGCATGCACCGAGCGTACGACGAGGCGCCGACATTGCCGCCCTGCCGGGATCCGCAGCGTGCGGGCTGGCGAGTCCGTCGCGGATCGCGGTAGGAAGCAGGCGGGAAGGTCGAGTAGGCGGAGCGCAGGTCCGAGCGCAAGCGAGGACTGTCGGAGCCGTATCGAGACCAGCTGTGGTCTCGATACGCGCTCGCTCCTTCGTCGCTCGCGCTACTCGACCAGCGAGGCGACTCAGCGAGGGAGGTCTGGGCGGACCCGGAGCGTGGTGAGCGTGGTGGCGAGCATCGTGTAGTGCCCCACCAGCATCAGCAGCTCGATGCTTTCGCGCTCGTCGAGCTCGGCCCGCAGCTCGGCCCAGGTCTCGTCGGAGAGATCCCGCTGGGCATGCAGCTCGTCGGTCACCTTGAGCAGCAACTGCTCCCGGGGCGTCCAGGCCTCGGCGTCCGGCCCGTCGGCCACCCGGTCGATCTCAGCGGCGGACAGGCCGGCCCGGCGGCCCAGACGACGGTGCTGGGTCAGCTCATAGTCGTTGCCGGCCAGCGTGGCCACCCGCAGGATCACCAGCTCGGTCTCCCGGCGCGGCAGCTTTCCGCCCGGCATCAGGGCGCCCGCGAAGAACAGCCAGCCCCAGAACAGTCGACGGTGCCGTCCCAGCGTGAGGAAGACCCCCGGCGGCTCGGTGCCCGTCACCCGGCCGGCCAGGCGGGCGAAGCCCGAGACCAGGAGGCCCGCCTCCCGGACGTTTCCGGGAGCGACCCGCGGGGCCGGCGAACTCACGCCGATTCCTTGCGCTTCGCGCGGGATACGTCAGGCAGCACCTTGTTGGCGCCCAGGTTCATCCCGTGCATGGCCAGGGCGTAGCCGGGCGGGAAGTAGCGCTGCAGCAGGTGCACCATCCGGATGTCGTTGGAGGTGTAGACCCAGTACTTGTTGCGGTGAACGCCCTTGATGATCATCTCCGCCGCCTTCTCCGGCGTGACCGCGCGCTTGTGGAAGCCGGCCTGCGCCTTGCGGAAGGCGGGGCTCTGCTTGTCGATGCCGGCGATCCGGACCGTCTGCGTCAACGGCGTGCGGACGCCGCCGGGGCAGACCAGGCTGACCCCGATCCGGTGCCGGCGCAGGTCGAACCGGAGCACCTCGGAGACCCCGCGCAGCCCGAACTTCGAGGCGCTGTACGCCGCGTGCCAGGGCATGCCGATGATGCCGGCGGCCGAGGACACGTTGACGAGATGGCCGCCGCGGCGAGCCTCGATCATCGGCGGCACCAGCTCCTCGATGACGTGGATGGGCCCCATCAGGTTGACGTCGATCAGCCGCTGCCAGTCGCGGTGCTCGAGGCTGCGGACGGTGCCCCAGGTGGAGATGCCCGCGATGTTCATGACCACGTCCATCGAGCCGTGCTCGCGGGTGAGGTCGGCCGCCAGCGCGCGCACCTGCGCGTAGTCGGACAGGTCGGCGGCCTGTGCGAACGGCACCGCTCCCCCGTCTCGGCGGATCTCGTCGGCGACGTTGGTCAGCAGGTCGGCCTGGATGTCGGTGAGGTGCAGCACGGCTCCCTCACGCGCGGCCGCCTCGGCGACGGCGCGGCCGATCCCGCTCGCGGCGCCGGTGACGAAGACGGAGCGATCGCGCAGGGTGCGCATCCGGCGATTGAACAAGGGGCTCTCCTAATTCATGGGCCTAGAGGAGTGGTCGGAGCGGGGCGAGGATCGCCTCGGTGAACTTGCGGTGCAGGTCGCGCGCTTCCCACTCACCGCTGGTCAGCTCCAGGCAGTTGGACTCGTCGGTCACGAAGATCTCCTCGAGGGTCTTCGCCAGCGGCTCGTCGATCACCTCGACGTTGATCTCGTAGTTGCCGGTGAGGCTGAGCCGGTCGATGTTGGCGGTGCCTACGGTGGTCCAGGTGCCGTCGACGGTGGCGGTCTTGGCATGCACCATCGCGTCCCGGAAGCGGAAGATCCGCACCCCCGCGTCGAGCAGTTGGCTGTAGTACCCGCGGGAGATCCAGTCGGTGACGATGTGGTTGGACTTCAGCGGCACCAGCAGGCGAACGTCGACCCCGCGCCGGGCGGCGTTCTTCATCGCGTCGACGAAGTCCTGGTCGGGCATGAAGTAGGCGGAGGTCATCCAGACGTTGCGGCTGGCCCGGTTGATCGCCTCGATGTACATCGCCCGGATCGGGAACATCCACAGCCGCGGGACGTTGCGCTGCACTCGGATCTTCGGCTCCCAGGTCGAGGCGGTCTCGAGCAGCAGCGGCCGCTCGTTGGCGCGCAGTCGCCGGCGGCGGTTGAGGTTCCAGAAGTCGGCGAACGCGCGCTTGAGGTCCCACACGCCCGGCCCGGCGATCCGGACGTGCGTGTCGCGCCACTCGGTCTCGTAGGCCGAGCCGATGTTGTAGCCGCCGACGAAGCCGATGTCGTCGTCGACGACCAGGATCTTGCGGTGGTCGCGGCCGTAGCGACGGAGGTCGAGGAACCGCCAGCCGGCCGTGTAGACCGGGTAGCGCAGCACCTTCACGCTCGAGGGGAACCGCTTGAAGATCGGCGAGACGACGAGGTTGGCGAAGCCGTCGTAGATGCAGTAGACCTCCACGTCACGCTCGGCGGCCGCGATCAGGGCACGCTTGAACCGCTCCCCCGTCTCGTCGCCCTTCCAGATGTAGGTCTCGAACAGCACCTGCCGCTTCGCTCCGTCGATGGCGGCGAGCATGTCGTCGTACAGGTCCTTCCCGAAGGTGTACGTCGTGACCTGCCCGTCTCCGACATCGACGGTCCGGGGCGGCACGGTCGGGAACGGCTTGGGCTTCTTGCCGCGGCGCCGGTAGGAATCGACCAGCGACATGCTGACCGCGACGATGAGCTGGACGCCCAGGATGGTGAGCAGGGTGCGGCGTAGCACTCTGACCACGTGCTCCGCCGTCGACCTCTTGCTCACGCGCTCAATCTAGTTGTCACCCGGCGTCAGGGGTGCTGACCAGGTTGTTGACCTGTACCTCGTCGACCAGCCACTCGCCGTCCTGCCGGACCATCTGCATGGTCACCCGCGGCTGGTCGAGCCGGCTCCCGGACTTCCCCTGACTGCGGATCTCCTGGTCCACGAACAGCAGGACCTTGACGTGGTCGGCGTCCGCCGCGGTCGCGGCCGAGTCCATGACGGTGCCGACCGCGGTCGCCTTGAGGGACTTGACGTAGGCGACGGCGGCCGTGGCGGCGTCGGCGAAGTTCTCCTGGAACTTCTCCGTGCCCGCCTCGTCGACCCAGTCGAAGTCGTCGTCGACGGTACGGAAGCTGTACGACGTCATCTGGGTCACTGCGTCGCGCGCAGCCTTCTCTGCCTCGAAAGAGGCGTCCACGAGCTCGGACGACGAGTCGGCCCGGTCCTCCGCATCGCCACGGTCCCGCCAGAGCAGCACCACACCAACCAGGGAGGCGACGAGGGCGAGAGCCAGGGCGCCCACGAGCAGGCGAGAACGATCCACCGTCAGCGCACCGGCCCCGGCGCGTGCGCGGCTCCGCGCTGAAGGGTGCTGAACGACGCGGAGCACCGGCCGTCGGTCTGCAGCGGGCGTCGGTCGGTGCTGCGCGGGTCGCGTCGTGCGACGTCATAGGAACAGCGTCGGTCGGCATCGAGGATCAGCTGGATCCGGAGCTCGTTGTTCCGGATCGAGCCGGTGAGGACGCTTAGCCCCGGCGCGTAGGTCTGCAGCAGGCTCCGGATGTGCGGCTCGTATGAAGCGAAGATGTCGGTCACGCCCACACCGACCTCGAGGAAGCCGGGCAGCACCTTTCGTGCGTCCTCCACCAGGGCCTCCAGGTCCTCGATCTGGCCGGGCGCCTTCTCCAGCGTGTCCCGTAGCTCCGGATCGTAGTCGCGCAGGAAAGCCGCGAACTGCTTTGCCGATTCACCAAGTCGGCGCAGGGTGTCGGCCTTGTCGGGCGCGATGTCGAGCACCACGTCTCCGTTGCGCAGCAGCCGCGAAGTCTCCGGGTAGATGCGGTCCAGCTCCTCGAGCAGCAGCTGGCCGTCGTCGATCAGCCGGCCCAGCTCGTCGCCGGTGCCGTCAAGCCCCTTGCTCAGCTCGACCAGGGTGGTATGCAGCTTGTCCTCGTCGATCTGGCGCAGCACCTTGTTGACGGCGATCACGGTCGACTGAAGGCTCATCGGAATGTCGGTCGACGAGGCCGGGATCGTGTCCCCGCTCTCGAGGAACGGCCCGTCGGCAGTGCTCGGTTGGAAGTCGAGATACTGCTCACCGACCGGCGACAGGCTGCGCACCACCGCGAGCGAGTCGTCCGGCACCTCGGTGCCGGCACTCAGCCGCAGGTGGGCCTCCACGCCCTTCGAGGTGAGCTCGATGCCGGTCACCTTGCCGATCTTGACGCCCCGGTAGGTCACCGCCGCGCCGTCGAAGAGACCACCCGCGGCCTTGAGCTCGACGGTGAGCTCGATCGGGCGGGAGGTCAATGGCTGCTTGAGGACCGCCGCGAACAGGTAGAACACGCAGACGGCGAAGACCAGGAACACGCCCAGAGCGCTCAGGTAGAGGCGGTTGGTCAGGAGCTTCACCGCAGGCCCCCCAACAGGCCGCCGAGCGAGATCGGCTCCAGCTGCTCGAGCAGCCCACGGTTGGCGCGAGGCGCCTTGCCGTCCTTCGCACCGGGTCGGGCGTCGGCCGGCCCCCCGCGGTTGAGCTGGTTCCCCAGTCCCAGGACATCGAGGAGATCATCCAGCTGGCCGAACGCGGCACCGTCGATGTGCGCCGCCAGCAGCAGCGAGATGTAGTCACCCGGGATGATCTCGTCGACCACCTCGCCGCCGTCCACCAACCGGTTGAGCGACAGGACGTACCGGTCCTGGTTGGCCACGAACTCGGCCAGCACGGGCTCGGCCTGGTGGATGATCGTCAACAGCTGGTCGCGGGTCTGCTGGACCGTGGTGTTCGCGGCAGCCGAGAACGCCTCGATCTCGGCCAGCAGCTCGGTCAGGCCGGGGGTGTTCTCACGCAGCACCTTTGCGGCCGGGCGGATGTCGCGCACCGCGCGGTTGATCACGTCCTGGCGCGCGCTCAGTGTCTGTGAGACCGATGCCAACGAGTTCAGGGCCCGGTCGATGGCGCTCGTCGTGGCATTGGCCTCGGTGAGGAACGCCTCCGACTGTGCGAGCAGCGCGCGTACCGTGTCCTCACGACCACCGACGGCGGTGTTCAGCTCCTCGGTGACGGTCTGCAGCTGCTCCAGCCCGCCACCGTTCACGAGGAGTGATGCCTGGGCCAGCGCGTCCTCGACGGTCGGCGCCGTACTGGTGTCGACCAGCTCGAGAAGGTCGCCCTCTTCGAGCTTCGCACCCTTCGCGGGGTTGGTGATGTCGACGAACAGCTCACCCAGCGGCGTGGTGTAGCGCAGCCGGGCGGTCGCGCCCTCGCGCAGCTCGGCATCGGTCTTGACCTTCATCTCGGCTCGGGCGTGGAAGTCCTCGACCTCGACGCCCTGCACCTTGCCGCTGTCGACGCCGTTGACCTTGACGGTCGCGCCCTCGGCGAGGTTGAGCGCCTCGGCGAAGTCGGCCCGGACTGTGATCGTGTCTCCGGAGACGCCCGTCCCGGGCAGCGGGACGTCCTTCAGTCCCGGCCCGCAGCCGGCGACGAGCATCAGCCCGAGGAGGGGTACGACGATGCGCGCGACGCGGCTCATGGCAGCACACCTCCGACCGGGTCGGTGCCACTGAGCAGGTCGCACAGACCCAGCGGCAGCAGCTCGCACAGCTCGCGGAGCTCGTTGCCGAGAGGCGCGATCACGAGCGGGTCCACCCTGGTCGGGACCCGCCCGTTGACCGGGAGGCGCATCAGGTTCCCCAGCGTCACCGGCATCACTCGCAGGATCTCGGTGAGCGCGGCGCGTTTGCTCAACATGGTCCGGAACACCTTGGTCGCGTTGTCGAAGGTGCGGACGACCTCGTCGCGGTTGTCGACCGCGAATTCCGCCACCACGGTCACCGCCCGGTCCAGAGCCCGCAGCGCATCACGGAAGTTGCCGCGCTCGTCGGCCAGCAGGCTGCTCGCGTCGGCGATCTGGTCGACGAAGGTGCGCACCGTCTCGTCGTTCTCGGCAATGGTGGACACCAGGATGTCGAGGGAGACGATGGTCTCGGCGAAGTCCTTGCGCTGGCCGGACATGGTGCTGACCGCCTGGGCCAGCTCGCGGATGCTCCGGTTCGCCAGCCCTCCGGTGCCTTCCAGCGCGGCCGCGCCGGCGTCGATGAAGCGCTTCACGGCGCGGGTGGCGTTCTTGGACCCGGCGATCCCGGTCGCGAACTCGTTGATCGTCGCGAGCACCTCGTCGAAGTCGACCGGCGAGGCAGTGCGATCGGTCTCGATCTTCGCGCCGTCCGCCATCCTCTCGCCGCCGTCGTAGACCGGCGTCAGCTCGACGTAGCGGTCGGTCGCGACTGAGCGGGCGACCACGACGGCGCCGGCGTCCGCGGGGACGGCCCGGTCGGCGTCGATCTCGAGAGTGACCTTGACCTGGTCACCGTCGGGCTCGATGTCGGTGACCTTGCCGACCGGCACGCCCAGGATGCCGACGTCGTTGCCGACGAAGAGACCGGCGGAGTCGGAGAAGTAGGCGGTGACGGTGATCTTGTCGCCGCGGACGGCGTCAGGGACGCAGCCGGTGACGAGGAAGACCAGGATGCCGACGAGGACGAGGCGAGCGCGGCGGGCCATCAGCAGATCACCTTCGCAGCACAGAGCGCATCGTCGGCAGGGACGGCCGGGTCGTGCCCGTAGAGGTCGACGAAGGGGCCGTTGCCGGTGGCGTTGGCGAGGTAACGCACGGCCGGGGCCATCACCGTGAGGACCTTCTTGAGCGTCTCGTCCTCCTTGTTGAGCGATGCCAGCGCGAGGTTGACGTCCTTCAGCGCCGGCTTCAGGTCTTCCTTGGTCTGGGTGACGATCGCGGTCAGGGCATCGGCGAGGCCGGTGGTCTCCACCAGGAGCAGGTGGATGGCCTCCCGCCGGGCGGTGACCTCGCTGACGACGAGGTTGGTCTGCTCCATCAGCCCGACGATGTCGTCGCTGCTCTCGGAGAGCTGGTCGGTCACGCTCCGCGCGGCCTCCAACAGCGCCGCGACCTGGCTGGAGCGAGTGGTCACGACCTCGGACAGCCGGGCGACGCCGGTGAGGGCGGGGCCGATGTCACCGGTCGCGGCGGAGAGGGTGTCGCTCACCGCGGTCAGCGCCTCGGCGAGCATGTCGGCATCCAGAGCCTGCAGGTTCTTGGTGGCGCCTTCGAGCACGTCCTGCAGGTTGTAGGGCACGCTCGTGCGTTCCAGCGGAATCTGGTCGTCGGCCAGCTCGCCCGACCCTCTGGGCGTGACCTCGAGGTAGTGGGTGCCGAGCAGGGTCGCGACCTTGACCTCGGCCGTCGTCTCGGAACCGAGCCCGATCTCGTCCTCGACCTCGAAGGTGACCATGACGCGCTTGTCGTCGAGCTCGATGCCGGTGATCCGGCCGACCGAGACTCCGTGCACCTGCACGTCCTCGCCCTTGCGCAGGCCGGCGGTGTGCTCGAGCACAGCGGTGTACGACGTCGTACCGAAGCTCACGACGCTGAGCACCAGGATGACCAAGGCACCGACGACGCCGAGCGCGATCGCGATGACGCCGAGCCGGAAGGGATCGCGCGCACCGAGGGGCTTCATCATCGGCACACCTCCGACCAGGGACCGTTGTCGCCTGCGAGGTTGTAGTCGTGGTCACCGATCGCGAAGACCATCGAGCACAGGTAGACGTTCGTGGCGTTCTCGTAGGACGCCGCGCGCCCGAGACCCTCGAACGTGGTGCCGAAAGATCGCAGCGCCGCGTTGAGCTCCTCGCGCGAGGTGGCGAGCATGTGGGCGACGGTGCGGAACCTTTCGATCGTGCGGGCCGCGGGCACCCGCGCCTCGCGCAGCAGGTCCGACGTGGCGCCGACCAGCTTGCTCACTCCGTCGATCGAGCGGCCGATGGACTTGCGGTCACGGGCCAGTCCGGTCATCAGGCTCCGCAGCTCCTGCACGGTCCCCTTCAGCTCGGTGCCCTGACCCGCGATGTTCTCGAGCACCGGGGTGAGGTTCGTCAGCACCTCGCCGATGACGTCGTCGCGGTCGGCGACGAAGTTGGTGAGCCGGGCCGTCTGCTGGAGCAGGCTCTCGACGGTGCCGCCTTCGCCCTGCAACACCTGGACGAGCGAGGTGGCGAGCTGGTTGACGTCCTCGGGCTGGAGTACCTCGAAAAGTGGTCGGAACCCGTTGAGCAGCTCGGTCAGGTCGAAGCCCGGGTTGGTGCGCTCGAGCGGGACCTCCGCGCCGTCCTGCAGCTCCTCGCCACGGTCCTCCCCCTGCACCAACGCGAGGTACCGCTGGCCGAGGAGGTTCTGGTAGCGCATCACGATCAGGGTGTTGTCGAGAACGGGTTGCTCCTCGGAGACCACGAACTCGACCCGGGCGGCATCGCCGTCGACCTCGATCGACTCGACCCGCCCGACCCGGACGCCCGCGACCTTGACGTCGTCGCCGACCCGGAGGCCGCTGACGTCCGCGAACTCCGCTGCATAGGTGCGCGAGTCGGCACCGAGGCCGTTGACCATGGTGTTGACCAGCAGCATGAGCAGGAGCCCGCTGGCGAGCACGAACGCCCCGAACTTGGCCGCAACCCGACCGATCCCGGTCATCGGTCACCCCCGAACATCCCGCTGAACGCGGCCCCGTCCAGCCGGGGTCGGTCTGCGGCGGTGTAGTACGGCGGAGCGTCCGAGCGCATCTGGGCATCCGTGTCGGCGAACCCGTGGTTGAGGATCGACTTCAGCTTCAGGCCCAGCTCGACGTTGGTGCCGATCGCGCCGGAGATGCCGGCCCGGCGGTTGTCGTAGAGGGCGTCGAGAAGGATGCCGCCGTCATTGATGACCCGGACCGCGTTGGCGCGGTTCTCATCGAGGAATGCTGTCGACGTACGCACCAGGCTGGTGCCGCCCACGATGATCGCCCGGATCGCGGCCTGCTGCGTGACGATGGTGCCGAGGGCGACCAGGCCGTCCTCGGTCGCGTCGAGCAGGTCGGGAGCGATGTCGTCGACCACCTCGAGGTTGGTCGCGAGCTTGCTGATGTTGGAGCGGAGCAGTGGCATCTGGGGGTTGAGTCGGCCTAGGTACGCCGTCAGCGTGTCCACGATCTCTCCGAGCTGCTCGCCTCGGCCGTCGAGGGCCTCGGCCGCAGAGCCGATGGCCGACGCAAGCTCCGCAGGCCCGAGCGCCTTGACCAGCCGGTCGATGTCGTCGAGCGCCTGCTGCAGCTCCAGGGTGTCCTGGGACTGGTCTGCGGGGATCACCGCGCCCGCCGCAAGCGACTTCTCGGACGCGGTGTCGTGGATAACCAGGTCCACGAAGGACGTGCCGAAGACGGTGGCCGGGAGGATCCGGGCCACGACGTTGTCGGGGATCTTGTCGAGGTCGGCCTCGGGCAACCGCATGTCCACGCGAACGCCGCCGTCCTCACCGCGGCTGATGCCGGAGACCTTGCCAACGATCACACCGGCGATCTTGACGTCGGATCCGCTTCGCAGCGACCCGCCGGCGTTGCGGAGCTGGGCGGAGACCTCGGGGTCGCCGCCGACCGCTCCCGACATCCGCAGCCAGGCCGCGGTCAGGAGCAGGACGAAGCCCAACACCACGACCACGCCCCGCCGGGCGTAGTCCTGCCGGCGGAGCTCGCGACGAGCGACCCTGGATCCCATCTGGCTACCCCGAGACCCGGAAGCCTGGGTCCCCGCCCCAGAAGAGCAGGGTGAGAATCATGTCGAGGACGACGACGACCACGATGCTGGCCCGGATCGCCTCGCCGGTCGCCTCGCCGACAGACTGCGGGCCGCCCGAGACCTTCATGCCGTACCAACAGTGGATCAGCGCGATCGCCAGCGCGAAGATCAGGATCTTGACGACCGACAACAAGATGTCGCGGCCCTGGATGAACGTCAGGAAGTAGTGGGAGTACTGCCCGGGCGACTGCCCGAACAGGAACACCACCGACGCCTGGGAGGCGACGTAAGAGCCGATCAGGCCCACCAGGTAGAGCGGCAGGATCGCCATCATGCAGGCGAGGATCCGGGTGGTGACGACGTAGCGCATCGGCTCGATCGCCATCACCTCGAGGGCGTCGATCTCCTCGTGGATCTTCATCGAGCCCAGCTGGGCGGTGAACCGGCAGCCAACCTGGGCGCCGAGCGCGAGGGCAGCGACGAGCGGAGCGAGCTCACGGGTGTTCGCGCTCGCGGAGATGAAGCCGGTCAGCGGCGACAGTCCCACGAGCTCGAGACCACTGAAGCCCTCGATGCCGAGCGAGGTGCCCGCCGACAAGGCGAGCAGGATCATGATTCCGATCGTGCCGCCGCCGACGATGAGCGCGCCGCTGCCCCAGGCGATGTCCTTGAGCTGGCGGAGCACCTCGTTGTGGTAGAGCCGCAGAGTCATCGGGATCGAGATCAGGCTCCTCCAGGCGAACGTCGCGAACTGGCCGAGCTGGGCCAGCACGCTCAGGAAGCCGTCGACCACTCCGACCAGCAGGTCGCTCGCGCGTCGGGATGCGCCTACTTGTGCCATCGCTACACGCCTGCCTGTGGAACGAGCATCACGTAGGCCTGGGTGATCGCCACGTTGGCGAAGGCCAGGAGGATCACGCTGAGTACGACGGCCTGGTTGACCGCGTCGGCCACACCCTTCGGTCCACCCGAGGCGTGCAGCCCCTTGTGGGCAGCGACCACGGTCGCGAGGAAGCCGAACACGAGGGCCTTGAACTCGGCGAGGAACAGGTCGGAGGGCTGGCTGAACGCGACGAAGGAGTCGAGATAGGTGCCCGAAGAGCTCGACCCGCTACCTACGGTCATGATGAAGCCGGTGATCATCGCGGTCATCGCGACGATCACGGTGAGCAGGACGCTGACCAGCAGGGCAGCAACGATGCGCGGGGCGACCAGTCGCTGCACCGGGTTGATTCCCATCACCCGAAGGGCGTCGATCTCCTCGCGCACGTTGCGGGCGCCGAGGTCGGACGTGATCGCCGAGCCCACGGCGCCGGCGATCATCAGCGACGTCACGAGTGGCGCCCCCTGCCGGAGCACGCCGAGCCCGTTGACGGCTCCCTGGAAGGACGTGGCACCGATCTGACCCGCGACCGCGCCGATCTGCACGGAGATGATCACGCCGAACGGGATCGCCACCAGGATCGTGGGCAGCAAGGAGACGCGGGTCATGAACCAGGCCTGGAGCAGGAACTCCGTCCAGGAGAACCGGCGCGTGACGATGTCGGTGGCTGCGAACTTCACCGACTCATAGCCGAGGACGACGAGCTCACCGCTGGTGACGACAGCCTGTCGGGCGCGGCCCATGAGGTTGTCGACCCCGGACCGCGTGGAGGCAGCGACGGTGCTCACTGCGTGCTCACCTCGCCTTCGGGACGCCGGTCGTCACGGAACCCCTCCAACGTTACGAGCGCCACGCTGGTTACGGAGCCGATCGTGACAGTACTACTGTCACAGCGGCGTTGGGAAGGTAAGAAGTCTCTCAAGTCAGCGCGCCTTGGGGAAGTCGATCGCAGTGCTGAGCTGGAGCGCTTTGGCCTTGTCGCCACGGATCTTGAGCTGACCGCGCAGCACGCCGGAAACGGCGCTCAGATGACCGGTGGCCAGGCGGAGGAACTCGTGCGCCTCGCAGGACACCGTCGCGTCGCGCTCGGAACCCTCTTCGGCGTCGTAGATCACGGTGGCTGCCCCGTCGACGAGCCGGACGACGTACCGGTCGACCGCCCCGGACCGGTGTCCTTCCAGCCGGAAGCCGATGGTGAGGTCGAGGTGTCGCGCCTTGCGCTCGTTCACGAACGCCGGCAGCCGTCGGAAGATCTCCTCCAGGACGATCGGTCGGAATCCCGACGCCATCACCTTGCGCAGGTGGTCGGCCTTCACGCCCTTGAGGGCCGTCGCCACGTCGACGGGGTCCAACGCCTGCGGGTCGACGGCCACGTCGTCGGTACCCGGCACCCGGAACAGCCCTCCGACCGCCAGCGCGAGCGTCGCGTCTCCGTCGATGTCGATCTTGCCGGCGAGGTACTCGAGGCCGGCATTCCGCTCCCCGCTGACCAGTCGGATGAACCGGAGCACGCTGGTCCGCAGCACCACGTCGACCGGTTCGTCCTGGCCCAGGCCCGGCAGGTGCTTCAGCACCCCGCGGTCGAACGCCAGCCCGTGCCGTTCGAGGAGTACGTCGCGTCGCTCCAGGTCGAACCGAACCAGGCCCTTGATCTCCGCCAGCCGCTCGGGCACTGCGTACTCATGCAGGCGGGAGACGATCGCGGCAACCGCGAGCGGGCGGACGTCCTCGCGCCCGATCAGCTCCAGCAGCTCGTCGTCGCTGGTGGCCCGCACCGCCTCGACGACCTCGACCGGGTCGGCCTCGACGAAGAAGGCGCCCACCTCCGCAGCCGACGCATTTCGGAGGTGGCCGAGCGTGGGTCCCATTCGCCCTCGCTTCCCGTCCGCCCTGTGCAGAGCGACCGAATTACCTGATCCTCGGGGTAACAGATATCACGGTCGGGACACTTTTGCAGGTAGGTGCGATCGCGGAGCCATCCGAGGTCCACGACGTGGACGGCCGAGCCCGGCCATCGCCACCAGAGCGGGTACCCGGCCGCGTTGCGGCCGCCACGGCTCGAGGAACTCTGCGAGCCGATCGTCGTCGAACTCCTCGCCGGTCAGCGCCCAGCCGACGTCCCGCGCCACGTGGTAGTCACCGAACGACACGGCGTCGGGATCACCCAAGCTGCGCTGTCGCACCTCGGCACTGGTCCACACGCCGACCCCGGGCAGGCTGCGAAGCGCGGTGTCGAAGTCGTCGGACGGCCGGGAGGCCAGTCGTTCCAGCGATGGCGCCGACCGGGCGGCGGTGACGACGGCGCGTGACCGGGCGGGGTCGATGTGCATCCGCAGCCACTCCCACGACGGGATGTTCCGGAGCGACTCCGCATCGGGTTGCACCCACAGCCGGCGGTCGCGGCCGGGTCCGGGCGCCAGCTCGCCGAAGCGGTGCACGAGCATCCGGAAGCCCGCGAACGCTTCCTGTCCGGTCACCTTCTGCTCGATGATCGCCGGGACCAGCGATTCCATGACCAGGCCGCTGCGACCCAGCCGCGCATGCGGGTGCCGGCGGTGGATCTCGGCGAGCACCGGGTGCCGTGGCTCGAAGCCGTCCCAGGTGTCGTCGGCACCAAGCAGCTCCGGTGCCTGTTCGAGGGCCCACTCGGCTCCCGGACCCCATGCCTCGAGCCGCACCTCGCCGAGCCCGGGCCGGGCTTCAGCGGCCAGGGTCGCCGGACCCTCCGGCGTGTGGGTGCCGCGCCAGTGTCGGCCGCCCTCGTCGGCGCGGTGCGTCGGGTCGCTGCCACCGTGCCGCTGCTGGTCGAGCATCGAACCAACCGGGCAGGGCCAGGCCGGACGCCAGACGCGGGTTTTCACTCCGCAAGACTAGGTGCGCTCCGTAACCACACTGAGGAACGGCCGGACCGAATGACCTCTTTAGAACGCGTTCTACTCTGTCCCCATGACGCTCCAGGTCGCCGACCACAGCCGGGTCCGCACGATCACCCTCGACCGCCCCGAGGCGCTCAACGCCTTCAACGAGGCGCTGTACGACGCCACCACGGAGGCACTGCGCGCCGCCGCCGAGGATCCCGCGGTCGCCGTCGTACTGCTGACCGGCAACGGCCGCGGGTTCAGTGCCGGCACCGACCTGCTGGAGATGCACGAGCGCGCCACCAACCCCGACTTCGTGGCCGGCAAACACGGGTTCCTCGGCCTGATCGACGCGCTGGTCGAGTTCCCGAAGCCACTCATCTGCGCCGTCAACGGGCTCGGGCTCGGCATCGGCGCCACCATCCTGGGCTTCGTCGACCTGGCGTTCATGTCCACCGAGGCGAAGCTCAAGTGCCCGTTCACGAGCCTCGGGGTGGCGCCGGAGGCGGCCTCGTCGTACCTCTTCCCCCGGCTGATGGGCCGGCAGAACGCGGCCTGGATGCTGCTGTCCGCCGAGTGGATGTCGGCACCGGAGGCGCTGGCCGCAGGACTGGTGTGGAAGGTGTGCGAGCCCGGCGACCTTCTTCCCGAGGCGCGGCGGCACGCGGAGCTGCTCGCGGCCCGGCCGATCTCGTCGCTGGTGGCCGTCAAGCGCACCATGTCCGCGCCGCTGCGCGAGGGCATCCGGGCCGCCCGGGATCGCGAGAACGCCGCCTTCGCCGAGCTCATGGGCGGGCCGGCCAATCTGGAAGCGCTCACCGCCTTCGCGGAGGGCCGGAAGCCGGACTTCGCCGGGCTTCCACCCGGCTGGTAGGCCCAAAACGGGTATACTCATTCGCGCTGTGACGAAACTCGTTCACATCGCACGTGGGAGAACGATGACTACCTCGACGACGACGAAACCAGGTGAACGCCGGGCCCGGCTCGATCACGAGAGCGTTCTTGTGGCCGCCGAGGATCTGGTCGACCGCGACGGGTACGACGCACTCACGATGACGCTGCTGGCCGCCGAGCTGCAGACCCGCGTCTCGTCCCTCTACAACCACGTCGCCAACCTCGAGGACCTGCGCGCCGAGATCCAGGTGCGCGCGATGGAGCTGCTCGGCAAGCACGTGCGCCGGGCGGCGATGGGTCACGCGGGCGCCGACGGGCTGCGGGTGCTGAGCCACGAACTCCGCACGTTTGCCGTCTCCTACCCCCAGCGGTATGCCGCGATCACCCGGGCGCCGATCAACCGGGACGCCTTCTTCACGGCCGCTGGCGAGACCCTGGAGGCGCTCGCGGTGATGGTCCGGTCCGCCGGACTCCCCGAGGAACGCATCCTCCCGACCGGGATGGCGATCTTCTCCGCGCTGCACGGCTTCGTCTCGCTGGAGGTCAGCGGCTACTTCGGCGGCGTCGACGACTTGGACGCTGTGTTCGCCCAGGTGATCCGGGGCGCTGTTACCGCCGCTGTGTTGGAGGCCACCACCCCGAACGGTTGACCGATACCCCTTCACCGCGCTACGAATAGTATTCGTATTGAGGCGACGCCCCGCGGACGAGGAGCAGGTATGGAACGGATGACCGGACCGGACGCCGTGATGCTCCACCTGGAGCGCCCCGCGGTGCCGATGCACACGCTCAAGATCGCAGTCCTGGATTCACTCGGACGGGGTCGGGCGATCACGCTGCCCGAGCTCCGCCACGCCGTGGCGCCGTACCTCGGCCTGGTCCCCCGTGCGACGCAGAAGGTGCTGGCGGTCGCCGCGTGCGGCGGTCGCCCCTACTGGGTCCATGACGCCGGCTTCGACCTCGGCGCCCACCTCGACGAGCTCACACTCGCCTCCCCGACGCGCGCCAGCTTCGACACGTTCTGCGCCCGGCTCGCCGAGCGTCACCTCGACCGCGATCGCCCGCTCTGGTCGATGACCCTCGTCCACGGACTCCAGGACGGGCACCAGGCGGTCGTCGTACGCCTGCACCACGCGGTCAGCGATGGCCTGGGCGCCCTGAACACCTTCCTGGCCGCGTCCACGGACCGCCCGGGCACGCCGGCACCTCAAGTCCTCGCCCGCCAAGGCATTGCGGCCACCGCGGCCGAGCTCCGCCGCGACGCTCGTCGTGAGCTGCGCGGGTTGGTCTCCCGGATCCCCCGGCTGGTCGGCACCGGACGCGCGGTCCGCCGCACCAGCCACGAGTTCGACTCCTGGGACCAGGTGCCCGGCGGTCTGGGGGCCGAGCGCAGCAGCTTCAACGCGCCCGGCGGCTGGCGGCGCACCTGCGCGAGCGGAGAGCTGGAGCTAGCCGAGCTGAAGGCAGTCGCCAGGGAGACCGGCGCGACCATCAACGGCGTCCTGCACGGCGTGATCGCGAGCGCGATGCGCGCCGAGCACCTTGCCCGCGGCGAGAGCGTCGAGGTCCCGTCGGTCGCCGTCTTCGGCGTCGCCGCGGACACCAGGTCCTCCCGTCGCTGGGGCAACGAGATCGCCCCCGCCACCGTCTACCTGCACATCCAGAAGGCCGACCCACTGGACCGGCTCCGGACCACGGCCCGCAGCTGTCTGCACGCCGTCGACCTGCGCCGCCGACGCGGCTTCGACCTGACCGACCAGCTGTTCACCTATGTCCCGCGGCTGATGCCGGCGCTGCGTGCGGTCTTCGCGCCGCATGTGCCGAAGGTCGTCAACAACATCACCACCGCCAACGTGGCCGGGCCGCAGCATCTGCGCTGGTTCGGCGACGTGGCCGTCGTCGACTGGATCTCGTACGCCGTGGCGGTCGCTCCGGCGGACGTCAACCTGACGGCGTACTCCTACAACGGCCGGCTGAGCATCGGCCTGGTCTCGACGCCCGAGGCGATGCCCGACCCGGCGGCCTTCCTGGCCCGGCTCCAGCCTGCCCTCGACGAGCTGCGGCACGCGCTGGAGCTGGAGCGCGCCGCGCTCGAGGTCGGTGCTCTCGTTGCCTGAGCATCCCCCTGGCCCCGGCCCCACGCTGCGTGACCGGCTGGAGACGACCTGGACCCGGATCTGGCTGTTCGGATCCGTGATCCCCCGCGCCATCTCCAGCTCACGCGCCGCTGGGCGGCGTACCGAGGAGACCGGCATCCCGGCCTGGGATCTCGGCGCCCGCGAGTTCGGCGAGACCGCCACCGACGAGCTGTTCATCGCGATCAGCGCGCTCTACCGCGAGGTGCCGAACCTCGAGACCGTGCAGGCGTCGGTCGACGCGTGCGCCGTGGCCGCGACCGAGCTCGCGGGGCACGGCGTCGCCGACACCCATCGCGAACCTCCTCCGCTGAGGATCCTGGGTCTGCGCCGGCGCCGGCTCGGTCGGAGGAAGTACGAGCACCTCGAGTTCGAGTCGCGTCCGCAGCTGCCCCAGGCGATGGTCGATGCCGGACTCGCCGAGGCCGAGGTCGCGCACGCCCGGATCCTGCGGCACGAGGGCGAGCCGCGCCCGTGGGTCGTCTTCATCCACGGAGCCGAGCAGGGCCGGCTCGACGACCTGTTCGCGTTCCGAGCGGTCCACCTGCACGAGGAGCTCGGCCTCAACATCGCGTTCCCGGTGCTGCCGCAGCACGGCCCGCGCCGGGACCTGGGCAAGGCCTGGCCGGGTTTCGACCTCCTCAGCAACATCGCCACGATGATGCGAGCGGTCTCCGACGTCCGGGCCCTCATCGGTTGGGTGGCGACCGAGCAGGCGCCGAGCATCAGCGTCGTGGGCATGTCCCTCGGCGGGCCGGTGGCCGCGCTCACCGCGGGCCTCGACGACCGCGTCGACGCCGTCTGCGCCATGGTGCCGATGCTGGACGCGCACGCGACCATCGCGCACCACACCGAGCGCACCGGAGCCCGCGGCAGGAAGCTGGCTGCGCTGCTCCGCGCGGAACCAGTACGTCAGCTCGGCGCGATCGTCGACCCGACGGAGCTGGAGCCGCATGCTCTGCCCGAGCGGAGACTCGTGATCGCGGCGCTCAACGACCGGATGACCTCGGTCAAGGCGGCCCAGCGGCTGCACGAGCGCTGGAAGGGCTCGGTGCACTGGCACCACGGCGGCCACATCGGCCACCTGATGTCCGGCCAGGTCAAGGCCGAGCTCGACGCGTTCCTGACCTCGCAGCCCTAGCCGACGAGGTCGGGCCGGGCGTCGGCGAGCAGCTCGTCGCGATCCTCGGCGAGCGCGAACCCGGCTCCGATCGCGGCGTCCGCCGCTCGTTGGTACGCCGCGAGGTAGGCGCCCTGGTCGGCGTACAGCTCCTTCAGCCGCTCCGCCGGCAGCGCGGTCGTGCTGCCGAAGAGGCGGCACGCGATGGAGGCTCCGGGCCAGGGTCGGCCGGACAGGACCTCGACCGGCGCATCGACCCGCGGTGTGCGGACCCCACCACGTACGTTGCCGTTGTCGTCATGCACGAAGCCGTCGCCGTCGACCTCGAGCCGGTCGGCCACGGGCGGCGGCAAACCGCCGCGCGCCCAGGCATCGAGGTGCCGTAGCGCGGCGCGCAGGACGAACGTCTGCTGCCCGCGGTTGACGGGGACCTCGCAGCCGAGGAACTCCTCGAACTCGCCGATGATGTGTCCGTCGGCGTGCGCAGCGCCCGCGATCTCCCACAGCCGGAACGTGTCGGTGTCGGGCTGTCGAGCCGGCAGGAAGCCGATCCGGTCGAACAGGTCGCCCTCGGTCACCACCACCAGCACCGGCACGCCCACGTCGTCGCGGATGGTCACCGGCTCCCCGCGCAGCACCTCGTTCATGTCGAGGCCCTCGCCCGGCTCGCCGAGTGGCGCCGCCGGTCCCCCGCGGCTGTGGATCAGGAACCCGTCGAAGAGCGGAGCAGCCGGATGGACCGTGTTGACGTACGTCGTGAGCGCCACCGCCGACTGGGACTCACCGATCGCCAGCCGGACGTCGGCAGTGAGGTCGAGGTCGGCCACCGCCTGCCTGAAGATGTCGAACATGAAGGCGTCGCCCGGGTGATGCAGGTCCCCGTAGCGCTCCGGGTCGTTGCCCTTGAGCCCGGGGTTTCCCAGCCCGGTGTCCACGGAGCCGCCGCCACCCTCGACGCCGACGTACTGCGCGGAAACGCCGACCCAGGCGTGGCCACGTCGCAGGATCTCCGTCTCGAGGTAGGACCAGTCGGGTGCCGCGTCCTGTCCGCTGCTGACGTTGAACCACTCCGCTAGGAGGGTGCCGCTGAACCGGGCAGGGTCGCTCGGCCGGCGCAGCACCACCCGGGTCGCGAAGTCCGCCGTCTCTCCGGTCTGGGACGTCGCGGTGCCAGTGACGACGTACTCGGTCTCTGCGAAGCCCAGCGCCGCGTAGTCGGGGGCGGGACGTGCCGACATCAGTGAGGGCGTGCCGGCCGGCAGCTCCGCGAAGCTAGCGGCCACCGGCGGCCTTGCCGATGGTCTCCTCGACCAGCGAGTTGAGCCGGGCGCCGACCGACCAGCCGGCGTAGTGGCACAGGAGGATGACGATCTCGCGCAGCGCGTCGTCGTCGAGCTCGCCCGAGGCGTGGGCGGCCGGGATCTGGATGCCGAGCACGTCGTGCGCGCCTGTCCCGGCCAGCAGCCCGATCAGCAGCAGCCGCCGGTCACGGTCGGAGAGCCCCGGGCGCTGCCAGATGTCACCGAAGAGGTGATCGACGGTGTAGCGGAAGAAGTCGCCGGCACCGTCGGACATCTCGAAGCCGTAGACCTGCTCCATCTTCTCCAGCCCGCGTCGTCGCTCCTCGGGAAGATCGTCGAACTTGCCCATCAGACTCCCAGTCCCTTCGCCAGGTTCTCGCGCGCGAGCTGCGCGAGCGGTACGTCGACCTCCAGTGTCGCGGCCAGGTCGATCGCGAACGACAGGTCCTTCTCCCCCAGCGCCGTCACGTGGCTGAACACGCCGTGCCAGAAGTCATCCTCCGCCAACGGTGCCGTCGTCTCGCGGTGCATGATCGCGCCTGGGCCGCCAGTGATCGCGTCGGTATGCCGCACGATGTGGCCGAGCTCGACCAGGTCGAGACCAGCCGCCTCGGCCAGCCGCTGTGCCTCGGTGGCCGCGGTGAACGACACGAAGTGCATGAGGTTGCGGGCCAGCTTCATCTTCGTGCCCGCACCGATCGACCCGGCGCGTACGACGCGGGAGCCCATCGCCTCGAGCGCCGGAAGGGCAGCGGCGTACGCCGCCTCGCTGCCGCCGACCATGATCGCGAGGGTGCCGTCGGCGGCACCCATCGGTCCCCCGCTGACCGGTGCGTCGACGAGCAGCAGCCCGTGCCGGACGGCCTGGTCCTCGAGCTCTGCCGGCGTGGGCGGCGCGACCGTGGAGTGCACCACCACCGTGAGCCCTTCGCGCGCCGCGCCCAGGATCTCGCCCAGCACCTCGCGCACCTGGTCGTCGTCTCGCACCATCACACACATCACGTCGAGGCCGCCAGCGAGCTCGCCGACGCTGCTGGCAACCGTCGCGCCGGCGGCCTCCAGCTCGGCAACGGGCTCCGATGCGACGTCGTACACCGCCAGCTCGATGCCGTCCGCAGCCGCCAGTCGGAGCGCCATCGGCTTGCCGATGTTGCCGAGGCCGACGAACCCGACGCGAGTCACGATCGGAAGACCTGCCCGCCGTCGACGGCCAGGATCTGGCCGGTGACCCACGCGGCGTCATCGGAGAGCAGGAACAGGCAGGCGCCGACCATGTCCTCCGGCTGCCCCATCCGCTTGATCGCGAGGGTCTTGACGATGTCCTTGGCCGCGTCGCCGGCCTGGGTGCGGGTGGCCTGAGTGTCGGTCGGCCCGGGCGCGATCGCGTTGACCCGGATACCCATGCCGCCGAGCTCGTGGGCCAGCTGCTGGGTGAGGCCGTTGGTCGCGACCTTGGCCAGGCCGTAGAAACCGGAGTAGAGGTACGCCGCGGTCGAGCTCTGGTTGACGATCGCCCCGCCACCTCTCGCCTGCATGAGTGGGTAGCAGGCGCGGGTCATCACCAGCGCGCCGTCCATGTTCACCGACATGAACTTCTTGTAGTAGTCCCAGTCGACGCTGACCAACAGATCGAACTGCATGTCCCCGTAGATCGCCGCGTTGTTGACCAGCAGGTCGATGCCCCCGAACTCCTCCACGGTCCGCGCGACCATCGCGTCGGCCGATTCCGCGGACGAGACATCGGTGCGTACGAAGATCGCGCGCCCGCCGGTCTCGTTGATCGCTGCCGCGACCTTCTCGCCGTCGGCCTCGTTGAGGTCGGCGACCACGACGCCGGCGCCCTCGGCGGCCAGCGCCCGCGCATAGACCTCGCCGATGCCCTGTGCCGCGCCGGTGACGACGACGACCTTGTTCTCGAACCTCATTGTCCTGCCTTGCCTTCCGGGGTCTCGACGACACTCGCTGGCGCTCGCTGCTCGACCACCGGTGCGGCCGGTTCCGCGACGAGCTTGGTCTCGAGGTACTCCTCGAAGCCCGCCACGCCCATCTCCCGGCCGATGCCGGATTGCTTGTAGCCGCCGAAGGGTGCGTCGGCGCTGAACCAGACCCCGCCGTTGACGGCCAGGGTGCCGGTGCGAATCCGAGCGGCGACCGACTTGGCCCGCTCCAGGTCACCTGAGTCGACCGAGCCGGAGAGCCCGTACGCCGAGTCGTTCGCTATCCGCACCGCGTCGTCGTCGCCGTCGTGCGGGATCACCACGAGCACCGGGCCGAAGATCTCCTCCTGCGCCAGTCGGCTGCCGTTGTCGAGGCCGGCGATCACGGTGGGCCGGATCCAGAAGCCATGGTCCCGCGAGTCGTCGACGCCGCCGCCGGTGGCGAACGTGGCGCCCTCCTCCTCGGCCAGCTTCAGGTAGGCCTCGACCCGATCCCGTTGGGTCCGCGAGACGACCGGACCGCAGATGGTGCCGGGGTCGGTCGGGTCGCCGGTGCCGATCGACTCCATCGTCGCGGCGGCGATCTGCACGGCCTCGTCGTACCGCTCGCGCGGAACAACGAGGCGGGTGGTCAGCGCACAGCCCTGACCCGCGTGGATGCACACGCTGAAGGCCGCTGTGCCCACGGCGGCGGCCAGGTCGGCGTCGTCGAGGACGACCGCCGCCGACTTGCCGCCGAGCTCGAGGAAGACCCGCTTCAGGCTCGGAGCGGCCGCGGCCATGATCGCCCTACCCGTGGCGGTGGAACCGGTGAACGACACGAGGTCCACTCGCGGGTCGGTCGTGAGTACACCTGCCACGGCATTGCTGCTCGGGGTGACCACGTTCAGCACGCCTGGCGGGAGATCGGTGTGCTCCGCGGCCAGCCGGCCGAGCTCACACGCTACCCAGGGCGTGTCGGGAGCGGCCTTCAGCACCACGGTGTTGCCGGCGGCCAGCGCCGGCCCGATCTTGGACAGGTTGATCTGGTTGGGGAAGTTCCACGGCGTGATCGCCGCGACCACCCCGACCGCCTCCCGGCGGATCGTGCGCCGGGTCGGGATCCCCATCGGCTCCGCGACGCCGAGGTCCTGCTCCCAGTCGTAGCGCTCGGCCAGGTCGATCGCCCACGCGAGGCCCTCGACCGGGACGTCGTACTGCGGGCCGGCGGTGAGGAAGGCCGGCGCGCCGGCCTCCGCGGTGGTCAGCGCGCGCATCGAGTCGCCGTGCTCGACCAGGGCCTCGTGCAGCTGGCGCAGGCAGCGGACCCGAAGGGCGAGGTCGGTCGACCACTCGGTCTCGTCGAAAGCCCGGCGGGCGGCGCCGATCGCCCGGTCGACGTCCTCGGCAGTGGCGTCCGGCGCGTTCCCGATCTCAGCCCCGGTAGCCGGGTTGAGGATCGGGTACGTCGTCCCGTCGCTCGCGCCGGTGAGCTTGCCGTCGATCAGCAGCTGGGGCGCCGGAGGGAGGGATGCCGTCATCGGGTGGACTCCTGGGTGATGTAGTCGCCGCGCTCCACCGGCGGCGGCCAGACGGGCGAGGGAATGTCCTTGAGCCGGTAGTGCCCCGGCTGCGACCTGCCGTCGACGGCCATCCGGTCCAGCAGCGGCTGCGGCGCCTTTCCGGACGCGGCGAGCGCGAGGAACGTGTGCGCGGTCGAGCCGAGGTCGAACCAGTCCCGCTGCCAGGCGAACTTCAGCTCACCATCGGCCTGTCGCTCCACCCCGAACCACGAACCGCCGATGCCGAGGATCTCGTACTCCTCGCCGGTCGCGTCGTCGGTGATGCCGGACCGCTGCTTCCAGAAGCCCACGATCATCCGGGTCTTCTCGTCGATCAGCGTCGCCTGGTAGTCGTAGTGCCAGCCGTCGAGGCCTTCCATCTCCTGGCCGATGGCGAGCTCGCGGATCTCCTCGCGGCCCATCGCCATGAAGTGCTCGTCGGGGGTGTACATCCAGCCGTAGGTCGCGTCCTCGGCGTACCAGTCGGCCATGATCTTCCAGTCGCGCACGCGCTCGGCCTCCCGGTTGACCTCCAGCCAGGTCTCCCAGAACTCCTCGATCTCGACACGAGTCAGGTCAGTCACTTCTCTCAGTCCTCCATCGCAAGGGCCATGGCCGGGCAGTACTGCACGGCGGCGCGCACCTGGTCGCGCAACGATTCGTCGGGATGCTGCTGCAGGACGACCACCTGGTCGGTCGCCTCGTCGAAGCCGAAGACGTCGGGCGCCTCGCCCTGGCACATCTGGTGGCCCTGGCACAGGCCCAGATCGGCAGCCACCTTCACGTGACGACCTCCAGGCAGACTTTCGGGCACGCAAAGCCTTGGGAGAGCGGGTGCTCCCGGTCGGTGCGCGGCGAGACCAGGCGCCCGTCTTCGACCGTGGCGACGAGCCCGCACAACGGTTCGCAGATGCGGCAGTAGGTGACCTTGCGCTCGACGTCGACGGTCACGTCGTCCGCCTCCGGTAGCGGACCCGGCACGGCTTCTCGAGCTGGATCACCATCTTGGAGCAGTCGTCGCGGTAGGTCTCCGACGGCTGGGTCATCTCGAACTCGTAGTCGCGCAGGATCACCGAGAAGATCGCCTTCATCTGCATCATCGCGAACGCGTTGCCGACGCAGCGGTGCTTGCCGGCGCCGAACGGGATCCAGGTCCAGCGGTTCTGGAGGTCCTCCTGGCGCGGGTCGAGGTAGCGCGAGGGGTCGAAGGCCTCCGGCTCCGGGAAATCCTCGGCGATCCGGTTCGAGACCCGCGGTGAGGCAGCAACGACGGTGCCGGGCGGGATCGCGTGCCCGGCCAGCTCGATCTCCTCCTGCACCACTCGCATCAGGATGATCAGCGGCGGGTGCAGCCGCAGCGTCTCCTTCAGTGCCGACTCGAGCACCGGGATCGACCGCAGCGCCTGGAAGGAAACCTCGGAGCCGTCGGCGTACAGCTCGTCGAGCTCGGCCACCACGGCCTGCATCGTCTCGGGGTGCCGCATCAGTTCGATCAGGGCCCACGACGCGGTGCCGGACGAGGTGTGGTGGCCGGCGAACATCATCGAGATGAAGATGCCGGTGATGTAGTCGGCGCTCATGTCGATCGAGATGAGCACGTCGAGCAGGTCGCGCTCCTCCTTGGGAACGGTGCCGCGAGCCTTGCGCTTGTCGATGATCCCCTGCACCAGCTCGACCAGCTTCTCGCGGGCCGCGTCCCGGAGCCGGAAGCTCTCGATATCGGCGTACGGGTCGACATACGCGATCGCGTCGGTGCCGCGCTCGAGCTCGTGGTAGTAGTGCGCGAAGGAGGAGTCGAGCTCCTCCCGGAACGGCTTGCCGATCAGGCAGGACGACGTCGTGTAGATCGTCAGCTCCGCGAAGAAGTCCAAGATGTCGATCTCTCGCCATTCATTGTTGGCGTCGCCCCAGTCGGCGACCATCCGGCGGATCTCCGCCTCGATCGTCGCGGCGTGCCCGCGCATCATGTCGCCCCGGAGCGCCTGGTTCTTGAGCATCTGCTGACGCTCCTCGGGCGAGGCGTCGAACACCACGCCCTTGCCGAAGATCGGCGTCATGAAGGGGTACGCCGCGGCCTGGTCGAGCGTCGAGTCGGGTGCTCGGAAGAACTGTTCGTTGGCATCGGCCCCGGAGACCATGACCACGTCGCGGTCGGCCAGCCGGAACCGGCCGATGTCTCCGCACTCGGCCCGGACCCGCTCGAAGAGGCCGATCGGGTCGACGCGCATCTCGGCCAGGTGACCGTGGCCGTCGTCCGGGATGGCGTAGGAGACCTCGGGGATCGCCGTCATCGTTCCTCCACGGGGGCTTCGGGGCCGACCTCGACCAGGTTGAGGTGCACGCCGCGTGGCGCGCTGATGATCGTCGCGATCGCCTCGGCGATCGCGGTGGGCTTCATGAAGTGCGGGTGCCGAGCCAGGCCGAAGCGGATCCACTGGTTGAGCACGAACGCCCCCTCGTCCGCGTCCCAGTCCGATCCCATCTCGCTCCAGGTCGGGCCGGGGCGGACGATGCTGGCCCGGACACCGGTGCCCTCGAGCTCCATCTGCAACGACGTCGCCATGCCCTCCAGGCCCCACTTGCCGGCGGAGTACGCCGCCATAAATGGCCGGGGCTGCACCGCCGTGTCGGACGAGACGAACACGACGTCGCCTCGCTGCCGTTCGACCATCCCGGGCACGAACGCCCGGACCAGGCGGTGGGCGCCGACGACGGTGAGATCCAGCTCACGGGTGAAGCGCTCCGGGTCGACCTCGATGATCGTGCCGGGGTGCACGGACCCCGCGTTGGAGACCACCACCTCGATGTCACCGAGCTGCTCGGTGACGTCCTTGGCGAACGCCGTCACGGAGTCGCCGTCGGTGAGGTCGAGAGGTACGGCGACTGCTTCACCACCGTCGGCTCGAATCTGCTCAGCGAGCTCCTCGAGTCGGTCGACGCGCCGGGCGCCGAGGGCGACGGGGTGCCCTTTGGTCGCGAGGGAGAGCGCCGTCGCGGCGCCGATGCCGGAGCTGGCACCGGTGACGACGGCCGGGCGGCGCGCGGGCTGCTCGTACTTGGCCACGTCAGCGCACCTCCACCCTCATCGGCACCGAGGAGAACCCGCGGACGTTGACGGAGTGCACCCGCTTCGAGCCGTCGTGGTCGACGTGGATCCTGCGGACCCGCTTGACCAGCTCGCGCAGCGCTATCTGCGACTCCAGCCGGGCCAGGTTGGCGCCGAGACAGAAGTGCCGGCCGCCGCCGAAGCTCAGCGACTTGGCCAGCTCCTCCTTGTCGCGGTGGATGTCGAACACGTCGGGCCGGCTGAACATCCGGGGGTCGCGGTTGGCCGAGCCGACCAGCACGACGGCCTTCGAGCCGGCCGGCGCAACGCGACCGTGCAGCTCGACGTCCTGCACGAGCAGCCGCGCGATCATCTGGGTGGACGGGTCGAAGCGCAGCGTCTCCTCGACCCAGGCCTCGACCGGGAACTCCTCGTCGAACACCGCCCGCTCCTGGTCGGGATTCCGGGTCAGGTGGAACACGGCGTGGCCGAGGAGCTTGGTCGTGGTCTCGTTGCCGGCGACGACCATCAGGAACAGGAACGCGATGATCTCCTCGTCCGTCAGCTTGTCGTCGTCACTGTGTCCATTTTCCATGCGGGCGGCGAGGAGCGCGCTGGTGAGGTCTTCGGTGGGCGTACGCCGGCGCTCGGCGAGCATCTCGGCGTAGTAGGCGAACAGCTTGCCGGCAGCCTCCATCCCGGCGGCGGTGACGTCGGTGACGCCCTCCTCGCGGTGCACCAGGAGGTCGGCGAGGCGGCGTACCTCGTCACGGTCGGCCTGGGGCACGCCCATCATCTCGGAGATGACGTCCATGGGCAGTCGGCCGGCGAAGTCCTTGATCCAGTCGAAGCTTCCGCTCTCCAACGCCGGGTCGAGGTAGAGCTCGATGAGCTCCTGGATCCGCGGCCCGAGCTCGCGGACCCGTCTCGGCGTGAACGCCCGCGCCACGAGCGATCGGATCCGGATGTGATCAGGAGGGTCGAGCGCGAGGAACGACATCACCTTGTGAGCGTCCTTGTTCCACGCCGAGCGGTCGATGGTCACGCCCATCCGGTTGGAGTAGGTGCCCTCGGTGCGCAGCGCGTGCTGGATGTCGTCGTATCGGGAAAGCACCCAGAGGTCGTGCTGCTCGTTGTAGTGCAGCGGCTCCTGCTCGCGGAGCCGCGCGTAGACGGGGTAGGGGTCCTCCTGGAACGCGTAGTCGTAGGGGTCGAAGGCGATCGGCGCGTGATCGGTGATCGTCATGCGTTGCCCCTGAGGATCGTGGCCGTCACCGCGTCGAGGCGGTCGGCGAGGTTGTCGTAGGAGATCAGGCCCATGCCGGTCTGCAGGAGGGCGCCGGTGAGCGCGAGGGTGAGTGCGTCCAGCACGTCCGGGTCCGCGTCGTCGCCGAGCGCCTGCTGGAACCGGCTCACCAGCTCGCCGCCGATCACCACGCGGAGCCGCTCGACATCCGGGTCGACGCCGAGCAGCGCGTGGTTGGCGGCCGCGGCCAGGTGGGGTCGACTGCCCAGCACGGTCGCGAGGTGGCGGGTCACGCAGGCGACTCGCTCGAGCGGCTCACTGCCGGCGATCTCGACCGGGTGCTCGAGCAGCACCTTGCGGTGGAACAGCTCGGCGAACAGGTGGTTGCGCGAGCTGAAGTAGGTGTATGCCGTCGCCGACGAGACGCCGGCCCGGCCCGCGACCGTGCGGATCGTGAGGCCCTCCGGACCGACCGCGGCGAGCTCCTGCTCCGCCGCGTCCAGCACCTTGGCGACGGTCTCCGCCTGCCTCGGGTTCAGGCCCCGGCGCGGCGAAGTGGACACCTGACTGGACACCTGTCCAATTTAGAACGTGTTCTCCTCGGCCGTCAAGGGTCGGCTGTCGGCGGGTCCCGACACAATGGCCACATGCTGCTCGCGGACCTGGTCGCCACCTCGGCCGCGGTCGCGGCCACCCGATCCCGCAAGGCGAAGACGGCGGCGATCGCGGAGGTGCTGGAGCGAACCTCTGCCGGCGAGCTGGAGGTCGTGACGTCCTACCTCGGCGGTCGGCTGCGGCAGCGCCGCACCGGTCTGGGCTGGCGCGGGCTTCAATCCCTGCCTGATCCTGCCAACTCCCCGACGCTCGAGGTGATGGAGGTGCACGCCGAGTTCGACGCGATCGCGGCGCTCGCCGGCGCCGGTTCGCAGGCCGCGCGATCGACCGCGGTGGCCGAGCTCTTCGGCCGCGCCACATTGGAAGAACAGACCTGGCTGCGCGGCGTCGTCACCGGCGAGGTGCGCCAGGGCGCGCTCGACGCACTGGTGCAGGAAGGCGTCGCGGCGGCCGCCGGGGTGCCGCTGGCCGCCGTGCGCCGGGCCGCGATGCTGACCGGCTCGACTGTCGCGACGGTGCGGGCTGCGTTCGAGGGTGGCGAGGATGCACTGGCCGAGTTCCGGCTCGAGGTCGGTCGGCCGGTGCTGCCGATGCTCGCGTCGTCGGCACCCTCGATCGCGGAGGGGATGGCGAAGGCCGTCGCCGACGGCGAGGTCGCCATCGACACCAAGCTCGACGGGATTCGGATCCAGGTACATCGCCGGGACGACCAGGTGCTGATCGCCACCCGGACCCTCGAAGACATCACCGCCCGGTTGCCGGAGGTGGTCGAGGTGGCTCGGGCGCTGCCGGCGACGTCGTTCGTGCTGGACGGCGAGGCGTTGGCGCTGGACGAGGAGGGCCGGCCTCGGCCATTCCAAGAGACCTCGTCACGGACCGCGATGGCGGCCGGGGTGCACGTGACGCCGTACTTCTTCGACCTGCTGTACCTCGACGGCGACGATCTGCTGGAACGGCCGGTGAGCGAGCGGCTGGCGGCCCTGGACGCGTTGGTGCCCGAGGCGCATCGAACCCGTCGCCTGGTGACGGCCGACGCAGCTGCCGCCGAGACCTTCGTCGAATCCGTGCTTGGCGCCGGACACGAAGGCGTTGTGGTGAAGGATCCCGGGTCGCCCTACGCCGCCGGACGTCGCGGGTCTTCGTGGGTCAAGGTGAAGCCGGTGCACACCCTCGACCTGGTCGTGCTGGCGGTCGAGTGGGGCTCCGGGCGGCGGAAGGGCTGGCTCTCCAACATCCACCTCGGCGCTCGCGACCCCGACGGCGGGTTCGTCATGCTCGGCAAGACGTTCAAAGGAATGACCGACGAGATGCTCCAGTGGCAGACCGAGCGGTTCACCGAGCTGGCGACTTCACCCGCCGACGGGTCGGCATACCTCGTGCAGGTCCGGCCCGAGCAGGTCGTGGAGATTGCCTTCGACGGGCTCCAGAGATCGACCCGATATCCCGGCGGGCTGGCGCTGCGATTCGCGCGAGTCGTGCGCTACCGCGACGACAAGACCGCCGACGAAGGCGACACAATGGACACGATCCGGTTGTTGGATCGTTCGTTCAAAGCCGGCGAATGAACGATCGATCCAACAAACGCGAAGACGAGACCCTTTCCGGTGCGTGCTTGAGCCATCTACTCAGCGCCGATGAACCGGAGTTCCAGATCGAGCTGAAGCGGTTCACCGAGCTGGCGACCTCACCCGTCGACGGGTCGGCATACCTCGTGCAGGTCCGGCCCGAGCAGGTCGTGGAGATCGCCTTCGACGGGCTCCAGCGATCGAGACGGTCGCTCCCTCGGCAACTGACACCGGACGGCAGAGCTCGCCGGGCAGGCGTTCAGCGCTCGAGCTCCAGGTCCAGCCAGACCGCTAGGTCCTCGATCTGGGCATCGATCGCGGCCCGGGTCGCCGGGTCGAACGGCTCGTCCTCGTGCACGGCGTCGACCCGCAGCACGCCGGCCACGCGGTCCGCGGTGGTGTCGAGCTTCCCGACCAGCCGGTCGTTGACCAGGATCGGGAGCGCCCAGTAGCCCCAGCGACGCTTGGCGGCGGGCTTGTACATCTCCAACTGGTAGTCGAACTCGAAGAGCTCGGCCATCCGCTTGCGGTCCATCACGAGCCGGTCGAGCGGAGAGAGCAACGCCGCCCGGCCGTCGAGGGGCTCATCCAGGTAGGTGGGATCGACCCGCCACGTACCGCGGACGCCCTCGACGACCGCTGGCTCGCCGACCTCGCCGACATGGTTGGGCTCGCCCGGCACCTCAGTGCTGCGGGCGCGGGCAACCCCGAGGGCCGCGAGCCGGCGGGTCGCCCGGAGGTGCAGCGCTTCCTCGAGCGGTACGACGGGGTCGTCCGGGTAGACCCGCTCGGCCAGGTCCCACAGCCGCTCCCGGCCCTCGTAGCCAGCGGACGCCACCTCGCCGCGCTGGACCAGCAGGTCGAGCAGCATCCTGCGGCTGCGGTCGTTGTTCCAGCCGCTCGACTCCCAGGGGAGCAGCGTCGTGTCGGGCAATTCGCGCGAGGGCAACGGGCCCTCGTCGTAAAGCTTTCCGAGGATGTCGCGACGGCAGTCGTCGTTGGCCTCCAGCCAGTCGCGGCGGCCCTCCTGCCAGTCCTTCAGCTGTCCCGGCCCCGGCCACGCCGCCATCTCGGCGCGGAACAGCGCGATGTCTGCGGCCGGGCGCAGCATGCTGTGCAGCTCCACCAGCGCGCCGGTCGCCATCGCGGCGTCCAGATCCTCACGATCGAACGCCGATCCCAGCCGGCTCCACGCAACGACCTGGGCGCTGGGCGCGACTGCGGCGGTGGGCTCGACCTGCAGCACGGTCAGGTGCCGGACCAGGCCCATCAGGTCCGTCGGTCGCTCTGTCTGCAACAACTGCGCCCGCACGGCGATCCGCCGGGCATCGGCCCGGGACAGCTGGTGCACGTTGCTCACGACGGTGAGCGTAGAGCCGAGCACCGACCCATGTGTCCGCTCCTGCGGATAGGTCGACCTGACACAGCTCCCTCACCGGTCAGGCTGTCCAAGTCCAAGTCCATGTCCCTGGACGGGTTCGTCTCCGGCCCCGACGATCGGAAGGGCCAGGATCTCGGCGCCGGCGAACCGCCTGCGGCCGGGACCACGTTCTACACCGACATCGCCGCTGCTGCTGCCGACGTCCGAGCGGCGCGGCGCTCGATGGCCGCGACGTCACCCACCTGCGCTACCGCGTCAGATGACCTTGGAGGAGCACGTCACTGATGCTCGAGGGTGAACGACAGATTGCGGGCACCGGCGCCATCCAATGCGAAAGCCAGGACATAGCGACCGATGACCATCAGCGGGAGTCCCTGGAAAACGAAGGCGAACGGAACCTGCTGCTCGTCACCGTGGGTCATCGTTGGCGGACGCCCGACGCTGAACTTCATCTCACCTCCGATGCCGTCCGGCCCGATGCCCGAACCTTCGGGCAACTGTGGATTTCCCCCATCCTGCGTCTGCAGCTTGAAGCTCAAGGTGTGCTCGACGTTCGTCTCGGTCCAGGGCACGCGGACAACGCCCGCTGCCGCGAACGTCACGAGGTACGGCGCCGGAGCGCCGGCCGGGAAGCCCATCCTGTCGATGTTCGCGCCGCTGATGAACAGCTTGTCTCCGGAAACCTGCGCGTAGTCGCACAGCATCACGTCGATCTGCATCTGACGATCCTGTCACAGTCGTGCAACTCCGAGTTGCAACATGCGTACCCTGCTGTCATGGCGACCAGGGCCCCCGAGAGCGACGGCCGGCGGAAGGCCGCGGCCGCGCGCCGACGTAAGCGTGAGGCGGAGATCATCGCGGCCACCCGAGAGCTGTTCGACCAGCGCGGGGTGCGCGAGGCGCAGATCGAGGACATCGCCCGCGCGGTCGGGATCAACCGAGCGATCGTCTACCGGCACTTCAGCGGCAAGGAAGAGCTGTTTGCGCTCACCCTCGAGGGCTACCTCGGCGAGTTGCGCGAGGCCCTCGCTACGGCCGCCGAGAAGGAGAAGGACGCGCGCGCCCGGCTTGGCGCGATCGTCGGCGCGTTCGTCGACTACGGCGTCGCCCACCCCGCGTTCGTCGACTGCGCGCAGTCGCTGATGCGGGTGCCCGGCGAGGAGCTTCTCGACGAGATCTCCGAGAGCGCGCTGTTCCGGCTCGGCCGCGGCATCTCGTCGTGCCTGAGTGTCCTGTCAGCGGCAATCGAGTCAGGGGTCGAGTCCGGCGACTTCGTCACCCCGGCCGACCCGACGCTGCTCGCCAACACGATGTACGCCAGCGGGCTGGGCGCGATCCAGCTCGCCCGGGTCGGCATCCTGGTGACGGAGGCTTCTCCGGGCGTGCCGACGGTCGGCGAGATCTCCCCGCAACAGGTGCGGGACTATCTCGTCACGTCGGCTCTCGCCGTGATGAGTCGCTGACGCTGGTCGAGTAGCGCGAGCGACGAAGGAGCAAGCGCGCATCGAGACCACCGGCGCAAGGTGGTCTCGATACGCGACCAACGAAGTTACGGCCGCTCGAGAATCGCGGTCACGCCCTGGCCGCCCGCGGCGCAGATCGAGATCACGCCCTTGCCCGAGCCCTTCTCGGCGAGCAGCTTGGCCAGGGTGTTGACGATCCGGCCGCCGGTTGCGGCGAACGGGTGCCCCGCCGCCAGCGAGGAGCCGTTGACGTTGAGCTTCGACCGGTCGATCGAGCCCAGCGGCGCATCGAGGCCGAGGCGCTCCTTGCAGAACACCGGGTCCTCCCACGCCTTGAGCGTGGCCAGCACCTGCGAGGCGAAGGCCTCGTGGATCTCGTAGAAGTCGAAGTCCTGAAGGGTCAGGCCCTCGCGCTGCAGCATCCGCGCCATCGCGTACGCCGGCGCCATCAGCAGCCCCTCGCCACCGTGCACGTAGTCGACGGCAGCGGTCTCGTACGCCGTGATGTAGGCCAGCACGGGCAGCCCTCGCTCCTTGGCCCACTCCTCCGAGGCGAGCAGCACCACGGAGGCGCCGTCGGTCAGCGGCGTCGAGTTACCGGCCGTCATCGTGGCCGCCTCGCCCTTGCCGAACACCGGCTTGAGCTTGGCGAGCTTCTCCGCGGTCGAGTCGCCGCGCAGGTTGGAGTCGCGCTCCACACCGCGGAACGGCGTGATCTGGTCGTCGAGGAACCCGGCGTCGTACGCCGCGGCCAGGTGCTGGTGCGAAGCGGCAGCGAGTTCGTCCTGCTCCTCGCGGCCGACCTGCCACTCGAGCGCGGTCAGCGCGGCGTGGTCGCCCATGGAGAGGCCGGTGCGCGGCTCGCCGTTCTGGGGGATCTCCAGGCCGATGTCTCCGGGACGGATCTGGCCGAGCGCGGCCAGCCGGCCCTTGGTGTCGCGGGCGGCGTTGACCTTGACCAGCTTCTTGCGCAGCTTGTCGCTGATTGCGACCGGGGCGTCGGAGGTGGTGTCAGTGCCGCCGGCGATGCCGACCTCGATCTGGCCGAGAGCGATCTTGTTGGCGACCTGGATCGCGGCCTGCAGGCCGGTACCGCAGGCCTGCTGGATATCGGTCGCCGGGGTCTCCGGGGAGAGCTTGGACCCGAGCACCGACTCGCGGGTCAGGTTGAAGTCGCGGGAGTGCTTGAGCACGGCGCCGGCGACGACCTCGCCGAGGCGCTCACCCTCGAGGCCGAACCGGGTCACCAGGCCGTCGATGGCCGCGGTGAGCATGTCCTGGTTGGACGCCTCCGCGTAGACGGTGTTGGAGCGGGCGAACGGGATCCGGTTGCCGCCGATCACGGCCACGCGACGGGTCTTGGGGTTCATACGCCCATCCTCCCTGGGCGATGCTCGCGAGAGAAGACAATGAGGGGCAGGTCACGAAATGTGGACTCCGAGTTACACATGGAGTTACATGGCTGAGCGTGGCAGGTTCGTGTCACGCACCCCCTCGACCCCTCCCGGAGGACCGCACCCCCATGAGTGACCGCTACCAGGGCTTCACCACGACGCCGATCGGCAAGCTGCTGGTCAAGAACCTCGGGCTGCCGAGCCCCACGAGGCTGGAGCGGTACGTCGAGGGCGCACCGCTCGTCGACGGCACCGTCCTGGTCGGCGGCCGCGGCCGGCTGGCGGAGTCGCTGCCAGGGCTGCTCGACCTGCTCGGCATCGCCTCGCAGGGCACGCAGGAGGAGGGGACGACCTACAAGGGCCTGGTCTTCGACGCGACCGGCCTGAAGACCTCCGCCGACCTGGTCGCCCTTCGCGACTTCTTCACCCCCGTGATGCGCAGCGTGGGCAGCTGCGCCCGAGTGGTCGTCATCGGCACGCCGCCGGAGCAGGTCAAGGGCGCCGAGCGCGTTGCCCAGCGCGCGCTCGAAGGCTTCACCCGCAGCCTCGGCAAGGAGATCGGCCGCGGCAGCACCGTCCAGCTCGTCTACGTCGGCGAAGGTGCCGAGGCCTCGGTCACCAGCACACTCGCCTTCCTGCTCTCCCCCAAGTCGGCGTACGTCTCCGGCCAGGTGGTCCGGATCGGCGCGCACCACACCACGAAGGCGTCCGAAGTCACCGACTGGAACAAGCCGCTCACCGGAAAGATCGCGCTGGTTACCGGCGCGAGCCGCGGCATCGGCGAGCAGATCGCCCGGGTGCTCCACCGCGACGGCGCCACCGTCGTCGGCGTCGACGTACCCCAGGCCGCCAGCGAGCTCCAGGCCCTGATGAAGGAGCTCGACGGTGACTGGATCACCCTCGACATCACCGGCAAGGACGCGCCGCAGCGCATCGCCCACCACCTGACCGAGAAGCACGGCGGCGTCGACGTCGTCGTCCACAACGCCGGCATCACGCGCGACAAGAAGCTCGCCAACATGGCCGAGGACCGCTGGGACTCGGTGATCGCGGTCAACCTGACCGCGCCGGAGAAGATCACCCGCGAGCTGCTCGATCAGGGCGTCATCAACAAGGGCGGCTCGATCGTGGGCGTGGCCAGCATCGCGGGCATCGCCGGCAACGTCGGCCAGACCAACTACGCCGCCTCGAAGGCAGGCGTCATCGGGTTCGTCGACTCGCTCGCCGACGACCTCAAGAACGACATCACGGTCAACGCCGTCGCGCCCGGCTTCATCGTCACCCAGATGACCGCCGCCGTGCCGTTCGCCACCCGCGAGGTCGGCCAGCGGCTCAACGCGATGGCCCAGGGCGGTCTCCCGATCGATGTCGCCGAGACCATCGCCTGGTACGCCAACCCCGGGTCCCGCGCCGTCAACGGCAACGTCGTCCGGGTGTGCGGCCAGATGATGCTGGGAGCCTGACATGGCCGGCCTTCCCCTGCTGGTCAAGGCGGCGCTCCCGTCGGTCCCGGGCGTCAACCAGCTGCCCGGCGTCAAGAAGGCGCCGGCCAGCGGCTTCACCGGGCTGAGCAAGGACCGGCCCACCGTCACGGTCGAGCGCGCCCACGTGGATGCGTACTCCGCGGTGTGCGGGTTCCCGACCAAGGACACCGTCCCACTCCCCTACCCGCACATGCTCGCGTTCCCGCTGCACATGGCGATCATGACCGACTCCGCCTTCCCTGCCCCGGCGATCGGCACCGTGCACCTCGAGAACTCGATCACCGGCCACCGCTCGATCGCCGTCGGTGAAGCGCTCGACGTCTCGGCGCGCGTCGGGCCGTCCGATGCGCACCCGAAGGGTGCGATCTACCGGTTCGTGACCGAGGTCCGGGCCGGCGACGACCTGGTGTGGGAGAGCACCTCGACGTACCTCCGCCGTGGCAAGGGCGACGAGTCCGCCTCGAGCGGGTCGACGTTCCCGGACGCGCCGCCCACCGGTACGACCTGGAACCTCGCCGCCGACCTCGGCCGCCGCTACGCGGCGGTGTCGGGCGACCACAACCCGATCCACCTCTACCCGCTCACCGCCAAGGCGCTCGGCTTCCCCCGCCAGATCGCCCACGGCATGTGGAGCAAGGCGCGCTGCATCGCGGCCCTCGAGAACCGCCTGCCCGATGCCGTCCGCGTCGACGTCGCGTTCAAGAAGCCGATCATCCTGCCCGGGAAGGTGGCCTTCGGCTCCACGCCGACCAACGACGGCTTCGCGTTCTCGCTCGGCAACCCCAAGAGCGGTGCACCGCACCTCGCAGGAGCCGCCACCGCCCTCTGATCAGCGGTTGCGGGGTCTGATCAGGCCCTCCTGGGCGACCGTCGCGACGAGGGTGCCGTCGCTGGTGAACACCCGGCCGAGTGACAGACCTCGAGCGCCACTTGCCGACGGCGACCACTGGTCGTAGAACCACCACTCGTCGGCCCGGAAGGGCCGGTGGAACCAGATCGTGTGGTCCAGCGAGGCCATCTGGGTGTTGGTCGGGTCGGCTTCGTGTGCGGCCAGCGCGGCGCCGAGCAGGCTCACGTCACTGGCGTAGGTGAACAGCGCCAGGTGCTCGATCGGGTCGTCGCTCAGCGTGCCGTCGATGCGGATCCAGACCCGTGCCTGCGACGGGTGCTCGGGATCCTTCTCGAGCCCGTGCCGGGTGTTGCCCAGGAACCGCACGTCCATGGCGGCCCACTCCTTGCCGAGCCCGGCCGCTTCCTTGGCGCCGCGGTCGCGCATCAGGTCGAACAGGCTGGCGCCGGCCTCGGGGCCGCCCACCTCCGGCATCGGCTCCTGGTGCTCGAGGCCCGGCTCGAGCCGTTGGAAGCTGACGGTCTGGTAGTAGATGACCTTGCCGTGCTGTCGCGCGGAGACGCGGCGGGTGGAGAACGAGCGTCCGTCACGGACCCGCTCGACGTCGTAGATGATCGGCACCTCATAGTCGCCGGGGAGCAGGAAGTACGAGTGCAGCGAGTGCACGTGGAACTCCGGATCGACGGTCCGGACGGCCGCCACCAGGGCCTGGGCCGCCACCTGGCCGCCGTAGACCCGCTGCCGCTCGCTGTCGGGCTGACGACCGCGGAACAGGTCGACGTCGAGGTACTCGAGGTCCAGGAGACCGACCAGGTCGTCCACAACGTCGCTCATGATCGACCTTGCTGCTCGTCGGGGCCCTCGAGGCCGGCCAGGAACTGCTCGAACTGCTGACCGATCTCCTCACCCGTGGGCAGCGGCTCGTCTCCGGCGAGCAGGCTGGAGCCGGACTCCTCGGCGCGCTGGAACGAGTCGTACTGCTGCTCCAGCGACCGGACCACCTCCTCGACCTCCTCGTTGGCAGCGAGGTAGCGGACGATCTCCTGCTCGCGGTCCTCGGCCTGCTCACGCAGGGACGCCAGGTCGATCGTGAGCCGACCGGCCAGCTCGACCTGCTCGAGCAGCGCCGCGGATGCCTTGGGGTACTCGAGCTGCGCCAGGTAGTGCGGGATGTGCGCGACGAAGCCGAGCGCGTCGTGACCCCACTCGCCGAGACGCACCTCGAGCAGCGCCTGGGCACTGCTCGGGATCCGCAGCTCGCCGCGCCACGGGCTCTCGCCGGTGAGCAGCTCGGGCCGGTTGGCGTGGTGCGTGATCGCGATCGGCCGGGTGTGCGGCACCGCCATCGGCACCGAGCCCATGCCCACCACCCGAGTGACGCCGAACCGCTCGACCACCTCGAGCACGGCGCGGGCGAAGCCCTCCCAGCGGGTGTCCGGCTCCGGTCCGGCCAGCAGGAGGTAGGGCGTGCCGCCGGCGTCGTGGAGCAGCCGGACGACGAGCCGCGGGGCGTCGTAGGCCTCGTAGTGGTCGCGCACGAACGACATCGGAGGACGGCGCGCGCGGTAGTCGTGCAGCTGGTCGACGTCGAAGGTGGCGACGATCGAGCCGCCTGGCTCCGCGTTCTCGTCGACGAGGTGGCGGCAGGCGATCGCCGCCGCGCTGCCGGCGTCGAGGAAACCGTCGAGCATCAGCACCATGGTCAGCGCCTCGGCGTCGTCGAGGGCAGGCACCTCGTCGACGATGTGGACGAGGCGCGATTCGGAACTCACAGGACCAACCTATTGGTCGGCTACGTGGGCTCGCCGCTCGGCGTCTCCAGGGAAGACTCCGGAGGCTCCGGCGCAAGGAAGTCCGGGTCGTACTCGTTGATCATCATCGTGGCCGCGCGCCGGGCCACCTTCCGGCCGGTGAGCCCGATCTGCGACCCCAGCACCGCATCCGTATCGGCGTGCGGCATGTCGAACTCCTCGAGCAGCTGCCACAAGGTGTCTTCGCCGAAGCTGGCGACGATGTACTCACACGCCCACCAGCTGAGCCCGTAGTGCGCGGCGGACTCGCCGTTGTTGAACGTCCCGTCGGCGGGCAGTCTGCGTACTCCCGCCTCGGCCGCGCCGAGCGCCTCCTCGGGGAGCCGACGCAGCTCCGGCGCCAGCGGCTGCACCGAGACCCACTCCGCGATCCCCTCGCTCAGCCATGCGGGAGCCCGGTCGTCGCGTTCGCCGATCGCCACGTGGGCCAGCTCGTGCCGCACCAGCCGATCGCGCTCGGTGCCAGGCTGGTCGAGCATCGAGGGGTGGAGCGCGAACCTGGTCGCCACCACAGTGCCGCCGCGATTCCCCGCCATCACCGGGAACGCCACCCCGTCGACGTGCTCGGGGTCGCCACCGGGCAGGTCGTCGAGAGTGGCCAGGAACTCGATGTCGGACAAGGCGTAGACCACGACGGATCGCGACCAGCCGTACGGCACCGTCGCCGAGACGTCGTCGATGCCCTGCTCCACCGAGTCCATGATCGGGCCGGCCGCTGAGAGCGACGACTCGTCGAAGATGCCCAGCACCCCGGGCCGGACTTGGGCCTCGATGGGCACCATGTCCCACGGCTGCGGCTGGATGTCGTGCGCCTTCTCCCACTTCGTGTCGGTGACCGAGCTGACGACGTACCGCTCGTCGTCCGCCGGCGCGAACCGGAACCGGTCGCGGGTGCGCACCGGTGACGGGTCGAAGTCCTCGAGCTGCAGGGTCACCTCGACGACCACCCAGTACTGGTCGCCGGCGCGCACCATGCTGGACCGGTCCAGGTCGTAGGAGAGCTCCTGCAACGGCAGTTGGGCCAGGTTGTCGTAGTAGCCCCGTTGAGCCGTCGCGAACCCCCGGTCGCTGCGTTTGATGCCGGTCAGGAACCCGGCCCGGTCGCCCGACAGGAGGCTCGAGGCGCGCTGGTCGAGGGTCGCGGTGAACGCGGCATCGAGGTCGGGCGGGATCGGAATCCCTTCGCCCGCCCTCGTCTCTACGTCGCCCGGCTGCGAGCCGCTCGGAGAGTCGGAGCACCCGACCGCCGACAGCACGAGCACGACTGCGAGCACCACCCCCATGCGCAACCGGAGGAGCGGGGGGTGCGCCTCAGCTCGGGTGCTCGACATCGACACTTCGGGCCGAGGTGTCGCGCGACTCCTCGGGCTGGAGCACGAGGTCTTCCACGATGCCGCGGGCAATGGTCTGTGAGGTCAGCCCGATCCGGCCCAGGATCGCGTCGCGCTTGGCGTGGGTCAGGAACTCCTGGGGGATCCCGTGCAGTCGGAAGGGGGTGGTCACCCCGGCATCGTTGAGGGTCTGCAGGAGTACGGCGCCACAGCCGCCTGTGCGCCCGTTGTCTTCGACGCTGATCACCAGCCGGTGCTCGCGCGCGAGCGCCACGATCGCGGGGTCGACGGGCTTCACCCAGCGCGGGTCGACCACGGTCACGCCGATCCCCTGGGCCACCAGCCGGGCCGCCACGTCCACGGCGACCACGGCCATCGAGCCGACCGCTACGACCAGGACGTCCTTGGTGCCGTTGCGGGCGAGTACGTCGGCGCCGCCGGCCTTGCCGATCGCGGGAATGTCCTCGGGCGGCGGCCCCTTGGAGAACCGCACCACGGTCGGTGCGTCGTCGACGTCGACCGCCTCGTTGAGCAGCTCGCGCAGCCGGGTTCCGTCGCGGGGTGCAGCGAGGCGCAACCCGGGAACCACCTGCAGGATCGACATGTCCCACATGCCGTTGTGGCTGGCGCCGTCCTCGCCGGTGACGCCCGCGCGGTCGAGCACGAAGGTGACCCCGCAGCGGTGCAGGGCGACGTCCATCAGCACCTGGTCGAAGGCCCGGTTGAGGAAGGTCGCGTAGATCGCCACCACCGGGTGCAGCCCGCCCATCGCGAGGCCGGCGGCCGAGGTGGCCGCGTGCTGCTCGGCGATGCCGACGTCGAAGGTGCGGTCGGGGAACCGGGCCTGGAACTTGTCCAGGCCCACCGGGTGCATCATCGCGGCCGTGATCGCCACGACGTCCTTGCGCCGGGCGCCGATGTGCACCATCTCGTCGGCGAACTCGTCGGTCCAGATCCGGCCTTTCGGCGTCTGCTCTCCGCTGTCCACGTCGAACGGCCCGGACTGGTGGAACTGGTCGGCCTCGTGCTGCTCGGCGGCGTCGTAGCCGAAGCCCTTGCGGGTGATCGCATGCACGATCACCGGACCGCCGAACCGCTTGGCCTGGCTCAGGGCGTGCTCCATGGCCTGCACGTCGTGGCCGTCGACCGGGCCGACGTACTTGAGCCCGAGGTCCTCGAACAGGCCCTGTGGAGCGAGCGCGTCCTTCAGGCCCTTCTTCATCGCGTGCAGCGTGTCGTACGCCGCGGCTCCGACGCCCGGGACCGCGGTGAGCCGCGTCTTGACCACGTCGAGCAGCTGCTCGTAGCGCGGGTTGGTGCGCAGCGTGGTCAGCGCGGTGGTCAGGCCGCCGACCGTGGGGGTGTAGGAGCGGCCGTTGTCGTTGACGACGATCACCAGACGGGAGTCCTTGGCGATCGCGATGTTGTTGAGCGCCTCCCAGGCCATCCCGCCGGTCAGTGCGCCATCGCCGATCACGGCCACGGTGTGCCGGTCCTCACCGCGGATGGCGTAGGCCTTGGCCAGGCCGTCGGCGTAGCTCAGCGACGTCGACGCGTGGGAGTTCTCGACGATGTCGTGGCCGGACTCCTCCTGGCTCGGGTAGCCGCTGAGGCCGCCCTCGGTGCGCAGCCCGTCGAACTGGCCGGCCCGCCCGGTGAGGATCTTGTGGACGTAGGCCTGGTGCCCGGTGTCGAAGAGCACTCGGTCGTGCGGTGAGTCGAACACCCGGTGGATGGCGAGCGTGAGCTCGACGACCCCGAGGTTGGGACCGAGGTGGCCACCCTTTCGGGAGCAGGTGTCGACGAGCAGGTCGCGGATCTCGCTCGCCAACAGCGCGAGCTGGTCCTCGGTCAGCCCGCGGAGGTCCCGAGGCCCCGCTATCGACTCGAGCAACGACATGGCGGCGAGTTTACGGGCTCAGGACGGATGGACCGTCACCGACGGCTGCCGGGCCGATCTCACGCGGTCAGGCTGCGGTACAGCTCGGAGCGCAGGAACCCGTCCAGCGCGATCCGGGCCGCGGCGGTGAGGTCCAGCTCGGAGACGCGGTCGGGGTCCACGAAGACGATCTGGCGCCCTTCGTTGCACTCGACGTCGTCGTCGGTGAGGTCGGTCCGCTTCACGAACAGCCGGAACTCGTCGTCACTGTTTGTGTGGTCGTGGTGCACGGTGAACTGACCGAACAGCTCGAGACCGTCGTCGAGCCGGACGCCGGTCTCTTCCGCCAGCTCGCGGTAGGCGCCGGCGAGGTAGTCCTCGCCCGGGTCGAGGTGGCCACCGACGAATCCCCACTTATCCGGGTCGATCGCCGGGTGCTCGTCGCGCTCCTGCAGCAGCACCCAGCCGCGGGAGTCGACGAGGACGACGCTGGCGAACCGCTGCACCCGGCCGAGGCTAGCCGCCACCCGTTGGGTCGAGTAGCGGCCGACGCTTGTCCTGCGTGCGCGAGGGACGAGCGGGTGCATCGAAGGGAAGGAGCGAACGCGTATCGAGACCTTGACCTCGAGTGGACTTCAACTTGCAGGCTGGGTGTCACCCGAAATCACACGAGGAGAATCACCATGTCCGTTGCCGTCATCACCGGCGCGTCCCGCGGCCTCGGCCGCGCACTCGCCCTCGAGCTCGCCCGCCGCCAGTGGATGCTGGTCCTGGACGCCCGCGGCGCAGCGGACCTCTCGGCGGTCCAAGCGCGGCTGGCCGGAGGCCCGCACCACGCCTTCGCCGGGAACGTCGCCGATCCCGTGCACCGCGCCAAGCTGGTCGACGCGGCCCGCAGCCTCGGCGGAGCGTCGCTGCTCGTCAACAACGCCAGCACCCTGGGGGCCAGCCCGCTGCCGGCGTTCCGCGACCTCGACCCGGCGACCTACGTCGAGATCCTGCGGGTCAACGTGGTGGCGCCGATGGCGCTGACCGCGGCCCTGCTCCCCCAGCTACGTCGCGACCGCGGTCGGGTCCTCAACATCTCGTCCGACGCCGGGGTCGGGGCCTACGAGACCTGGGGTGGCTACGGCTCGTCCAAGGCGGCGCTCGACCATGCCGGCCGGGTGCTGGCCGCCGAGGAGCCCGACCTACGGGTGTACTCGCTCGATCCCGGCGACATGCGTACCGGGATGCACCAGGACGCGTTCCCAGGCGAGGACATCACCGACCGCCCCGAGCCCGAGACGGTGGTCCCGGCGGTGCTGTCGCTCATCGCCGGCGACCTGCCCAGCGGGCGCTACGCCGCCGGCGACCTAAGCAGCGAGGCGGCATGAGCTCCGCACCGATCGAGCGTTTCCGACTGCCCGATGCAGGCGAGGCGCGGGTTCCGCCCGAGGCCCGCGGGCTGGCCCGCGACGAGGTCCGGCTGGCGGTCGTCACGCCCGACGGCACCCGGCACCTGCGCGCCGACGCCCTGCCCGACCTGCTCGAGCCGGGCGACCTGCTGGTGGTCAACACCAGCGCCACGCTGCCCGCCGCGGTCGGGATCGAACACCGCGGCTGCCCGGCCACGCTGCACGTCTCCACCCAGCTCGACGACGGGTCCTGGGTCGTGGAGCTGCGGCGGGGCGACGGGACCGGACCCGACGCCCCAGCGCCCGGGCAGGTGCTCCGGCTTCCCGGTGGGGTGCGACTGCGGGTGGACGCGCCGCACCCGGCGGGTCAGGAGCGCCTGTGGCGCGCCGTACCGCTACCCAGCGTGGACATCATCGACTACCTCCCCCAGCACGGCCGGCCGATCCACTACCGGTACGTCGAGGGCGAGTGGCCGCTCGACTCCCTCCAGAACGTGTACGCCGACCGGCCCGGCAGCGCCGAGATGGCCAGCGCCGGTCGCCCCCTCACCGAGCGCGGTCTGGTCCGGCTGATGGCCCGCGGCGTGCCGGTCGTGCCAGTGACCCTCCACACCGGCGTGGCGAGCCAGGAGTCCCACGAGCCACCGCAACCGGAGCTCTTCACGGTGCCCGCGGTGACTGCCCGGCTCGTCAACAGCACCCTGGCGGCCGGGCGCCGGGTCGTCGCGGTCGGCACCACGGTGGTGCGCGCCCTCGAGTCGGCCGCGGCCGGCGGGCGGGTACACCCGGCCACCGGATGGACGTCGCTGGTCCTCGGGCCGGACCGCCCGGCGACCGTCGTCCGCGGGTTGCTGACCGGGCTGCACGAGCCGGAGGCCAGCCACCTCGACCTGCTCGCGGCCGTCGCGGGACGGTCGCTGGTGAGCCGGGCCTACGCCGACGTCACCGACGACGAGAAGCCGGCATATCTCTGGCACGAATTCGGGGACTCGATGCTCCTGCTCCCCTAGGTGGGTACTTGTCTGCCACAATCCGAGCCGGAGGGACCGAGAGGAGACCCCGTGTTGGGCAAAGGTCAGGACAAGTCAAAGCGCATCGAGATGCTGGCCCGGCTTGCCCGGTTCCGCGACTTCTCCGATGACGAGATCCACCGAGTCGTCGAAGAGGCGACCTACCTCACGGTGCCCGAGGGCTGGGCGCTGATGGTGGAGAAGACTCCTGCCGACAAGGCGTACTTGATCCTCGAGGGCGAGGTCTCGGTGCGTCAGAAGGGCGAGGAGGTCGCCGTTGTCGGGGCTGGTGAGCTCATCGGCGAGATGGCGCTGGTCAACCACAAGCTGCGCAACGCGACCGTGGTGGCCAACACGCCACTCGAGGTGCTGCACTTCACCGACGAGACAGTTGCCAGGCTCACCGAGCAGGTCCCGCACTTCCAGGAGGCGCTCACCGGCGCGACCCAGGAGCGCTCGGGCCAGTAGCTACAGGCGCGCGACGAACCGGCGCCCCCGGATCGCCTGCTCGACCAGCCCGGCCGCACGGCGTACTCCGCTGAGTCGCGCGTCCTCGCTGAGCCAGGTCTCCACCGCGGCGTCGACCACATCGGCGTCGGCGACGTCGCGGAGCTCAGCGCGCGCCTCGCTCAGACCACGCCGACAGGCCTCCTGGCTCGCCTCGACGTAGAGCACCGCGAACCGCGCGAGCACCACCAGGTGCCGGCGCAGCGCTGGGTAGGTGCGGTACTCCGGCGGGCACAGGTCGAGCAGCCAGGTGCCGGCGGTGTGCTCCCAGCCGGGAGCGCCTGGTGGGCGAACGGCGTGCGGCCAGCCGGGCGGGGAGATGGGGACATTCATGCCCCGATCCTACTCGAACACCTGTTCGATCCACGATCGGCGGCGGGAACCCGCCCGTGGCGGACGGGAGCGTCTGAACCGGGGCGCTGCCATGCTGACCGCCAGCGCGCAGGGCCGACCGGCCAGGCGCCGGAGGGAGGGATCGAAATGGCCGCCTCTCAGCTGGTTGACGTCGAGCGAGAGAACTTCGTCGCCTGCTACCGAGCGCTGGCCGAGGCTGCCCCGGTGGGATCGGTCCGCGACGAGGGTGGAACATTTGCGTTCGTCACCGGGCTGCCGCTGCCGATGTTCAACGGTTGCATCGTCACCGACCCTGACCGCACGGAGGTCGAACCGGCATTGGCCTGGCTCGCGGCGCAGCACCTGCCTTTCAGCCTCTGGACGCCGGGCGGGGTCGCTGCGGGGATGGACGCCGTCGCTGGGAGGTACGGCCTTGGCCGCGAGTCCCAGACGCTTCCCGGCATGGCATTGCACCCGGTCCCCGAGAGCCCTCCCCTGCCCCCCGGACTCATGATCGAGCCGGTGGAAGCGGGAAGGGAATCCGACTTCGCCCGGGTGGTCGTCGGGGTCGGGCTGGGCGAGCAGACGGCCGATCTGCTGACGTCGGGCCCGTTCGGCGCACGACCGGAGGTGGACCTCTTCGTGGGCTACCTGAACGGCGCGCCGGTCGGCACCTCCATCGCTATCAGCAGTGACCGTGCCGGAGGAGTGGTCAACGTTCTGACCCTCGAGGAGGCGCGCGGTCAGGGCGTGGGCATGGCTCTGACCTGGGCCGCCGCCCAGGCAGGTGTGGCACGCGGCCACGACGCCATCGTGCTCCAAGCATCACCCATGGGACTGCCGGTCTACCGGACCATGGGTTTCGAGACCGTCACGGAGTATCTCGAGTACGCGTGAGTCCTGGCACTCCGACTGCGCCCGCGGCACGCGACGCCCCGGGCCATTCGCGCACCGGTTCCACTGTCTCACCCGGCCAAGAAGCTGAACCGCACCTCGCGCAGGTGATTGTCGACGTTGACGTCAACCAGGCAGATGCTCTGCCAGGTGCCCAGCGCCAGCCGGCCGCCCAGCACCGGGATCGAGGCGTACGGCGGCACGATCGCCGGCATCACATGGGAGCGCCCGTGCCCCGGCGTCCCGTGCCGGTGGGACCATCGGTCGTCGGCGGGCAGCAGGTCGCCGAGCGCCGACAAGAGATCGTCGTCGCTGCCGGCACCGGTCTCGATGATCGCGATCCCGGCAGTGGCGTGCGGGACGAACACGTGCAGCAGCCCGTCGTCCTCGCCCGCGACGAACGCCGCGCAGTCGTCGGTGAGGTCGAGGACCACGTCGCGGTCACCCGTGCGGTACTCCCTGGTCTCGGACCGCACGGTCAGCCCCGCAGCGCCTTCTCGACGCGCTCGACCTTCGCGGTCAGCTCTCCCTCGAAGCCGGGCCGGATGTCGGCCTTGAGCACCAGCCCGACCCGCGGCGACACCTCGGCCACCACGTCGACGGCTCGCTTCACCACGGCCATCACCTCGTCCCACTCCCCCTCGATGTTGGTGAACATCGCATTGGTCTCGTTGGGCAACCCGGACTCGCGGACCACGCTCACGGCCGCAGCGACGGCCTCCGAGACCCCGCCGGTGTCGTCGGCGGCGATGGGGCTGATGCTGAAGGCGACGATCATGCAAGCCACCGTAGCCGCGGCGTGGCAGGCTGATCACGATGACCCAGGACGACGTCGCCGACCACGCCGCGACGCTGCCCCGGCGCAAGCGCAAGGGCACTTCCGGCAAGCCGGCGTGGTACGTCGATGACCGGCTCGTCGTCCGCCTCGAGGACGCGACCACCCTCACGATCCGCTGCCTGCCCGGGCCTCGTGAGCAACCGCTGGCCGAGCACCCGGAGACGTTCGGCGTCCCGCCCCGGATGGAGGCGCACCACAAGGTGCAGGCCGTGCTCGACCAGGGCGACGATGACGCGATCCGCGACGCCATCACTGCGGCGTACGAGATGCAGCGCAATCACTAGCCCACCCATGCAAGGCTGCCGCGGGTGAGCGATGTCGACGTCCCGACCGCACTGGGCCGCCTGCGCGTCAGCATCGAGGGTGAGGGCGAGACGGTGCTGTTCTGGCCCAGCCTGCTGATGAACCGCGGGTTGTGGGATCCCCAGGTCGCCGCGCTCTCCGGGACCTATCGGACCGTCGCGATCGACCCGCCGGGCTCAGACCACCGAACGCGCCAACAGCATGACCGCGGATGCGCCACACACGACGAGCACCCCAGCGCGGAACGCCGGGCCGGCGAGGCGATCGCGGAGCGGTCGCGCGAGCAGACCACCGACGACCAGGGTGGGCAGAAGCAGCCCCGCCAGCAGCACCTCGTCGCGAGTCATCTCGCCCACGAGCAACAGGCCGACGATGCTGAGTGCGGCGCCGATCAGGAAGTACACGGCCAGCGTGGTCCGTACGACGCGGGGCTGCTGGAGCTGGTAGAGGATCGCGAGCGGCGGCCCGCCGATCGAGGTGGCGGTGCCCGTGATCCCGGAGACGAAGCCCGCGATCGAGAGACTGACGCGGTTCAGCGGGAGCTCGACTGCGCGAGCGGTCAGCAGTACCGCGGTCAGCACCATCAGTCCCACGGCCACCCCGAGGAACCGGTCGCTGAGGACCGCGACCAGCCATACGCCGACGGCAGTCCCTGGCACTCGTACCGGCAGTGCCCACGCCAGGCCGGACCAGTCGATGCCCTCGCGTTCGTTCCACAGCGTTACGACCGGCAGCGACATCGCCAGCAGCAGCATCAACCCGGGCATCAGGGCCGGCTCGAGCAACGCCACCACTGGTGCCCCGACGAGCCCGAGCCCGAGCCCGACCACGCCTTGGATGATCGCGCCGACAATGAGGGTGAGCGCGATCGCTGCGACCACCCAGACGTCGACCCCGAGGAGCGTGTCGATCGTCAGCCGCGGCGCAGGTTCCGCAGGACGTACTGCATGATCCCGCCGTTGCGGTAGTAGTTCGCCTCGCCCGGGGTGTCGATCCGGACCGTGGCGTCGAACTCGACGTCGTCTGCTGCGACCTTCACCGTGCGCGGGGTGTCGCCGTCGTTCATCGCGGTGACGCCGGTGATCGAGAACGTCTCCTCACCGGAGAGCCCGAGCGACTCAGCAGTCTCGCCCTCGGGGTACTGCAGCGGCAGCACACCCATGCCGATCAGGTTGGACCGGTGGATCCGCTCGTAGGACTCGGCGATCACGGCCTTCACGCCGAGCAGCGCGGTGCCCTTGGCGGCCCAGTCGCGCGACGAGCCCGAGCCGTACTCCTTGCCGGCCAGCACGACCAGCGGGATGCCGGCGTCGATGTACTTCTCCGACGCCTCGAAGACCGTGGTCACCTCGCCATCACCGGCCAGGTCGCGGGTGAACCCGCCTTCGGTGCCGGGAGCAAGCTGGTTGCGCAGCCGGATGTTGGCGAACGTGCCGCGGATCATCACCTCGTGGTTTCCGCGACGCGAACCGTAGGAGTTGAAGTCGCGCTGGTCGACGCCGTGCTCGGCGAGGTACTTGCCCGCGGGCGAGTCCTTCTTGATGGCACCGGCCGGGCTGATGTGGTCGGTAGTGACCGAGTCGCCGAGCTTGAGCAGGACGCGGGCGTCACTGATGTCGGTGACCGGCTCCGGCTCGTCGGGCATGCCGTCGAAGTAGGGAGGCTTGCGGACGTACGTCGAGTCCTCGTCCCAGGCGAAGGTCTTGCCCTCGGGAGTCGGCAGCGACTGCCACTGCTCGTCGCCGGCGAACACATCGGCGTAGTCCTTGGTGAACATCTCGGAGGTGATCGCGGTCGCGATGACGTCCTCGACCTCCTGGGCGGTGGGCCAGACATCCCTCATGAAGACGTCGTTGCCGTCCTCGTCCTGACCCAGCGGGTCGTTGAACAGGTCTACGTCCATGGAGCCGGCCAGCGCGTAGGCGACCACCAGCGGCGGCGACGCCAGGTAGTTCATCTTCACGTCGGGGTTGATCCGGCCCTCGAAGTTGCGGTTGCCGGACAGCACCGAGACGACCGCGAGGTCGTGGTCGTTGACGGCCTGGCTGACCTCGGGGATGAGCGGACCGGAGTTGCCGATGCAGGTCGTGCAGCCGTAGCCGACGAGGTTGAAGCCGAGCTTGTCGAGGTATGGCGTCAGGCCGGACTTCTCGTAGTAGTCGGACACGACCTTCGACCCGGGGGCGAGCGTGGTCTTGACCCAGGGCTTGCGGGTCAGGCCCTTCTCGACCGCCTTCTTGGCCAGCAGGGCCGCGCCGATCATCACCGACGGGTTGGAGGTGTTGGTGCACGATGTGATGGCAGCGATGGCGACGGCCCCGTGGTCCAGGTCGAACTCGGTGCCGTCCTCGAGGGTCACCCTGGCGGGGTTCGACGGGCGTCCGTTGCCGCTGCCGGCCGGATGGTTGCGCCAGTCGTCGGGCGCGCCCGAGCCGTTGCCGCCCTCCGAGTGTGACGGGGCATCGCTCGACGGGAATGACTCGTCGGAGGCCTCGTCGACCTTCGATCCCTCGACCTCGTCGGGCTTCTCCTGCGACGGGACACCGTGCTGGTCCGAGCCGCCCTCGGCGTCGCCGTCGTCGACGTACTCGGCCAAGGAGCTACGGAAGGCCTCCTTGGCATCGGAGAGCGACACCCGGTCCTGCGGACGCTTCGGCCCGGCCAGCGACGGCACGACGGTGGCCAGATCGAGCTCCAGCTTCTCGGAGAAGCGCGGCTCAGCGTCCGGGTCGTGCCAGAGGCCCTGCTCCTTCGAGTACTGCTCGACCAGCGCGAGCTGCTCCTCGCTGCGGCCGGTGAGCTTGAGGTACTTGATGGTCTCCTCGTCGATCGGGAAGACGGCGATGGTCGAGCCGAACTCGGGGCTCATGTTGCCGATCGTGGCGCGGTTGGCCAGCGGCAGCACAGAGACACCGGGGCCGTAGAACTCGACGAACTTGCCGACCACGCCGTGCTTGCGCAGCATCTCGGTGATGGTCAGCACCAGGTCGGTGGCCGTGGCGCCCTCGGGCAGGTCGCCGTTGAGCTTGAAGCCGACGACGCGCGGGATGAGCATCGAGACCGGCTGGCCGAGCATCGCGGCCTCCGCCTCGATGCCGCCGACGCCCCAGCCGACCACGCCGATGCCGTTGACCATGGTGGTGTGGGAGTCGGTGCCGACGCAGGTGTCGGGGTAGGCCTGCAGAACGCCGTCGACCTCACGGGTGAAGATCGTGCGGGCGAGGTGCTCGATGTTGACCTGGTGGACGATCCCGGTGCCGGGAGGGACGACCTTGAAGTCGTCGAAGGCGCCCTGTCCCCAGCGCAGGAACTGGTACCGCTCGCGGTTGCGCTCGTACTCGATCTCGACGTTGCGCTCGAACGCCTCCGGGGTGCCGAAGACGTCGGCGATCACGGAGTGGTCGATCACCATCTCGGCGGGCGCCAGCGGGTTGATCTTCGCCGGATCGCCGCCGAGGTCGGCCATCGCCTCGCGCATGGTGGCCAGGTCGACCACGCACGGAACGCCGGTGAAGTCCTGCATGATCACGCGCGCCGGCGTGAACTGGATCTCCTGGCTCGGGTCCGCGTCCGAGTCCCAGCCGGCGATCGCCTTGATGTCGTCGGCGGTGATGTCGGCGCCGTCCTCGGTGCGCAGGAGGTTCTCCAGAAGCACCTTGAGGCTGAACGGGAGCGAGGCGACGTCGAGTCCCTCACCGGTGACCGCATCGAGGCGGAAGATCTCGTAGGACTGGCCGCCCACGTCCAGGGTGCTCTTCGCGCCGAAGCTGTCCTTGCTGGCCATCAGCCATCTCCTCCGTCGATCCGGATGTCGCTCTCGATCATCTTGCCGCCGCGAATCGGGCACCCGGTAGTGAGGCGACCCTTACTTCGTGCGCGGCCGTGTCTCTTGACATCAAGATATATGACGTCGAGAGTCACCACAAGCTGGACACCGTCAAGTCAGGAGACGCGCCTCGAGACGCGTCTCGACCACGGAGCCGTCCTGCTGCCGCTCGACGACGTACGCCGCCACCCCGGGGCGGTCCGCGACCACCTCGACGATCTCGGTGCCTTCGTAGACGATCCCGACGCCGTCGTCCGTGGCGTGCGAGGTGGGCAGCTCCTGCTCCCCCACGAGCCGGTGCAGCAGCGGCCGGCGCTGCTCCTCGCTGTCGTAGTGCACAGCGTTGCCGTAGGGCAGCAGCCCGAGCCCCGGAGGTGAGGGGCGCAGGTCAAGACCGAAGCTGTCGGTCGGTCCCCCGGCGTACCAGCAGATCGAGCCGGCCGACACTCCGCCGAGCACGACTCCGTGCTCCCAGCACTCACGCAGTACGTCGTCCACCCCGTGCGTGCGCCACACGGCCAGCAGATTGGCCACCGAGCCGCCGCCCACCCAGATCACGTCCTGATCCAGGAGGTGGGCGCGGACGTCGGCGACGTTGGGCAGCGTGAACAGCTCGAGATGGGTGACGCGGACGTCGGAGCCGGCAAACGCCCGGTAGAACGCTGCGGTCCCGCCGATCGCGTCCCCTGCCGCGGTGCCCAGGTAGCAGAAACGCGGCCGGTCGGGGTCACCGGCCAGGTGAATCGCGTGGTCGATCAGCGGTCCACGCCGCCATTGGTAGGGGCCGAGGTCGCTGGGCACGAACCCGCCCGAGGTCGCCAGGATGCGCATGGCGCGGAGCCTATGCGGGAGTCAGCAGGCCACACACTCCACGTGACAAGTCTTCGAGAAGACGTACATGACCCTGAGCGTAGGTGCGATCCTTTGCAGTCGCCTGCGCTTATGAGCCCGAACGAGTCCGTGACCTGCGGCGATGCCGTTCCGGACGCGCGCTGGCGTCGGCGTTCAACTGCGGGTGATTGCGAATGAAAGCGAGCCCGATCCGAGCCCTCCGACAGACGGGCGCCGACGGACGCAAACGACCGCAGCGAGCTCACGAGGCTGGCACCGTGCATCGAGCCAGTTCGAACTGAACTTACGAGCTCTTGATTTCGTATCGATGTGCCTGCGGCCCAGGCCGCGCAGGGAGTCGAGCAATGACCCCTGACCAGCGAAGACACCGTTCAACGTCCTCCAAGGTCAAAAGGCGTTCTTGGTTGGTTCTACCTCCATGTGCTGCCCCAGCCCGGCCCAGACGTCGAGCCCAGCTGCTTAGAGCTTGGGCAAACCCCTCTTGAGCCTCTCCTGGCCCTGGCGACGCCCGACCCGCGCAGGCCAAATGAGAGCCACACGACCAGCGTGGGCAGCCGAATTGAGAGCGACGAGCCGGGCGCCTGGGCCGAGCCTTGCCAGGATCGGCCCTACTCGCAATGAAACAAGCAGCCGATGAGCGGGCGACGCGATCAGCATGGTGCCCGCAGGCCCGGCTGACGCGCAGACTCTTGAGACCGGAATCGGTCACAGGGCCTCCCTCGTTGACTGGGAACGGGAGTCAGTGAGGGCTGCGAAGAGTTCGACTGGCTCCGGCAGTCCTTTCAGTTCATGGCGGCCCCGCTCCTCGAACGTGATGTTCGGCTCGGCTACCAAGTGGGCGACTGAGTCGGATACCAGGACCTCTCCGGGCCCTGCTTCGGACATCACTCGGGCGGCCGCGTGAACAGCTAACCCGCCGACGTCGCCGTCCTGCCTGACGATGATGGGTCCTGCATGCAAACCGAGGCATACGTCCAGCCCCACGGCACCAACGTCCTCCCGGATAGCAACGGCGGCATGAATAGCACGACTCGGAGAGTCGAACGTTGCCAGGATGCCATCGCCGGTCGACTTGATGAACTGGCCACCCCAGGTCGATACCGCCCCTCGCGAAGCGGTGTCGTGCGCATCGAGCAAGAGGTGCCATCTGCTGTCACCCTCGGCCGCGGCACGTTCTGTCGAAGAGACGATGTCGGAAAACAGAACAGTCGCAAACTGGCGACCGTCATCAGCGGGCCTCGGGCTGGCGCCGAGAAAGGCGCCGATACGGGCCACTGAATCGTCGAGACCCTGGGTATAGATCGGCGCATCAGTGCCAGGGATCTCTACGTACTCGGCATCGGCGATGTGTTCGGCGAGGAACCTGCCCTGGGCGGGCGGGACAGTGGTGTAATCGCTCCGGTGCATGACCAGTGTCGGGCAATGAATCTCGGACAGGACGTGTCTCGCGTCGAGGTGCAAGATCCCGAGGATGCTGTCAGCCATCGCCGTCGGGGTACAGGCCGCGCGCTGGAACCGGGTGTACCAACGGCTGAAAGGCGCATCCGCCTGAAGGCTAGGTGCGAGGAGCCCGACGGAAGCTTCGGTGCCCCACATCTCGCGAAGCGCGCCAGCTACAAGGTCGATGACCTCGGGTGGATGTCCCTCCGGGTAATCCGGCGCGGAGGTGAACCGGGCGGTTGTGTTGAACAGCACGAGTGCCCGAATCCTTGATGGCTGCGATGCCGCGAACAGCAACCCCGGCGCGCCTGCATCATTCGTCGCGACGAGAACGGCATGAGCGGAGGCCGCATCGTCGAGCACCGCGGTCAGGTCGTCGACCCAAAGCTCCCAGCTGCCCGGCGTATCCGCGCGCGTTGAATCAGATATCCCAGTTCCACGTCGGTCGAACCGAATTACCCTGCCGTATTGGGTGAGCCCCTCGACGAAGTGCCGATAGCGAGGCTGCTCCATCGTCATGTCGAGATGACTTGCAAGGCCAGGTGAATAGACGATGTCGATGTCGCCGCTGCCGTGAGTTTGGTAGCCGACACGCGTGCCGTGCACCTCGACGAACCTCAGGTCCCCATCCATGATCAACGGTAGCGCGCCCCCATCTGCTTCGGGGTTCTGTGTGCCGTGGGGCTCTCGCTGGTCCATCGCAGTACGGCTCGATCGCAGGCAGGAATCCGGCCGTACGTGCCTACCTCTTCACGAGATGCGCAACGCACTCCACATGGGAAGTCATCGGAAACAGGTCGAAGGCGCGGAGGTCGGTCAGCGCGTAGCCGTGCTCGGCGAAGATCGCCACGTCACGGGCCAGCGCGGCGGGGTCGCACGCGACGTATGCGATGGCACGCGGCTGACGGGCGATCACCTGGGCGACCACCTTCCGTTTGGCGCCGGCCCGAGGCGGATCGAGGACCACGAGGTCGAACGGGTCGAGGAACGACTCGGCCAGCACCCGCTCGACCGACCCGGCGCGCACATCCGCCTCCGGACAGTTCGCGGCGGCGTTGGTGGCAGCCCGGCGGTCCGCCTCGATCGCCACCACCCGACCAGACGGCCCGACCGCGTCGAGCAGGAAGCAGGCAAACAGCCCGACCCCGGCGTACAGGTCCAGGGCCGACTCGCCCGGCTGCGGGCCGAGCATGCCCAACACCGTCTCGAGCAGCACGGCAGGCGCCCCGGGATGCACTTGCCAGAAGCCGTCCTCGGCGACCGCGAACGTGCGGCCGCGAACCGCGTACGACGGCCCCGTCGGCGCCTCCAGCAGACACTCGTCCACCTGAACGACGTCGTGCGACCGGTGCTTGCGCATCCCCCGTCCACCGCCGGGCAGCGACACGTAGCGCTGCCGGGTCCGCCAGCGCAGGCCGTCTTCGTCGCCCGGTACGTGCTCGACCTCGACCTCCACCTCGAGGCGGGCGAGGCGCTTGAGCTGCTCGCGGACCACGTCGCCCTTGAGTCCACGCTGCCGGTCCAGGGTCACGTGCTGGAAGTCGCAGCCGCCGCACCGGCCCGGGCCTGCGAAGCGGCACGGCGGTTCGACCCGGTCGGCGGAAGGCGTCAGCACCTCGACCGCGTCGCCGCGCCAGAAGCGGTCGCCCTCGGTGCCGTCCGTGATCTCGACGACGACCCGCTCCCCCGGCAGGGCGTGCCGCACGAACACCACACGCTGCTCGTCGGTGACCCGGGCCACGCAGTGGCCCCCGTGCGCGACCGGCCCGACCTCGACCTCGAACCGCTCGCCTACGAGCGATCGGCCGCGTGCCGTCCTGGCTCGCGGTTGCCGGGTCATTTGCCGACTTGGCGGTCCGAGCTGCCGCCGTCGACCCGCCCCCGCCGGACGTCCCCGGCCTGCACCCAGGCCGGATCGCGCTCCCCGCGCTCGCGGGCGACCTGCGACGAGCGCAGCTGGTAGGGCACCGAGGTCACCATCACGCCCGGCGTGAACAGCAGGCGGCCCTTGAGGCGGAGCGCGGTCTGGTTGTGCAGCAGCTGCTCCCACCAACGGCCGACGACGTACTCGGGAATGTAGACCGCGACCACGCCGCGCGGGTTGGCCCGGCGGATCTCGGTTGCGTAGTCCACGATCGGCTTGACCAGCTCGCGATAGGGCGAGTGCAGCACCTTGAGCGGTACCCCGGTGTTGCGCTCGTCCCACTCCTCCAGGAGCCTGCTGGTCTCGGCGGCGTCGGTCGCGACGTAGACGCCCTCGAGGACGTTCGGACGCGACGCCTTCGCGAACGCCAGCGCCCGCAGGGTCGGTTTGTGCAGCTTGGAGACCAGGACCATGGCGTGCACGCGGGTCGGGAGGAGGTTGTCCTCCTCGTCGGCAGCCAGCTCGAGCTGGACGTTGTCGTAGTGCCGGCGGATGCCCTGCATGATCGCGAAGAACGCCGCCATCGCCAGGATGGTGATCCAGGCGCCGGCCAGGAACTTGGTGATCAGCACGACCACCAGCACCACGGCGGTGAAGGTCAGCCCGATCGAGTTGATCACCCGCGAGCGCACCATCCGGCGCCGCACGGCCGGATCCCGCTCGGTCTTGAGATGGCGGGTCCAGTGCCGGATCATGCCGAGCTGGCTCAGGTTGAACGAGACGAACACGCCCACGATGTAGAGCTGGATCAGCCGGGTCGTCTCCGCGTCGAACGCGAAGATCAGGGCGATCGCCATCACCGCGAGGAAGACGATTCCGTTGCTGTAGGCGAGCCGGTCGCCACGCGAGCCGAGGGCCCGCGGTGCCCAGCCGTCCTTGGCCAGAATCGAGCCGAGCACCGGGAAACCGTTGAACGCGGTGTTGGCGGCGAGCACGAGGATGATGCCGGTCACGATGACGACGAGGTAGAACCCGGCCTCGAAGTCGATGAACACGGCACGGGCGATCTGGGCGATCAGCGCGTGCTGCTCATAGTCCGACCCGACCGGCTCACCATTGCGCAGCAGCCGGTCCAGCTCGTTGGGGTCGACGTACTTGATGCCCATCTGCTTGGCCAGCACGATGACGCTGATCATCATCGTGATCGCGATCATCGCCAGCAGGAGCAGCGTGGTCGCTGCGTTGCGGCTCTTGGGCCGGCGGAAGGCCGGCACGCCGTTGCTGATCGCCTCGACACCGGTCAGGGCGGCACAGCCCGACGAGAACGCGCGGGCCAAGAGGAACATCAGCGCGAACGTGGTCAGCGAGCCGTCGTAGTCAGGAGACGCCTCGATGGTGAGGTCGGCGGACTCGACGTCGTTGAGGGTGCCCATGGCCAGCTGGAGCAGGCCGTATCCGCACATGCCGAAGATCGCGACCATGAACGCGTACGTCGGCACCGCGAAGAAGGTGCCGGACTCGCGGATGCCACGCAGGTTCATCGACATCAGCAACACGGTCATGACCGCCGCGAAGGTCGCTTCGTGGTGCTGGAGCGCCGGGATCGCGGCCGATGCGTACTGCGACGCTGCCGAGATCGACACGGCGACGGTGAGCACGTAGTCGATGAGCAGGGCGCTCGCCACGGTGGCCCCGGCGTTCCGGCCGAGGTTGACGGTCGCCACCTCGTAGTCGCCACCGCCGCTGGGATAGGCGTGCACGGTCTGTCGGTACGACGCGATCACCGCGGCCATCACCAGGGCGACCGCGATGCCGATCTTCCAGGACCAGACATAGGTGGACGCTCCGGCGAGCGACAGCATGATGAAGACCTCGTCTGGCGCGTAGGCGACCGAGGACAGGGCGTCACTGGCGAACACCGGAAGGGCGATCCGCTTCGGAAGGAGCGTCTCGCCTAGCTGTGCGCTACGAAGCTTGCGTCCCAGCAGAATCCGCTTGGAGACGTCACCGACACCCACGACCGGCAAGGCTACGGTACGAATCGGTGGGCGCTACGGTGATCCCGTGCACGTCGTGATCATGGGTTGTGGCCGGGTGGGCTCCACGCTCGCCCGCAGTCTTGAGGACCGCAACCACACCGTGTCCATCATCGACAGCGACCCCGACGCGTTCCGCCGGCTCGGGCCCAACTTCAACGGCGACAAGATCACCGGGTTCGGCTTCGACCAGGCGGTCCTGGAGAAGGCCGGTGTTCGCCGGGCCGAGGCGTTTGCCGCGGTCTCGAGCGGCGACAACTCCAACATCATCGCCGCGCGGGTGGCCCGCGAGACGTTCGGTATTCAACAGGTCGTCGCCCGGATCTACGACCCCGGCCGCGCCGAGGTCTACCAGCGCCTCGGGATCACCACCGTCGCCACGGTCAAGTGGACCGCTGACCAAGTGCTGCGCCGACTGCTGCCGGCCGGCGCGGAGCCGGACTTCCGGGATCCGTCCGGCACCATCCGGCTGGACCAGGTGCCGATCACCGAGGTCTGGGTCGGCCAACGCACCGTCGAGTTCCAGATGCAGTCAAGGAGCCGGATCGCCTGGATCGACCGTCTCGGCGAGGGCATGCTGCCCAGCCGCGACAGCGTGATCCAGGAGGGAGACCTGCTGCACCTGGTGATCCGCGAGGAGAACGCGGGCCATGCCTACGAGGTCATCGACAAAGGCCCGGATCAGGAAGGTGGCTGAGCCATGCGGGTAGCCATTGCCGGCGCGGGTGCGGTGGGACGTTCCATCGCCCGCGAGCTGATCGGAAACGGCCACGAGGTGTTGCTCATCGACAAGAACCCGGCGTCGGTGCTTCCCGAACGAGTGCCGGATGCCGAGTGGCTGCTGGCCGACTCGTGCGAGCTGTCGTCGCTCGAGGAGGCCCGGCTCGACAAGTGCGACGTGGTGATCGCGGCGACCGGTGACGACAAGGCCAACCTGGTCACCTCGCTGCTTGCCAAGACCGAGTTCGGCGTCCCGCGCACGGTCGGCAGGGTCAACCACCCCAACAACGAGTGGCTGTTCACCGAGGCCTGGGGCGTCGACGTCAACGTGTCGACGCCGCGGATCATGTCCGCGCTGGTCGAGGAGGCAGTGACCGTCGGCGATCTGGTCCGGCTGTTCACGTTCCGCAAGGGCAACGCCAACCTGGTGGAGATGACGCTGCCGACCGACTCGCCGTACGTCGGCAAGCCGGCGGGGCTGATCCCGCTTCCCGAGAACTGCGCGCTGGTCACGATCCTGCGCGACGGGCAGGTCTACGTGCCGGAGGCGGAGCAGCCCGTCGAGTCCGGCGACGAGCTGCTGTTCGTCGTGCCGGCCGAGGTCGAGGACGAGCTCGAGCGGCTGCTCGCGCCCGGCTCACACTCCGGCTGAGTCTCGATACGCGCTCGCTCCTCCGTCGCGCGCGCTACTCGACCACCGAAGGGACCGGGGTCCGGTCCCGGCCCAACACCCACGCCATCGCGGCGAGCGCGGCCACCTGGAGCGGCCATCCCATTGCGATCTTGAGCACGCCGAGGATCGCCACCGCCGTGTCCACGTCGATGGCGTCGGAGTTGCCCGCGAGCCAGAGCGGGCCCTGCGCAACGACCCTGAGGAGGCAAGGCAGCGCCAGCAGCCACGTCAGGGTCGTGCAGAGTCGCACCACGAGCTTGTCGTCGTGCCAGGCCGTCGCGTCGCCGGTGACGCTGCCCACCATGAACCCGATCAGCGGCCAGCCGATCAGACAGGTGAAGGCCAGCAGGAGCGTGTAGCCGGAGTTGTAGATGATGCCCGGGAGGAAGTAGGCCAGCGCCTGTTCGTCCTCGCTGCCGCCCCGACTCGCGGCCAGCCGGACGAAGAGATAACCGATGCCGATCCCGAAGAGCGCGTTGAGCACGAACTGCACCGTGGACCGCTGCACCAGCCGGACCACGAGCAGCGCCACGGCCGCGGCGACACTGACCCCGAGCGCGACCTTCAGGTCGCGACCGATCAGCCAGGTGCCGGTGAACAACGCCGTCGGTACGGCGGCCTCGAGCATCCCGCGACGGCCACCCAGGGCCTTGGCGAGCTGGGCACGAACGACGGCCTCGACGGTCTCGACGGACGCCTTCGGCTGCTCCTCGCTCTGCTCCGCCTCGCTCACGGGATCAGCTCGTAGCGCGGGTTGTAGATGATTCGTGTCCCCTCGTGCACACCGATCCGACCCTGGACCTGCAACGAGCGGCCCGGACCGATTCCGGCGATCCGCCGGCGGCCCAGCCAGACGATGGTCAGCACGCCGGACCCGTCGTCGAGCTCGGCCTCGAGCGCCGGTACGCCGCCGCGCGGACGCAGGGTGACCGTACGCAGGGTGCCCCGGAGACTGACCAGTTCACGGTCGGGGGCGTCCGCGATCGTCGTACCGCCCTCCACCTCGTGACGGTGCCGCAGGTCACGAGCATGCTGATCGCTGCTGCTGGCCCAGTTGCTGATCGTGCGCCGCAGGCGGCTCTTCTCCGGCATGGCTACGCGGTGGGCGGGGCGGCCGGACGGGCCTGCTCGGGCATGGTGACCTTGAGCGGCTCCCCGACGCGCATCGCGTGGTCGCCACGACGCACCGCGATCCTGGTGATCGCGTCCTCCCACTCACCGGCCTTGTCCGGCTCGGCGGCGGGACGACCGAAGAACGTGGCGCGGAGCAGCCAGCGCGGGCCGTTGATGCCGACGATCCGCGACGGCTGATCCGTGGTGCCGCCGCCACCTTTGCGCTGGACCTGCATGTTGCAGACCAGCTCCGGGCCGAACCGGCCTTCGCGCTCGGTGGCGGTGCCACCCTTCTGGGCCATGTCGGCGGCGATCTGCGGGCGCACCTCGCTCCAGAGGTCACCGTTGCGCGGCGCGGCGAAGGCGCGGATCTCGATCGCACCGTCCTTGCTCGCGAGCACGACTGAGCTCACGTTCCCGGACGCCTCGTCGACCTGCAACCGCAGGTCGTGCCCGGGCTTCGGCTCGATCAGCAGGGAACCGAGGTCGACCCGCTTCACGTCGTCCTCGGGGAGATCGTCAACATCGAAGGGCCCGGTTGCGGGCTCCTCGGCGTCCTCGACCTCCTCGTCGAGCTGCGCGAGGTCGTCGACCTCGTCTGCTGACGATTTCCTGCGGAACTTCACGTGCTACTCCTCGGGTTCTCGGGGCCGAAGCCTCCAGTAGAACCGTAACCCCCGGCCCCTCGGGCGCTGTCGGGGAGTGCGTCGACCTCAACGAAGCCGGCCCGCTCGAACCGCTGGATGACCAGCTGTGCCACCCGGTCGCCGCGGCTCAGCTCGATCGGATCACGAAGGTCGTGGTTGATGAGCAGCACCTTGATCTCGCCCCGGTAGCCGGCGTCGATGGTGCCCGGAGTGTTCACGATCGACAGCCCGTGGCGCGCGGCCAGGCCCGAGCGAGGGTGCACGAGTGCGACGTACCCGTCGGGCAGGGCGAGAGCGATGCCGGTCGGCACCAGCGCCCGCTCCCCCGGCGCCAAGGAGACGTCGACGGCCGTGACCAGGTCGGCGCCGGCATCGCCGGGATGGGCGTACGCCGGCGCCGGGAGGCCGGGATCCAGGCGGAGGACCTGGATCTCCAGGTCGACGGTCCGATCGGTGTGCACGGACGGACCCTATGCCGTCCGAGCGTCCGTCGGGATGGGAGGCTGTGCCTCGTGCAGGCGGACTACCAGGAGCGGCTCGGCGTTCCGCTGCGCTGGTGGGTGCAGGGCACGATGCTGGTCGCGAGCCTGTGGCTGGCGGTCGTCGTGGCCACGCCGGCCGCGGTGGCCTGGTCGGTCACGGCGGTGGCGATGCTGCTGCTCGGCGGCGGCCTGCTCGCCTACGGCGGGGCGCGGCTCACGGTTGCCGACGGCGTCTTCCATGCGGGCCGGGCCCACATCGAGGGCCGGCACCTCGGCACGGTCGAGGCGCTGGACGCCGAGCAGACCCGGCGTACTGCGGGTCCGGAGGCCAACGCGCGCGCCTACCTGGTGCTGCGGCCCTATCTGAAGCGTGCGGTCAAGGTGGAGATCACCGACCCCGCCGACCCCACGCCGTACTGGCTGGTGAGCTCGCGGCGACCCGAGGACCTGGCCGGTGCGCTGAGTGTCCTCGCCGGTCGGGCACCCGGCTGATGGACCAGTTCACGGTGGGTACTGTTCGGGCATGTCACAGGACAGTTCGAAGGTCTGGTCCGTCTTTTCGCTGGTGAGCGCGCTCGGCGCCGCGGCGTTCGCGCGCAAGGCCCTCGACGCCTCGTGGAAGGCAGCCACCGGGAAGACCCCGCCCGAGAACCCCGCCGACCCCGACGTGAACATCGGTGAAGCGGTTACCTGGGCCGCAGCCACCGGGGCGCTCGTTGCGCTGGCGCGGATGCTGGCGCAGCGCCGGGCCGCCGGCTACTACGTGAAGTCGACCGGCCACCTGCCGCCCAACCTCAAGAAGGACGGCAAGTAGAACCGGCCGAACAATTCACCGGTTAACCGGTGAAATGCCCCCTTGTTGCATGAACCTTCTCGACAGAAGGGTCAGATTCACCGCTTAACCGGTGAATCTTCCCGTGTGCTCAGGCGCAGTCGCGGCAGATGAGCTTCTTCTCGTCAGCCAGCTGGCTGCGGTGGTGAACCAGGAAACAGCTGAGGCAGGTGAACTCGTCCTCCTGCTTGGGCTTCACCTCGACGGCGAGCTCTTCGTGCGAGAGATCGGCACCCGGAAGCTCGAATGACTCGGCGGCTTCCGCCTCGTCCTCGTCGACCTTGCCGGAGTTCTTGTCGTGGCGACGCGCCTTGAGCTCTTCGATGCTCTCCTCTGACGTTTCTTCCTCGTTCTTACGCGGTGCGTCGTAATCAGTTGCCATGGCGTCGCTCACTCCCTTCGGCCGATGTGGCGGGCCAGATTGTGCACCATCGGACCCGGATCACAAAGACCGGTCCACGGTGAGTCCTGACAACGGTGCTCAGCGCCGGTCTATTCCCGCGTGAACCCGGCCCTCTCGACCGCCGCCAGGAACTCGTCGAATCCGTGACGCGGGCCACAGATGACCAGGGTCATTCCGGACGCTCCGGTCAGCACCTGGAGGTCCGCTCCGGCGGCCCTGGCGATCAGGCCTCCGGCGGCGTGGTCCCAGAGGTGGACGCCCTCTTCGACGTACCCGTCGAGCATGCCCTCGGCCACCGCACACAGGTCCAGGGCACAGGAGGCGAACCGTCGAATGTCGCGGATCTGCGGGAGCAGTCGGCCGACCGCGGCCGCCTGAACGGCGCGCACCTCGGCCTGGTAGGAGAAGCCGGTCCCGATGAGGCGCTGGGCGAGCGGCGCCGGACCGCGTACGGCGATCGGCCGGTCGTTGCGGAGCGCAACGGTGCCGTCGGGCCCGGGCCGGCCGACGTACTCGATCCGCTTGGCCACATCGATCACGACGCCGGCCACCACCTCACCGTCGACCTCGGCGGCGATCGACACGGCGTACTGCGGGAGTCCGTAGAGGAAGTTCACGGTCCCGTCGATCGGATCGATGATCCACCGCACGCCGCTGGTCCCCGACTCGGCAGCCTGCTCCTCGCCGACGAACGCGTCATCGGGACGGACGGACCGGATCCGGCCGCGGATCAGGGACTCGGCGGCCCGATCGGCCTCGGTGACGACGTCGGTGTCGCTGGACTTGGTGTCCGCGACGGACACGCGCTGCTCGGCCCGGGCGCGGACGAGATCGGCAGCGGCCCGACCCACGTCGAGGGCGAGGTCGGCGAGTTCGGCGGCGAGCCTTGTCACCTCACTCTCCGCCGATCGTGGGTACGTCGCCGCGCGGGTTGGCGCAGCACCCGACCGGGCAGCGGTCCCAGAGCGGACCGATCCCACCCACGGCGGCCCGGCTCACCTCGTCGCCACGCTCGGCTGCGGCTCGCTCGAGCAACAAGTCGCGGACCGCGGCGACGAAGCGCGGGGCGGTGCCGGGGGTCGGGGCCCGGCGGACCTCGATGCCGACTCTCTCCGCCGTTGCCAGCGCCTCGGTGTCGAGGTCGTAGATCACCTCCATGTGGTCGGAGACGAAGCCGACCGGCACCAGCACCGCCGCGGCAGCTCCGCGACCTGCCAGGGCCTCGAGGTGGTCGTTGACGTCCGGCTCCAGCCAGGGCTGGTCAGGGCTGCCGGACCGGGAGCAGAACACCAGGTCGTGCGCTCGGTCCACTCCCGTCTTCGCTCGCACCCGATCGGCCACCACGGCGGCCACGTCGAGGTGCTGGGCCAGATAGGCATCGCCATCCGGGCCGCTCGCGTCGTTCATCGAGTCCGGGATCGAGTGGGTCACGAAAACCAGCCGAGTTCCATCACGCAGTTCCTCGGGCAGCTCGGCCAGCGCGCCGAGGACCCCGTCGACCACGGGTTCCACGAATCCCGGGTGGTTGAAGTAGTGCCGGAGCCGATCCAGCCGCGGTGCGTTCGGGACGCCGTCCTGGGCGGCGTACAGGTTCTCGCGGTACTGCCGACAGCTCGACCAGGACGAGTAGGCGCTGGTCACGAAGCACGCGGCGCGGGTCACGCCGTCGGCCGCCATCTGCTCGACCGCGTCGCGCAGGTAGGGGTCCCAGTTCCGGTTGCCCCAATAGACCGGCAGGTCCAGGCCGGCCCCGGCCAGGTCGGCGCTCACGGCCGCGAGGAGCTCGCGGTTGAGGTCGTTGATCGGCGACCGGCCGCCGAACAGGTGGTAGTGCTCGCCCACCTCCTCGAGCCGCTCGCGAGGGATGCCTCGGCCGCGGGTGACGTTCTCGAGGAACGGGAGCACGTCCTCGGGTCCCTCCGGTCCGCCGAACGACACCAGCAGCAGGGCGTCGTACGGGGTGGCGTCCGCTCGGAAAGGATTAGGCACGGCGCCATCGTAGGTAGGACCCTGACCCTTGCCATGCTCGACACCTATCGCCGGATCCTCGACCGCCCGGGAACCGCGCTGTTCAGTGCGACCGGCCTGGTCGCCCGGCTGCCCATGTCGATGGTGGCGCTGGGCATCGTCCTGCTGGTCGAGAACGCGACCGACTCCTACGGGCTCGCGGGGTCGGTGTCGGCGGCCATGCTGATCGGACAGGCGGCCTTCGCGATCCCGCAGGGCCGCCTTCTCGACCGGCTCGGGCAGGCCCGGGTGCTGCCCCTCGTGGGCGCGGTGTGGGGGGCCGGCCTGTCGCTGCTCATGTGGTCGGTAGAGGCGGACTGGCCGATCGCGACGGCGTACGTCCTGGCGGTTGTCTGCGGTGCGGGCCTGCCGGCGATCGGCAGTTCGGTGCGTGCCCGATGGGCACACGTGCTCGAATCCGAACGCGACGTACAGACAGCGTTCGCGCTCGAGGCCGTCGCAGACGAGGCCGTCTTCATGCTCGGCCCGATCATCGTCACGGTGCTGGCCACCACCGTCCATCCGGTCGCGGGCCTGAGCGCAGCACTGGCCACCGGGACCCTCGGCACCCTCTACTTCGCCGCCCAGCGGTCCACCGCTCCTCCGCCCCACCCGCGCGCGCCGACCCGCGCGGACCGCGCCCCGCTCCCGTGGGCCACCGTCGTCCCGCTCACCGTGGTCTGCCTGGCGCTCGGCCTGCTCTTCGGGGCCGCCGAGGTGACCGCGGTCGCGTTTGCCGAGGAGCAGCACGCGAAGAGCTACGTCGGCGTGCTGCTCGCGCTCTGGGCGTTCGGCAGCCTGCTGGCGGGTGCTGTCACCGGTGCCGTCACCTGGCGGAAGGGCCCCTTGGTACGGCTCCGGGTGGGCGCCCTCGGCATGGCCGCGACCATGGTGCCGATGCCGCTCATCGACTCGATGTGGGTGATGGGCGCGGTGCTCTTCGCCGCGGGATTCGCGATCGCCCCGACCCTGATCGCGACGATGTCGCTGGCCGAGCAGGTGTTGCCGTACTCGCGGCTCACCGAGGGGATGGCGGTTCTCCACACCGGCTTGATCGGTGGGGTGGCGCCCGGTGCCACCGTGGCGGGAATCGTGATCGACGCCCGCGGCGCGTCGCCGGCGTACCTCGTGTCACTCGGCGGCGGCCTGATCGCCCTCGCCGCGGCGTTGCTGACACGCACTACGGTTTCCACCCATGACGAGGTGGACTAACTGGTCGCGACTCGAGTCGGCCGCGCCCTCACGGGTGGTGGCGCCCACCGACGTCGACCAGGTCGTGGCGGAGGTACGACGGGCAAGGGATGCTCGTGAGACCGTCAAGATGATCGGCACCGGCCACAGCTTCACCGCGATCTCCGCCCCCGAGCACACGATGCTGAAGCCGGGCGCCGTCACCGGGATCGTGGCGGTCGACCGCGATGCCTTGAAGGTCACGGTGGCTGCCGGCACCCAGCTCAAGCACTTCAACTCCGCCCTCGAGGCCCTCGGACTGAGCCTGCACAACATGGGCGACATCGCCGAGCAGACCCTGGCCGGCGCCATCTCCACGGGCACCCACGGCACCGGAGGTGTCGCCGCCGGGCTGGCCGCGCAGGTCGTCGGCCTGGAGCTGATCACCGGCACCGGCGAGCTGCTCCGCGCGACCCCCGACGAGAACCCGGACGTGCTCGAGATGGCGCGCCTGGGCCTCGGCGCGCTGGGCATCCTGACCACCATCACGTTCGCGGTCGAGCCGCTGTTCCTGCTCGAGGCCGTCGAGGAGCCGATGTCGTGGGACCACGCGGTGTCCTCGTTCGACGAGATGGTCGACGAGCACCACCACGTCGATCTCTACTGGTTCCCGCACACCGACCGGATGCTGACCAAGCGCAACTCGCGGCTCGACGATCCGCTCGACCAAGCGAGGCCGGTGTCCCGGTTCCGGCACTGGCTCGACGACGACTTCCTGTCCAACACGATGTTTGGAGTGGAGACGGCCCTCGCCAACCTGGTGCCGCGCGTGATCCCTCGGATGAACAAGCTCAACGCCTCCACGCTCGGTGCCCGCACCTACTCCGACGTCGCCCACCGGGTCTTCGTCTCCGAGCGGCGGGTGGTGTTCCGGGAGATGGAGTACGCCGTGCCCCGCGAGGCCGGCCTGACGGCCTTGAAGGAGGCGCGGGCCGCGCTCGAGGCCTCCGACCTCCGGATCAGTTTCCCTGTCGAGATCCGGGTGGCCCCGGCCGACGACATCCCGCTGTCGACCGCGAGTGGGCAGGACTCGCTGTACCTCGCGTTCCACATGCACCGCCGGGCCGACCACGCGGCGTACTTCGCGCTGATGGAGCAGGTGATGCGCGCCCACGGCGGCCGTCCGCACTGGGGCAAGGTCCACACCCTCGACGCCTCGGCCTTCGGCGAGCTGTACCCGCGCTTCTCGGACTTCCTCGCGATGCGCGACCGGCTCGACCCCGACCGGGTGTTCGCCAACCCCTACCTGCGCCGCGTGCTGGGCAACTAGACGCTGGCTTCGCCAGTCGGCATCGGGGCTCGCCAGTCGCGCCAGATCGCCAACAGCCGCCAGACCAGGCACACGCCCGCTCCGGCGACGGCCACCGCCACGGTGGGCAGGTCCTGGCGGATGCCCACGACCGCGATCGCGGACCCGGCCAGCGCCGGGGTCGCGTACAGCTCGCTGCGGAAGACCACCGGCACCCGACCGGCCAGCAGGTCGCGAAGCATCCCGCCGCCGATCCCGGTCACCATGCCCAGAAGCGCAGCCGGCACCGGACCGAGGCCGTAGTCCAGTGCCTTGATTGCGCCGGCGACGCAGAACAGCGAGAGACCGAAGGCGTCGAAGACGTTGACCGTGCGCTCCATCCGGCCCAGTGCCGGGTGATAGCGGAACGTCGCCAGACCGGCCCCCGCGGGCACCAGGAGGTAGCGCCAGTCGGCGAGCGCCGCGGGCGGCGTTGCCCCGATGAGTACGTCGCGCAGGAACCCGCCGCCCAGACCGGTGGTGCCCGCGAGCACCAGGACGCCGAACAGGTCCAGGTCCTTGCGGACGGCGACCAGGCCGCCGGAGATCGCGAAGACGAAGATCCCGACCAGGTCGAGGGTCACCAGGGTGCTGGGCACGCCCGTGAGGCTATCGGCGGAGGGTCCTCGCCGCGCCGCACGGATGAGCCTCCCGCCGTGCGGCGCTGGCGTAGGCTCGCCCCCAACCGAAGGCACACCCGCCTCGACCCGCAGGAGAGCAGAAACCCGATGGCCCACCTCACGCTCACCGGAGTGAGCGACGACGGGAAGCGGCTCCTGCTGGTCAGCGACAAGGGGGTTGAGTTCACGCTCGACATCACGCCGAGCCTCCGGGCCGCTCTGAGCGGTGACACCTCCCACATCGGCCAGCTGGAGATTCAGATGGAAAGTGCGCTTCGTCCCCGCGACATCCAGGCCCGGATCCGTGCCGGCGAGACCCCCGAGGCCGTGGCCGAGGCGGCGCACACCACGGTCGACAAGATCATGACGTACGCCGGCCCGGTGCTCGCCGAGCGCGAGCACGTCGCCGAGCGCGCCCAGCGGTCATCGGTACGCCGCGCTCCCGGCGAGTCGTCCGGCGCGGCCCGCACCCTCGGGGACGCGGTCGCGGCGCACCTGCGCGCCGCCAACGTCGACCCGAACTCCGTGAGCTGGGACGCGTGGCGCCGTGAGGACGGCCGCTGGTCGCTCGTCGGCCGGTTCGAGTCGCCTGAGCGCAGTGGCAGCGCCGAGTTCACCTACGACGGCCCCGGCAACTACGTCGTGCTCGAGAATGACGAGGCGCGCTGGTTGGTGGGCGAGGTCGTCGCCGGCCTCGCGCCGCATTCGCCTCAGGTCGACGACCTCGAGCAGGCGCGGCTGCGCCGGCTCACCGCCGTACCCGAAGAGGAGCGGTCGCTCGGCGACGACGCCATCGAGCTGGTGACCCAGGAGTCCGCGAGCCTCGGTGCCGAGGCTCCCGTGGAGGCCTTCCTCGACGACTCCCCCGCTTCCGATGACCCCGAGCTGCGCGAGGAGGCCGCCGAGGCAGCCGCTCTCGATGACGCCGACGAGGCTGACGACGCCGAGGGGCCGGCCCGCCGACAGGTGCAGAAGAAGCGTGGCAGGGCTTCCGTGCCGAGCTGGGACGAGATCATGTTCGGCGGCGGCGACCAGTAGCCACCGGCGGCCGAGAGGGCTGCCCAAGCAGGGTTACCTGCAAGTACGCTCCGAGTCATGTCGTACTTCGTGACCGGCGCCACCGGCTTCATCGGCCGTCATCTCGTCCAGGAACTCGTCGACCACCGCGAGGGGGACATCTTCGTCCTGGTGCGGGCCGGCTCGATCGCCCGGATCGAGAACCTCACCAAGCGCTGGGGCTCGGGTCGAGTGCACGCCGTCGTCGGCGACCTCTCGCAGGACGCCCTCGGTGTCGACGACGACTGGATCGCCGAGCACACCGGGCGGATCGACCACTTCTTCCACCTCGCGGCCATCTACGACATGACCGCCGACGACGCGACCAACGAGAAGCTGAACGTCGGCGGCACCCGGCACGCCCTCGAGCTGGCCGAGCGGCTGGAGGTGGGCTGCTTTCACCAGACGTCCTCGGTGGCCGCCGCGGGTGAGTACTCCGGTCACTTCGACGAGAACATGTTCGACGAGGGTCAGCACCTGCCGTCGCCGTACCACCGGACGAAGTACGAGTCCGAGAAGATCGTGCGCACTGAGGCAACCGTTCCGTGGCGCGTCTACCGGCCCGCGATCGTGGTCGGCGACTCGCAGACCGGTGCGATGGACAAGGTCGACGGGCCCTACTACTTCTTCCCCGTGCTCAAGCGGCTCCGCGACAACCTCCCGGCCTGGCTGCCGCTGGTCGGCATCGACCTCGGCGACACCAACGTGGTGCCGGTCGACTACGTCGCCAAGGCGATGGACCATCTCGCGCACCTCCCCGACCGCGACGGCGAGGCGTTCCACCTGGTCAACCCGGAGCCGCAGTCCACTGTCGAGATGATCAACACGTTCTGCTCGGCGGCCGGTGCGCCCCGGTTCGCGACCCCGGTCGACCGCAACATGACCGCGGGTCCGATGGGACTGGTGCCGCGCCGCTTCCGGCCCTCCTCGATCGTGAGCGGCCTGATGAAGATCGGGCCGGTGCAGGCGCTGCTCGACCAGACCGTCGGCCGACTCGGGATCCCGGCAGAGGTGCTCGCGCACACCGGCTTCCGGCCGGTCTTCGACTCGCGGATCACCGAGAAGGCGCTCGCCGGATCCGGCATCGCGGTGCCCGACCTGGAGAGCTACGCCCGCACGCTGTGGGGCTACTGGGAAGAGAACCTCGACTCCTCCACCGGCCGCGACCCCAAGAACCGGGCCGCGCTGAAGGGGAAGTACGTCCTCATCACCGGCGCCTCTTCCGGCATCGGGCAGGTGACCGCGCTCAAGGTCGCCCAGGCCGGCGGCATCCCGGTACTGGTCGCCCGCGGCAAGGACAAGCTCGAGGACACCAAGTCCACGATCGAGCTACGCGGCGGCACGGCGTTCGTGTTCCCGTGCGACCTCTCTGACCTCGAGGCGATCGACCGGCTCTGCGAGCAGGTCATGACCGAGCTACCGACCGTCGACTTCGTGATCAACAACGCCGGACGCTCGATCCGGCGCTCACTGCGGTTGTCGACCGACCGGTTCCACGACTTCGAGCGCACCATGCAGCTCAACTACTTCGGGGCGATCCGGCTGATCATGGGCCTGATGCCGGCCATGCAGAAGCAGAAGTCCGGGCACATCGTGAACATCTCCTCGATCGGCGTGCAGACCAACCCCCCGCGGTTCTCGGCGTACGTCGCATCGAAGTCCGCACTCGACTCGTGGAGCAACGTGGTCGCGTCGGAGGTCGTCGGCAACGGGATCTCGTTCACCAACATCCACATGCCGCTGGTGCGGACGCCGATGATCGCGCCCACCAAGATCTACGACAAGTTCCCGACGATCTCACCGGCGCAGGCGGCCGACACCGTGATCCGGGCGATGGTCGAGCGCCCCCACGAGATCAACACGATGCTCGGCAACGCCGGTGCGATCGCGCACACGGTCGCGCCGAAGGCGGCCTTCCGGGTGCTCAACATGGCCTATCACGTGTTCCCGGACTCGGCCGCAGCCAAGGGTCAGGTGCCCGAGGGCGGCACCCGGGAGAGCGAGCAGATCATGCTGGCCAAGGTGTTCAAGGGCGTCCACTGGTAACTGGCCGCGCAGGGTCAGCGATCCAGCCGCTGAAGCTCCCGGGGTACAACGCCGCGGTGACTCCGGCGATCTCCATCGCCACGATGTCGTGGATCGCGGTCACGCCGGAGCCGCAGTACGCCGCCACGTCGGCGCCGGCAACCGCGCCGACCGCCGCGTAGAGCTGGCGCAGCTCATCGGACGGCCGGAACCGTCCGTCCTCGGTGACGTTGGCTGCGGTCGGGACGTTGACGGCCCCGGGGATCCGGCCGGCCACCGGGTCGATCGGCTCGGTCTCGCCCCGGTACCGCTCGGGCGCGCGGGCATCGACCAGCACGCCCACCTCGGGAACCAGGTCCGCCTCGACCACCGGCATACCGCCGGGCGCGGCGGTGAAGTCTCCGGCCTCCGCCACCGTCATCCCCTGCTGCAGCTCGCCCCCGTCGGCCAGCCACGCGGCCAGGCCGCCGTCGAGGATCCGGACGTCTGGATGCCCGTGGAACCGGAGCAGCCACCAGCACCGCCCGGCGGCCAGCGACTGCCAGTCGTCGTACACCACGACCGGAGTACCGCCACGGACCCCGGCCCGCCGCATCGCGGCCTGGAAGATCTCCGTCGGCGGAAGCGGGTGCCGACCACCGGCTCCCGGTGCGGCCGCGAGCTCGGTGTCCATGTCGACATACACGGCGCCCGGGAGGTGGCCGGCGGCGTACTCGGCCGGACCCGAGGGACCGCCGCCCATCCGATAGCGGACGTCGAGGAGGCTCACCTCACCGAGGGAGTCACGGAGCTCGGTCGTGGAGATCAGCGGCGTCGGCACACCGCCATCATGTCGTCCCGGGGTTAAGGAGAGGCCCTATTCCCCCGGCGGTGTTCGGGCGCACCCGCCCGGCGCGTGACAGGATGTCGCCCCGTGGCGGACCTGTACTTCTTCACCGGGACCATGGACTCGGGCAAGAGCACGTTGGCGCTCCAGACCAACCACAACCACGCCGCCCGCGGCCGGGTGGGTCGGATCTTCACGTCCCACGACCGGGCCGGCGAGGCCCTGGTGTCCTCCCGGCTCGGGCTGACGCACGACGCCATCGAGGTGACGTCGGACTTCGACTTCTGGCGGTACGTCGTCGACTCGCTGACCGGCGGGGCACGGATCGACTACCTGATTTGCGACGAGGCGCAGTTCTACACCCGGCACCAGGTCGACCAGCTGGCCAAGATCGCCGACGAGCTGCAGATCGAGGTGTTCTGCTTCGGGATCCTGACCGACTTCCGGACCGAGCTGTTCCCCGGGTCCGCGCGACTGGTCGAGCTCGCCGACAAGACAGAGGTGCTGCAGGTGGAAGCGCTGTGCTGGTGCGGCAACCGGGCCACCCACAACGCGCGCACCGAGGACGGCGTGATGGTCGTCGAGGGTGAGGTCATTGTGGTGGGTGACGTCGAGGAGCGGGGCGCTCCCCCTGCGGAGGTGGCCTACGAGGTGCTGTGCCGACAGCACCACCGCCGCCGGCTGACCGCGGCCCGGGCCCAGGCGGTCAGCCTGGCGGCGGACCCGCTCCCGTTCGGCTGAGCTAGAGACCGTTCAGGTCACGATCACCGGGATCAGCATCTCGTCGGGCGTCAGCGAGCCATGCAGGCCAACGAGGGTGTTCTCGTAGGGGAAGTCGGCGCTCGACATGATGGCGTAGTCGCCGCGCGAGGCCACCACGATGTCGCCGAGCCTCGGCCGCACCGACGGCGTCACTGCGCCGAACCAGCCCCGGGAGATGGCCGCCTCGCGAGTGAGGACGTCGGCCCGGTCGCCGAGCTTCTCGGTCCAGGTGGCCACCACGTCGGCCACAGCCCCGTTGTGGCAGTACAGGTGCCGGAACCTCGCCTCGCCACCGAACACCGCCAGACCGTCGCGCAACTCCAGGTGTTCGTCGACGTCGAGCCGGTGATCCATCGCGGAGTCCACCATCCCGTGGTCCGCCACCACCACCAGCCGCCGGTCGTCGGGCAGCGCCTCGCGCAGCTGCTCGGCCTCGGCGTCGATCATCGCCAGCTGCTGCAGCCACTGGCTGGAGGCGACGCCGTACTTGTGGCCGGTCCAGTCGAGGTCCCCGTCGTAGACGTAGGTGAGTGACGGCCGTTCGGCGGAAGCGGCCACCGTTGCGGCGATCCGCTCGCCGACCTTGTCGGCGCCCACGAACTCCGCCCCGCGGTGGGCAGCCACGGTCAGCCCACTCCCCTTGAACTCGCGTTTGTTGACCACGCTCACCCGCACGCCGAGCGCGGCAAGTCCAGAGAACGCGGTGGGGTTCGGCTGCCACTCGAGCGGGTCGATCTCCTTGTTCCACCACAGTGCGTTCAGCAGCCGGTCGGTGCCGGGGATCCGGGAGGTGAACCCGACCAGCCCGTGTGCGCCGGGGGTGAGGCCGGTGCCGAACGAGGTCAGGCTGGTCACCGTCGTGGATGGCACACCGGCCGTGGCCGGCGGGCCCACCATCGCGGAGAGGTACGGCGCCGCGTGCGCGTAGCGCTCGAGCAGCAGCGACCCCAGGCCGTCGACGAGGAAGACGACGTACGCCGACGCGTCCGGGAGTTCGAGATCCGTCGGCGGCGTCATCCCGGGCACCCCGAGCGCGGATGCGACCGCGGGAACCACGTCTCCCAGGGAGCGTCGCCCGTAGGCGGGCTCCACGAAGTCGGCCATGACGCCGGCTAGTGGGTGCGCGCGGACAGCGACGCGGCGAACGAGAGCAGGCCGTCCACGGCGTCCATGCCGTCGGCGGCGGTGGAGACCCGCAGGGAGAAGTCGTCGGACGCCAGCACGCCCGTGTACCCGTGGTCGGCCTCGCACTGCGGGTCGTTGCACGTGGCGGGCTCCAGATCGAGCCGGCTCACGCCGCCCCAGCCGATGGTGAGAACCGCCTCCGCGGGCGGCTGCGATCCCTCGATCGGGTTGGTCGTCATCCGGGTGACCACCACCGACTTCACCGCGGACAGGCTGACCGCCTCGGTGGAGGTCGACGTGTAGGGCTCGGGCAGCAGGTCATCGCCGGCGTGCTCGTCGGTGTGCGCGAGCACCAGCCGGCTGGGCGTCAGCACGACCACGCTCTGGTGGCGGCGCACCTCGTCGCGCTCGAATGTCGGCTCGTGGTGGACGTAGAACGACACCACCTGTTCCCCAGCGACCGCCCCGGCCACCGCGTCGGCCACGACGTCGGGGTAGTAGCCCGTGCGTTCGATCGCCGTCCGGAGGTCGCGACTGCGGTCGCGTTCGTCGGTGAGCCGGGTGGTGCGCATGCAGGCAGTCTGTCACCTGCCGATGACGTCGCTACTCGGTGGCCGCCATGGTGCCGCCGAGCCCGATCATCATCACGCCGCCGGCCACGCCGAGCCGGTCCAGCCGCCGTGGCTCGCGGGCGAACCAGTCCCGCGCCTTGCCCGCCAGGATCGCCCAGATGCTGTCGGAGGCGATCGCCATCGCCGCGAAGATGAGGCCGAGCAGCGCTATCTGCGGCCCGGCGGCCGCGGTCTCGTCGGTGAACTGCGGCAGGAACGCCACGAAGAAAACGATGGTCTTCGGGTTGGTGAGCCCCACCACCAGCCCGGTGAGCAGCGCCCGCCTGCCCTCGGTCGGCGCGCCGCGACCCTCCAGGAGAGCCTTGCGCGCGTCGCCGCGGTGCCGGATCGCCTGGACTCCGAGGTAGACGACGTACGCCGCGCCGGCGAGCTTGAGGACCGAGTACGCCGTCGCGCTGGCCGCGACCACGGCCCCGAGCCCGACCGCGACCAGCATCGCCTGCACGACCAGCCCGAGCCCGTTGCCGGCCACCGACACCAGGGCATCGCGGCGGCCCACCGTGAGTGCCCGGCCGAGCATGAACAGCACGCTCGGCCCCGGCACCTGGATGAACAGGATGGAGGCCACCAGGAAGGCGACCCACTGGTTCGAGCTGGGCATGCGGCCATTCTCCGGGATGGCCCCGGCTACCGCCAGCCACTTACTCCGGCAGGGTGTCGCCGGGCGTCTGGGTGAGCCGGCGTACGAACAGGTCGGAGCGGGGGTCGCTCGTGGGCGCCACCCGCGCCGCCGCGGAGAGCACGCTGGCCTGCTCCGGGCCGGCGAGCACCAGCGAGAGCTCGAGCGCGGCCACCTGCGGCAGGTCGTTCTGGAGCTGGGCGACCCGGCTGATCAGCCGCTCGATCTGGGAGACGTCGGGGATCTCCGCGCCGCGGTAGCCGAACAGCATCGGTGAGCTCTTCACCTCGCGCACCATGGCCGCGGCGTCGTGCTGACCCAGTGGGGGGATCCGGTAGGACTTGTCGGCGAGCAGCTCGATCACCGGACCAGAGATCCCGAACGACACCACCGGCCCGAACAGCGGGTCCTCGATGCTCCGGATCGCCACCGGCACGCCCGGCGGTGCGTTCTTCTGTACGACGAACCCCGCCGTCTCGGGCTCCTTCACCCGCGCGGTCAGCGAGTCCCAGGCCGCCTTCATCTCGGTGCCGCCCTCGATGTTGCGCCAGACGTGCGCCAGGTCGGGCCGCTCGCGCAGCGACTCCGCCGTTGCCTTGAGTACGACGTCCCAGCCGAGCTGCTCGCCGGCGGCCGTCGCCTCTTCCAGGGTCGCGACGGGGGTGGCCGACCACAGGTCGATGCCGTACGCCGCCAGCAGCGCGGTCACCTGGGAGCGCGGGAGCTCCGCGCCGTCGGGGTTGTGGCCGAGCACCTCGTTGACCAGCTCCCGCGCGGCCTCCAGGTCGACCGCAGCGGGGTCGGGCGGCGGGCCGTCGGGCGTGCGCAGCCACACGGCGTACTCGACGACGCGCGCGAGCGCCCGCACCGCGGCCTCGACAGCCGGGTACGACGGCACCGAGCCGCGGCCCGCCGTCGACCCGGCCACATCAGGCACCCTGAGCAGCTCGGGGATGCCCTCGGCACCCAGGAACGAGGAGACCAGCGGCTTGTCGGACTGTTCCCCCACGGCCGCCAGCACGTTCGCGACGTCGTCGCCGGAGACGTTGAGCGGCGGGATGTAGACGGCGACCACCGAGTCGACCTCGGGGTCATCGATGGCGGCGTCGAGCGCGTCCTCGAAGTCCTCCGCATTCGCGTCGGCGCCGAGCGGGATCGACCGGTTCACCACCAGGCCCACCGCCGCGGCCGCATCGGCGGCGAGCAGGCCGAGCGCGTCGGAGTTGCCCACCACGGCCACCCTCCGGCCGCGCGGCAGCGGCTGGTGCGCCAGCAGCTGGGCGACGTCGAACATCTCGTCCAGGGTGTCGACCTGGATCACTCCGGCCTGCCGGAACATCGCGTCCACGGCGGCGCCCGGCGCGGCGATCCGGCGTACGGCGTGGCCCATCGGCACGCCCTGCGTGGTCCGGCCCGAGCGGACCGCGATGATCGGCTTGCGCAGCGAGACCCGGCGGGCGATCCGGGAAAACTTGCGCGGGTTGCCGATCGACTCCAGGTAGAGCAGCACTACCTCGGTGGAGTCGTCCTCCTCCCAGTACTGGAGGAGGTCGTTGCCGGACACGTCGGCGCGGTTGCCGGCGCTGACGAACGTGGACAGTCCGAGCCCTCGGCGTTGGACCTTCTCGAGGATCGCGGTGCCGAGCGCGCCGGACTGGCAGAAGAACCCGGCCCGGCCGCGGGCCGGCATCAGCGTCGACAGCGACGCGTTGATCGAGACGGCCGGGTCGGTGTTGATGATGCCCAGCGCATTGGGGCCGATCAGCCGCAAGCCGTAGGAACGGGACAGCCCGACCAGGTGCCGCTGCCGCTGGCGTCCTTCCTCGCCGGTCTCCGCGAAGCCCGAGGAGATGACGACCAGACCGTGCACCCCGTTGGCCGCGCAGTCGAGCACCACGTCGGTCACCGACTCCGCCGGCACGGCCACGATCGCGACGTCGACCTGGTCCGGGATCTCGCCGACGGTCTTGTACGCCGGCATCCCGGACACCGCTGTCGCGCTCGGGTTCACCACGTAGACCTTGCCGGTGAAGTCGCCCGTCACCAGGTTGCGCACCAGCACTTGGCCGATGGTGTCCTGGCGCCGGCTGGCCCCGATGATCGCGACCGACCTCGGGTTGAAGAACCGGTCGATCGAGGCTGACTCGGCGCGGTGCTCACGGCTGCGCATCACTCCGATGGCCGTGTCGGTGGCGTCGATGGGGAACTCGAGGGTGAGCACGCCCTCCTCGTAGCCGCTGGCCACCCGGTAGCCGGCGTCGCGGAAGGTCTGGATCATCCGCTGGTTGTCCGGCAGCACCTCGGCGGTGAATCGCTCGATGCCGCGCTCACGCGCCGCCTGGGCGAGGTGCTCCAGCAGCAGCTGTCCGATCCCGCGGCCCTGGTGCTGGTCCTCGACGAGGAACGCCACCTCGGCCTCGCCCGGCTCGACGACGTCGTACCGCCCCACCGCGATCATCCGGTCCTGCAGGAGCAGCACGAGCGCGACGCGGGCCTCGTGGTCGACCTGCGTGAACCGCTGGACATCGCGCTTGGACAGCTCCGGCATCGGGCTGAAGAACCGGTAGTACTTCGACCGGTCGGAGACCCGGGAGTAGAACTCGACGAGCAGCTCGGCGTCGTCGGGCGTGATCGGCCGGATGTGTGCGGAGCGCCCGTCGCGCAGCAGGACGTCCGCCTCCCAGTGGCGTGGCGCGGCAGGAGCGTCGGTCATGCCCTACCTTCCTGCCACGGTGTTGTTCCGGCGCAACACAAAGTACCGGGTGGAAGGGCCTCCGACCCCGGTCGCACCCGGGCATGAGTTCGCCGTCACACTGCCTGCCACCCGTACTGCTGCAGGGCTGACTCAGCGGCGCACCTGGTAGCGCAGGTGCAACACCCGGTCGCCCTGGATCACGACGTCAGGGTCCTCGAGCAGGTGCTGGGCACTGACCGGACCGAAGTACTTCTTGCCGGACCCGAACACCACCGGCACCACGTCCATGGCCACCTCGTCGACCAGGCCGGCAGCCAGCGCCTGGCCGCCCACATCACCCGCGGCCACAGCGACCGTCCCGTCGTCGGCGAGCTCCTTGGCCTTCGCGACCGCCGCCTCGATGCCGTCGACGAAGTGGTACGACGCCTCGGGGTGCCAGTCGACCGGCTTCGGCCGGTGCGACACCACAACTACGTGGTCACCGGTCGGCGGCCTGCCCTCCCAGCCGTTGGTCATGTCGAACAGGTGCCGCCCGATCACCATCGCGTTGATCGAGTCCCACGTCGGTCGCACGTAGTCGTGGGACGGCTTCGAGATCGACATCCCGCCCGGCTCGGGGTCGGCCATGTCCTGGGCGGTCAGCGAGTGGTCGCCGTTGAAGTACCAGTCGAACAGCGGGCCCACCTCGTCGTTCTCGTCGGCGATGTAGCCGTCCACCGACACCACGTTGTGCATGACTACCTTGACCGTGCTCATCAGACTCACTCCTTTGATTCCGAGTATTCAACCCTATGGTTGTAGACCGGTGAACCTCGGAATTCTCATCGGCACCCCGAAAGGCGGCGTGCCCTGCGTCGAGCCGTCTGGGGTCCCGGGGAGAATGCGCCTCATGGCAAGGCGTAGCACGAAAACAGCGGTTCCCGACGACTTCGAGGAGCACATCGTCGACACCGATGTCGGCGACGAGATGCGCGCGTCGTACCTCGAATACGCGTACTCCGTCATCTACTCGCGGGCGCTGCCCGACGCGCGCGACGGGCTCAAGCCCGTGCAGCGCCGGATCCTCTACACGATGAACGACATGGGGCTGCGCCCCGACCGCGGTCACGTCAAGAGCGCCCGGGTCGTCGGCGAGGTGATGGGCAAGCTGCACCCGCACGGCGACTCCGCGATCTACGACGCCCTGGTCCGCCAGGTCCAGCCGTGGTCGCTGCGGCTGCCGCTGATCGACGGCCACGGGAACTTCGGCTCGCCGGACGCCGGACCGGCCGCGATGCGCTACACCGAGTGCCGGATGGCCCCTGCGGCGCTGGCGATGACCGACAACATCGACGAGGACACCGTCGACTTCCGACCCAACTACGACGGCCGCGAGCTCGAGCCGTCGGTGCTCCCGGCCGCGATCCCCCACCTGGTGGTCAACGGCGCCTCCGGCATCGCGGTCGGCATGGCCACCAACATGGCGCCGCACAACCTGGTCGAGGTGGTGCAGGCCCTCAAGCACCTGATCACCCACCCGAGCGCCACCATCGACGACCTGATGCGGTTCATCCCCGGTCCGGACCTGCCCACCGGCGGCAAGATCGTCGGCCTGGAGGGCGTCCGCGACGCCTACGAAACCGGCCGCGGAACGTTCCGGATGCGGGCCGCCACCCGGATCGAGACGATCGGCCGGCGCAAGGGCATCGTGATCACCGAGCTGCCCTATGGCGTCGGACCCGAGAAGGTCATCGAGCGGATCAAGACCCTGGTGCAGGGAAAGAAGCTGCAGGGCATCAGCGACGTCAAGGACCTCACCGACCTCGAGAAGGGTCTCCGGTTGGTGATCGAGGTCAAGAACGGCTTCGTTCCCGAGGCGCTGCTCGAGCAGCTCTACCGGCTGACGCCGATGGAGGACTCCTTCGGCATCAACAATGTCGCCCTCGTCGACGGCCAACCCCGCACGCTCGGGCTCAAGGAGATGCTGACGGTCTTCCTGGACCACCGGTTCGAGGTCGTACGCCGCCGCTCGACGTTTCGGCGCACCAAGGCTGCCGACCGGCTGCACCTGGTCGAGGGCCTGCTGATCGCGATCCTGGACATCGACGAGGTGATCCAGCTGATCCGGACCAGCGAGGACTCGGAGGAGGCGCGCGGCCGTTTGATGTCGGTCTTCGACCTGACCGAGATCCAGGCCAACTACATCCTCGACATGCAGCTGCGGCGGCTGACGAAGTTCTCCAAGATCGAGCTCGACAAGCAGAAGAGCGAGCTGGAGCGCGAGATCGAGGCCCTCGACGCGATCCTCGGCGACGACAAGCTGCTGCGCAAGGTGGTCGCCGACGAGCTCGGTGACGTCGCCAAGACCTTCGGCACTCCGCGCCGCACGGTGCTGCTGGAGTCGGCCGGCACCGCGGCAGTCACCGCCGCGTCCGCGCCGCTCGAGGTCCCCGACGACCCTTGCTACGCACTGATGTCGGCCAGCGGGTTGCTCGCCCGCACCGCAGGCGCGGACCCGGTGGGAGCGGGCGGGAGCCGCACCAACCACGACGTCGTCGTGTCCGCGGTGGCGACGACGGCCCGGGGCGAGATCGGAGTGATCACCTCGGCGGGCCGGGTGCTGCGGCTCGGCGTCCTCGACCTGCCCGCGATCCCCCCGTCGGCCAACGACCCCAACCTGCAGGGCGGGCTGCCGCTCAGCGAGATGCTCTCGCTCGAGTCCAACGAGCGTGCCCTCGCCCTGTGCTCCCTATCGACCTCGGGACCGGGCCTGGCGCTCGGCACCCGGCAGGGCGTCGTCAAGCGCGTCAACCCCGAGGTCCTGGCCCGGGACGAGTGGGACGTGATCGCGCTCAAGGACGACGACGAGGTCGTCGGCGCGATCGAGCTGGTCACCGGGGACGAGACCCTGTGCTTCATCACCTCCGACGCGCAGCTCCTGCGATTCGGCGCCGGCGGCGTACGACCCCAGGGGCGCTCGGGCGGCGGCATCGCCGGGGTCAAGCTGGCCGCCGGCCAGCACGCGGTCTCGTTCGAGGCTCTGGAGCCGGACACCTCCGTCGTGGTCACCGTCTCCGGAGCGTCGACCGCGTTGCCCGGCACCGAGCCGGGCGCGGTGAAGGTCACGCCGTTCTCCGAGTACCCCGCCAAGGGCCGCGCCACCGGCGGCGTCCGCTGCCACCGGTTCCTCAAGGGCGAGGACACCCTCGTCTTCGCCTGGGCCGGCTCCGCACCCGCGCGGGCGTCTGCTGCCAGCGGCTCGCCCGTCGACCTCCCGGAGGCCAACGGCAGGCGTGACGGCTCCGGCGTACCCGGCAGCCAGCCGATCGTCGCGTGCGCCGGTCCCCTGGCGGACCGCTTGGGGTCAGCCAGCCGTGTGGAAGGCTGACCGCATGCTTCTTCCCCAGCGCCTGGCCACGGGCGTCGCTGTCGGCGTACTCGCGTTCGCCGGACTGACCGCCTGCAGTGACGACGACGGCGGGGTCACCAGCAACACGTCGGCCGACACCGACGACGACGGCGACGTCAGCGCCCAGGAGGTTCTGGCGCTGGCCCGGACCACGTTCGACGAGACCAGCGGGGTCAGCCTCTCGCTCACGACCGACGACTTGCCGGACGGCGTCGACGGCCTGGTCAGCGCCGAGGGCGTCGCCACGCACGCCCCGGCCTTCGAGGGGGTCGCGACGGTGAGCCTCAGCGGTTCGCCGTTCAACGTCGACCCGCTGGTGGCGGTCGACGGCAAGGTCTTCGCCTCCATCCCGGGTGTCCCGATCACCCAGGAGATCGACCCGGCGGAGTACGGCGCGCCTGACCCCGCCCAACTCATGGACCCGGAGAACGGCTTCTCCTCGATCCTCACCGAGACCGACGACCTCGAGGAGGGCGAGACGGTGCGCGGCGGCGACGACAACAGCGAGATCTTCACCGAGTACTCCGGCACCGTCGCCGGGTCGGTCGTGGAGAACATCATCCCGAGCGCCGAGGGCGACTTCGACGTCACCTACACGGTCGCGGAGAACGGCGAGCTACGCGAAGCTCGGCTGACCGGCGTCTTCTACCCGGATTCCGACGAGATGACCTACACCGTGGGGATCGACAACTACGGCACGGAGAAAGACATCACCGAGCCGTGAGGGGAATCGCGACGCGGGGGCTGCTGACCGCTGCCGCCGTCGCGGTCGCGTTCGCCGCGGCGGACACCTACGTCGTCGTCCTCGCGTTCCCCGACATGCTCGGGGCCGTCGGCTACTCCTCGGAGGAGCTGCAGCGCGCGGCGCCGATCGTCTCCGGGTTCCTGCTCGGGTACGTCGCCATGCTGCCGCTGATCGGCCGGATCGCCGACCTGCGCGGTCGGGTGCCGGTGCTGGTCGCCGCGCTGGTGATCTTCGGGCTGGGCTCGCTGGTCACCGCGCTCGCCTACGACATGCCGTCCATGGTGTCCGGCCGCTTCCTGCAGGGCCTCGGCGGCGGCGGCCTGGTGCCGGCGACGCTCGCGCTGGTCGCCGATCTCTACCCGGCCCAACGCCGCGCCGTACCCCTCGGCATCGTGTCTGCTGTCCAGGAGGCGGGCAGCGTGATGGGCCCGCTGTTCGGCGCGCTGGTGCTCGCAGTCGCCGACTGGCGGGCGATCTTCCTGATCAACCTGGCGGTCGGTCTGGTGCTGGCGGCGGCCATCGCGAGCTTGTCGTTTGGTCACCAACGACAAGAAAAGGCCCCCGAAAAGCGTCGTTGGGGACCAAACGTCGGCCTCCCGGACCTCGTGGGCCTGCTCCTCCTGCTGATCACCCTCGCCACCGGAGCGCTGGTCTTCGTCCGCCCGTCCCAGCTGCTGCGCGACCTGACCTGGGGTCAGCTGTTCATCCCGTTTGCGGGCGACGGTCGCTGGCTGACCCCGATCGGCGCGATGGCGATGGCGGCCGGTCTGCTATTCGTGGTCCGCTGCGGCACCGCCCGACGCCCGCTGGTCGACCTGCCGAGCTGGTGGCGGAGCATCCGGGAAGCAGACCTGCTCGGCGCCGTCTACCTCGCCGTCGCGCTGGGTGGGGTGATCCTGGCGTTCGCCACCGCCGACCCGGCCGTGGAGCTCTTCGCCGACCAGGGCTGGTGGTACCTCGCCGCGTCGGTGGTCAGTGGCATCGCCTTCGTCGTCCACCTGAGGAGCGCCGAGCGGCCGCTGGTACCGCGAGGCACGCTGCGGGCCAGGCCGGCCTGGGGCTCGGTGCTGGTCAGCTTCTTCGTCGGCGCGGCGCTGATCGCCGCGGTCGTCGACATCCCGCTGTTCGCCCGGACCACGATCCACCGCGACTCCCAGCTGGACGCCGCGCTGGTGCTGGTCCGGTTCCTGGTCGCGCTGCCGGTCGGCGCGGTGGTCGGCGGCTATCTCACCCAGCGGTTCGGCGCTGGTCGCGTCACGGCCGTCGGGATGACGATGTCTGCCGGCGCCTTCCTGTGGATGACCACCTGGGAGATGGAGACGCTCCGCCACTTCGACGCGAACATCCCACTGGTGCTGTGCGGGTTCGGCTTCGGGCTGGCCCTCCCGCCGATCAACGCGGCGATCCTGGCCAGCACCGACGACGACGTCCACGGGCTGGCCAGCGCGTTCGTCGTGGTAGGCCGGATGGTGGGCATGCTCGTCGGCATCTCCGCGCTGACCGCAATCGGGCTGCGTCGGTTCTACGCGGGCCAGGAGGAGAACCCGCTCCCACCTGCGCGCGAGGTCTGCGAAGGACGCACTCGGTGCAAGGAGTTCAGCGACCTGCTCGCTGCCCAGGGCATCCCGCAGGAGCACGCGGTCTTCGCCGGAGCCGCGGTCTGTGCCGCGATCGCCGCGGCTCTCGCCGTACTCCTCTTCCGCGGCGTGGCCGCCCGGGGCGTCTCGGCCGCGGACCTGTTGCGCTCGGCCGGCTGAGGCTCCGCTAGTTTCGGGCCGTGGCCGACTTCGACGACCTGCTCGCCGCCAACAAGCAATTCGCCGCGAACTTCCAGTTCAAGGGGTTCGACGGCGTCGCCAAGGCGGGCGTCGCGATCGTGACCTGCATGGACTCCCGGATCGACCCGCTGGCGATGCTCGGGCTGGAGGCCGGAGACGCCAAGATCTTCCGCAACCCCGGAGGCCGGGTGACCCCGCAGGCGATGGAGGCCCTGGTGCTGTCCGTGCACCTGCTCAACGTCGACCGGATCCTGGTGGTCCCCCACTCCCGCTGCGCGATGGCGTCGGCCAGCGAGGAGGAACTCCAGAAGCGGGTCGGCACATCGGCCGGTGTGGACGCGTCCTGGCAGTCCTTCCACGTCGTCTCCGACCAGATGGCGGCGTTGGCCGAGGACGTGCAGAAGGTCAGGAGTCACCCGCTCATCCCGGAGTCGGTTCTCGTCGGCGGCTTCATGTACGACGTCGACTCCGGCCGCCTCGACCTGCGCGCCTGAAAAGCAAAGGAAGGGAGCCCCAGCACCCTTCCACTCTCAACTTATAGCGCCCCTGGGGGCTTGCCGCAAGGCCCCTGTCGTGCCGCAGAATCGCGGGCCGTAGCCATGGTCTCGACACTGGGAGTCACGAATTGAGCCGCCTGCCTGACAGCGCGTTCAACCTGCCCGACAAGCTTTCCGCCAAGTCCGACCCGGCGCTGGTCACCCGCGACGAGGAGCACTTTGCGGCCATCGCAGAGAGCCTCGAGCAATCGATCAGCGACCTCTCCGACCGCCTCGACGCCGAGCGCCGGGCACCCGGCGGCATCGGCCAGGAGGCGATGGACCGGGACCTGGAGGTCCATCGGCTGACCGCTCGCCTACGCACCCTGCGCCGTTTCAGCCTCGACCTGTGCCTGGGCCGGATCGTCCACAACAATGACGCCGAGCCCGTCTACATCGGCCGCCTCGGGCTCACCGACCGCGCAGGTCGTCGGCTCCTCGTCGACTGGCGCTCCCCCGCGGCGGAGCCGTTCTTCGGAGCCACCCATGGCAACCCGATGGAGCTGGCGAGCCGGCGCCGGTACCGCTGGACCCTGGGCCGGGTCAGCGACTACTGGGACGAGGTATTCACGCCAGAGGGGCTCGAGGGGCACGCAGCGCTCGACGACCAGTCCGCGTTCATCGCCACCCTGGGCAGCAGCCGGTCGGACCGAATGCGCGACGTTCTGGGCACCATCCAGGCCGATCAGGACGCCATCGTCCGCGCCGGCTCCCGCGGCCCCCTGGTCGTCGACGGCGGACCGGGCACGGGCAAGACCGTGGTCGCGCTGCACCGCACCGCCTACCTGCTCTACTCCGACCCGCGTCTCGGCCACCACCGGGGCGGCGTACTTTTCGTCGGCCCGCACCAGCCCTACCTGGCGTACGTGTCCGACGTACTGCCCAGCCTCGGCGAGGAGGGCGTGCAGACCTGCACCCTGCGCGACCTCGTCCCAGAGGGTGCGAACGCCGGGATCGAGGCCGACCCGGGCGTGGCCCTCCTGAAGTCGTCCGCGGACATGGTGAAGGCCATCGAGCCAGCGGTCCGGCTCTACGAGGAGCCGCCCAGCGAGGGGATGGAGGTCGAGACCCCCTGGGCCGACTTCTGGGTCGGCACCGCCGACTGGGCGGAGGCGTTCGAGTCACCGGACCCGGGTACGCCGCACAACCAGGCGCGGGACCAGGTCTGGGACGAGTTGGTCACCATCTTGGTGGACAAGGTCGACGACAAGGAGATCCCGAAGGAAGAGCTTCGTCGGGCGCTGCGTCAGAACGCGGAGCTGACCAACGCTCTGACCAGGGCCTGGCCGCTGCTCGAGGCGACCGACCTCGTCGGCGACCTGTGGGACGTGCCGGCCTACCTGCGGATGTGCGCACCCTGGTTGGCCCCGGAAGACGTCAAGAAGCTGCAGCGCGAAGACCCCCAGGCCTGGACCTTGTCGGACCTCCCGCTCCTGGACGCGGCCCGGCTGCGCCTCGGCGACCCCGAGGCATCGCGCCGCAAGCGCCGCCACGCCGCTGCCGTCGCTGCGGAGCGGGCGCAGATGGACCGGGTCGTCGACGAGCTCCTCACCCTCGACGACGAGGACGGGATGATGGCGCAGCTGCGCCAGGACGGGATCCGCGACGCCCTGGTCGACGAGGGCGCGCTCCCCGAGGCCGATCCCGACCTGCTCGCCGGCCCGTTCGCGCACATCGTCGTGGACGAGGCCCAGGAGCTGACCGACGCGGAGTGGCAGATGCTGCTGCTCCGGTGTCCCTCCCGAAGCCTCACCATCGTCGGGGACCGGGCCCAGGCCAGGCACGGGTTCACCGAGTCGTGGGAGGAGCGCCTCGAGCGGATCGGGCTCGACCAGGTCAGCCTGGCCTCGCTGAGCATCAACTACCGCACGCCGGCGGAGGTCATGGCGGAGGCCGAGCCGGTGATCCGGGCTGCCATCCCGGATGCCAACGTGCCGACCTCGATCCGCGAGAGCGGCGTCCCGGTCGGACACGGAGCGCTGGCGGACCTGGGCCAGTTCCTGGATGGCTGGCTGAGCGCCAACCTCGAGGGCGTCGCCTGCGTCATCGGAGATCCGACGTTCGAGGCGCAACCTCGGGTCCGATCGCTGACCCCCGAGCTGGCCAAGGGGCTCGAGTTCGACCTGGTCGTCCTGGTCGACCCGGAGGAGCTGGGCGAGGGCATCGAAGGCGCCGTCGACCGCTACGTCGCGATGACCCGGACCACCCAGGAACTCATCATCCTCACGAGTGCCTGAGGTCAGGCGTCCAGCGCCTCGACGTCGACCTCGTAAGCGCCCTGCACGATGAACTCCTTGCGCGGCGCCACGTCCGCACCCATCAGCAGCTCGAAGACCTGGGCCGCCGCGTCCGCGTCGTCGACGGTCAGCTTGCGCAGGGTCCGGTGCCGCGGGTCCATGGTGGTCTCGGCCAGTTGGTCGGCGTCCATCTCGCCGAGGCCCTTGTAGCGCTGCACCGGGTCCTTCCAGCGGACGTTCTTCTTCTTCAGCTCCGCCAGCTTCCGCTGCAGCTCGTCGTCGGAGTAGGTGTAGACGTACTTGTCCTGGCCCTTCTTGGGGTTCGAGATCTCGATCCGGTGCAGTGGCGGCACCGCAGAGTAGATCCGCCCCTCCTTGACCAGGTCGGGCATGTACTTGAAGAACAGGGTGGCCAGCAGGCAGCGGATGTGCGCGCCGTCGGAGTCGGCGTCGGCCATGAAGATGATCCGGCCGTAGCGAGTCGCCTCGAGGTCGAACGTACGGCCGGAGCCGGCACCGACGACCTGGATGATCGAGGCGCACTCGGCGTTCTTGAGCATGTCGCCGACCGACGCCTTCTGGACGTTGAGGATCTTGCCGCGGATCGGCAGCAGCGCCTGGAACTCCGAGTTGCGCGCCAGCTTGGCGGTGCCCAGCGCCGAGTCGCCCTCGACGATGAACAGCTCGGTGCGCTCGTTGTCGTTGGCCCGGCAGTCGGCCAGCTTGGACGGCAGCGACGATGACTCCAGGGCGTTCTTCCGGCGCTGGGTCTCCTTATGCTGCCGGGCCGCGATCCGGGTCTTGGAGGCCCCGACGACCTTCTCCATGAGCAGCTTGGCCTGGGCCTTCTCGGCGCGCCTGGTCGAGGTCAGGAACTTCTTCAGCTCCGCCGACACCACCTTGCGTACGACGCTGCGCGCGGCGGGCGTACCCAGGATCTCCTTGGTCTGCCCCTCGAACTGCGGCTCGGCGAGGCGCACCGCCACCACGGCGGTGAGGCCCTCGAGGATGTCGTCCTTGACCACGTCGTCATCGTTGACGCGCAGCGCCTTGGTGGTCCGCATCGCGTCGTTGAAGGTCTTGGTGAGCGCAGTCTCGAACCCGGAAACGTGGGTCCCGCCCTTGGGCGTGGCGATCACGTTGACGAACGACCGCAGCTCGGTGTCGTAGCCCGTGCCCCAACGAGCCGCGATGTCGACGTGCAGCTCGCGCTCGACCTCCTGCGGCGTCATGTGCCCCTTCTCGTCGAGCACCGGCACCGTCTCCGTGAAAGTGTCCTTGCCCTGCAGCCGGATCACGCCCGTGACCGGCTCGTCAGCGGCCAGGAACTCGGTGAACTCGGCGATCCCGCCGTCGTGGCGGAACTTCTCCTCGACCGGGTCCGGTCCGCGCAGGTCGCGGATCACCAGCTCGAGGCCGGGAACGATGAAGGACGTCTGGCGGGCTCGGGTGATCAGGTCGTCGTAGACGAACCGAGCGTCCTTGGTGAAGATCTGCCGATCCGGCCAGAACCTGATCCGGGTGCCGGTCTTGCCCTTCGCGACCCGCTTGCCCTTGCGGGTGAGACCCGACTTCTCCTTGAACTTCGTGCCAGGGCCGTCACCCGCGAACACGCCGGGCACCCCTCGCTGGAAGGACATCCCCTGCTGGGACGGCGAACGGTCGACGTCGACGTCGAGCCGCGACGACAGCGCGTTCACGACCGAGGCGCCGACGCCGTGCAGACCTCCGGTGGCGACGTACGAGCCGCCGCCGAACTTCCCGCCGGCGTGCAGCTTGGTGAAGATCACCTCGACGCCGGGGAGCCCGGTGCGGGGCTCCTTGTCGACCGGGATGCCGCGCCCGTCGTCGTACACCTCAGCGGAGTCGTCGGGGTGGAGGGTGACCTCGATTCGGGTCGCCGCCGCCGCGAGCGCCTCGTCCACACCGTTGTCGATGATCTCCCAGAGGCAGTGCATGAGGCCCCGCGTGTCTGTCGAACCGATGTACATGCCAGGGCGCTTGCGCACCGCCTCGAGGCCCTCGAGGACCAACAGATGGGCGGCGTTGTACGTGTTGTCGATCGTCGGCCTCCGTCGGGAATGTCTGGACCTCCCAATCTAGTCGGCGACACGCCGACACGTGTTGCAGGCTCGCGCGTTGTTGCGGAGTAACGATGAGAAAACGACCGCGTCAGAGTCTTGACCCCCGAACGTCTCATCGACGCGGCACAAGTGAACAAGGGACCGGACAGCACGATCTTCCTGTCGGCGGAGGTCAACATCACAACTCGGGCTCACCACATGGAAAACCCAACTCCGGGTAAGACAAAGCGTGATTGGATCGACGTGTCATCCGCCACGTACCGACGGGAATCTTGTAGCCCCTCGCTACGTTGGGACTGGCACAGAGACTGATGAGAAATGAGGCCCGAAAGTGACAACAGCCGTTGCCCCCAGCACCTTGACTGCTGAGGACCGCTGCGACCGTTGCGGTGCGCAGGCCTATCTCCGCGTGGAGCTGCAGACCGGTGGTGAGCTGCTTTTCTGCGCTCACCACGCCCGTGAGCACGGTGAGGCGCTCAAGGAGATCGCGGTGAACCTGCAGGACGAGACCCACAAGCTGGCGGGGACGCCCGCCATCGCGCCAGACGACGAGCTCTGACCTACGACAGACCCTGTCGACGGCCCCGGACCCGGTCCGGGGCCGTCGCCCTTTTCTCAGTCGCGCTTACTGACTCGAACTTGAGAGGCTGCCGTTCGTGGCTATCGTGCTCTCCCTGCTGGCCGCGGCGGCCTACGGGCTCTCGGACTTCATCGGTGGTGTGTTCGCCAAGCGCGTCAGCGCCTGGACGATCGCCTTCGTCGGCGCGACGACCGGCGCACTGGCGATCGGTGCGTTCAGCCTGATCGACGGCGGCGACCCGCAGCGAGCCGACTACGCCTGGAGCGTTCTCGCCGGCGTCGGCAATGGATTCGGTACGGCGTTCCTCTACCGCGGCCTGTCGTCGGGCCGGATGGGCGTGGTGGCGCCCGTCTCGGGCGTCGGGGCAGCCCTGGTCCCGGTCGTGGTGGGGTTGGCGACCGGTGAGCGACCCGGCGTGATCGTGTGGGCCGGCATGGTCGTCGCGCTGCCGGCCATCTGGCTGGTCGCCTCTGAGCCGTCCCTGCCCGACGCCGAGCCTGCCCGCTCCGGCCTGGTCGACGGCGTGCTGGCCGGTCTGGGCTTCGGCACGCTGTTCGCCGCACTCGCCCAGATTCCGGAGGAGTCGGGATTCCTGCCGCTGGCGGCCAACCAGCTGGTCGCGATGGTCGTGATCGCCGTGGTGGCCAGCGCCCTGCGGATGCCCTGGGTCCCGCGCGAGCCGGCGGCGTACGCGGGCGCGATCTCCGGGACACTCGGTGCGCTCGCGACCGGATTGTTCCTGCTGGCCACACAGAGCGGTTTCCTGACCATCGCGGCGGTGATCACGTCCCTGTATCCCGCGTTCACGGTGGTGCTGGCCTTCGTCGTGCTCCGTGAGAGCGTGCACCGGACCCAGGGCATCGGGCTCGTACTGTGCGCGGCGGCCGTCGCCCTAGTCGCCGGCGGATGATCCCTGCTCCCCGCGTGGGTCGCGGTACATCGGTCGTCGCAGCGCCCGCTTGACGGCATGCCGCGGCGCCTGGCCCGCCGCGACCCGGTGGTAGGTCCACCTGTCGGCGCCGGCCGCCGGCCGAGCAAACGTCGAGGGGAGCGGTGCGACGCCGAGCGCCGTCGCCGCCCGGTCGGCCAGCAGCAGCTGGCCCTCCTGGGTGGGGTGGATGCGGTCCGCCTGCATCAGCCGCGGCCCGTGCAGGTCGGCCCCCGCGATGACCGTCGCGCCGCTCGCGGCGATCGCAGCGTTGGCCTCCTCGGCGCGGCGCCGGAGGCCGGTGCCGCCTCCGGGGAACCCACCCAGCGCGAGGCTGACCGTGGTCGCCACCACCCGGTCGGCGGCCTCGCCGAGCGTTGCGACGATCCGGCTCAGCCGCGCGGCGTACGCCTCGGCGTCCCAGTCGAACAGCACGTCATTGCTTCCGACGCTGAGGCACGCCACGGCGTACCGTTCACCGGACAGCGACGACACCTGCTCGAGCACGTCGGCCGTTCGGGCGCCGTTCGCCGAGACGCGACGCACCTCGGCACCCATGGCCCGGCCCAGCCACGCCGCCCACGAGTCCTCCGCGTGGACGATGCTGTCGCCGACGGCGACCAGCGTCACCCGGCGGCGACCGCGAGCCCGAACTGCTTCCTCGCCGGCGCCCAGTCGTGGATCGGGTGCGATGGGTCGTTGAAGTCCCCGATCTTGACCGCGGCAGCGACCGTGGCCGGGTTCTTGAGGCAGTCCCTGGAGATCGTGCCCACGACCTTGTCGAGCTTGTATCGCAGCCGCAGCTGGTGGTCGCAGTTCTTGGGGTCCCCACTGCCGTGGTCCTTCCACCCCTCGACCCTGAACAGTGCGTAGTCCGTGCCGGACGACAGCCCGGTGCCGAGCGCGTACTCCGGTCCCTTGTTGTTGGGCTTGGTGTCCAGGTAGAGGGTGGCGCCGGCGCTCGATACCCGGCGCAGGTCAGCGACCCGGATCACGAACCTGACGTCCTCTTCGCGGTGGTTGTAGGAGAGGCCGTAGATGTCGTTCAGCGAGCCGCTCGCGTCGGCGGGGTCGTCGATCGAGTACTTCTCCGCGTGCGCGGGCGCGGCGAGGCCGAGCAGTCCGAGGGTCAGTCCGGCCGCCGCGAGAATCCTGGCGGCCCGGGAGAGCTTCTTCATGGGTTTCTCCTGAGGTCGTCGTGGTGTCACCTGTCAGACGCCGGGTCCCCCAAAGGTTGCGGAAGATCAACGCACTCAGGTTCGCACCGGAGAGTGCTAGGCCGGGCTGCGACGTCCGGGACGTATGTCTATCGGTGTGTCACAGGAGGACTGATGTGACTAGTGAGGCCATCGGCACTACCTCCACTCGACCGACACCCCGCGACCTAACTTGCGCGACACTTTCGACATGGTGCAGGTGCTCCCGTCGGGCCAGGTGACGTTCGCGTTCACCGACGTCGTCGGCAGCACTCTCGCTTTCACCGAGCATGGCCAGGCGTACGCCGACGCGATGCCGATGCTGCACGCCCAGATCGAAGAGGTGGCTGCGGCGCATGGCGGCGTGGTCGTCAAGACCGAGGGCGACGGCGCATTCCTCGCCTTCCCCGAGGCGGCCGGTGCCGTCCGTGCGCTGCGTGAGATGCAGGCGCGTGTCGACCGGGAGCCGACCGACGGGTTGTGGCTGCGGATCCGCGCGGGCGCCCACACCGGGCCGGCCGAACCCATCGACGGTGACTACCTTGCCTTGGCCGTGCACGTCGCCGCTCGAGTCTCCTCGGCAGCGGGCGCAGGGCAGGTGCTGGTCTCCGGCAGCGTCGTCGAAGAGATCGACGCCCCCAACCTGGTGGAGCTTCGGCCGGTCGACGTGGGCGTCTTCGAGCTGAAGGACGTTCGCGAGCCGATGCAGCTGTGGCGGGTCGCCGGCGACGGCGCCGCACCGCGGGCGACCCCGGCCCGAAGGACGAATGTCGCCGTCGCTCACTCCAGCTTCGTGGGAAGGGAGGTCGAGCTCGATGAGCTCGGCCGCCTACTCGACACTCCAGGGCTGGTGACGGTGGTGGGGCCGGGGGGCGTGGGCAAGACCCGGTTGGTCAGCGAGTACGCCGTACGGAACGCCTCCGACCGAGCCGACGGCATTTGGATGGTTGAGCTCGCACCAGTGACGAACGCGGACCAGGTCATCGCTGCAGTAGCGCTCACTCTCGGCTTGTCGGGTTTACCGACCTCCGAGTCGGTGGCAGCGGAGCTGGCTCGACGCGGCAAGCCCTTGCTGATTCTCGACAACTGCGAACACCTGGCCGACGCCGTGGCCGACACGACCGCAGAACTCTTGCGGATGTACCCAGTGCTCTCAGTCGTCGCGACGAGCCGTGAAGCCCTCGACGTTCAGGGGGAGCGCATCCAGCGCCTCTCACCTCTCGGAGTGTCGGAGCCGACCGATGGGAGAGGCGGCGGGACCCTCGCCGCCGCGGAGGAGCTGTTCCTGTCGCGGGCTCAGACCGCAGGCGGCACCGTGTCGCAAGACGACTTGCCTGTGGTCGCCCAAATTTGCCGGCTCCTCGACGGCCTTCCTCTCGCCGTCGAGCTGGCCGCCCCGCGAGCGGCATCGATGCCGCCCCGCGAGCTCCTCCCCGAACTGGAGCGCGGTGGTCTACAGCTACGGCGACGAGGCGGAGCCCAGCGCCAGCGCAACCTCGACTCGCTCGTTGGCTGGAGCCTGGACCTCCTGGACGCCGCGCACCGGAGCGCTTTGCTCGTGCTGTCCGTGTTTCCCGGCAGGTTCACAGGAGAGATGGCGCGGCAAGTGATGGAGGCCGTCGGCGGTCTTCCGCAGGGGGCCGCAGGAGAACTCGCCCGTCGTTCGCTCCTCGACCTGGACGGCGACGACTATCGCATGCTCGTCACCATTCGGGACGTGGTGAAGAGTGAGCTGGCGGGTCGACCAGAGACGTACGACGCCGCGATGAAGGGGCTGTTCGCCTGGGCCGTCGACTGTGCGAACAAAGCGCACCGCGAGCGCGAGGAGATCACTGAGCCGCAGGCGCGCGCCCTCGAAGCGGGGCTCGCCTGGGCGCTCGCCGACCGTCGCGCCGGCTGCGGCCGCTTGATGGTGGCCGTCACGGCCTGGGTACACGCCCATACACCGAGCCAGCACGCGCAAGCCATGGCAGAAACGGTACTGACCGGGCCGGGCCCGACGTCGAGCGACGAGGTCCTGCTGCATGCCGCTGCCATCAGACTCACCTCCGGCCTAGGCTATGCCAGCTCGGTGTCAGCCGAGCAGGCTCGCGACCTGCTGACCGCGGCGCGCAGGTACGAGACCGAGGACCCAGATTGCTCGATCTATGCGGCGGGCGTGGCGACCTCGGTGCTGGCACGCTACGGCCACCTCGAAGAGGCGCTTCCCGTTCAGTTGGACCTGGTTGCCGTAGTCGACAACGACTGGGACCGCGAGGCGGCGCTGACCGAGGTGGGGGTGACGTACCACCTGTTGGGCGACCTGGCGCAGGCCGAGCGCTACTACCGCGAGGCGCTGGGCGACTCGAACAACGAATGGGCCAATCAGCTTGTCCTCATGAGCAACCTCGGCGAGGTCATGCTCGACGCGGGACGACTCGACGAAGCCGCGGCCCAGCTCCGGGCGACCGTCCAGCGTGCGCACGGACGCGCCACCATCAGCGCCTGGGCGCTCGGATTGTTGGTGGTGACCGAGGCCGAACGCGGAGCGATCGACGTCGCGCGAGCTCTGGCAGGCGACGCGGAAACTGCCCTGGAGGAGGTCATGCGCACAGACACCTCAGTGTCGTACGTCCTCGACCGGATGCGCGAGGCCATGGCCCGCCTGCCGGTGTCGCCCTCCTCGATCTATGGCCAGAGTTTCACCAAGTAGTGATCGAGGCGCGTCATCTCCAGGGACCGAAGTAGCTCCACATCGTCGGCCTCGTTCTCAGCTCCGAGGGAGATGCTCAGTCCAGGTAGTCGCGCAGGACCTGCGAGCGCGAGGGGTGCCGCAGCTTCGACATCGTCTTCGACTCGATCTGCCGGATCCGCTCGCGGGTGACGCCGTAGACCTTGCCGATCTCGTCGAGGGTCTTCGGCTGTCCGTCGGTGAGCCCGAACCGCATGCTGACCACGCCCGCCTCACGCTCGGAGAGCGTGTCGAGCACGGCGTGCAGCTGCTCCTGGAGAAGCGTGAAGCTCACCGCGTCGGCCGGGACGATGGCCTCGGAGTCCTCGATCAGGTCGCCGAACTCGGAGTCGCCGTCCTCGCCCAGCGGGGTGTGCAGCGAGATCGGCTCGCGGCCGTACTTCTGGACCTCGATGACCTTCTCAGGGGTCATGTCGAGCTCCTTGGCGAGCTCCTCGGGCGTCGGCTCGCGACCCAGGTCCTGCAGCATCTGGCGCTGCACGCGGGCCAGCTTGTTGATGACCTCGACCATGTGGACCGGGATCCGGATGGTGCGGGCCTGGTCGGCCATGGCCCGGGTGATCGCCTGCCGGATCCACCAGGTGGCGTACGTCGAGAACTTGTAGCCCTTGGTGTAGTCGAACTTCTCCACGGCGCGGATCAGGCCCAGGTTGCCCTCTTGGATCAGGTCCAGGAACAGCATGCCGCGGCCGGTGTAGCGCTTGGCCAGCGAGACCACGAGGCGCAGGTTGGCCTCGAGTAGGTGGTTCTTGGCGCGGCGGCCGTCCTCGGCGATCCACTCGAGCTCCTCGAGCATCTTCGCGGAGACCTTGCCGCCCTTGCCGAGCTTCTCCTCCGAGAACAGTCCGGCCTCGATCCTCTTGGCGAGCTCGACCTCCATCTCGGCGTTGAGCAGCGGCACCTTGCCGATCTGCTTGAGGTAGTCCTTGACCGGGTCGGCGGTCGCGCCGGCGACCATCACCTGCTGCTCGGGCTCGTCGGTCTCGTCCGCGGCCGAGACGACGAACGAGGCCTTCTTCTCGTCCTCCTCGATCGTCGGATCGGCCTTGACGTCCTGCTCGAACTGCTCGTCGGGAAGGTCAGGCAGGATCTTCTTGCCGTCGGGACCCAGCACGACCTCGGGCTCGGTGGCCGCCGGTGCTGCCTCGGCCGCCTTCTTCGCCGGGGCCGCCTTCTTGGCCGGGGCAGCCTTCTTGGCCGGAGCCTTCTTCGCGGCCGGAGCCGCCTTCGCGGGAGCCGCCTTCTTGGCCGGGGCCGCCTTTGCGGGAGCCGCCTTGGCCGTCGTGGCCTTCTTGACCGGGGCCTCCTTGGCGGAGGCCTTCTTGGCCGGAGCCGCCTTCTGCGTAGGCGCCGCCTTCTTCGCCGGAGCCTTGCTCGCGGCCTTCTTCGCGGGCGCGCTCTTGGCCGGGGCCTTCTTCGCCGTCTTGGCCGTGGCTGCCTTCTTCTTCGACGCGGTCGCGGCGGACGCACGAGCCGTCACCGGCATCGCCACCGAGATGCCCTCGGAGCTCAGGTGGGCCAGCAGTGCCTTGAGATGACGAGGCTCGACGGCGGCCTCATCACTGACCCGACGTACGTCGTCGGGGGTGACGGTTCCACTCGGACTTGCCTTCTCGATCAGATCGACCACGGCGGGGTGCTGGAGCACCTCAGCGGGGATCTTTCGCGCGTTCGAAGCCACGAACACCTCTCGTCAAACTGGCATTTGGGGCGCGGCAAAGCCCGGTGATGTCAAGAGCCGCGCGGTCATTCTGCCACGGGTCCAAGGAGACTCCGGCATCCGGGCCACCTTCCCCGTGACCCGGACCGACCTAGGCTCGTTGCAGTTGTGAGGGAAGGTCGTCGACCGAACTGGGAGGAGCGATGACCCATCACGATCCCGCGGGGCCGTACGGCTTCGCGCCATACGGATCCAGGTGGGTGACGCGCGCCGAGGAATCGCTCGAGGTCGCGCAGAACTCGGCCGATGCGGCCGCCCGCACCATCGCCGAATGGGTCTCGGCCGGGCTCCCCATGGACGCCTACCGGCTGACCCACTACCGCCGGAACAAGGCCGCGGAGCAGTACGCCCACGCGGTCTACGTCGAGCGGGTCGCTGCACGCAGACGCCGCTGATCGGGATAGTCCGCCTCGTCCGGCACCCTTGTCAGCGCTCCTAGGGGTGCCGCTGACGGCGGACTATCCCGCCTTGGCCGCGGCCTTCTTCGCCTTCTTGAAGTCCCGCACCTTCTGCAACGACTCGGGGTCGACGACGTCGGCCACTGACCGATATCCGTCCTCGGCGTAGTCGCCCGCGACCTTCTCCCACCCGGCCGGCCTCACGCCGACCTGCTTGGCGAGCAGGGCGACGAAGATCCGGGCCTTCTGGGCGCCGAAGCCCGGCAGCGCCAGCAGTCGTTCGTTGAGGTCGGCGCCGTCGGCGGCCTCGGTCCAGAGTCGCTCGGCGTGGCCGTCGTAGTTCTCCTCGATCAGCCGGGCCAGTTCCTGGAGCCGCGCAGCCATCGATCCGGGGAACCTGTGGACGGCGGGCGGCGTGGTGCAGAGGGCGGCGAACTGCCTCCGGATCCGCCGCCGCGACGTCGGCCGGGGTGAAGCTGCCGAACCGCTCCATCACCTTGGCGGGACCGCGGAACGCATGCTCCATGGGGTACTGCTGGTCGAGCATCATCCCGGCGAGCAGCGCGAAGGGGTTGTCGGTCAGAAGGGCGTCCGCCTCGGGAACGCCGGTGATCGCGAGAGCCATGTCGTTCATCCTGCCTCACCACTCCTTGGGTGCGAACTGGCTCAGCGTGAACCTCGCGCCGGCGGGATCCCGGACGAGCGCGGACCGGGTCCAGTCGTCCTGGGCAGTGGACACGACGACGCCGCCGAGCCGCTCGAGCGCCGCCATGGAGTCGTCCCGGTCCTCGACCGTGAACGTGACGTGCCAGTGCGGGTGCTCCAACTCGGTGAGTGGCGCGATGCCGCCGATCACGTCCTCGAAGCCCTCGGGCGCGCTCGCCTGGCGGGTGCGGATGTGCGGGTCGACGGTGGCCTCGAGGTGGTCGCCGTACCCCGGCACCTGGATCGCGGTCCCCCAGCCCTGGTCGACGACCCGCCAGCCGAAGGCCGCGGAGTAGAAGTCGCTGGCGGCCGTGGGGTCGGCGGTGTGCAGGTCGCTGAAGTTCCAGGCCCCGGGCTCGTTGGCGGCCTGGACGCCGAGTCGCTGCCTCGGCTGCCAGAGCCCGATCGGGGCGCCCTCGGGGTCCAGCACGGTGGCCGAGCGTCCGGCCGCGCCTTCCGGTCCCGCATCGGAGGGCTCCACGGCGACGGTTCCGCCCAACCCCGACAAGGTGGCGACGGTCGCGTCGACATCGTCGACCGCGACGTAGGTGTTCCATTCGGCCGTGCCGTTGGTCGGACCCGTGAGCGCGGCAACGTCGCGGCCGTCCAGCGTTGCGACGACATATCGGACCGGAGCCCCGAACGGCGCGGCGTCGTCGAACGTCCAGCCGAAGAGGCCGCCGTAGAAGTCGACGGCCGCATCGATGTCGGGCTGAGAGGTGTCTACCCAGCAGGTGACGCCGTGCGGGTAGGTGCGCGGCCCGGACACCTCACGCGGCCTTCACCGCAAGCACCGGGCAGGGGGCGTCGAGCAGCACTCGCTGGGCGTTGGAGCCGAGGATCAGCTTGCCGACGGGGGTACGCCGACGCAGACCGATCACGATGAGCTCCGCGCCGGTGTCCTCGGCCACCGCGATCAGGTCCTCCGAGGCGTCCAGGCCCTGCACCACCTCGCGCAGGTCGAACGCGAGCCCCGACTCGGTGAGGCGACCGCGTACGGCGGTCAGATCCGGCTCCGGAGCGGCCGCATCACGTCTCGCGTTGACCACGACCAGGGTGGCGCCGCGGCGCCGCGCCTCGTCGATCGCCGCGTCGAGCGCGGCCTCTCCCTCGGGCTTGGGAACGTACCCGACTACCACCGTCGCCATGATCGCGACGTTACCGCCTGTGGATGATCACGGCGATGGTCGCGAGCGATGCGGCAGGGTCGCGACATGACCGTGGCCGTCCTCGAGCCGGTCCCCCGGCCGCTCCAGCGACTGCTCCGGCGCGCCGTGCTCGACCTGGCCGCCGAACGCCGACGGCGCTTCCCGCCGGCACTGCACGTCGGCGTGCCCGGAGGGTCGACGCAGACCTTCGAACCCGGCGAGGAATCCCTCGATCACGCCCTGCGCGTGGACGTCATCGAGGCGCTGGTGCGCAGCCTCGGCCGCTCCCCGGGCTCGCCACTGGTCTGGTTGACCCGGCCCGGACCGCTCCGTCTCGAGGACGCCGACCTGGACTGGCTTGGCGCCACCCGTACAGCGTCAGAGGAGCTCGCCGTCGGCTCGCGCTTCGTCGTCGTGTGCCGGCAGGCCTGGGTGGATCCCGTCTCCGGCGTCGGCCGGTCCTGGCAGCGTCCGCCGCGCCAGCGGTCATAATTCGCAGATGCCCGCGTCCCCCACCCGTCAGGACGTCGAGATCCGCTCGGGGGACGACGTCGTCGCCGCCTGGTTCTATCCCGCCGCCACCGCGGCCGAGCGCGCACCGTGCGTCGTGCTGTCGCACGGCTACAGCCTCACCCGCCACGACGGGCTACCGGCGTACGCCGAGGCGTTCGCGGCGGCCGGGACGCACGCCTTGGTGTTCGACCCGCGCCACCTCGGGGACTCCGGCGGTCAGCCGCGCCAGCGCTTCCGGATCAGGACGCAGCAACAGGACTGGCTAGCGGTGGTCCAGCACGTGCGCGGGCGCCCCGAGGTCGACCCCGCTCGCGTGGGCGCCTGGGCGTTCTCCTTCGGGGCGGGCATCGTCGCCAGCCTGCTGGTCCGTGACCGGCTGGACGTCCACGCGGCGATCCTCTTGTGCCCGTTCCTCGACGGGCTGCGCCGGACCACCGCCACCCCGATGGTCGACCTCCTACGCGTGGCGCCCTATGCCGCTCGCGACCTGTTGGGGCGCGGCGTCACCGTGCCGGTGACGGCAGAGCCGGGAAACCTGGGCGCGATGACCTTTCCCGGTGAGGCTGCGGGATTCGCGGACAGCGTTCCGCCAGGATCGACGTGGCGCAACGAGATCAGCCCCGGGGCCCTGCTCGGCGTCTGGACGTTCCGTCCGGTGCGTCGAGCCGACCGGATTCAGCTCCCCGTGTGGCTCGGCCGATGCGCCGACGACATCACCGTGGACGCAGCCGCCGTCGCGCGCGCCGCCGACCGCGCGCCGCGCGGCGAACTGCACGACTTCACCGGCGACCACTTCGCGCCGTTCACCGGTGAAGTGACGAGTGAAGTCATCGCGGCCCAGCTCGAGTTCTGGGCGCGTCAGGTCTGACCTGGTCCTAGTCCCAGCTGTGCACGGGCTCGTTGCTGTGCATCCGATCGACGTACTCCAACAGGGTCGCCCGCAGCGCGTCGAACCGCTCCTGGTCCTCGCGCAGCGCCATCCGTTCGACGAACCACTCCGCGCCGTTGGTTCCCTTGAGGCAGCGCTCCTCGATGATGCCGAGCAGCCGGTCTGCGGTCTCGCCTCCGGCCCCCCACGACTCCAGGCCCTGCCGGGCGGCCGGCAGCAGCCGGCGCAGCACCAGCTCGGTGGCCGGCACCTGACCGACGCCCGGCCAGTAGATCTGTGCGTCGATGCCCTGCTGGGCGGCCACGTGGAAGTTCTCTTCGGCGGCACTGAACGACATCTGCGACCACAGTGGCCGCTCGCTCTCGGCCAGCGCCCGAACCAGGCCGAAGTAGAACGCGGCGTTCGCCATCGTGTCGGCGACGGTCGGCCCGGCGGCCAGCAGCCGGTTCTCTACTCGCAGGTGCGGCACCCCGCCGCTGATGTCGTAGACCGGCCGGTTCCACCGATAGATGGTGCCGTTGTGCAGCCGCAGCTCAGCGAGGTTCGGAGTGCCGCCGGCCTCGAGCACCTGCAACGGGTCCTCGTCGTCCGAGACCGGTAGCAGGGCCGGGAAGTAGCGCACATTCTCCTCGAACAGGTCGAAGACCGACGTGATCCAGCGCTCCCCGAACCACACCCGCGGTCGCACGCCCTGCGCCTTCAGCTCCTCACTGCGGGTGTCGGTAGCCTGCTCGAACAGGGGGATCCGGGTCTCTCGCCACAGCTCCTTGCCCAACAGGTACGGCGAGTTGGCGCCCACCGCCAGCTGCACCGCCGCGATGGCCTGAGAGGCGTTCCAGTACGCCCCGAACTGGTCCGGCGAGGTCTGTACATGCAGCTGCGTGCTCGTGCACGCCGCCTCCGGCACGATCGAGTCGGCGGTCGTCCGGAGCCGCTCCTTGCCGGCGATCTCGATCGAGATGTCCTCGCCGCGCGCATTCAGGATCTGCTCGCTGAGCAGGCGGTAGCGCGGGTTGCCGCTGAGGTGCTCCACGTCCATGTGCCCGTCGGCGAGAGTCGGCAGGATCCCGATCATCACCAAGTGCGCGCCGACCTCAACCGACTTCTTTTCGGCGTCGTTGAGGCTGCGGCGCAAGCTGGTCTCGAAGGTCCCGAGCCCGTCCTCGCGCAGCTTCGCCGGCGGCACGTTGATCTCGATGTTGAACTGGCCGAGCTCGTTCTGGAAGTCCGGATCCGCGATCGCCTCGAGCACCTCGACGTTCTTCAGCGCCGGGTCACCCTTCTCATCGACGAGGTTGAGCTCGACCTCCATGCCCGTCATCGGGTCGTCGGTGTCGAACGCCGCCTCCCGCAGCATCCGGGCGAAGACGTCCAGGCAGCGGCGCACCTTCTCCCGGTGTCGGGTGCGGTCGGCGCGGGTGAACTCCTGGACCTCGACCTCTTCGCCCATGACTTGACCCTAGGGCGGAACCAGCCTCTCGTCAGCCGGTCAGCCCGGCGTCCCAGCGGAAGTCGGGCTCCCAGACGCTCGGCGGCAGCGCGTGCGTCAGCGCCGATGCGAGGTAGGTCATCAGCGTGTACGACGGGTCTACCTCGGCGCATCGGTCCACCGCGCACCACGCCAGCGCGCCCTGACCGGCCTGCCAGGCCGCGAAGCCCAACAGGGTCGCGACTGGCGGGATGAACGGCTGCGGAGTTCGACGCAACACTTCCAGCCACAGGTCCACGTGCCGCTGCGCGTCGGCGCGGGTCAGCGACGACCAGGCCGCGTCCCGCAGGGTCTTCACCGTCAGCGCCCGGAGCAACCGGGCCAGGTCCGAGTCGTCCGGCAGCGTGCCATCAGCGACGAGCCGGCGGACAAGTCGATCCACCCAGGCACCTTCCGCACGCAGCTCGGTGGGCGTGGGCACGTCCTCGACGAGCTTCTCCGCCTCGGCTGCTCGGGACGGGTCGGTGTCGAGCAGGGCGGCCAGCTCGTCGCGAGACCCGTGGGTGACCCGGCCGTCGACGACCGCCTGGGCCGCGAACGGGTGCGCCGAGATGTCGTACCGCACGCCCAGCTCACGGATCCGGCGGTCGCCGCCCAGCAGCGGGTACCACCGACGCCCGTCCGCCCGCAGTGCCTCCAGAACGTCGATGCCCGCCTCCCGGCAACCACGACGCAGGCCGCTCCACGCTCTTCGCGCCGGCGCCTCGTGCTCGGCGTAGAGCACGAAGACCACGCGTCGTACGCCGTTGCGCCGCGCGGGGTCCAGCAACGCCTCCACGAGTTCGTCGACGTCGTCGACGCCCGGCGGGAGGTCCACTCGCGCGTGGAACGTGTGCTCGGCTCCGAAGGTGAGCATCACCACCGATTCGGCCGGCGCGAAGCCGATCACGATCGGCACCATCGCGAGCAGGTCCTCGGGCGAGCGGGCGACGAGGGAGGTCGGCGGGGTCTGGGTCATGGCGGGTTCCTGCCCGGGTGGCCGCAGGGTCCTAACCTCGAGTTCCGGCGGCTGTGGATGGCCGCGGGTAGGTTGCGCAGCGTGCGACAGCAGGCCTCGATCCTCCACCTGGATCTCGACGCCTTCTTCGCCGCCGTCGAGCAGCGCGACAAGCCGTCGCTGCGCGGCAAGCCGGTGGTCGTGGGCGGCGTCGGCGGGCGCGGCGTGGTGTCGACGGCGTCCTACGAAGCCCGCAAGTACGGCGTGCGGTCGGCCATGTCGACCCGCGAGGCCCGATCGCGCTGCCCGCACGCGGCGTTCCTCTCCGGCCGGTTCCATGCCTACCGCGAGGCCAGCCGCCAGGTGATGGAGCTGCTGCGGTCGGTGTCGCCGCTGGTCGAGCCGCTCTCGCTCGACGAGGCGTTCATCGACCTGGAGCGGGCCGAGCTGCCTGCTCTCGGCGTTGCCGAGGTCACCGCCTTCGCCGAGGAGCTGCGCGAGCGGATCGTCGAGGTCACCGGCGGGCTGACGGCGTCGGTCGGCATCGGCACCTCGAAGTTCATCGCCAAGGTGGCCAGCGACCTCGACAAGCCCGACGGGCTCGTCGTGGTCTCGCCCGGCACCGAGGTCGAGCTGCTCCGGCCGATGCACGTGACCGTCATCCCCGGCGTCGGACCCGCGACCGCCGAGCGACTGCGCAAGGCCGGCATCCACACGGTCGCGGAGCTCGAGTCGGTGAGCATGGACGAGCTCGTGCGACTGGTCGGCAAGGCGCACGGGACCGGGCTCTACGAGCTGTCCCGCGCCCAGGACGACCGTCCGGTGGTCGCCGAGCGCGAGACGAAGTCGGTCAGCGTCGAGGGCACTTACGAGACCGACCTGACCGATCGCAAGCTGATGGAGGGGCTGCTCACCCGACAGGCCGCCGACGTCGCCGGTCGGCTGCGCAAGCACGGCATGTCCGGTCGCACGGTCACGATCAAGGTGCGGCTGCACGACTTCACGACCCTGAACCGGTCCACGACGCTGAGCTCTCCCACCGACAGCGCCGCCACCGTGGCCAAGCTGGCCCGCGAGCTGCTCGCCGACCTCGACACGTCCGGTGGCGTGCGGCTGCTCGGTGTCGGTGTCTCCGGCCTCGCCGACTGGATCCAGGACGACCTGTTCGGCGAGACCGAGCCGGAGGAGGACATCGACCTCCCCAAGGTCGAGGCGCCGACCAAGCGGCATACGACGTGGGCCCCGGGCATCGACGTCGAGCACGACGAGATGGGCCGCGGCTGGGTGTGGGGTTCTGGGCGCGGCATCGTCACGGTCCGGTTCGAGACCGCCGAGACCGAGCCGGGCCCGGTCCGGTCCTACCCCGCCGACGATCCGGCGCTGCGCCCTGGCTGCCCGAAATTGAGTCGCCCGAGGAGCCACCCGGGCCTTAGCGTGCTTGCTCGTGGACATCCGCCCCCTCGACCTGACCGACGACGCCGAGCTGCTGGCGGCGTTCGAGGTGCTGTGCCGCGCCGAGGAGCTCGGTCGCGAGGATGCGCCGCACTGGACCCGGGAGAGCTTCTTCGGCTACATCCGCGTCGCACGACAGCGGTGAGCGCCGGGAGGTCCGGGTCGGCTACGTCGACGGCGAAGCTGGTCGCGTTCGGCGTGCTGGAGCTGTACCTGCTCGACAACACCGACAAGGGCTGGTTCGACGTGCGGGTCGACCCCGACCACCGCCGGCAGCGGTCACGGCCGGGAGATGCTCGAGCATCTCGCCGCGATCGCCGTCGAGGACGGCCGCACCGAGCTGCTCACCGAGGCCAAGGTCCCGATCGCCGAGGTGGAGACGCATCCGTACTCGCGGTTCCTCAAGTCCCTGGGCTTCATCCACGCCAACGTCGAGCTGGTGCGGTACCAGACGCTCCCGATCGACGACGCCACGATCCAGGGCTGGGTCGACCAGGCGGCCGAGCGCCACCACGGGCTACCGGATCGAGACCTACCGCGACGACATCCCGGCCGAGCTGATCCCGCCGCTGTGCGTGCTCTTCGGGCAGCTGGCCGTGGACGCGCCGACCGGCGAGGTCGACTTCGAGGAGGAGGTGATGACACCGGAGCGGTTCGCCGAGCGGCAGGTCGCCGTCAAGGCCATGGGTCGCACCGTCCTCGAGACCCTGGCGATCGCACCCGACGGCACCGTGGCGGCCCAGTCCACCCTGTCGGTGCCGATCGACGACGACGACCCCGACGTCTGGCAGTGGGGCACGTTCGTTCACCGCGAGCACCGGGGCCACCGGCTGGGCCTTGCGGTCAAGGCGGCCAACCTGCGCGCGCTGCAGACGCGGTTCCCCGGCAAGCGGCGGATCGTGACGCAGAACGGCGAGACCAACGACTTCATGGTGTCGATCAACGTGCTGATGGGCTTCGAGCAGGTCGAGGCGTCCGCGGAGTTCGTCAGGCGGGCGGGATCCTGACCAGCATCGCAGCATCGGTCGGTGCGATCGCGTCGTCGTAGCCGCCGGCGACCAGTACCTTGTCGTCGCCGATCGGCGTCACCGTACGGAAGGACCGGGCGTCGTACGTCGTCACGTCCAGCGTGCTGAAAGTGTCGGACCGCGGGTCGTACACCTCAAGGGTTCCGCCAGCGGGCACCACGACCCGGCCGTCGGGTAGCGCAGCGACGGCGCCGTCGAGCTTGTACTCCCCGACGGCCAGTGACGGGCCGGCGGCAACCTGGCCGGTGCGCAGGTTCAGCAGTTCGCTGCTGTCCAGGCGGGACCGGCCCTCGGTGTCAGTGGATCCGCCCATGACGAACACCTGCGCGTCACCCAGGGCTGCCGCGCCCATCTTCACGCGTGGCGTCAGCAGCTTCGGTCCTGGTTGCCACCGACCGGCACGGAGCACGTCGGTGGTGCCCAGCGCTGCGGCATCGGTCGTCCCGCCAATGAGCACGACCGCGTCATCCAGGGCGACCGCGACGTGTGCGGCGCGCGCTGTCGACATCTCGGGGCCGGGTGCGAACTCGTTGGTCGCCGGGTCGAACAACTCGCTGTCCCGCAAAGCTCGACCGTTCACGTCGAACCCACCCGCGACGAGCACCTGACCGTCGGGGAGCAGGGTCGCTGTGTGGTCGGCCCGGGCCTGCTGCAGTCCGCCCACGGGGCTGAACGCCCCGACCGCTGGGTCGAAGACCTCGGCGGCTGCTGTGGGCGGTTCGCCCTCGCCGGGGTACCCGCCGACGAGCAGGACTCGTCCGTCAGCCAGCAGCGTGGCGGTGCCGCTGGCGCGGGCGGTCGCCATGGTCGGTCCGGGCACCAGGCGCCCTCCGTCGTAGAGCTCGGAGCGGCGCCCTGCGTCGAAGCCACCGCACCCCGGCTCGGTGCAGCCGCCGGTGATCAGCACGCGACCGTCGGCCATCAGCGTCGCCCGGTGCGCGGCCCGCGGTTGATCGAGCGCCAACGAACCGGCGGCGTCCGTCGGCTGGTCCGGTGGTCGCGGCTGGTCAGAACTGCACCCCGTCAGAGTGAGCCCCAGGACGAGTGCCGAGACCCAGCCACGCATGGCTCAGCATCGCATGACGACTGACTCAGGAGGTGCTGAAGCCGATCCGGTCCCCCGGCCGGAGCTGGGCGCAGCGCCACAGGTCCTCGGGTTCGCACGACGGCCAGCACCGGATAGCCGCCGGTCGTCGGGTGATCGGCGAGGAACACCACCGGCCTGCCGTCGGGCGGGACCTGGACCGCCCCCAGCACGATCCCTTCGCTCGCCAGCTCACCGTGCCGCACCCGTTCGAGAGGCGGGCCGTCCAGGCGCAACCCGATCCGGTTCGACTCCGGCGTCACCGTGTACGACGTGGCGCACAGCCGCTCGAGCGCATCGGCGCCGAACCAGTCCTGGCGCGGTCCAGGGTCGACCCGCAGTGGCCCCGGGCGTGGCGCCCGCGGGGCGTCGTACGACGCCGGCCGGCCCGGGGAGGGGCCGACCGGAAGCTCGGTGCCGGCGACGACTCGAGGCGGGCCCACCCAGGCCAGGGTGTCGGTCGAGCGGGATCCGAGAATCGGGTCGACCGCGATCCCGCCACCCACGGCTACATAGGCGCGCACGCCGCTCTCGGCCGGTCCGATCGCGATCGTCGCCGTCCGCGGAACCCACACGGCTTCGGCGTGGGCGGCCGCTCGACCATCGACCGTCACGGCGCAGCGCGCACCGGCGACTGCGAGCCACAGCGGCCCGGTGGCCTCGCACGACGAGCTCGCCCATCGCGACCTCGAGCAGGGCGGCGTCCTCGCCGTTGCCGACGAGCCGGTTGGCCAGCGCCGCGGCCGGTGCGTCCAGGGCCCCGGCGCGCGGCACCCCCAGGTGCGCGAGGCCGGGCCGGCCACGGTCCTGAACCGTCACCAGGCCGCTGGCCTCCTGGACCAGCAGGCTCGTGCTCATGCCGGCCGGAACCGGACGCGAGTGCCCGGCGCGAGCAGCGCCGGCTGGTCGCGGGCCGCGTCCCAGAGGGCGGCGTCGGTGCGCCCGATCAACCGCCACCCGCCAGGCGAGGCGGTCGGGTAGACCGCGCACCAGGCGCCGGCCAGGCCGACGGCACCCGCCGGGACCTTCGAGCGCGGGGAGTCGAGGCGGGGCACCGCAAGGTCGTCGGACAGGCCGGCGAGATAGGCGAACCCGGGCGAGAACCCGCAGAACGCCGAGACGAACTCCAACCCGGTGTGCCGGGCGACGACTCCGTTGGCGTCGGTCCCCCACCTCTCGGCGACGTCCTCGAGGTCGGCGCCGTCGTAGACGACCGGGATCTCCACCAGCGGACCGGACACCATCTCGGCGTCCGGGGTCCAGTAGGCGAGCCTGCCCTCGAGTCCACCGACGTCGGGCAGGCCGTCGAAGAGCACGGTGGCGGCCGCCGGGACGATGTCTTCGGCCTCGACCCTGGCGTCGCGCGCCCAGAGGGCCAGCGCCAACGCCTCGGCCGGGCCGTCGACCTCGACGAGGACGGCATCGCGGCCCACGGGGATGAACTCCACGCGAACAGTGTGCCCATCGCGGCGTCCCCGGCTCGACACGGTCGGCTCCGGCAGCGAAAATGAGCACACAAAGGGTGAGGGCCCCTTGCTGGTATGAGCAGCAGGGGGCCCTCGGCTTGGCCGGTGATCCCATTGCTGGGACATGACGCCCGACCGATCATGACCGGCTCTCCGACCCCGTCGCCCCCGTCACCGGGCCGACGCCTCGAGTTGCCTCGAAGTGCGGATCTTCGTTCCTGTCCGATCCCCGATCCTTCGCTTTCCTCGCGGTCCGCTCCGGTTCGGTAGGGAGAGTTCTACGGTGCCCGGGAATGGTCGCGCAAGAGATCCGCGGAAGTATTTCCGACAAACTTCCGGTCCCACAGGTTCGTCCACAACCCGGGGTTCTGCCTCCACAGAATCGCTCGGCTCTGCACAGGTTCTGCACAGCCGAGTGCACAGGTGGACTGGACGGGTCCGTAGGGTCGGTGACATGCAGCCGCCCCTCGCCGATCGCCGGCCGACGACCACCGAGCACCACGGCCGGACCCGGGTCGACGACTACGAATGGCTGCGCCAGAAGGACCTCCCCGAGGTGCGCGACTACCTTGATGCCGAGAACGCCTACACCCAGGAGAAGACCGCGCACCTGGCCGATCTGCGCACCCGGATCTTCGAGGAGATCAAGGCCCGGACACTGGAGACCGACCTGTCGGTGCCGGTACGTCGACATGGGTTCTGGTACTACGGCCGCTCCTTCGAGGGCCGCGAGTACGGCGCGAGCTGCCGGGTGCCGGTCGGCAACCCCGACGACTGGACGCCGCCGCAGCCCGTGGAGGACAGCGACCCCGACCAGCAGGCACTACCCGGCGAGGAGGTGCTGCTCGACCTCAACGAGCTCGCCGAGGGCCACGAGTTCTTCAGCCTCGGCGGGTCCAGCATCAGCCCGGACACCACGCTGCTTGCCTACTCCACCGACGTCGTCGGCGACGAGCGGTACACCGTGCGGATCAAGGACATCGCGACCGGCAAGCTGCTCGACGACGAGATCGTCGGCGTACTCGGCGGCGTCACCTGGGACCCGAGCGGCGGTGAGTTCTACTACAGCACCGTCGACGAGACCTGGCGGCCCGACAAGATCTGGCGGCACCGGCTCGGCTCCGAGCAGGGCGATGACGAGCTCGTGCACCACGAGCCCGACGGCAGGTTCTGGCTGGGCGTGGGCCGCAGCCGCACCGAGCGGTTCCTGGTGATCGCGGCCGGCTCCAAGACGACGTCGGAGTACCACGTCCTCGACACCGAGCGCCCCGAGCTCGGGTTTCGCTGCTTCGCCGAACGGGTCGAGGGCGTCGAGTACTCGATCGAGCACGCGGTGCTAGGCGGGCGCGACCGGTTCCTGGTGCTGCACAACGCGAGCGGTCCGGACTTCGAGCTCGGGGTCGCGCCCATCGACCCGACCCCGCGCAAGGGCTGGCAGCCGCTGATCGCCCATGACCCCGCCGTACGTCTCGAGGACGTGGACGCGTTCGCCGGCCACCTCGTCGTCCACCAGCGCAGCAGAGGGCTGACCCAGCTGCGGATCCTCGAGCTCGAGGAGCACGGCATCGGCGACGACTACCTGGTCGAGTTCGACGCCGAGGTCTACACGGTCGGCTCCGGCGGCAACCCCGACTTCGAGCAGCCGACGGTCCGGCTCGGCTACACCACCATGGCGGTCCCGTCCTCGGTCTACGACTACGACGTGCGCCGGCGGCAGTTGACCCTGCTCAAGCGCGCTCCGGTGCTGCCATCCCCGATCTGGGGCGACTACGACCCCGACGACTACGAGGAGCACCGGCTCTGGGCCACCGCGGACGACGGTGCCCAGGTGCCGATCTCGATCGTGTGCCGGCGCGGCTCCCGCGAGGGCCCGGGCGGCGGCACCGGGCCGGTACCGACGCTGCTCTACGGGTACGGCGCCTACGAAGCCTCCATCGACCCGTACTTCTCGATCGCACGGCTCTCCATCCTCGACCGCGGCGGCGCCTTCGCGATCGCCCATGTGCGCGGCGGCGGCGAGATGGGCCGGCACTGGTACGACGAGGGCAAGCTGCTCCACAAGCAGCACACGTTCTCCGACTTCATCGCCTGCGCCCGACACCTGGTCGCCACCGGCTGGACCACGGCGGACCGGCTGATCGCCGAGGGCGGGAGCGCCGGCGGGCTGCTGATGGGTGCGATCGCCAACCAGGCGCCCGAGTGCTTCGGCGGGATAGCGACGGCCGTGCCGTTCGTCGACCCGCTCACGTCGATGCTGGACGCCACACTCCCCCTCACAGTCACTGAGTACGACGAGTGGGGCGACCCGGCTTCCGACCCCGATGTCTATGACTGCATCGCCAGCTACGCGCCGTACGACAACGTCGCGGCGCTGGACTACCCGCCGATCCTGGCGGAGACCTCCCTCAACGACACCAGAGTGCTCTATGTCGAACCCGCCAAGTGGGTGGCGCGGCTGCGGGCGACGGCGCCGGAGGCCGAGGTGCTCTTGCGGACCGAGATGTCGGCCGGGCACGGCGGCGTGTCCGGACGCTACAAGTCGTGGCACGACCGTGCGTTCAGTCTCGCCTGGATACTCGACCGGATGGGCCTCGCGGAGCCCGAGACTGACCTCTGCGTGGGGATGTTCGCCCCGCCTGCGTGATTTCGAGACGTCACACCCCTGAGAAGTCCCTGAGAACCCGGTCCGACGGCAACTCTGGGGCAATCCGGGACGTCATTCATGTCGAAGGCCTTACGCGGGTACGGGGAATCCCCTGACTCGAACAGGCGTTGAAACAGATGCGGGCGAACCCGGTCCGCGGCAGTGATAGGAGGGGTCCCCATGGCGGCACGGACGACGACCCGCACGCGCGAGATCGAGGGACGCGACAGCGTCGGCCTCTACCTCGACGAGATTGCCCGCAACCCGTTGCTCGATGCTGCCATGGAGGTAGAGCTCTCCAAGACGATCGAGGCCGGCCTGCTGGCCGAGCACCTCCTCAAGGAGGGCCGCGTCGGCCGCAAGAAGGGCGGCGCCCCGATGCGGGCCACCGAGGAGGAGCTGGAGTGGCTCGCCGAGGAGGGTCGCGAGGCCGTCGACACCTTCATCACCGCCAACCTGCGGCTGGTGGTCTCCATCGCCCGCAAGTACGGCCGCGCCCAGATGCCGATGCTCGACTTGATCCAGGAGGGCAACACCGGCCTGATCCGAGCGGTCGAGAAGTTCGACTACACCAAGGGTTACAAGTTCTCGACGTACGCCACCTGGTGGGTGCGTCAGGCGATCACCCGCGGCATTGCCCAGCAGGCCCGCGTGGTGCGGCTGCCCGTGCACGTGGTCGAGGAGCTCAACCAGGTCGGCGGGGCCCGACGGACCCTCGAGCGCCAGCTCGGCCGGGATCCGGAGCCGCAGGAGATTGCCAACGAGCTCGACATGGACCTCGAGCGGGTCCTCGACCTGATGTCGTGGGGTCGCGAGCACGTCAGCCTCGACACCCCCGTGGACGAGGACGGCGACACCTCCCTCGGCGACCTGATGGCGCAGGAGACGTCTCCCGGCCCGGACCTCACCGTGCTCGACGTGGAGTCGCGCGAGCGGCTCAACCGGCTGGTGGGCCAGCTCGACGAACGAGCCGCCGACATCATCCGGTCGCGCTACGGACTCGTCGATGGCCGCCAGCACAAGCTCGCCGACATCGGCACCAAGCACGGCATCTCCGCCGAGCGGGTGCGCCAGCTCGAGCGCGAGGCGCTGCAGAAGCTCCGCCGCCTCGGCGACCCCGACCTCGCCGCCTGACCCGGCACCCGAGATGCTGACGTCGTGCGGATCGACGTCGACGACCTGACCAGCTCGGAGACCATCGAGTTCCTCGAGGACCACGTGCGGCAGCTACGTGACCTCAGCCCGCCCGAGAGCACGCACGCCCTCGACCTCGAGGGGCTGCGGGCGCCCGGAGTGGTGTTCTGGACCGCACGCGACACCGACCGCGTCGTCGGCTGCGCGGCCCTGAAGACACTTGACGACGCCCACGCCGAGGTGAAGTCGATGCGTACGGCGGCCGACCAGGCCCGGCAGGGCATCGCCACCCGGCTGCTGGCAGCCGTGCTCGAACACGCCCGCGACGCCGGGTTCCGACGGCTGAGCCTGGAGACCGGGTCCGAGCCGTTCTTCGCCCCGGCTCGGGCGCTGTACTCCCGACACGGTTTCGTCGAGTGCGAGCCGTTCGCCGACTATCGGCCGGACCCGTTGAGCGTGTTCATGACCCGCGAGCTCTGAGCTCGTCCTCCACGTACGTCGGCTTGGCGACCGCCAGGCCGACCGGGAGCAACGGCAGGGACAGCACCAGGAGCAGCGCCAGCGGAAGGGTCCAACCCCCCGTCGCGTCGTGCACGACGCCGACCGCGAACGGCCCGATCGCCGCCGCGAGATAGCCCACGGACTGCGTGAACCCGGAGAGCGCGGCGGTCCCGGCCGGCGTACGGGCTCGGAGCCCGATCAGCACCAGGATCAGTGGGAAGGTCGCGGTGCCGCTGCCGATCAGCACCGCCCACACCCACGCGCCGCCGGCCGGGGCGAGGATGAGACCGAGGTAGCCGACCGGGTAGCACGCGAAGAGCGCCACGGCGAGCGGCCGCACGCTACGCAACCGGCCGGCCAGCGCCGGCACCACGAACGACAGCGGCATGCTGACACCGGTGATGACGCCGAGCAGCAACCCGGCCGTGGTGCTGGAGAACCCGGCGTCCCGGTAGACCGCGGCGAACCAGCCGAAGATCGCATACGCCTGGAGCGACTGGAGCGCGAAGTACGCCGCCATCAGCTTGCCGATCCGCGTGCCGCCTACCGCGCGCAGACCGATCGGCAGGTGCTCCTCCGTGAGCTCGTCACCAGTCCTGCGATCGTGCCGTAGCAACCCCAGCCATGGGACCACCGCGATCAAGGCGGTGATCCCCCAGATCGCCAGCCCGGAGCGCCAGCCGTCGTTGTGGTCGCTGATCGGGACAGTCAGCACGGAGGCCGAGGTCAGACCGACCGCCAGGCCCGTCGTGTAGAGCGCCGTCACCAGGCCCACGTGATCGGGGAAGTGGCGTCGAACCAGGGACGGGAGCAGGACGTTGGCGGTGGCCATCCCGGCGAGCCCCAGCAGGCTGAGGGCCAGAAAACTCGGTATGTCGTCGACCCGGCTGCGGCCCAGCAGCCCGATCACGACAGCGACAAGGGACGCAAGTGTGAGCCGGTGCGGCCCAAGGAGTCGACCGAGCCGGGCCGCCATCGCGCCGAAGACTGCGAACGCGATGACCGGCAGCGACGTGAGGATGCCGGCCTCGGTGCCGGACATGTCGAGTCCGGCGCGGATCTCGTCGAGCACCGGCCCGACGCTGACCGCCGCCGGTCGGAGGTTGAACGCGAGGACAGCGATGCCGAGCAGCACCAGGCCCCGGCCCGCGAGGCGCGACTGCGTCACGATGCGCGCAACTGCCCGAAGACCTCCTCGACCCTGGCCCGCAGCTGGTCCAGGGTTCCGTCGTTCTCGATCACGTGCGTGGCGATCGCGAGGCGGTCCTTCCGGGACGCCTGCGCGAACATCCGGGACTCGGCCTCCTCGCGGGTCCAGCCGCGCTCCGCGAGCATCCGGTCGATCTGCAGCTCGGGATCGGCATCGACCACGATCACCGCATCGAACGTGTCGGCCCGCCCGGACTCGGCGAGCAGCGGAATGTCGTGGACGACCACGTCCTCCGGAGACGTGGCCGCCTCGAGCTCGACGATCCGCTCGAAGACCAGTGGGTGCACGATCGCCTCCAGACGCCGCCGCGCGCCTTCGTCGGCGAACACGATGCGGCCCATCGCCGGCCGGTCCAGCTCGCCGTCAGAGGTCAACAGCTCGGCGCCGAACTCCGCGACCACCTGCTCCAGGCCCGGGGTGCCCTTGGCCACCACCTCGCGCGCGAGCACATCGCCATCGATGATCACCGCACCCAGCTCGCCGAGGATTGCGGACACCGTGCTCTTGCCCGACGCGACACCGCCGGTGAGTCCTACGCGCACGGGCCACACCGTACGGCGTGCGGGTCACCGAGGAATGCGCAGGTCCTAGGCTCACTCTCCGTGCCGGCAATACGAGAGGGATCGCGCGTCGCGCTGCTGATCCCGGGATCGCACGCCTACCTCGTGGCGGTGACCGGGCTGCTGGCCGAGGGAGCGTTCCCGATCCCGCTCGACCCGCGGCTGACGGCGTCCGAACGCGAGCGGATCCTGGCGCACCTCGACCCGGCCCTGGTCGTCGAGGACGAGGGCGCATTGGCGGCTCTGCCTCGAACCCAGGGACCACCCCGGGCCCGGCCGATGCACGTCACCAGTGGCACTACGGGGATGCCCAAGGGCGTCTACAGCGGGCTCCTGGACGATGCCCAGGCTGCTGCGTTGCTGGCCGAGGAACGCGACCTGTGGGGCTTCGCCGGTGACGACGTCAACCTGGTGCTCAGCCCGCTGTACCACTCGGCGCCGCTGCGGTTCGCCATGGGCACGGTGCTCGCAGGCGGCCGCGTGGTGATGCCCGAGCCGCTTGTCCTGAGTAGGCGAGGGACGAGCCGTATCGAAGGGTTCGACCCCGAACGGATCAGCAATGCCATCGAGTCCGAGCGGCCCACGTCGATGTTCTGCGTGCCGACCCACCTCCAGCGACTTTTCGCATACTGGGACCGGGTCGGAACGCCCGACCTTTCGAGCTTCCGTCTGGTCGCGCACGCCGGCGCTCCCTGTCCGGCAACGGTCAAGCACCGGCTGATCGAGACGTTCCCCGATGGCACGACGTGGGAGTTCTACGGGTCGACCGAGGGTCAGTTCACCGCGTGTGCCAGCGAGGAGTGGCTGGCCCGGCCCGGCACCGTCGGCCGCGCGCGCCCCGGCCGGCGGCTGTCCGTCGACGAGGACGGCGTGATCTGGTGCGCGGTCCCGGAGCACGCTCGCTTCAGCTACTTCGGCGACCCGGAGAAGACCGCCGCGGCTTGGCGCGGTGATCGGTTCACCGTCGGGGACGTCGGCCGGCTCGACGGGGACGGCTACCTCTATCTCGAAGGGCGCCGCGAGGACCTGATCATCAGCGGCGGCGTCAACGTCTACCCGCTCGAGGTCGAACAGGTCCTCGGCGAGCACCCCGGCGTCGATGACGTCGCGGTGTACGCCGTCGACGACCCCGAGTGGGGACAGCGAGTCTGCGCTGCCGTGGTCGGGGAGGTGTCCGAGGGCGAGCTCACGGCGTACGCACGCCAGCACCTGGCCCCGCCCAAACGACCCAAGACCTGGGTGTTCCACGACGTACTCCCCCGGACCCTGACCGGCAAGGTCCGCCGGGCTGAGCTGTCAGACGGGGCTCAGCAGGCGAACTGACGCCGATAGGCCTGGGGACTGACGCCCCTCGCTCGGGTGAAGTGGTGGCGCAGGGCGGCGGCGTTGCCGAAGCCCACCTCGGCGGCGATCCAGTCGACCGACCCGTCGGTGCGCTCGAGCATCTCCTCGGCGGCCTGGAGGCGCTGGGCGGTCACCCAGCTGTGCGGGGTGGTTCCGGTCTCATCGCGGAACCTGCGCGCGAACGTCCGGGGTGACATGTGTGCCCGGCGGGCCAGCGAGTCGACGCCGAGGTCTTCGTTGAGGTTCTCGAGGATCCAGGTGAGCAGTGGACCCAGCGTCTCGGCCTGGCAGTCGACGACCTGGCGGGCGATGAACTGCGCCTGGCCACCGTCGCGGTGCGGCGGGACCACGATCCGGCGGGCGGTCGTGGCCGCGACGTTGGCGCCGAAGTTCTCCCGCAGCAGGTGGAGCGAGGCGTCCAGGCCCGCCGCGGAGCCGGCACCGGTCAACACGTTGCCCTCGTGGCAGTAGAGGACGTCAGGCCGGACCTTCGCCTCGGGGTACTTCGTGGCCAGCAGCTCGGTGTAGCGCCAGTGAGTCGTGCACTCGCGACCGTCGAGCAGTCCGGCCGCTCCCAGCTCGAACACCCCTGAGCAGTGGGCGTAGATGATCGCGCCCCGGTCATAGGCAGCCCGGAGCGCCGCGATGACCTCCGGGTCGTGGTCCTCGAACTTCTCCTTGGGTGCCAAGCACACCAGGTCTGCGTCCTCGGTGGCCGACAGGTCGTGCTTGACCACGATGTCGAAGTCGGACCGCCCGGTGACGACACCGGGCCGAGGCGTGCAGACCCGGAAGTCGAAGACCGGGTTGTCGTCGTCGGGGTGGTAGGGCTCGCCCCACACCTCGACCAGGGAGCCGAGCCCGAAAGGCTCCGCTCCGTCCTGCACGATGACCGCCACTTTGCGCATGACAGGCATACTGCACCGCTTCTGGCAGTAAATCAATGGAGGCTGTCATTTCTGCCACTGGTGGCAGGATCACACACGGCGCATTATTACTGCCATGACCTTCCTGATGATTTTCGTGGCCCTGGCGATCATCGCCAGCGCGGCTACTCTGCGCGACGTGTTCGGAGACCGGGACCGGCCGAAGGCCCCGACCTCGCACTTCGAAGACCCCATGTTCCGTGCCCCCGCGGCTCGGCTCTGACGCAAAAATCCGCTGACCCGTCGCAAGTGTGCGACGGGTCAGCGGATTTTGGCGTAGTTGGGCTGGCGTCAGTCCTCGCTGCCGCCGCCGGTGAGCTTCTCGCGGAGCGCCTGGAGCGCCTCGTCCGAAGCGAGCGAGCCGCCGGTCTCGGCAGGAGCGCCGCCCTCGGCCTCGGAAACCTCGGCCTCCGAGGAGTACGACGTGGCCTCGCCGGCCTCCGCCTCGGCCACCTTGGCGTCGGCCTGCTGCTTGACGTGAGCCTCCCAGCGGGCGTGCGCCTTGGCGTACTGCTCCTCCCAGACCGCACGCTGCTCGTCGAAGCCCTCGAGCCACTCCCCCGTGTCGGGGTCGAAGCCGTCGGGGTAGACGTAGTTGCCCTGCTCGTCGTAGGTCGCGGCCATGCCGTAGAGGGTCGGGTCGAACTCCTCCACGTCGGACGCGGCCGGGTTCTCGTTGGCCTGCTTGAGCGACAGCGAGATCCGGCGCCGCTCGAGGTCGATGTCGATGATCTTGACCATCACGTCGTCGTTGACCTGGACGACCTGCTCGGGGATCTCCACGTGGCGCTCGGCCAGCTCGGAGATGTGCACCAGGCCCTCGATGCCCTCCTCGACACGGACGAAGGAACCGAACGGCACCAGCTTGGTGACCTTGCCCGGCACGATCTGACCGATCTGGTGGGTCCGGGCGAAGTGCTGCCAGGGGTCCTCCTGCGTCGCCTTCAGCGACAGCGAGACGCGCTCGCGGTCCATGTCGACGTCGAGCACCTCGACGGTGACCTCGTCACCGACGGTGACGACCTCACTCGGGTGGTCGATGTGCTTCCAGGACAGCTCGGAGACGTGCACCAGGCCATCGACGCCACCGAGGTCGACGAACGCACCGAAGTTGACGATCGAGGAGACGACGCCCTTGCGGATCTGGCCCTTCTGGAGCTGGGTCAGGAAGCCGTGGCGCACCTCGGACTGGGTCTGCTCGAGCCACGCACGGCGGGACAGGACCACGTTGTTGCGGTTCTTGTCGAGCTCGATGATCTTGGCCTCGAGCGTCTGGCCGACGTAGGGCTGGAGGTCGCGCACCCGGCGCATCTCGACGAGGGAGGCAGGCAGGAAGCCGCGCAGACCGATGTCGATGATCAGGCCGCCCTTGACGACCTCGATGACGGTGCCCTCGACGACGCCGTCCTCCTCCTTGACCTGCTCGATCGTTCCCCAGGCGCGTTCGTACTGGGCGCGCTTCTTGGAGAGGATCAGGCGGCCTTCCTTGTCCTCCTTCTGGAGAACCAGGGCCTCGACCTTGTCACCGACCTCGACGACGTCGTTGGGGTCGACGTCGTGCTTGATCGAGAGCTCACGCGAGGGGATGACACCCTCGGTCTTGTAGCCGATGTCGAGCAGGACTTCGTCCCGGTCGACCTTCACGATGGTGCCTTCCACGATGTCGCCATCGTTGAAGTACTTGATGGTCGCGTCGATCGCGGCGAGGAACTCCTCTTCGGTCCCGATGTCGTTGATCGCCACCTGGGGCGCGTCGAGATCCTGAGGAGTGGTGATGGTGCTCGTCATAAGGGAATGAATCCTTGGGTGGGCAGATGTTGTGCGGGCACGCGTGAAGTCCGTTTCACTACCGGTTTGGGATAGCGAGCGAGTGTCCGCTCCGTATGGAACCCAGGCAGACCGCAGGCGCAAGGCTCAACTTTACGCCGCACGCGGTAGCTGAGTCCAACCGGCGCAGTAGGGTCTGAGCGTGCGGGTGGAACGCCGGCCGGTCGACGAGCCCGAGTCCAGAAGGGCCAACGGACCCGACTGGGACCGGTATGCCGACGAGTACCAAGCCACGCACGGTGCCTTTCTCGGCGACACCGGCTTCGTCTGGGGGCCTGAGGGGCTGACCGAGCACGAGGCGGGCGTCCTCGGCGACGTCGCCGACCGCGACGTGCTCGAGGTCGGCTCCGGCGCCGGTCAGTGCTCCCGCTGGGTGCGCACCCAGGGCGGCCGTGCGGTCGGGCTGGACCTCTCGCACCGCCAGCTCCAGCACTCAGGCAGGATCGATGGGGAGACGGGCGTCAGGGTGCCGTCGGTGCTCGGGACCGCAACCCACCTGCCGTTCGCGGACGCGACGTTCGACGTGGTGTTCTCGTCGTTCGGCGCGCTGCAGTTCGTCAGCGATCTGGACATCGCGGTGACCGAGACCGCCCGCGTGCTCCGTCCGGGTGGCCGGTTCGCGTTCTCGATCACCCATCCCACGCGCTGGATGTTCGCCGACGACCCGACCGAGGAGGGTCTGCTGGCCAGCCAGTCCTACTGGGACCGGACGCCGTACGTCGAGGTCGACGACGCCTCCGGCGTGGTGACGTACGTCGAGCACCACCGCACCCTCGGCGACTGGGTCGAGCTGCTGGCCGGAGCCGGGTTCGCCATCACCCGGCTGCTGGAGCCCGAGTGGCCCGAGGGCCACGACCGCGTATGGGGTGGGTGGTCGGAGACGCGTGGCCGGTTCACGCCCGGGACCGCGATCTTCGCCGCGGATCTGCTCCTTCCCCCTCGACCGGTGCCCGCCGGAGGCCCCGTCTAGGCTCGCTTCGTGACGACGCTGGAGACCGGGCGCTCCTCGCGGATGCGCGCCCTGATCCAGGGCAGCGCAGGGATCGCGATCGCGATCCTCGCCATGAACGTGTCGACGTACGGGTTCCAGATCGTGGCCGCGCGGGCCCTCGGGCCTGCGGCCTACGGCGCGGTCGCGTCGCTGATGGCGCTGCTCCTGGTCGTCGCGGTCGTGCAGCTCGGCCTGCAGGCCACAGCCGCCCGGCGGATCGCGGCCAACCCCGAGGACGTTTCCAAGATCGCGCCGGCCATGCTGCGGCTCTCGGTCCGCGCTTCGCTGGGTCTGGGGCTGGTGCTGCTGGTGGCCTCGCCGCTGGTGTGGCAGCTGCTGCGGCTCGAGGGCATCGTGCCGGCGATCCTGGTCGCGGTGTCGGCGGCGCCGCTGACGATGGTCGGCGGCCAGGCCGGCATCCTCCAGGGCGAGCGTCGGTGGCTTGCGCTGGGTGGGCTCTACCTCGCCATGGGCGTTCCGCGGCTGTTGTTCGGCGCCCTGTTCATCCTGATCAAGCCCGACGAGACCGCCGCCATGCTGGGCGTCGCGCTCGGCGCGTTCACCTCGGTGGCCGTTGGCTGGTGGCTGCTGCGAAGCGACCTCCACCACGAGGACGGTCGCACCGACTCGCTGCGGACCAAGGCCCGGGAGTCCACCCGCAACACGCTTGCTCTGCTGTCCTTCTTCGCGCTGTCGAACGCCGACATCGTGGTCGCCCGCAACGTGCTCGACGAGCACGACGCCGGTCTGTACGCCGGCGGCCTGATCCTCACCAAGGCCGTGCTCTTCCTTCCACAGTTCGTGATCGTGACCGCGTTCCCGGCCATGTCCACCCCCAGCGAACGACGGCGGGCTCTGGTGCGCAGCCTGGTCATGGTGCTGGCCCTCGGCTTCGTCTGCACGCTCGGAGCGCTCCTGCTCTCGGACGTGGCGATGATCTTCATCGGCGGCGATGAGTATTCAGACGTGGAGAACCGGATCTGGCTGTTCGCCATCCTCGGCACCTTGCTGGCGATGCTGCAGCTGCTGGTCTACGCCGTGCTGGCGCGGCAGGGCGGCCGGTCGACCGCGCTGTTCTGGGTCGCCCTGGTCGCGCTGAGTATCGCGGCAACCATGATCTCCACGCTGAACGAGCTGGTGGTCACCGTGGCGGTGATCGACGGCACGGTGCTGGCCGGGCTGCTCGGGTACAGCCTCTGGCGACTCAGCCGGCAACCGCCCACCGAGACCGCCGACCCCTCGACGACCTAGTGCGCCGCTTCGTGCCAGCTGTGGCCGGTGCCGACCGAGACGTCGAGTGGGACCTGCAGGTCGGCTGCGCCGCCCATCTGCTCGCGCACGAGTGACTCCAGCGACTCCCGCTCCCCGTCCGCCACGTCGAACACGAGCTCGTCGTGCACCTGGAGCAGCATCCGGGACTGCAGCCCGCCCTCCTCGATGGCGTGCTGCACCCGCAGCATCGCGACCTTGATCAGGTCGGCCGCGGAGCCCTGGATGGGTGCGTTGAGCGCCATCCGCTCGGCCATCTCGCGTCGCATCCGGTTGTCACTGGTCAGATCGGGCAGGTAGCGCCGGCGACCCCAGATGGTCTCGGTGAAGCCGGTCTTGCGGGCCTCGTCGACGACGCCGGCGAGGTAGTCGCGGATGCCGCCGAACGTCTCGAAGTACTCGTCCATCAGCCCGCGTGCCTCCGCCGGGTCGATGCCGAGCTGCTGGCCCAGGCCGAACGCGGACAGGCCGTAGGCGAGGCCGTAGTTCATCGCCTTGATCTTGGCGCGCATCTCGACGGTGACGTCCTCGGCCGGCACATCGAAGACCCGGGAGGCGGTGATCGAGTGGAAGTCGTGACCGGACCTGAACGCCTCGATCAGCAGCTTGTCCTCGGAGAGGTGCGCCATGATCCGCATCTCGATCTGGCTGTAGTCGGCCGTCATCAACGACTCGAAGCCGGCCCCGACCACGAAGCCCTCCCGGATCCGACGGCCCTCCTCGGTGCGGATCGGGATGTTCTGCAGGTTGGGGTCGGTGCTCGAGAGCCGGCCCGTGGCCGCGATCGTCTGGTTGAACGTCGTGTGGATGCGCCCGTCGGGAGAGACGGTCTTGAGCAGGCCCTCGATGGTCTGCCGCAGCCGAGCGACGTCACGGTGCCGGAGCAGGTGCAGCAGGAACGGGTGCTCGGTCTTGACGTAGAGCGCCTGAAGGGCGTCGGCGTCGGTCGTGTAGCCGGTCTTGGTGCGCTTGGTCTTCGGCATCCCGAGCTCGTCGAACAGCACCACCTGCAACTGCTTGGGTGAACCGAGGTTGATCTCCTTGCCGATCACGGCGAACGCCTCTTCCGCGGCAGTGCGGACCTCGTCGGCGAAGTGCGACTCGAGCGACGTCAGGTGGTCGAGGTCGACGGCGATCCCCGTCTGCTCCAGCAGAGCCAGGACCTGGACCAACGGCAGCTCGATCTCCGCGAGCAGCTGACGGCCGCCGGCGCGCTCCACCTGGTCGGCGAGCTCCGCGGAGAGGTCGAGCACGGCGCGCGCCGCGACCATCGCCGCCTGGGCGACGGTGCCGTCCTCGTCGAAGAGCATCCCCTGGTCACCGTCGCTCTCCTGCTGGAGCTCGCGGTGCAGGTAGCGCAGAGTGAGATCGGCCAGGTCGTAGGAGCGCTGGTCGGGGCTGACCAGGTACGCCGCCAGCGCGGTGTCCTCTGCAACGCCCAGGAGCGTCCAGCCATGGGCCGCGAGCGCCACCGTCGGGCCCTTGGCGTCGTGCAGCACCTTGGGTCGCCGCGGATCCGCGAGCCACTCGGCGAGCCCCGCATCGTCTGCCTGGCTCATCGCCTCGACGTCGAGGTAGGCCGTCCGGCCGTCGGCGAGCGCGAAGGCGATGCCGAGGACCCGGCCGGTGCCGCTGCCCCAGGTGCCACGCACGTGGACACCGACACGCTCGGTGCCGAGCCCCTCGAGCCAGGCCGCCAGGGTGTCGGGAGCGAGGATCGTGCCGTCGAGCTCGAACCCACCCTCGACCTCCGGCTCCGCCTCGGGGGCTAGCACATCGATGATCCGGGTGCGCAGCTCGCCGCGGAACTCCAGCTCGTCGAGCAGCGCCATCGCCGCCGGCCGGTCCCACTCGCGCAGCCGCATCTCGCCGGGCAGCACCTCGAGGTCGAGGTCGCAGACCAGCGCGTTGAGTCGGCGGTTGCGGATCACATCGCCGAGGTGCTCACGCAGCGCCTCGCCCTTCTTGCCGGTGATCTCGTCGGCGTGGGCGATCACGTTGTCGAGGCCGTCGTACTGGTTGATCCACTTGGCCGCGAAACCGACGCCCACTCCCGGAATGCCGGGCAGGTTGTCCGAGGTCTCGCCCACCAGCGCCGCGATCTCGGGGTAGCGCCCGGGGGGCACGCCGTACTTGTCCTCCACCGCCTGTGGGGTCATCCGGGCCAGGTCGGACACGCCTCGCATCGGGTAGAGCACGGTCGCCCGTTCGCTGACCAGCTGGAACGCGTCGCGGTCGCCGCTCACGATCAAGACGTCCATGTCGTCGGCCACCGCCTGCGTGACCAGGGTGCCGATGATGTCGTCGGCCTCGAAGCCCGGCTTCTTCAGGAACGGAATGTGCAGCGCGTCGAGAAGCGCCTCGATCAGCGGGAGCTGGCTGCTGAACTCGTCGGGTGTCTTGTTGCGCTTGGCCTTGTATTCGGAGTACTCGTCCGATCGGAAGGTCTTGCGTGACACGTCGAACGCGACGCCCACGTGGGTCGGCTGCTCGTCGCGGAGCACGTTGGTGAGCATCGAGGTGAACCCGTAGACCGCGTTGGTGTGCTGGCCGGTGGCGGTCGAGAAGTTCTCCACCGGCAGCGCGAAGAACGCGCGATAGGCCAGCGAGTGTCCGTCGAGCAGCAGAAGGCGGGGGCGGTCGTCCGTGGTGACATCGGGCACCTGCCGATGCTAGCCGCCGCCACCGACAGCAGAATGGCCCCATGAGCCCCGAGGAGTCGACCGAGCCCACCCTCTCCATCGAGGACTTCCTCGCCCAGATGCCCCAGGGCATGGGCGGGCTGAACGAGAAGCTCGGTATCGAGCTCACGGAGGTCTCCGCCGAGCGGGTCGTGGCGACGATGCCGGTCGAGGGCAACACCCAGCCCTACGGCCTGCTGCACGGCGGCGCGTCCATCGCCCTGGCCGAGACCCTCGGCTCGGTCGGCTCGGCCATCCACGCGCATCCGGACCGGTTCTCGGTGGGCGTCGACATCAACGCCACCCATCACCGTTCCGCGACGTCCGGCGTCGTCACCGGCGTCGCGACCGCGATCCATCTCGGTCGGACGTCGGCGAGCTACGACGTGGTGATCAGCGACGAGAGCGGCAAGCGGGTCTGCACGTCCCGGATCACCTGCGTGCTGCTGCCCGCCGAGCGCTTCACGACCTGACCTGGAACCGTGGATGCGGAACCAAACGGACTAGACCTGCTTTACCGAAGCGGCTGGGTCCGCTTCATCGAGCGCCGGGCCGCGAGCACTCGGGTGAGGTGACGTCCGCCGTTGGTCGAGAGGCCGGGCCGCTGGGCATTGACCTTGGCCCGCACGGCCGGCGCGAGGGCCACCCGGGTCACCGCGAACGGGCCGAGCCCGAGCCGAGCCATGAACCGATTGGCGTCGCGGGAGCCGGAAGCCGCGGCGGTCATCACGTGGGCCGCGCCGAGCTCCTCGGCGAACGAGACCGCGCACTCGATGAGCGAGCTGCCGATGCCGTGACGGCGGAATTGCGGGAAAACATGGGGGGAAACGGCCTCCACGACCGGTTCGAGGTTGACCGCGGTCAGGGTCGTGAGCCGCAGGAAAACCGCGCCGGCGAGCTCGCCGTCGTACTCCGCCACCACGAGGCGTTGCTCGGGCGAGGCGGACGCCGCCTTGATCAACAGCTCGAGATCAGCCACCTGATCCTGATGGTCGACTCGCCGCAGGGCCTCGCCCCATAGCTCGGACAGCAGCGGTGCGTCGGTCAACTCCGCACATCTCATCGACACCAGCGAGCGGCTCACAAACGGGCAGACTACGCTCAGCCCGGCCCTTTGTCAGAGGAGAGTTGTGATCCCCGGAGTCGGTACGGCGGTCAACGTGCTCGCCGTGCTCGTCGGGGCCCTTCTCGGACGGCTCCTGGGCAACCGGCTCCCCGCCCGCACTCGCGAGCTCGTGACCGATGGTCTGGGCCTGGTGACGCTGCTGATCGCGGCGACCTCCGCGGTCGCCGTCCTCGACCCCGCCCTGTCCGACGAGGTCGGCGACAGCGCGCCGATGCTGATCGTGCTGGGAGCGGTACTGATCGGCGGGATCATCGGGTCCCTGTTGCGCCTGGAGAAACGAGTCGAGGGATTCGGCGGCTGGCTGCAGCGCCGGCTCGCCGGCGAGACCAGCTCGGCGGAGCGGCACCGGTTCATCGAAGGCTTCGTCGTCTCATCGCTGATCTTCTGCACCGGCCCGCTCACGATCCTCGGATCGCTGAACGACGGGCTGGGCAACGGCGCCGACCAGCTGTTCCTGAAGTCGGCACTCGACGGGTTCGCCGCCATCGCGTTCGCGGCCGCGTTCGGGTGGGGGGTGGCCGCCAGCGCGATCACGGTGGTGCTCGTGCAGGGACCCCTGACCGTGCTGGGAGTCGTGCTGGGCGACGTACTGCCCGATGCGCACCTGGCCGCGATCACGGCGACTGGTGGGCTGCTGCTGGTCGGCATCGCCCTGCGGCTTCTCCGGATCCGGGAGATCCCGGTGGCGGACCTGCTGCCCGCGCTCCTGGTCGCGCCAGTGCTCGTCATGGTCGTCGGAGCCGTTCGCTAGTAACGATTGAGCGCCGCTGTCGCTAGTGAGCCAGGTCACGCACTATTGTCCTGCCACGACCGCGCCGCAAAGGCGTTGGAACGGAGGAAAATGTCTACTCGTGCCCTGCGCCTCGGCATCGCCCTCGGAGCCGTCGCACTCGCGCTGCTGACCCTTGTGGTGCCAGCACAGGCCGCGGCCTCCGACCCGGAGCCGGCAGGTCAGAAGTGCGCCCTTCCCAAGGCGACCGACGACGACACGATCTCCATCCTCGGCCGGATCTGCGACCGACGCGAGAAGCCTCCCCTGGCCGTACCCGGTGTCGCGGTGAGCGTCGAGGACGCCGACGGCAACCCGGTCGGCGAAGCCACTTCGGGGGAGGATGGGACCTTCGTCGTCGACCTGCCGGGCACCGCGATCGACCACTTGGGCAAGTCCTACACCGTCACCCTGGACGAGTCCACGTTGCCGGAGGGCACGGCGCCCGAGATCACGAGCCGAACCCTGACGTTCAACATCGACAACGACCAGACCGTACTGTTCCCGATCGGCGACGCTGGGCCGTCCGCGCCGGGCAAGCTCACCGAGGCGTTGCAGCTGGCCGTCGGCGGCCTGGTGTTCTCGGTCCTGCTGGCGATGGCCGCCCTCGGCCTCTCCATGATCTTCGGCACCACCGGTCTCACCAACTTCGCGCATGGCGAACTGGTCACCTTCGGGGCGCTGGCCGCGTTCTTCGTCGACCGTCTGCCCGGGAACGTCGAGGTGGCTGGGACCGATATCACCGTGATACTCGGGGTCCTCTGCGCCTTCCTGCTCGGCGGCGTGTTCGGCTGGCTCAACGACACCGCACTGTGGCGCCCGCTGCGCCGCCGCGGAACGGGCCTGGTCGCGATGATGATCGTGAGCATCGGCCTGTCGCTCTTCCTGCGCAACATCTACCAGTACTTCGCCGGCGCCCAGACGCGGAACTACTCGCAGTACGGCGCAGTGGAGCCCTGGGAGATCGGCGACATCCTGCTGACGCCCAAGGAGCTCGTCGTGATCGTGCTGGGCCTCTCGGTGCTGGTCGCCGCGACGAGCCTGCTGCAGTTCACCCGTCTCGGCAAGGCGACCCGGGCGGTCTCTGACAACCCCGGGCTGGCAGCCTCGACCGGCATCAACGTCGAGCGGGTCATCAACATCGTCTGGATCGGTGGTGCGGCACTGGCGGGCCTCGCCGGTGCGCTCCTGGGCGTGACCCAGGGCTTCGACTTCCAGATCGGCTTCCGGGTCCTGCTGCTGATGTTCGCCGCAGTGGTGCTCGGTGGACTGGGCACCATCTGGGGCGCCATCCTCGGGGCGTTCGTCATCGGCCTCTTCACCGAGCTGTCGACGCTGTTCATCGATCCGGAGTTCAAGTTCGTCGGCGCGCTGCTCCTGCTCATATTCATCCTGCTGATCAGGCCGCAGGGCCTGTTGGGCCGAGCGCAGAGAATCGGCTGAGGAGGCCTACTGATGGACTGGAACGAGCTGCTGACCGGGTCGCTGCAGCAGGCGCTGGGGCCGACGGCCGCGGTCTACTGCTTGGCCGCGATCGGCCTCAACATCCACTTCGGCTACACCGGACTGCTGAACTTCGGACAGGCCGGCTTCATGATGGTCGCGGGCTACGCCATGGTCACCATGTCGACCATCTGGAGCCAGAGCCTCTGGCTCGGCGTCCTCCTCGGGCTCGTCCTGACCGTCATCTTCGCGCTGCTCCTGGGTGTGCCAACCCTGCGGCTGCGCGCCGACTATCTCGCGATCGTGACCATCGCGGCGGCCGAGATCATCCGCCAGGTCATCAGTGCCGCCAAGTTCTCCGACGATCTCGGAGGCCAGGACGGGCTGACGGGGTTCATCAAACCCTTCCGTGAGGTGAATCCGTTCTCAGAGCCCGTCGGCATCGACGGTCTGGTGACGTGGAGCCCGAACGACTTCTGGGTGATGACGGTCGGCTGGTTGCTGGTCGCTCTCTCGTGCCTGGTCGTCTGGCTGCTGATGCGCAGCCCGTGGGGTCGCGTCCTCAAGTCGATCCGCGAGGACGAGGACGCCGTACGCTCGCTCGGCAAGAACGTCTACGCCTACAAGATGCAGTCGCTCATCATCGGCGGCATCTTCGGCGCGCTGGCCGGCTTCGTGGTCGCGCTGCGATCGGCCACGGTCGGTCCGTCCTTCTTCGCCACGGACGTGACCTTCTTCGCCTACACGGTGCTCCTGATCGGCGGAGCGGCGCGGGTGCTCGGCCCCGTGGCGGGTGCAGTGATCTTCTGGTTCCTGATCACTGTGCTCGACCTGTTCTTCGGCCAGGCAACCTCCGGCGCCAACCCGATCATCCCGACGTCCATCATGGACGACACCCAGGCCAGCCTCATGCGACTCATCTTCATGGGTCTCGGACTGATGTTGTTGATGGTCTACCGACCACAAGGAATCTTCGGCGACCGAAGGGAGCTGGCGATCGATGCCCGATGAGCAGCCCGACGTCCTCAACAGCAACGAGTCCGACGTGGTGATCGAACCACCAAGCCCTCGCCCGACGGAGCAGGCGTTCGACGTCGACGTCGAGGCGGCGCGGCGCGCGCTGGCGGATCTCGAACGAACGCCGGGCGTCGCCAAGCCCGACCCGATCCTCGTCGCCGACCAGGTCACGCGCAGCTTCGGCGGGCTCACGGCGGTCGACGTCGAGCACCTCGAGGTGCAGCGGGGAGTGATCACAGGACTGATTGGCCCCAACGGAGCCGGGAAGACCACGTTGTTCAATCTGCTCACCGGCTTCGACCGCCCGGACTCCGGCACCTGGTCCTTCAACGGCCGGTCGCTGAACCGAGTGCCGGCGTACAAGGTTGCTCGGCGGGGCATGGTGCGCACCTTCCAGCTGACCAAGGTGCTGTCGAAGCTCACCGTCATCGAGAACATGCGGGTCGGGGCCACCGGCCAGCGGGGCGAGGGCCTGTTCGCCGCCATGTTCGCCCCGCTGTGGAGGTCCCAGGAGACGGAGAACACGGCGCGGGCGGACGACCTGCTCGAGCGGTTCCTCCTGGACAAGAAGCGGGAGGATTTCGCGGGGTCGCTGTCCGGCGGCCAGCGCAAGCTCCTCGAGATGGCGCGGTCGTTGATGACCGATCCTGAGCTGGTCATGCTCGACGAGCCCATGGCCGGCGTGAACCCGGCTCTCAAGCAGTCGCTGCTGGGCCACGTGAAGTCGCTGCGCGACGAAGGCCGGACCGTGTTGTTCGTCGAGCACGACATGGACATGGTGCGCGACATCTCCGACTGGGTGGTTGTCATGGCCCAGGGAAAGATCGTCGCCGAGGGGCCGCCCGAAGCGGTGATGGCCGACCCGGCAGTGATCGACGCCTACCTGGGCGCGCACCACGACACCGATCTCACCTTCGAGGAGGAGGAGGAGATCCTCGCCGCTGCGGAGGCCGAACTGGAGCTCCTGGCGAGTGAGCGCGAGGCCGGCGACGCTGCTCAGGAGGGAGACCGCAATGAGTGAGGATTCAGCCTTCCAGCGCCCCGAGGGCGACGCGGCCCTGCCGACGAAGGAGAGGTCCGGCGCGGACGACGTTCGCGCCGCACACGTCACCGAGGCGGAGGGCGCCGTGCTGCGGGCCGACAACTTGGTGGCCGGCTACCTACCGGGCGTCAACATCCTCAACGGCGCCGACCTCTACTGCGCCGAGAACGAGCTGGTCGGGATCATCGGGCCCAATGGCGCCGGCAAGTCCACCCTGCTGAAGGCCTTGTTCGGCCTCGTGAAGGTCGGCTCGGGCACGGTCACGCTCAAGGGACAGGACATCACCAACGAGCGGGCTGACGCCCTTGTGACCAAAGGCATCGGCTTCGTGCCGCAGTCGAACAACGTCTTTCCGTCGCTGACCATCCAGGAGAACCTGGAGATGGGTGTCTACCAGCGACCGAAGTCGTTCAAGCAGCGCTTCGCGTTCGTCGGCGACATCTTCCCCGCACTCCTCGATCGACGCGCCCAGCGCGCCGGGTCTCTGTCGGGTGGTGAGCGGCAGATGGTGGCCATGGGACGAGCGCTGATGATGGAGCCGTCCGTGCTGCTGCTGGACGAGCCCTCGGCAGGGCTGTCACCCGTTCTTCAGGACGAGGTCTTCGTGCAGACCCGCCGCATCAACCGGGCCGGGGTCTCCGTGGTCATGGTCGAGCAGAACGCCAAGCGCTGCCTGCAGATCTGTGACCGCGGCTACGTCCTCGACCAGGGCCGCAACGCCTACACGGGGAAAGGGAAGGACCTGGCCCGTGACCCGAAGGTGATCGAGCTCTACCTGGGCACGCTCGGCGGGCACTGACCCGCAGACGAACATGCGAAGGGGCCCGGCCGAAGCCGGGCCCCTTCTGTGTTGCTCTATCGGCGGTTCAGATCACTCGCTCGGCGGCACGACGCCGGAGACCGTGTCGATCTGCTCGTAGGCGTTCTCTCCGCCGCCGTACTCGTAGATGCCGTACGTGCCGGCGGACAGACTGCCCGAGTCGGTCATGTCCGCTGGACCGCTCTTGCCGTCGTAGTCGATGTCCTCGCCATCCTCGAGCAGCGTCTTGCACTCCTCGAAGGTGGTGCACTTCGTGCCCTCCCGGGTGACGTCGGCGATGTTGGCGCCGATCGCCTCACCGGAGTCGTCGCCGGCCGCGATCGCAGCGAGCGCACTGATGATGACGGCGTCATAGCTCTCCGGTCCGTAGAGCAACGCGTCGTCAGGCCCCATCGGCGGGGTCTCGAACAGACGGGCCTCGAACTCGGTGTCGGGCGTTGCGGAGGTCGGAGCCGTGCCGACGACCCCGTCGAGGTTGAAGTCCTCGTCGGGGTAGTTGGACAGGTTTCCGTCGACGAAGTACAGCTGCACGTCCTGCGGACCGAGGCCCTTGGCGATCAGCTGCGGGATCATCGTCGTGAGCTCGGCGAAGGTGACGAGCACGATCGCGTCGGGCTTGGCCGCGGCGAGCTTGTTGATCTCGGCGGTGAAGGTGGTGGCGTCCTTGTTGTAGAGGAGGAACTCGCTGACCGTGGCGCCCTTCTCCCCGAGAACGTCGCGCACGCGCTCGGCCAGACCCTCACCGTAGAAGTCCTGGCGGCCCATGATCGCGACGTTGTCGAAACCGTCCTCTGTGATCTTGTTGGCCAGCACCTCACCCTGCAGGTAGTCGGACGGGGCGGTACGGAAGTACAGGCGGTTCGGGTCGATCTCGTCGGTGTCGAAGCCCGCTGCGGTGTTCGCAGGCGAGAACTGGACCGCGCCGGCACCGGTGATCTTGTCGATGACAGTGATCGACACGCCCGACGACGCCGCACCGACGATCACGTCAGAGTCGGCGCCAAGCAGCTTGTCGACCTGGGCACCCGCGATGTCCGGAGTACCGTCACCCGAGTCTCCCTTCACCTGCACAACGTCCTTACCGAGCACACCGCCCGCGGCGTTGATGTCCTCGACGGCCAGGGTCACGCCAGCAAACTCCGGGGGACCGAGGAACGCGAGGTCGCCGGTCGCCGGGAGCAGGGTGCCGAAGGTCAGCGTGCCGTCACCCTTGGGTTCAGGCGCTGAGCTCTCGGTGTTGTCTCCCGATGCATTGTTGTCGTCGTCGCCGCCGTCGTCACCACATGCGGTGAGGACGAGCGCGGTCGCCGCGAATGCGACGGCCAAGCGGCGGGCGGGGGTACGGCGGATCATGGGGCCTCCGGCTCACTAGGCAATTCCGGACGGAGTCCGGTATTGGATCTGCAGGCTGCAAAGTAACGCTCCACAGCGGCTCAGGAACAGGAGTTCGGGCCAACCGTGGCGGTCGTTGCCGATTCGTGACCTACGAAACTGGCGCCACGCTGGTCTAGGGCGCGAGCTCGGGTCCGTGGTCGACGACGCCCTCGGCGACCTGGCGCATCGAGAGCCGCAGGTCCATCGCGGTCTTCTGGATCCAGCGGAACGCGTCCGGCTCGGTCAGCCCCAGCTGCTCCTGGAGGATGCCCTTCGCACGATCGACCGACTTGCGGGTCTCCAGGCGCTCGTTGAGGTCGGCGACCTCCGACTCGAGCATGCTCAGCTCGGCGAAGCGACTCACCGCCATCTCGATGGCGGGCATCAGGTCGGACTGGGTGAACGGCTTCACGAGGTAGGCCATTGCCCCAGCGTCCCGCGCCCGCTCGATCAGGTCCCGTTGCGAGAACGCGGTCAGGATGACCACTGGCGCGATCCGCTTGCCGGCAATGGCCTGCGCCGCCGCGATCCCGTCGAGGACGGGCATCTTCACGTCCAGGATCACCAGGTCGGGTCGCAGTGTCTCCGCCAGCTCGATCGCCTTCGCCCCGTCGCCGGCCTGCCCGACGACGTCGTACCCCTCGTCAGTGAGCATCTCGGCGAGGTCCATCCGGATCAGCGCCTCGTCCTCGGCGATGACGACGGTGCGCGCGGCAGGCCCCGAGGGCTGAGGTGCGTCGGTCACGCCCTCAGGCTAGTGCTCCGAGGTCAGGCGGGTTGCGTCGAGGGCGCGGGGTCGGGGAGGCGTGCCGCAAGGAACAGCTCGACCTCCGGCCGGACGGCAGTCGCGATCGGCTAGGGTTTCCGCCGGTCAGCCCCGGTAGACCAACGGCAGAGTCACGGTGCTCAAACCACCGCCAGTGTGGGTTCGAATCCCACCCGGGGCACCCGCGTCGACCAGGCTCAGCGGCGTCGGTACGCCGGCGCCACCTCGTTGATCGCGTCGCCCATCCGGTGGATCCGGAGCGCATTGGTCGAGCCGGGGATTCCCGGCGGGCTGCCGGCAACGATCACTACGAGGTCGCCCTCCTCCACCCGGCCGATCTGGAGCAGCTGCTCGTCGACCTGACGAACCATCTCGTCGGTGTGGTCGACGCTGACGGTCTTGAACGTCTCGACGCCCCAGCTGAGCGACAGCTGCGATCGCACCCGCGCCTCCGGCGTGAACGCCAGGGTCGGGAATCTTGCTGCGCAGCCGGGCCAGGCGGCGGGCAGAGTCACCGCTCTGAGTGAACGCCACGACGTACTTCGCGTCGACCCGGGCGGCCACTTCCTCGGCCGCCTTGGCGATCACGCCGCCGCGGGTTCGCGGGTCCCAGTCGATCTCCTCGAAGTGCCCGAACGCGTGCTCCTCGAGCGCGTGCGCCTCGGTGGCGACCACGATCCGGGCCATCGTCTCGACGGTGTGGATGGGGTACTCCCCCACGCTCGTCTCCCCCGACAGCATCACCGCGTCAGCGCCGTCGAGCACCGCGTTGGCGACGTCGCTGGCCTCGGCGCGAGTGGGGGCCGGGTTGGTGATCATCGATTCCAGCATCTGGGTGGCCACGATCACCGGCTTGGCGTTGAGCCGGGCCTTCTCGATCACCTGCTTCTGCAGGAACGGGACCTCCTCGAGCGGGCACTCCACGCCGAGGTCGCCGCGGGCCACCATGAACCCGTCGAACGCCTCGATCACCTCGTCGAGGTTGTCGATCGCCTGGGGCTTCTCGATCTTGGCGATGACCGGGAGCTCGGCACCCGACCTCGCGCATGATCTTGCGGACGTCCTCGGCGTCCTTGGCGTCGCGGACGAAGCTCAGCGCGATGAAGTCGACGCTGAGCGACAGCGCGAACCGCAGGTCCGCCTCGTCCTTCGCCGACAGGGCCGGCACCGACACCGCGACCCCGGGCAGGTTGATGCCCTTGTGGTTGCTGACCTTGCCGCCCACCAGCACCTCGGTGACGACGTCGGTGTCGGTGACCTCGGTGACGCGCAGCCGGATCTTGCCGTCGTCGATCAGGATCGGGTCGCCGGCGTGTACGTCGCCGGGGAGCCCTTGGTACGTCGTGCCGGCGATCGAGGCGTCGCCGGCGACGTCGCGGGTGGTGATCGTCCACTGCTGACCCCGCTGCAGCATCGCCGAGCCCTCGGCGAAGGTCTGCATCCGGATCTTCGGGCCCTGGAGATCGGCGAAGATGCCCACGCCGTGGCCGCTGGCGTCCGCAGCCGCCCGCACCAGGCGGTAGGCCTCGGCGTGGTCCTCGTGGGTGCCATGGCTCATGTTCAGCCGGGCGACGTCCATCCCGGCGTACACCAGCTCACGGATCCGCCGCTCGGAGCTGGTGGCTGGTCCCAGGGTGCAGACGATCTTGGCTCTTCGCACGACCTCACCCTAGTGGGGTTGGATCGATCAAACAACCAGTGGTCTGCGCCGTCGGCGGGATCGGTGACGGCAGCGCCGTCGATCCGGTGAGGTGCTTGTCGACGGCGGCAGCGGCGGCACGTCCCTCGGCCAGCGCCCACACGATGAGCGACTGCCCGCGGCCGGCGTCACCGGCCACGAACACGCCGCGGCACCGAGGTCTCGTACGACGCGTCGCGGACGATGTTGCCGCGCTCGTCGAGGTCGACCCCGAGCTGCTCGACGAGGCCGGGCTTCTCCGGACCGAGGAAGCCCATCGCGAACAGCACGAGCTGCGCCGGAATCTCGCGCTCGGTGCCCTCGACCTCCGTCGGCCGGCCGTCCTCGAAGACCACCTCGACCAGGCGCAGGGCGCGGACGTTGCCCTGACTCGTCGCCGAGGAACTCCTGCGTGGAGACCGAGTAGACCCGCTCCCCCGCCTCCTCGTGCGCCGAGGAGACCCGGAAGATCATCGGGTACGTCGGCCACGGCTGGCCCGCGGGACGGCTGGTCGGCGGCTCGGGAAGGATCTCGAGCTGGGTGATCGACGCCGCACCCTGCCGGGTGGACGTGCCGAGGCAGTCGGCCCCGGTGTCGCCGCCACCGATGATCACCACGTGCTTGCCCTCGGCGGTGATCTGGTCGGGCACCTCCTCGCCCAGCGCGACGCGGTTGGCCTGGGGCAGGAACTCCATCGCCTGGTGGATCCCGCCGAGCTCGCGGCCGGTGACCGGCAGGTCGCGCGGCTCGGTCGCGCCGATCGCGAGGATCACCGCGTCGTAGCGGTCGCGCAGCTTGTCGCCGGTGAGCTCGTCACCGACGTGGACGCCGGCCCGGAAGACGGTGCCCTCGCGCTTCATCTGCTCGACCCGGCGGTCGACGTGCTTCTTCTCCATCTTGAACTCGGGGATGCCGTAGCGGAGCAGTCCCCCGATCTTGTCGTCGCGCTCGTAGACCGCGACCGTGTGCCCGGCTCGGGTGAGCTGCTGTGCGGCCGCGAGGCCAGCGGGGCCGGAGCCGATCACCGCGACGGTGCGGCCCGAGAGCCACTCCGGAGGCTGCGGCCGGACGAACCCGGACTCCCACGCCTTGTCGATGATCGAGACCTCGACGTTCTTGATGGTCACGGGCTCCTGGTTGATGCCGAGCACGCACGCCGGCTCACAGGGAGCCGGGCAGAGCCGGCCGGTGAACTCCGGGAAGTTGTTCGTGGCGTGCAGCCGATCGATCGCGCCCTCCCAGTCGTCCCGCCAGACCAGGTCGTTCCACTCGGGGATGAGGTTGCCGAGCGGACAGCCCTGGTGACAGAACGGGATGCCGCAGTCCATGCACCGGCCGGCCTGCTCGGTGATGATCGGCAGCAGGGCGCGGCCGACCCCTCCGGGGTAGACCTCCTCCCAGTCCTGCACCCGCTCGTCGACCGGACGGCGAGGTGCGACCTCGCGGCCCGCCTTCAGGAAATCCCTTGGGATCAGCCATGGAGGACCTCCATGATCGCGTGGTCGGCCTCGTCCTCGGTGAGCCCGTCGGCCTCGGCCTTCGCCTTCACCTCGAGGACCTTGCGGTAGTCGGTGGGCATGACCTCGGTGAACCTCGTCAGCGAGGTCTGCCAGTCGGCGAGCAGCGCCTCGGCGACCGTTGAACCAGTCTCCTCGAAGTGCGCGCGGACTATGCCCTCGAGCTCGGCGGCCGCCTGGTCGATCACCGGCCGCAGCTCGACCAGCTCGCGGTTGACCCGGCCCTCGTCGAGGTCGAGCACCCAGGCGATGCCGCCGGACATGCCGGCAGCGAAGTTGCGCCCGGTCGGACCGAGTACGACGGCCCGGCCCCCGGTCATGTACTCGCACCCGTGGTCGCCGACGCCCTCGGTGACGGCCCAGACGCCGGAGTTGCGGACGCAGAACCGCTCGCCGACACCACCCCGGATGAAGATCTGGCCGGCGGTGCCGCCGTAGGCGATCACGTTGCCGGCGATGATCTGCTCGCTGGCCTCGAACTCGGCCGTCCGGTCGGGCCGGACGATCAGTCGACCGCCGGACAGCCCCTTGCCGACGTAGTCGTTGGCGTCGCCCTCGAGTCGCAGGGTCATGCCGCGCGGCACGAACGCGCCGAACGACTGGCCCGGCGGACCCGATGAAGGTGATGTCGATCGTGCCTTCGGGCAGGCCCTCGCCGCCGTACTTCTTGGTCACCTCGTGGCCCAGGATCGTGCCCACGGTGCGGTTGACGTTGCGGATCGCCACCTGAGCCCGCACCGGTTCGCCGGACTCGATGGCCGATTGCGCCAGCGGCACCAGCTCCGTGAGGTCGAGCGACTTCTCCAACGCGTGGTCCTGGGTCTTCGTGCAGTGCAGGTCCTGGTCGGGGAAGTGGCTCGTGTCCGGGGCGTGCAGGATCGGCGACAGGTCGAGACCGGACGCCTTCCAGTGGTCGACCGCCTCGGCGATGTCGAGCGCGCCGACCTGACCGATCGCCTCGTCGAGGGTGCGGAACCCGAGCTCGGCGAGCAGCTCGCGCACCTCCTCGGCGACGTAGGTGAAGAAGTTGACGACGTGCTCCGCCTTGCCGGTGTAGCGCTCGCGCAGCACCGGGTTCTGGGTGGCCACCCCCACCGGGCAGGTGTCGAGGTGACAGACCCGCATCAGGATGCAGCCGGAGACCACCAGCGGCGCGGTGGCGAAGCCGTACTCCTCGGCGCCGAGCAGCGCGGCGATCATGACGTCGCGGCCGGTCTTGAGCTGGCCGTCGGTCTGCACCACGATCCGGTCGCGGAGCCCGTTGAGCAGCAGCGTCTGCTGGGTCTCGGCCAGGCCGAGCTCCCAGGGACCGCCCGCATGCTTGAGCGACGTGAGCGGGGACGCTCCGGTGCCGCCGTCGTGGCCGGAGATCAGTACGACGTCGGCGTGCGCCTTGGAGACGCCGGCCGCGACCGTGCCGACGCCGACCTCGGCGACCAGCTTGACGTGCACCCGCGCCCGAGGGTTGGCGTTCTTGAGGTCGTGGATCAGCTGCGCCAGGTCCTCGATGGAGTAGATGTCGTGGTGCGGGGGCGGGCTGATCAGGCCGACGCCGGGCGTGGAGTACCGGGTCTTGGCCACCCAGGGATAGACCTTGTTGCCGGGCAGTTGGCCGCCCTCGCCGGGCTTGGCGCCCTGGGCCATCTTGATCTGGATGTCGTCGGAGTTCGTGAGGTATTCCGCGGTCACGCCGAACCGACCGGACGCCACCTGTTTGATCGAGCTGCGGCGCTCGGGGTCATAGAGCCGGTCGGCGTCCTCGCCGCCCTCGCCGGTGTTGGACTTGCCGCCGAGGCGGTTCATCGCGATCGCCAGCGTCTCGTGGGCCTCCTTGCTGATCGACCCGTAGGACATCGCACCGGTGGAGAACCGCTTGACGATCTCGGAGACCGGCTCGACCTCGTCGATCGAGATCGGCTCGCGGCCGGTCTGGTCGGCGTCCTTGAACCGGAACAGGCCGCGCAGGGTCATCAGCTTGGCCGACTGCTCGTCGACCATCTGCGTGTACTGCTTGAAGATGTCGTAGCGACCGGAGCGCGTGGCGTGCTGCAGTCGGAAGACCGTGTCGGGGTCGAACAGATGCGGCTCACCCTCGCGGCGCCATTGGTACTCGCCTCCGATGTCGAGCTCGCGGTGCGCCGGCAGGATCCCACCCCGGGGATAGGCCTTGGCGTGCCGCCGCGAGACCTCCTCGGCCAAGGTGTCGATGTCAATGCCACCGAGCTTGGAGGTGGTGCCGGTGAAGTAGCGGTCCACCAGCGACTGGGACAGCCCGACCGCCTCGAAGATCTGCGCTCCGGTGTACGACGCCACCGTGGAGACGCCCATCTTGGACATCACCTTGAGCACGCCCTTGCCGAGTGCCTTGACCAGGTTGGCGACTGCCTGCTCCTGCTCGACCTTGACGAAGTAGGCCTCCCGCGCGAGGTCCTCGACGGACTCCATGGCGAGGTAGGGGTTGACCGCGGCCGCGCCGTACCCGACCAGCAGCGCGACATGGTGAACCTCGCGCACGTCGCCGGCCTCGACGAGCAGGCCGACCTGGGTGCGGGTCTTCTCGCGGACCAGGTGGTGGTGCACGGCGCCGGTGAGCAGGAGCGAAGGGATCGGGGCCAGCTCGGCGGTGGAGTGCCGGTCCGAGAGCACGATGACCCGCGCTCCCCCGGCGATCGCCTCGCTGACCTCGCGGCAGATCTCGTCGATCCGCTGGGTCATCGCCGCGCCGCCGCCCTCGACGGGGTAGAGCCCGCGGGACACGTGGGTGATGAACCCGGGCATGTCACCGTCGCGGTTGATGTGCCGGATCTTGGCAAGGTCGTCGTTGGAGATGACCGGGAACGGCAGCACCACCTGCCGGCAGGAGGCCGGCTGCGGCTCGAGCAGGTTGGATTCAGGGCCGATGGTGCCGTTGAGCGACGTCACCAGCTCCTCGCGGATCGCGTCCAGCGGCGGGTTGGTGACCTGGGCGAACAACTGGCTGAAGTAGTCGAACAACAGCCGGGGTTTGTCACTCAGTGCCGCGATCGGGGAGTCGGTGCCCATGGACCCGAGCGGCTCGCCGCCGGTGTTGGCCATCGGCGAGAGCAGGATCCGGAGCTCCTCCTCGGTGTAGCCGAACACCTGCTGGCGCCGGGTCACCGAGGCGTGCGTGTGCACGATGTGCTCGCGGTCGGGGATGTCGTTGAGGTGGATCAGCCCGGCGTGCAGCCACTCGCCGTAGTTGTGCTCGGCGGCGAGCTCGGCCTTGATCTCCTCGTCCTCGATGATCCGGCCCTCGTCGGTGTCGACGAGGAACATCCGGCCGGGCTGCAGGCGGCCCTTGCGGACCACGGTGGCCGGGTCGATGTCGAGCACGCCGACCTCCGAGGCGAGCACGACGAGGCCGTCGTCGGTCACCCAGTAGCGCGAGGGGCGCAGGCCGTTGCGGTCCAGGACCGCCCCGATCTGCGAGCCGTCGGTGAACACGACACAGGCCGGGCCGTCCCACGGCTCCATCAGCGAGGCGTGGAACGCATAGAAGTCGCGGTGGCGCTGCTCCATCTCGGTGTGGTTCTCCCACGCTTCCGGGATCATCATCAGCACGGAGTGCGGCAGCGTGCGTCCGCCCATGTGCAGCAGCTCCAGCACCTCGTCGAACGACGCGGAGTCGGAGGCACCGGGCGTGCAGATCGGGTAGAGCCGCGACAGGTCGCCCGGGATCAGGTCGGAGTCGAGGAGCGCCTCGCGGGCCCGCATCCAGTTGCGGTTGCCCATCACGGTGTTGATCTCGCCGTTGTGCGCGATGAACCGGAACGGGTGCGACAGCGGCCAGCTCGGGAAGGTGTTGGTCGAGAACCGCGAGTGCACCACGGCCAGCGCGGTGGCGATCCGCTCGTCGACGAGGTCGGGGTAGAACTCGTGCAGCTGCTGGGTGGTCAGCATCCCCTTGTAGGCGAGGGTGCGCGACGACAACGACGGGAAGTAGACGTCGGTCTCGCGCTCGGCCCGCTTGCGCAGGCAGAACGCCATCCGCTCCAGGGCCATGCCGGCCAGCCGCTGGCCGGCCCCGGCCAGGAAGACCTGACTGAACTGCGGCATCACGCCGAGGGCGGTCTGGCCCAGGACGCTCGGGTCGACCGGCACATCGCGCCAGCCGAGCACGGCCAGGCCCTCCTCGGCGGCGATCTCCTCGATCTGCTGGCGGGTCTTGGCGACCTGCTCGTCGTCGCCGGGCAGGAACGCCGTACCGACGGCGTACGAGTGCGCGGACGGCAGGTCGAAGCCGGCCTCGGCCGCGACCTCGCGCAGGAACGTGTCGGGAAGCTGCATCAGGATCCCGGCGCCGTCGCCGGAGTTGGCCTCGGCGCCGGCGGCGCCACGGTGGTCGAGATTGCGAAGGGCGGTGAGCGCCTTCACGACGATGTCGTGGCTGGCCTCACCCGTGAGGGTGGCCACGAACGCGACGCCACATGCGTCGTGCTCCTGGCGGGGGTCGTAGAGCCCCTGAGGCGGCGGGAACGCGTGCGAGTAGGGCACTGGATGTTCTCCCGTCGTCGTTCGTGCAGCCGAGACTGCAGCTTCTTGGGCGCTAGGGACAACACTGGCCCACGCGGCGGAGCGGCCAGATTACCACCCGGTCACCTCGGTCCAGGGCCTTAATGCCCCCGTGGGACGAGGCCGATCAGCCGTCGGGTGGAGCGTCGTCGGCCGCCGCGTCGATCGCCTCGTCGGTCGCATCGGCCCTCATCGGCTCGCTGGTCACGTCGATCTCGTCGCCCTGCGCCGCTTCGGCCGCTGCGGGTCCGCGACCTGGCTGGTAGATCTCCTCCTCGCGCCCGGGGTGCCGGCGCGAGCTCCAGAGGAAGTACGCCGCGGCCGCGATGAACAGCACGATCGACGTCCACACGTTGAACCGCAGCCCGAAGACGTCGTCCAGCTGGACGGTGTCGATGCGGATGTACTCGATCCAGCCGCGGCCCGCCGTGTAGGCCATCACGTACAGCGCGATCACCCGGCCGTAGCCGAGCTTGAACTTCTGGTCCGCCCAGATGACCAGCCCGAAGGCGCCGAGGTTCCAGATGCACTCGTAGAGGAACGTCGGGTGGTACGTCTCGTCGGCGAAGTAGCCGTCGATCCGGTGCGCCGGGTCGATCTCCAGCCCCCAGGGCACGGTCGGTCGGCTTGCCGTAGAGCTCCTGGTTGAACCAGTTGCCCCAGCGACCCAGCGCCTGAGCGACGAGGACGCCCGGCGCCATCGCGTCCAGGAGCGGCAGCACCTTGATCCCCTTGAGCTTGGCCGCCACGACGACGCCCGAGCGCTCCGAACGCCACCGCGCCCCACACGCCCAGGCCGCCGCGCCAGACGTACAGCGCCGTCACCGGGTTGTTGTCGCCGCCGAAGTACTTCTCCCAGTCGGTGGCGACGTGGTACGACGCGGCCACCCACCAGCCCGAACGGCACCGCCCAGACCGACACGTCCTGGACGTCACCCGGGCGGCCGCCCCGGGCCACCCAGCGACGCTCGCCGATCCAGATCGCCAGGACGATGCCGGCGATGATGCACAGCGCGTAGCCGCGAATCGGCACGGGTCCGAGGTTCCACACCCCGTCGTCGGGGCTCGGGATCGTCAGCGTGCTGAGCAGTGCTGTCACGTCAGTCATCCTCGTTCAGGAGTGTGTGGATGTCGGAGGCGAACTGGGCGGGCGAGGTGTCGTCCCCCCAGTAGACCGATGCCTTGCCGGACTCGTCGATGCCGGCCACCGAGGTGCCGTGGGCGCCAAGGTCGTACCCGCCGGACGGCAGCTGCTTGCCGTCGTCGACGTAGATCCCGAGCGGCTCGGCCAGGGCGCGGATCGTATCGAGGTCACCGGTCAGCCCCTCCCAGGTCGGGTCGAAGCCGTCCAGGTAGTCGCGCAGGACCTGCTCGGTGTCGCGCGCCGGGTCGGTGGTCACGACGACCACGTCGACCCGTTCGCGGTCTTCGTCGTCGAGCTTGGTGAGCCCGCTGGACAGCGAGCCGAGCACCATCGGGCACAGGTCCGGACAGTGCGTGTAGCCGAAGAAGACCAGCGTGAGCGGCTCGCCGCGGTCGGCGGCCAGCGAGTAGGGGTCGCCGTCGGTCGCGGTCAGCGCGATGTCGGGTACGTCGTAGGGCTGGTCGAGGATCCGACCGTTGAACTGGGCGTCCGGGTCGTCGCCACACCCGGCCACGAGCACCAGTCCGCACAGCGACCAGCAGCAATCTACGCACGCACGCCGCCCGCCAGGTCCTCGGTCAGCGCGGCCAGCGCCTTCAGGCCCGCGGCCCGGTCGTCGAGGTGGTCGAGCAGCACCCGGACGAACGCCGAGCCGACGATCACCCCGTCGGCGTACGCCGCCACCTCGGCCGCCTGCGCGCCGTTGCTCACGCCGAGCCCGACGCCCACGGGGAGATGTGTCGTCGCCTTGGTCCGGGCCACGAGCGGGCCGGCCAGGTCGCTGGTCGTCGCCCGGGCGCCGGTCACGCCCATCACCGCGGTGGCGTAGACGAAGCCGCGGCAGGCGGCGGTGGTCATCGCGATCCGTTCGTCGGTCGACGAGGGGGCGACCAGGAACACCTTGTCGAGGCCGCGCTCGTCCGCGGCGGCGATCCACTCCGGCGCGAAGTCGGGCGTGAGGTCGGGGGTGATCAGGCCCGCTCCCCCGGCGCTCGCGAGGTCGGCGGCGAACCGGTCCACGCCGTAGCGCTCTATTGGGTTCCAGTACGTCATCACCAGGGTCGGCACGCCGGTCGCGGCCACCGCTTCCACCGTGCGCAGTACGTCACGGGTGCGCACCCCACCGTCGAGCGCGCGCTGGGCGGCGTCCTGGATCGTCGGGCCGTCCATCACCGGGTCGCTGTAGGGCAGCCCGATCTCGATCACGTCGCAGCCGGAGTCCACCATCGCCCGCAGCGCCTCGACGCCACCGTCGACGTCGGGGAAGCCCGCAGGGAGGTAGCCGACCAGCGCGGCGCGGTTGTCTGCGCGGGCCTTCTCGAAGGCGGTGGTCGCGCTCACTCCGCCTTCTCCTCGCCGAGGTGGAACCAGTCGAGCGCGGTCTCCATGTCCTTGTCGCCGCGCCCGGACAGGTTGATCAGCAGGATCGCCTCGGGGCCCTTCTCGGCGGCCAGCCTCTCCGTGAGTCGCAGGGCGCCCGCGATCGCGTGCGCCGACTCGATGGCCGGGATGATCCCCTCGGTGCGGCTCAGCAGCGCCATCGCCTCCATCGCCTCGGCGTCGGTGACCGGCTCGTAGCTGGCGCGGCCGGTCTTCGCGAGGTGGGCATGCTGGGGACCGACCCCCGGGTAGTCGAGGCCCGCCGAGATCGAGTGCGACTCGATCGTCTGGCCGTCCTCGTCCTGGAGGACGTAGGTGCGGGCGCCGTGCAGCACCCCGCTGTCACCGGCGTAGATGGTCGCGGCATGCCGGCCGGTCTCGACGCCGTCCCCACCTGGCTCGTAGCCGTGGATCGCGACGCCCTCGTCATCGAGGAACGCCTGGAACAGACCGATGGCGTTGGAGCCCCCACCCACACATGCGGCAATCGCGTCGGGGAGTACGCCGTAGCGCTCCAGGCACTGGGCACGGGCCTCGTCGCCGATCCCCCGTGCGAAGTCGCGGACCATGCTGGGGAACGGGTGCGGACCGGCCGCCGTCCCGAAGAGGTACGCCGTGTGGTCGACGCTCGCGACCCAGTCGCGGAGCGCCTCGTTGATCGCGTCCTTCAGGGTGGCGCTGCCGGAGTCGACGGAGACGACCTTCGATCCGAGCAGCTGCATCCGGGCCACGTTGAGCGCCTGGCGCTTCATGTCGACCGCGCCCATGTAGACCGTGCAGTCGAGGCCGAAGTACGCCGCCGCCGTCGCGCTGGCCACGCCGTGCTGCCCGGCCCCGGTCTCGGCGATCACCCGGGTCTTCCCCATCCGCCGGGTCAACAGCGCCTGGCCCAGCACGTTGCGGATCTTGTGGGCGCCGGTGTGGTTGAGGTCCTCGCGCTTGAGCAGCACCCGCACCCCGACCTTTCTCGGAGAGCCGCTGGGCCTCGTAGAGCGCGCTGGGCACTCCGGCGTACTCACGCAGGATGGCGTCGAACTCCTCGAGGAACGAGGAGTCAGCCATCGCCTCCTGCCAGGCGGCATCGAGCTCGTCGAGGGCGGCGACCAGGGCCTCGGGCATGAACCGGCCACCGAAGTCTCCGAACCAGCCGCGCTCGTCGGCGTCCCAGGCGGTCATGCGTTGATGCCCGTCATCGCGGCGACTGCTTCCCGCGGTGCGCCGTCGCGGACCAGGGTCTCGCCGACGAGCACGACGCGGGCACCCTCGGCCACGAACCGCTTCACGTCGGTCGGCCCGGTGATCCCGGACTCCGCGACCAGCACCCGGTCGGTCGGCACCAGCGGCGCCAGCCGCCCGAACGTGTCGATGTCGACTTCGAGGGTCTGCAGGTTGCGGGCGTTGACCCCGATCAGCTCGGCCCCGAGCGCGACCGCGCGCTCGGTCTCGGCCTCGTCGTGGACCTCGACCAGGACGGTGAGGCCGAGCTCGCGCGCCTCGTCGTAGAGACCGGTCAGCTCGTCGTCGTCGAGCGCTGCGGCGATCAGCAGAGCCAGATCGGCACCGGCGGCACGCGCCTCCACGAGTTGGTACGGCGTCACCATGAAGTCCTTGCGCAACACCGGGACGTCCACGGCCGCGCGCACCGCGCGCAGGTCGTCGAGGCTGCCGCCGAACCGGCGCTCCTCGGTGAGCACGCTGATGGCGGCGGCACCGCCGGCGGCGTACTCCGTGGCCAGGGCCGCCGGGTCGGGGATATCGGCCAGGTCGCCCTTGCTGGGGCTGCGCCGCTTCACCTCTGCGATGACGCTGGAGCCGGCCTCGCGGAACGCCGGCATCGGGTCGAGCGGAGGGGGTACGTCGGCCAGCTGGGCGCGCAGGTCCTCCAGCGGCGTGGTCGCCTGGCGGCGAGCCAGGTCGAGGCGCACGCCGGCGACGATGTCGTCGAGCACGGGCATGACGTCTCCAGCGGGGCGAGGGATGTGCGGGTCGAGTCTGTCACGCGGACCAGGGCGGTCGGCGGGCAGGATCAGGGGGCGAGCCAGTGGAACGGCGGCAGGTTGCGCAGCACCGTGAACACCACCAGCAGCGCGACCACTCCGGTGGTCATCAGCCAGTTGAACTCGGGGCGCGCGGCGGGCGTGGTGCCGCGCCACTCATAGACGACCCAGCGACCGAGGGCGTACAGGATCACCGGGATCGCGAGCACGAAGAGCAGGTTGCTCGAGGCCGCATCGACCAGTCGGAGTTCGGTGAGGTCGTTCACCGCGCGCAGTCCGCCGCACCCGGGGCACGCGAAGCCGAGCATCGCCGTGGGGCACATGCCCCAGGATCCGGAGACGTGCGGGTCACGGAGGTGCAGCGCGACCGTCGCGGCGCCGAGGCTGCCGATCGTGACGGCGGGCGCGAGCATCCGCTGCCACCGCTGAGCGGGTGGCGCGAAGGTCGCGACGGTCGCCATCGGTCGACTCAGTGCGGGGACTCGTGGAGCCCCATCTTGTTCATCACCGCGAACAGAACGCCGGCCGCGACGACGATCACTACCCCGACCCAGAAGACGACCATCTCGACCGGGTCGAGCATCAGCCCGATCCCACCGACCACGAAGCCGAGTAGCGCGACGACGACGGCGGTCCAGGCTGCCGGAGTGTTGCCGTGGTGGGACATGCGGGCTCCTCGGAGGTACGACGGGGCGGTGCGAAGGAAAGTGTAGGGGCGGGACTCAGTCCGTGGGGTCGCGACCCTCGTCCATCGCCTTCCACAGATCCAGGTTGGAGCGCTCGGCCGAATCCGGATCGGACGTCGGCGGCGCCGGGGGAGTCGTACCGCCGGCCCATCTGGGGCCAGGAGCCGACGTCGCGCACCGCGACCGCCGCGGCGGCCAGCGACAGCATCGCGCCGACCAGCGCCAACCAGTTCCACGCGGTGCGCTGCACGTCGATGTCGGTGACGCCGTAGGGCTCGTAGGCGTCGATGACGGCATCGGGCGCGGCCAGCACCGCGCCCACGACCGCCGCGAGGAGGCCCGCTGCCACGATCGTCACCAGCCAGCTGATCACTCGGCGGAACCGTCCCCGCGACACCAGCAGCACCCCCCAGGCAGCCAGGACCACCAGAGCCAGTGCGGTGGCAAGGGGTGCTTTGGCCTCGCCGACCGCGATGGAGACCGAGGCGACCTGCTCACCGATCCCCTGTCCCTCGGCGGCCTTCGCCCAGGCCTGGTTGCCGGCAACAGCCACCAGCGCGCCGGACGCCAGGCCCACGAGCACTACTGGGCCGAACGTGCTGCGGCGTTCAGCCACCGATCAGCCCGTCGTCGAAGCAGGTACGGGTGCCGGTGTGGCAGGCAGGCCCTTCCTGGTCGACCTGCACCAGCAGGGTGTCGGCGTCGCAGTCGACGCGCACCTGCTTGACCCACTGGACGTTGCCTGAGGTCTCGCCCTTGACCCAGTACTCGCGGCGGGAGCGGCTCCAGTACGTCGCGCGCCCGGTGGTGAGGGTGCGGTGCAGCGCCTCGTCGTCCATCCAGCCGAGCATCAGCACCTCGCCGGTGTCGTACTGCTGCACGACGGCGGGCACCAGGCCCTCGGCGTTGCGCTTCAGGCGCTCGGCGATGGCGGGGTCGAGAGACATGCGGCCCATTATCGCTTGATTTCGAGACGGGTCAGCCGACGGAGTGTTGGGACGTCCAGGACGCGTGCAGTCCGGCGTAGACGCTGCCCTCCTGGGTGACCAGCTCGTGGTGCGGGCCGCGCTGCACGACCCGGCCGTGATCGACGACGATCACCTCGTCGGCGTTCTCGGCGGTGGAGAGCCGGTGCGCGATGGTGACCGAGGTACGGCCGCTCATCAGCCGCTCGAGGGCCCGGCCGATCCGCATCTCCAGCGCCGGGTCGACCGCGCTGGTGGCCTCGTCGAGGACCAGGAGGTCAGGGTCGGCGAGATGCGCCCGCAGCAGTGCGACCAGCTGCCGCTCCCCCGCCGACAGCGACTCTCCGCGCTGCCCGACCGGCGTGTCCAGGCCGTGGGGCAGGCCGGCCAGCCAGTCGCGCATACCCAGCTCGTCGGCGCTGGCAAGGATGTCGGCCTCGCCGGCGTCGAGGCGGCCGTAGCGGACGTTGGCCGCGATCGAGTCGTCGAACAGGAAGCCCTCCTGCGGCACCAGCACCACGCTGCGACGCAGCGACGCCTCGCCGATCCGGCGTACGTCGATGCCGTCGAGCAGCACCGCGCCGCGCGCCGGGTCCATCAGCCGGGTGAGCAGCTTCGCGAACGTCGACTTGCCGGACCCGGTCTCGCCCACGATCGCGACCCGGCGCCCGGCAGCGATCTCGAGGTCGACGTCGCGCAGCACGGGTGGGCCGCCCGGGTAGGCGAACTCCACGTCGTCGAACCGGACGTCGATCGGCCCGCGCGGAAGCGTCTCGCCGTCGGGGCCGGGGTCGACCAGGTCCGCGGGGGTCTCGAGGATCCCGAGCACCCGGCGCCAGCCGGCGATCGCGTTCTGCGCGTCGGTGAGGATCTGGGTGCCGAACTGCACCGGGCCGACGAACAACGTCACCAGGAACGCGAAGGCCAGCACCTCGCCGGCCGAGATCTGCCCGGCGAAGCCGAGCCAGATGCCCACGATCAGGACACCGGCGTTGGCCAGCCCGGCGGAGATCCCGCCCAGTGAGAACGAGAACGCGGTGAAGCCCTGGGCGCGGGTGCTCGCCGACTGGTGCGCCCTGATCGCGGTGTCGATGCGCTCCTGGGTGCGGGCCTCCACGGCGTAGGACCGGACCACCGCGGCACCGACGACCGGCTCCGAGATCGCGGACAGCATGATCCCGACCTGCTGGCGCACCATGCCGTAGGCGGCCGACAGCTTGCGCTGGAAGTAGCGCAGGGACAGGAACAGCGGCGCGAAGCAGACCCAGACGACGAGGGCGAGCTGCCAGCTGTAGACGACCATCACCACTGTCGCGACGAGGATCTGTCCGATGCTGACCACGAAGAGCAGGCCGCCGAAGACGAGGAACTGGCTGACCTGGTCGACGTCGCTGGTCACCCGGGAGACCAGGGCACCCCGGCGCTCGGTGTTCTGGGTCAGCAGCGGCAGGTCGTGGACGTGCCGGAACGCCTTGATCCGCAGCGTGGCCAGGCCGCGCTCGGACGTCGAGAACAGCCGCGTAGTCATGGCGTACGACGCCCAGCTGGCGACCACGATGGCCACCGCGGCGAGCAGCCCCACCCACACGGTGAAGGAGACGTCGGGTCCACCCTCACCACGGATGCCGTGGTCGAGGGTCTGCTGCACGGCGATCGGCACCACGACCTGGCCGAGCGAGGCGAGCACGGCCAGCACGAGGGTGCCTTTGATGCCCTCCTTCAGCTCGGGCGAGTAGCGGATGCCGAGCCGGATCGTCTCCATCGGCCGGAGGTCGTCACCGGTGTCGAAGGTGCTCACGTGGTCACCTCCTCCTCGGCCTCGGCGTGCGTCTCCTGCTCGTAGGCGTTGACGAGGTCGGCGTACGCCGCGTTGCGGGCGAGCAGCTCGGCGTGGGTGCCGCGGTCGACGATCCGGCCGTCACGGAGATAGAGCACCTCGTCGGCGAGCCCGATCGTCGCCTTGCGGTAGGCCACCACCACGAGTGTGCAGCCGGTCCGCGTCTCCCGGAGCGCCGCGAGGATCCGGGCCTCGACCTCCGGGTCGACCGCCGAGGTCGCATCGTCGAGGATGAGCAACCGCGGCCGGCGGACCAGCGCCCGCGCGAGGGAGATCCGCTGCCTCTGGCCACCGGACAGGGACGTGCCGCGCTCGCCCAGGCGGGTGTCCAGGCCCGTCGGGCAGGGCGGCCACGAACCCGTCGCCCTGGGCGGCGCGGAGCGCCTCCCAGACCTCCGCGTCGGAGACATCCGCCCCGAGGGTGATGTTGCCGCGCACGGTGTCGTCGAACAGGAAGGCGGTCTGCGGCACGATCGAGAGCAGCTCGGCCAGTTCTCCCCGGGCCAGGTCGCGAAGGTCGACGCCGTCGACGGTGATCCGGCCGTCCTGGGGATCGACCAGCCGGGTGAGCAGGGTCGTCAGCGTGCTCTTGCCGGACGCGGTCGCACCGACCAGGGCGACCGTGCGGTCGGGTTCGACGTGGAACGTCAGGTTCTCGAGCAGGCGCTGGTCGTCGACGTACCGGTAGGTGACGTTGTCCACGCCCAGCGCTACGCCGCCGTCGGTCTCTGGCGCCTGGGCTTCGCCGAATCGCATCTCGCCGGTGGCGTTGAGCACCGAGCGCACCCGGCGGTAGCCGACCACGCTGCGCGGGAACTCGCCGAGCAGCCAGCCGATCGACCGGATCGGGAACGAGACGATGGTGAGGAGGTAGGCCACGGTGACCACGTCGCCGGGGTCGGTGGACCCGTTGAGCACGCGGGAGACGCCGACGGCGAGCACGATCAGCACCCCGATGTTGGGCAGCGCGGCGAGGGTGGGGTCGAACGCCGCCCGGATCTGGCCGACCCTGATGTTGACGTCGCGCAGGTGGTGGGCCTTCGCGGCGAAGCGCTCGGTCTCCTCCGGCTCGCGGCCGAGCGTCTTGACGACCATGGCGCCGTCGAACGACTCGTGAGCGATCTCGCTGACTTCACCGCGCAGCTGCTGAGCCTGGGTCGCCCAGCCCTGGGCCAGGCCTCTGGTAGATCACGTTGGTGACGATCACGGCCGGGAACACCAGCAGGCCGACGACGGCCAGCACCAGGTCGGCGAACAGCATCTGCACGACCGCGATCACCATCATCGCGACGGTGCCGACGGCCATCGGCAGCGGCGCGATCGGGCCCCAGGCGGCCTCGACGTCGGAGTTGGCGTTGGAGAGCAGCTCGCCGGTCGGGTGCCGTTGGTGCCATTCCATCGGCAGCGCGAGGTACTGACGGGTGACGGCCCGTCGGGTCCGGGCCTGCATGCGGTACTGCATGATGCCGGCACCGAGCCGGCGGGCGACGATGCCGACCGCGCGCAGGATCGCGACGCCGAGGAAGAGCGCCAGCACCGCGATCAGCAGGCTGGCGTCGATCTCGCCGTCGCGGAACGCAGGGAGCACCACGTGGTCGGTCGACCAGCCCAGCACCCAGGCGTCGGCAACGGTCAGCGCGCCGAACAGCAGCGATCCCAGCGTGGAGAGCGCGAAGATCAGCCGCTCACGCTTGATGGCCACGAGCAGTACGCCGAAGCCGGCTCGGGTCGAACCCCGTCCGTCGCTGCGATCGTCGCTCATGTCTCCCTAAGTCTCGTCACTGCCGCAACCGCGCGGCTCCGGCAGGCTATTCCCGGACGCCGACAGGTTCCACAGACTTTGGGCTTATACGGTGAGCCCGTGTCCACTCCCCTGGCCCGCCGCGAGCGCCACGAGCTCTGTGATCTGGCCCTGACCGTCGGGGAGGACGCGCCCACCCGCTGCGGCGAGTGGACGGTCAAGGAGCTGGTCGCGCACCTGCTCGTGCGCGAGAACCGCCCCTGGGCCGCCGCCGGCATCGTGATACCGCCGCTGTCGGGGCTGACCGACAAGTCGATCGCGCGGATGGCGCGCAAGGACTTCGGCGTACTCGTCGAGAAGCTCCGCGACCCCGGACTGAACATGTATCGGCTCCCGCCCGCAGAGGTCGCGTTCAACACGCTCGAGTACTTCGTCCACCACGAGGACATCCGCCGCGCCCAGGCCGGGCTGGGCACCGCGATCGCTGGCGGACGCCGACCTCGGTCTGATCTGGAAGCTGGGCCGGGGCTCGGGCCGGATGATGGCTCGCCGCATAGGCGTGCCGGTCACCATCCGCCGTGGCGACACCGGCGCCGAGGCGGTGCTGTCCTCCGGCGACGACCCGGTGGTCATCTCCGGGCCGCCCGGCGAGGTGGTGCTGTTCCTGTTCGGGCGCGACTACACAAGGGATCTCACGTTCGACGGGCCGAAGGACGCCGTCGCCAAGGTGCAGGGCGCGGACCTCGGGTTCTAGGGGCGGCTTTCGGCGACCTGCCGGGCTTGCCCTTCGTGGATGTCGCTGACCCATTCCCAGCCGGGCTTGGCCGACGAGCCGATCCGCGGGTCGTCGGGATCGCGGCCGTCACGCAGGGCGTGGAGGTACGCGCGATCCACCGGTGTCATCGGTGCGGGCCGCCGTCATGAGCTCGGCCTCGTCGGTGCCGACGGTCGAGCCGGCGAAGACGCATCGGGAGACCACTGACCCGACCCCCGATGCCCCGGGCGGATCCCAGGGGCCGTCGGATGAGCCCCAGGAGCCGCACTCCCAGCGACACGCCGAACGAGCCATCGGACGTTGCACCGACCTTGCTCTCGACCATCGGTTGCGTGCTGGACCCCGTCGTTCCTGACCCCTGAGGGCGTTAGCGTCTGGTCGTGCAGTACGGCCAGTACCCCCCTCCTCGGTTCACCGTCGCCCATCTCAGCGACGTCCACCTGCTGGCGCACGGCGAGAAGCAGTACGGCGCTGTCGTGCCGGAGAGCGGTCTCGTGGTCGCCCTCGATCGGCTGAGCAGGCTCGACCCGGTGCCGCAAGCCTTGGTGTTCACCGGTGATCTCGCCGACAAGGGGCAGCCGGAGGCCTACGCCCGGCTGCGGGCGCTCGTGGAGCCGGCTGCGGCGGCGATGGACGCGCACGTCGTGTGGGTGATGGGCAATCACGACGAGCGCGCGTCGTACGCGCGGGGGCTCTTCGACTCCGACGACGATGGATCCCAGGACCGGGTGCACGACCTCGGTGGGCTGCGGCTCGTCGCGCTCGACACCAGCTTGCCGGACTACCACCACGGCGCCCTGTCCGACGACCAGCTCGACTGGCTGCGCGACGTACTCAGCACCCGGGCCGAGCACGGCACCATCCTCGCGATGCATCATCCGCCGATCCCGGTGCCGACCCTCGAGCCGGCGGCGATCATCGAGCTGCTCGACCAGGACCGACTCGCCGCCGTGGTCGAGGGAAGCGACGTGCGTCAGATCCTCGGCGGCCACTTCCACTACACCTCGCACGCGACGTTCGCCGGCATCCCCGTCTCGGTCGCCTCGGCGAGCTGCTACACGACCGACCCGGCTCCGGTGGATCGGCTCGTCTCCGGCGTCGACGGCCACCAGGCGTTCAACACGGTGCACATCTACGACGACCGCATCGTGCACACCGTGATCCCGATCCCCGAGGCGCCCGAGGTGAGCGGCCAGCCCGAGGAGGTCCGGGCAGTACTGGAGGCGCTTTCGCCCGAGGAGCGGCGCGAGACCATCAGCCGCAAGGACTCCGACTTCAACCGCCGCCCCGGTTCCGACGAGCCGCGGGACCCGTTGACCGACCTCTGACTCTGACGCCTCGGAGGCGTTGAGCGCTCGGCCTGTCCGCGGTTAGCGTGCCTCCATGGCTGACGAACCCGGCACGCCCGCCTCCGTCGCGGAGCTGTTCGCCGCGGAGATCGCGGTGGTCGTGGACAAGATCCGGATGACCATGATGCAGACCGCGCTCACTCAAGGCTTTCCAGAGTCGTTCCATGCGGCCGGTCTCGACTCGACTTCCGGCATGATGCTGGGCTATCTGCGTAACGCCTACCCGGACAGGGTTGTTACCTGGACTGCCGTTCGATCGGTCTTCACCTACCACCCCGACAACCCGGTTGACTCCGGCCTTGAGGTGCTGATCAGACACGGACTGCTGGTCGAGCCGTCGGCTGGCATGGTGGCCCTCACTGGAGCCGGCCAGGCTTGCCTTGAAGACCTGCACGCCGTAGCCGATCAGACAGCGAGACAAGTCTGGGGCGACGCCGGTGAATCTGTGGTCACCTGCGCTCCCCTTGTCGCGCGGACGCTCCTCGCGGCGTGGGAGACAGGTGGGGACGCGTTCTCCCTGATGGCACCCGACCGGCTGCCCATCAGCATGTCGGAGCATGGGCTGCTCGCTGAGCGCCTGACCGGGCTACGATTCCACCGGTTCGATGCGCACATCGCTGCTTGGCGCGCTGCGGGGTACGAGGCGGCGGATCTGGAATCGCTTTCCGAGTCCGTGCGATCCGGGATCGAGGCCGCCACCAACAAGCGCGCGGCGGCACCCTATGCCGAGTTGTCCGAGGCAGAGCGTGAACTCCTGCTAGCCGGCCTGCGCGACCTCGCCGGTTGAGGCGCAGGCCGACAGGGTGACCGCGCCATGACCGAGCGCGGCGCCCGGCAGCGTGTACCCCATCGACGTTTCGGCCATGAGCATTACCGGCGCCGGGTCGCAGTTGACGGATCCGTGCGGTTCCGCTTCGTTGAAGGCAGACCCATCCCTGCGGCCCACAGGAGCGACGTGTCGGAGCGCTTGGACCGGGTGATGACAGGAGAACAGCGATGACAGAAACCGACCCCGCCGCACCCGTGGTTCGCGCCGACCCCCCGGGCCCCCGGGCGGTGCTGAACCGGCCGGTTTTCGTGACCTCGGCGGCGGTCACCGTGGCCGTCACGTTGTGGTGCGTGATCGCACCCGACCACGCCTTCAGCACGCTCGAGTCCATCGTCGGGTGGGTCTCGAAATGGTTCGGGTGGTACTACGTCGCGCTGACCACCTCGGTGCTGGTCTTCGTGCTGTTCGTGGGAATCTCGCGGTTCGGCAAGGTGCGCCTCGGTCCGGAGCACTCCCAGCCAGAGTTCAGCACAGGAGCGTGGGCGGCGATGCTGTTCGCGGCCGGCATCGGGACCGATCTGATGTTCTTCGCGGTCTACGAACCCGTCACGCAGTACCTCTCACCGCCGGCGAGCGAGGGGGAGACTGTCGAGGCCGCCCGGGAGGCCACCGTGTGGACGCTGTTCCACTACGGGATCAGCGGGTGGGGGATGTACGCCCTGATGGGGATGGCGCTGGCCTACTTCGCCTACCGGATGAATCTGCCGCTGGCGGTGCGATCGGCGTTGTACCCGCTGATCGGGAAGCGGGTGGAGGGTCCCATCGGCCATGCCACCGACACCGCTGCGGTGCTGGGCACGATCTTCGGAGTAGCCACGTCGCTGGGTATCGGGGTGGTCAGCCTCAACGTGGGGCTGAACGTTGTCTTCGACCTTCCGCAGGGGCTGGCGGTGCAGAGCGCACTGATCATCCTGGCCGTCGTGATCGCGACGGCCTCGGCGGTCAGCGGGGTCGAGAAGGGCATCAAGCGGATCTCACAGCTGAACGTGCTGCTGGCGATCCTGCTCGCGCTCTTCGTGCTGGTCACCGGACGCACCGCCTACCTGCTCAACGCCCTGGTGCTCAACGTCGGGGACTTCGTGCGGCTGTTCCCCGACATGACTATGCAGACGTTCGCCTACCAGGACACCGGTGACTGGTTGAGCTTCTGGACGCTGTTCTTCTGGGCCTGGTGGATCGCCTGGGCGGCCTTCGTCGGGCTCTTCCTCGCCCGGATCTCACGCGGCCGGACGATCCGGCAGTTCGTGGCCGGGACGATGATCATCCCGTTCAGCTACATCGTCATGTGGATCTCGATTTTCGGAAACGCCGCACTCGACGAGATCCGACGGGGCAATGCCTCGTTCACCAAGGTCGCCTCGGAGGCCGTGGACCCCTCCGATGGGCTCTGGGCACTGCTGGAGGAGTACCCCGCCTTCCCGTTCGTCGCCGGTCTGGCGATCCTGGTCGGTCTCCTGTTCTACGTCACCTCCGCCGACTCCGGGGCGCTCGTGATGGGCAACCTGTCCTCGCGACTGCGCACGCCCCAGGACGACGCCAGCCCCTGGCTGCGCATCTTCTGGGCGGTGGCCACCGGCGCGCTCACGTTGGCGATCCTGGCTGCCGGCGACATCTTCGCCCTCCAGTACGCGACGGTGATCATCGGGCTGCCCTTCGCGTTCGTGATGCTCGCTGTGATGTGGGGCCTCTACAAGGCGCTCTCGGTGGAGGCTTTCATGGCGGACAGTCGCGCCGGCAGTCTTCCGGGCGCGCTCTCGGGCCGCAGCTTTGCCGAGGGGCTCGGGCGCCACCACGTGCCGTGGCAGGCGCGGATGCGGAGGGTGATGATGTTCCCCGACCAGGAGAAGGCCGACGAGTTCCTCTCCTCCGTGGTGGCCCCGGCCCTGGAGGAGGTCGCTGGCGAGCTCGCGGCGCAGAACGTGCGCGCCGAGGTTGTCAGCTCGGTCGACGAGCACGGGCAGCCCGGGATCGAGCTGACCACGGACGTGACCGCTGACCTGCCGTTCTCCTACAAGGTGCAGCACGTCCCGGTCCCGGTCCCGGCCTATGGCGGCTGGGCACCCCGCGGCAACGACGTCTACTCGCGCCTCGAGGTGCACCTACGCGACGGCGGCCAGGGCTACGACGTCATGGGCTACACCCACACCCAGCTGATCGACGACGTGCTCGACCAGTACGAGCGCCATCTCGAGTTCCTTCGGCTCACCGACGGCTCCGGAGCGTGATCGGCAACGACGCAGGCGTTCAGGGCCGGTCGAAACGGGGTGAGCATCGGAGCGTGCGAGAGACCGGCACTTTGGCGGCAACGTCTCCCCTCAGATGGAAAGGTCTGCAATGAGCTCGCCGACGAGGGTGAAGCGCTGGTCCAGGTCAACGACCCCGCCTGGGAAGTCACCCGCGAGGTGTGTGGATACGAGGTACTCACCGTCTCCGGTCTTCTCGGCCCCGGTGATCTCCGTCGTGTAGGTGAACCGGGACGCAAGATTCGCCCTCCAGCTGCGGATCTCAGCGACACCGTGGAAGTCGTGGCTTTCGTCCCGGACATGGGCGTCGATGGTGAAACATCCGATCAGCGCTTCGAGGTCGCCGGCCGCCGAGGCGTCGTAGTAGCGAGTGATGCAGCGTGGCCCATCACACGGACCGCCGTGTGCACAGCGATACCGCCGATGTCGTCGCCCCGAAGCTCCACTTCGCCGGCATGGAGGCCCGCCCGCACTTCGATGCCGAGCGTCTGCACGGACTCGCTGATCTGAGCAGCGCAGCGAATGGCCCGCGCCGGCCGGTCGAAGGTAGCCAGGGAGTCCCAGTTGCGACGTTCATGACGCACCAACGGCGGGGCATCACACACTCGACATGTCCGCTCATCGGCAGATCCGAACGTGCCGTCGGCTGTCAACCACGCCGCGATGGTCCGTCGCTAGTGTTGACAAGAAGGTGGCCGGCTCATGGCGAACCGGCCGCGCCACGCGTGTGAAGGGGTGACGGTGGACCAACCGATCTACTGGGGAGTGCTGGCAATTATGGCCACGGTCGGAGCCGCAGCACGACTCGCCGCTCGGGGTCCACTGTGGCAGCGACGCGCCCGCGCGGTCCCATCAGGGGAGCTGGTCGTCGCCGCGATCGCAGTCGCGCTCCTGGTGTTCCACTGCGGGGCGATGTTCTTCATGGACTGGGTGGGCGCGGTGCCCTTCGCGGAGGCCCCCGCGACCGCGGTGCGTGACCTCGACAGCGCAGCCAGCAGGGTGGCCTACTGGGCACCTGCCGCGACGCTGGTGATCGCACTGCGTCGGTTGTGGCCGCCAGCACTGCTCTTCCTGGTCGTGGCCTTGATCGGAGTGGGATACACGATGTTCGTCCCTCACGCCCTCACGACCCACCTGGCCTGGCTGGCTTCCGCCGTGGTCGCCGTGGTCCTGATCGCCACGGCGCTCGTGTTCATTCGGCGCCCAAGGGGGCGATCGCGCATGGGGCGTGCAGTGGTCGGGCCGACCTGACCTCGCGGCGACGTACTGTCATCGGCAATTTCGTGCGTCCGTCTTGCGGCGGTAAGACGCGCCCCTCTATCAGTCTTCGAGCAGGACGTTCCACGCTCCTGCGGCTGGGCGGCTATCGTCGCGCGATGAGCGAGCTCAGCCGCCTTGTCGACGAGAAGGCTTCCGAGATGGGCTTCGCCGGCGTGGTTCGGCTCGAGCGGTCAGGAAGCGTTGAGGTAGACGCGGCGTACGGACTGGCCGACAGACGCCATGGCATCCTGATGACCACCGACAACCAGCTGGGCATGGCGAGCGGGTCGAAGACGTTCACCGCCCTGGTGGTGATGCGCCTGGTGGAGGAGGGGCTGCTCAGTCTCTCGACCACCGCGCGTCAGGTCTTGGGCGCCGACCTCCCGCTCATCGGGGACGACGTCACCGTCGAGCACCTCCTCTCCCACCGGTCGGGGATCGGCGACTACCTCGATGAGGACGAGCTCGACAGCGAGGACTACCCGATGCCGGTCTCTGTGCATCGGCTGGTGACGACGCAGGACTTCCTCCCGATCCTCGATGGCTACCCGACAAAGTTCCCGCCGGGTGAGGGGTTCTCCTACTGCAATGGCGGATTTGTGGTGCTCGCCTTGATCGCGGAGCGCGTTTCCGGCCGGTCCTACCAGAACCTGGTGCGCGAGCTGGTCTGTTCCCCGGCAGCCCTGGCCGACACCGACTTCTTTCGCTCCGACGACCTTCCCGGTCGGGCGGCACTGGGCTACGTCGAGGTCAAGGGCCAGTGGCGGACCAACGTGTTCCACCTTCCGGTGGTCGCGACCGGAGACGGCGGGATGTACACGACCAGTGCCGACATGGCCCGTTTCTGGGCAGCCTTGACGTCGGGGCGGATCGTGACCAGGGAAACGCTCGCTGACATGTGCAAGCCACGTAGCGAGCCTGCTCCGGGCGAGTCCGCCTGCTACGGGCTCGGCGTCTGGCTGAGTGCCGACTCACTCGAGATGACTTTGTCGGGTGGGGATGCTGGCGTCTCGTTCTGGTCGGACCACGACCCCGAGCGCGGCACGACGGCCACGGTCATCTCGACGACCATGGGCGGTGCCTGGCCCATCGCCCAGGTTGTGAAGTCGATTATCTGACCGTCGCCGTGAGGGCTACGGCGAGCGGTCAGGGCGGGTCTTTGCGCACTGCGTGCCGGTGGTGCGGCTCGTCATTCGCCTCGAATGAGGTTGCGTCCGTCACCCATGCCCACACGCGGCGACATGACGCAACCGGACCGCGGGACGTCTGGACGGTGTGCGAGCGGCGACCCGGATGCGTGCCGCGCAACTCGCCGTACTATGGCGGCCGAGAGGAGGCGGCGATGGCCGATCCGGTCGGCGACATCATCGGGGACTATCGGGCGTTCGCCGTGCAGCAGCACGACCGCTTGCTCGACCGGGGCATCGACATCAGCCCATACCCGCTCAGCCACCTCGCCGTCCGCGTGCCGGAGTGGGACCAGTACACGCAAGTGCGGAACCTGCTCGAACGCCACGCGGTCGCCAATCGCGAGAACGTCTGGAACGGCCGCCCGATCTCCTTGATCGTTCCCGATGAGCCGCTCGAAGTCCTCGATGGCAAGGTCGTCCCGCTCATCGAGCTCATCCCGCCCGTGCACCAGCGCGTTTACAAGATGGGGTTGGAGCACCTCGGCGTCGTGGTGGGCGACACTTTCGACGCGTTCGTTGGAGCCCACAAGCCCGTCCTGACGGGACAACAATTCCAAGGCCCGAACAGCACACCCGACCCCGTTTACATCTTGTTCGAGGACTTCACCCACGTGAAGTTCTATCGTCTTTCACTGAGAGCATCCGTCGAGGTCGATGCTGGCCCGTTCGAGGACGGGTTCCATCATGTTGACGACTGGGTGCCCCAGCGGCTCGTGACCGCGACCGGCCCGAACCCTCTGCCGCGCTGAGCGACGCCCGGAACTCGGCACGACCGCGAGCCATCCGCGGCGGTCGGTGTTGAGACGCTTGCTCGCTCGGGCTCACGGCGCGGCCCGACCGGCGGGACGCACCCTGTCTTCGGCAGATCCGGACGAGGAGAGGCGGCGGAAGGACGCACTAGCGCTGACGGCTTCTCCCGGCTTTGAGCGGGGGCGCAACCCGCCACCGGTTCGGTCGTGGGCTCGTAAACTCCGCCCGGGAGTCGGCTTTCCCTCGCCGTGACCGTGACCGGTCCGCGGTCAAGGACCGGTTGGCTGATGACGCCGCCACTGACCACGCAATACGTCGAGAAGGAGGCCGCCTCAATCAAGAGGGCCGCCGAGACTCCGGCCACGTAGGCGCCGACAGGCGGCGAAGTGACGCACCTGTCAGCGGCATGATGGGTACGTGACCACTGGAGCATCGAATGACAAGGCGGCCGCCCTCCTCGCCCTGCACACAGGTCCCGGCTTCGTGCTCCCGAACGCCTGGGATGCCGGCTCCGCCCGAATCCTCGAGCAGATGGGCTTCCCGGCCATCGCCACGACCAGCGCGGGCATCGCTTGGTCTCTCGGACTCCCGGATGGAGGAGTCCTGGACCGCGAGACGATGCTCGAGCACGTCGGCCGCATCGTCGCCGCCGGGAGCGTGCCCGTGACGGCAGACCTCGAGGCCGGGTACGGCGACACCCCGGCCGACGTCGGGGACACTGTTGCCCGGGCCGCGGCGCTAGGGGCGGTGGGCGCCAACATCGAGGACGCCGGGAGCGATGGGTTGTTCGGCATCGATCAGGCGGTCGACCGCGTCATGGCCGCCCGGGCCGCGGCGCCGAGGGGCACGTTCGTACTGAACGCCCGCACGGACACCTACTTCGCCAGTGGCGGTGAGGACGTCTTCGCCGAGACGGTCGAGCGGGCGGTGCGATATGTCGAGGCTGGCGCCGACTGTGTATTCGTGCCCGGTGTCGTCGACGAGGACACGATTCGGCGGCTGGCCGAAGCCATCCCTGGCCCGCTCAACGTGGTGGCAGGGCTGGCGAACACCATCGACGCACCGACGCTCTTCTCGCTCGGCGTACGGCGCGTCAGCCTGGGCGGCAGCTTGGCCCGGGCCGCGCTGAGCATGCTGGAGCGCGCCGGCCGGGAGCTGCTCGACTCAGGAACGCTCGGCTTCCTCGACGGCGCGATCGGCTACGCCGACTTGCAACGACGCTTCGGTTCGTGACCGCTTTCTGGAGAGCGTCAGCAAGTTCAGGGCAGGTCTGAGGCGCCACCAGGCGGCGGTGAGACGCGCCCGCGCCTGGCCTAGCGCAGAGCAAAGCCTGGGAGTCGGTAACTAATCCGGTGGATCACCTTTGCAGCGACCCGGACGTGCTCGTCAGAATCCCAAGTCCAGTCGAATGCGTTGGCCATCCGGTTGACGGTGTTGAACAGGAAGCCGACGTGTAGCGCTTCGATGATGGCCTCGTCGGGGACGCCCGCTTTCCGGGCAGCGTCGACGTCGGCCGGGCCGAACGACTCCGGGTCCTTCGTGAGCCGTTCAAGGAGAGGGATGACCGCGGCAAGTTCGGGGCGTAGCACTGAAGCGTCGTCGATCGAGACCTCGCCGCTTCCCTCGATCCGCGTGGTCTCGCTATGCACGCGCACGCAGAATTGGCACTCGTTAAACCGAGAGACAAGCATCGCCATGTACTCCCGCTCGCCGACTGTCCAATACGACGGGCCGCGCAGCACCTGCGAACCGAGCGTTAAGAACGGGCGACCCCAGAACGCCGGTCGGTGCATCGCGGTCAGTGCAACGTTGTCCATCCGCTGACGCGTCAGCCACTCGGCCACTCGGATGAACGCTCGCGCGGGCGGTTTGTGGCCACTTTCCAGAATCCGCAGGCGCATCTCACGACTCCCGGCTCATAGCGCGCAAGCCGAGGTCGAGACGCTCGAGCGCGGCGCCTGTCGCCGCGGCGACCGTGATCTCGAAGATCTCCTCCTCAGCGCATCCCGCAGCAGCGAGGACCGCGACGTCGTCGTCAGTGATCCGGTGCGACGCGTCGCGCACCTTGGCCACGTAGGCCGCCCATCGCTTGGGAAGATCGGTGCCGGTTGCCGCCGCCAGCCGAAGGGGAGGATCGACCACACCCGGGCCGTCAAACACCGCCGCGCGCAGCACGGCGACCAGGTCGGTGTAACGAGCGGTCATGGGGTAAGTATCAAGCTCGACAAACGGACTGTCATCGCATCACCCATGGCTGTGCGTACTCCCACTCAAACGCATCCAATCCGCGGGCCGGCCCGTAACCCGTCTGTTCTCCACCTACCCGAAGGCAGCGCCCGCGAGCGGGTGGGCAAGGACGCGTCGCGTCGCGAAGGCGGTCGAGGCGTCGCGTCATAGTGGGCGGAATGCCGCAGCGCGCGACCGATCCACAGGTCCTTGGCGATCCATTTGTCTTCGAACATATGTTCGATTAGGATCGACCCATGTACCAGCCGATCGAAGACCTCGACCCGGCAGCGACGCTCGCCCGGGCGCAGGGCGCGGTCGGGCTACGACGGGCGGCTGAGATCGAGGACCTGCTGCTCGTCGCGCACTGGGCTGACCTGCACGGCGACGAGCCAGAGCCGGGTGACGGCCGGCCCTTCAGCGGCGGGGACCGGCTGGTCAAGGTGGGCGGAGACGGCACTCCCCCGGTCCAGGAGCTCTCGCTGCCCGAGCTCGCGATCGCCCGCAGCACCCATCCCCTGTCCACCCGGGCCGCGACCGCAGACGTGCTGGACCTGCGGCACCGGCTCCCGAAGTGCTGGCTCGTGTTCCTGGATGGTGACTGCGACGCCTGGGTGGTCCGCAAGGTCGCCGCCCTGTCCCGCCGCCTCACCCGCGCGCAGGCCGCGTTGGTCGACAGTGCGGTCGCCGAAGCCCTCGCCGGTGAGTCCCCGGGCCGGGTGCTCCGGATCGCTGAGGCCAAGATCATCGAAACCGACCCCGACGCCCACCGGGCGCGGCTCGAGGCAGAGCTGCGCAAGCGGTTCGTCAGCTGCGCTCCCACTGACGAGCACGGGTTGCGGATGGTCTACGCCCGGGTCGAGGCCGGTGACGCTGCCTGGGTCGACGCCGTGGTCGACCAGACCGCCGACATCCTCGCCGATCGCCCTGACCTGACCCCCGAGCTCCCGGCCGAGCCTTCCAAGGACGAGCTGCGAGCGGTCGCGTTCGGTTGGCTGGCCCACCCGGCCGACCTCGCCGAACTTCTCGCCACCCAGGGCACACAGACCGAGCCTGACTCGGGCAAACCCGCGAAGCCGCCTCGGCCCAAGGTGGTGTTCTACCTCCACCTGCACCAGGTCGCGCTCGACGGCGTGCCCACGGTGGCCCGGGCCGAGCAGCTCGGTCCGATGCTGCTGGACCAAGTGCGCCGCTTCCTGGGCCACGCCCACGTCGACCTGCACCCGGTGATCGACCTCAACACCGGAGCCTCGGTCAATTGCTACGAACACCCCGCGGCGATGACCGAACGCGGCCGCCTCCGCAACCCCGGCGAGGTCTTCCCCCACGCCTCCCGGACCTCCCGCGACACCGACTCCGATCACCCGGACCCCTACCAGGCCAACGGCCCACCCGGCCAGACCCGTGACACCAACCACGCGCCCCTCAGCAGGACCAACCACCGGGCCAAGACCCATCTCGGCTACCGACTCCGACAACGCGGCCTCGACACCTACGACTGGACGAGCCCCCACGGCATCCATCGCAGAGTCGACCGCACCGGCACCCACGAACTCGACGACACCACCCGGTACGCCGAGTCACTCGACGCCGCCATCGATCGACTCGCAGCCGAGAGCACGATCACGAAGGTCTGACCATCGGTGTGCATCCTCCAGGATGCGCAGCACCGTCTCCGTCTTGGCGTCGGTGTACGCCAACCTGTCATCACCCCAGAGCTCGGCGGCCCGGCGTTTCGCCTCGGCGCACTCGTCCCGTGCCGCTGGGTGTGCCCGCAGGTAGTCGCGGAACAGCACGTGATCCCGCTCCCAGTCCGATCCGGTCGGACACACGTGCACGTGCACGTCGCGAGGCTGATCAGGGAAGGGTCGAAAAAGCGAATGGTGATCGTCTCGAGTGCGTAGCTGCAGGCCCACGGCCTCAAGCTGACTTACGTATTCAGCCTCGCGCTCGATGTCGGTGACGCTGACCTGGATGTCGACGACCGGCTTCGCCGGGAGGCCGGGCACGGCCGTCGAACCGACGCGCTCGATCCTCTTGGCAACGTCGCCGTTCGTGACCGTCAGCCGCTGAGCAGCGCCGTGACCAGGTCGGCGCGCGAGACCGTCCCGACGAGCCGTCCGTCCTCGGCGACATGAAGGCGGCGAATCTGGCGCTCGACCATCACCCCGGCGACCCGGAGAAGGTCATCGGAGGGCGCCAGCAGGACCGGGTCGCGGATCACCAGGTCGTCGATGGCATCACCAGCGCGGGCCCGCCCGTTGATGGCCAGGACCTCGAAGCTCTCCGCGACGTCCCCCTCGAATCCGGACTCGCCGGGCAGCAGGGTCCGGATGAGGTCGCCCTCGGCCAGCACGCCGACGAACGCGCCGCTCTCATTCGTCACAGCAAGATCACTCGCGCGCGTGTCGCGGAGCAGTTGTGCGGCCTCCGCCAGGGTCGCCCCGAGCGAGATCGACGCGATCTCGCTCTGCATGATGTCGCGGACCCGCTGGACGCTCGCGCCGTAACGGCCAGGATCGGTGGCGAAGACCGGGGCCGTCGTCGCGACGAAATCGTCGCCGGCACCGAGGTCGCTCCAGCCCAGCGCTCCGAGATCGGCGTCCTGGCGACTGGCGAAGATGCAGGCCACCATCGGCGTCCCGTCATGGCCCATCCGCACCCAGCCTTCGGCTCTGTCCACGGTCAGCTGATCCCCGCGCGGATCCGACGGCAGGTCGCCGACGAGACCGAACCCTGTCCGATCCAGCCGCTGCATCCATGCTTCCGTGCGTTCATGCCTCTCGGCACGGGTCTCCTCGTCGTTGGCGATGACGTCATCGACCTCGCGAGCAAAGAACATCTTCATCGCCAACCGCTCGGTCACCGTGGCTGGGCTGGCATCGATCGCCTGCATGGCGGCGCCGAAATGCTCCCAGCAGTTTCGGAACCGGACGAGGAAGTCGGGTTCCAGGTGGTTGCTGTTCGGCTCGATGAGCGTCATCACGCGGGGATTCAGGGCCCTGATCCGGCGAAACACGTGATCCCGGGCAGCAGCCGGGCTGTCGCCTGTCGCCTGGATGTGATGCATGGCGAACGCGGCGTTCACCACCACGTCGTCTCCCACGGGGAGCTCGTCCCACTGGTGGTCGGTCATCGCCTCGGCCACGGACAGCACCCCGGTGAACGTCACGTCTACCCCGAACTCCTCGCGCGCACGGGCGAAGGTGCGCTCGGCGTCGGCGAGGATCGACGGGCTCGGCTCGATGCCAATGACCGCGAGGCGTCGGGGCAGCCGGTCGAGCCGGGCGAGCGCCTCGAGCACCGCGAGCTCCTGCTGACCTGTCCCGATGCCGACGTCGAGCAGGGTGACGCGGTCGGTGTCGGCGAGCACGCCCGCGAGAACGTCGTTGGTGAACTGTCCGGAGCGGCGCACGAACGGTAGGTGGGTGGCGATGAGGTTGAACAGCGAGATCTGGCGCAGCTTCAGGTCGCGGAGGTAGAGGTTCACGTCAGGGGCCGCGCGGCCGGCTCGCCTTGCGAGGGCCTGCCCGAAGATCTGGTAGGTCAGGTCGCCGGGATCGGCGGGATCGAGGTCTGCGAACAGCGCGTCCAGCGGCGCACCAGCCGAACTGGCGTCGTCGGCGGCGAGTGCCTCGGCCGCCGCATCAAGAAGAGCCGCGCGTTCGTCGGTGCCCAGCCCCATGGGCGATCCCTTCTCGAGTTCCAGGATGCGCCTGATGCTACTAGCCACGGCGAACGGGCTGGGTCGACCGGACCGGCACCCACGAACCGACGACACCTAGCCGAGGTTGGCGAGCACCACCTCAGCGAACGCGACGGACTGGGCGCGCATCGTGTCCGGGTCACGGGAGCCGTCGGGCGACTCCATGTCGATGTCGATCATCTCTTCGTCGGTGCAGATCCGCAGCGTGCCTTCGTCGGGATCGACCTCGTCCACCACCCACCACGCACGGTCCCCCAGTTCGGGCACCGGGGTCGCCGCGGTCCCGAACGACTCCAGCTCCAGGCACAGCAGCTCGCCGTCCGCGAACTGATCGGCCCTCGAGACCGCGAGGGTCACCTCGATCCCGTTGTCGACCTCCCAGTTGCAGTTGTCGCTCTGCCACTGCTCCCCGTTGACGTCGTGTCCGCCGCCTCCGTAGGACCCGTCCGGCACCGGCTCGCCGTAGGCCGCCTCCACGTCGTTCGCGTCGGCCAGGTCGCAGACCGCTGCCGGGCCTGCCTCCGTCTCCGTCGTTGCCGAGGGCGACGACTCCGGCTTCTCGGAGGCGCCGCCCGAGGAGATCGGGTTGTCGTCGTCACCGCAGGCGGTGAGCGCGAGAGCGAGGGCGAAGGCAGCGAGGAGAATGCGCACGACCGGGATTGTGCCCGCTAGCGGACCGGAAGACCGGCGTTTCCCAGAGATGCTTTGACCTCGGCTATCCGCAGTGTCCCGAAGTGGAACACCGTGGCGGCGAGTACGGCGTCCGCTCCCGCTTCGACCGCCGGCGGGAAGTGCTCCGGGGCGCCTGCGCCGCCGGACGCGATCACCGGGATGCTGACCTCGCTGCGGACCGCCCGGATCAGATCGAGGTCGAAGCCGTCCTGGGTGCCGTCGGCATCCATCGCGTTCAGCAGGATCTCGCCCGCGCCCAGCTCGGTTGCTCGGATGGCCCACTCGATCGCGTCCAGGCCGGCCGACTGCCGGCCCCCGTGCGTGGTGACCTCGAAACCGGACGCCGTCCCCGGAGCGCGGCGCGCGTCGACGGACAGCACCAGCACCTGGTTGCCGAACCGGTCTGCGATCTCGGCCACCAGCTCGGGGCGCGCGATAGCCGCGGTGTTGACCGCGATCTTGTCGGCGCCGGCCCGGAGCAGCCGGTCGACGTCGTCGGTCGAGGAGATGCCTCCCCCGACAGTGAGCGGGATGAACACCTCCTCGGCGGTCCGCGAGACGATCTCCATCGTGGTGGCCCGGCCCTCGTGCGAGGCGGAGATGTCCAGGAAGGTCAGCTCGTCGGCGCCCTCCGCGTCGTACGTCCTCGCCAGCTCGACCGGGTCCCCCGCGTCGCGGAGCTCCTTGAAGTTGATCCCCTTGACCACCCGGCCGGCGTCGACGTCCAGGCACGGAATCACGCGTACGGCGAGCGTCATGGTTTCGTCAGCCCCAGTGCGTCCTCGAGGGTGAACCGGCCCTCGTAGAGCGCGGTGCCGATGATCGCGCCCTCGACACCGTCGACGACCAGCCCCATGAGCGCCTCGAGGTCGGCGAGCTCGGTGATCCCGCCGGACGCGACGACCGGGCGGTCCGTGGCGGCGCAGACGTCCCTCAGCAGCTGGAGGTTGGGGCCCTGGAGCATGCCGTCCTTGTTGACGTCGGTGACGACGTAACGCGCACAGCCCTCGGCATCGAGCCGGGTGAGTACGTCGTAGAGGTCACCGCCCTCACGCGTCCAGCCCCGGGCGGCCAACGTCCGGCCACGTACGTCGAGGCCGACGGCGACCCGGTCGCCGTACTCCGCGATTGCGGCGGCGCACCACTCCGGCTGCTCGAGCGCCGCGGTGCCGATGTTGACGCGGCGACAGCCGGTGGACATCGCGGCGGCCAAGGACTCGTCGTCTCGGATGCCGCCGCTCATCTCGACCTGGATGTCGAGCTCGCCGACGATCCGGGCTTGCAGCTCGCGGTTGTGGCCGCGACCGAACGCGGCGTCGAGGTCGACCAGGTGGATCCACTCGGCCCCCGCCAGCTGCCAGCGCAGGGCTGCCTCGACGGGATCACCGAACCGCTTCTCGGAGCCGGCCACCCCTTGGACCAGCTGCACGGCCTGCCCGTCCGCGATGTCGACGGCGGGCAGCAGCTCGAGGTAAGGACTCATCGGATCTCTCTCAGCGTCGGAAGAACATCGTGTGCAGCACGGGCGCGGCCAGCAGCGAGACCACCGCGACCATGGCCCGCGCGGCCCAGTCGTCGAAGAAGATCCAGACGAGCACGTTGAATGCCAGGACCATCGCCACGGTCGCGCCGGCCTCGCGCCGGCGGCGCTCGGCGAGGATGCCGCTCTGCCTCGAGTGACGAGCAGGTAGAAAGCGGGTCAGTGCCCGCCGCCGGGCGGCCCGGCGCTCGGCCCGCGCGGCGGCGGTCGCCTGGGCAGCGGCTCGCATCGCCGCCTCCCGCTCGCGCTCGGCCCGCCGCCGAGCCCGCTCCTTGCTCACGCGAGCGTCCCGACCCAGTTGCGCAGCAGCGCGGCCCCGGCATCGCCGGACTTCTCCGGGTGGAACTGGGTTGCCGTCAGTGGTCCGTTCTCGACCGCCGCCACGAACCGGTCCCCTCCGTGCTCTGCCCAGGTGACCAGCGGCGCCCGGGTCCGGTCGTTGGTCTCGAGCGTCCACTCCCGCACGCCGTAGGAGTGCACGAAGTAGAAGCGTTCGTCCTCGATCCCGGCGAAAAGCGCGGTGCCCTCGGCGGCGGTCACGGTGTTCCACCCCATGTGCGGCACGATCGGCGCCCGCAGCCGCTCGACCACGCCCGGCCACTCGTCGCACCCCTCGGTCTCGACGCCGTGCTCAACCCCGCGCTCGAACAGCACCTGCATGCCGACGCAGATCCCCAGGACCGGCCTGCCGCCGGACAGCCGCCGTCCGATCACGCGCTCGCCGCGGACCCGACGCAGCCCGGCCATGCAAGCGGCGAACGCGCCGACCCCTGGTACGACGAGCCCGTCCGCCTCCTGCGCCTGCTGCAGGTCGGCGGTGAGCGTCACCTCGGCGCCGGCGCGCTCGATCGCGCGCACGGCGGAGCGGAGGTTCCCCGACCCGTAGTCGAGGACGACGACGTTCTTCACCGGTCTACAGGGAGCCCTTGGTGGAGGGCACGCCGGTCTCGCGCGGGTCGAACGCGACGGCGTCGCGCAGCGCCCGGGCGAACGCCTTGAACTGCGCCTCCACGATGTGGTGCGGGTCGCGTCCGGCCAGCACCCGGACGTGCAGCCCGAGGTGGGCGTGGAACGCGAGCGTCTCGAACACGTGCCGGGTCAGCGAGCCCGCCGAAAGACGGCCCGGTGTCGCCGCCGATCGTGACGAACTGCTGGCCCTCAGGCTCACCGGTGTGCACGCAGTAGGGCCGTCCGGACACGTCGACCACGGCCTGCACGAGGGTCTCGTCGAGCGGCACCGTGGCGTCGCCGAAGCGGCGGATGCCGGCCTTGTCGCCCAGCGCCTCGCGGATCGCCTCGCCTAGCACGATCGCGGTGTCCTCGACGGTGTGGTGGGCGTCGATGTGGGTGTCGCCAGCGGTGTTCACCGTGAGGTCGACCAGCGCGTGCCGGCCGAACGAGGACAGCATGTGGTCGTAGAAGCCCACACCGGTCGAGACCTCGGTGCGGCCGGTGCCGTCGAGGTCGAGCTCCACGTGGACCTTGGACTCCTTGGTCTCACGGTCGATCTTCGCCACCCGGCTCATGCTGTCTTCTCCCATCACGGAGGTGAGTGCCTCTTGGAATGCTGCCATCTCGTCAGGGGTGCCGATCGACACCCGGAGCCACCCTTCGGGCCCGGTCTCCCGGATCAGCACGCCCCGGTCGAGCAGGCCCTGCCAGACAGCATGACGGTCTTCGAACGTCCCGAACAAACAGTAATTGGCATCGGAGTCCGCAACTCGGAGTCCGCGCTCGCGAAGCCAGGCGACCGTTCGGTCGCGCTCGGCACGGAGATCGTCGACCCGCGCGAGCAGCGCGGGAGCGTGCTTGAGGGCCGCCAGCGCCACCGCCTGGGTGACCGCGGACAGGTGGTACGGCAACCGCACCACCCGGATCGCGTCGACAATCGCGGGGTCGGCGGCGAGGTAGCCGAGGCGGGCGCCGGCCAGCGCGAACGCCTTGCTCATGGTGCGCGTGACCACGAGGTTGCGGTGCTGCGGCAGCAGCTCCAGCGCGCTGGGAGTGCCCGCCCGTCGGAACTCGCCGTACGCCTCGTCGACGACGACGATCCCGTCACTCATCGCCTCGCACAGGGTCGTGATCGCCTCGGGCGGCAGTGCGGTGCCGGTCGGGTTGTTGGGCGAGGGCAGCAGCACCACGGCGGGACGGCGCTCTTCGACCAGGGTGCGGGCGTGATCGAGGTCCAGACCGAAGTCCTCCTCGCGGTGGCCGGTGACCCACTCGGTGTGGGTGTCGCGGGCGTACTCCGGATACATCGAGTACGTCGGCGCGAAGCTGGCCACGGCCCGACCGGGACCGCCGAAGGCCTGCAGCAGCTGCAGCATCACCTCGTTGGACCCGTTGGCCGCCCAGACCTGCTCGGGCGTCACGCCTTTGCCCAGATAGTCGGCAAGGGCCTGGCGAAGCAAGGTGAACTCGCGGTCGGGGTAGCGGTTGAGCGTCCCGGCCACCTCGGTCACCGCGGCCGCGATCTCCGCTACGACCTCCGGGCCGGGCGGGTAGGGGTTCTCGTTGACGTTCAGCTGGACGGGTACGTCGAGCTGCGGGGCGCCGTACGGCTCGATGCCACGTAGTTCGTCCCGCAGCGGCGGCCAGCTCACTCCGAGAACCTGACGCGGATGGCGGCGCCGTGGCCGGGCAGGTCCTCTGCCTCGGCCAGCGTCACGACATGGTCGGCCACCTCGGCCAGCGCGTCGCGGTCGTAGTCGACGACGTGCACGGACTTGGTGAACGCGCGCACCGAGAGCCCTGAGGAGTGGCAGGCGCAGCCGCCGGTGGGCAGCACGTGGTTGGAGCCCGCGCAGTAGTCGCCCAGCGACACCGGCGCGTGCGGGCCGACGAAGATGGCGCCGGCGTTGTGCACCTTGGACGCGTCGGCAGCTGCGTCGGCGGTGTGGATCTCCAGGTGCTCGGCGGCGTACGCGTTGACGACCTCAAGACCCTGTGCGATGTCGTCGACCAGCACGACCCCCGACTGGGTGCCGGTGAGCGCGGTGCGGATCCGCTCGCTGTGCTTCGTCGCCGCGACCTGAGTCTCGAGCTCGGCCGCCACCGCGCCGGCGAGTGTCTCCGAGGGAGTCACGAGCAACGAGGCGGCCAGCGGGTCGTGCTCGGCCTGGCTGATCAGGTCGGCGGCGACGTACGCGGGGTCGGCGGTGTCATCGGCCAGGATCGCGATCTCGGTCGGGCCTGCCTCGGAGTCGATGCCCACTTGGCCCTTGAGCAGCCGCTTCGCGGTCACGGTGTAGATGTTGCCTGGCCCGGTGACCAGGTCGACGCGCTCGCACGGGTCGACGCCGTAGGCGAACATCGCGATCGCCTGGGCGCCGCCGACGGCGTACACCTCGGCGACGTCGAGCAGGGCACAGGCGGCCAGGATCGTCGGGTGCGGGAGGCCGCCGTTGTCCTGCTGCGGAGGCGAGGCGAGCGCGATCGACCCGACGCCGGCCGTCTTGGCCGGTACGACGTTCATCAGCACGCTGGACACCAGCGGAGCGATCCCGCCGGGCACGTAGAGCCCGACCCGCGCGACCGGCACCTTGCGGTGGGTGACCCGGGCGCCTGGGCCGAGGTCGGTCGTGACGTCCGCCTCGAGCTCGGCCGTGCAGGTCGCCCGGAGCCGGCGGATCGACTCCTCGAGGCCGGCCCGCACCTCGGGATCCAGCCGCTCGAGCGCGTTCGTGAGAGCGTCGGTCGGCACCCGGATGTCGTCGAGCGCGACGCCGTCGAACCGTTCGGAGTACTCCCGGATCGCGTCGAGCCCCCGGGTGCGTACGGCCTCGCAGATCTCGTGGACCGCCGGAACCGCTGCCTCGACGTCGAAGTCCGCGCGCGGCACAGCGGCGCGGTAGTCGACGGCACCCGTGGTGCCGCGCAGGTCGATCCGGCGAATCATGTCTTCCTCTGGCTAGCGTCGCGAAGCGACACGAATACGGTCGTCGAGTAGCCGCCGAGGCACGAGGCGGCGTATCGAGACCCAATTCTAGGTGCGGCTCGCCTGTTGCCCCTCAACGGCGACGGTGGCTGGACTACGTTGAAAGCGTGAGCGACACGCTGCCGATGTTCCCGTTGAACACCGTGCTGTTCCCGGGCGTCAGCGTCCCCCTCCACGTCTTCGAGGATCGCTACCGGGCGCTCGTCCACCACCTGTTGCGGGTCGAGGACCCCACCGACCGGGTGTTCGGGTCGGTAGCGATCCGCGAGGGCTACGAGGTGGGAGACCACGGCGCGCAGTCGCTGTTCAGGGTCGGCTGCCGGGTGCAGCTCACCGAGGTCGAGAGCAACGCAGACGGCACCTTCGACATCGTCGCGGTCGGCCTGGAGCGCATCCAGCTCGAGCGGCTGGACACCTCGGGCACCTTCCCGGTCGGGCACGTCGTGGACAGTCCGGAGGACGGCTCCACGGTGCCGGAGCATGTCCTGGACCGGGCCCGGGCCACGTTCACGGCCTACCGTGCCGCGCTGGCGGAGATCCGCTCGGACCCGTACGCCGGCAGCCTCCCGCGCGACGCGACGTACCTGTCCTGGACACTGGCTGCCTGCGCGCCACTGCCGATGCCGGAGCGACAGGCGCTGCTCGAGGCCGAGGACGCCAGCACCAGGCTGATCCTGGTCACCGACCTGCTCCGCCAGGAGCTGCGGGCGATGAACGTGATCTCGTCCCTGCCCGCCACCGAGGTCGCGCGCACCCGCTGGTCGCCGAACTGAGCCTCCCTGATGGCGAAGAAGACGACCGGAGGCACTCCGGCCACGGTGGCCCTGACCGCGGCGGGCATCGCGTACACGGTGCACTCGTATCCGCACGACTCCCGGTCGACGTCGTACGGCCTGGAGGCGGCCGAGGCGCTCGGCCTGGACCCGGCCCGGGTCCACAAGACGTTGATGGCGTCCGTCGACGGCGCCCTGACCGTGGCAATAGTGCCGGTGGCGGGCCAGCTCGACTTGAAGGCGCTGGCCCGCGCGGTCGGTGGGTCCAAGGCGGTGATGGCCGAGCCCGCCGCCGCTCAGCGGGCCACCGGGTACGTCCTCGGCGGCATCTCCCCCGTCGGTCAGCGGCGTGCTCACCCGACCGTGCTCGAGGAGCGCGCGCTGGCCTGGCCGACGATCTTCGTCTCCGGCGGTAAGCGGGGACTCGACCTCGAGCTCGCCCCCGCCGACCTGGTCCGGATCACCGACGCCCTCACGGCGCCGATCGGTGCCGACTAGCGCCGGGTCAGTCCTCGGTGGTGACTCGGAGGACGGCGTGGCCGACCCCGTCGTCGGCCCACATGGACATGCCGGCGCCCTCGAGCGGCTGGATGTTGTCCTGCAGCTCGTCGTCACCCTCGAACAGCTGCTCCAACCAGCCGCCGCCGGCATCGAAGTTGACGTAGATGATCGCGGCGGCGTCACCGGACTCGCGGACGACGTCCTCGTAGACGTCCGAGCCGCCGAGGTCACCGTCCTCGAGGATCTCCTCGCGGTAGTCCTCGTTGGGGCCGATCGCCACGAAGTCGCCGTCGCTGTCGCTGACGAAGAACTCCGCGTCCTGCCCCGAGGCGACCTCGCCGTCCAGGATCGTGTCGATGACGTCTTGGATGTCGTCGGGGTCGCCCTTGATCTTCACGCCGATCGGGAGCTCGGTGATCCCGGTGTCGTATCCGAAGAAGGCGTCCAGATCGATGTCGCCTCCCACCGCGAGCACCACTGACTCACCGGCCAACTTCTCGGCGTCGTCGGGCAGGTCCAGCCCCAGCTCGTCCTCGGCCTCCGCGATCAGCCCGTCGATGTCGAAGTCCGATCCGGAGACGGACTCGGCGTAGTCGAGCAGGTCCTCGAACCAGCCGTCCTCGAAGCCATAGGCAATCGCGGCCGCGGTGTCCTCGGGCAGAGTCTCGATGGTTTCTCCGGCGTTGTCGCTGGCGGTCAGCTGCTCGAGTCCGAAGTCCTCCACGCTGGTCGCGGTCTCGACCTCCAGCGCGCCGTCGTCGAAGCGCACTGTCAGCGCGGCACCGCTGAAGTCCTCGAGGACCTGGTTGAGCTCCTCGGGCATCTCCTCGGGCGAGGGTTCGCAGTCCACCTCGCCTTCGGTCTCCGAGAAGCACGACTCGCCGCTGAAACCCATGCCCATGAAGGACCCAGAGTTCTCGAGCAGCCACTCGCCCGCCTCAGGCGCGGCGTACGCAGTCAACACGCCGGGGTCACCCGTCTCGCCGGTCCACTTCTCGAAGTTCTCATCCTCCGACAGCGGCTGGTCCTGTGCGTCCTCTGCGACCTGGGTGGCGATGTCCTCGGTCTCGGCCAGGACGGCCCACTCACCAGTGATCGCCCAGCCCGCCGAGAGACCGTCGCCGCTCGGCTCGCAGCCGGCGAACTTAGCGAACGCCTCCTCGGCCTTGTCGGCATCCTTGATCTGGACCACGAACACGGTCTCCGGCTGGTCTCCACCGAGGTCGACGGCAGCGGCAGCGGCCCGGTCGCCGATCCAGGGCTCGACGTCGTCGGTGTAGTCGAGCTCGCACGGAGCTTCGGAGAGGACCTCGTCGAAGACGGCCTCGCGTAGATCCTCCCGGCTGCTGATGTCCTGGTCGGTCCAGAACGGGAACTTCTCCAGCGCGTCCCTGGCCTCGAGCAGCTGCTCGCCACTCGGGTCGATGTCGACGCTGACGTAGGCGATGGTCGAGTCTGGGAGTGCTTCGGCCGGCTGGGGACCGGTGCCGAAATACCACATCGCGCCGAACACCGCCGCGGTCACTGCGCCCACGCCGACGATCGCGCCGCCGGCAATGACGACCTTGCGGCCGGTCGAGACGCCACCGGACGACGGCAGCGGCGCTCCGGCGCCCTGCTGGAGGTATTCGGGCGGCCCTGGCGGGGGCGGCGGGATGCCGGGCGGCAGGTTACTGGACATCGAGGTCCCTCTCGTCGCCGTTGGATGACCGGGTTCGACGGGAGACTACCCAGGTTGGTTCCGCGACAACCAGCGCGGATCGGAGTCCTCGCGCTCCTTGACCCGGTCGCCGGAGGAGAGCAGGAAGTTCAGCACCATCAGCACGACCAGAGAACCGAGCGGCCAGGCGAGGTAGGGACTGTTGCCGCCCTCCAGGGACAACCGGCCGCGCAGCTCGGTCCCGTCGGCGGCAGTCTTCGCGAGAACGTGCGGGTCCTCGGGGCTCAGTGCCAAGCCGATCCGCAGCATCAGCCACGCGGCGAGCGCGCTGCCGGCCAGCACGGCAACCATCGTCACGATGGGTGCCCGCCGGCCCAACACGGTGGCCAGCCCGCCGATCACCACTCCCCCTGCGGCGGCGAACAGGACATACCAGGCGGTGCTGTCGAAGACGTCGCGCAATCCCTCTTCGTCGGAGTACCAGACGTGATCGACGACCGTCCCGCTCGGCTGGTTCCAGACGTGGAACCACAGCCATCCGCAGCCGGCGCCCGCCACGGCGAAAAGCGCCAGCACCGCGACGACCTCCAAGGCGTGCGGCAGCAGCCGAGCGGGGCCTGAGGCCCGCTGGTCGGTCACGACGTCAGGCACCCGGGACCCAGCAGCTGCTTGAGATCGGCGAAGAGCGCCGGGCTCGGCGTCACCCGCAGCCGTTCGTCGAGCCGCATCAGCTTGGTCGCGTTGCGGGTGAGCAGGCGCAGGTGCACCTCGGTCACGCCCGGGTGGGTGCCGAGGACGTCCTTGAGTTGTTCGACCACGGGACCAGTACACCTCGTGGAGGGAAGGCTGATCACCACCGGCCCCGCAGGACCGTCGGAGATGTCCGGTGCGGTCACCTCTTGGCCGTGCAGCTCCGGCTGGTCCTTCTGGCGCGACAGCCGGCCCTTGACGGTCAGGATCGCGTCCTGGGCGAGGTAGCTCCCGGCCAGCTGGTAGGCGCTGGGGAACAGGAGTACGTCGATTGCTCCCTCGAGGTCCTCGAGGGTGACCATCGCCCAGGCGTCGCCCCGCTTGGTGATCTTGCGTTGTACGGCGGTGACCAGGCCGCTCACCGTGACCGTCGTGCCGTCGGGACGGTCCTCGTCGAGCATCAGCTGGCCGATCGTGCAGTCGGTGCCGTTGGCCAGGACGTGCTCGAGCCCGCTCAGCGGATGGTCGGAGACGTAGAGGCCGAGCATGTCGCGCTCGTGGCCGAGCAGTGTCGTCTTGTCCCACTCGTCGACGTCCGGCACCGAGACCGTCACCCCGAAGCCGGAGCCGCCACCGTCGTCGATCCCGTCGAGGCCGGCGAACAGTGAGTCCTGCCCGATCGCCTCGTTGCGCTTGATGTCGATGTATTGGTCGACCGCGGTCTCGTGGATGGCCACCAGCGCCCGGCGCTTGTGCTTCATGTCGTCGAAGGCGCCGGCCTTGATCAGCGACTCGATCACTCGCTTGTTGCAGACCGGGGCGGACACCTTCGAGAGGAAGTCGTTGAAGTCGATGAACCGCCCCTTCTCCTCGCGGGCCGCGACGATCGCATCAACCACGTTGGCGCCGACGTTGCGGACGGCGGTGAGCCCGAACCGCACGTCGTTGCCAACCGGAGTGAAGTTCTTGGCCGACTCGTTGACGTCGGGCGGGAGCACCTGGATCTTCATTCGCCGGCACTCGTTGAGGTAGACAGCCGACTTGTCCTTGTCGTCCTTGACCGAGCTCAGCAGCGCCGCCATGTACTCGGGCGCGTAGTGCTGCTTGAGGTAGGCCGTCCAGTAGGAGATCAGGCCGTACGACGCGGTGTGCGCCTTGTTGAACGCGTAGTCCGAGAACGGAACGAGCACCTCCCACAGCGCCTTGATCGCACCGTCGGAGTAGCCGTTGGCCCTCATGCCCGCGGAGAACGGGACGTACTCGGCGTCCAGGATCTCCTTCTTCTTCTTGCCCATCGCCTTGCGCAGCAGGTCCGCCTGACCCAGCGTGTAGCCGGCCAGCTTCTGGGCGACGGCCAGGATCTGCTCCTGGTAGACGATCAGGCCGTAGGTCGGCTGCAGGATCTCGGCGAGCGGCTGCTCGAGCTCCCGGTGGATCGGAGTGATCTCCTGCTTGCCGTTCTTGCGGAGGGCGTAGTTGGTGTGGGAGTCAACGCCCATCGGACCGGGGCGATACAGCGCGAGGACCGCCGAGATGTCGGCGAAGCAGTCGGGACGCATCAGCCGGAGAAGCGACCGCATCGGTCCGCCGTCGAGCTGGAAGATGCCGAGCGTGTTGCCCGTGCCCAGGAGTTGGTAGGACGGAGCGTCGTCGAGTGGCAGGGTCTCGAGGACCAGGTCCTCGCCGCGGTTGACCAAGATGTTCTCGAGCGTGTCGTCGAGGACGGTGAGGTTGCGCAACCCGAGGAAGTCCATCTTGATCAGGCCCAGGGCTTCGCACGTGGGGTAGTCGAACTGGGTGATCATGGCGCCGTCGGCGGGCCGCTTGAGCAGCGGGATCACGTCGGCCAGCGGCTCGCTCGACATGATCACCCCGGCGGCGTGCACGCCCCACTGCCGCTTCAGGCCCTCGATGCCGAGGGCGGTGTCGATGACTTTCTTGACGTCCGGGTCGGCGTCGTAGAGCGAGCGGAACTCGCCCCCCTCCCCGAACCGCTTGTGCTCAGGGTCGAACACGTCCTTGAGCGGGATGTCCTTGCCCATCACCGCCGCCGGCATCGCTTTGGTGATGCGGTCGCCCATCGCGAACGGGTAGCCCAGGATGCGACTGGAGTCCTTGATCGCCTGCTTGGCCTTGATCGTGCCGTAGGTGACGATCATGGAGACCCGATCGTCGCCGTACTTTTCGGAGACGTAGCGGATCACCTCACCGCGCCGGCGCTCGTCGAAGTCGATGTCGAAGTCGGGCATCGAGATCCGCTCGGGGTTCAGGAACCGCTCGAACAGCAGCCCGTGCACCAGCGGGTCGAGATCGGTGATCCGCAGTGCGTAGGCGACGATCGACCCGGCGCCGGAGCCGCGGCCAGGCCCCACCCGGATGCCCTGCTCCTTCGCCCAGTTGATGAAGTCGGCGACCACCAGGAAGTAGCCGGGGAACCCCATCTCGAGGATCACGCCGACTTCGAAGTCGGCCCGGGCGCGCGCTTCGGCGGGCACACCATCCGGGTAGCGAACGGCCAGCCCGCGCTCGACCTCCGCGAGCAGCCAGGTGTGCTCGGAGTGTCCATCAGGGCAGGGAAAGCGCGGCATGTAGGTGCCGTTGCCCTCGGCGAACTCCACGTTGCAGCGTTCGGCGATCAGCAGGGTGTTGTCGCAGGCCTCGCGCAGGTCGTACTTGTCGACCCAGATCGCCCGCATCTCCTCGGCCGACTTCAGGTAGTAGCTGTCGCCGGAGAACGCGAACCGCTGGCCCGGGCCATCGCCAGCCGGGATGTCCATCGTGGAGCCCGAGTTGATGCACAGCAGATGCTCCTGCGAGGGCGCGTCCTCACGCATGACGTAGTGGCTGTCGTTGGTGGCCAGCAGCGGGATCCGCAGGTCCTTCGAGAGCTTGAGCAGCCCGTCGCGGACCCGCCGCTCGATCTCGAGGCCGTGGTCCATCAGCTCCAGGAAGTAGTTGTCGCGCCCGAGGATGTCCTGGAAGTCGGCCGCGGACTGACGGGCGGCGTCGTAGTTGTCGTGGCGTAGGTGGACCTGGACCTCGCCGCTCGGGCAGCCGGTGGTTCCGATCAGCCCGGCACTGTGCGTGGCGAGCAGCTCGCGGTCGATGCGGGGATGGTGGAAGTAGCCGTCCTGCCAGGCGCCGGTGGAGATCCGGAACAGGTTGTGCATCCCTGCGGTGGTCTCGCTGAGCAGGGTCAGGTGGGTGTAGGCCCCGCGCGCGGAGACGTCGTCGGGACCGCCGTCGTAGAAGTTGACCCGTCGTTTGTCGCTGCGGGGGATGTTGGGGGCCGCGTAGGCCTCGATGCCGATGATCGGCTTGACCCCGGCCGCCTTGGCCTGCGTATAGAAGTCGTAGGCGCCGAACACGTTGCCGTGGTCGGTCATCGCGACCGCGGGCATCCCGAGCTCCGCGGCCCGCCGAGTCAGGTCACCGAGACGTGCGGCGCCGTCGAGCATGGAGTACTCGGTGTGCACGTGGAGGTGGACGAAGGAGTCCCCGGCGCCGTTCGACATCTCCGCGTGATGCTCCTTACCGGTCGAGATCGGGCATGACACAGCGTCACCGGGTCTGGGGTCCGGCACACCTCACGGGGGAAGAACGCCAGACTACCGGCCGCGAGCCCGACCGTACGGCGACGCTCCGACATCGGCCGCCAGACCGCCCGAGATCCCGCGTTCGGGGGTGACTGGCGGCTGATTTCTGTCAATCTCGACCACGTGACCCTGCATGACGAGCTCCGCGAGCTCGCGGCGAAGTACGGCTCGGAGCTGTTCTTGGATGCCGAGCAGTTCCGCGCTGCGCTGGACGACTACGTCGAGGAGGGCTCAGCCCTCCCCGGTCAGCTGAACCTGCTGCACGACGCGGTGCGCTTCGGCGCCCTGGCGCGCTGCCTCGATCTCCTGGCGAACAACAGCGAGCACGCGATGGCCGTGCAGACGGCAGGGGACGCCCTGGCCCGCGATCGAGGTTCGCTCGAGACCGCGAGCTCACGCTGGGCCGTAGCCACGCTGGCTGCCGCCACCGGACGCGTCGACCAGGAGACGCTCGGGCTGTTCCTCGGCGCCCGCCCCCCGGACACGGCTACCACGCCCGAACCCGAGCCCCCGCACACGCTGGACCTTCCAGACTTCACTCCCTCCACCCCCGCTCCGGCACCGACCGGGCTGTGGCCCACTGGTCCACCGCCCACCGCACCTGGCCCCACCGGACCGCCGCCGATCGGGCCGCCGCCGATCGGACCACCTGTGACGGCGGGGGTCGAACAACGGCCCATCCCCAGCTCTCCGGAGGTCACGCAGCAACCCGCCGCCCCGGCGACCGCCGTTCCGGCGACCGCCGTCCCGGCTCGAGGTGCGCACCCAACCGCAGTTGTCCCCCCGCCACCCCTTCCTCCGCTTCCCGGAGGTGAGGGGCACCGGCGTCGTAGGTCTCGGATCGTGGTGGCCGCCGTGGGTGCAGCGACCTTGCTCGCCGGTGGCGGATACGCCGTTCAGGCCGCGCTGAACGATTCCGACAAGCGGGACCCCGGCGAGCCGAGCACCGCCTCGCAAAGCCCGTCGGCCACCTCGTCCACCGACTCCGGACCGATCCCTGTGGTTGCCCCGGAGAAAACGAAGATCGTCGCGAAACCGGGATACAAGAAGGTCGTCTTCACTGCCAGCGTTGCGGGCGACTCCGAGGATGTGGTCTACGAGCTTCGGACTCCCGACGGATGGCAGACCACGGAGTCGCGCTTCTCGATCACCACACCGATGGGCGGCAGGTCGGTGTGCGCGGTGGTCCGCAGCGTCAGGGTCGACGGATCCTCGCGACGCGAGGGCCCGACAGCACGGGAGTGCGAGTCCAGTCGGGATCGCAGCATCGAGTGGATCGCGAGCCCGGACGACTGCCCTCCCGAGGACCAGGTGTCCGGTTTCACGTGCCACGAGTTCGACCTCGTCCTGGGGGGCTTCCGGTCGAACCAAGAGGTTGCTGTGGAAACCGTGAGCACGGCGTACCGAGGTCAGCTGTTTCTGTGCGCCGAGGACCCCCAGGCGGATTGCATCGACCAGGTGCGGGTGGACGACGACGGACGGTTGCGCGAGGAGAACTTCGGCTATGGCTACGGCGGTCAGGAGCTGGTCATCCTGGTCGCCGGCAGCCGCACCGTCATCCAGGTGCCCAACTGAGGATCAGCGCTTGACTCGACCTTCGACCACCGGTGGGGGTTCGCCTCCCCATCCGCTATCGGACTCGCCTTGGCTCGTCATTTTCGGGCCGGGAGTGTGGCCCTGCTGAGGCAGATACCGGTCCTCGGGTGAGTCCACTGGCGAGGGATCGACCGGTGCGGAGGGGACCCGCGAGAGCGGGACCGGCTGGGTCCCGGAGGGGTTCGCCCGACTCAGAACGGCGCGGCTGGGAGGTCGGCCTGGGATGTACCACCCGCATGCTCCGTAACCCCGGGGCCTCCCCAGGACGATGGGGTGGGATTCGCGGTCGCCCTTGTGAGTTCCACCGATCGGGACGTCCGGCTGGTTTCCACCAGCGGACGAGTCGTCGTCCGTGGACACGGTCGTCGACGGCCCGTTGTCGTTCGGCGGCGGCGGCGCCTTGGGCTTGATCACCTTGTAGTGCACCGACCGACGACTGATGGTGGTGGTCAGGTCGTGACCCGTCTTGGTGAGGATGTCGATGCTGTTCCAGCCGAGTCGGCCGGTCGGCACGTTGAACCGGAACCGTCCGCGCTTGTCGGCCCGCTGCGAACCGATCTTCTTCAGCTGGCTCCACTGCCGACCCTGCGGGACCGCCTGCAGGATCGCGAACGACAGCGGCCGGGCCGGCCGGATGACACCGGTCACGACCAGACGTCGACCACGGACCACGGTGCGCGCCCCTGCCCTCAGCTCGATGCTGGGGAAGGCCGGCACGTAGATGTCGCGGCTGTCGGCGTACTCGTGGGTGGCCGTCGGACCGTACGACGCGTCGAACCAGGAGTTCTCCGAGACCTTGGCCCGGTAGCTGAACGACCCGGCGGTGGAGCCCGCGGCAACCCGCCGCCACTTGCTGTCGCGACCGACGCCCACCCACTGCCAACCTCGCCAACCCCCGGACTCGCTGAGACTTCCTCGGAACCTCACCTGGCGAGGGAACTTGCCGACGCTGACCGCGCACCGATTGGTGGAAGCAGCCGTCGTCGACAACGACACCTCCGATTTGTACCCCTCGAAGTTGAAGGCGTTCCACCCGGTCGTGGAGTTCCCCACCTCGAACCCGTCGACGGCGAACGGCTTCCCATCGCAACCGAAGTTGATGGAGAAATAGGCGCCTTCACCATTGCCGCCCTGAGAAGCTGCGAAGCCCGCGACCGTGCCCGTGGCGGTAGTGCCGTCAGACTCGTCGCCGGTGTACCGATACCAGTCGAAGTCGTGGTCGGCCACGTCCCAGGTCCCCCATCCGGGCACGTCCGTGGAGAGTCGGCTGAGTCCCCGCCAGACGTAGTCCGAACCGGGTGGGTAGTACCAGACGTTCGCGAACCCGATGTTCTCCCCGGGCGCCCCATACTCCCAGATTCTGAAGACGTCGACTCGCGCGGGCTCGGCGAAATACGTTTCCACACCTTGGGCGCGATGATCCCCGGTGGGCGTCCAGGCAATGGCGTGGGGCTGCCAGGTCGGCCCCCAGGGACTGCCGCCCAGGATGCTGAACTGCCAGGCAGGAGCCGTCGGCGTTGCACTGTTATTGCAGAGGTAGCGATTTACGGTGAGTCCGTGCTGGCCATCGGGTGGACCGAAGACGCGGTACTCAGTCTTGCCGCCCGCTGCGCCGGATTCAGCCCCTGCCAACAGGAGTGAAGAGATCATTGCGACCGCCACTCCGGCCGCGAACCGGACCCCGCGGCGTCTGGGTGGGCGGTCGTGACCCTGTCTCGCTGCGATCGCTCTGCCGCTTCCTTCGGACTTCAGCATCTTCTTCGCCTCCGCGACACTCGACGCAGAAGCAACCCGAGGGACCCCTACGACAATCGGTTGCCCGCATTATCGGTGGCCTTCGTGCTCCCGGGTACAGAACGTATCGCTGGTCTACACCGGAAACTCCGAACAATGGGCGAGGACCCGCGTCTACAGCGCCTCGCGGCAGGTTCGCTCAGTCACCGGCGGCGTCGAGGCTCTCGGTGATGATGGCGTGCAGGATCCGGGCGAGCCGCTCCTCGCCGAGGCCGGGCGCGCGAACGGCCAGCCGGGCGGTGATCTCGCGCTCCCGCTCGGGGTCCCGCTCGGCGGCCCGCTTGTGCGGTTGCGCCGCCGCGGTCAATGCCGCACGGCGGGACAGCAGATCACCCAGCTGGTGGTCGACGTCGTCGATGAGCCGGCGGAGGAAGGCCAGCGGATCGGTGCCGAGCCAAGCCATCCGGACGTCGGGTGTCCGCTCCTCGTTTGCCGAGCCGTCGGTGCGCTCCAGCTCGACCAGGCCGTGACGTCGGTAGAAGCTGCGCGCCCGCTCGTTCTGCTCGAACACCCACAGGCAGAAGCCCTCGGCACGCACCGACTTCACGAGGTCGAGGAGGAGCAGCCCCACGCCGTCGCCGAGCCGGTCCGGACGGATGAACAGGTGATCGAGCCAGGCGTCGGTGAACAGTGCGTAGCCGAGCACCTCGTCGGACTCCTCGGCCAGCCAGGCCTCGTGCTCGCCGTCTGCCAGCCGCGCCGTGAACCAGGCGCGGTCCTCGGCATTCGTGTGCAGGGCACGCGGCATCGCGGGCACCGCAGCCACTCGAGCCGACGTGTAGAGATCGGCTAGGGCGACGGCGTCCTCGACGGTCGCCGGCCGCAGCGTGAGGTCACTGGCCGTCACGGATCTTCTCCAGCGCCTCGGCCAGGTCGTCGGGGTACTCCGACTCGTAGGAGACGTAGTCACCGGTCTCCGGGTGCTCGAAGCCGAGGCGTACGGCGTGCAGCCACTGCCGGGTCAGGCCCAGCCGCTTGGCCAGCGTGGGGTCGGCGCCGTAGGTCAGGTCGCCGACGCACGGGTGCTTGAGCGCAGCCATGTGCACCCGGATCTGGTGGGTACGTCCCGTCTCGAGCTGGACCTCCAGCAGGCTGGCGAACCGATGTGCTTCCAGCGTCTCGTAGTGCGTGACGCTGGCCCGGCCGCCGTCCATCACCGCGAACTTGTAGTCCGCTCCAGGGTGCCGGGCGATCGGGGCGTCGACGGTGCCCTCCAGGGGATCGGGGTGACCCTGGACCATGGCGTGGTAGATCTTGTCGACGGTGCGCTTGCGGAACGCGTTCTTCAGCAACGAGTAGGCGTGCTCGGACTTGCAGATCACCATCACACCGGACGTGCCGACGTCCAGGCGCTGCACGATCCCCTGTCGCTCGGAGGCTCCGCTGGTTGCGATCCGGAAGCCCGCGCCGGCCAGGTGGCCGACCACAGTCGGGCCGCGCCAACCGGGTGACGGATGGACGGCCACGCCAACGGGCTTGTCGATCACCACGATCGCCGGGTCGTCATGAATGATCTTGATGCCCTCGACCACTTCGGGCACGATCTCGAGCGGATCGGACCGGGCCGGGATACTCACCTCGAGATGGGCGCCCGGCAACACTCGGTCGCTTTTGCTGACCGATGCCCCGTCGACCTGCACCAGGTCCTGGGCGATCAGGTCGGCAGCGCGGGAGCGCGACAACCCGAACATCTGTGCGATCGCGGAGTCGACGCGCTCACCGGCCAGACCTTCGGGCACGTGCAGGGATCGGTGGTCGGACGACGTCACTCCCCGGACTCCCCCGCGGCCTCGTCATGCCGTCGACCTTCGGTGGGGGTGCCGTCCATCCGGATCCCTCGGAACGCCTGGATCAGGATCAGCCCCGCCGCCACATTGATGCAGATGTCGGCGACGTTGAAGACCGGCCAGTTCGGCAGCATCAGGAAGTCGATGACGTGCCCGCGGAACGGACCCGGGTCCCGGAACATCCGGTCGGTGAGGTTGCCCGCGACCCCGGCCAGGAGGAACCCCAGCGCCACCGCCCAGGCCATGTTGCCCAGCCGCCGGCTGAGCCACAGCACCACGACCACGGCAGCGATCGCGATGCAGCTGAGCAACACGGTGAACTGCGTCCCCGTGCTGAACGCCGCGCCGGGATTGCGGGTGAGATGCAGCTGCAGGAGGTCGCCGACGACGCGTACGTCGGGACGCCCGTCGAGCCGGTCGAGCGCGACGATCTTGGTGACCAGGTCGGCGGCGTACATCACCAGCGCAACCAGCGCGAACACTCGCCACACGCGGGCGCGAGGCATCGCGGGTCGGGACGTCGGGTCCGATGAGTCGCCTGTTTCTAGCGACGTTCCTCGCGCTGCTTGCATGGCATGCACAGTGTGGCACGGGGAAAAGCCATCAACCGCATCTTGCCGATGGGGTTCCCGCACGACTCGCACACGCCGTAGCTGCCGTCGTTGATCCGGGCCAAGGCCCGGTCGATCTGGGCCAGCTTGTCGCGCTCGCTCTGCAGCACGGTCAGCTCGTAGTCACGTTCGAAACTCGTGGCGCCCATGTCCGCCTGGTCCTGGCCGGCACCGTCGCCGGAGTCGCGGAGCAGGCCGGAGAGCTCCTCCTCCTGGGTCTCGATGATCTCGGCGATGTGGGCACTCTGCTTCCGAAGCTCGCCGACGACCTCCTTGAGCTCCGCCTTCGTCCAGGCGCCCTCGCCCTCCTTGACGACCAGGGCGCTCCTGGGTGCCTTGCGCGGAGCCACCTTGGTCGAGGTCTTCTTCGGTGGAGCGACTTTCTTGACCGGAGCCTTCTTCGCCGGAGCGGCCTTCTTGACCGGGGCGGCCTTCTTGGCGGGCGCCTTCTTGACCGGGGCGGCCTTCTTAGCCACCTTCTTCGCGGGGGCGGCCTTCTTGGCGGGCGCCTTCTTCGCGGGGGCGGCCTTCTTGGCCACCTTCTTGGCGGGGGCGGCCTTCTTGGCGACCTTCTTGGCGGGGCCGGCCTTCTTGGCCACCTTCTTCGCGGGGGCGGCCTTCTTCACCGGACCGGCCTTCTTCGCCGGAGCCTTCTTCGCAGCCGTCTTCTTCGACGAACGCGACACCGCGCGGCGGGCGGCGGTGGCCGCCTTCCCCGCCAGGGACTTGCGAGTGCTGCGAGCCATCAGTCTTCTGGCCTTCCTCTGGCCGCGACCGCTACGAAAGCCACGGGCTGCCCGGGAGGGTAGTCGTTGCCCGGGTACTGCTCAAACAGGCGCACCGCACGAGGTCCGGCTGACCTGCCGAAACGCCGTCCCACGACAAAGCGCCCGGCACTCGGCCGGGCGCTCGTCGTACAGGTCGAAAGATCGCGGTCAGCGCTCTTCCTCACCAAGGATCGAGCGGAGCCGCTTCGGAGCGGGCGACTCCTCGCTGCTCGGCGTAGGCGCCTCCGCCGAGCCGGCCAGCGCCTCGAGCTGCTGGGTGAAGTACGTCTTCAGCCTGGAGCGGTACTCGCGCTCGAACGAGCGCAGGTTCTCCACGTCGACGTTGAGCTTGTCGCGCTCCTTCTCCAGGTCGCCGAACAGCTGGGCCCGGCGCTCGGAGGTCTCGGAGTCGAGCATCTGGGCGCGGGTGCGGGCGTCGGACTCGACGCGCTCGGACTTGGTGCGGGCCTCGCTCTCGAGACGCTCGGCCTTGGTGCGCGCCTCGCCGATGATCTTGTCGGCCTCGTTCTTCGCGTCCTCGACCATCTCGTCGGCGTTGCGGGTGGCGATCTCCAGCAGTCGCGCAGCGGCGTTGGAGGCCTCGGGGACGGTCTCGACCCGGATCGTCTCGATGGAGCCGAGTCCGGACGCGGCGACAGCGGGCTGCGGGGCCGTCACAGGCTCCGGCGCCTTCTGTACGACGGGCTCGGGAATGGGAGTCGGGACGGGGGCGATCGCGGTCGCGCCGCCAGCACCCTGGGCCGCGGACAGCTTCGACCGCAGGTCCTCGTTCTCCTTCGTGAGCCGCGCCAGCTCGGCCTCCACCTCGTCGAGGAATTGGTCGACCTCACCCATGTCGTAGCCCTCGCGGAGCCGGACGGGCGTAAAGCGCTTGTTGCTCACGTCCTCAGGCGTCAGCGGCATGACCTCACCTAATTCTTTGTTGGTTCAAAATCGTGCTGTCTGGCGAACAATAGCGCCTGTATGGGGCAGGAGTGACTTCGCGGCTGCCGTGGACTCAGCCCAGGAAGATCGATCTGTTGACGTAGAGCAGTACGTACGCGGCGATCATCACGATGATGAAGCTCAGGTCCAGCGCGAAGTTGCCGATCCGCAGCGGCGGGACCACGCGACGCAGCGCCTTGATCGGTGGGTCGGTCACCGAATAGACGATCTCCAGGAGCACCAGCAGCGGCCCCCGCGGCACCCACGAGCGGGCGAAGACCTGGACCCAGTCGACGACGAACCTGATCCAGAGCATGGCGATGAAGAACCAGAGCAGCCCTTCGATGATCTGGCCTGCAATATGCAAAGTTAAATACCTAGCGTCGTGAGTCGGGGCGTTATGCGGTTCACGCGTTCAGGGTATGTGTAGCGCAATGGCCCCCGGCTCGCGGCAGGTGTCCTAGCTCTGGTTGAAGAATCCACCCTGGACGAGCCGCTGCTTGTCCTCGGCGGCAACCGTGACGTTCGGCGGTGAGAGCAGGAACACCTTGCTGGTGACGCGCTCGATGGTGCCGCGAGTGGCAAACACCAGCCCAGCGGCGAAGTCGACGAGACGCTTGGCGTCGCTGTCGTCCATCTCGGAGAGGTTCATGATGACCGGCGTTCCGTCGCGGAAGTTCTCGCCGACGGTGCGCGCCTCGTTGTAGGTGCGTGGGTGCAGCGTGGTGATCCGGGAGAGCTCGGCGACCACACCTGTTGGTCCGGGCCGGCGCCGCTCAGCGATATCAGCCACCGCTGCAGAGCGCGACTCCCGCAGCCTGGGCGTCCGGCTTTGGACGGGCGCCGTCTCTTCGGTGTTGTAGTCGTCGCCGTCGTAGTCGTCTTCGTACCGACCGGTGTCCTCGAGCAGGCCGAGGTACTCGCCGATCCTGCGCATCGCACCGCTCATGAGTGTTGCCCTCCGGGTTTCTGGCGCCCCCACGCGAGGACGCTTCTTCTGCTTCTGGACACTACTGGACCTCGGGTCTCGATCCGAGGACCGCGGAGCCGACGCGAACGTGTGTCGCGCCCGCCTCGATCGCCGCTTCGAGGTCCGCGCTCATCCCCGCTGAGAGCCAGGCGGCCTCGGGGTGCGTGCCCAGGAACTCGGCCCGAATCTGCGCCAGCCGGGCGAACGCGGCCGCCGGGTCCTCTCCCAGAGGCGCGACCGCCATCAGCCCGCGCAGCCGAAGCATGCCCGCCTCCTGGACCAGCGCGGCCAACCCATCCAGACCCTCGGGTTCGACCCCCGAGCGCTGATCGGTGCCGGCTGGGTCCAGGCTCACCTGGACCAGTACGTCGAGCGGGTGCGAGCGCTCGTGCGCGCCCCGGTCGAGCGGCGCCACCAGCTTGGCCCGGTCGACCGAGTGCACACTGCCGGCGTACCTGGCGATGGCCGCGGCCTTGTTGCTCTGCAGCCCTCCTATGTAGTGCCAGGTGAGGCCCAGCCCGGCACACTCCGCGGCCTTCTCCTCGGCCTCTTGGTGCCGGTTCTCGCCGACGTCGGTCACGCCCAGCTCGGCGAGCAGCCGCACGTCCGAGACGGGGAAGAACTTGGTGACCACGATCAGGTGTACGTCGTCGGGCTCGCGAGCGGCGGCGGCACAAGCGGCGGCGATCCGCTGCTTCGCCGCGGCCAACCCGGCGGCGATCTCTTGGCGACGATCGCTCATCGCAGCCTCACGAGCCCGGCCAGCCGACCGGCTCTGTCGCCATCGCGGCGGAAGGAGTACAGGTCGTCGGACTCACGAGTGCAGCGCGAGACGTCGGTGACGACGACATCCTCGGCCGTCAGCTGGGCGCGCACGCCGGCTCCGAGGTCGATCGACGGAGTCCCCCAGGTCGTCGTGGCTCGCGACTCGGGCACCACGGCCGCGACGTCCTCCTGCATCTCGGCAGGCACTTCGTAGCAGCCGCCGCAGACGTGCGGGCCGATCCAGGCCGCGATGTCGGCGGCACCCTGGGACCGCATGGTCGCGACCGCGTTCGGGACCACGCCGGCGACCAGACCGGGCCGGCCGCAGTGCACGGCGCCGATCACTGCGGCCTCCGAGGCCACCAGCAGCACCGGCACGCAGTCCGCGGCCCGCACCATCAGGGTCAGTCCGGATGCGACCGTCACCACGGCGTCGGCCTCGGGTCGGTCCCACTCGGTCTCGTCCGCGACCTCGACGTCGCCGCCGTGCACCTGCGACAGGTCGCGGATCTCGTCTCCCGGCCCGAAGTCAGCAAGCACCAGCCGCTGGTTCTCGAGCCGTGCCTCGATGGCGTCGTCACTATCCAGTGCGAGGTTCAGCTCGTCGTAGGGAGACACACTGACCCCGCCGTACCGGTCGGTGAAGGCCAGGTCGGCGGGGCCGTGAGATGTGCGGAAGAGGTACAACCGGTCACTTCAGGAAGTCGGGGATGTCCAGGTCGTCGTCGTCGAACTGCACCGGATTCGAGCTCGGCTGGAACACCGGCTCCGGGCGAGTGGCCGCTGGCGCCGCTGCGCCGGCGGTCGCGCCAGCGGGCTCCTTCTCCTTCTCCTTCTCGGCGGCCGGCTCCTGGCCGGTCGCTGCAGCAGCGGCGGCGCGGGTCTCCTCCTGGGTCTGGGTGACTCGCGGGGTCTTGCGAAGCCCCAGGTTGCCCTCCCGCCGCTTCGGCTGACCGCCGTCGAACCCGGCGGCGATCACCGTGACCCGAACCTCGTCACCGAGCGCGTCGTCGATGGTGGCGCCGAAGATGATGTTGGCGTCGACGTGGGCCGCCTCGGACACCAGCGCGGCCGCCTCGTTGATCTCGAACAGCCCGAGGTCGGAGCCGCCGGCGATCGACAGGAGTACGCCGTGGGCGCCGTCGATGGAGGCCTCGAGCAGCGGGCTGGACACCGCCATCTCGGCGGCCGCGACCGCTCGGTCCTCGCCGCGAGCGGACCCGATGCCCATCAGCGCGGAGCCGGCGTCGGCCATCACCGACTTCACGTCGGCGAAGTCGAGGTTGATCAGACCCGGGGTGGTGATCAGGTCGGTGATGCCGGAGACGCCCTGGAGCAGCACCTGGTCGGCCTGCTTGAACGCGTCGAGCACCGAGACGTTGCGGTCGCTGATCGACAGCAGTCGGTCGTTGGGGATCACGATCAGCGTGTCGACCTCTTCACGCAGGGCCGCGATTCCCTCCTCGGCCGCGTTCGCCCGGCGACGGCCCTCGAACGCGAACGGCCTGGTCACGACGCCGATCGTGAGGGCACCCAAGGACCGTGCGATCCGGGCGACGACGGGCGCGCCGCCGGTGCCGGTGCCGCCGCCCTCGCCGGCGGTCACGAAGACCATGTCGGCGCCCTTCATGACCTCTTCGATCTCGTCGGCGTGGTCCTCGGCCGCCCGGCCGCCCACCTCCGGATTGGCGCCGGCACCGAGGCCGCGGGTCAGCTCGCGCCCGATGTCGAGCTTGACGTCGGCGTCGCTCATGAGCAGCGCCTGGGCGTCGGTGTTGATCGCGATGAACTCGACGCCCTTGAGGCCGACCTCGATCATCCGATTGACGGCATTGACACCGCCGCCACCGATGCCGACGACCTTGATGATGGCCAGGTAGTTCTGTGCAGCTGCCACGGCGGCTTCACCTCTCGTGTGGGTCCGGACTGTCTGAGGTCGTGCGGCGGGGAAGATCTGTGACGACGTGTGGATAACTATGACCCTCAACCTGAGGGTTATAGTTATGTCAACCTCGTCATGCCGAAGACAGTAGGGACGGAGGCGCGCAGAACCGCGCAGACACGCCGTTGCGAATGCGGGTGGATCAGTTCAGGCAGCCGACCGGTAGGCAGCTCGGCCGGCTCGGGACGCTGACGTCGTAGACCCGGGCGTCGTGGCGGAGCATCGCCGCCAGCACCTCGGCCTTCTGCGCGGAGTCGTCCGCGCTCCCCCAAACGACCTCGCGCCCGTCGCGGAGCTGCAGGGTGATCCGGTCGACGCTCAGCACCTCGGCGTACTCGACCTTCGCGGCGATCTCGTCCGGCAGCGCCGCCACCACCGCGGCCCCCTCGGCGAGCGCCTGGGCGTCGACACCGATGTCCGCGCGAACCATCGGCAGCCCCTTCGGAGCGCGCTGGTAGCTGCCGAACACCACACCGTCCTCGTCGAGGCTGTGCAGCTGCCCCGCGATGTCGACCACCGCCACCGGCTGCCGCTCGACGATCTCGATGAGTACGTCGTGCGGCCACTGGCGGGTGACCTCCGCGGACTTCACCACCGCGAGCGACCTCACCCGGTAGGCGATCCGGTCGAGGTCGACGGTGGCCAGCGGTCCCCCGGTGGGTACGTCGGCCACCGTGCGTACCTGCTCCTCGCTGAGCGACTGGGTGCCGGTGACCTCGACTCCCTGCACGGACAGGGTGTCGGAGAAGAAGATCAGGTAGCCGCCGCCGCCCAGCACCGCGAACACGCCGACGACGGCCACGACGTACCGCCAGGTGAGCCATCGGCGCGCCCACTGCCGTCGCGCGAACCGCTTGCGGGCGTCAGCCATCGCGAGCCGCCAGGACGTCGAGGATGCGCGGGCCGAGCTCGGTCACCGTGCCGGCGCCGAGGGTGAGCACCAGGTCGCCGGCACCTGCCCGGGCGGCCACCGCAGCCGGCGCCGACGCCATGTCGCTGACGTACTCGGTGTGCTCCCGCGGAAGCATCACTGCGTCGGCCACCAGGGCGCCGGTCACCGCGGGGTCGGCCTCCTCGCGAGCCAGGTAGATGTCGAGGACCACCACCTCGTCGGCGACGCTGAGCGCTGCACCCATCTCGCGGCCGAGCAGCCGGGTGCGCGACACCATGTGGGGTTGGAACAGCACGATGAGACGTCCCTCCCCCGCCACCGCACGCGCGGCCTGGAGGTCGCCCGCGATCTCCGCGGGGTGATGCGCATAGCTGTCATAGACCCGCACGCCGGCGGCTTCGCCCTTGCGCTCCATCCGCCGTCGGGTTCCGGTGAAGCCCTCGAGCCCGCGGCGCAGGTCGTCGAAGTCGTGGCCGAGACGCAGGCCGACGGTCAGCGCAGCGAGGGCGTCGAGCACGTAGTGCCGCCCGGGGATCCGCAGTGTCACCCGGCCCAGCTCGGTGCCGCCGTCGACGACCGTGAAAGCCGACGTCTCGCCGGCGAACACCAGGTCGATGCAGCGCACGTCCGCGGCCTCGGCCTCCCCCACGGCGTACGCCGCCAGCCCGCGACCGCGGGCCACGTCGACGAGCGCGGCTGCCCCGGGATCGTCGGCGCAGCAGACCAGGAACCCTTCGGGGTCGATGCGGCCGACGAACTCGGTGAAGCCGGCGCGGTAGGCCTCCTCGGTGCCCCACTGGTCGAGGTGGTCGGCTTCCACGTTGGTGACCACGGCGGCGTGCGGGCGATAGACCAGGAACGCGCCGTCGCTCTCGTCGGCCTCGATCACGAACAGGTCGCTGCCGCCCTCCGCCGCGTTGGTGCCGGTCTGCGCGAGATCGCCACCGACGGCGTACGACGGGTCGGCGCCGGCTGCTTGCAGCGCCACGGTGAGCAGCGAGGTGGTCGTGGTCTTGCCGTGGGTGCCGGCCACGGCGACGGCCCGACGGCCGACCATGACCGACGCGACGGCTGCGGACCGCGGCAGCACCAGCAGTTCCTGCCGGCGGGCCTCGGCGACCTCGGGGTTGTCGTCGCGCACCGCGACCGAGACGACGAGTGTGTCGACGTCGTGCACGTGTGCGGCGTCGTGGCCGAGGTCGACCCGGGCACCGAGTGCGCGCAACGCGCTGAGCGTGAGCGAGTCGGTGGCGTCGCTGCCGCTCACCGCAATGCCGCGGGCCAGCATGATCCGCGCGATCCCGGACAGGCCCGCGCCGCCGATCCCCACGAAGTGCACCCGGCCCAGCTGTTCGGCGCTGGGGATCACCTCCGGCACGGGTACCTTCATCGATCGCCCCCTCGCGCGACCTCGGCCACGATCGCGGCCAGCCTGTCGTCGGCATCGCGCGGGATCAGCTGCGCCGCGGCGCTGCCCATCCGGGCCAGCCGCTCGGGATCGGTCACCAGCCCGGGCACGGTCCGGGCGACGTAGTCGGCGGTGAAGTCGGCGTCGTCAACGACCAGGGCGCCACCGGCCTCGACCACGGGCCGCGCGTTGAGCGCCTGCTCGCCGTTGCCGATCGGCAGCGGCACGAAGATCGCCGGCACCCCGGTCGCCGCGGCCTCGGTGACGCTCGAGGCACCGGCCCGGCAGACCATCAGGTCGGCGGCGGCGAGGGCGAGGTCCATCCGGTCCACGAAGTCGACGACGACGTACGGCGTGCCGCTCTCGACGGGCGCTGCTTCGCCCTTCGGCCCGACGACGTGCAACACCTGGACGCCGGCGTGGCCCAGTGCTGCCGCGGCCCCGGACACCGACTGGTTGAGCTGGCGCGCGCCCTGGGAGCCGCCGGTGACGACGAGCGTGGGCAGGTCGGGGTCGAGCCCGAAGAACTCTCGCGCCTCCGCACGCAGGGCCGCTCGATCCAGCTGCGAGATCATCCTGCGGATCGGCAGGCCGATGTACTCGGCCTTGGGCAGTTGGGTGTCCGGGAAGCTCACCGCGACCCGCGTGGCCACCCGGGCGCCGGCCTTGTTGGCGAGACCGGGCAGGGCGTTCTGCTCGTGCACGACCAACGGCACCTTGCGGCGACGGGCGGCCAGGTAGGCCGGCATCGAGACATAGCCGCCGTAGCCGACGATCACGTCGGGGCGCAGGCGGTCGATGATCGCCACCGTCTCCTTCACCGCGCCGCGCAGCCGGGACGGCACCCTGAACAGGTCGGCGTTGAGGCGGCGCGGGAGCGGCACGGGTGGGATCAGCTCGAGCGGGTAGCCGGCCGCCGGCACCACCTTGGTCTCCAGCCCGCGGGGTGTCCCGAGGCAGGTGATCTCGGCCTCGGGGTCGAGCCGGCGCAGCGCGTCGGCGGTTGCGAGCAGCGGCGAGGTGTGCCCCGCCGTTCCGCCTCCCGCCAGTAGTGCTCTCACGCTCTGCACGCTACCGACGGGCCGAGCGCGACCGACGCCGCTGGGCCAGGGCACGCGCGGCCGCGGGCTCGCGCCGGGCGAACCCGACGAGGAGACCGAGCGCGGCCAGTGTCGGCAACAGGCTCGAGCCTCCGTAGGACACCAGCGGCAGCGGGATCCCGATCACCGGAAGCAGGGCCAGGACCATGCCGACGTTGATCATCATCTGGCCGATGAGCCAGACCACGATGCCGAAGGACGCGTAGCGGACGAACGGGTCCTTGGCCTGCCGCGCGATCCGCAGGGCGGCGTACGCGATCGACAGGAAGAGCCCGATCACCAGCAGCGTGCCGACCAGGCCGAGCTCCTCGCCGAGCACCGCGAAGATGAAGTCGGTGTGCGCCTCGGGCAGTGCCCCCCACTTCTGCTGGCTGGCTCCGATGCCCTGGCCGAAGATGCCGCCGCTGGACATCGCGTAGAGGCCGTGCGCCGGCTGCCAGCCGGTGTCATGGAAGTCCTTGAACGGGTCGACGAACGTCGTGATCCGCTCGAATCGCTCGCTGTCGGCGGTCGCCAGCGCGAAGACGCCGACGCTCACCACCGAGAAGCACAGGACGAAAAACCGGGCCGGTGCGCCCACGACCCACAGCATGCCCAGCAGGATGGCGAAGAAGATCAGCGCGGTACCGAGGTCCTTGCCGACGATGACCAGCGCGGTCGCGAGCAGCATGCCCGGCACCACCGGGACCATGATCTGGTGCAGGTTGCCGAGCCTGCGGTCCTTGTTGGCATAGATGTGCGCCGCCCAGATGATGATCGACAGCTTGGCGATCTCGGACGCCTGGATCTGGAGCGGACCGAGCGCGAGCCAGTTGGTGTTGCCGTTGACCTCGACGCCGAACCGGGCGGTGAGCAGCAACAGCACCAGCGACACCGAGAAGGCCGGGTAGGCCAGGCCACGTACCCACCGATGCGGCAGCCGGCTGGCGAGCAGGGCGCCGGGCACGCCGATCAGCACCCAGAGCAGCTGGCGCTTGACGATCGTGTAGGAGTCACCGGTCTGCTCGAACGCGTACACACTCGATGCGCTGAGCACCATGATCAGGCCGATGGTGAGGAGCAGGACCGAGGAGCCCATGAGCAGGTAGTACGTCGTGAGCGGGCGGTCGAGGGCCTCGCGCAGGACCGACAGCCAACCGCCGACCCGGGGCGCGCCGGCCGCGCGGGCTTCCTCGGGGTTCGCGGTCGTCATCGCCGGCTCACCCCCTGTGTCGCGTTACGTGGTCCCGTCCAGCCTGGCCAGCACCGCTGCGGCGAAGGCGTCGCCCCGCGCGGCGTAGTCGGTGAACTGGTCCATCGAGGCGCACCCGGGTGCCAGCAGGACCGTGTCGCCCGGCCCGGCCAGTTCCGCGGCCGCGCCGACGACCCGCTCCATCAGGGCCATCTCACCTTCCTGGGTGCCAGTCTCGCCGCCGTCGACCTCGATCACTCGTACATCGGGAGCGTGTCGCGAAAGCGCCGCGGCGATCACCGCGCGGTCCCGGCCGAGCAGTACGACGCCCCGGAGCCGAGCCCGGACCCCCCGGACCAGGTCGTCGAACGCGGCCCCCTTGGCCAGTCCGCCGGCCACCCACACGACGGGGTCGTAGGCCTGCAGGGACGACTGGGCGGCGTGCGGGTTGGTGGCCTTCGAGTCGTCGACCCAGGTGATGCCGTCCCGCTCGGCGACGACGGCGATCCGGTGCGCGTCCGGCCGGAACCCGCGCAGCCCGTCCCGGACCGCGGCCTGGCTGACGCCGTGCGCGCGTGCGAGGGCCGCGGCGGCCAGAGCGTTGGCGACGACGTGTGGTGCCGGCGCGGCGGCTCCCGGCGGCGCCAGGTCGGCGAACGTGCACAGCTCTGCTGCAGTGGAGTCCCGCTGCTCGATGAACGCGCGGTCGACCAGGATGTCGTCGACGACGCCGACCATCCCGACCCCCGGCGTGCCGAGGGTGAAGCCGATCGCTCGAGCTCCCTCGACGACGTCGGCCTCCCGGACCAGGTGCTCGGTCACGGGGTCGGCAGCGTTGTAGACGCAGGCCCGGCTGACGCCCTCGTAGATCCGGCCCTTGTCGGCGGCGTAGGCGTCCATGCCCGACGGCCCGTCGTACCAGTCCAAATGGTCCTCCGCGACGTTCAGCACTGCAGCCGACTCGGCGCGTAGCGACTCGGTGTAGTGCAGCTGGAAGCTGGAGAGCTCGACCGCCAGCACGTCGTACGGCGTCGGGTCCATCACCGCCTCCACGATCGGCAGGCCCACGTTGCCGGCGGCCTGGCTGTTCAACCCTGCGGCCCGCAGGATCGCGTCGAGCATTCGCACGGTCGTGGTCTTGCCGTTGGTGCCGGTGACGCAGAGCCACGGGGTGTCGTGCTCGGGGTCGCGAAGGCGCCAGGCCAGCTCGACCTCGCCCCAGATCGGCACGCCGCGCTCCCGGGCCTGGACCAGGATCGACGAGTCCGGTCGGAACCCCGGCGATACGACGAGCAGGTCGACGTCGTCGGGCAGGGTCTGGGTTGCACCCTCGTGCACACGGACCGTGGCCCCGAGGATCTCGAGCAGCTGAGCCTTCTCGAGCTGGGCGGGCGTCGCGTTGTCTGCGAGCGCGGTCACCGCAGCTCCGATGTGGGTCAGGTTGTCGGCGGCCGCGAACCCGGAGACGCCGAAGCCGGCTACCACGGCTCGGACGCCCTCCCAGGCGTCGTGGCGGCCGAGGACACGTGGATCAGTCACGCGCGCACTTTCGTGGGTCGAGTAGCCAGGGTCATAGTCTCGCGACCCATTCGGCGTAGAAAACGCCCAGTCCGGTGGCCACGAACAGACCGGTGATGATCCAGAACCGGATCACGACCGTGACCTGCTCCCAGCCGAGCATCTCGAAGTGATGGTGCAGCGGCGCCATTCGGAAGATCCGCTTGCCCTTGGAGATCTTGAAGAAGCCGACCTGGAGGATCACCGACAGGGTCTCGAGCAGGAACAGTCCGCCCAGGATGACCAGCAGCAGCTCGGTTCGGGTGAGGATTGCGAACCCGGCCAGCGCGCTGCCTAGCGAGAGCGAGCCGGTGTCGCCCATGAAGATCGCGGCCGGGGACGCGTTCCACCACAGGAACCCGAAGCAGGCGCCGGTGATCGCAGCCGCGATCACCGCGAGGTCGTAGGGGTCGCGCACGTTGTAGCAGCTGGCGCTCGGGTCCTCCTGGCAGAACTGGTTGTTCTGCCAGATGTTCACGAGCATGTAGGCGCCGAAGACCATCACGCTGGCGCCGGTGGCGAGGCCGTCCAGCCCGTCGGTGAGGTTCACGGCGTTGCTCGTCGCGGTGACGATCAGCACGATCAGCAGGATCGCCAGCACGATCGGGAGCGCCAGCCAGTCGATCTCGCGGAGGAACGAGACCTTCTCCGAGGCCGGCGTGCGGCCGTTCTTGTCCTCGAGCATCGGGGAGAGCGCGAAGAAGCCGAACACCACGGCGATCACGGTCTGCCCGATCATCTTCGCCTTGCTGCGCAGTCCGAGACTCCGCTGCTTGGAGATCTTGACGAAGTCGTCGAGGAACCCGACCAGGCCCATGCCGACGAAGAGGAACAGCAACAGCCAGGCGGACGCCGATGGAGCGCTCGTCGTGATCAGCTTCGCGCCGAAGTACCCGATCAGGGTGGCCGCGATGATGACGACGCCGCCCATGGTGGGCGTGCCGCGCTTGGTGTGGTGGCTGGTGGGTCCGTCGTCTCGGATCTCCTGGCCGTAGCCCCACTGGGTGAACCGCCGGATCGCGACACGGGTGCCGAGCAGAGAGACCAGGAGCGCCAAACCGCCGCCCAACAGGATTGCTCTCATGCTGCGCCGGTGCCTCCCTCCAGCAATTCGTCCGCCACGACTTCGAGGGCGACCCCACGTGAAGCCTTGACCAGGACCACGTCCTCGGCGGCGACATTCTTCCGCACCCACTCCACGGCCCGGTCGCGCCCCGCCGACATGATCGCCGTACCTTCCCAGCCCGGGCTCTCCTGCGCCCCGTCATGGATGCCGCGCGCGGCCTCGCCCACCACTACCAGGACATCGATCCCGAGACGCGCCGCCGCCTCACCTACCTCGCGGTGGGACGCGTCAGCGTCCTCGCCGAGCTCCTTCATCTCTCCGAGTACGGCGACCGTACGTCGTTCGCGCCGAACCCCGATCCCGGCGAGCGCGTCGAGCGCGGCCAGCATCGACGCCGGGTTTGCGTTGTAGGCATCGTTGACGACGAGCAGCCCGTCGGCCCGCTCGTGCAGCTCCATCCGCCAGCGCGAGGCGGACATCGCCGCACTCAGGCTCGCGACCACTTCGGCGAACGGCACACCCGCTGCGACGGCCATCGCCGCAGCCGCTGCCGCGTTGGCCACCTGGTGCCGGCCGGTCTGGGTGAGCGAGAGCGGCAGCCAGCTGCCGTCGTAGCCCAGCTCGAGCGTGGGCCGGCCCAAGTCGTCGAGCTCGACGTCTCGCCAGGCCACGTCGCCTCGCTCCCCGAAGGTCAGGGACCGTGCCGTGGTCCGGACCGTCATGGCAGCGGTGCGGTGATCGTCGGCGTTGAGCACCGCGATGCCGTCGGCCGGTAGTGACTCGATGATCTCTCCCTTGGCCGCCGCGATCGCCTCGCTGCTGCCGAACTCTCCGATGTGCGCGGTACCCACGTTGATCACGGCGGCGATCCGTGGTGGCGCGATGTCGCAGAGGTAGCGCAGATGACCGATGCCACGAGCACCCATCTCCACCACCAAGTAGTCGGTGTCGGGTTCGGCGCGCAGCACTGTGATCGGCACCCCGAGCTCGTTGTTGCCGTTGCCGATGGTCGCCACGGTCGACCCGGCATCCGCCAGCACCGCGGCGAGGTAGTCCTTCGTGCCGGTCTTGCCCTGCGACCCGGTCAGCGCCAGCAGCGTCAGGTCGAGACGGTCCACCACTTGCCGGGCCAGTGCGCCCAGCGCCACGACCGGGTCCGCGGCCACGACCGTCGGCGCCGACGTGGGACGACTGCCGAGCACGGCGTGCGCTCCCTCGACGAAGTCGTGACCGTCGACCCGCTCCCCCGCGATCGCGACGAACAGGCCGCCATCGACCCGCTCCCGGCTGTCGAGGTACGCCGGCCCGGTCACCGTGATCTCCGGGTCGCCGTGCACCTCGCCGCCGACTGCGTCGGCGATCTCGGCCAGCGTCATGGGGATCATCCGGGGGTCACGCGTTCCAGCTCCTCGCGCGCGACCAACCGGTCGTCGAAGGGGTGCACCTCGCCGTCGATCTCCTGCCCGGTCTCATGGCCCTTGCCCGCCACCAGCACGATGTCGCCCGGACCGGCCCGGCGCACAGCCTCGGCGATCGCCGCGCGTCGGTCCCCCATCTCGAGCACCTCACCCGCCGCCTCACGCGTCCCGACCAGCATCTCGGCGCGGATCGCGGCCGGGTCCTCCGTGCGCGGGTTGTCGTCGGTGACGATCAGCAGGTCGGCGAGCTCGGCGGCGATGCCCGCCATGATCGGCCGCTTGCCGTGGTCGCGGTCGCCACCGGCACCGAGCACCACGATCAGGCTGCCCTCGGTCAGCGGCCGCAGAGTGCGCAGTGCCGCCGCGACCGCGTCGGGCTTGTGGGCGTAGTCGACGAGCACCAGGAAGTCCTGCCCCGCGTCGACCCGTTCCAAGCGGCCGGGGACGCCGACGACCTGGGCGAGCCCGACGGCCACCGCCTCGGGCTCGAACCCGGCCTCGACACATGCGGCAACGGCGGCGAGCGCGTTGGCGACGTTGAACTCACCAGGCAGGCGCACCGTGGTCGGTACCGCCACGTGGTCCGGGCCGAGCACCGTGAACCGGGAGCCGCTGGCCTCGGCAACGATGTCGACCGCCCGCCAGTCGGCCCCTTCGTCGCGAAGGGACAGGGTGCGCACCGGCAGCGTGGTCTCACGGGCCAGCCGGGCGCCGTACTCGTCGTCGACGTTCACGAGGGCGAGCCCGGCCCGGTCGGGCACGAACAGGGAGGCTTTGGCGCCGTAGTAGTCCTCTTCGTCGGCGTGGAAGTCCAGGTGGTCCCGGCCGAGGTTGAGGAACACCGCCACGTCGAACACGACCCCGTCGACCCGGCCCATCACCAGCGCGTGGCTGGAGACCTCCATCGCGCACGCCTGCACCTCGCGCTCGCGCATCATCGCGAACAGCCCGTGCAGATCGGGCGCCTCGGGCGTGGTCAATGAGGTCGGGACGTCGCGGCCGTCGACGCGGGTGCCGACAGTGCCGATCGACGCGGCCCGGATGGTCGCGTTCTGCAGTGCCGCCTCGGCGAGCCGCACGGTCGTGGTCTTGCCCTGGGTGCCGGTCACCCCGATCATCCGCAGCGCCGTCGCGGGTTCGCCGTACAGCCAAGCGGCGAGCCGGCCGAGCAGCTCGCGAGGCCGGTCGACCACCACGACGGGGAGGTCCGCGCCCACGCTCTCGGCCCCCGCCGGGTCGGTGAGCACGGCGACGGCACCGGCAGCGAGGGCGTGGTCGAGGAACCCGATGCCATGCGCGCGGGTGCCCGGGAGTGCGGCGTAAAGATCGCCCCCTTGCACGCGCTGAGAGCTCAGCGACAGTCCGGTCACGACGACTTCGGCGTCGCCGACCAGCCGCGCCTGCTCGCCCTTTGTGGCCAGCCAGTCGACCAGGTCGGCGAGGCGCGTGCGTGGCGGATGCTCCGGACGCGTTCCCACGTCCGCAGTCTTCCCCATCACCACTCGACGGGAAGCCGCGAGGGTTGGGTGCCGGTCGGGGGAACGCCGTACCGGCGCAGCGTGTAGCTCATCAGCTTCGAGAACGCGGGGCCGGCGACCGAGCCACCGCCCCCGCCGTTGCTGGGGTTGTGCACCACGACGTAGATCGTGAACCGAGGGTCGTCGGCCGGCGCGAAGCCGGCGAAAGAGACGGTGAACGTGCCGTTGTAGCAGCGGCACCGGGATCCCACCTGCTGCGCGGTACCGGTCTTGCCGGCCACGCGGTAGCCGGGCACGGCCGCCGCGGGCGCGACGCCGGCCTCCGGGTCGATGACGCGTTCCATCATCTGGGTCATCTGCAGGGCGGCGTCCTCGCTGATCACCCGGGTCCGTTCGGCATGGTCGCTGCCGATCTCGTCGCCGTCATCGCTCACCGCCGAGCCCTGGACCAGGCTGGGGTCGATCCGCACCCCGCCGTTGGCGATCGTGTTGATCGCGGCGGCCATCTGCACGGCGTTCACGGAAACACCTTGCCCGAACGCGATCCGGTCCTCGGTCTGGGAGGTCCAGAGCGCACCAGCGGGCAGCAGCCCCTTGGTCTCGCCACCGACCCCGATGTCGGTCTTCTCGCCGAGACCGAACCCGGTCAGATAGCTGCGCAGCTGGCCCTTCCGGAACTCGTCACCCGCAAGCACGGTGCCGATGTTGGACGACTTCGCGAGGATGCCGGCCAGGGTGAGATTGATCAGCCCGTGCTCCCAGTAGTCATGGATCACGCGGTCCTGGCGCTCGAGCGAACCCGGGACCCGGAACCGGGTGCGGTTGGTGACCTTGCCGGCATCGATGAGCGAGCCCAGCGTAAGGACCTTCTCCACCGATCCCGGCTCGTAGACGTCGGTGAGTGCATGCGCCCGGTAGAGCTCTGGCTTGTAGTCGGAGGGCTTGCTCGCGTCGTACGTCGGGTAGTCGGCCACAGTGAGCAGGTCGCCGCTCCGGCTGTCCATGATCACGACGTGCCCGGAGTTGCCGCCGGCACCGAGCACGGTCTGCCGCAGCACCCGCTGTGCGTACCACTGCAGGTCCCGGTCGATGGTCGTCGTCAGGTCCTCGCCCTCGATGGCTTCGGTCACGGTGTTGTCGCCGAGCGGGATCCGGTTGCCGGCGCCGACCTCGTAGCGTGCCTCTCCGTCGGTGCCGGCGAGGTAGCCGTTGAAGGTGTCCTCGAGACCGGCCAGGGCGCGGGCCGCTCCGTCCTTGCGTGGGGTACCGAGGAAGCCGACCAGGTTGGCGGCGACGTCCCGGGCCGGGTAGGACCGCACCGGGTCGCGTTCGGTCCAGATGCCCTCGAAGTCGAGCTCCTCGGCGGCGTCGACCGTGGCCTTCGCAAGGGTCGCCGGCACCTGGCGGGCCAGGTACTGGAACCGGCTGCCGTCGACGCGGAGCCGCTCCAGGGTGTCGAAGTAGTCGACGTCCAGCCGCTTGCTGAGGAACGTGGCGATCTCCGGTGCCTGGTCGGCCGTCATCAGCGGGTCCGCCACAACCATCAGCCCGTCGACCGAGTCGGCGAGCGGTTGACCGTTGCGGTCCAGGATGTCGCCGCGAGTCGCCGGAAGTACGACGTCGACGGTGCCCTCGTCGGCGGCCATCTCGGCGTACGAGTCCGGGTCGTAGGCCTGAAGCTGCACGAGACGCGCGGCGAACACCGAGAGCACGATCGCGATCAGCAGGAACCCGACGCGGAGCCGGACCTGAGGCGACCCCCGCATGCGCCCGCGCCGCACGGGTGGTCTCCTCGGTCGCCGCTGGCTCACCGGCGACGCTCGTTGTCGCGATGCTGGTCACGCTGCTCGGCGCCACCGCCGTTGTGGCTGCGGATCGGCTCCGGGTCGAGCTCGGCGGGCCGAGTCGGCCGCGGCGTGTTGATGTTCGTGTCGCTCTCGAGCGTCGCCGGCGCAACGTTCCCGGTGACCTCACCGGTCTCCAGGTCGAGGAACGCGGGGGCCGCGGGGATCACCAGGCCCTGCGACTTGGCCGCCTCGGCGACCCGCTGAGGGTCGCGCAGCTTTTCCAGCTCCATCTGGAGGGACTGCTCCCGGGCAGAGAGGTCGGTGGCCTGCTCCTCCAATGCCGTGGCCGCGAAGGACGCCTGCTGCATGGAGGTGTTGAACAGCAGCAGCCCGATGACCCCGCCCAGAAGAATGACGCTGACGAGCGTCACGAACGGTACCCGCGGCGCCCGGGTCCGACGACTCGGTACGACGGTCAGCCGGGCGCGCTGGAAGGCCTCTTCGGCGAGCCGGGGCAGCCGGGAACGGAGCTGCGGTGCGGTGCTCGACATCACGCGGCTCCTCTCTCGCGGACTCGTTCGATCGCACGCAGCCGCACCGAGGCGGCACGGGGGTTGGCCGCGATCTCCGCTGCGTTCGCCTTCTCGGCACCGCGGGTCAGCAGCCGAAGCGCCGGCTCGGAGCCCTCGGGGACGAACGGCAGGTCGTGCGGGACGTCGCTGGTGGTGGCTGCGGTGAACGCCTGCTTCACCAAGCGGTCCTCGAGTGAGTGGTACGACTCGACCACCACCCTTCCGCCCACGCGGATGGCGTCGATCGCGGCCGGAACCGCTCGGCGCAGCACCGCTAGCTCGTCGTTGACCTCCATCCGGAGCGCCTGGAACGTGCGCTTGGCGGGGTGGCCGCCGGTACGCCGCGCGGGCGCCGGGATCTCGGCGTACAACAGCTCGACGAGCCGCGCGGAGGTCGTGAACGGCCGCACCTCGCGGGCCCGAACGATGGCGGCGGCGACCTTGCGCGCGAACCGTTCCTCGCCGTAGTCGCGCAGCACCCGGGTCAGGTCCGCCGCGTCGTAGGTGTTGAGCACGTCGGCCGCGGTGGGTCCGGACGTGCCGTCCATTCGCATGTCGAGCGGGGCGTCGGTGGCGTACGCGAAGCCACGTTCGGGCAGGTCGAGCTGCATCGACGAGACGCCCAGGTCGAAGAGCACGGCGTCGACCTCGGCCAGTCCCAGCCGCTCGAGTACTTCGGGGATCTCGTCGTAGACCGCGTGCACCCCGGTGAACCGGTCGCCGTACGACGCCAGCCGCTCGCCGGCCAGGGCCAGGGCCGCAGGGTCCCGGTCGACACCGACCACGCGAGCCAGCTCGCACCGGCCGAGCACGGCCTCGGCATGTCCGCCCAGCCCCAGCGTCGCGTCGATCAGCACGGCGTCGCCGTGGGTGAGCGCCGGCTCGAGCAGAGCAACGACCCGGTCGAGCAGCACCGGGACGTGGGAGGCGGTCATGTCAGCTGCCCAGCGCCGTGATCAGGAGGAGGGCGGTGGCGAAGCCGACGGAGACCAGCGCCGAGAACGCCATCAGGGCGGCGACGTCGCGCGCCTGGTGGCGGACCCGACGTTCCGGCCCGCAGCCGGTATCGGAGAAGACGGGTGTGCTCATCGGTTTCGACCCCTGGTGCGTGTGCGTGTTCCGGGGGGATCCGCAGAGCCAGGTCTCGGCCCGCTCCCGCAGTGTGCGTCGGGAAGTGTTGACCGTCTGGTGCCGGGGAAGTTGCCCCAGATGGTCGGGAGCGGGCCGGAGACCTCGTCCTGCGGATCCCATGTGGATTTGTTCTCGGTACTGCGCTGCGGTGGTGTGACGTGGGGAGCTACTCGTCGTCCTCGTCGAGGTCGGCGAACTTCTCCGCCTCGGCCGCCTGGTAGTCGCGCCACTTCGTCGGGTCCCAGATCTCGAGCCGGTCATGGACACCGATGACGGCGACCTCTCCCTCGAGCCCGGCATAGCTCCGGAGCTCCTGAGAGATGCTGATCCGGCCCTGCTTGTCAGGGACTGCCTCTTCCGCGCCCGAGAAGAAGGTCCGGATAAAGCCGCGGCCCGACTTGCTGGCCATCGGCCGTTCCCTGACCCGCACGGATTCCTCTTCGAAGACATCTGGGGGCCAGACGACGAGGCAGTTCTCGTGACCTTGCGTCACCACTACCCCCTCCGCCAGAGCGCCCCTGAACTTCGCTGGGAGGAAGAGCCGGCCCTTGTCATCGAGCTTCGGCCGGTGGGTGCCCATGAATCGCATCGGGCACCTCCGCCTTCACCCACGTGGCTGGCCTGTTCCTCCACTTTCCCCCACCATACGCCACTTTCCCCCACCGTCAACCACATCTGGCTCGGTTTCGGCAGAGCGGCGCCTTTTCGGGTCGATGTGAAAGCAACCAAACCGTGACCCACCGAGTCAGAAGAAGAAGCAAGGCGACCGCGTAGGTTGCTGGCCTGACCTACGGTTGTGCCAGCGCGTGGGGTGTCGTGGTGGACGAAGTGGAAGGACCGGACGTGGATTCTGCGACTGCAGGCGGGGCCGATCTCGAGACGCTGTCTCGGGTCGTCGACCGCGTACGCACCAACGTGGAGAAGGTGATCGAGGGGAAGCCCGATGTCGTCACCTCCACCCTGGTGGTGCTGCTGGCCGAGGGGCACCTGCTGATCGAGGACGTGCCGGGAGTGGGCAAGACCATGCTCAGCAAGGCACTGGCGCGGAGCATCGACTGCACGGTGCGACGGATCCAGTTCACGCCCGACCTGTTGCCCTCCGACGTCACCGGTGTCTCGGTCTTCAACCAGAACACCCGCGAGTTCGAGTTCCGGCCCGGCGGCGTGTTCGCCAACATCGTGGTCGGCGACGAGATCAACCGCGCCTCCCCCAAGACCCAGTCGGCGCTGCTGGAGTGCATGGAGGAGCGTCAGGTCACCGTCGACAACACGACGTACCAGCTCGACACGCCTTTCATGGTGATCGCGACCCAGAACCCCATCGAGATGGAGGGCACCTACGCCCTGCCGGAGGCTCAGCGCGACCGGTTCATGGCGCGGGTCTCCATCGGCTACCCCGTCGAGGCGGCGGAGCTCGCCATGCTCGACACGCACACCCGCGACAACCCGCTCGACGACCTCGAGCCGGTCACCGATGCCGCCGAGGTGCGCAAGCTGTGCGGCATCGTCGGCCAGGTCTACGTGTCCACGGCGGTGCAGCGGTACGCCGTCGCGCTCACGTCCGCGACCCGGAAGTCCCAGGAGCTCGTACTCGGCGCGTCCCCCCGGTCCACCCTCCACCTGGTGCGAGCAGCGAAGGCCACGGCCGCGATCGAAGGCCGCGACTACGTCCTCCCCGACGACATCCAACGGCTGGCCCGTCCGGTGCTCGCGCACCGGCTGCTGCCCGCGGTGGAGGCTGCGATGAGCGGTCGGTCGACGACGGCGATCCTCGACGGCCTGGTGGCCGCCGTACCGGTGCCGCAGTCGTCGCAGACTCGTGCGTGAGGCGCTCGCCGGCCTCACCGTCCGAGGACGGGCGTTCGCCGCTGCCGGAGTAACCGCGGTCGTCTGCTCGGTCCTGCTCGGGCAGACCGCGCTGACCCGCGTGGGGGTCCTGCTCGTCACCCTGCCCCTGCTGACCGCGTTCTTCGTCGGTCGCAGCCGCTACAAGCTTGCGCTGGTGCGCACCGTCCACCCGCAGATCGTCCCGGCGGGTCAACCGGCCCAGGTCCGACTGACGCTCACCAACGAGGGCCGGACACCGAGCGGCGCGCTGCTGCTCGAGGACCACGTGCCGTACGTGCTCGGCAGCCGGCCCCGGTTCGTGCTCGAGGGCATCTCCAGGGGCTGGCGCCGGCAGATCACCTACCAGGTGCGCTCGGACGTCCGGGGCCAGTTCCAGATCGGACCGATGACGGTCCGGGTCAACGACCCGTTCGGTCTCGTGGGGCTCGGCCGGTCCTTCCGCACCACCGTGCCGCTGACCGTCACACCGCGCACCGTGCCGCTGCCGACGATCCCCCTCGGCGGAGGCTGGACCGGCTCCGGCGACAACCGGCCCCGCGCCTTCGCGACCGGCTCGGCCGAGGACGTGACCGTGCGCGAGTACCGCCACGGTGACGACCTGCGCCGGGTGCACTGGCGCAGCTCGGCCCGGATCGGCGAGCTGATGGTCCGGCGTGAGGAGCAGCCCTGGCAGTCGCGGGCCACCGTCTTCCTCGACAACCGGACGATCTCGCACCGCGGCCACGGCATCGCCTCGTCCCTAGAGGCCGCGGTCTCGGCCGCTGCCTCGGTGGCGGTCCACCTGAGCCACCGGGGGTTCATGGTCCGACTCGTCACCGCATCGGGTGAGGACACCACCGGCGCCTGGCACTTCCGGGACGCAGACCTCAACACCGGTCCCCTGCTGGAGGCGCTGGCGGTGGTCGTGCCGCTCGAGCATGCCCGCCTCGACAGCGGCTGGCTGAGCGAGCCGATGGGCGGCGGCCTGACCGTGGCCGTCCTCGGCGCGGTCCAGGACACCGACGTACCCGCCCTGCGGCGGATGCAGCACCACACGAGCTCCGCCATCGCGATCGCCCTCGACGTCGGCGCTTGGGCCAACCCCCACGGCGGTGACGGCGGCGCGGCCGCGCTCCTGGCACAGCACGGATGGCGCTCCGCCACCCTCCGACCGCGCGACCGGCTCGACGCGGTCTGGCAGGAGCTGGGGCGGGCCAGCACCCAGAGCAGCCGTACCGCCGACTCGGGTCTGGCGTCGCAAGGAGTCCCCGAATGACCAGCAAGCGCGCCCATGTCTCCGGCGGGATGGCACTCGCGCTGGTCACCGCCGCCACCACCTGGGTCGCGATGTGCTCCTGGCGCGGGTTCACCGACCGCCCCAGCGAGTTCCTGTCTCCACTGCTGCTCGTCGCCGCGACGGTCGCGGTCAGCGGCGCCCTGGGCCGCGGGTACCGGATCCCGGCCGGGCTGCTCTTCCTCGGTCAGGTCCTGCTCGGCTCGGCGATGGTGTCCTGGCTGGTGATCGGATCGCCGGTCCCCGTCGGGGCCGGGTGGACCGAGCTGATCAACGCGTTCGACGCCGCCTTCGACAGCGCCAACACATACGCCGCCCCGGTGCCGCACACCGCGGCGCCGGTCTATCCGCTGCTGATCGCCGGCGGGCTCGGCGCGATGCTGATGGCAGACCTGCTTGCCTGCACCCTGCGCCGGGTGCCGCTGGCCGGGCTTCCGATGCTGACCGTCTACAGCCTGCCGGTGAGCCTGCTCGACGGAGGCATCGGCTGGGGAGTCTTCCTCGTCTCCGCGATCGGCTTCCTGATCATGCTGTTCCTGCAGGAGACCGCCCACATCTCTCGCTGGGGTCGGTCGCTCGGCCCGGAGACCACGGATTCGGACCTCACTGTCTTCGGCAGTTCGGGGGTGATGCGCACCAGCGCCGGCAAGATCGGCGGGGTCGCGACCGCTCTCGCCGTCGTCGTACCTGTGGTGATCCCGACCATCTCGCTGGACCTTCTTGATTTCGGGATCGGCGACGGTGGGGACTCGGAGATCAAGATCGAGAACCCGATGACCGACCTGCGGCGCGACCTGAAGCGGGGCGAGGACTTCGCCGTGATCCAGGTGTCGACCAACGACCCGGACCCCGACTACCTGCGGATCTCGGTGCTCAACCGGTTCAGCGACAACGAGTGGACCAGTGGCAATCGCGACATCCCCGACGAGAACCGACCCGACGGTGCGCTGCCAGATCCCCCGGGGCTGGCGCCGTCCGTGCCACGCGAGCTCTACGACTACGACGTCGACATCACCGACCGCTTCGTCTCGAAGTGGCTCCCCACCCAGTCGCTGACCTCCGAGATCACGGCCCCTGGCGACTGGCGGTACGACGCCTCGACAATAGACTTCATCTCCAGCGACGACGACCTGTCGACCGCCGGGATCGAGTACTCCATGACGGCGATCGAGGCCGCCTTCGACGCCCGGGCGCTCGCGGTATCGAGCACCGAGAGCGACGATGTGGACGATGAGCTGCTCTCGCTGCCCGCAGGGATTCCGATCCAGGTGCGCAATCTGGCGTTGGCCCTTACGAAAGACGCCCCGACCAAGTTCCAGGCGGCAGTCATCCTGCAGGAGTTCTTCCGCGTCGAGGGCGAGTTCGAGTACGACCTGCGGAACGCGCCGGAGGGCAACGGGGTCGACGACCTGGCGGATTTCCTCAACGAGAACGGCGGCCGGGTGGGCTACTGCGAGCAGTTCGCCTCGGCGATGGCGGTACTAGCGCGGATCGTCGGCATCCCGGCTCGGGTCGCCGTCGGGTTCCTGCACCCGCAGCAGATCGGTGCCGACCTCTACGAGTACAGCACCCACGACCTGCATGCCTGGCCCGAGCTGTACTTCGAAGGCGCGGGCTGGGTGCTGTTCGAGCCGACACCCGGCGACCGGACGGGCGAGGCGCCGGAGTACACAATGGAGAGCCTGCCCGTCCCCAACCCGACTTTCGACCCGTCGAACTCGCCCTCGGCGAGCGATGGGGGCCAGTCGCTCGAGCCGACCCGTCGCCCGGTCGAGCCGGGGCCGACGGGTGAGACTGCCGAGGACGGCGCCGAGGAGTCCGGCTTCCCGTGGCTACCCGTGGGCGGCGGTCTCGCCGGCGCGCTGCTGATCGGCGTGGGCGCCGTCGGACCTCGCGTCGTGCGCCGCAGCCGTCGTGAGCGCCGCCTCGAGGGCGGGCCCGAGCAGGCCTGGGAGGAGCTCTGGGCCACCGTGACGGATCTGCGACTGCCCTGGCCCGACGCGCGATCTCCGCGGGAGACCCGGCACTGGATGGCCCAGCAGTTCGGCGCGCCCGAGAAGGCCGACCGGCGGGAGCGCCCGGCACACGGCAGCCGACTGTCACCCGAGGCGGTGGCGGCGCTGGACCGGATCGTCCGCGAGCTCGAGCTATTGCGCTACTCGCGGATCGGTACCGACGAGGCCGGCGCGCTGCGCGACGACGTACTGCTCTGCGCCGAGGCGCTCAACGCGGGCGTCCCGGCGCGGGTCCGCCGGCAGGCTCAGTGGTGGCCGCGGTCCCTGGTGCGCCGCATGCTCCCGCAAGAGCCGGCGGCCCAGGAGCGCGAGCAGGCCAGGTTCGGCGGAGTCGTCGAGCACATCTGACCGAGCAGCAGCGCGAGGCACGAGCGCGCCGCGTGGGCGAACGGTGCTCAGTAGCCGCCGTTGTTCTCGTCGCGGCGGCGACGCCAGCGCTCCTCCATCCGCTCCATGAAGGAGTGGGAGGAGGTGGTGCGGTTGCGGGGCCGGCGGGTGCGACCGGCACGGCCGCCTTCGATCACGGTGAAGCCGGAGGAGTGGTCGGTCGCCTGCGGTTCGCCGCTGGCCTGCTGGCCGCGGAAGGAGCCGAGCGCCACGGTGGCGGAGCCGAGCATGATGACGAATCCGACGACGCCGACCGGCCAGAGCTGGGTGATCGCACCGGTCATCAGGATCGCGATGCCGATCGCGAAGACGAGTCCGGCGACGATCGCCCGGCGACGAGCCGAGCGGCGCAGCGAGGTGCCGCGCAGGGTCGAGGCGAGCTTGGGATCCTCCTCGACGAGGGCGCGCTCCATCTGCTCGAGAAGTCGCAGTTCCTCATCCGAGAGCGGCACCGTCACCTCCAGTCCTCGACTCGGTCCGCGGGCCCAACGGCCCGTGTGTGGATCAAGTCTAGGCAGGCGCTTTGGTTCGCGGTAGTGATGTCCGGAATATTTCAACTGAGAAGACTGGCGGGGCGGACGGCTGCCGACCCAAACCTCGTGGTCGCTCGGTCGACGGCCCGATCGGCGTCGGACCAGCCGTTGTCACGCTCGCCGAGCAGCAGCTGGCGATACACCCGAGTGCGTGGCAGCAGCCCCTCGACCCGAACCCCGACCAGCCGGATCCTGGCCCGTTGCAGGCCGAGGGCGTCGTAGAGACGGACCGCGGCGCGATAGACCTCCTGGGTCACGTCGGTCGCCTCCGGCAGGGTGCGCGTCCGGGTGATCGTGGTGAAGTCGGCGAACCGCACGGTGATCGAGACCGTGCGACCGGCGACCCCGGCGGTGCGCATCCGGTGGGTCACCTTGGCGGTGAGCTTCAGCATCTCGCGGAGGATCACCTCGCGGTCGTCGGTGTCGTGGCCGAAGGTCTCCTGTGCCCCTATCGACTTGTCGGGGTCGCCCTCGCCATGCCCGAACACGCCCGCGGTGCGGGGCTCGATCGCCCGGCGGTCGGTGCCCCAGGCCAGCTCGTGCAGGTGGGCACCGAGGTGGTGGCCGACCGCGCGCTGCAGGGTGCGCAGCGGGGTGTGGGCGACATCGCCGACGGTGATCAGACCGAGCCGGTGCAGCATCGCCTGGGTCTTCTCCCCCACGCCGTAGAGCTCGCCGACGTCGAGCGGATGCAGGAACGAGGTGATCTCCTGCGGTGGCACCACCAGCACCCCGTCGGGCTTGGCCCGTCGGCTGGCCAGCTTGGCCACCGACACCGAAGCGGCCACCCCGACCGAGCAGGTGATGCCCTGCTCGTCGTGGATCCGGGCCCGGAGCTGTTCGGCGATCTGCAGCGGCGACCCGAGCCGCCGGAGTGCACCGCGGACGTCGAGGAAGGCCTCGTCGAGCGAGATCGCCTCGACCAGCGGGGTCACTCGACGGAAGCTCTCCATCACCGCCGTCGAGACGGTAGTGAAGGTGTCGTAGTCGGGCTTGAGGACGACGGCCTGCGGACACAGCCGCCGGGCGCGGGTGCCGGTCATCGCGGACCGGACGCCGTATTCGCGGGCAGCGTAGTTGGCCGCCAGCACCACCCCGCGATAGCCACCGCCGACGATGACCGGGACGTCCTGGAGCTCGGGCTTTCCTCTGGTCATGACGGACGCATAGAAGGCGTCCATGTCGACGTGGAGGATCGGGCACTCCGCGGAGCGATCACGCATCGTGACCGCCGCGCGCAGTGTCAGTGCGCCAACAGATGCAGCTGCGTGGCCAGCGGGAGGTACTCGGCTCGCTCGGAGACCGCGCGCTCGAGCTCGACGAGCGCCGCGGTGGCGCCGGGCTCGAGGTCGAGCAGCGAGCCGGGCACCAGGTCGGCGAAGACCCGGACGCCGTGCACCGTGGTGACCTCGAAGCCGGCTCCGGCCAGCAGGCCGGTGGCCTCTTCGACGGTGAACCGGTGGCCGGACCTTCCGGTGGGCGGGTCGCCGTCGAGCATCGCCAGCGCCTGCGGGAAGTGGCCGGCCATGGCCCGGGCGACGACGGCGGCGTGCCGCTGGCCGACCAACAGGCTGAGGGTGCCGCCGGTGCGGAGCACCCCGCGGATCGTGGCCAGTGCGGCGGCGGGATCCTCGACCACCTCGAGCACCCCGTGGCAGAGCACCACGTCGGCTCCATCGACCAGACCGGCGAGGCCGTCGAGGTCGCCCTGGACGCCGGTGACCTGGACCCCAACCTCGCGGGCCCGACGGTCCAGCGCGGCCAGGGCGTCGGGGCTGGGGTCGACCACGGTGACCCGGTGGCCGAGCTCGGCGACCCGAACCGCGAAGCCGCCGGTGCCGCCGCCGATGTCGAGCACGTTGCAGGCACTGCCCTCGAGCGCCGGACGCAGCGCGTCCCAGACCACGGCGGTGCGGGTGGCACCCCGGCGCTCGCTGGCAGACATGGAAGAAACACTAGTGGGGCTCTCATCCCGCGCTCCCGGGGCTGCGGTGCCAGAGCTTCCTGGCTACCTGCTTGGTGTCCTCGCCCGCGGGCTTGATGTCGGAGTACGGCGACATCTGGAAGCCGCTGGTGTGCACCAGCACCCGGCGGCGTTCGGGGTGGGTGCCGCCGTAGCCATCGGGCACCACGGCCATCTGGCCGAGGACGGCGTCGATGCCCTCGCGCTGCCAGAGCGCGTGCAGCTCGGGGAGCGCCCAGGCACCGGTGGCGCGCAGGGAGACCCCGCGGTAGCCGGTGCGCCGCAGCTCGCCGCGCACCACCAGCAGCCAGGAGTGGAACACCGTCGCGGCGTAGGGACCCTGCACGTCCTCGAAGAACGTCGCGTCGACCGGGCCGGTGGCGTCGTCGAGGGTCAGGAAGATCACCCGCCGGCCGGAGCGGATCGGCGGGGTCTGGGTGGCCACCTTGACCCCGGCCACCAGCAGCTCCGATCGGCTCCGCCGCCCCAGCAGATCCTTGCTGCGGGTGACCCCGAGCTCCTCGAAGAACCGGTCGTAGGCGTCGACGACGTGCCGGCTCACGTCGAGGCCGAGGATCTCCAGCTCGGCCGCCATCGACTCGGCCGCCGTCATCTCCGGCAGCCCGGACACCTCGCCCTCGCGCGGGCCGTCGCCGAGGTCGAGGGCGAGCTGCACCGAGCTCACCGGCGGCGGCTCCGGGGTCGCCTTGCTCTGCGCGGCGGCCTTGGCCCAGACGCCCTGGCGGCCGAGCGGGTGTCGCTCGAGGTCCGCCGTCCGCTCCCGGGTCCGCGGGTCGGTGCTGTTGCGCAGCCCGGCGTCGTCGGCACGGGCGACCGCCGGCCGGCCCGCGACGGCGCGACCCCAGGCCGCGCCCCCGCGAGGCCTTCTCGACGGACTTCCCGTGCCGTTCCAGCTCCGCGACCTGGAGCAGCAGGTCGCGGCGGGTGACCCGGCCCCGGGTGCGCACGCCGTCGCCGCCGTCGATCGAGTAGATGCGATCGAAGCCACCGATCAGCACCAGCCGCTCCACGATCGGCCGGGACACCCGCGCCCGGTGCCAGAAGTCGGTGAGGGACTGGTAGGGACGAGCGGCGACGATCCGCTCCACCTCGGCGGCGTTGATCCCCTTCACCTCGGCCAGCGCGAGCCGGATGCCGTAGCCGCTCGGCGCCCGGGCATCGGCTCCACGACGTAGTCCTTCTCGGAGGCGTCGACGTCGAGCCCGAGCACGGCGATGCCGTGCTGGCGGACGTCCTCGAGGATCAGCCGCTTGGGGTACATGCCGGGGTCGTGGGTGAGCACGCCGGCGAGGAAGTGCGCCGGCCAGTGGGTCTTCAGCCAGGCGGACTGGTAGGTCGGCAGCGCGAACGCCGCCGCGTGCGCCTTGCAGAAGCCGAACGACGCGAACGCCTCGATCACCTTCCAGAGCCGCTCGACCAGCGGCAGCGGGTAGCCACGGGCCAGCGCACGAGGCGGGAACCACAGCCGCATCTCGTCCATGCCCTCGGTGTCGCCGAGGGCGCGGCGTACCTCGTCGGCCTCGGCGTAGCTCACCCCGGTGAGCTGGGCGATCATCTCGATCAGCTGCTCGTGGAAGACCACCACGCCCTGGGTCTGACCCGAGGATCGGCCGCAGGTCGTCGTGGAGGTAGAGCGGCAGCTCCCACCCCTGCTTGGCCTCGAGGTAGGGCGTGATCATGTCGCTCTTGACCGGACCGGGCCGGAACAGCGAGATGTCGGTGATGATGTCGTCGAAGGTCTCGATCCCGGACTTGGCGATCAGCTCGCGCTGGCCCGGCGACTCGATCTGGAAGACGCCGAGGGTCCGGGCCGAGCTGATCATCCGATAGGTGGGCTCGTCGTCGAACGGCACCTGCTCCTCGTCGTCGAGGTCGATGTCGACGCCGTCGATGCGGCGGATCTCGACGACCGCGTGCGCCATCGCCGACTGCATCCGGATGCCGAGGACGTCGAGCTTGAGCAGGCCGAGGTCCTCGACGTCGTCCTTGTCGAACTGGCTCATCGGGAAGCCGGCGAAGCTCGCCTCCACCGGCGTCCGGTCGAGCAGGGTGGCGTCGGAGAGCAGCACCCCGCAGGGATGCATCGCGACGTGCCGCGGCAGCCCGTCGAGCCGCTCGACGAGCTGGAACATCAGGTCGAGCCGGTCATCGGTCAGCCCGCCGGCCCGCAGCTCCGGCAGCTCGCGCAGCGCGACCCGCGCATCGCGGGCCCGGATGTGCGGGAACGCCTTGGCGATCGCGTCGATCTCTCCGGGCGGCATGCCGAGCGCGCCACCGACGTCGCGTACCGCGTGCCGCACCCGGTAGGTGTCCATCATCGAGACGCACACGCAGCGCTCGCCGCTGTAGCGGTCGAGGATCGCCTCGTAGACCTCGAGCCGCCGGGCCGACTCCACGTCGATGTCGATGTCGGGCAGCGCCTCGCGCAGCGGCGAGAGGAAGCGCTCCATCAGCAGCCCGTGCCGGATCGGGTCGACCCCGGAGACGCCGAGCAGGTAGTTGACCAGGCTGCCGGCGCCCGAACCGCGGGCCGCGCAGCGCACTCCCATCTCCTTGATCAGGTCGGTGACGTCGCCGACGGTGAGGAAGTACGACGCGTAGCCGAGCCCGCGGATCATCTCCAGCTCGTCGTCGAGCCGCTTCCAGATCACCTGCTTGGCCGCGGAGCCGTAGCGGGCGCCGATGCCGGCCTCGCAGCGCCGGCGCAGCGAGGAGTCGGCGGAGACGCCATCGGTCGAGAGCTCGAACTCGGGGAAGTGCACCTCCCCCAGCCCGAGATCGGCGCGGGGGTCGAGCGCGCACCGGTCGGCGATCGTGCGGGTCTCGGCGAGCAACCGGCGGGCCGCGGCAGCGGGGTCGCCGGCGCGCCAGTCCCGCGACCCGGCCGATCTCCTCGGCGATCTCCTGCATCTGCTTGCCGGACTTGAGGAACCCCTCGGCGTTGCCGCGATCGAGGTGGCGCCGGTCGAGGGCGACCAGGCGCCGGGCGGCGTCGAGCACGTCGACGGTGACCGCGTCGCGGCGGTCGGCGTACCGCACCGCATTGGTGAGTACGGCGGACAGCCCGGCCTCCCGGGCGATGCCGGCCATCCGGGCGGCGTGCGGCGTGGTGCCCGGCCCCCAGTCGCCGCGGCGGCCGGGAAGTCGATGCGAGACCAGCTCGACGACCAGGTGGGAGCGGGGCACCAGCGCCCGCCACGGCTCGAGCGCGGCCAGGGCCAGGTCGTCGCGGCGCCGGGTCGCCGCGACCGCCAGTTCCGACCCCGGGCCGAGCAGCACCATCAGGTCGCCGCTCGCGAGCAGCTCGGCCACCTCGTCGGGCGGCTCGGCCAGGTCCAGCACCGGCGCCCCGCGCTCGCCGGCCAGCTGGACCGCCGAGATCAGCCGGCACACCGCGGCCCATCCGGCCCGTCCGCCCCGGGTGTCGGCGGCGGCCAGGAACGTCGCCCGGGGCAGCCCGCCACGCTCGACCGGCAGGTCGCGGAACGCGCCGCCACGAGCCGGGGTCTTGCGGTCGGCGCTCGGTGGCGGGGGTGGCGACGACCGATAGGCGAGGTTGACCCCGAGCACCGGCCGGATCCCGGCCGGCCGGCAGGCCTTGGCGAACTTCACCGCCCCGTAGGTGCCGTCGCGATCGGTGAGCGCGAGGGTGTCCATCTCCTGCTCGGCGGCCCGCTCGACCAGCACGTGCGGGTGCGAGGCGCCGTACTGCAGCGAGTAGCCGGACGCCACATGGAGATGGACAAAGGGATCAGCTGACATGCCTCACCAGCTGCTGCTGCAGCGGAGGGTGCGGGACCAGCCCGAGAGACTGCTCGACGACGGCCAGGAACCGGTCGGCGTCCCGGACCAGGTCGTCGGCCTCGCGTTCGGAGACCGCACGGGTCGAGCCGGCCTCGGCGGCGGCGCGCTTGCTCGCCCCGGCCGCGAAGAACCTGGCCCACTCCCCCAGCTCGGGGGCCACCTCGGCGAGCAACACCCACGCGTTCTTCTGGGTACGCCGCCGGGTCGGCGCCGGCTGGGCGCGCGCGGCGAGCAGCGCGGCGGCGGCACGCAGCGCGGCGACATGGGCGCAGGCGTAGCGGGTGGGGACGTCGCCGGCCGCGATCGCCTCGCTCAGCGACTCGGCGGACCGGGAGAGATAGGAGTGGGTGGTGGCCGGGAGGGCGTAGGGGTTGTTCATCAGTCCGCGCACCCCACGAGCTGCCAACGGCCGTCGGTCCAGTCGAAGGAGAGGTCGAACACGCCACCCACGTCGGGGCCGCCGCGACCGGCCTCGACCCGCCACAGCTCGCGCTCGACCAAGAGGTCACCCAGGGAACGCGACTCCTCTTCCTGTCCCTGCCACCAGGGTCCGGTCTCGACCCAGTGCGCCAGCACCGCGCGCACCTTCCACAACCGGCCATGCCACAGGAACTGCTCGGGACCCTCGCTCCGCTCATCCGATGACCCCGGACCCCGGACCAGTCCCTTGCGCACCTCCACCGGGTCGTCGTACTTGCGCATCCCACCGCCTCCTCAGCCCGCCGGTGCCGGCGGAGGCGGGGTCGAGTCGCCCCCACCGGCTGTTCGAACATATGTTCGAACACATGACCAAGGTACACCGCCCCACGGACAGGCAGTCAAGGGCCGATCAGGCCTCGACCGAGGAGGTCTCCTCGTGCATGTAGCGGGAGGTGTCCGGGTGCCAGAGGAAGACCAGGATCACCGCTTCGAGGACCAGCGAGCAGTAGCCCAGCACCACGAACAGGGTGGGCGGGTCGGTGCGCAGCACGGCCACCGTCGACACGGCGATCATCACCACCATCGCCACCAGGGAGTAGCGGGCCCAGTTGGCGCCGGCGCGGAGGAACGGGATCAGGGTCAGCACCAACAGCGCCACCACGACGTACAGCGTGATCGCCACCGGCACGAAGTCCAGTGGCTGGATCGCACTGTCGGCCGGGTGTCCCCGCGACCACGCCTCGTCGAGATCGTCGCGGAAGATCACCACCAGCACGGTCACGCCGAGCCCCGCCACGAGCAGCCCGAGCAGGAGCTGGATCGCCCTCGAGATCGAGGTCGGCTGCTGTCCCATGAGCTGCGCTCTCCTGCCTGCCTGATAACCCTGCTGATGAACCCCGAGGGGTGTCCTAGGGTCGCACCATGTCGACCGAACATCCGCTGACTACCCGCTTCCGAGACGAGCATGCCCGACGCGGCGGAACCGGGCAGATCGTCATTCTGCCCGAGTCGGTGCACACCGCGGCCCTGGCGGCCGAGGCGCTCGGTTGTGAGGTGGGTGCCATCGCCAACAGTTTGCTCTTCGACGCCGACAGTCGACCGGTGCTGATCCTCACCTCGGGCGCGCACCGCGTCGACACCAAGGCGGTCGCCGAGCGGGTCGGGGTCGGCGCGCTGCGGCGGGCCACGCCGGAGTTCGTGCGCGAGCACACCGGCCAGGTGATCGGTGGGGTCTCCCCGATCGGGCACCCGGCCCCGGTGCCGACGTACGTCGACTCCTGGCTGCGGCAGTACGACGTGCTGTGGGCCGCCGCGGGCCATCCCGCTGCCGTCTACTCGACGACGTTCGACGAGCTCATCGCGATGACCGGCGCCACCGAGATCGACGTCGAGTAGCCGACGGCTGCCCCTACGCTGAGCGCGTGGAGTCACTCTCCCTGGCGTTCTCGAGCGGATGGGCCAGCGGCGTCAACGCCTACCTCGTGGTCCTGGTCCTCGGCATCGCCGACCGGATCGGTGACTTCGCCGACATCCCCGACGCGCTCGGCCGCTGGGAGGTGCTCGCGGTCGCCGGCTTCATGTACGTCATGGAGTTCGTCGCCGACAAGATCCCCTACGTCGACTCGACGTGGGACGTCATCTCGACCGCGATCCGTCCGACCGTGGGCGCCGTGATCGGGGTCCTGATCGCCGGCGACGCCAGCTCGCTCGACCAGGCGGTGAGCGGCATCGTCGGCGGCGGCACCGCGCTCGCGTCGCATCTGGTCAAGGCCGGCACCCGGCTCGCCGTCGAACGCCTCCCCCGAGCCGGTCACGAACATCGGGCTCAGCGTCGTCGAGGACGTCGCCGTCCTCGGGGTGGTCTGGTTCGCGATCGAGCACCCGGTCGCGGCCGCGGCGATCGCCGCCGTACTGCTGGCGATCGGCCTGGTCGTCGTCTACTTCGCTGCCAAGCTGATCCGGCGCGGCTGGAGACGCTGGAAGGGTCGCCGGGACCCGAGCGCACCGGCCGCCGTCTAGCGACCGAGTCCGGCGTCCCGAGCCATGGCGATCGCCTCGGCCCGGGTCCAGCCCAGCTTGGTGAGGATGCTCGACACGTGGTTGCGGGCGGTCTTCTGCGATACGACGAGGGCCGAGGCGATCTCGGTGTTGGACCGCCCCGCGGCCACCAGATCGAGCACCTCGACCTCGCGGCGGGTCAGCATCGGGAAGGCGAGGTCCAGGGCGGCCGGTGCGCGAACCGGCGTGGCGAACGCCGCCGAGGCGAGGGCGGCATCGAAGACCACCTGGTCCCGAACCACCCCACACAGGGCCCGCTCGATCTCCTGCGGCTCGGCGCCCTTGACGACGTAGCCGTGGGCTCCGGCCCGGATCGCGGCTGCGAGAGCGGCCGGCTCCTCCGTCATCGTCAGGACCAGGACCCGGGCGACGGGATTGAGCTCATGCACGGCACGGGTCGCGGCGATTCCGTCCATCCCGGGCAGACCCAGATCCAGCACGACGACATCCGTATCCGCGACGTGCGGCAGGGCCGACTCGGCGTCACCATAGGTCCCGACCACGCTCCAGCCATCCAGGCCCTCGACCAGCGACGCCACCGCCTGGCGGTAGAGGGGATGGTCCTCGACGACGATGACCCGCACGTCCTCAGGCATGGGCCATGCCCGGCAGCCAGGCTCTGATCTGGGTGCCCCGGACCGCACTTGTCTCCGCGGAGATCCAGCCGCCCACTTCGTCGGCCCGGTCACTCATGCTGCGCAGGCCGACCCCGGGCGTGAACTCGGGTGAGAGACCCGCGCCGTCGTCGTCGACCGCCAGCATCAGGCCGTGGTCGTACCCCACCTGGACATCGATGTTCGTCGCCTTTGCGTGACGTACGGCGTTTGTGGCGGCCTCCATCACGATCCGAAACGCAGCGACTTCGACGGCCGGCGCCAGCGGCGGGAGCTCGGCCACGCTCAGGGTGATCCGCGGTCCGAACCGCTCCAGCGGCGCCATGGCCTCGGCCAGGGCGCCGCTCAGTCCGAGTTCATTGAGCGCGGCTGGTCGAAGTCCTTCGCAGATCCGGCGCACTTCGACGACCGCCCGCTGAACCTCGTCCGCGAGTGCCCGTACGTTGCTGTCGTCGGCTGTCTCGTCGAGCTGACGGAGCCCGAGCCCGATCGCCGCCAACGAGGGGCCGAGCCCATCGTGCAGGTCGCGTCGCAGACGGGCGCGCTCCTCCTCGCGATCGTGGACCAGGGTCCGGCGCGACTCGACGAGGGCGCCTACGCGTTGGCGAAGCGCGGTCTGCTGTTGACGCTGGTCGAGCAGGCGGTGCCGGACGATCGCGGTCCCGACTGTCGCCGGGAGTGCGGTCACCGCCGCGAGCGAGAGCACCACCTGACCCAGGTTGTCGGACTCCGGCAGCGTTGCGACCACGACGACCAGGCCTCCGGCGATCAGAAAGCCGCGAATCTGCCCGCGAACGTCGCCGCCCGCGGGTGCCTGCCGGAACTTCAGGAGGAGGGCCGCCAGGCCGAGGATGCCGCCGGCCATCAGCGACAGGAAGCCGAGGCCCGCAACGACTTCCCAGCCATCGGCGCCACCGATCCCGACAGGGTTGTCGAACTCGGGATGATTCTCGAGCGGGCCAGTCTGCAGCGCCATCGAGACGGCGAGTGTCGCCGTCCCGCCCAGTCCGAGAGCCGCTGCGATCCACCAGTGTCGGCCGGGGAGACGGCCGTCCGGATAGAGCAACAGACCCGCGCCGATCAATGGAGCCGCTCCCAGACTCCATACCCAGTTGGACAGCCACGCCGCGGCGACGGCACCAGGTGCCCCGATCTCTGCGAGCGCGTACGACGGCAGCACGCAGGCCGCCCCCAGGCCTGACACGGTGAAGAGGATGCCCAGGTTGCGGATCCCGGGTGGATGGGGGCGGGTAGCCCACACCCCGGCCGCGACAACGCTGAAGCCGACGGCGAGAGGGGCGTTGACCCAGGCATCGGTTGTGAGCCAGCTGTCGCCGGGCTCGGCGAGTGCCAACGTCAGTCCAACGGTGACGAGGGCGGTCGCAGCGGTGGGCAGCACGAGCCAGGGCCACCATTCGGCGACCGTGGCCCCGCGCGAGGTGCTCACCGGATCATTGTGTGGCAGCGACGTGGTTGAAGGACTCGTTTGCACCTTTCGTCGAGGAGTCCCTGCCCGAGCTCATCGTGGTGGCGATCGCGAGGGCGATCATCCAGACCAGCAGCAGCAGGTACGGGACCGGGACAAAGGACCCGGGTGCGACGACGCCTACGGCGCCGGCGACGACGCCGATGGGGCCGAGAACGGCCGGCCAACAGGCCAGGAATCGCGGCAGGTCGGTCCTGAGCAGACCTATCCCGGCCGCTGAGAGAGCCAGGCACAGGAGCAGGCCGGACACGACGAAGGCCATGTCGGTGAGCGACATCAGCGCCTCGGCCACCCCAGGGTCCAAGTCGTCGGCTCCGTCGATCACCACCATCCAGGGGCCGACGGAGCCGAGCTTGACGGCGAGCATGGCCGAGCCGGCCACGGCGGCGGTGACCGCGGCGACCGGGGCCACGGAGTACGTGCGGACCACGAGGCACGCGAGGAAGACGGCCAGCGCGCAGAAGCCGATCACCTCGAGTGACAGAGCGACGTACCCGATGGTCGGAAGGCCGTCGGCGTACTCGGCCAGGATCTTGTCGCCATCGGACGGATTCGGAGCCGGCGTACAGACCATTGCCGACCAGTGGGCCGAGGCTGGCGAGGAGCGCCGAGATGACGAGAGCTCGAGTGGTGACTGGTTCATGCCTCCACGGTCTGCTGCGCCGACGTCCCGGCGCATGGGGCCCGTGTCCCGTCTTCGTGGGACTCACTAGGGTTCCCGCCATGCGCGTGGTGGTGGTCGGCGGGGGCTTCGGCGGGATGGCCAGCGCCGCGAGGCTGGCCAAGCTCGGCCACGAGGTCACGCTGCTGGAGCGGTCCGGGGTGCTCGGCGGTGCGCTCGGGACGGTCGAGCGCGAGGGGTTCGCCTGGGACGCAGGGCCGCACGTCACCGTGCTGCCGGCGGTGATCCGCGATCTGTTCCGCAAGTCCGGCCGCCCGCTCGAGAAGGAGATCGGCGAGCTGGAGCCGCTCGAGCTGATCCGCGAGCACCGCTTCGAGGACGACACGTCGGTCCGGCTCCACGGCGGCTCCCGCGCCGCACAGAAGGCGGCGTTCGACGAGCTCGGGCAGGGGCTCGGTGACGTCCTGGACCCAGTACGTCGACGAGTACGCCGTGGTCTGGGACGTGCTGCGTCGTCACTACTTCGAGGTGCCGTGGCAGCCCGAACGACCTGCCGCGCGAGGTCGCCGTGTACCTCGACGGCCGCGAGACCATGCACAAGCGGCTGCGACAGAGTTTCCGCGACGACCGGCTCGACGATGATCGCGGCGCATCCGCTCCTCGCCGGCGGACACGACATGCGCAACGTGCCGTCCTGGGTCGGGCTGGTCGCCTACCTCGAGCAGACGCTTCGGAGCGTGGACCGTTCCCGGCGGGATGGCCCGGATCTCGACCGCGCTGGAACAACGGCTGGCGACCCGCGGCGTCACCGTGCTCACGGACAACCCGGTGGCTCGACCTGATCGTGCGCGAGGGCAGGGTCGCCGCGGTCAGCACCGAGACGGGTGAGGTCGCCGCCGACGCCGTGGTGTGCGCCATAGACCCACGCCGACTGCCCTCGCTGGCGCCGTACGTCGAGCGCACGATGCCGGCGATCCCGCCGGTCGTGGCGCACCTCGGCCTGGAGGGCGACGTGCCGGAACTACCTCCCGAGACCGTCCTGCACGCCGACGCGACGATCGCGATCCACACCGGCGGTCGCGCGCCGGAGGGGTGTCATGCCTGGACGCTGCACGGGCGCGGCAAGATCGCGGAGGACCTGCTCCTCACGATGGCCCGCTGGGCGTCAAGGTCCGGGACAACGTCGTGGTCCGGGTCGACCGCTCACCTCGCGAGCAGGTCGAGCACTGGGGCGGCTCCCCGATGGGCGTGCTCTGGCAGGGCCGCGGCACCGTCCGGCGCCGGCTCGGGCCGACCACTCCCATCTCGGGCGTGTACGCCGCCGGCGCGCACGCCACTCCCGGCGCGGGCCTGCCGTTCGTCGGCCTGTCGGCCGCGTTGGTCGCCCAGGCGATCGGCGAGGCCTGAGCCCTGGTCGGAATCCCTGGCTACCCAGGGATTCATGCGCTTCCTGGCCGTTGCAACACCCAGGAAGCGTCGGGATACCTGGCTAGCCAGGGATTCAGCCGGCAGTCAGACCGCCAGCTTCAGCGCCTCGAAGATCTCCCGAGTCGCCTTGGACCTGTTGAGCGTGTAGAAGTGCAGGCCGGGCGCACCGCCGTCGAGCAGCTCGTCGCACAGCTCGGTGGCGATCCGGATGCCCTCGGCGCGGACCGCGGCCGGGTCGTCCTGCAGCGGCAGGATCCGGGCCAGCGTCTCGTCGGGCATCTCGCGGCCGGAGAGCTCGACCATCCGCTTCATCGAGTTGAGGTTCAGGATCGGCATGATGCCGGGCACGATCGGGAAGTCCACGCCGATCGCGCGGCAGCGCTCCACCAGACCGAAGTAGTCGGAGGCACGCAGCACCATCTCGGTGACCGCGAACTCCGCGCCCGCGTCATGCTTCGCCTTCATCACCTGGGCGTCGCGATCGATGCTCTCGGCGTCGCGGTGGCCCTCGGGGAACGCCGCAACGCCCACGCACAGTTCCCGCCGCGCTGGACCGGATGTGTTCCACCAGCTGGGCGGCGTACTCCACTCCGCCTTCGGTGCTCTCCCAGAGAGTGCCCGGTCCGCCCGGTGGGTCGCCGCGCAGCGCCAGCACGTTGCGGACACCGGCGTCCTCGAGCTGCTGCAGGATGAGGTCGATCTCTTCGGTCGTGTGCCCCACGCAGGTCAGGTGAGCCATCGGAAGCAGCGAGGTCTCGCGCGCGATCCGACCGGTGATCGCGATGGTGCGGTCGCGGGTCGCGCCGCCGGCGCCGTAGGTGACCGAGACAAACGTCGGGCGCAGCGGCTCCAGCTCGCTGATCGACTGCCAGAGAATGCGCTCTCCGTCCTCGTCCTTCGGCGGGAAGAACTCGAAAGAGAAGCAGCGCACGCCCCGTCGCAGGAGCTCTCCGATGCGCGGTGCGCGGTCCTCTGTCATGCCGTGAAGTCTAGGGAGGAGGACCGACCCCGACCGGGGATTGTCCAATCAGTAGTCTCCGCGCATGGCGGGTTGGGACGACCACGCGTTCCGCGCGGGAGTACAGGAGGCACTCGAGGGATTCCTCGACGAGCAGGCCGCCCGGCTCGGACCTCTCGGCGACGACGCCGCCAGGCTGATGGCCGAGGCGCGGGTGTCGGTGCGCGGAGGGAAGCGGTTCCGAGCCGCGTTCTGCTACTGGGGTCACCGGGCCGTCGACCCTGACCCGGCCGACGACGCCGGCCCTGATCCGCGCCTGCTCCGCCCTCGAGCTGCTGCACGCGAGCGCCCTCGTGCACGACGACTACATGGATGCGTCCGACACCCGGCGGGGCCGTCCGGCCACGCATCACGCGTTCGGTGCCGAGCATCGTCGCGACGGGTGGCGCGGCGACCCCGAGCAGTACGGTGCCGCCGGGGCGATCCTGCTCGGCGACCTGCTGCTCGGCTGGTCCGACGAGATGCTGCGCCGCTGCGGGCTGCCGTGGGACCGGGTCGGCCCGGCCATGGACCTGTTCGACCTGTGCCGATCGGAGGTGATCGCCGGCCAGTTCCTCGACGTCTCGGTGCAGGCCCGCGGCAAGGCCGACGTCGACACCGCGATGACCGTACTGCGCTACAAGTCCGCGAAGTACTCCATCGAGCGCCCGCTGCACATCGGCGCCGCGCTGGCGGGCGCGGATGACGCCACTCAGGCGGAGCTCTCCTCGGTCGGGCTGCCGCTCGGCGAGGCGTTCCAGCTGCGCGACGACCTGCTCGGTGTCTTCGGCGACCCGGAGACGACCGGCAAGCCGGCCGGCGACGACCTGATCGAGGGCAAGCGCACCGTGCTGATCGCGCTGGCCCTGGATGCCGCCCCTCCGGCCGAGGCCGCCCGGCTCGACGCCGCACTGGGCGGCGCGCTGTACGCGGGACGACGTGGAGGACCTGCGTCGCATCATCGACACCTCCGGCGCGCACGCGCAGGTGGAGCAGGTCATCGAGGAGCTCGCCCGGCTGGCCGTCACCGCCCTCGACGCGGCGGCGATCGACGACGTCGCACGCGGCGTACTCCGCGAGCTCGCGTCGGCGGCGACCCAGCGGGTCGTGTAGCCGCTATCTGGCCGCGGGCACGTCGGTGTGCGTGAAGTCCTCGCCGGCGAACAGCAGCGGCTCGCCCGAGGTCACGGAAAGGGCGTAGCTGAAACAGTCGCCGAAGTTGAGCCGCGCAGCCGAACCGGATCCACGGCCGAAGCGACGGTACGCAGCGCGCGCCACCGCCGCCTGGTGCTCCGACACGGGTACGAGCTCGATCTCGAGCGCGGCCACCAGTCGGTCCAGTCTCTCGCCATGGGTGCTGGACCGTTGATCGGCGACGATGCCGACTTCGAGCCAGTTGGCAGTCGACATCCGGCTCTCCGCTTCGGCGGTCGCTCGCAGGCATCGCTCGGCGTCGGGCTCGCCTTCGAGGATCGCCATCAGCGCGGAGGAGTCGACGATCACCGCGGCAACCCCGACGTCTCGTCGTACAAGTCCTCGATCCGCCGGATCGACCGGTGCGGCTCCCCCGGGTCGGCGGCATAGGCGACTGCGATGTCGCGGGCGAGATCGAGCCGTCGTTTGATCCGCGCCTCGGTCGGGTCTGCGTCGTACGCCGTCAGCAGCCGCACCAGGGCCTCCTCTATCGCCCCGGTCTGAGACTTGCCGGTGACTCGCGCTGCCTCACGCGCCAGTTCGTGGACCCGCTCGTTCTTGATATTGAGTCCCATGGTCCCAGTCTACCTGGTCCGAATGGAACCCTTCTACCCTCAGTCGATGCTGGAGAGGCCGAGGTCCGGGCCCTCGCCGCGGACCAGCACGCACATCGCCGAGGAGTAGGACCGCAGGGTCTCGACCGCGGAGGTGAACGTGCGCTGCTCGGCCCTGGCCAATGGCGCCCAGGCATCCCAGAGCAGGACCATCTTCTTGCCCTCGCCGGCGATCTCGGAGAGGCAGCCGTCGAGGGCGTCCATCGTCCGACCGTAGGTCTCCGGGAGCTCCAGCGCATCGGCCACGGCCTCGTGGAACTCCGATGCGTTCTCAACGGCGTGCCCGTCCAGGTAGGCGAACTGCCACCCGGCATGCTCCACGGCGTGCTGCACGTCGTCGACGCCGTACGCCGCGTGCCACCGGTACACGCCGGGCGGGATGTGATCGGCCAGTACTCCTGCGAGTCCGCTCATTCTTGGATCCTCCTGAACGAGGTATAGAGGTCGTCGGTCCAATAGAGCTCGCCATCCGTTCCGGTGACGATACGACGGGAGGTGGGCTCGACGGAACCAGGAGTTTCGACGGTGTAGACCTGGTAGTAGCCGGTCTCGCGCTGAGGGAGAAGCCCCGCCGAGTTGAGGAACGTCTCGCCGTCGTCGTCGTACGGGAACGGCCCGCCGACCTCGATCAACGCCACCGTCTCGGCCGCCTCGGGCGGCAGGTCGGCGAGGTCCGCGGTCGGCAGCCCGCTCTCCGCGTCCGTCGCAGGTCGCGAGGGCGCGACGGCGGTCGGGAAGGTGGTTCCGGCCCCCTCGTGGTCCGGCGACTCGCTCTCGGTGGGCGAGTCTACCGGGGAGACCTCGATGGACGGCGTGGCGTCTGGGCTGCCCTCCGGAACGTCGTCGTCGTTGCGCAGGGTCCCGATCACCACCGACGCGAGGACGACCAGCAGCAGCAGCCCCGCGAACGTGCGCCGGTCCCTGAGTAGCCTGCGCACGCGTGCCTCAGAGCGCCATCGCCTGGGCGCGGCGCTTGACCTCGCTGCCGCGGTTCTCCCGCAGCGCGTCGATCGGCCGGCCCGGAAGCTCCTGGTCGAGGAAGAGCCACGCGATGCACTCGCGGTCGTCGTATCCGTTGTCGTGCATGACAGTCAGCAGCCCTGGAAGGCCCTTGACCGGCAGGCCGTCCTGGATGAAGTCGGCCGGGATCTGCTTCCCCGCGCCTTCGGTTGGTACGGCGTCGGCGAGCTCGTGGTCCCGCACCATGGTCCGGACCTTCGCCACGGTCACGCCGAGGCGCTCGGCGGCGGTCGCCCAGTCGATCCATTCAGGCACCAGGGCCGCCAGGTCCTGGTCCGCCAGTCGGGTCTCGCTCATGCCGCCCATGCTGCCACGGGCTCCACGCCACGCCGGAGCGCGGGCCTGGGCCTGCCTACCCTGGCGGCGACCGTACGATTGAGGCTCCGGATCCTTCCCCGTCCGGAGCAGGAGGGTCGCTGTGCAAGACGACGCGCGTGCCCGCACGGGTGCTGGTGCGCCATCTGGCGACCCCATGGTCGGCCGGGTCCTCGACGGCCGCTACCGGGTCGGCGCCCGGGTCGCCCGCGGAGGCATGGCCAGCGTCTACGAAGGCACCGACCTCCGGCTCGACCGCACAGTGGCGATCAAGATCATGCACGCCGGCCTCGGCGACGATGAAGCCTTCGCTGCCCGGTTCGTGCGCGAGGCGCGGGCGGCCGCCGGACTGTCGCACCCCAACGTCGTGGCGGTCTACGACCAGGGCCAGGACGAGTCCGTCGACGGCGCCTTGTTCATCGTGATGGAGCTGGTCTCCGGTCACACGCTGCGCGACACCGTCGTCAAGGAGAGCCCGATGCCGGCGCAACGGGCGCTGGCGCTGATGGAGCCGGTGCTCTCGGCCCTCGGCTCGGCCCACCGGGCGGGGCTGATCCACCGCGACATCAAGCCGGAGAACGTGCTGATCGCCGACGACGGCAGGATCAAGGTCGCCGACTTCGGGCTGGCCAAGGCCGTCAGCTCCGAGACCCAGCACACCACCAAGGGCGTGCTGATCGGCAGCGTTTCCTACCTGGCTCCGGAGCTGGTCGTCGAGGGCAAGGCCGACGCCCGCGCCGATGTGTACGCCGTCGGCGTGGTGCTCTTCGAGCTCCTCACCGGCACCAAGCCGCACGAGGGCGAGACACCGATCCAGGTCGCCTACAAGCACGTGCACAACGACGTCCCGCCACCGTCGTCGCTGGTGCCCGACCTGCCGGCGTACGTCGACGCTCTGGTCGCCCGGGCCACCGCGCGCGAGCCGAGCCTGCGACCGGCGGACGCGTCGGTGCTGCTGCACCAGCTGCACCGCGTGAGCCACGCCCTCGCCGACGGCGTTCGCGACGACCCGGAGCTGACCCAGGACCTGGCCCCGCTGCTGATGGCCCGGGGCACGGACCCGGACCTCTGGGACGACGCCGACCTGGCGGAGATCCTCGAACCGGCGCCGAGCGTGCGCGAGCACACGTCGTCGTACCCCCAGGCGTTGCCACCCCCGCCGAGACCGCCCCAGAACCCCGTACCCGACGAGCACCGCCCGCGGCGGTCGCGGCGAGGGCCGATGCTGCTCGCGCTGGCCCTGGTGCTCGCGCTGCTCGTCGGTGGCGGTGCCTACTGGCTCGGCTGGGCGCGCTACACCACGACGCCCGGCGTGCTCGGGATGACCCAGTCCGCGGCCGAGGCGAAGCTCGAGGACGCCGGCTTCAAGGTCGAGTTCGCCGACCCCACCTACTCCGAGACCGTGCCCGAGGGCAGCGTGGTCGACACCGATCCGAGCCCGGGCTCGAGGATCCTCGACAACGGGACCGTCACCGTCACGGTCTCGCTGGGCAAGGAGCGCTACGACGTCCCGCGGCTGAAGGGAAGGACCGAGGACGAGGCCCAGGACGCCCTGCTCGAGGTGAATCTCGAGTACGACGAGAGCATCCCGCGCTACTCGGAGAACGTCGACGAAGGTCTGGTGATCCGCACCAACCCCAAGGCCGGGACCACCCTGAAGCCGGGCGCCGCCGTCGACCTGATCATCAGCCGCGGCCGCGAGCCGCTCAAGGTCGGCGACTGGGTCGGCAAGGACGCGGAGAACGCGATCTCGGTACTGAAGGCCCGCGGGCTGGAGGTGAAGGTCACCGAGGAGTACAGCGACACCGTGCCCGATGGGGACGTGATCGACCAGGACCCGACCGGCGGTACTCTGCACAAGGGCGACGAGGTGTCGCTCACCGTTTCGCAGGGTCCGGAGCTGATCGAGGTGCCGCAGCTGCGGAGCGTGGGTGTGGAGGAAGCCACGGACCAGCTCGAGGCGCTCGGCTTCGAGGTCGAGTCGTACGGGCCGACCCCTACGGGGCTCGAGCTGGGTCGCCAGCACCGACCCGGGGAGCGGCGAGCTGGCCCCGTGGGGCAGCACGTCACCGCTCAACGTCGTCTGAGGTCCAGCACCTGACAATGCGGGCCCGCTCGAACGCGGGTCGATTACCTTCTCCGCATGGTCGTGGTGATGGCTCCCGATGCGACGGACGAGGACATCGCACACGTCGTCGAGCGGGTCGAGAGCGTCGGCGGGGAGGCCTTCGTCTCCAAGGGGGTGCTGCGCACGATCATCGGACTGGTCGGTGACATCGACTCCTTCCACCACCTCAACCTGCGCACCCTCAACGGCGTCGCCGACGTGCACCGGATCTCCGATCCCTACAAGCTGGTCAGTCGGCAGCACCATCCGGAACGCTCCACCGTCTGGGTCGGGCCGGCGGGCATGCAGGTCCCGGTCGGGCCCGACACCTTCACGCTGATGGCCGGGCCGTGCGCCGTCGAGACACCGGAGCAGACCCTCGAGGCCGCGCAGATGGCGAAGTCGGCCGGCGCCACGATCCTGCGGGGCGGCGCGTTCAAGCCGCGCACCTCGCCGTACGCCTTCCAAGGACTCGGCGTGCGCGGCCTGGAGATCCTCGCGGACGCCCGCGCCGCCACCGGCCTGCCGGTGGTGACCGAGATCGTCGACGCCCGCGATGTCGACGTGGTGGCCGAGCACGCCGACATGCTCCAGATCGGCACCCGCAACATGGCCAACTTCGGGCTGCTCCAGGCAGTCGGCGAGGCCGGCAAGCCGGTGCTCCTCAAGCGCGGGATGACCGCGACCATCGAGGAGTGGCTGATGGCCGCCGAGTACATCGCCCAACGCGGCAACCTCGAGGTGGTGCTGTGCGAGCGCGGCATCCGCACCTTCGAGCCGTCGACCCGCAACACCCTCGACATCTCTGCGGTGCCGGTGGTGCAGGCCACCAGCCACCTGCCGGTGATCATCGATCCGTCGCACGCCGCCGGCCGCAAGGACCTCATCGTCCCGCTCGCCCGGGCCGGGATCGCGGCCGGCGCCGACGGCGTCATCGTCGACGTCCACCCGACTCCCGAAACCGCGCTGTGCGACGGTCCGCAGGCGCTCGAGGGCGCCGATCTCCGCGAGCTGGCCACCGCGGTACGCCGGCTCCCGGAGCTGCTGGGGCGCGTTGACGCCCGCGACCTCGTCCGCTGACCCAGCCCGGAAATCGGGTCTGAGACCCGGGTTTACATACAATTCCGCTGTCGCTTTCGACATATGGAGGACGGATGGAGTTCTGCGCCGGCTGTGGGCATCGCCTCAGCGTCGGTCGCTTCTGCACGAACTGCGGACGTCCAATCGTCGCCCCCGATCCGACGTCCGAGACCGTCCAGCGGCCCGAAGTTGCGGTGCCCTCGTCGCCGCCGCCCGCCTACACGCCGCCGCCGGCGGCCCGCTATCCGCTCTTCTCCGATGAGCCGTACGCCGCCCGGCCGACCGCACCGCCGCCGACGGCACCCCCGGCGTCGTACCGACCCGCCCCGACCCGCGCGCGCCGCGACGGCCCCTCCTTCCTGGCGGTGGCGATGATCGTGGTGATCCTGATGCTGGTCGGGGTGATCGGTGGACTCCTGTTGTTCGCCGGTGGCGGCGAAAACCGGGCCGACGACCCGACCCCGGTCGACGGCACCGCGCAGAGCGAGTCAGCACCGCCGCAGAAGCCGCGGAAGTCGCCCTCCGGGCCGGCAGACGGTCCGCCTCCGAGCGACGGAGTTCAGGACGTTGCCCGCTACGCGACCGCCACCGCGCCGAGCACCGCGAAGCCCAACCTCGACACGAGCGGCAACATGGTCCGGTACGACGCCAGCAACATGGTCGACGGCGTCCCCTCCACCTGCTGGCGCACAGCCGGCGACGGCACCGGGCTCGAGCTGACGTTCGCGTTCCCGCAGCCGGTCGAGCTGACCGAGGTCGGCCTGATCAACGGCTACGCGAAGAGCTCCGGCGCCCTCGACTGGTACGCCGGCAACCGCAGGGTCCTGGCCGCGACCTGGGTGTTCGACGACGGCACCGAGGTGCCGCAGTCGTTCACCGAGACCCGGCGGGTGCAGTCGCTCTCGGTGGACCCGATCACCACGTCGACGGTGGTGCTCCGCCTCGACTCGGTCAGCGAGGTCGGCAAGGGACCCTCCGCCCGCAACAACACCGCGATCAGCGACGTGCGCCTGGTCGGCTCGGCTGCCTGATTAACTACCGCGCAACCGACGGAAGGGACAGACTCGGATGCCGTTCTGCGTGAATTGCGGGACTGAGGTCTCGGACACCACCAAGCTCTGTTCGAACTGTGGGCACGAAGCCGGGTCCACGCCACCAGCCACACCGCCCCCGCGCGGGCACCGATCCCGCCACCGCCGAGCGCACCACCGGCCGGCTCCTCGCCCACCTTCGACTGGCGCCGCGTCGCGGTGGGCAACTGGTCCGGTGCCGGGCTGACCGCGTTGTCGGCCCTCCTGGTGACTGGTCTGCTCAGTGGCGTCATGGCCCTGTTGCTCAAGCCGGCGGACTTCGGCATCGACAACACGCTCACGCTGGCCGCCGTGATCGCCGCCGGGGCCTTTGGAGCCGATCTGGTGATCGACGTCGACGCCGAAGACGTGAACAGCACGCTGTCGCTCGGCTTGTTCCCGTTGACGGTCACGATCATCGCGTTGGTCGTCGCCGTTCTGATGTTCCGACGGGTCATTCAGAGTTACCAGTCCCCGTACGCCGCGCTGGGCGATGCGGCCCGAGCAGCCCTGATCTTCGGGGGGGCGCTGATGCTGCCGGCGCTGATCTTCCGCAGCGACAACGACAAGACCGGACGAGGGTGGGGCCGGGGCATCTCCGAGGAAGTGTTCGGCAAGGCGGAGCTCCACAGCAACGCCGCGTCCGCGTTCTTCCTGGGCTTCCTCATTCTCTTCACCGTGCTGTCCCTGACCGTGCTGCTTGCGGGCCGATGGCCCCACGAGGGGCTTCGACGCGTGCTCGACTGGGTCGTAGCACCCCTGTACGGCCACGCGACCACATTTGCCCTTCTCCCGGTTGTCGGCCTCATCGGCTGGTTGCTGCTCGGCTTCGGAGAGGACTCCATCACCGCGAACGATCCGACGGGAGATGACCTCAAGGCGTTGCTCACGCTGGTCTTCGGGCTGCTGGCCAGCGGTGGGGTCTGGGTGATGACGCTCGGGGCCGGGGGCGCGATCGGGACCAAGGAGGAGGAGACGGACGAGAGCGACGTGACGGACTGGAATCACCTCTGGGGGCAGGTCACCGACGACGAGCCAGGTCTGTGGGCTGCGCCCGCCGTGATGCTCGTGGTCCTCGTCGTCAGTGCCGTCGTCGTCGTGCGCAAAGCGCCTCACGACAAGGTCTTACGCAGCCTCCTGGTGTGGGTCGGCTCGCTGCTCGCCGTGGTGCCCCTGATGGTTCGCCTTTCGGGTGGGCACTTCGTCGGCGAGGCCTCGTTCCTGGGAGAGGACTACGAGTTCTCGGCGTACTTCGGAGCCGACGCGCAAGCGACGTTCTACCTCACCGGCGTGGCACTGCTCGTGGCGATCGCAGTCGCTGCCAGGACCAAGAACCTGGACCTGGCTCAGCTGCGACGTGACGTCGCGTCAGGCCTGCGCACGCTCCAGTCCTCGCCGGCGCAGCCGCCTACCGGTGCTACGGGGCCGTCCCACCCGCCACCCTCGGCACCTCCGCCGCCCCCTACTCCTCAGTGACGTAGGCCTCAGCCCGATGATCATCAACGGGCTCGACCCCGCGGCGCCGATCCGCTGCAGCTTCGGCCCACCGTTCTGATCAGAGCGAGCTGAGGGCGCGGGCGGCGGTCTCGGCCGCCGCCTTGTCGACCCCCAGATGCGCCACCATGCGTACGGCGGTCGGCCCGACGGTGGCGACGAGCACCCCCGCCTCGCGCGCCCTCTCGACGTACGCCGCGGCGTCGGTCCGCTCGAAGACGACGATGTTGGTGTCGACGGTGTCGGGATCGACCCCGACCGCCCCGGCCAGCAGCCGGGCGTGCGTCGTGGTCCTCGGCGAGCCGCTCGAGGTGGTGGTCGAGGGCGTGCAGGCCGGCCGCGGCGAGCACGCCGACCTGGCGCATGCCCCCGCCCATCCGCTTGCGCCAGACGCGCGCGTCGGCGACGGTCTCGGCTCGCCGACCATCAGCGAGCCGACCGGTGCTCCGAGCCCCTTCGAGAGGCAGACCGCGAGCACGTCGGCGATCGCGCCGTAGTCGGCCAGAGAGGTCCCCGTGGCGACGTGGGCGTTCCAGATCCGGGCGCCGTCGACGTGGACCCGGGCACCGGCGGCCGTCGCGAACTCGCGCAGGTCGCGCAGGTCGGCGAAGGGGACCACGGCCCCTCCGGCGAAGTTGTGGGTGTTCTCGACCGAGATCGCGGCGGTGGGCACGAAGAACGGCCCCATGTCGGGGGCGAAGAGCGAGCGGATCGTCGGCAGGTCGACCTGGCCGGCCGGTGAGATCCAGGTCCGCATCGTCACGCCGCTGAACGCGCCGTGCGCACCGAGCTCGGCCCGGGCGATGTGGGCGCGTGACTCGCAGAGCACCTCCTGGCCGGGGCCACGAGCGAGCGCACAGCCAGGACGTTGGCCATCGAGCCGGTCGGGGTGAACAGCGCGGCCTCGTGGCCGAACAGCTCCGCCACCCGGTCCTCCAGCCGTCGCACGGTGGGGTCCTCGCCGTAGACGTCGTCACCCACCTCGGCCGCGGCCATGGCGGCCCGCATCGCGTCGGTCGGGCGGGTGACGGTGTCGCTGCGCAGGTCGATCACGGGGCGGCCGCTCAGGAGACGTCAGGCGCGGCGACCAGCCGACGCCGGAGGCGCGCGTGACGCGCGCCCGGACGAGGTAGTTGCCGGTGACGGCCGGGTTGTAGTCGACGGAGGTGGCGGTGCTGTTCTGGTGCGGTGGTTCCACCGGTGGCGCCGGGACGGCGCAGCTGCACGTCGTACGTCGTGCCCTTGGCCGGCGCCGGTGGCCCAGCGCAGCGTCCACCCGGAGTCGAGGCCCCGGTGACCAGACCGGGACCCGGACCAGGCCGGGCATCTGCGGGTGCGGGGTGCAGAGGTAACCGAAGGTGCCGGCCTAGCCGAACGCGTCGTGTAGGTCTCCCGTCGCCCTTGAAGCCGCTCCAGAACTTCTGCTTCGAGGTGGCGGTGTGTCCCGGCTCCTCGAACCGCCAGGTCACCGTCGACCCGAGGCTCACGGTCACCTTCGCCGGGGTGAACTCGTAGTTCTTCACCGACGCACCGTCGCCCGGTCGAGAACCTCCTCGCTCGGCGCCGACGGAGGCGGGAGCGACCAGGAGGGTCGCGGCGACCAGGAGGAGCATCAGTCGGAGCACCATGCGGGTCACCCTTTCAGAACTGCGCGGGCCAGGGGGTCAGGAACGTCGCAGCATCTCGGCGACGAGGAACGCCAGCTCCAGCGACTGCACCCGGTTGAGCCGCGGGTCGCACACCGACTCGTAGCGGTGGGCGAGGTCCACCTCGAGGAGGTCCTCACCTCCGCCGACGCACTCGGTGACGTCGTCGCCGGTGAGCTCGACGTGGATGCCGCCGGGCCAGGTGCCCAGGGCGTGGTGGACGTCGAAGAACCCCTGCACCTCCTCGATCACGTCGTCGAAGCGGCGGGTCTTGTAGCCGGAGCTGGCCTCGAAGGTGTTGCCGTGCATGGGGTCGCACACCCACGCCACGTCGACGCCCTCGGCGGAGACCTTCTCGACGAGGTGGGGCAGCCCGTCGCGGATCCGACCCGCACCGAAGCGAGTGATGAAGGTCAGGCGGCCGGGCTCGTTGGCGGGGTTCAGCGGGCCGGCCAGCGCCAGTGCGTCGTCGGCGGTGCTCGTCGGGCCGAGCTTGACGCCGATCGGGTTGCGGATCCGGCTCAGCAGCTCGACGTGGGCGCCGTCGAGCTGGCGGGTGCGCTCGCCGATCCAGACGAAGTGACCGCTGACGTCGTAGGGCGTCTCGGTGCGGGAGTCGATGCGCGTCATGGCGTGCTCGTACTCCAACACGAGGGCCTCGTGGCTGGAGTGGAAGTCGACGCGGTGGAACTCGTCGGGGTCGGCGCCGATCGCGTGCATGAACGACATCGCGCGGTCGATCTCGGCGGCCAGCAGCTCGTAGCGCTGACCGACCGCCGAGTCGCGGACGAAGTCGGTGTTCCAGGTGTGCACCTGGCGGAGATCGGCGTACCCACCGGTGACGAAGGCGCGTACGAGGTTCAACGTGGCCGCCGAGGAGTGGTAGACGTCGACGAGCCGTTGGGGGTCGGGGATCCGGGAGGCCTCGGTGAAGTCGAACCCGTTGACCGCGTCCCCCCGGTAGGCGGGCAGGGTCACGCCGTCCCGCGTCTCGAGGTCGGAGGAACGGGGCTTGGCGTACTGCCCGGCCAACCGGCCGAGCTTGACCACCGGGACGCTCGCGGCGTAGGTCAGTACGACCGCCATCTGGAGCAGCACCCGCAGCTTGTTGCGCACGTTGTCGGCCGTGACCCCGGCGAAGGTCTCGGCGCAGTCACCGCCCTGGAGCAGGAACGCCTCGCCCCTGGCGACGGCCGCGAGCTTGGCCTTGAGGTCGTCGCACTCCCCGGCGAACACCAGCGGCGGCATGGTGCGCAGCCGGTCGACGGCGGCCTCCACCGCACCGGCATCGGGGTAGACCGGCTGCTGCCGGGCCCCGAGCGCGTGCAGCTCGGCGAGCGAGGGGACGGTCTCCACCGGTCCAGCGTACGGCCCGCCCGTCGGTCGGGCCGGCCGCGATCTCACTCCTGTAGGTGCTCGATGTCGCGGAACCCCGTCTTCTTGGCACGCCCGCCCCGGTTGACCAGCCAGGTGATGGCCCAGAGCACGACGCCGACCAGGAGCAGCCCGCCCGCGATCTGGTAGACGATCACGTCGCGGTCGACCCACGGCCCGACGAGGAACAGGCACGCGGCGGCCGCGATCGCAGGGGTCGGTCCCGGTGAGCGGAAGTTCCCCTCCCGACCGTCCCTACGCAGCACCAGGCAGGCGATGTTGACGACGGTGAACGCCCCCAGCAGCAGCAGGGCGGTGACGCTCGACAGGTTGACGACGACGTCGTCCTCGGCCCGGTTGGCCACATAGGCGATCAGCCCGAGGGCCAGGAGCGTGGAGAAGGCGATGCCGACGTACGGCGTGCGGCGGGTCGGCGAGACCTTGCCCAGCGTGCGCGGCAGGACGTCCTGGGTGGCGAGGCCGTAGAGCAGCCGGCTGGCCATCAGCATGTTGATGAGCGCGGTGTTGGCGACCGCGAAGACCGTCATGAACGGGAAGACCTTGTCGATCGGGAAGTCGGGCGACCCGACCCGCACCACGTCGAGCAGGGCCTGGCCCTCCGCCGCGTCGGCCAGCTGCTCGGAGGTGAGCACCGACACCGCGGAGATCGCGACCAGCATGTAGATGACCACCGCGATCCCGAGCCCGGTGAGCAGGGTGCGCGGGAAGATCCGCTCGGGCTCCTTGGTCTCCTCGACCATGTTGACCGAGTCCTCGAAGCCGACCATGGCGAAGAACGCGATCGACGTCGCGGCCGTGACCGCGAGGAAGAGCCCCTTGTCCTCGGGGTTCTCGAAGCTGGTGATCCGGCCGAGGTCGCCGTCGCCCTGGGCGATGACGAAGAAACCCACGCCGATGACGATCGCCAGCGCCGCCACCTCGACCGCGGTGAGGACGACGTTGAACTTCACCGACTCGCCCACGCCGCGCAGGTTGATCAGGGCCAGCAGGACCATGAAGCCCATGGCGATCACGGTGATCGTGCCCGTGCCGGGGACCTCGTCGAGCCACCCGTTGATCTCGAGGCCCGCCGTCAGGTTCTGGGCCAGCACGTTGGAGGAGGTCGAGGCGCTCGCGATGCCGGAGCAGATCACCGCGAAGGCGACGATGAAGGTGAGGAAGTGGATGCCGAAGGCCTTGTGCGTGTAGAGCGCAGCACCCGCGGCCTGGGGGTACTTCGTCACCAGCTCGAGGTAGGAGAGCGCCGTCAGCGTCGCCACCGCGAAGGCGACCAGGAACGGCAGCCACACCACCCCGCCCACGACGGCGCCCATCTGCCCGGTGACGGCGTAGACCCCCGCCCCGAGGATGTCGCCGACGATGAACAGCAGCAGCAGCTGCGGCCCCATCACCCGCTTCAGGTCGGGCTCCGGTCCGTTCACGTCGACGTCGTCGCCGGTCCGAGTACTCATCCCCTCACCCAAGCACCCCCCGGCCCCCGCGGTCGAGGACCCATCGCTGGTCGAGCGCCCCCAGTCGCTGGTCGAACGCCCCCATCGCTGGTCCCCCATCACGCTGGTCGAGCGCCGCCATCGCTGGTCGAGCCCCCGCGATCGCTGGTCGAGCGCCGCCATCGGGCCGGAGCGCCGCCATCGATAGGTCGACCGTGCATCGAGCCGGTGTCGGTCGAGACCCCCGCACCCACCCAGGGGCGGAGCTTGGAGAGGAAGACCTCGACGTCGGAGCGGCTGAGGTAGTCGTCGGTGCCTATCTCGAAGTTGCGGGCGCAGGCCGCCGTCTCGCGCGGGTCATGAACGAGGTCCGCAGGCATTGCTCTGCGACGAGACGCAGGCCAGGAACGCGTCACGGACTCGACCAGACCCGTTGTCGGTGGACCGACGGCAACCACAATCGCTGATCGAGCGCCTCATCGCGGGTCGAGCTCTGTCGAGACCCGGCCGGCACCCGCTCCGGTAGGCCGTCACGCCCTGGTAGGTCGTCGGGTCCAGCGCAGCGGGCTGGACGACGACCTTCTCGTCGGGGTTGTCGTACCAGCACTCGCTGTTGACGCCGGGGCGGCAGCACCACCGGCCAGTCGGAGACCTGGACCTCACCGGGTCTCGACAAGGCTCGCTCGACGAGCGGGCTGAGTCCTGGGTGCGTGCGAGCTGTGTGGGTCCACCGCGAGAGCCCCGACCGAGCAGGGCGGTGACCGACAGCCGAGGCACGCGTCGGCGGCCTACGCCGTCAGCGGCGCCGGGTCTCGACGCGGCTGCCTGCGCCGGATCGTCGTTAGTGTATCGAGGCGAGGAGCTCGAGATCGCCCGCACGCAGCAGGGCGGTGAGCACATGGACCGTCGGGTCGTTCATTGCCCTACCGCCTCACCGAGGCGTCTCGGACACGGAGCTCGACCAACGCACTCGACAAGGTGCTCGACCGTGCCCGGGCGATGTCGAGCTCGCTGGCCGTGGCAGCCACGCCGAGGTCGAAGCAGTGCCGAGCACCACGAGCCTGGCGTTCGCGGTCGGTCAGCACGGCCAGGAGCCGGACCATGGTCGGTCGACCACCGTCCTCGGCATCCAGCCCGTCGGCCACGCGACCCACGCGGGGCGAGTGACCACAGTCGACCGTCGGCGCCACCGGACCGGTCGATGCGAGGTCGACCAGCGTCCTTGGTGATCGAGCCTGTCGGATCGCCCGCGACGTGCGCGCCACGCGGGGCAGTGACCACGTGCCTGGCGTCGGCGCGTAGCCGTCACCGCAGTCTCGACACGCGGGTCGCGACCTCGTCCCGTCGTTCGCGCCGCTCGCATCTCCTGGGTGTCACTGGATCGGAGTGTGACCCATCTCGACGCAGGTCGCCGCGGATCGGTTCCGTCGAGCAGGCACGTGAGGAGCTCGACCAGCCATGCGACCGGACCTGCGCTCGTCTCGCGCAGCTCCGATCATAGCCCAAAGAACACGCGGGCTTCGTCGTACTCCTCGGGGCTGACCAGCTTGAGCTCGGCGGTGCCCTCGGCGAGGGGCACCCGGACGATGCGGGTGCCGCGGAGGGCGACCATCTTGCCGAAGTCCCCGTCGGCCACCGCGTCGGTGGCCTGCAGACCGAACCGGGTGGCAAGCCAGCGGTCGAACGCGGTCGGCGTGCCGCCGCGCTGGATGTGACCGAGCACCACGGCTCGCGCCTCCTTGCCGGTGCGCGCCTCGATCTCGCTCGCCAAGCGGTCGCCGATGCCGCCGAGCCGGACGTGGCCGAACGCGTCCTTCTCACCGGACACCAACGTCATCTCGCCGCCCTCGATCGGGACGGCGCCCTCGGAGACCACGATGATCGGGGCGTACTGGGTGCGGAACCGCGCCTCGACGTGCGCGCAGACCGCCTCGATGTCGAACGGCTGCTCGGGGATGAGTACGGCGCTGGCGCCTCCGGCGATCCCCGCGTGCAGGGCGATCCAGCCGGCGTGCCGGCCCATCACCTCGACCACCAGCACCCGGTGGTGGGACTCGGCGGTCGTGTGCAGCCGGTCGATCGCGTCGGAGGCGACGTTGACGGCGGTGTCGAAGCCGAACGTGAAGTCGGTGCCGGACAGGTCGTTGTCGATCGTCTTCGGTACGCCGACCATGTTGACGCCCAGGTCCGCGAGCTTGGTCGCGACGCCCAGGGTGTCCTCACCGCCGATGGCGACCAGCGCGTCGACCTGCGCCGCGGCGAGGTTCTCCTGGATCCGCTCGACGCCGCCGTCGATCTTGAACGGGTTGGTACGCGAGGAGCCGAGGATGGTGCCGCCGCGAGGCAGGATCCCGCGGCACTCCTCGACGCCCAGCGGCATCGTCACGCCCTCGAGCGGCCCCCGCCAGCCGTCGCGGTAGCCGACGAACTCGAAGCCGTGACGGGTGACGCCCTTGCGGACGACCGCCCTGATCACGGCGTTCAGGCCGGGGCAGTCGCCGCCTCCGGTGAGCACTCCGACGCGCATGGACCTCCTCCTGGTGCGGTCGGCGCGGATTGGATCGTTCACATTCGGCGCCACCACCCTAGCCAAGTCGCCCCGCGGTGGCGAGCGTCAGCCCGTTGGGGTCGCCTCGGAGGCGGACTCCTCCACCGCGTTCGTGACCCGCTCGGTGGCGTCCCACATCAGGGAAGCCGAGGCGCTGCGGGACCCGGTCTCCGCTCGACGGCGCTAACCTCGCCGCTATGACCTTCTCGATCGTGGCCAGGTCCGACGACGGCGAGTCGTGGGGGGTGGCCGTCGCCTCGAAGTTCCTGGCCGTTGGCGCGGTGGTGCCGGCGGCGGTCGCCCAGGTCGGCGCCGTCGCCACCCAGGCCAACGCCAACGTCGCCTACAAGGGCCAGACCCTCGCGCACCTCGACGCGGGCGCGACCGCGCCGGTGGCGCTGCATCGGCTCTTGGAGGAGGACGAGGGTCGCGACGAGCGCCAGGTCGGCATCGTCGACCTCGACGGCGGCGCCGCATCGCACACCGGCCAGGCCTGCATCGAGTGGGCCGGCGGCCTCACCGGCGATGGTTACGCGATCCAGGGCAACTGCCTCGCCGGGTCGGAGGTCGTCGAGGCGATGGAGGCGATGTGGCTGGCCGCCGCGGAGCTGCCGTTCGCCAAGCGCCTGCTCGAGGCGCTGGCCGCCGGGGACGGAGCGGGCGGCGACAAGCGCGGTCGACAGTCGGCCGCGCTTCTCGTCGTACGCGACGGAGCGGGGTACGCCGGCGGCGACGACATCGCGGCGGATCTCCGCGTCGACGATCACGCCGCGCCGGTCGACGAGCTGATCCGGCTGCTCGAGCTCAACGACCTCTACCTCACCGCCTCGACCGCCGAGGAGAAGGTGCCGGTGACCGACGGACTGCGCGAGCAGCTCGAGGAGTTCGCCCGCACCGAGGGCCACCCCGACTTCGCCACCTGGGTCGGCAGCGAGAACTACGAGATGCGGGTCGCCGACGACCTCGCGTGGATCGACCAACAGGTGCTCGACATCGTCCAGCGCGGCGGCGCCTGAGCCGACCGATGAGCATCCTTGCCATCGACGCCGGGACCACCGGCGTCACCGCGGTCGTGGTCACTCCCGACGGCCGGATCGCGGCCAAGGGCTACCAGGAGTTCGCCCAGCACTTCCCACAGCCGGGCTGGGTCGAGCACGCGCCCGAGGAGATCTGGCAGGCAACACTGGAGGCCACGCGCGACGCCCTGCGTCAGGTCGACACCACTGAGCTCCGGGGCGTGGGCATCACCAACCAGCGCGAGACGATCCTGCTGTGGGATCGCGAGACGCTCGGCTCTCCACGGCGGGCGATCGTCTGGCAGGACCGTCGTACCGCCGACATCTGCGGTCGGCTCCGGGACGAGGGCCATGAGGAGCGGGTGGCGGAGCTGACCGGGCTGCGCCTCGACCCGTACTTCTCCGGCACCAAGCTGCTGTGGCTGCGCGAGAACGAGCCGCACACGTGGGCCCTGGTCGAGTCCGGCCGCTACGCGATCGGCACCGTCGACTCCTACCTGATCGCGCGGATGACCCGCGGCGTGCACCACGCCACCGATGTCTCCAACGCCTGCCGCACCCTCCTGTTCGACCTCGGCGCCGGCGACTGGTCCGATGAGCTGTGCGGCCTGTTCGGCGTACCGCGGGACGCGCTGCCGGAGCTGGTGCCGAACTGGGGAGAGATCGCCATCACCGACCCCAAGTCGTTCCTCGACCTGTCGCTCCCGATCGCCGGGATCGCCGGCGACCAGCAGTCCGCGTTGTTCGGCCAGACGTGCTACGACGTGGGCGACTCCAAGTGCACCTACGGCACCGGGTCGTTCATCCTGACCAACACCGGCACGTCCCTGGAGCGCTCCGACGCGGGGCTGCTCTCGACCGCGGCCTGGCGCGGCCCGGACGGCGAGCTCATCTACGCGCTCGAGGGCGCGATCTTCGTGACCGGCGCAGCCGTGCAGTGGCTGCGAGACGGACTACAGATCGTGGGTTCCGCGGCGGAGACCGAGGCGATCGCCGCCACCGTGCCCGATGCGGAGGGCGTGGTGTTCGTTCCGGCACTCACCGGGCTCGGTGCTCCGCACTGGGACCCGCACGCCCGCGGGATGATCATCGGCCTCACCCGCGGCACCACCCGGGCGCACATCGTGCGCGCCACCCTCGAGGCGATCGCCTTCGAGGTTCGCGACGTGCTGGAGACGATGCCCGCGACGCTGTCCTCGCTGCGCGTCGACGGAGGCGCCTCCGCCAACGACCTGCTCTGCCAGATCCAGGCCGACCAGATCGGTGTCCCGGTCGAGCGGCCGCGGCTCGTGGAGACCACCGCCCTCGGTGCCGCGTTCCTCGCCGGGCTCGGCACCGGAGTCTGGGACTCGACCGACCAGCTCCGGGAGACCTGGCAGCTGGATCGCTCGTTCACGCCCTCCGACGACCGGGAGACCGCCGACGCCGCGCATGCTCGCTGGATCGACGCGGTCCAGCGCTCCAAGGGCTGGGCGGACTAGCTCAATCGCTCCAGCGCCTTGGCGGCGGCGTCCCGGTCCCGGGTCACGGCGCGCAGCGCGCCGTCGGCCTCGGTGCGGGCGTCCTCGGCATCGCCGAGCTCGTCGTCGATCTCCTCGTAGGTCTCGTCCAGCTCGGCCAGCTTCCGTTTGAGCTCGTCGATCTCGGCCTGCACCTGCATCGACCGCGCCTCGAGCTTCTCGACCACGGCGGTCGCGTCGTCGTAGGCCTCCTGGGCCTCCCCGACCGCGTCCTCGGCCGCGTCGAGCCGTTCCTGAGCCGCGGCATGGGCCTTCACCTCGGCATCCGGGTCGGGTACGACGTGCAGCTCCGGCGGCGCCGACGGGGTGGCGTCGCGCGCCGTGGCCTCGAAGCCCAGCGCCTCGGGCACCGCGACCGCGTTGGCGAGCTTCACCTCGTCCACGCCGGTCGTCGCGAGCGCCGCCACCAGCAGCCCGCTGCGGACCGCCTTGCCACAGTCCTCGTCGATCATCGCGGCGGTGAGGGTCGCCTCGACCTGGTCGGCGACCGCCTGGGTGACCTTGAGCCCCTCCTCGGTGGCCAGCCGGCGCGCCTGAAGGGTCACCGCGGCCGTGAGCTGGCGCCGTTGCTTCGTCAGCGCCCGCAGCTCGTCTCCGGACATGGACGCCTGGGCACCGCGGAGTGCCTCGCCGACCGAGAGCACCTGGTCGACCTGCTCCTGCTCCCGCCGCACCAGGAGGTTGACGACCCAGGCCGCGGTCGACGGCTTCTTGAGCGCCTTGACCAGCGGACCGAGGTCGTCGCCCCTGAGCTCCTTGGCCTTCGCGTCCCGGGCCGGGGTGAAGTCCGCGAGCGGCAGCCCGTAGAGCTCGTCGGCGATCTCGAGCAGGTTGGTCACGATCTCCTCCTCGCGACCCACTCCGCGTGGGCCTCCCACGAACGCTGCCAAAGACCCCGCATGGCGTCCTCCGTGATGCCCTCCAGCGAGACCCCGATGTCGACCAACGCGGCCCGCCAGGCGTCGTACCTCGTGAGCTCGACCTCGTGCTTGCCCGCGGCATCGACGCGCACCTTCATGCAGCCGCGGACCGTGTCGAGACCGGCCTCGTCGCGCCGCTGAACCACCATCACGCGGGCGAACTCACCGTCCGGTGGCGTGGACAAGTGTCGATGGGCAGCCTCGATCGACGCCTGATCGGTCGGCCGGGTGGTGACCTCGAGACCGACGAACGACCCGGTCGGGTCGTTGCGCGCCGACCAGCCGTCCTCGCGGACCTCGGTGATCTCGAACGTGAACGGGCCGTCGAGGTACTTCCCCGGCACCAGCGGCAGCACGTCGAGGTGGCCCTCTCCGAGACCGACGTCCGGCCACCAGCGCCCGGCAGGGTTGTCATCGGTGGGCAGGCCGGACACGAACAGCACCAGGTGGTTGAGCTCGTCGCTGCCGCTCAGCTCCGGATCGGTCCACTCGTGCCCGTGCCGGCGCTCGACGTCGAAGCCCAGGTCGCGCAGCACGAGCTCGAGGACGGCGTTCTGGTGCAGGCAGTAGCCGGCCCGGCCGACCTCCCCGACGCGGGCCAGGCTGAGCTCGGGGTCGACCGACGGCACGGGGCCGAGCATGATCCCGAGGTTCTCGTAGGGCACCGTGCGCTGATGCCTGCGATGGATCTCGCGCAACGCGTCGATCGTGGGCGCCGGCCGGTCGGTGAACCCCAGACGGCGCAGGTAGGCGGCAGTGTTACTCATCGTCCAGACCCCGCTCGATGGCGTAGCGGGTGAGCTCGACGCGGTTGTGCATGTGCAGCTTGCGCAGCGTGTTCTGCACGTGGTTCTGCACGGTGCGGTGCGAGAGCACGAGCTGCTCGGCGATCTGCTTGTAGGACAGCCCCTTCGCGACCATCTTCAGCACCTCGGTCTCGCGCTCCGTGAGCTGCGACTCCGCGGTCGCCGACGCGGGGTCGGCCATCCTGGCGGAACTCCCCCAGCACCAGCCCCGCGAGCCCGGGAGTGAAGACGGTGTCGCCCTCCGCCACCCGGCGTACCGCGTCGAGGAGCTCCTGGCGCGAGGCCGACTTCACGAGGTAGCCGGTTGCTCCTGCCTTGACCGCCTCGAGCACGTCGGCCTGCTCGCCCGACGCGGAGAGGATCAGCACTCGGGCGGAGGGGTCCTGCGCGACGACCCGGGTGGTCACCTCGACGCCGTTCGGGCCGGGGATCTGCAGGTCGAGCACCACGACCTGCGGCCGCGCGGCCGGGAACCTGGCCAACGCCTCGTCACCGGTCGCCGCCACCGCGACCACGTCGAACCCGGCGTCCTGCAGGTCGCGCTCGACCGCGTCCCGCCACATCGGATGGTCGTCGACGACCATCACCCGGGTCGGCTGCTCAGTCACGGTCCGACCCTAAAGGGTGGAAGCCTCCCCGCCGGTGACCGAGGGCGGGCTCGGTCTCGTCGAGGACGTGCGCCTCCTCGAGCCGGCAGGTGAGCAGCACCGACCAGCCGACCTCCCGCTCCTCGACCGGCACGACGTACGCCCACGACGTCGCGGTCGCCAGCCGCGGGCCGTACGGCGTCTGCACCCACTCGGCGTGCGTGAAGGCGCCGCCGGGCGCCGGCGCGGTGCCGGCGAACATCTCGGCCAGGGCCCGCTCGCGCCAGGGCAGCACCTGCACGACGCAGCCCTCGGCCTCGGCGAGCGCATCGTGGAAGGCGGAGTCGGGGTCGACCAGGGCGAGGACCTGGGCGGTCTCGCCGTTGGCGACCATCAGCGAGCTGACCGTCAACCCGGCGCGAGATCCGCCGTCGCCGGTGGTCCACAGGGTCACGGCTCCGCCGAGGCGCCCGCGGAACCGGCGGACCTCGTCGGGCTCGGAGTCGGCGAACGGGTGGCCGGAGTGGATCGTCATCGCGGAACGCGTCAGCTCCCACTCGGTGCCGCCCGGGCCGGTGCTCAGCTCGGCGGTGCCACCCAGGTCGGCGATCCGGCCGCGGATCGACTGGCTGACGCCCAGCCGGCCCTCGGCCGCGGCCTCCTCGAGCCGACCCTCGGCGATGCCCGGCCCTTCGTCGCGGACCGAGACCACCACCCGGTCCCCCAGGTCCTCCAGCAGCACCCAGGCCGGCGCGTCCTCGCCGACGTGACGGGCCACGTTGTCGAGGCACGCGGCCACCACGGCCACGAGCTCGGCCACCGTTGCCGCGGGCAGGTGCACGGGCGTCCCCGGGGTCGCCACCTGGACGCCCGGACGCACGGCCAGGCGACCGAGCCGAGACGCCAGGTCGAGGGTGCCCTCGGTGGAAGCGGAGTCGAGGGTGTCCTGCGACCGGATCAGGGTCCGCAGAGCCGACTCCTGCTCGCCGGCGAGTCGGGCGAGGGCGGTGGCCTCGCCGCCTATCTCGGCTCCTCGCCGCTGGACCAGCGCCAGCACCTGGAGCACTCCGTCGTGCACGACCCGGGCCAGCCGCGCTCGCTCCGCCGCCGCCGCCGCCCGTCGCTCGGCCTCGTCGCGCTCCACCGCCATCCGCTGCAGCGACGCGCACATGAAGCCGACGATCGGGCCGCCGATCAGGAGCAGGAACACGTTGCCGTAGTTGGTCTGGTCGAAGTCCTCGCGGCCGAGCAGGTCGACGCCACCCAGCAGCTGCTCCGGCGGCGAGCCCGCCGATCCAGTGGTAGCGGATCGCCCAGGCCAGCAGCGCCGCCATCACCCAGAAGCCGGGCAGCGTGGCCTCGAAGCCCGCGCCCTTGGCGATCGGCGTGACCACCAGGGCGCCCACGGCGATCGCCAGGTCGGCCGTCAGCAGGACGACGCCGCGACGATCGGGAGACGCATAGGCGACGGTCGCCACGGCCGTCCACGCGACCATCACGGCCATGGTCGCCACGCCGAGCGCGGGTCGCTGGAGGGCGTCGTAGCGGACGACGAAGAGCGCCAGCGCGTTGACGAGCACCACCGCCCGGAGTACGGCGAGGGCTTGGAACAGCCGGTCCTCGACGGCGAGCGCGGCCCGCGGCGTCGGGATCAGGATGCCTTCTTCTGCTCTCCGGCGGACTCGGCCTTGGCCTTCGCCTCCGCCTCGGACCGCTTCGTCTCGTCCTTGGCCTGGGTGGCGTACTTGTCGACGTACTCCTGGCCGGAGAGGCGCATGATCTCGTACATGATCTCGTCGGTGATCGACCGCAGGATGTAGCGGTCGTTCTCCATGCCCTGGTAGCGCGAGAAGTCGAGCGGCTTGCCGAAGCGGACCACCGGACGGGTGAACGAGCCGAACTTCTTGCCCGGGGGCGCGACCACGTCGGTGCCGACCACCGCGACCGGGATCACCGGCACCTTGCTCTCCAGTGCGAGCCGGGCCACGCCGGTCTTGCCGCGGTAGAGCTTGCCGTCATGGGACCGGGTGCCCTCGGGGTAGATGCCGAAGAGGTCGCCCTGGCCGAGGACCCGCTTCGCCGACAACAGCGCGCCGGCCGCGGCGTCGGCCCCGCCCCGGTCGATCGGCACCTGACCGGCGCCGGAGAAGAACAGCCGCTGCAACCAGCCCTTGATGCCGGGAGAGGTGAAGTACTCCGCCTTCGCCACGAACGTCACCCGGCGGTTCAGGGTGAGCGGCATGAACAACCAGTCGGCGTACGAGAGGTGGTTGCTGGCGAGGATCCCGGGACCGGAGTCGGGGACGTTGTGCACGCCCTCGACCTGGGGGCGGAACACGATCCGGAGGATCGGGCCGAGGGCTATCCACTTGAGGAACCAGTAGAACACCGCTTCTCCCTTCCCCGAGCTCGAGCCTAGGGCCACAGTAGTGCCTGTACGCCGGTGCTCCTACCGCCGTCCGTGAGGCCCCGACCTGGTGCCAGAATCTCCCGCATGACGACCGCCGACCCGACCGCGCCGCTGATCATCGCCGCGCGACCAGAGCTCACCGGCGGCCGTCGGGTGGGGGTGCTGGTCAGCCACGGATTCACCGGCTCACCCGCCTCGACCCGCCCCTGGGGCGAGTACCTCGGAGAGCGCGGGTACGGCGTACAGGTGCCGCGACTGCCCGGGCACGGAACCACGTGGCGCGAACTGAACACGATGACCTGGGACGACTGGTACGGCGAGGTCACCCGCGCGTTCGACCAGCTCTGTCTCGACCACGACGCCGTCGTCGTGTGCGGCCTGTCGATGGGCGGCACGCTCGTGCTTCGGCTGGCCGCCGACCACCCGGACCGGGTGGCGGGCGTCGTGGTCGTCAACCCGGCCGTGGCCACCAAGCGGAGGGACGTGAAGCTGCTGCCGGTGCTCAAGTACGTGGTGCCGTCGCTTCCCCGCCATCGGCAACGACATCAAGAAGCCGGGCGGCAACGAGCACGCCTACGACCGGACCCCGTTGAAGGCGATGCACAGCTCTGATGCAGGCCTGGCCGCCGCTCATCGAGGACCTGCCGAAGATCACCGCGCCGCTGCTCTACTTCCGCAGCCACGAGGACCATGTCGTCGACGACGCCTCGCAGCCGATCATCACCAGCCGGGTCTCCTCCAGCGAGGTCACCGAGCGATCGCTCCTGGACAGCTACCACGTCGCCACGCTCGACAACGACGCCGAGATGATCTTCGAGGAGTCGGCGGAGTTCATCGCGAAAGTGACCGCGTAACCTCGACACCGTGAGCAAGGACGACGACGTCTGGCGGGCGATCATCGACAACTACGGGGACCGGGCCGAGATCGAGGCCGACGAGGTCGAGCCGTCGGCCGAGCCCGCCCCCGAGTCGCGGCGCTCGATCGAGCCCGGGGCCACGTGGGACGACCCTTATGTCGACTCCGACTGGAGCACCGACCGGTTCGTCCCGCCGACACCCCCGCCACTGCCGACGCCCACCACCGACCGGCTGTTCGCCTGGCTGGGCGTGTTCGGCTCCCCGGCCGTCCTGCTGGTCTGCTTGGTCTTCGGCATCGACCTGCCCCAGCTGGTGGCGTACCTACTGGTGGCCGCGTTCGTCGGTGGCTTCCTCTACCTGGTCACGCAGATGCCCCGCGGACCTCGCGACCCCGACGACGACGGCGCCCAGTTGTAACGCCCTTCGCTGGTCGAGTAGCCCGCCGAGCTTGCGAGGCGGGCGTATCGAGACCAAGCGCGCGCGTGGTGGTCTCGATACGCGCTCGCTCCTTCGTCGGCGCTACTCGACCAGCGGTTCGCTCCGCCGCGCGAGCAATGCGGCACCGACCGCACCGGCTTCCGGTCCGAGCGCCGAGGGCACGACGGGTGGTACGGCGCGGTGTTGGGCCGCGACCAACGAGCGAGCCAGAGCGTCGCGGGCCGGATCGAGGAGCAGCTCCCCGACGGCCGAGACCCCGCCGCCGACGACGATCAGCGCCGGGTCGAAAGCGGCCACCAGGTTGGCAAGGCCGACGCCCAGCCAGGTCCCGATCGTCGCGATCGCCTGCCGCGCGGGCTCGTCGCCGCCGCGGGCGAGGGCAGTGACCTCCGGGCCGTCGAGGTGGGAGCCCAGAGAGACCCGGAAGACCCGCTCGAGCGCCCGGCCGCTGCAGTACTGCTCCCAGCACCCCCGCAGGCCGCACTCGCAGGAAAGGCCGTTCGGGACGACCTGCATGTGGCCGAACTCGCCGGACATCCCGCCCGCACCGCGCCAGACCCGGTCGTCGATCACCAGGCCGCCGCCGATGCCGGTGCCGATGTTGACGAGCAGGAACGACCCGGCGCCGCGCCCGGCACCGAACGCGAGCTCGGCCTCGGTCGCGCAGTGCGCGTCGTTGTCGAGTACGACGGGTGCGCCCCACCTCGTCGACAGACCGCTCGCGCACCGGCTCCTCACGCCAGGGCAGGTGGGTCGCGAAGCGCACCGTCTCCCCCGACGGCTCGACCAGCCCGGCCGCCGACACCCCGACCGCGTCCAGCGGTCGACCGTCGGCCACCGCCTCGACGGCGCGGGTCAGCGCGTCCTCGAGCTCCGAGACCGGGTCGCCACGCCCCGGCGTCGAGTCACGAGCCGTTTGCAGCACCTCGCCCGCGTCGGTCACTTCGACCGCCAGCACCTTCGTGCCACCGACGTCGACGCCGACGTACACGGTCAGCGCCGAGCCAGATCGGCGGCGCCGATCATGCCGGCCCGATTGCCCAGCGTGGCCAGCCGGATCTCAGCCTCGGGTCGGAACTCCCTGGCCGTCAGCAGGTCACGGAAGCCCTCACGGATCGGGTCGAGGAGCAGGTCCCCGGCGTCGCTGACGCCACCACCGATCACCACGACGGCGGGGTCCAGCACCGCGGCCAGGGATGCAATCCCTTCGCCGAGCCAGCGGCCGATCTCGGCGAGCTTCGCCCGGGCGAACGCGTCGCCCTGCTGCGCCAGCTCGGTGATCATCGGTCCGGCGATCCGTGCCGGGTCGCCACCTGCCGCGGCGAGCAGCGCCGCCGCCGCCGGGGTGTGCGCTTCCTCGCGCGCGGCCTTCACGAGCGCCGAGCCACTGCCGTACTGCTCCAGGCAGCCCAGCCGACCGCAGCCGCACAGGCGGCCCGTCCGGCACCACCCGGATGTGACCGATCTCGGCGGCCGCCCCGAACGAGCCGCGGAACAGCTCGCCGTCGAGGACGATGCCGCCGCCGACACCGGTGCCGACCGTGACCAGCAACAGGTCGTCGGCATCCGCGGCCGCGCCGAAGCGGAACTCGCCCCAGGCGGCGGCGTTGGCGTCGTTCTCGACGACGACCGGGACGTCCACGCGCTCCTCGAGCTCGGCCTTCAGGTCGACGTCGCGCCAGGCCAGGTTGGGCGCGAACATCACGACCGACCTCGATGCGGAGATGTAGCCGGCAGCGCCGACGCCCACGGCCTCGATCTTGTGGCGTGAGCCGAGCTCGGTGACCAGGTCGGCGATCGCGACCTCGATGGCCTCGGTGTCGGTAGCCGGCGACTCGACGCGGTGCTCCTCGAGCACCTTGCCCTCGGTGTCGACGACGGCGCCCGCGATCTTCGTGCCGCCGACGTCGACTCCGCAGGTCAGGGTCATCTGTCGGTCTCCGGGTCGTCCGCGTCGAGGTCGATCCGCTCCACACCCTGGCCGCGCCCCGAAGCGTCCGGAGGCGGCAAGGGTGGCCAGGAAGCCGGCCGCCGCGTGCAGCAACGAGGTGGCGGCCTGGGTGAGGTGGGCGCGCACCTCCGGGCTGGTCTGGCGGACGGCGTGCACCGTGCGGCAGACCGGGCAGTAGGTGCACTCCGCGCTGCCGGTGGCCAGGTGCTCGTTGATGTCGTGCAGGGAGGCGGCGGCCTGCGAGGCCATTCCGCCCAGGCCCTGACCGACGTCAGAGCCCTGGTCGCGGGTCCAGTCGGAAAGCGCGCCCAACAGCTTGGCAGCTTCCTCGCCGACGTTGCCGATGCCGTCGGGGGGCCCTGGGGGCGGGGTCTCGCTCACGGTGCCTCCTGTGCTGCCGGTACGGCGTCGCGGAACCTGACCCGCAGCTCGCCCTCTTCTACCCGGGCTCCGGAGACGCGCAGGCGCGAGAGTCCGGCGGGCAGAGTGAGGAGACGACGATACGACCCGACGGTCACGACGAGCTCATCGCCGTTCCGGGCGAGCCCCACCTGCTCGCGCGTGACGAACGGCAGCGACAGGTGCAGCACCGCACCATCGGTGGTCCGGGTCACCCGGAACGGACCTTCGCCATGGGGCACCGCGAGGGGGTCGGAGCCGGCGTACAGATCGGTCGCCAGCTCGGCCAGCGCGGCCACTCCGACCGGCTCGCCCGGACCGGTACTCCGAGCGCCAGATCGGCAGCCCGGCAAAGGACTGGTCGACCTCGGCGAGTACGGCGTCCTGGGCCATCACCCAGCCCGCTCGCCAGTCGTCCGCGTCATCGGTGGGGAAGATCCGGTTGGCGACCACGCCGTCGACGCGGTAGCCGAACAGCGACAGGCTCGTGTAGGACCGCCGCGCCTCGGCGAGCACCACCGTCTCGGGAGTCATCACCAGGCGCACGCTGGCCGTGGGGCCGGAGAGCAGCCCGTGGACCTCGTCCAGCTCGGCATGCAGCCGCTCGACCGCGTCGAAGATGCTGTCCCCCGGCATCGGCACGCCGGTGGCCCGGTTGAGCACCGGCTTGAGTGCCTTGACCACGCGGCGCTGCATCGGCAGCACCCGCTCCATGTACCACCCGAGCGCCTCGGGCAGCGCCAGCAGCCGGAGTGTCTCAGCCGTGGGGGCGCAGTCGACGATGATCACGTCCCACTCGTCCGAGAGCGCATGCAGGCGCAGCTCCAGCAGGGCCAGCACCTCCTCCGCGCCGGGGATCACCGTGAGCTCCTCCGCGGCCACGGGATCCACACCGGCCACGTCGAGGACAGTCAGCAGGTAGCGCTGGATCTCCGCCCAGGACTGCTCGAAGCGCAGCTGTGCGTCGACCTGCTGCACGTAGAGGCGCTCGGCCACTTCTGTCGGCTCCGACCCGACGACCGCGCCGAACGCGTCGGCGAGCGAATGGGCGGCGTCGGTCGACAGCACCAGGGTCCGGTGGCCCGACGCGGCCGACAGAGCCGCCGTACCGGCCGCGACGGTCGATTTACCGACGCCGCCCTTGCCGGTGAACAGAAGGATCCGCACGGCTCAGCCGAGGGACTCGACGCGCTTCTTCAGCCCCTTCAGCGCGGTGTCGATCAGGATCTTCTCGCCCTTGCGCTTGAGCATGCCGATGAGCGGGATCGAGACGTCGAGGGCGAGCCGATAGGTCACCTCGGTGCTGCCGTCGCCCCGGTCTCGGAGCACGTAGGCGCCGTCCAGCGACCGCAGCATCTTGCCCTGGACCAGGGTCCAGGTGACCTGGTCGTCGCCCGACCACTCGTACGCGAGGGTGTACTCGTCCTTGATCGGCGTGACGTCCAGGACGAAGAAGACCTCGCGGGCCCGGCCATCGGCCTCGGCTCCGAAGCTCGAGACCACGTCGGCAGTCGTGACGCCCTTGGCCCACTCCGGGTACGCCGGGAAATCAGCGATGACCGCCATCACCGCGGCCGGCGGGGCATCGACCACGATCGAGGAAGTGGTCTGTTCAGCCATGCGTGCACACCTTCCAGTACCGGCAGGCTCTCGGCCGGTCAGACATCGCTCGGAGGCTACCGGATGGCCGCCATCACACCGCCCAGCGGTAGCCTGCGCGAAGTGCCTCTCGACTCCCCAGGAGGAACCGGTGCGTGAGTACTCCACGCCGTTGGCGATCCAGATCCCGGCGACGGGCAACCTGACCGACGACGTGGTCCGCAATGCCAGGGAGGCGGCGGACGAGGCGGCGTTCTCGCGTCGTACCGACTCCGGCTGGGTGGACGTCACCGCAGCCCAGTTCCTCGTCGAGGTCTCGGCGGTGGCGAAAGGCCTGATCGCCGCGGGCATCGAGACCGGAGACCGGGTCGCGCTGATCAGCAAGACCCGCTACGAGTGGACCCTGTTCGACTACGCGATCTGGTTCGCCGGCGCCGTCACGGTTCCGGTCTACGAGACCTCCTCGGCCGAGCAGGTCGAGTGGATCCTGCGCGACGCCGCGGCCCGTGCGGTGATCGCCGAAGGCCCCGATCATCTGGCCAGGATCACCGAGGTCCGCACCGGGCTCGACGAGCTCAACCACGTCTGGACGATCACCGACAACGCGGTGGACGTGCTCACCTCCCTCGGCGAGGACATCTCCGACGAGGAGCTGGAAAAGCGGCGGACGACGGCCACCCCGCTCGACCTGGCCACCCTCGTCTACACCTCCGGCACCACCGGGCGGCCCAAGGGCTGCATGCTGACGCACGGGAACTTCATGTTCGAGCTCGGCGTGGCCATCGACGAGCTCGGCGAGCTCTTCGAGACCGACGACGCGTCGACGCTGCTCTTCCTGCCACTCGCCCACGTGTTCGCCCGGATCGTCCAGATCGGCTGCGTGAAGTCGCGGGCGAAGCTCGGTCACAGTGCCGACATCAAGACCCTCGTCGCCGACCTCCAGGAGTTCCAGCCGACGTTCGTCCTGGCGGTGCCGCGGGTGTTCGAGAAGGTGTTCAACACGGCCTCGCAGCGGGCCACCGCCGATGGCCGCGGCAAGATCTTCGACCGCGCCGCGGAAACTGCCATCGCCTACTCGAAGGGCCTCGACAAGGGTCGGCCCTCGCTCGCCGTACGCGGCCAGCACGCGGTCTTCGACCGACTCGTCTACGGCAAACTGCGGAATGCGTTCGGCGGCAGCTGCACGAATGCCATCTCCGGCGGCGCCCCTCTGGGCGAGCGGCTCGGTCACTTCTACCGGGGCATCGGGCTGACCGTTCTGGAGGGTTACGGGCTCACCGAGACGACGGCCGCGGTGACGGTCAACCTGCCCGAGGCGCACAAGGTCGGCACCGTCGGCCGGCCGATCCCCGGCACGTCGGTGCGCGTCGCCGACGACGGCGAACTGTTGTTCCGCGGTGGCCAGGTGTTCGCGGGCTACTGGGGCAACGAGGACGCCACGGCGGAGGTCCTCGAGTCGGACGGGTGGTTCCATTCAGGCGACGTCGGCGAGGTCGACGACGAGGGGTTCGTGCGGATCACCGGCCGCAAGAAAGAGATCCTGGTGACCGCAGGCGGCAAGAACGTCGCCCCCGCGGTGCTCGAGGACCGAATCCGAGCCCACGCCCTGGTCAGCCAGTGCATGGTCGTGGGCGACAACCAGCCGTTCATCGCCGCCCTGGTGACCATCGACCCGGACGCGTTCCCGGCCTGGGCGGAGGCCCATGGCAAGAGCGGCAAGGTCGCCGACCTGACCGAGGACCCCGACCTGCGGGCCGAGGTCGAGGCCGCGATCGAGGACGCCAACAGCGCGGTGTCGAAGGCGGAGGCGATCCGCAAGTTCGCGATCCTGCCCGAGGACTGGACCGAAGAGGGCGGCCAGCTCACGCCCAGCCTCAAGCTCAAGCGCCAGGTCGTGATGCGTGAGAGCCGGGACGATATCGAGGCGTTGTACGCCTGATCCAGGCACGCTCAAAGGACCGATCGGCCGGTTCCCCACTGGTCCGAAATGACTAGGCGAAATCGCGTTCGGGCACGTCCGAACCAAAGTTCCCCATCCCAGCCTCGGGGTGCCTAATGTCGCGGATTGGAGCCGTTCGCCACGGGAGGACGTCCGGCCCGATGTGTCCGAGGGAGGCCGACGGCGGTAGCCCGCCGGTGGCGATGGGGGGAGGACCTTTCATGGGTCGACGCAAGGTTTTGTTGGTCGTGGCCGTTGTGGTCGCGGCGATGGGCGCCGCACTGGTGTTCGTCTATGCCCGAGGTGCGGAGAACCGCGCCGAGGAGAAGTTCGAGACGGTCGACGTCCTGGTCGTCAAGACGGCGATCGAGCGCGGCGAGTCCGCCAACTCGGCGTACGAGAGCGGCAAGATCGACATCCAGCAGGTCCCACAGGCACAGGTGCTTGCCGGCGCCACTGCTGACGGCGCCGCGTTCACCGACCAGTACGCGCTGACCGAGATCTTCGCGGGAGAGCAGCTGATCCCGGAGAAGTTCGGGGGCGCCGATGAGGTCGAGGCCGAGACCACGCTGCCCCTCCCCGAGGGGATGGTCGCCATCTCGATCAGCCTGAGCGACACCGCCAGGGTCGGCCCGTTCATCCGGCCCGGGGCCAAGGTGGGCGTGTTCATCACCGGCTCCCTGCCGCCAGACAACGTGCCGACGACGAAGCTGCTGATGCGCGACCTGCTCGTGCTCGCCACCGGTTCGACCACGACGGTCGCGCCTTCGACTGCGACCGACCCCGAGGCCACGCCGACCGAGCAGCTCCCCAACACGCTGTTCACGCTCGCCGTGAGCCAGCAGCAGGCCGAGAAGATCCTGTTCGCTCAGGGACTCGGCGAGCTGGCCTTCGCACTGTCCAACACCAACAGCGACCTCAAGCCGGGTGACGGCGTCCGCGCCGAGGACCTCTTCACAGAAGAGTGAGTGACTGATGCCTGTTCTCGTCGAACCGGACGCCAATCAGGTCGAGGCTCTGCTCAAGGCGATGCCACCTGGCTCGCAGGCCGTCGCCTCGGCCGACCGGATGCACGCGTGGCTCGACCAGCACCATGACGAGTACGTCGTCGTGCTGGGCGCCACGCCCACACTGGAGGAAGCCGAGACCGCCTGCGCCCGGCTCCGCACGGCTCACCCCACCGTCAGCGTCGTGCTGGTCCGGGAGACGCTCACCACCGAAGTACTGACGCGGGCCATGAAGGCCGGCGCCCGCGACGTGGTGTCTGCCAACGATCCCGCCGCCGTTGTTGAAGCCGTCGACCGCGCTCATCAGCTGTTCGTGGCGCTGCGCGGGCCGACCGGTGCCGCTCAGCTCGGTCGCGTCGTCACCGTCTTCTCCCCCAAGGGCGGCGTCGGCAAGACCACGGTCGCGGTCAACCTGGCCCTGGCGCTCACCGACAAGGGAGCCCGCAAGGTCTGCCTGGTCGACCTGGACCTCGCGTTCGGCGACGTCGCGATCACCATGCAGCTGTTCCCCACGCACACGATCGAGCAGGCGGTGGGGTCGGAAGACACGCTCGACCTGCCGTTGGTCGAGGGTCTGCTCACTCGGCACCAGGATTCTTTGATGGTGTTGGCTGCGCCCTCACATCCCGACGTCCGCGAGCGGGTGACACCGGTCCTGGTCTCCAAGATCCTGCGCACGCTCCGCGAGGGGTTCGACTTCATCGTGATCGACACCGCCCCGTCGTTCGACGACCAGACGCTGACCGCGCTGGACGAGACCGACGAGTGCGTGATCGTCGCGACCCTCGACGTACCGACCCTGAAGAACGTCAAGGTCGCCCTGGAGACACTCGAGGTGCTCGACATCGCTCGCGGTCACCGGCACCTGCTGGTCAACCGTGCCGACGACAACGTCGGCATCAACACCGACAAGGTGGAGTCGATCCTCGGCATGGAGGTCTCCGCCCGGATGGCGACCTCGACCGAGATCGCCGCTGCCACCAACGCGGGCAACCCGATCCTGGTCGAGAAGCCGATGCACCAGTCCAGCACCGCGATCCTCGGGCTCGCCACGAAGATCGCCGGCGAGCAGGTGGGCGCGCTGCGCGGCGTCGCCGGCACCAACGGGACCGCGCTCGACTCGAAGACCCGACCAGGTCTGTTCCGACGCAAGAAGGAGGTTGAGGCATGACGAGTCTCTCCGACCGCCTCGCCGCCGCCCGTCGGGCCACCGACGGCGACATCACCGGGAAGCACGCCGCCCCGACTGCTCAGGAATCCGAACCCCTCGCGGGTCACGGACCCGCGGTAGCGGTGGCCGACCCGGCTCCCGAACCCATCGAGCCGCAGGCTGTGCAGGCCGTGCGGGCTGCGCCGACCGACGCCGTACCGGCCCGAGCCGCGCGCCCGGAGAGGGTGGCCGAAGCCCCCGTGACCCAGCGCAGGACCATCGCGAACCAGCAGCAGCACGAACGCCTCGAGGAGCTGAAGGCGCACGTGCATGCCGAGCTGCTCAAAGAGCTCGGCCCGCAGCTGTACGACGCGGACATGGACCAGGAGGAGCTCAGCCAGAAGGTTCGGGCTGTGCTGGCGGACGTGCTCGGCGCCCAGGAGCGTGCGATCAGCAACGCCGACCGGACGCGCGTGACCCAGGAGATCAGCGACGACATCCTGGGCTACGGCCCGATCGAGCCCTATCTGCGGGACCCGGATGTCTCTGAGGTGATGGTCAACGGCTACCAGAGCGTCTGGCTGGAGAAGAAGGGCCGGCTGATGCCGGCGGACAACCGGTTCACCGACGAGGCCCACCTACGCCGCACGATCGACAAGATCGTGTCGCGGATCGGTCGACGCGTCGACGAGTCCAGCCCGATGGTGGACGCGCGGCTTCCGGACGGCAGCCGGGTGAATGCCGTAGTGCCGCCGCTCGCGGTGGACGGATCCGCGCTCACCATCCGCAAGTTCGCCGCGGACCCGCTGACCGTCAACGACCTGATCAACTTCGGGTCGCTGAGCCACCAGACCGCCGACTTCCTCGAGGCCTGTGTCCGCGGACGGCTGAACGTCATCGTCTCCGGCGGTACCGGTGCCGGAAAGACGACCACCCTGAACGTGCTGTCGTCGTTCGTGCCGAACGACGAGCGGATCGTCACCATCGAGGACGCCGCGGAGCTCCAGCTCAAGCAGGAGCACGTGGTCCGGCTCGAGTCACGCCCCGCGAACATCGAGGGCAAGGGAGCAGTCACGATCCGTGACCTGGTCAAGAACAGCCTGCGCATGCGCCCCGATCGCATCATCGTCGGCGAGGTCCGCGACGCCTCCGCCCTGGACATGCTCCAGGCGATGAACACCGGCCACGACGGCTCCATCTGCACGCTGCACTCCAACGGCCCGCGCGACACCCTCGCCCGGATGGAGACCATGGTGCTGATGGCCGGGATGGACCTGCCGATGCGGGCCATTCGCGAGCAGGTGGCCTCCGCGATCGACGTCATCGTCCACCAGATCCAGGTTCAAGGACGGCACCCGCCGGATCACCCACATCACCGAGGTCGAGCGGATGGAGGGTGACGTGATCACCCTCCAGGACATCTTCGTGTTCGACAACAGCGCCGGGTTCGACGGAGAGGGCCGGACGCTCGGCCGGCTCCGCTCGACGGGCCTGCGCCCGAAGTTCCTGGAGAAGATGGCCTACGCCAACGTGACGGTCGACCCGCTGCTCTTCCACACGGACCGGATCTGAGGCCGGGTATGAGGCCGGACATGAAGAAGCTCCATCGGGCCTGGGCCGCAGTCGCCGTAGCGGCCGCGCTGGCGCTCGCACCTGCGACGCGCAGCGTCCGCCGCCGACGGCACCATCGCGCACGTCGAGAGCACGGACGAGGGATTGCAGATCCTGGTCTCCGTGCCGCCCGAGGCCGAGATCGACCTGGGCGGCGTCGAGGTGACGCTCGACGGCGAGTCCGCCGACGCCGGCGCCGTGCTCGCCGACTCAGACACCCGGATCCGGCGCACCACGATCCTGGCCATCGACACCAGCGACTCGATGGCGGGTCCCCGGTTCGAGGCTGCCAAGTCGGCCGCACTCGCGTTCATCGACTCGGTCCCTGACGACGTGTACGTCGGGCATCGTGAACTTCGACGCCGAGGTCACGAACGCCCTGTCCCCCACCATCGACCGCGACCAGGCTCGTGCAGTCATCGGCTCCTTGTCGCTGAACCGCGCAGACCCGCCTGTACGACGGCGTACTCAGCGCGCTCTCCCTGGCCGGGACCGAGGGTCAGCGCACGGTTCTCGTCCTCTCGGACGGCGCCGACACCAGCGCGACCCCGATCAAGAACGGTCGCCGCGGCGATCGACTCCAGCGAGGCGTCCGTGGACGTGGTCGCGCTCGAGCAGGCAGCCGACCAGCTCGGCCCGCTCCAGCGACTCGCGCGCGCCGGCGGCGGCCAGGTCATCAGCGCGGACAGCGAGGCGCTCGCCGCCGCGTTCTCCGACGAGGCCGCGATCCTGGCCAGCCAGGTGCTGGTCACCGCGCAGATCCCGGCCGGCCGTGACGGCCAGCCAGGCAACCGTCAAGGTCACCCTGCCGTCGGCCACGGGCGAGATCACCGCGTCGGCGTACTCGACGATCCAGGCTGCGTGGCGAGTCCGGCACCCGAGATCGCGCTGCCGAACCTGCCCGACGAGGGCTGGACCGCCCCGAGCTGGCTGATCTACGCCGGCGTCGGGGTCTTCGCCGTCGGTCTGCTGCTGGTGCTGATGATGCTGGTGCCGAGCAAGCCGGTGCCGCTGACCGCCGCCGAGCGGATCACCACCTACACCCGCACGACCGCAGGCCGTTGGCGATCCCGGACGCCCGGAGCGTCCCGAAGAGGACATGCTGAGCACCGCCAAGCAGGCGATGGCCGGCGTCCTCGACCGCAACCGCGGGCTGGAGGCGAAGATCTCGCATCGCCTCGAGGGCGCGGGCAGCGAGCTGAAGTCCTCGGAGTGGGTACTCGTGCACGCGGCGGTCTTCGTCGGCAGCGGCATGCTCGGCCTGCTGGTCGGCCAGGGCAACCTCGTCATCGGTCTGCTGTTCCTGCTCTTCGGCGCCGTGGCGCCGTGGATCTACCTGGCGATCCGCCGCACGCGCCGGCGCAAGGCGTTCCACGCGGCGCTGCCCGACACGCTGCAGCTGATCTCGGGCTCGCTGGCCGCGGGCCTGTCGCTCTCGCAGTCGATGGACACCGTGGTCCGCGAAGGCACCGAGCCGGTCGCCGGAGAGTTCAAGCGGGTGCTCGTGGAGACCCGGCTCGGCGTACCGCTCGAGGACGCCCTGGAGGGCGTGAGCGAGCGCTTCGAGAGCCGGGACTTCGAGTGGGTCGTGATGGCGATCAAGATCCAGCGACAGGTCGGTGGCAACCTCGCCGAGCTGCTGGACACCGTGGCAGCGACGATGCGCGAACGCGAGTACATCCGGCGCCAGGTCAACACCCTGGCCGCCGAGGGCAAGCTGTCCGCCGTCGTCCTCTCGGCGTTGCCGCCGCTGCTTCCTGCTGTACCTCGCGCTTGTCCCAGCCCACGTACGTCGCACCGCTCTTCAACGACGTCCGCGGGATGGTGATGCTCGGTGGAGCGACGGTGTGGTTGCTGCTCGGCGTCCTCTGGATGCGCAAGCTGATCAAGGTCGAGGTGTGACATGACGATGGTCTTCGTACTCGGCGTCACCATGGTGCTGCTGGCCGTGCTGGTCCTCGGGCTGGCCTTCGCCGGCTCCAAGCCGGCGCACGGCGTGGGTCGGTCGATCGCCGCCCTCGAGGCGATGTCGAACGCACCAGCCGAGATGCGGGCCGAGCTGGACCGACCGTTCGCGGACCGGGTGCTGGAGCCGCTGCAGAAGCGCGCGCTGGCCCTGGGGCGGCGACTGACCGGAGCGGACTCGGCGGAGCGGGTACGCCGCAAGCTCGACCTCGCCGGCAACCCGCGCGACTGGAGCGTCGACCGGGTGATCTCGATGAAGGTCATCGGCGCGTCGCCCTTGGCCGTCGTCGGTCCCGCGCTCGCGTTGGTGCTGGGGGCGCCGGTCTCGATCGTCGTGGTCTGCCCTGCTGATCGGCGTGGTGCTCGGCTTCTTCGTGCCCGACCTGTACCTCTACCAGCAGACCTACGAGCGCTCCGAGCGGATCCAGCGCGAGCTGGCCGATGCGATCGACCTGATGACGATCAGCGTCGAGTCGGGACTCGGCTTCGACGCAGCGGTGCAGCAGGTGGCCCGCAACACCGAGGGGCCGCTCGCCGAGGAGTTCGCCCGGGTGCTCCGGGAGATGCAGCTCGGCATGGGCCGGTCCGAGGCGCTGCGTGCGCTCGCCGACCGGACCAACGTCGACGACCTCAAGTCGTTCGTCAGCGCCATGGTGCAGGCCGACTCGTTCGGTATCCCGATCGCCCAGGTGCTGCGGGTGCAGTCGGGTGAGATGCGGGTCAAGCGTCGGCAGCGCGCGGAGACGAAGGCGCAGCAGGTGCCGGTGAAAATCACCGTGCCGCTGATCTTCTTCATCCTCCCGTGCCTCTTCATCGCCGTCCTCGGACCTGCGGCTTTGTCCATCATGGACAACCTTGGCGGCTAACCTGACAGACGTGGCTTCGCCCCAGGCCCTGCGCATCACGGCTGCCGCCCGACTGTTCACGGTCCTGGCACTCGCCGGTCCGGCGCTATTGCCCAGCAGCAAGCCCGGGAGCGAGTTCGTCGTGCTGGCGTTCGCGCTGATCTGGGTCAACGGCGTCCTCACCCAGTGGCGGCCGCGGGTTGCGCTGTTCCCGGTCGGCCCGATCGTCGAGGCCGCCCTGATCGGCGCGATCTGCGGCTTTGCGATCGAGCGAGGAATCGGTCCTGCTGCTCGCGCTGGCCATCCCGCCGTTCGTGGCCGGCGTCCACCTGGGCGGCGTCAGGTCGGTGGCACAAGCGCTGTCTGCCCAGCTCGTCGCGGTGGTGTCCGCGGCCTACCTCTGGGAGCAAGAGATCACCGGCGACCGCAGAGCCTGGACGTGTTCACCTGGTCGGTCGCAGGTCTGGGGCTCGGGCTGATCGGAGCGTTCCTGCACGCGAGCGTGCAGATCGAACCGGACCCGATCGTCCCCTACCTGGACGCGCAGCGGTTGATCCGCGAGCTCATCAATCTGTCCGAGGACCTGAGCTCCGGCCTCGACGTCAACGCCCTGGGCGGTGAGATCGTCAGCGCCGTGCACGACGAGATCCCCGCCGCCGCCCTGGGCCTGTACGTCGCCCGCGGCGAGACGCTGATCCCTGTCGACACGAGATCGGCCGAGGACCCGACCGACCTGGAGCGCTGCGAGGCCCTCGCTGTCGAAGCCTGGGCGAGTACCAAGACCATCATCGAGGACACCGCGTTCGCGTTCCCGCTCGCCGATATCGCGGTGGTGGCCGGAGTGCTCTCCGACCACGCCGGGGTCTCCGGCAAGGTCCTCGGCGAGAAGATCGCGAGCGTCTCGACGGAGCTGCGAACGTCGGCCGTTCAGCTCGACACCGCGCTGATGTTCTCCGAGTTCCGCGACTACGCCACGTCCGGTGAGCGGCGCCGGCTGGCCCGCGAGATGCACGACGGCGTCGCCCAGGACATCGCCTCGCTCGGCTACCTCGTCGACGCCCTTGCGGCCCGGCCGTCCTCCCCCGAGCAGCAGGCCACGCTGACGATGCTCCGCGACCGGATCACCAAGGTCGTCGCCGAGGTGCGCCAGTCGGTGCTCAGCCTGCGCACCAGCATCGGCGAGAGCGCGAGCCTCGGCGCCGCCATCGCCTCGATCGCGCGTGGCCTGAGCGAGACCTCCGGCATCGCCATCCAGGTGACCGTCGACGAGCACACCGGCCGGCTGCGCCCCGAGGTCGAGGCGGAGCTCTTCCGGATCACCCAGGAAGCCATGAACAACGCGATCAAGCACTCTCAGGCCAGTGCCGTCGAGGTGCACTGCCAGGTCTACGCACCCGCGGCCCGGATCACGATCATCGACAACGGCCGCGGCATGCAGCAGTCGCGCACCGACTCGCACGGACTGAAGATCATGCGCGAGCGAGCCAGGCTGATCAACGCCGAGCTGGCGATCAATACCAACCCCGCCGGCGGGCTGTCGGTCTCCGTACAGGTCGGTGCCGACAACGGCGCTGCTCCCACCGGACCACGACCCGAAGTGAAAAGGTTGAGCCATGGATAAGGGAGTAATCCGGATCTTGCTGGTGGATGATCACGAGCTGATTCGCAGCGGCCTTGGCAGCGTGATCGACCTGGAGCCCGATCTGAGTGTCGTCGGAACCGCCGGGACGGTCTCCGAGGCCCTGGTTCGGTACGCCGAGCTGAAGCCCACCGTCGTCGTCGCCGACCTCCAACTCCCCGACGGCACCGGGCTCGACATCGTCCGGGCGATCCGCGGAAAGAGCGAAACCACCGGCTTGATCGTCCTCACCATGCACTCGGGCGACGAGCAGATCTTCGCGGCGATGCAGGCCGGCGCGTCCGGCTTCGTCGGGAAGGACGCCCCGGCGACCGAGGTCGTCAAGGCGGCCCGGCATGCCGCTGTGTCCCCCCGCGCCTTCATCTGCGCCGGGCTGACCGGGGCGATGGTGCGCCGCTCGTCGGCCGAGTCGACCAAGCTGACCGACCGTGAGCACGACGTACTGCTACTGCTTGCCGAGGGACTGGGTGCCGCGCAGATCGGCAAGCAGCTCTACCTCAGCGAGTCGACGGCGAAGTCGCACATCGCCCGGATCTACCAGAAGCTCGGGGCCGCCAACCGAGCCCAGGCCCTGGTGACCGCGATGCGGATCGGACTGTTGTCGACGATCCAGCCCGACGGTCGCTGAAACTGTCGATTGTGGTCCGGGATAGCCCGAAGTAACTACCCGGCTCCGCACGTTCACCCGATCCGTCCGCGTCCGTTCTCCCCGACCATTGAGTCGTGAGGTTCCTAGGCCTCACCAGGGAACCCACCAGTGGCTATGAGGGAGACAACCATGTTCGAGTACCTGCGCATCATGATCGACGCCCAGCGCGCCAAGATGGACGAGCGCGGCGCCTCCGCCGTCGAGTACGGCCTGCTGGTCGCCGGCATCGCCGCACTCGTCGTGATCGCCGTGTTCGCGCTCGGCCCGATCGTCAGGGAAGCGTTCAGCGACACTTGCGAGGCAATCGCGGAAGGCGGCGCCCCCCATGGAGGCGACCTGCAGCGGTGCTCATCGGCTGCTCACTGCTCACGACAGCTGACTCGTCGTGGGCGGTTGACCCGCGACTCCGCCTCCGGGGAGGGAGGCGAAGACCCTCGTTGAACGGGGAAACCCGTTCACCGAGGGTCGTTCAGCTTTCGCGGCGTCTTGCGCCGGAGGTCGCCGTTCCGATCAGCGGCCTAGTCCCAAATGACTACCCAACTCGCGAACGTTCACCCGATCCGCCCACGGTGCTTCTCACCGAACATAGAGACGTGAGGTTCCTGGCCTCACCACTGAGGAACCAGAGAACCCGTCACGGACTACGAGGGAGACACGGAAATGATTCGAGTACCTGCGCATCATGATCGAAGCTCAGCGCGCCAAGATGGACGAGCGCGGCGCCTCCGCCGTCGAGTACGGCCTGCTGGTCGCCGGCATCGCCGCACTCGTCGTGATCGCCGTGTTCGCCCTCGGCCCGATCGTCCGCGAGGCCTTCAGCGACACCTGCGACGAGATCAAGAACGGCAGCACCGACATCGCTGCGACCTGCGACAGCTGAGTCTCGCTCGGTAGTCCGATCGCGGACGCAACCTCATTCGTCGCTGCGTGGGGTAACGGCCGGAGCGGCTACCGAGTCGAGGAGTTCGCCTCCGGGGAGGGAGGCGATGGCCCTCGTCGAACGGAAGGTGACCTGCAAGTCGCCGGCAATCCGTTCGGCGAGGGCCATTCGTTTGAGCGTGGGCGGATGGCTGCCGAACCAGAACTGCGACCAGGCAGGGGGCGTGGGGTCTGCCAGCGAACGCAGCGCCAGCCGGCGCTGCAGGCCCACGAAGGCCGTCGCGTCCTGGGTGGTCCGCAGTGCGTCGACGTCGGCGCGGGTCTCGATCTGCCGGCTGATCCCGTTCTGGATCGGCGCCGTGAGCAGCAACGCCACCGCAGCCATTGCCAGCACGACGGGCACCACGGCGGGATCCGCGGGACCTGGGAGTCGCCGCCTCGTGAGCGCTCCCAGCACCAGCCCCAGCACGCCGATACCGAGGGCCGCCCCCGCGGCGCCGAGGATCGATCCGGTGACGACGTCGCGGTGCTTGGCGTGCGCCAGCTCGTGGGCGATCACGCTGAGGGTCTGGTCCTGGGGCACCGCCTCGATCAGGTTGTCGTAGACGACCACGCGACGGGTGCTGCCGAACCCGGAGACGTACGCGTTGAGCGTCGTCGTACGCCGCGAGGCATCGGCGACCAGGACGTCGTCGATCTGCACCCCGTCCTGGTCCGCCAGCCGGAAGATCTCGCTGCGCAGGTCACCGTCGGGCAGCGGCTCGAAGTCGTTGAAGAGCGGCTCGACGAGTACCGGGTAGACGAACGAGCCCAGCAGCACCAGACCGCCGAGCAGCGTGCCTGTGACGGCCGGCCAGGCGCGGGGCCAGCGTCGGGCACACCCGATCAGCACCAGCAACGCGAGCGAGGTGACCACGATGGCCACGGCCTGGCTCTTCATCTGGTCCCAGGCGTACATCCCCCACGAGCCCGTGCTGAGTCCGTTGTCGAGGGACAGCTGGCGACCCGCGATAGACATCGGCAGGGTCGCGAATCGGACGACGAGCTGCACCACGACGACGGCGAGCACGACCCGGACCCACCACGGACCCGGGATGCGGGAGAACAGGGCTCGACCGCGCTTGCCGAACGCCAGCCACAGTCCGACCGCCAGGGACAGCACGAGGGAGCTCCAGCTCCACACCCGGGCCCAGTGGGCATAGTGCTCCGCCCGCTCGATCTGATCGGACGTGAAGACCGAACCCGGCGAGACGGGGTGCAGGTCGCCGCCGGGGATGGGGTCCCAGGGGACCAGCCATGCCGCCACGGCCACGAAGACCAAGCCGCCGAGCCCCAACGTCCACAGCGCGACGCCGCGGGCCGGGTCTCGAGTCACCCTGCCAAGTCTGTCAGCCGCTGCCGCCAGGCCGCGACGAAGGCCTGCTCGGTCCAGCCGAAGCGGGAGTCGAGCTCGGTGTCCAGGTCGGCGCCCTGGTCGAGCGCCGCGTAGAACGCGACCAGCTCGGCCTCTCCGGCACGGTCGGCCAGCACCACGCAGGCGAGCCAGGCACCCTCGTACGCCGCGCCCAGGTGAGTGTCCGCGGTGCCGAACTCGGCCGCTCCGGGCAGGGCACGCGGCGCCCCGTCGCGTCGGACCTGCCGGATGATTTGCCCCGCGGTGACCGAGAACGGCAGGTCGACGTCCCGGAGTGCGACGTAGTCGGCGAAGCCCTCGAGCAACCACTGTGGGATGACGCTGTTGGGCGCCTCCGTGGCCACGTGCACGGCTTCGTGGCTCATCACGACCTGGGCACCGGTACCGCCGAGTCGGTCGTAGATCGTGGGGTTGATGAACACGTGGATCGGAGCCCCGGCAGCGGTCGAACCATCCGTCGAGCTGGTCACCGCCGCGATCCCGGCGTACTCCCCCGGTGGTGCGTTGAGGGCGGCATCAAGATCGCCGGAGCCCGCCGGGACCTCCACCACCAGGTCGCCACGCCACTGCGGCAGGACCTCGCGTACGTCGACAACCGCGACCCGGGCTCGCTGCTCGTAGCCGGCGGCGCGACCCGCGGACCCGGCGTCCAGCACCAGGGTGTCGGGCGACCGCCGGACGGTCAGCGGGCCGGACAGCCAGACCGGCGTCCGTAGATCGCCGCCACCGATGCCGACGATGGACACTGCGTCACCGTCGCGGCGGAATCGGAACGTGACCTCGGCGTGCGACGGTGCCGCGTCGACACCCTGGAAGCGCCAGGTCGTGGCCACGGCCGCTGCCCAGGCACCGTCTCCGGACGCTGCGCTGCTCTCGTCGATGTAGCGCAACCGGAAGTCACGCACCGGGATCGACGCTGCGTTCGCGACGATCGCCGACAGCAGCCGGGCAGTCTCGGCGTCGCCCGCCGGCGCCAGCGATGACGCGTCGTCGCGGTCGCTCCGTTGCACCGCCCGACGCAGTGCGTCGAGGGTGGCTGACGGCTCCATCGGCGTCGACCGGGTCCTCCTGGCCGGGCGGACGGGGGGCGACGTAGGGGTCGGAGTCGACGAGGGACCAGGTGACCAGCCCAGCCGCGACCAGCAGGCACAGCGCAAGTCCGACCACCCACCATCGCGGGCGGCCGGGTGACTGGTCAGCCAGGGCGGACCGCGCCGACGTACGGCATGGAGTACAGGCCGGCGACGCGCACACCCGCGCCCGGGTTGGCCGCGTGGACGATCATCCCGTTGCCGATGTACATGCCGACGTGGCTGATCGGGCTGTAGTAGAAGACGAGGTCGCCCGGCTGGAGGTCGCCGGCGGCAACGTGGGGACCGGAGCCGTACTGCGCACTCGACGAGTGCGGGAGGGCGACGCCGGCCTGGGCCCAGGCCATCATCGTGAGACCCGAGCAGTCGAAGGCGCTCGGCCCGGCGGCACCGTAGGAGTAGGCGTCGCCGACCTGGGCCATGGCGTACTGGATCGCGGCCGCGGCGCGTCCGGAGGCGGGCACGTCGGACGGCAGCCGCGTGCTACCGCGGGAGAGGATCTCCTCGCGCTCTTCTGCCTTGAGGCGATCGAGCAGCGACTCGGCCTCGGCGAGATTGTCGTCGATCGTGGACTTCTCGTCCTTGAGCTGCTTCTCGAGGTCGGCGACCTGGTCGAGCCGGCTCTGGGTCGCGTCGCTGCGGATGTCGAGTGCCTCGAGCTCGGCGGCGAAGTCGTTGAAGACCCGGTCCTGCAGGTGGCCCACGGCGGACATGGTCGAGATCTGCGACAGGAACGCGCCGGAGTCCTTGGAGAGCAGCATCTGGCCCGCGGCCGAGAGGTTCTGGCCTTGGTACCGCCGCAGGATGGCGTTCTGGACCTCGTTGCGAACCTTGTCGACCTCGTCACCCTGGCGGGACTGGTCCGACTTCAGGGAGTCCAGGTCCTGGTGGAGCCGAGCGAGGTCGAGCTTGGCGTCGTTGTAGCGCTCCGAAGCCTGCTCGGCCTCGTGGTAGAGCTTGTCGACCCGGGCCTGTACGTCGTCGATGTCGGGCTCGGCCTGAGCCGGCGTCGACGGAATGAAGCCGATGGTCGCGGCGAGCGCGAAGCCTGAAAGTGCAGTGATGAGTCGCTTCCGACCGTTGAACACGAGCGGGCGGTCTCCCTTGCATGTCGTACGCCTACCGGGTGAGCTGACGGGTTCGGGCACGACCTGCCCTACCCCCGCTCCTCACGACCGTTGTCCCTGCTGGCCGCGCCTTGCGAGGGATTCACCCCAGAACTGCGGTGGTTCCCCGGATCCGCGGCCACCGGAGCGGCGCACGGACTCAGCGCGGTGTCCGCGCGGATCCCGACGATCCACTCTCACGGACACCTGAGCCGACACCCTAGTAGGAGTCGCGAGCGTCTCCAAACCCCCCTTCGACCACCCGAAAGTAAAGAAACGTCAGGCCGACTCCACCTCAGGTCCCGCGACCGGCTCGACCAGACGCAGCGGCGGCACCAGCCCCGAGTCGGCCAGCACGTCCAGCGCGCGGCGCTCGTCGTCGTCGATGGTGAGCTCAGGGGGTGGTCCCAGCAGCACGGTCACCACGCAGTCGTGGCACGCGAGACCGCGGACCACACAGGTGTCGCAGTCGATCCTCGTCGTCATGCCACTGATGCTGACAGCGACCACCGACACTGCTCAGTCCGCCGCCGGATCCTCCGCGAGCGGGGCGTCCACCCGCGACACCAGCTCGATCGCGTCGGTGCGATCGCACCAGCGGCACTTCACCTCGTCGACCGACTGCTCGCGGACCTCGGTCTCCTCGACCCGGTGATCGCCGGCCAGGTCGAAGTGCCAGTACTCGGTCGTACGTCGAGTACCGGGTCACGTCGAACCTGGTCAGGTTGCCGCATCCGGCGCATCGCCAGCGCTGGGTCTCGTCGGGCAGGGAAGCACTCACGGGGCGACAGCCTAGGCGTGCCTCCGCCGACCTGTCGGCGCGGCCACCTACCGTGCGAGACATGAGCATGGCGGCCCGAGCCGCGTCGCGGTGGGAGTCGCAGCGCAGCTTCGATGAGATCGGCCGCCCGTTGCGTGACATCACGTTCTGTGTCGTCGACCTCGAGACCACAGGCGGCTCACCTCAGCAGGGCTGCATGATCACCGAGATCGGCGCGGTCAAGGTCCGTGGTGGCGAGGTCCTCGGCGAGTTCCAGACGCTGGTCAACCCGCACACCGAGATCCCGGCCTTCATCGCGGTGCTCACCGGCATCAGCAACTCCATGGTCGCCGACGCTCCGCCCATCGAGTCCACGCTGCCCGCGTTCCTGGAGTTCGCCGCAGGGTGCGTGCTGGTGGCGCACAACGCGCCGTTCGATGTCGGCTTCCTCAAGCACTTCGCCACGCTTCAGGAGCGGCCCTGGCCTGCGTTCGAGGTGGTTGACACCGCCAAGGTGGCGCGCCGGGTGATCACCCGTGACGACGCCCCCAACTGCAAGCTCTCGTCGCTGGCTCGCGCCTTTCATTCCTCGACGACCCCCAACCACCGCGCGCTGGCCGACGCGCGGGCGACGGTCGACGTGCTCCACGGGTTGATGGAGCGGCTCGGCAGCCTCGGCGTCCACACCCTGGAGGAGCTGCAGACGTTCTCGTCCCGGGTCAGCGCGGCGCAGCGACGAAAGCGGCACCTGGCCGACGGGCTGCCGCACTCCCCCGGCGTCTACCTGTTCAAGGACGACCGATCCCGAGTCCTCTACATCGGCACCTCGCGCGACCTGCGCAAGCGCGTGCGCTCCTACTTCACCGCGTCTGAGTCGCGATCGCGGATCGGCGAGATGGTGCGCCTGGCGAGCACCGTCACCGGCATCGAGTGCGCGACGCCGTTGGAGGCCGAGGTCCGGGAGCTGCGCCTGATCGCCGAGCACAAACCCAGCTACAACCGGCGCTCGCGGTTCCCCGAGAAGGTCACGTTCGTCAAGCTGACCCGCGAACCCTGGCCCCGGCTGTCGCTGGTCAAGAAGGTGCTCGACGACGACGCCGACTACCTCGGCCCGTTCGCCTCCCGCAAGGTCGCCGAGAAGTGCCTGGCGGCCATCCACGACACGTTTCCCGTCCGGCAGTGCTCCGACCGGTTCGGCATCCGGCCATCGCGCTCGCCCTGCGTCCTCGCGGAGATGGGCCGCTGCCTGTCCCCCTGTGACGGCAGCGTCGACGCCCACACGTACGCCGCTATGGTGCGCCAGCTGCGCGAGACGCTGTTGCGACATCCCGACGACGTGGTCGAGGCGATCAACGCCCGGATGTCCAAGCTGGCGGCCGACGAGCGCTTCGAGGAGGCAGGCGTCCACCGCGACCGGCTGGCCGCGTTCGTCCGGGCAGCCGCCCGGACCCAGCGACTCACCTCGCTGACCCGTTGTCCCGAGGTGGTGGCTGCCCGGCGCGAGGACAACGGCCGCTGGGCGGTTCACGTGGTGCGCTTCGGCAGGCTCGCCGCGGCCGGGGTGATCCCGCCCGGCGCCGACGCCCACCTGTTCGTGACCGAGCTGCGGGCCACTGCCGAGACGGTGACCCCCAGCCCCGGCCCGTTGCCGGCTGCCACTGCCGAGGAGAGCGAGCGCATACTTCGCTGGCTCGAGTCACCCTCGATCCGGCTGATCGAGATCGACGGCGAGTGGACCTGCCCGGTCAACGGCGCCACCCGCTACCTCGACGTGGCCCGCGCGGCCACGCCGGAGCAGACCGAACGGGTCCTCACCCCCGTGCCTGCCCTACTACGCTCAGCCCCATGATCACCGCCATCGTGTTCGTGAACGCCGACGTCGCCCGGATCCCGGAGGTCGCCGAGGCGATCGCCGCGCTCGACGGGATCAGCGAGGTCTACTCGGTGACCGGGCAGATCGACCTGATCGCGATGGTGCGGGTGCGCGACCACGACGATGTCGCTGCCGTGGTGGCCGACAAGCTCAACAAGATCGACGGAGTCCTCGAGACCGAGACCCACATTGCGTTCCGCGCGTACTCACGGCACGACCTGGAGTCGGCGTTCTCGCTGGGACTCGACTGAGGATGAGCCATCCCGAACAACTGGGCTTCTTCGAGGCTGTGGCCGAGGCCAACTCCGACCTGTTGACCGGTTGCGCGATGCTCGAGGTCGGCTCCTACGACGTCAACGGCACGGTGCGCGGGATCTTCGGCGGAGCGCAGAAGTATGTCGGTGTCGACCTTGTCGAGGGCCCGGGTGTCGACGTGATCGGGTATGGGCACGAGCTCGACCATCCGGACGCCAGCTTCGACGCGGCCATCTCCGGCGAGTGCTTCGAGCACGACCCTCACTGGGCCGACACCTTCACCAACATGACCCGAATGACCAGGCCGGGTGGTCTGGTCGCGTTCACCTGCGCCTCGCGTGGTCGTCCTGAGCACGGCACTCGTCGTACCCGCGCCGACGACAGCCCGGGCACGCAGGCCGAGGGTCTCGACTACTACCGCAATCTCACTCGGGCCGACTTCGATGAGCGACTGCGGCTCGCGGATCTGTTCGCCGACCATCGGTTCTGGTACCTCCCGACGAGCTTCGACCTGTACTTCGCCGGTGTTCGCAAGGGCCTGGCCGAGGCGGGGTGTGCCACCGCGCGGTTGCCGGAGACGAATCGGGTACAGGCTCTCGGGCAGCTGATGCCGATGGCCCACAAGCTGGCCCGGCTTCCATTGCGCTCCCTGTCTCGGATGATTCCCGACGAGCGGTACCAGTCGGCGATCCGGCCCTATTGGTCACTGGTCGAGAGAGCTGGTCGCAGTCCCCGTCTCAGCGCGTGGCAGCGCGACACCCAGTGACCGCGCTGGGATCGGTGAGCGTCTGCATGGCGGCGTACAACGGCGCCCAGCACATCGTGGAACAGATCACGTCGATCCTCGCGGAGCTTGGCTCCGACGACGAGCTCGTCATCGTCGACGACGCCTCGAATGACGACACGGTCGTGCGGGTCCGGGCCGTCGACGATCCGAGGGTGCGGCTCGTCGAAGGTAGCGACAACCATGGCTACGCGCGCCGGTTCGAGGAGTCGATAGGACTGGCTCGAGGCGAGCACATCTTCCTGTCGGACCAGGACGACGTTTGGCCCCCCGGACGCGTGGCCGTGATGCAGCGGGCGCTGCTCAACCACCATGTCGTCGCGGGCAACGTGACTCGCCTCGGCGACGGCGCATCCGTCCGCCCGCGCGGTGCATTCGGTCTCTGGCGGCTAACGGCCACGCAGTCACGTCACCCGCTCCGAATGATCGTGCGCCTGGCTGGTTCCCAGGCGCCCTACTACGGCAGCGCGATGGCGATTCACCGTGACTTGCTGCCAACTGCGCTCCCGCTTCCGCAGTCCGCCTACGAGCTTCACGACGGCTGGCTGGCCCTCATCGGACTGATGTCGCACTCGATCGCGCACGTCGAGCAGGTGGTCGTCCACCGTCGCATCCATGCCGACAACACCACCGGGACCCCGAGGTCGCTGGCCAAGATCGTCGCCGGTCGCCTCATGTTCCTGCGGATGTGCGCCGAGGCTCGCCGGCGGGTGTCATCACCAGGACAACGAGGTGGATAGCGATCCCGATGCCTGGTCCGACCAGGAGCGCCACGAGTGTGCGCTCCTCCAGTCCCATGGGAAGCAGTAGGCAGCAGACGGCGACGATGACCGCCACCAGCCAGCCGACCGTCGAGGCGACATCCCGGTCGATCGCCGCCAGCGCCACGCCGGTCCAGGTCTGCAGGAGAATCAGGACCGCCGCCAGCACCAGGCCCGCCATCAGCAGCCCGGAGACCCGGAAGTCGGACCCGAACAGGAGCCGCAGCATCCATGGGCCTCCGGCCCAGCCGACGGCCGCGGCGATTGCGGTCGCGATCACCACCAGCGGAGCTATCCGCCGCGTCCAGGGTCGTAGGCTGGTCCGGTTCGCCACGAAGACTCCTACCACGACCGGTCGCACGGAGTTGGCGAGGAGCAGCACCGGAGTCCGGGTGAGCAGGATCGCGGCGAAGAGCACTCCGCGGGCCCGGTCGGACCCGCCGCCTGTCACCGTGATCAGCGCCGGAATGGCCACCACGAGCACGTTCGCGCACCCCGACGAGACCATGGCCGCCGCGGACCGACCAACGAACCCGGAGCGGGTGCCGCCGACCTCCGGGAGGCGCGACCAGCCGATCACGATGAACGGGACGAAACAGACCAGGCCAGCCACCAACGCAACGCCGTAGGCGACGTCGCCGGGCGCCAGTTGTACGACGAGGATTACAGCGCCGAACCGGACGAGCTGGTCCCCCAGAGCCAGCCAGGCCAGTGCGTTCCACCGACCGTCGGCAGCCAGGGCACCGTTGACCATCATCGCGGCGGCGAGCAGTGGGATGGCGAGCAATGCGGGTCCAGCTGCGTTGCCGACGTCATCGACACTGACTCCGCTGAGAGCGAAGGCAACCCCGGCCACCAGCACCGCTGCGAGTACGACGGTGAGCGTCGCCCAGGTACCGGCACCCACGAGTCCGATCTGCAGGGACAGGGACTCGCGTCGGGCCGTTAGCAGGGAGCGGGTGGTCTCCTGCTGCAGTCCTATCAGAATGCCGGCGACGCCGAAGTACACGGACCACACCACCGAGAAGTCTGCGTACTCGCCTGGCCCCAGAGTGCGAGCGACGACCAGCAGAGTGAGCCATCCGAGTACGGCGGCCACGACCGCGGCGAGCGCAAGGGTTCCCGCTCCGCACAGGGCCTCACGGATCTCGCCGCCATCGTCCGTACGGCGGAACAGCAGGCCGTAAGCACGCGCGCGAAGGCGGGGGGGCAGCCGCCGGTACGCACCGCGCAGCACGGTGTTGCGCAACGTCACGGGCCAGCCGACCAATCCGTAGTCACGCAGGTTCCGCTGCAGCTGGCGCTCCGAGGCGGCCAGCGCGCGATCGGAACGGCGATCCAGCATGCCGTCGATCCGGTAGGTGACGAGCGGTTCGTCGACGCCGATGAACCGCGCGCCGTCACGCAGCATCCGCGCCCATAGGTCGTAGTCCTCTAGCAGGGGCAGGTGCCGATAGCCGCCAGCACTCAACGCAGCCTGGCGACGGAACACCACCGCAGGGTGGTTGACGGGGTTCGTCATGCGCATCCGCTGAGCGAACTCGTCGTGCGTACTCGGGCTGCGACGCACGCCAACGGCCTGCATCGTCGGCCCGGCCACCTCCTGCATGCTCGCGGAGCACACGTCGGCTCCGGTCCGCTCGAGGACGGCGATCTGATACTCAAGACGATCAGGGCGGTTGACATCGTCGGCGTCCGCCCGGGCGATCCAGTCGCCGGAACAGTCGGCCAGGCCTACCTCCAGGGCGCGACCGAGGCCGACATTGTTTGGCAGGTCGACTCGCTTGATCGCGGATCCGAAGTCGGCCAACACTGCCTCGTGCTCGCGCGAGACCGGGCCATCGACCACGACGACGATCTCGTCGGCGGGTCGCGTTTGACTGACGACGGAGCCCAATGCCACCGCCAGCTGCTGCGCAGGTGTTCCGGCATAGACGGCCATCAGCACCGACACCGTCGGCTCGGGCATCACACCGCACGGTCCTCGGATGCAGGGTCGCAGTCGGTGCCATGGGGCGTCGGGTTGCCGGTCCGAGCCCGATCAATCGAATGGCGAACAGGGCGGCTAGGAGAACCGGGTACGGCGTGGAGGGCCCCTGCACCTTCGAAGGGCTTCGCAGGGGTTCCTACGATCCAATAGAACCCTGGAGGATAGGCCGAGGCTGACGAGGCGACGAGTACCTTGCCCTCAGGGGTGTTCGGGACTGCCTTGCAGTTGTCGGGACCGGGATATCCCATCAGTTCGCATTGGTCGTAAGCGGCATCCACCAGCGATGCCGGCACCTCTACCAGGTTGCCGCGCCCGGCCTCAGCCGGCTCGGGGGCCCGCCACTGACCACCGCTCACGGCTGGGCCGTGGGCTCGTAAAGCGGCGGCGACGTCGCTGAAAGCACCGGTGAGCGCTCGGTCACCAGGGCGAGCGTGAATAACGCGCATGCGACACCGACGAGAGTCGCGAGAACGAACGGTGAAGGAGCGTGCCAAGCCGCATCTTGGATCGAGGCAAGGTTGTCTTCGAGCTCATCGTTCCGCACCTTGATCAGGCAGGCCGCTACCGCCACCGCGTAGGAGGCAGCCGCTGGAACAACCACCCGTGGCGTCGGCCCGGCCCCGGTGCGCAAACTCCCGAGGGCGTAGCCCGCTAGGAGCAGGAACCCGACGGCGTACGGAAGCACATAGCGTCCCTGCCAGATGTTGCCGATCGAATCGAGCGTCGCCAGCGTGAAGACGTAGGGGAAGACCAGCGTCACTGCCAGCGCCACCAAGGTCACGAGCCTCGCGCGCACCGACCCGCGCCGCCAGGCGGCGGCCAGCAGCGCGCCCACGAGGATCAGCACTACGGGGTAGATGACCGGCGCGCCGGCCTGGTTGCGGAGAGGGAAGGCCGCAATGGTCTGCAGCGGCCAGACGATGACGTTCACGCCGTTGAAAGTGGCAGGGTTCTCGGTTCCCTCACTCGTGACTTCTGAGACGACTGAGTCGTACATCCACAGTGCCTGACCGGCGACACTCATCGCCACCAGCGCGCAGCCGGCCAGGACTGAGCGGCGCTGCCGGCTGACCACGTCGCGGACGGCGCCCCAGTCCAGCGAGGCAACGGTCACGACGATCATCAGGATGAACATCGGCCCCAGGAGTCGGAGCGTCCCGAGCACGACCGCGCAGAGGATCGCTCCCCACAGCAACCGGGTCTCGGTCCGCTTGTCCCGACCGTCGATGAGGGCGAGCAACGTGCCCCAGAGAGCCAAGCCGGCGCTCATCTCGACGCCATTCGGCGCGGCCACGGTCGTCGAGTACAGGAAGACCGGAGTGACGGCCAGGACCAGGCCGGCCATCGGCCATCGGCCAGGCAGCTTTGCGACCGCCCACGCCGCCAGCGCTACGAACATCAAGGAGAGCAGGGCGGTCACGATTCGCATGGCGTACAACGCCCCGGCTCCGTCGAACGGGAGCGCCGCGGTTCCGACCACCCAGTAGAACGCCGGATGGTACGACGACGCGGCGGACGCGATCTCGACCTCACCACCGGGGAGCTCACTGACAGGCGAGCAGTTGTCGGGTCCGGTGTAGTCCCGGGACTCACATTGGGCGCGCGCGGCCTCGACGATCGACGCAGGGACGGCGACCAGCTGTCCTCGTCCGTCCTCGGCCACGTCGCCGGCGACCCATTGGCCCCGAGCCACCGCCGCGGCCCGGAACGCGTGGTCGAATTCGTCGCTGCCCCGGAACGGCGGAACGGTGAGGATCCAGGCTGCTTGAAGCAGCAGCATCCCCACGACGACGAGGGCCGGCCCCCGGACAGCATTCCGCACTCCCTCACGCTAGACGTGCTGACCCCTGCTTTCAGGGTCGTTGGGAGGACCGGGCCGCACATTCGGACGATCGGTGGGCCGGGTCTAGTCCGAAATGACTACGCCGTACATCTCCCGGTCATACCTCGCCCGGACCCCACCCGTTCGGGTCCGGAGCGTCCTAGTTTGCAGCTACCGATCCTGCCGACTTGACGAGGTGTCGCGTGAACCCGCAGAACACGAAGGAGCACGACCCGGTGCTCGCGCGTGCCTGTGTGGTGATCCCGATGTTCAACGAGGCCGCCGTGATCGGGGATGTCGTCCGAACCGTGAGGGAGCGGTTCGGACGCGTCGTTTGCGTCGACGACGGCAGCGCGGATGAGTCGGGAGGGCTCGCCCGCGCTGCCGGAGCCGAAGTCGTCCGGCACCCGGTCAACCTGGGCCAGGGAGCGGCCCTCGAGACCGGGCTCCGACGGGCGCTGAGCAACCCCGCGACCGAGTACGTCGTGACGTTCGACGCCGACGGCCAGCACTCGGTCGCCGACGCGGCGTCGATGGTGGCGACCGCGGGGGAGCTCGGTGTTCAGGTAGTGCTCGGGTCCCGGTTCCTCGGTGACATGCGCGGGGCAAGCGGGCACCGGCGGGCGCTGCTCAAGATGGCGGTGACGTTCACCCGCGCCACGACTGGCATGAAGCTCACCGATGCGCACAACGGACTTCGGGTGTTCCGGCGCGACGCCGCGGAGCGGCTCGGCTTCCGGCTGCACGGGATGTCCCACGCCAGCGAGGTGCTGAGCGTGATCGCCCGCGAAGGCTGGACCTACGTCGAGCACCCGACGACCGTGACCTACACCGAGTACTCCCGGGCCAAGGGTCAACGCGGCTACAACGCTCTCAACATCGTCTACGACCTCGCCCTGAACCGGCTTCGGGCCGCGTCGTGATCATCAAGCTGATGCTGGTCGCCGGCCTTGCCGCGGCGGCGTACCTGCTGCTGCACGGTCGACCGAGCGCGCTGGGGCTGCTCCTGCGGCGGTCGCTGGCTCTCGGTGCGATCTTGCTCGGCGTCCTCGGTGTGATCTTCCCCGGCGCCGTCACCGCGGTCGCCAACGTCGTGGGCGTCGGGCGAGGCACCGACCTGGTCGTCTACGCCCTGTGCGTGACCTTCTTGTTCGTCACCATCGCCCAGAACCTGCGGATGACCGAGCTGCGCGACCGCATGGTCGAGCTCGCCCGCAAGCAGGCGCTGCTGGAGGCGGAGCTGCACGACCGCGAGACGATCGCCTGACCCGAGGCCCTATGGTCTCGGTACGCGCTCGCTCCTTCGTCGCTCGCGCTACTCGACCAGCGAACTTGCTGTCAGCAGGAGGCGCTGTGGGTGCCGGCCGCCATCTTGTGGCCGCTGGTGACCCGGCGACCGGTGTCGATCGGCCAGGCACGCATCCAGTCGAAGATCGCCCGGGTCCGGTTCATCTCGGTCGTCGTTCCCTTGCCCTGCAGGCTGACCCGCAGGGTCATCGGTACGTCGGAGACCGCGGCCCGGCTCTTGACGGTGGCGATCGGTGCGCCGTCGAGGTACCACGTGATGTGGTCCTTGGCGACCTCGACCGCGTAGTTGTGGCTGACGTCGGCGAGCGAGACCCTCTTCTTGGTGTAGGTCCAGGAACGGTTCTTGCTGCGCGAGTTCACGCCGACCCTTACGGCGGGCGTGTGGATGCCGTAGTCGGCGATCGTGATGTTCTGGGCGCCGCAGCGATAGTCCGCGGCGCGATCCGGGACCAGCTCGATCTTCACGCGGTAGTCCTCCGCCGAGCTCTCCCGTGACCAGGAGCGCAACCGGATCTCCCAGCGGCCGTACTTCTGGGGGTTTCCGGTCAGCGTGGCCGAGGTCGTGCCGAAGTCGCCTGACCCCCCGTTGACGCGCTGGCTGTCCAGTCCCAGGCCACCGTTGTTGTGGCTGGCCCGGCCGGACCCGGTTGAGGCATCGATCCAGCGGCCCTTGCGGTTGGTGCCCTTGAACGGCTTGCTGGTGAGCGACTCGCCGTACTCCCACGCGAAGTCGTAGATCGTCGCGCCCCAGCCGTAGCGCGAGCTGGCGTTGGGCGAACCGCCGGCAGCCAGGACCGGCCATGCCTCGGTCAGCGGTGATGCCGGCACCCGCGAAGTGGGGCGCGGGCTGGTCAGGACCTCGACGTACGTCGGGAAGGACGGGAACCAGCCGATCTGGTCGCCATTCTTGGTCCAGTCCTCCTCGCGCGCCCGGTAGACCACGGTGCCCGGGTCGATCACGGTCTGCGGGAAGTGCACCTTCCCGCTGCTGTCGGTGAGTGCGGTGGTGATGGTCTGCCACCGGTTGCCATTGACCCGCTTCTGGAGGGTGATCGTGCGGCCCTCGATGACCGGCGGGGGCAGATCCTGACGGCCCGGGAGCCTTGGGCTGGTGTCGACATCGATAGTGAACGGGTCGCCCGCGACCGCCGTGTTGTCGGATCCGACCGAGAGCACGACTTCCTGACCCCGAGCCCGGAACAAGTGTGACGAGGTGGCCTGGCGGCCGGACGCGACGCGGTAGCTGATCCCCCACATCGCCGGCGCCGGATGGGTGAACTTGAATCTCCCCGACGAATCGGTGCGCCCGCGGAATCCCACGACATCGGTCCATGCGTCGCCGGGCCGGTTCATGTGGAACTGAAGCTTGATCGGCTTGCTGCCGCTTCCGAGGGATCCGGCGAACGTCATCTTCTGCCCGGCGACGTAGACGCTCGGGCTCACCTGGAGCGAGCCGCCGGCTCGCTGGAGAGGGGTCCCGGGTGCGGCGGTGCCGAACGCAAGCAGCCCGAAAACGAGCAGGCCGCCGATGGCCATCCGCGCAGGTCTCGACATCGAAAGCCCCATTCCTCGACTGCATCGAGAGTAGGGGGCACGCGGCACGGGATCCGGCGAACCCGGGAAGTCGCCCGGCACGCGCTAGCGTCCGCATGTGAACTGGCTAGGCGACCATTGGAACGACGTCCTCGGGTGGAGCGGCAGCGCCCTGCTCGTCTACTCGATCCTGCAGACTCGCCTGCTGCGGCTACGCGCGCTCAACCTGGTCGCCTCGACCATCCTGCTGGTGTTCAACGTGGTCATCGAGGTGTGGCCGCTGGTGGCGATGAACGGCGTGCTGGCGCTGATCAACACGGTCAAGATCTTCCAGCTCCTGAGCCAGAAGCATGACGAACTGATCTTCGAGGTGATCGAGGTACGCCCGGAGAGCAAGTACCTCCAGCACATCCTCAACAACCATCGCGACGACATCGCCCGGTTCCAGCCCGACCTCGACTGGCAGCCGAGCCGGTCCGAGAGCCACGCGTTTGTAGTGGTCAAGGGCGACGAGACGGTGGGCGTGGTGCTCCTGCGGTGCGAGGGCGAGGTCGCGCACGTGCAGCTCGACTACGTCACGCCGAGGTACCGCGACTTCGCCCCCGGCGAGTTCGTGTGGCGCCGCAGCGGGGTGCTCCGCGAGCGCGGCTTCCGCCGGGTGGTCACACCGCCGGGCATGGTCGACCCCTACTACCCGAAGGTCGGGTTCACCCGGTCCGGGGACCACTACGTCCTGGAGCTGTGACCTAGGCCGAAGCTGCGGCGATCCAGCGCTCGAGGGTCGCGCCCGCGGCCCCGGAGTCGACGGCGTCGGTGGCCCTCGCGATTCCGGCAGCCAGCGCCTCGGGCACCTGGGTTCCCGGCGCGTCGTGCACGGCCAGCGCCGCCCCCGCGTTGAGGAGTACGGCGTCCCGCACCGGGCCGGTCTCACCGGCGAGCAGCCGGCGTACGACGTCGGCGTTGTGCTCCACGTCGCCGCCCCGCAGCGCGTCCACGGGCGCCAGCGCGATCCCGAACTCCTGGGGATCGATGGTCGACGTCGTCACCTCTCCCTCGTGGGCCACCCACAGCGACGAGGTGCCGGTGATGGTGAGCTCGTCGAGGCCGTCGTCACCGCGGAACACCCAGGCGTCGACCCCGCGGCGCGCGAACACGCCGGCCATCACCGGCGCCATCCGGATGTCGGCGCAGCCGATCGCCTGCGCGGCGGGCTTGACCGGGTTGGCCAGCGGGCCGAGGAAGTTGAACGTGGTGCCGATGCCGAGCTCGCGACGTGGCACCGCGGCGTGCCGGAGCGCAGGGTGAAACGCAGCGGCGAAGCAGAAGGTGATGCCGGCCTCGACCGCGACGGCGGAGACCCGGTCGGCGGGCAGGTCCAGCCGGATACCCAGGGCCTCGAGTACGTCGGCGGACCCGGCCTTCGACGAGGCGGAGCGGTTGCCGTGCTTGACCACCCTCGGTCCCGCGCCGGCGGCGACGATCGCGGCCATCGTCGAGATGTTGACCGACATCGACCGGTCGCCGCCGGTGCCGACGACGTCGAGCACCCGGCCGGGAACCTCGATCGGCGTCGAGACGGCATACATCGCCTCGACCAGGCCGGTCAGCTCGTCGATCGTCTCGCCCTTGGCGCGCAGCGCGACGGCAAAACCGGAGATCTGCGACGGGGTCGCCTCTCCGGAGAGGATCTCGCCCATCGCCCACGCGGTCTGCTGGGCGGTCAGGTCGGTGCCGGCGACGAGCGACCCGAGCACGTCTGGCCAGCTGCGGACGCTCAACCGCCGGATCGCGCCGGGACGCGCGACCTGAGCAGGGAGACCACGGCCTCCGAGAGCTGGATCGGGTCGAGCGGGTGGGGTACGGCGGCCTCGGCCCGCGACCAGGTGGCCAGCCAGGCGTCCTGCGGCCGACCGGTCAGCACCAAGATCGGCGGGCAGCGGTAGATCTCGTCCTTCAGCTGCTTGGCGATGCCCATGCCGCCCGCCGGAACCGCCTCGCCGTCCAGGATGGCCAGGTCGATCCCACCGGCGTCCATGTTGGTGATGACGACCGGCTCGGTGGCGACCTCGACGTACGTGAGCTCGGGCAGGTCCGGGTGGGGACGCCGCCCCAGCGCGAGGATCACCTGCTGGCGCACGGTGACGTCGTCGCTGTAGACGAGCACCTTCAGGGGCTTCGAGTCGCTCACCCGCGCGATGCTACCGGTGGCGTTCCTCCTCGGCGCGCTCGCGGGCCTCCAGCAGGTCGAGCCGCCGGTCCTCGCGGCGGGCCTCGCTCATCGACGAACGCACCCACTGGACGAACAGCACCGCGAAGAAGGTCAGGCCGACCAGGTCGCCGGCGCCCCACAGGATCCCGCCGGCGAGGTTCTGGTCGTCCGCGGGGTCGGGCAGCCAGGCGCTCATCGGCCCCTCGTGCAGCGAGGGGTACCAGTCGCCGCCGAGCAGCGCCTTCTGTCCCATGATCGTGACGCCGAGGAAGGCGTGGAACGGCAACGTCAGCGCCGTCAGCAGCACCCGGAACGGATAGCCGACCCGGCCCGGCACCGGGTCGACGCCCACCAGCGGCCAGAAGAACAGCGAGCCGACCAGGACCAGGTGCACGTGCATCAGCTCGTGGACGTACAGCGACTCGAGCGAGGCGTCGTACCAGCCGGAGAAGTAGAGCGCCCAGGGCGACACGACGTACAGGAGGAACGCCAGGGGCGGGAACGACAGCACCTTCGCCAGCCGCGAGTGCAGGAGTCGGAGCAGCCAGCGCCGTGGGGACGCAGGCAGCGTGCGCAGCGCCAGCGTCACCGGAGCGCCCAGCGCGAGCGCCAGCGGCACCACCATCGAGAGCACCATGTGCTGGACCATGTGGACGCTCAGCAGCGTCGTGTCGTACGCCGCCAGACCGGACGACGTGGCGACGTAGAACGACCCCATCCCGAGGCCGACGAACGCCAGCGTCCGCCCGACCGGCCAGTCGTCGCCGCGGCGGCGCAGCTTGCGCACGCCGATGAGGTAGAGGCCGGTCGCCCACACGGTCACGACCAGCGGAAGCGGCGCCAGCTGCCACTGCGCGAAGAACTCGCCCAAGGACGGCTCCGGAAGCGCAGTCACTGCGCTCACGGCGATCAGAATCGGGCCTCCGGACACGGTGTGAACTTTAGAACTGCCCATGCTGGGGGGTCGGGGTGCCCTCAGGGACGTCTCACGACATAATGACGCCCGTGGCGACCACAGCAACCATCCCGGCCTCCCGCCTGCATGGGCACCATGACCGTCCGAGCATGGTCGCGGTCGGGACCATCATCTGGCTGTCCAGTGAGCTGATGTTCTTCGCGGCCCTGTTCGCTGCGTACTTCACGATCCGCTCGGTGAGCGAAGATCTGTGGCTCCAGAACACCGAGCTGCTCAACGTTCCGTTCGCCGCGGTCAACACCACGATCCTGGTGCTGTCGTCGCTGACCTGCCAGATGGGCGTGTTCGCCGCGGAGCGCGGCCAGGTGGGCCGCAAGGGATCGGTTCTCAACGTGGGCGGCTGGGGCCTGCGCGAGTGGTTCATCCTGACCTACGTCATGGGTGCCATCTTCATCGGCGGCCAGGCGCTGGAGTACGCCGAGCTGATCCACGAGGGCGTCACGATTCCGGCGTCGGCCTACGGCACGATGTTCTACCTCACCACCGGGTTCCACGGTATCCACGTCACCGGCGGCCTGATCGCGTTCCTGTTCGTCCTGGGCCGCACCTATATCGCGCGCAAGTTCACCCACGAGCAGGCCGTCAGCGCCATCGTCGTGTCCTATTACTGGCACTTCGTCGACGTGGTGTGGATCGGCTTGTTCGCGACCATCTACCTGATCAAGTAGCCGACTACCCGACCCGCAAGGACAAGATGTGCGTCTTCTGAACCGCTCCGCCGGTCGACTCTCGCGGCATCGGCGTGGTCCTCTCGCCGGACTCGTGGTCCTGCTGCTCGGCCTGCTGGTCACCGGCGGGCTCTATGCCTCCTTCGCGCCCGCTCAGGCCGGCAAGGCCGAGAGCAACGAGGAGCTGATCAAGGAGGGCCGCGAGCTGTTCCTGGTGAGCTGCTCCTTCTGCCACGGCCAGACCGGCGAGGGCATCCTCACCAAGGACGGCGACAACTTCGGTCCTCCGCTGACCGACGTCGGCGCCGCGGCGGTCGACTTCCAGGTCAGCACCGGCCGGATGCCGCTGCAGCAGCCGGGCGCCCAAGCGCCGCGGAAGACGCCGGTCTTCGACGAGGAGGAGACGGCCGCGCTGGCGGCGTACGTCGCTTCGCTCGGCACCGGTCCGGCGATCCCCGAGCCGATCGACTACGACCTCGACGCCTACCTCGACAGTGAGGGCCTCGAGGGCGAAGAGCGGGCCGAGGCCCGCGAGGCCTCCATCGTGCGGGGTGGCCAGATCTTCCTGAGCAACTGCACCGCCTGCCACAACTTCGAGGGCTCCGGCGGCGCGATGCCGCGCGGCGGCCAGGCGCCCAAGATCCGCGGCGTCGACCCCAAACACATCTACGAAGCGATGCTCACCGGGCCGCAGTCGATGGACACGTTCTCCAACGGCAACCTGCCCCCCGACGCCAAGCGGGACGTGATCGCCTACCTCAACGAGCTCGATGAGCAGCCCAACCAAGGCGGGTGGGGATCCGGCGGCCTCGGACCGGTGGCCGAGGGCCTGTGGGGCTGGCTCGTCGGCATCGGCCTGTGCGTCGGGTTCGCCGTCTGGATCGCCTCTCACTCAACGCGCTCCAACAAGCAACAGAGCAAGGGAGTGGACGCGTGAGCGACGCCCACGACGACAACCTGCCGGCCCTCCCGGTCGAGGAGCCGATCGCCAACCCGGGCCTGCCGGCCCACACTTGGCGGCCGACAGATGTCGACCCGGTGGCCGAGAAGCGAGCCGAACGTCAGGTGGCTGCCTGGTTCGGTGCGTCCAGCCTGTTCGCGGTGCTGTTCGTCGTGGCGTTCGTCGTCGTCGACGACGGTGACACGTTCGCCGGCTTCGAGGCCGTCAACCTCTCCCTCGGTCTTGCCCTGGCGTTCTCGCTGCTGAGCATCGGCATCGGCGTGATCCAGTGGGCCCGCAAGCTGATGGGCGACCATGAGATCGTCGAGATGCGGCACACCGCCCGCTCCCCTGACGAGGACCGCGAGACGACGCTCACCGCGCTGTCGACCGGCACCGAGGAGTCCGGCATCGCTCGGCGGCCGCTGGTGCGCAACTCGCTGCTCGGTGCGCTCGGACTGGTTGGGTTGCCGGCCATCGTGTTACTCAAGGAACTCAACACCGGCAGCTACGACGTCGACCAGTTCTACCACACCCTCTGGGGCCGAACGGACGGCACGGATCTGCCGAAAATGCGGGTCGCCCGCGACACGATCGGCACCCCGATCCTGGCCTCCGATCTCGAGATCGGCGACCTGGTCAACTGCGTTCCACACGGGTTCTACGACCCCGAGCGATACGGGATCGACCCCGGCGACGTCGAGGGTCACCACCTTCAGGTGGAGAAGTCCAAGGCGGCACTGATCCTGCTGCGCATGGAGCCCGGTGACATCAAGCCAGCCAAGGGCCGGGACAACTGGGACGTCGACGGCATCGTCGCCTACTCCAAGATCTGCACCCACGTCGGCTGCCCGATCTCGCTGAACGAGCGGCAGACGCATCACCTGCTCTGCCCCTGCCACCAGTCGACGTTCGACCTCGCCGACTCCGGCAATGTGATCTTCGGCCCAGCCGGTCGACCACTCCCGCAGCTACAGTTGGAAGTGGACGACGAGGGCTATCTGGTCGCGGCCAGCGACTTCGTGGAACCGGTTGGTCCGAGCTTCTGGGAGCGTGACTACTTTGACCGTTGACACCAGCAAGGTGGCCGACAGCAACAGCACGACCCCGGCCACCGGCGAGAAGCCCAACCGGGCCGGCATCGTCGCCAACTGGGCCGACGAGCGGCTCGGCCTCGGCACCGCGATGAAGAAGCAGCTGCGCAAGGTCTTCCCCGACCACTGGTCGTTCATGCTGGGCGAGATCGCGCTGTGGAGCTTCGTGATCCTGCTGCTCACCGGCACGTTCCTGACGCTGTGGTTCGACCCGAGCATGGCGGAGACCACCTACGAGGGCTCCTACGCCCCGCTGCGCGGCGTACACATGTCTCAGGCGTTCGCATCCAGCCTCGACATCTCTTTCGACGTACGCGGTGGGCTGCTGATGAGGCAGATGCACCACTGGTCGGCGATGATCTTCATCGCGGCGATGATGATCCACCTGCTTCGGGTGTTCTTCACGGGTGCGTTCCGCAAGCCGCGTGAGCTCAACTGGGTGATCGGGTGCCTGCTGCTGCTCCTGGGCACCATCGAGGGCTTCACCGGCTACTCGCTCCCCGATGACCTGCTCTCCGGCACGGGCGTTCGGGCCGCGGACGGCTTCATGAAAGCCAGCCCCGTGGTCGGCAGCTACATGTCGATGGCGGTGTTCGGCGGCGAGTTCCCGGGCGACACGATCATCCCGAGGTTCTTCATCGTGCACGTGCTGCTCATCCCCGGCATCCTGCTAGCACTGATTGCCGCCCACATGCTGCTGCTCGTGTTCCACAAGCACACCCAGTGGCCCGGGCCGGGTCGCACCGAGCAGAACGTCGTCGGCTACCCCCTGCTCCCGGTCTACATGGCCAAGGCGGGCGGGTTCTTCTTCATCGTCTTCGGTGTCACCGCTCTCATGGGCGCCTTGTTCACCATCAACCCGGTGTGGAAGTACGGCCCCTACGACCCGACGAAGGTGACAGCCGGCTCCCAGCCCGACTGGTACATGGGCTGGCCGGACGGCCTGCTCCGCATCATCCCCGCGTGGGAGACGCATCTGTGGGGTCACACGGTTTCGTGGAACATCATGCTCCCGATCCTGATAGCACCGCCGCTGATGATCGGTGTCCTGGCGATGCTGCCGTTCCTGGAGGCCTGGATCACCGGTGACAAGCGCGAGCATCACCTGCTGCAGCGCCCGCGTGACGCGCCGACCCGTACCGCCGTGATGGTCTCGCTGATGACCTTCTACGCGATGTCCTGGGTCGCTGGCGGCAACGACATCATCGCGATCACGCTGCATCTGAGCATCAACCAGATCACGTACTTCCTCAGAGCCGCGGTCTTCCTAGCGCCACTGATCGCGTTCATCATCACGCGTCGATGGTGCATCTCCTTGCAGCGTCACGACCAGGAGAAGCTCCTGCATGGCTACGAGACCGGCATCATCATGCGGTCTCCCGAGGGTGGCTACAGCGAGAAGCACCTGCCCATCAGCGACTCCAGCGCCTACACGCTCACGGCACGGGACCGAGACGAGGTCTACTCACCCGAGGCCGATGCCGACGACAACGGCGTCGCCGCCCCCAACGGACAGCTCAATGCGATCCGCGCCAAGGTGTCGCAGCTGTGGTTCGCCGACAACGTCCAGAAGCCGACCCGCGAGGAGCTCGAAGAGGGCCACCACCACGCCGACGAGGAGCACGAGCTCCAGGCGGCAATGGACGGCGTACCCGCCGACGGCCACCAGTTCGACGGCCACCACGCCGTAGAAGGCGAAACCCTCCGCGGCGACCACTGAGTGAGCGCCACCTGGCGGTGACCTGGTTACCGTTCCCGAGCCGGGGACGGTAACCAGGTCACCGCGAGCCCCCCGTAACCGTCCCCCGGGCGCCGCGCTCCAGGACCCCTCCACAGGTGCGGGCCCCGCGCCAGCAGGGCAACGTCATCCGCCGTGGAATCGGCGCCATGAAGCCGATCCCCTCCTCGTTGCTCAACGGTCCTTTCACCCACAGCCACGCCAAGCTGGCAGGCGTCAGCGCGCGGATGCTGATGGGTAAGAGGTTCGTCCAGCTCTTCCCCCGTGTGCACCGACACGTCGACTACGAGATGACAGCAGCGGACTGGATGAGAGCCGCACGCCTGGCCCTTCCGGATGACGCTCAGCTGACCGGAATCACCCGCATCCAGGCGGCAGGCCTCGACTATGGCCCCGTGCGTCCGCTGCGATGTGTCGTCGCCCGGGACCACCACATCGCCATCGACGGCATCTTCCTCCATAGAACCCTGAAGATGCCTCCCACCGACGCGCTCGGCGTCACCCTGTCTGCCGCCTTCATCGCCTACTGCTCACGCGCACGAGTGATCGACGCGATCAAGGTCGGCGACTGGTTGCTGCGCAACACCGACACGACCCAGCGCAGCATCCGCGACCTCGCACTCGCTCAGATCTGGCGGGACGGCGCCGACGAAGCGATCTGGATCCTCGACCACCTGGTCGCCGAGTCACGCTCGCTCCCAGAGTCGGAGACGCGCGCCGTTCTCAGCTTCGCCGGCCTCCCGTCCCCCGAGGTCAACCGCTCGTTTGAGCTGGGCGAGGGCCTGATCTTGACGCCCGACCTGCTCTATCGCGCTGAGCGTGTGGTGGTTGAGTACGAGGGTAGTCAGCACCAGGAAGATCGGTCGCAGTACGTCGGAGACATTGACCGATACGCGGCGTATCGCCGAGAAGAGGTGCGCTATGTCCAGGTGACCAAGGAGCGACTCCGTCGCCCCAAGTCCCTGGTGGCTGAGATTCATCGTGAGCTCCTGGCCCGTGGGTACGACGGCCCAGCGCCGGCCTTCGGGGACCACTGGCGGACGCTCTTCCTGTCGGTCACCACCGCCGTTGGCCAGAAGGACTACCGTCGGCGGGCAGACTGGCGGTGACTTGGTTACCGTCCAGCGCAGAAGCTCGGTAACCAAGTCACCGCCACCCCGCGCCCGTCGACGTACTAGCTGAGGGCGGAGCCCTTCTTGTACTCGGAGTAGTCGACATTCCAGTCGGAGTAGCCGTTGCCGGGCTCGATGGAGCGGCCGGTGCCGGTGTACTCGACGACGTCGCCGCGGATGCTCATGGCGTAGAGCCAGCCGGCGTTCTCAGTGCTCATGCCGGTGCAGCCGTGGGAGACGTTGGCGTAGCCCTGGCTGCCGACCGACCACGGGGCGGCGTGAATGAACTCACCGGAGTTGGTGACCCGCATCGCCCACTGGACGTTGTCGATGTCGTAGGCGTCCTCGCCGGTGATGCCGACCGTCTCGGAGTTCATTCGCTTGCTGTCGAACTTCTCCATGATCACCTTGATGCCGGAGCGTGTGGTGAATTCCGGCTGCTCGCCGGTGGTGATCGGGATGGTGCGCAGCAGCTTGCCGTTGGAGAGCACCCTCATCTGGTGCGTCTGCATGTCGACTCGGTAGATGTGGGCATCGCCGATCTCGAAGTCGACCTCGCGGTCCTCCTGGCCGTAGACACCGTTGCCGGCGGCGACGCCGTTGACGTCGATGTCGACGCTGACGTCGGTGCCGGCCTTCCAGTAGGCCTTGGGGCGCCAGTGCGCTTCGTTGTCGCTGAGCCAGTACCAGGAGCCCGGCTGGGCGGGTTTCGAGGTCACCGTCATGTTCTTCTCGAACTCGACCCGGTCGTTCACCGGTACGTCGAAGGTGACGATGACCGGCATGCCGACACCGACCGTCTCTCCTTCAAGAGGAGCAAGCGACGGGTAGGTCTGCTCGTCGAGGGTCAGCGCCTGCGTGGTGAACGCCTTGCGGACGCGGACCTCTTCGCCGTTGTCGTCGTCGGCCACGGTCGTCATCGCGTACGTCGTGCCCGGCTCGAGCCGGTCGCCCGCGGTCCACGTGGACCCGTCGACAGAAACCTCACCGGGTACGTCGCCGGCGGCGGAGGTGACCTTGACGCTGCGCAGCGTCGCGTCCTTGGCGGTCACCTCGAGGAGGGTGTCGACGGGGACCGAGTTCTTGTTCTTGGGGAGGTTGGTGCCGAGCTCGGCCACCGTCTCCGGAGCCGACGCCGGGGTGGTCCCGTCGGCGGAGTCAGACTCGTCGGAGCCGCCGGACATCATCGAGTCGGCGTCGCACGAAGCGAGCATGAGGCAGGCCAGGGCGAGTGCGGTCGCACCGGCAATACGGGCAGGCCGAACAGGCATGGATGAACTCCCTGGAGACGTCACAAGATCCGCTGCGCAGCCTTATCGGCCGCATTTCCAGGGTAACTGCTGGCTGGGCAGGAGCCCGCATCCTGTCGACGTCGCAAGCGTCACAGCCGGCGGATCAGTGAGCGTGCTCACCCCGGTAGTACTCGAAAACCAGCCCGCTGAGCGCCAGCGCGCCCAGACCAGTGCCAATGATGAACAGCCACCAGGCGCCCGCCGCGATCCCGAAAACCATCACCGCGAGCGTCAGGCCGCACCACAGCGGCCACCACGAGTACGGCGGGAAGAAGCCCAGCTCCCCCGCTCCGTCGGCGATCTCACCGTCCTTGCGGTCCTCGGGACGCGGATCCATCTTCTTGGCGTGGAACCCGAGGTAGAGCGTCATCATGGCCGCCAGCAGGGTGGTCATGGTCAGGGCCGAGGTGCCGGTCCAGTCGGCGCCGGTGTCGCCCCCGTCGGTGACGAACCAGTACGCCGGCGTCACCAGCACGAAGAAGACGGTGCAGGAGGCGAAAATCCAGGCCTCGGCCTTCATCGGTCATCCCCCTCGGTGTCGGTGTCCGTCTTGTCCGTCTCGGTCTCGATACGCTCCTCGACCAGGGTGTCTCGACCCTCCATGTCCGGCGCGTCAGCGAACTTTCCCTCAGCTGCGGCAGGATTCTGGTCGAGCTCGATCGCGGCCACCTCCGGGTGGTGCAGGTCGAACGCCGGCGACTCCGAGCGGATCCGCGGGAGCGTGGTGAAGTTGTGTCGTGGCGGCGGGCAGCTGGTGGCCCACTCGAGCGACCGACCCCAACCCCAGGGGTCGTCGACCTCGACCTTGGGCGCGTTGCGCGAGATGTAGACGTTGTAGAGGAACGGCAGGGTCGACGCACCGAGCAGGAACGCCCCGATCGTGGACACCTGGTTCAGCGTCGTGAAGCCGTCATCGGGGAGGTAGTCGACGATCCGGCGCGGCATGCCCTCGACGCCCAGCCAGTGCTGGACCAGGAACGTCGTGTGGAAGCCGACGAAGAGCAGCCAGAAGTGCACCTTGCCGAGCCGCTCGTCGAGCATTCGGCCGGTCATCTTCGGCCACCAGAAGTAGAAGCCCGCGAACATCGCGAACACCACGGTGCCGAACACGACGTAGTGGAAGTGGGCGACCACGAAGTAGGAGTCCGAGACGTGGAAGTCCAGCGGTGGCGAGGCCAGGATGATGCCGGTCAGGCCACCGAACAGGAACGTCGTCAGGAACCCGACGGACCACAGCATGGGGGTGTCAAAGGACAGAGATCCCCCCCACATAGTGCCTATCCAGTTGAAGAACTTGACGCCTGTCGGAACGGCGATCAGGAACGTCATTCCGGAGAAGAACGGCAGGTTGACGGCGCCGGTGACGAACATGTGGTGCGCCCAGACCGCCACCGAGAGGATCGCGATGCCGAGCGTCGCGCCGACCAGGCCGATGTAGCCGAAGATCGGTTTTCGACTGAAGACCGGCAGGATCTCGGTCACGATGCCGAAAAATGGCAGAGCGATGATGTAGACCTCTGGATGGCCGAAGAACCAGAACAGGTGTTGCCAGAGGATCGCGCCGCCGTGCGAGGTGTCGAACACGTGGGCGCCGATCTGGCGGTCGGCCTCCAGCGAGAGCAGCGCGCCGGCCAGCACCGGGAACGCGATCAGCACCAGCAGGCTGGTGACCAGCGTGTTCCACACGAAGATGGGCATCCGGAACATCGTCATGCCGGGTGCGCGCATGCAGATGATCGTGGTGATGAAGTTGACCGCGCCGAGGATGGTGCCGAGACCGGCCATCCAGAGACCCATGACCCACAGGTCTCCGCCGACTCCCGGCGACCGGGTCGCATCGGACAGCGGCGTATAGGCGAACCAGCCGAAGTCGGCCGCGCCCTGCGGGGTCAGGAATCCGGAGCCGGCGATGATGCCGCCGAACAGGAACAGCCAGTAGCTCAGCATGTTGAGCCGCGGGAACGCCACGTCGGGCGCGCCGATCTGCAGCGGCATCACCGCGTTGCCGAAGCCGAAGAACAGCGGCGTGGCAAACAGCAGCAGCATGATCGTGCCGTGCATCGTGAAGAGCTGGTTGAACAACTCGTCGTTGACGACCTGGTTGCCCGGGAAGGCGAGCTCAGAACGCATCAGCATCGCCATCAGACCGGCGATCAGGAACCAGGCGAACGACGTGGCGAGGTAGAGGTTGCCGATCACCTTGTGGTCGGTGGTGGTGAGGACCTTGACGATCCGCTGGCCCAGCGGCTTGCGGCCGGTGACGTCGGTGGTGGGCGTGGCGGTGGCGGTCACTCGGACTCCTCCTCGTGCGTGGGATCGTCGATGCCGACCTGCTCGCGAACGAACTCGCCGCCGATCAGCGGGCCGTCGGAGGGCCCGTTCTTACCCGTCTTGGCCAGCTCATCGAGGTGCGCTTCGTAGTCCTCAGGCGAGACAACGTCGACGTTGAAGATCATCCGCGAGTGCGAGACGCCACAGAGCTCGTAGCACTTGCCCTTGTAGGTGCCGATCTCGGTGGGTGTGACCCGGAAGCTGTTGTCCTGACCGGGCATCACGTCCATCTTCATCAGGAAGCCCGGGACCCCGAAGTCGTGGATGACGTCCGCGGAGACCAGCTTGAACTCGGTAGTCTCCCCGATCGGGATCACCAGCGTCGGGACGATGTTGGCGGTGCCGCTCTCGTAGACGTAGGCGTTCTCACCGGACTCGTGCGGGTAGTTGAACGTCCAGGACCACTGCTGTCCGACCACGACGATCTCGTGGTCCGGCGTCCCTGTGTCGTCGAGCACGTCGTTCTGCACCTTGACGGTGTGCGCGAAGAAGACGATCACCATGATGATCGGGAAGATCGTGTAGAAGATCTCGAGCGGCAGGTTGTAGCGGGTCTGGATCGGGACCTCGTCGTCGCTCCGCCGCCGGAACTTCCACGAGGCGTAGAAGATCAGGCCCCAGACCACGACGCCGGTGACCAGTGCGGCGATCCAGGCGCCCTGCCACAGCGACAGGATGCCCTCGCCTTCCTTGGTCGCGGGCTCGGGCATCGCGAAGCGCTCTCCCGCACCGGAGCAACCCGTGAGAACGAGGAGGCCGAGACTCGACAGAGCTAGCGGGGACAGGCGACGAGTACGCCGCACCGAACCCCCGCGCGCAGGGAGTTGCAGACCCACGAACGAGCCTTCCTCTCAGGCGATCACAGACAGGTCGAACATTAGCCCAATCGGCGCTCGTCCTAGGGATGGGGTCACCGGTTAGGTTGCGCTTGTGAAGATATCCGGCGGGCTACCTCGACTCGGCCTCCTCCGAGCCGCTGCACCCGGCGGCGCGGGAGGCGTTCCTGGCGGCCCTCGACCAGGGGTACGCCGACCCCCGGCGCCTGCACCGTCCGGGCCGCAACGCCCGGCTGATCCTCGACAACGCGCGGGCCGCGGTCGCGGAGGCGCTCGGGGTGCGTGCGGACGAGGTGTCGTTCGCGTCGTCGGGCACCGACGCCGTGCACCGGGGCCTGCTCGGCATGCTGCGCGCCAGCCAGGCTCAGCGGGTGGCGCACTCGGCGGTCGAGCACTCCGCCGTACTGCACGCACTGGAGTGGTGGCAGGGCGAGTCCGTGTCCGTGCCGGTGGACCGGGCAGGCCGCGTCGAGGGGCCGCTCCCCGATGCCGGCGTCGTCGCCCTTCAGTCGGCCAACCACGAGGTCGGCACCCTTCAGCCGGTGGACGCCCACTCCGGCGGCGTCCCGCTCTTCGTCGACGCGTGCGCCTCGATGGGCCGGCTGCCGCTGCCGGGAGGTTGGGCCGCTGCCGCGGGGTCCGCACACAAGTGGGGCGGGCCGGCGGGGGTCGGCGTCCTGCTGGTTCGCAAGGGCACGCGCTGGGTCAACCCGTTGCCCGCCGACGACCGCGCGGACGAACGCAGTACCGGCTTCGAGAACATTCCGGCCGCGCTCGCTGCGGCCGCAGCCCTTCAGGCCGTGGTCTCCGAGCGTGCGGAGGTCAACGCTCGTCAATTCGCGATGGTCGAACGGATCCGCGCCGCCGCCGCAGCGGTCCCGGACACCGAGGTGGTCGGCGACCCGGTCGACCGACTCCCTCACCTGGTGACGTTCTCCTGCCTCTACGTCAACGGCGAGCAGATCGTGCAGGCCCTGGACCGGCGCGGTTACGGCGTCGCCAGTGGATCGGCATGCACCGCGTCAACGCTGGAGCCCAGCCACGTGCTGGCCGCGATGGGCGCGCTGACCCACGGCAACGTCCGAGTGTCCCTGACCCGAGAAACCACCGACGCCGAGGTCGACGCGTTCTGTGCCGCGCTGCCCGATGTCGTCGCCGAGATCAGATCGGAGCACGACCTGTGAACACCCCAGAGGGCCCTTCGTTGGAGCTGGACTGCCGCGGCCAGGTGTGCCCGATGCCGGTCATCGAGCTGGGCCGGCGGATCATCGACGTCGAGATCGGCGAGATGATCGCGGTGGTTGCCGACGACTCCGCCGCACGGCACGACGTTTCCGCGTGGTGCCGGATGCGCGAGCAGGAGTACGTCGGCGAGGACATCGCCGACGACGGCGTCCCCCGGTTCCTCGTACGCCGTCTCTCCTGAGCCCCTAGCCCACGTGGGCAGCCACTTCGGCGGCGGCCTCGGCGCCGAAGGACTTCTCGATCCGGGCGACGAACTCGCCCGGCGTGAAGTCGTACTCCTGGGTGCCCACCGTCTCGACGACGTACGCCGCCAGCGCGCCGCCGACCTGAGCCGCACGCTCGAGTCCGAGCTCCCAGCTCAGTGCGGCCAGGAAGCCGGCCCGGAACGCATCGCCGACTCCTGTGGGCTCCACGGCGGTGACGTCCTTGGCAGCCGCGACCTCGATTGTGGGCTCGCCCTGACGCAGGATCCGGACGCCGTCCTTGCCGAGGGTCGTGACCTGAACACCCACCCGCGACAGCACCTCGTCGGCGGTCCAGCCGGTCTTCTGCTCGATCATGTGCAACTCGTACTCGTTGGAGAACAGGATCGCCGCGCCGTGGATCAGGTCCCGGATCAACTCCCCGTCGCTGAACGCCAGCTGCTGGGAGCAGTCGGCGATGAACGGGTAGCCCCGCTGCCGACACTCCTCGGTGTGTCGCTTCATCGCCTCGGGGTCGTCGGCGCCGATCAGCACGTAAGTCGGTTCCCCCACGCGCGCGACGATCGGCTCGAGCTCGATCAGCCGGGCCTCGCTCATCGCACCGGGGTAGAACGACGCGAACTGCGCCATCGTGGAGTCGGTGGTGCACACGAACCGGGCGGTGTGCTTGCTCTCGGAGATGAGCACCGAGTCGCAGTCGACGTTGTGTCGCTCGAGCCAGGACCGGTAGTCGGTGAAGTCCTCACCGGCCGACCCCACCAGCACCGGCCGCAGGCCGAGGCGGCCCAGTCCGAAGCACATGTTGGGGGCCACGCCGCCGCGTCGGATCTCGAGGTCCTCCACGAGGAACGAGACCGAGAGCTTGTCGAGCTGCTCCACCACCAGGGAGTCGGCGAACTTGCCGCCGAATGTCATCAGGTGGTCGGTGGCGATGGAGCCGGCGATGAGGAGCGAGCCGGACGATTGTGTGGGCACGGCACGGAAGACTACCGATCGGTACGGCTGGGGATACGCACTAGTAGCCAATACGGTCGAACCCATGACGCCGAACCCGGACCGCCTCGCCTACGACGACGCGGCGAGCATGGCGGAGATGCGCGCCGACTGCGAGGCAGTGGGTCGCAACCTCGGCTTCGAACGGCGCCTGTCGCGGGCCGCCGAGGCGGCCACCGAGCCGGCCCCCAGCATCCACTTCGAGGACTTCCCGCGCGAGCTGCCGAAGCGGGAGATCCGGATAAGCGAGGCCGCGCAGCGCCTGGCCAACGCGATGGAGCTAGACCTCTACTGACAGCACGGCCACAAGGCAACAGCCCCCGTCGCTGACGGGGGCTGTTGTATGTCGGTGTCTCAGTGGAAGCTGTCGCCGCAGGCGCAGGATCCGGTCGCGTTGGGGTTGTCGATCGTGAAGCCCTGCTTCTCGATGGAGTCGACGAAGTCGATCTGCGCGCCGTTGAGATAGGGCACGCTCATCCGGTCGACCACGACGGACACGCCGTCGAAGTCGGTGACCACGTCGCCGTCGAGGGTGCGCTCGTCGAAGAAGAGCTGGTAGCGCAGGCCACTGCATCCGCCGGGCTGCACTGAGATGCGCAGCTGCAGGTCGTCGCGACCCTCCTGCTCGAGGAGGTTCTTCACCTTCGTGGCCGCTACCGAGCTCAGGTTGATCTGATCGGTACGGCGCTCTTCGGTGGTCTCGAGCTGCTCGGTCATGTGTGTGACTCCAAGTAGGTGCGGGGATGTCCTGCTCGGTTCAATGGTCGCATACCGAGGGTTATTCCCCGAGTTAGCGCGACCAGGTGCGCGCCACCCGCGCGGCCAGTTCCGCGAGCACGTCGGCCGGCTCGGAGAGCGATCGCTCCTCGCCGGCCAGTTCGACCATGGAGTAGGCCGACTCGATGCCCAGCGCCCGCATCTCCCGGGAGCCGACGAGCACCTGCCCGGCCAGGGCCACGCACGGCCGGAGCGCCTCCTCGGCGATCTTGGCCACGCCGTAGGGCACCTTGCCGGAGCGACTGGAGAAGTCGAAGGCGCCCTCGCCCGTCAGCACGAGGTCGGCCACCTTGGCCCGCTCGGCGAGCCGGACCGCCTCGGCGACCAGCTCGATCCCAGGCGATCGGTCCGCGCCCAGCAGCAGCAGTGCGAACCCCAGCCCGCCGGCCGCTCCCGCGCCGGGCTCGAGCGAGACCCAGTGATCGGTGGCCCGGGCGAAAACGTCAAGGAGGCCGTCGACCCGGGGCAGGTCGTCCTCGGCGATACCTTTCTGCGGGCCGTAGGTCTTGGTCGCCCCGAAGAGTCCGGTCAGCGGGGCGTCGACGTCGGTCGCGGCCACCAGGCGTACCCCGGCGACCCTCTCCCGCGCCGGCTCGAGGTCGACCTGGGTCACCGCACCGAGGTCGTGGACGCCGACGTCCAGCGGTCCGTCGGCCGTGGCGCCCAGGGCGGCCAGCAGGCCGGCTCCGCCGTCGTTGGTGCCGCTGCCGCCGAGGCCCAGGACCACGGTGGTGACGCCGGTGTCGATCGCGGCGAGCAGCAGCGCGCCCACGCCCAGCGTGGTGGCCAGCTCGGCGCCCTCACCCCTGGTCAGCTGGATGCCGCACGCCTGCGCGGTCTCGACGTACGCCGTGTCACCGGCGTGCAGCACGGTCGCGGGCGTGGGGGTGCCGAACGGGCCCTCGACGGTGACCGCGAGCAGCTCCCCGCCCAGCGCGGCGTGCATGACGTCGACGAAGCCGGCACCCCCGTCGGCCATCGGGGCGAGGTCCAGCTCGTCGTCTGGCGCCTGCTGCCGCCAGCCCGCCGCGATCGCGTCGGCGGCCTCCACCGCGGTGAGGGTGCCCGCGAACTTGTCGGGCGCCACCAGAACTCGCATGCGGACCATCCTGTCGTCTCTCTAGGTTGGAGCCGTGCCCGGCCTCATCATCCGTCCGATGTCCGACAGTGACGTCTCCGCGGCCGAGCGACTGAGCGACGAGGGCTTCCACGAGCTGGACCTCCGGATGCACCCCCCGTCCTGGCCGGCGCCGGTGCGGCGCGGCACCAGCGGCTCCGCGCGCTGGGTCGCCCGAACGATGCACTTCCTACGCACCGACCCCGGCGGCTGCTGGGTGGCCGAGGACGACACCGGCCTGGCCGGGTTCGCGACGAGCTTCGTGCGGGACACCACCTGGTTCCTGGCGACGTACGTCGTCCGGCCGGGGCTGCAGGGACAGGGCATCGGGAAGTCGCTGCTCGACGCGGCGCTCCAGCACGGCCGAGGCTGTCTGCACGGGATGCTCTCCGCGTCCGCGGACCCGAAGGCGGTGCGCCGCTACCACGCCGCAGGGTTCGAGATGCATCCACAGATGTTCCTGACCGGGGTCGTCGACCGGTCCGCGATCCCCGGGATCGACAAGGTGCGCGAGGGGTCCGCCGCCGACATCGATCTGATGAACTCCGTCGACCGGCAGACCAGGGGCGCGGCCCACGGCCCCGACCACGAGCTGCTGCTCCGGGGGCAGCGGTTGATCGTGTCCGACTCCACCACCGGCTCGGGCTACGCGTACTTGGGCGACCGCAGCACCGTGCTGCTACTCGCCGCGTCCAACCGCCGGACGGCAGCCCGACTGATGTGGGCCGGCCTCGCCGATGCCGAGCCCCACCAGCCTGTGCACGTCCCGCACATCACCGCCGCCAACCAGTGGGCGATCGCCGTGGGGATCGCGGCCCGGCTGGAGCTCCACCAGGAGGGCTATCTGGGGCTGCGCGGGATGAAACCCCCTTCGCCGTACGTTCATGATGGTGCGCTGCTGTGAGGCGTTCCTCGGAGGCATAGGATTTCTATATGACGACGGTCGACCTGCCGCTTCTCCCGCTCGGCCGCGGGTCCGACCCGGGCTCCGAGCGCGGCGTCGAGTGTCCCGGCGACCTGCCGTCAGCCTCCGACCCGGACCTGGTGGCGCGCGCCCGCGCGGCCAAGGAGGCACTCGGCGATCGGGTCTTCGTGCTCGGCCACCACTACCAGCGCGACGAGGTCATCCAGTTCGCGGATGTGAGCGGCGACTCCTTCAAGCTGGCCCGCGACGCGGCCGCGCGACCGGACGCGGAGTTCATCGTGTTCTGCGGCGTCCACTTCATGGCCGAGTCCGCCGACATCCTGACCAGCCCCGAGCAGAAGGTGATCCTGCCCGACCTCGCCGCCGGCTGCTCGATGGCAGACATGGCCCGGATCGCACAGGTCGAGGCGGCCTGGGACGCGATGGCCGTCGCCGGCGTCCAGGAGTCCGTCGTACCGGTCACCTACATGAACTCCAGCGCCGACATCAAGGCGTTCTGCGGCCGCAACGGCGGCGTGGTGTGCACCTCGTCCAATGCCGAGGTCGCGCTCGAGTGGGCGTTCCAGCAGAAGCCCGACGCCAAGGTGATGTTCTTCCCGGACCAGCACCTCGGGCGCAACACCGCGGTGCTCAAGCTGGGCTACTCGCTCGACGACTGCGTGGTGTGGAACCCTCTCCAGCCCAACGGCGGGCTGACCGCAGAGCAGCTGCGCGACGCGAAGGTGATCCTGTGGCGCGGGCACTGCTCGGTGCACGGCCGGTTCTCCCCCGCCGTCGTCGACGAGCTGCGTGCGACCATCCCCGGCATCAACATCCTGGTGCACCCCGAGTGCCAGCACGAGGTCGTGCTGAAGGCCGACCTGGTCGGTTCGACGGAGTTCATCATCAAGACCATCGAGGCGGCCCCGGCCGGCTCGGCGTGGGCGATCGGCACCGAGCTCAACCTGGTCAAGCGACTGGCCACTGCGCACCCCGACAAGCGGATCGTCTTCCTCGACAAGAACGTCTGCTACTGCTCGACGATGAACCGGATCGACCTGCCGCACTTCGTCTGGGCGATGGAGTCGCTGGTCGAGGGTGTCGTGGTCAACCAGATCACCGTCGACCCCGACACCGAGCGGGATGCCCTGGTCGCCCTGCAGCGGATGCTCGACCTGCCTGGTAAGTCACACCGCGACTGACCGGAGGCTGCCGGTCGCGACGCTCGGTGAGCTCCTCCGGCCGGTCGGGGCAGCCGAGTGGGGGCACGCCGAGTCGCCGTACGCCGAGATGGTGCTGCCCATCAACCGAGAGGCGATCCACCACCTCGCCGAGGTGTCCCCGCTGCGCGACCTGCACCTCCGACGGGATTCGGCGCACTAGCGGACAGCGATCGATCCCGACGGCACGGGCCCGCGGATCTTCATCCAGAAGGTGCCCGAAGGAAAGACTGCCAAGATCCGGATGCACCTCGCATCGAGCGCATCGATCCCGACCCTCCGATGGCCTTCGGCACGATCGTGATGGCCGACCCCGAGGGCCACGAGTTCTGCCTGGACTGATTTGTGCTCCTACCGTGGTCGGATGCGACCGGAGGGGTCGCTGCCTAGCCTGGGATGCATGGAACAGGGCCCGCAGGGTGTCGGCGGGGCGGCCCGCTTCGTCCTCAGCATCTACCGGAGCAAGCTGTTCACGCTGCGCGCCCGGATGGCCGGCGAGCCGATGGTCCGGTTCGAGACGGCGGAGGGACGTCGCGACCCGTACCCGATCCACGAGTCGTTCCGGTCCCGCGGCAAGCTGGTGCCGACGTACGCCGGATTCCTCGCGACGGCCGACTACCACCTGTGCCACGAGCTCGTGCGCAGCCGAAAGTTCGGCGTACGCGACCCGGAGACCAACGTCGTCCACGGCGCGGTCTTCAGCGACGACTCCATCGACCGGTCGATGCTCGGCGAGAACCCTCCCGCGCACACCCGCCTGCGACGGCTCGCCGCCCCGGGGTTCAGCCCCAAGCTGATGCGGTCCTACGAGGCCTCGATCGAGAAGCGGGTGGGCACGCTCATCGACGACGTGGCCACGCGTGACCGCTTCGACTTCGTTCACGACATTGCCGCCCCGCTGCCGATCGGCGTGATCTCCGACCTGCTCGGGCTGCAGGACACCGATGTCGCGATCTTCGAGAAGTACGGCGAGGTGATGGCCTCCGCGCTGGACGGCGTCGAGTCGTTCGGCCATGCCCGCCGGCTGGCGATCGCCTCGTCCCGCCTGGAGCGGGTCTTCGACCGGCTCTTCGAGCTGCGCCGGCGGGAGCCGCGCGATGACCTGGTGACCGCGCTGGTGGCCGCCCGCGACGACGACCGGATGACCGCGCGGGAGCTGGTGGCGATGTGCCAGGTGCTGCTCGTCGCCGGCTTCGAGACCACGGTCAACCTGATCTCCAACGCTGCCCTTGCGCTGCAGCGGACGCCCGGTGCATGGCAGCGCCTGGTCGCCGACCCGGATCTCGCCCGGCTCGCCGTCGAGGAGACGCTGCGGTTCGACTCTCCGGTGCAACGCACGATCCGGGTCGCACTGGAGGACACCGAGCTCGCGGGCCGGCCCATCCCCCGAGGGACGTGGGTGGTGGTGCTGGTCGGCGGCGCCAACCGGGACCCGGAGATCTTCGACCGCCCGAACGAGTTCGTCATGGACCGCTTCGCCGACCCGGCGACCCCCGACCATCTCGCCTTCTCCGGAGGGGCTCACTTCTGCCTCGGCGCCCCGCTGGCTCGTCTCGAGGCCACGGTCACGCTCCGTCAGCTGGCCGAGCGGCTTCCGGGGCTGCGGCTCCCCGAGGAGCCGCGAATGCGGCGGTCGACCTCGGTGCGAGGCCCCGCCTCGCTGGCCGCCACGCCTTAGAGGCCTGGCGCTCCCCACACCGCGAGCCAGCGGGACAGGTCCGGCTCGATCGGCAGCTCGCCGGCCAGGGCGTCGCGGGTCTGGATCTCGAGCAGGTTGTCGCGCTGCTGCGGCCCGGTCGGGGCGAAGGCGTAGAACGTGCCCTGCTTGTAGAGGTAGACCAGCCCCAGGCGTCGGTCGCGGACGTCGGCGAAACCGATCACAGTGCACAGCAGGCCCGAGCCGAAGCCCTGGGACTCCAGGCCGGTGTTGACGGCGTGGAGGCCGGTGCAGAGCCCCTCGACGTCGGCGCCCGGCTCGCGGTCGATCTCGATCCAGGAGAACCCGAAGCCGTCGGTGCTGACCCGGACGTCCGGAGTGTCGTCGGTGCCGCGCAGCAGCTCGACCACCTCCGACTGCACCGCGTCGAACGCGACGCCGGCCGCAGCGCGGTAGCACACGGAGCCGTCGCCGGTGGGCTCGAACCCGATTGTCGTCTGCAGCGTGATGGCCGCCGACGGCACCAGGAAGAGCGAGTCGAGGTTGGCCTGCTTGGGCTGCGTGCGCCCGGTCAGCGCGCCCCAGATGCCCATCAGAGAGCGGGTCTGCCCAGCTCGGCCTGGATCTTGGCCAGCTGCGCGAGCCTCTTCTCCAGAGGCGGGTGAGTGGCGAAGAACGAGCGGACGTCCGACCCCTTCAGGGCGGGTGCGATGCACAGCGCGCTGGCGGCACTGACCTGGCGCAGGTCCTTCTGCGGAATCTGGGTCATCTCTCCGGAGATCTTCTGCAGCGCCGAGGCGAGGGCACCCGGGTTCATGGTCAGGTGCGCGCCCGCCCGGTCGGCGGAGAGCTCCCGGTAGCGCGACAGGATCCGCAGCAGCACGAAGCTGACGGCGTACGTGATCACGCTGACGATGAGCACGACGAGCCAGATGGGCAGGCCGCCGTTGTTGTCGCGGCGTCCGCCTCCGAAGAACGCGCCGTACTGCGCGCCCTGGGCGAGCATGCCGGCCGTGATGCCGGCAGATGCAGCCACCGTCATCACCAGGACATCGCGGTGCGCGACGTGCGAGAGCTCGTGGGCGAGCACGCCCTCGAGCTCCTCGGCGGTGAGGGTCTGCAGGATGCCGGTCGTCACGCAGACCACGGACCGCTCCGGCGAGCGGCCGGTCGCGAACGCGTTGGGCACCGAGGTGTCGGCGATCCCGACCCGAGGCTTGGGCATGTCGGCCAGGGCGCAGAGCCGGTCGATCATGCCGTGCAGCTCGGGCGCCTGCTCCGGGGTCACCTCGCGAGCGCGCATGGCCCTCATGGCGACCTTGTCGGAGTTGTACCACTGGTAGACCGCGAAGCCGATGCCCCCGATCCCGATCAGGATCGCGATACCGGAACCGCGGAACGCGTACATCAGGCCGACGATCAGCCCGACGAACACCAGCCCGAGCAAGAACATCACCAAGGTCATCCGGGCGGTGAGCCCCGCGTCGCCGACGAATCGAGAACGTGCCATGCGTCCATTCTCCCGGGTGGACTCAAACGGGAGCGTCCGCGGCGTATCTCTCGCTCAGCTCCGCGCCGATCCGGGCCAGCAGCTCACGCACCACCGCGGACGGACAGGCCGCCATCGATCGCGCCGAGGCCGACGGGACTTGGAGCCCGGACGACGAGTAGGCGCAACCCATACGCTTCCCGGCACGTCAGATAGTTGACTAGCCCGGGACGGAGAGGACCACCATGACGCGTCAAAAGATCTGGGCCGGCTTCGGCGCGGTCGTGCTCGGAGCCGCGCTGCTCGGCTGCGGCTCCGAGGACACCGCCCCCCACGTCTCCGGGTTCGCCGATGCCAGCACGGAGTACGACGGCCCGCTCTATGTCGACTCGGGTCGGTACGGCGCCGCCGGACAGGCCCTCGCCTGTGACCCTGCCGCCGGCCAGTTCGAGAACGCCGACGTCTACGCCGAGGGGGCGACCAGCGACACGGTCGAGGAGGCGCTGGAGACCGCCCGCTCCGAGGGATTGTTCCTGTTCGCGCCCACCGACGACCTCCGAGTCGCCCGGACGGAGGACGAGCGCGTGATGCTCACCTACGAGGCCGACGACCGGATCTTGATGGCCCTGGTGTTCCGCGATGGGCCGGCCACAGAGGGCGCGGGTGGCCCGGGCTGGTACCTCGAGACGTCCGCCCGGTGCGACTTCGCCGAGTTCCCCGTGGCCTTCGCCGAGAAGGCGGGGTATCAGCTGTGGCAGGACGACGACGGTGAACCGGCGCCGGTGACGAAGCTGTACTCGGCGCTCGGGCCCGCGCACTGTTCCTGGGACTCGATGGTGTTCCTGTACGCCCAGGATCGGCACGTCTACGTGCGCGAGCCCACCCGCGAGCTCGAGCGCTTCGCGGCCGGGCCGTACCACGCCGACATCCCGCTTCCCGACGACGCAGGCGACACCGGCTACGAGCGTGAGGGCCGGCACCTCTGGCTGTCGGCCGACGACAACTACGTCTACGTAGGTACGCCGCGCAGCGTGGAGGCCTGGCCGCGGTTCGAGACCGGCTGCGCCTGATCAGCCGGGGATCAGGCCCTCGTCGGATTCGTTGAGCAGCTCGCGGACCTCGTCGATGGTGGCGTCGGAGGGCGGCAGGATCAGATCCGACTCGTCCAGTGAGTCGAGGTCGTGCGCCACGCCGACCGTGCGTACGCCGTCGAGCAGGGCGGCCAGCGCCGTGCCGAACGCCTCCTCGTCGCCGGACTCCACCGCGGTCTCCACGGCGGAGTCGAGCTCGTTGAGCCGGTCGAGGGCCTCGTCGGAGACGTCGTACTGTCCCTCACCGAGGATCCGGATGATCATCGGGGCTGCTCACCTTCGGTGCTGGTCTCCGGCTGGTCGGCGAGTACCTCCCCGCCCTCGGCACTGCCGCTCTCGAGAGCGTCCGGACCCTTGGGGGCGGAAAGCCCCTTCATCCGCATCAGCTCGGCCTCGACGTCGGACTGGCTGCTCATCGACTCCAGCTCGCGAGTGATGTCGTCCCCGGCATTCAGCGAGGAGGCGTCGTCGAGGGCGCCGGAGGCGATCAGCTCGTCGATCGCCCCGGCCCGGGCCTGCATCTGCGCGGTCTTGTCCTCCGCACGCTGGATGGCCATGCCGACGTCGCCCATCTCCTCGCCGATGCCCGACATGGCCTCGCCGATCCGGGTCTGCGCCTCGGCCGCGGTGTAGGTGGCCTTGATTGTCTCCTTGCGGGTGCGGAAGGACTCGACCTTGGCCTGCAGCCGCTGCTGGGCCAGCGTGAGCTTCTCCTCCTCGCCCTGAAGCTGCGCGTGCTGGGCCTTGAGGTCGGTGATCTGGTTGGTCAACCCGGACTTGCGGGTGAGCGCCTCGCGGGCGAGGTCCTCGCGGTCCATCTGCAGAGCCTTTTCGGCCTGGCCCTGGAGCTTGGTCGACTGCTGCTCGAGCTGCACCACCTGCAGCTCCACGCGCTTGCGGCTGGTGGCCACGTCGGCCACGCCGCGGCGTACCTTCGAGAGCAGGTCGAGCTGCCGCTGGTAGCTGTAGTCGAGGGTCTCCCGGGGGTCTTCGGCCCGGTCGAGGGCCTTGTTGGCCTTCGATCGGAAGATCAGGCTGATGCGCTTCATGAGGCTCATCGGGTGCGGTCCCTCTCACGACGTCCGAACAGTCCCCTCACCCTATGCCGCGGGGGCAACCGACCGCGAGGCCATAGGTAGGCTGGCGGCGTCCCCACCCACCACTCGAAGGCTCCGAAGTTGTTTGGTCGCAGCAAGTCCGAAGAATCCGCCGAATCCACCGCCCCTGTGAAGGACGGCGGCAAGGGCCGGCCCACGCCGACCCGCAAGGAAGCCGAGGCGGCCGCGCGCGAGCGCGCCAAGGTGCCGCGGACCCGCAAGGACCAGATGCGCCAGCAACGACTGGCCAAGTCGGAGAGCAGCAAGCAGGTCCGCGCCGCGATGAAGGCGGGCGACGAGCGCTACTTCCTGGCCCGCGACCAGGGGCCGGTCCGCCGCTTCATCCGCGACTTCGTCGACAGCCGGTTCGGGATCGTCGAGCTGATGATCCCGCTGCTGATCGTGACCATGATCCTGGGCTACTCCGGCAACGGGCGGCTAGCCGGGATCGGCAACACGATCCTGCTCGGCACGCTGCTGCTGGTGATCCTCGACCTGGTGATGCTCCGGATCCGGTTGCGCCGGCAGTTGGCGATCCGATTCCCCGAGGAGCCGGTCAAGGGCACGACGTACTACGCCATCACCCGGTCCATGCAGATGAAGTTCATGCGACTGCCCAAGGCCAAGGTCAAGATCGGCGAGCAGCTCTCCGACAACTACAGGTAGCGCCTACTCCAGCCCCGGACGTCGCGGCGACTTGGTCTTCGCCGGGTCGCGCTCCACGATGTCGCCGACTGCTTCGTCGATGGCCTTCAGCACGTCGTCGTCCAGGGTCACCTCGGCCGCCTTCGCGTTCTCGGTGACCTGCTCGGGCCGACTGGCGCCGATGATCGCGCTCGAGACGTTGGGGTTGTGCAGGGTCCAGGCAATGGCGAGCTGCGACATGCTCAGCCCGGCTTCGTCGGCGATCGGCTTCAGCCGCTGGATCCGCTCGAGGACGTCGTCCTCGAGCCAGCGGCCGATCATGTCGGCGCCGCCCTTGTCGTCGGTGGCCCGGGATCCGGCGGGGGCCGGCTGGCCGGGAAGGTACTTGCCGGTGAGCGCGCCCTGCGCGATCGGCGACCAGACGATCTGTCCGATGCCGAGCTCCTCACAGGTCGGCACCACCTCCGACTCGATCACCCGCCAGAGCAGGTTGTACTGCGGCTGGTTGGACACCAGCGGGATGTGCAGCTCGCGGGCCAACCCGTGGGCCGCCCGGATCTCCTCGGCACGCCACTCCGAGACCCCGATGTAGAGCGCCTTGCCCGCGCGGACCACGTCGGCGAACGCCTCCATGGTCTCCTCGAGCGGGGTGTCGTGGTCGTAGCGGTGGGCCTGATAGAGGTCGACGTAGTCGGTGCCGAGCCGGCTCAGCGATCCGTCGATTGCCTCCATGATGTGCTTGCGGGACAGACCGTGGTCGTTGTGCCCGCCCGGTCCGGTCGGCCAGAAGACCTTGGTGAAGATCTCCAGCCCCTCGCGGCGCTGGCCGGCCAGCGCCTTGCCCAGCACGTCCTCGGCCCGGGTGTTGGCGTAGACGTCGGCGGTGTCGAACGTCGTGATGCCCTCGTCGAGGGCCTGGTGCACGCACGCGTGGGCGGCGTCTTCCTCCACCTGACTGCCATGAGTGATCCAGTTGCCGTAGGAGATGGCGGTGACCCTCAGGCCACTGGCTCCGAGATTGCGAATCTGCATACCGCGACCCTACTTAGGTCGCGGTAAGCGGATACGTCACCGGGTCTCGATACAGCCGGCCTGAGCTCCCGGCGACTGCTCGTGCCTCGCAGTCACCTGCTCAGGCGTCGTAGTCGAGGACGACCCGCTCGGCGGTGGGGTGCGCCTGGCAGGTGAGCACGTAGCCGCGCTCGACCTCGTCGGGCTCGAGCGCCCAGTTGGCATCCATCGCCACCGAGCCCTCGACGACCTTGGCCCGGCAGGTGCCGCACACGCCGCCCTTGCACGCGAACGGGAGGTCGGAGCGCACCCGGAGCGCGGCCTCCAGGACGGGTACGTCGTCGGGGCGCAGGTCGAAGTCGGAGCCGCGACCGTCGAGCCGGATCGTCACGTGCGCGGCACCCTCGGCGCCGCCGAGCGGTGCCACCGGCGCCCTCGGCACCGGGTCGGCGTGGAACAGCTCCGAGTGGATGTTGCCCGGTGCGACTCCCAGCTCCTCGACCGCCGGACGCAGCTCGGCGAGCATCTGCTGAGGCCCGCACAGGAACCAGTCGTCGATCTCGTCGGCGGGCGCGAGCGCGGCAAGGATGTCGCGAAGGCGTGCGGCGTCGAGCCGTCCGGAGAGCAGCTCCACCTCCTGGGTCTCGCGAGAGAGCACGTGCACGATCTGCAGCCGCTCGCAGAACCGGTCCTTCAGGTCGTGGACCTCGTCGAGGAACATCACCGAGCGGTGGGTGCGGTTGGCGTAGATCAGCGTCACAGCGGAACCCGGCTCGCCCTCGAGGACGGCCGCGACGATCGACAGGATCGGCGTGATGCCGGAGCCGGCCGCGATGGCGACGTACCGTTTGCGCGCGGTCGGATCGATGGTCGTGGTGAACCGGCCCGCAGGAGTCATCACCTCGAGCTCGTCGCCCACGACCAAGCGTCCGACCACACCCTCGCTGAAGGCCCCGCCGGGCAGCCGCTTCACGCCGATCCGGAGGGTCCCGGTCGATGGCGGCGTGCAGATCGAGTAGCTGCGTCGGACGTCGTCGCCACCCCGAATCGACAGGTGTTGACCGTGACGAAACCGGTAGTCGTCGGCGAGGTGCGCCGGCACCTCGAACGTGATCGCCACCGAGTCGTCTGTGAGCTCATCGATCGCGGAGACCTTGAGCTTGTGGAGCGTCGCGCTCACAGCGGCTTGAAGTGGTCGAACGGCTCCTTGCAGGTCTGGCAGACCCACAGCGCCTTGCAGGCGGTGGAGCCGAACCGGCTCGACTCCCGCGTGTCGAGGCTGCCGCACTGCGGGCAGCGCACCCCGAGGACGAGCTCGACCGGGCCGGTGCGGGGTCCAGGCGGGGCGACGCCGTAGGCCTCGAGCTTGGCCCGGCCCTCGTTGGTGATCCAGTCGGTGGTCCACGCCGGGGACAGCACGAACTCGACGTCGACGTGCAGGAAGCCCGCGTCGCTGAGTGCAGCGACCAGATCGGTGCGGATCGTCTCCATCGCCGGGCAGCCGGAGTACGTCGGTGTGATCTGCACGTGGACGCGGGCGCCTTCGTACTCCGTCACGTCGCGGAGGATGCCGAGGTCCTCGACGGTCACGACGGGCAGCTCGGGGTCGAGGACGGTCGCGGCGACCTGCCACGCTCTGGTCAGAGTTCGCGGTCCTTGGACCGAGTAGCGAGCTTGTGGGCGTACCGAGATCACCAGGTCGCTCCCGGATGTGAGCGGGCAAGATGCTGCATCTCGGCGAGCAGATAGCCGAATGACTCGGTGTGCCGGCCGCGCCGGCCGCCACCGGCCGCCGGAGCGACCTCAGGCAGGGTCAGCGTGGCTTCGTCGATCACCGCGGCGACCTTGGCCAGTACGGCGTCGCGGAACGCCTGAGGCTCCGCCGCGACCCCCTGCTCGACGAGCGAGAGATCGGCGGGCGTGAAAAGCTCCTCGACGTGCGGCCACTCGGCCTCGAGCGCCGCCTGCATGCGCGTGTGCGACTCGTCGGTGCCGTCGCCGAGGCGCACCACCCAGCGGGCCGCATGGTCGAGGTGGTAGGCCACCTCCTTGACGGCCTTGCCCGCGACGCCGGCCAGTGTCGGGTCGGTGCTGCGAGCGAGCGCCGCATAGAGCTCGGACTGGTAGGCCGCGAACACCAGCAACCGGGCCATCGTCACGCCGAAGTCGGTCTGCGGCCGCTCGACCAGCCACACGTTGCGAAACTCCCGGTCGTCGCGGAAGTAGGCCAGATCGTCCTCGCTGCGACCGGCACCCTCGACCCGGCCGGCGTAGTCGAGCAGGGTGCGCGCCTGTCCGAGCTGGTCGAGGCCGATGTTGGCTAGCGCGACGTCCTCCTCGAGCTCCGGCGCACGGCTGATCCACCAACCCATCCGCTGCGCCGAGACCAGGGCGTCGTCGGCGAGGCCCAGGAGGTAGTCGAAAAGTGGCTCGCTCACAGGTGCTGCACCCCGTCGGGGATGTCGTAGAACGTCGGGTGCCGGTAGACCTTGTCGCCCGCGGGGTCGAAGAACGAGTCCCGCTCGTCGGGGCTGGACGCGACGATCTCGGCCGCCGGGACGACCCAGATCGAGACGCCCTCGTTGCGACGGGTGTAGACGTCGCGCGCGTTGCGCAGCGCCATCTCGGCGTCCGGGGCGTGTAGCGAGCCCACGTGCCCGTGGCCCAGACCTCGGCGGGACCGGACGAAGACCTCCCACAGTGGCCACTCGCGGTTCACGCGGCCCCCTGCGCGCGCTTCGTGGCGTACGCCGTCGCGGCGTCGCGCACCCAGGCGCCGTCGTCGTGTGCCCTCACCTTGTGGGCCATTCGCTCGGTGTTGCAGGGGCCGTTGCCCTTGATGACCTCGAACAGCTCGGTGAAGTCGATCTCGCCGAAGTCGTAGTGTCCGCGCTCGTCGTTCCACCGGATCGCCGGGTCGGGCAGGCTTAGACCGAGCGCCTCGGACTGCGGCACCGTCATGTCGACGAACCGCTGCCGCAGGTCGTCGTTGCTGTGCCGCTTGATCCCCCAGGCCATCGACTGTTCCGTGTGGGGCGAGGCGTCGTCGGGCGGGCCGAACATCATCAGCGACGGCCACCAGAACCGGTTGACGGCATCCTGCGCCATCTCCTTCTGCCCGGGAGTCCCGTGCGACAGCGTGTGCAGGATCTCGAACCCCTGTCGCTGGTGGAACGACTCTTCCTTGCAGATCCGGACCATCGCCCGGCCGTAGGGCCCGAACGAGCAGCGACAAAGTGGCACCTGGTTGACGATCGCGGCGCCGTCGACCAACCAGCCGATCGCACCGACGTCGGCCCAGGTCGGCGTGGGGTAGTTGAAGATCGAGGAGTACTTCTGGCGCCCGGTGTGCAGCGCGTCCAGCAGGTCGGCGCGGTCGACGCCCAGCGTCTCCGCGGCGGCGTACAGGTAGAGCCCGTGACCGGCCTCGTCCTGGACCTTCGCCATCAGGATCGCCTTGCGGCGCAGGCTGGGTGCCCGGCTGATCCAGTTGCCCTCGGGCTGCATACCGATGATCTCGGAGTGGGCGTGCTGCGCGATCTGCCGGATGAGCAGGCGCCGGTAGGCATCTGGCATCTCGTCGCGCGGCTCCACCCGGCCGTCGTCGGCCAGCAGTACGTCGAAGTCCCCGTCCACGCTGGCGAGCGTAGCAAGATCTGTTACAGATATCCGCATCCTGAACTCAGTTCTGTAACACGGAGGCGGCTTGCGAGGATGGCGGCATGAGCTCTCCCACGGCCGACGTCTCGGTGCGCGTCGCCTGGGCAGATGACGCTTCCTCGATCGGCGGGCTGCAGGCGCGGGCTTGGCGGACGACGTACGCCGGCCTGCTTCCGGCCGAGGCACTGCCCGACGAGGCCACCGCCACCGAGACGTGGCGGGCGGCGATGACCCGGCCCGAGGACGCGCGCAACCGAGTCCTGGTCGCCCTGGAACGCAACCGGGTCGTGGGGTTCGCGGTGGTCGGACCCGGGTCCGACCCGGACTGCGACCCGGTCGCCGACGCCGAGCTGCTCGAGCTCACCGTCGAGGCCGGCGAGCGGGGCAAAGGCCACGGCTCGCGACTGCTCACGGCCGCCGTCGAGACGATGGCGGCCGACAGGTTCAGCCGGGCCGTCTTCTGGTCGATCGCCACGGACGACGAGGTGCGATCCTTCCTCACCTCGGCGGGATGGGCGGCTGACACCGCCCACCGCGAGCTCGACCTCGACGGCACCGGCACCACCACGGTGAAGCAGGTGCGATTGCACACCGCGCTCTCGTGAGCGACGGCCCAACGAGCGAACAAAGAGGGCCCGCGCCGGTTCCGTCCGGCACGGGCCCTCGTCCGAGAAGGAGCTTTCAGCCCACGCTGACGGCACTCCAGGCGGCAGCGACCGCGTTGTACGGCGCGCTCCCGGTGCCGTAGAGGTCCCGCGCCGCGTTCAACGTGGCGGTGCGGGCCCCGGCGTAGTTGGTGCTGGAGGTCATGTAGACGTCCAGCGCCCGGAACCAGATCTTCGCCGCAATGGGCGCCCCGATGCCGGCGACGGTCGAGCCGTTACAGGTCGTCGAGTTGTGCGGCTTCCCACCGATGGTTCGCGCCCCTGAGCCCTCGGCCAGCAGGTAGAAGAAGTGGTTGCCGATGCCCGAGGAGTAGTGGACGTCGACGTTCCCGGCACCCGAGTTCCAGCAGTTGAGCGACGACCCGTCGGACGACGGGTTGTCCATCCGGCGGAAGCCGTCGTGGTTGGCGAGGTCGAACTCCTCACCGATGTAGTAGTCGCCGAGGTCGTTGGGGTTCGCCGCGTAGAACTCCACCATGGTTCCGAAGATGTCCGACGTGGCCTCGTTGAGGCCTCCGGACTCCCCCGAGTAGGTGAGGTTGGCGGTGTTCTCCGTGACGCCGTGGCTCATCTCGTGGCCGGCGACGTCGAGCGAGACCAGCGGACCGAACTCGGTCCCGTTGCCGTCGCCGTACGTCATCTGCGCGCCGTCCCAGAAGGCGTTGACGTAGTTGTTGCCGTAGTGGACCCGGCTCTTCACGCCGCGGCCGTCGCCGAAGATGCCGTTGCGGCCGTGCTGGGTCTTGAAGTAGTCGTACGTCGTGGCCGCTCCGTAGTGAGCGTCGACGGCCGCCGACTCACGACTGCTCGTCGAGCCGTTGCCGTACGAGGTGTCCGGGCTGTTGAACGCCACGCCCTGCACGCACCCGTAGCCGAACAGCTGGCACAGGACCGACTCGGTCTTGTTCTGCGCGTCGACGGTCTGTCCGTTGCCGCGGGCGGGGTCAGTAAGTGTGTAGCCGGAGCCGGACGGCGCGATCTGGATGGAGACAGTGCCGCTGTAGAGCGACTGGCCGGAGCCGTCGGTGGTGTGGATCTGCTCCTCGCGCCGCAGCACCTTGCCAGACCGCGCGTCGACGTAGCTCAGCATCCGGCTGGGGGTGCCGTCCTGCTGGCGACCGGCGGTCCGGACCTGCCAGGCCAGCCGCGGGGTGGCCGAGACGGCGTCGATGACCAGCCGCGGCGATCCAGCAGGCCGGAGCTTGCGGATCGATCGCGTCACGGCCGAGGGCGCCAGTGCGCGATCGGTGGCCGCGGCCTTGGCGACGGTGGGCCTTACCGAGAGGTTGAGCGGAGCCCTCAGGGTCTGACTGGCACCCTTCCAGGTGCCGCCGGCCCCCTGGTGCACAACGATGTCGCCGCCGATCACGGGCAGGCCGTGCACGGTGCGGGTCATCCGGACGTGCGAGCTGCCGTCGGCGTCGCGAATGGTATCGGTGACGTGGAACTCCTGCTCCACCGTCTTTCGCGCGACGCCGGGGTGCGCGTCGAGCGCGCGCAGCGCCTGCCTGATCACATCACCGCGCTGATCGCGGTCCGCCGAAGCGCTGGCGGGCTGGGCACCGAACGAGCTGGCGACCAGGGCCGCAGCGGCGAGTCCCACCATGGTGGGCCCGAGAATCTTCCGCATCGCATCCCTCTCTGAAGGACGCCCCTTGATGGGGCGTCGCCATGTTGCAGCGAAGCCTGACGACGCCGTGAGCGCTCGACAACGGGGCGGCCGGTGCGGATAGATGCATTGCAAGAACTTGCAGAATGAGGTGAATACCGGACGCGGTATCCCAGGGCCAGGCGGTGTCAGTCGAGGTCGAGGAAGGCCTCGAGACCGACCGTCAGACCGGGACGCGAGGCGATCCGGCGCACGCCGGTGAGCACACCAGGGGTGAACGACGCGCGATCGAGGGAGTCGTGCCGAATCGTCAGCGTCTCCCCCTCGCCGCCCAGGATGACCTCCTGGTGCGCGACCAGTCCGCGGACCCGCAACCCGTGGACCCGGATGCCCTCGACGTCGGCGCCCCGCGCGCCGTCGAGCGAGGTGGTGGTGGCGTCGGGTACCGGCGGCGCGCCGGCCTGGCGCCGCGCGGCAGCGATCAGCTCCGCCGTACGACGGGCGGTGCCGGAGGGCGCGTCGGCTTTGTCGGGGTGGTGCAGCTCGACGATCTCGACGGACTCGTAGAACGGGGCGGCGACCGCGGCGAACCGCATCATCAGGATCGCGCCGATGGCGAAGTTGGGTGCGACCAGGACGCCGGTGCCCGGAGACCGCTCGAGCCAGCCGCGCACGGTGGCGAGCCGCTCCTCGTCGAAACCTGTGGTGCCAACGACCGCATGGATCCCGTGGTCGATGCAGAACTCCAGGTTGTCCATCACCGCATCGGGGTGCGTGAAGTCGACAACGACCTCCGCGCCGGCGGTCACCAGCGCATCGGGCTCGTCGTCGAGGTCGACGACCGCCACCAGGTCGGTGTCCTCGGCTGCTTCGACGGCGCGGCAGACCGCGGAGCCCACCCTGCCGCGTCCACCGAGCACGCCCACCTTGATCACGGCGACCACGTTAGTGGCTAGGGGCTGGGAGGCCGCGGCGGCGCAACGGGCTGACGCTGGTAGGCCTCGCCGGGGACGCCGTAGAACGTCTTGTCGACCGCAGGCGGTCCCCACGCGGACAGATAGTGGGCCAGCCAGGCCATCGCGATCTGCTGGGCGGCGTACTCCTCGCGACCCTTGTAGGCGTCCTGGGTCATCGCGACGGACGGGTCGGCGGAGTAGGTACGGCCGGAGTCGCCATTCGACTTCGACAGAACCAGCTGGCCGCGGGCATGCGCCTCCTCCGCCTCGGCAGCCGGCCACGCGTCTGCAGGAGCCAAGCCGTACGCAGACGCGTGCGCGTCGACGCTGACGAACGGCGCGCGGCGCAGCACGCCCCAGGCCGTGCCATCGGGGTAATAGAGACGGTCCTCCCCGTCGCGGGAGTAGAACGTGCCGCCGGGCGGGAGATAGACCCGGCCGTTGTCGGCGGCCGACAGCTCCCCGGCGGTGAACGCGACGATGCTGAAGGCACCGTAGACCTTGTGGGCGTTGTGCCAGATGGCCTGCGGGGCAGGGGTCTGCGCCAGCAGGGCGAAGTCGGCGGCCCACCAGAGGTGCTGGATGTTGCCCATGTAGTCGGGCTCGACCCGGCTGTGGTTGATCACGGTTCCGTCCTCGAGGGCATTGGTGCCGGTGAGCCGCCGCGCCGGCGCGACGCCGTTGACCGGATCCAGATCCAGCAGATCGCTGGGTGTGGCGTAAGCGGCCACAGCGCACTGCACGGCGTACCTGCGGTAGTCGGCCGCATGGGGTGCGTCCGGGAACATGCTTCGCGCGAGCTCGAGGAGGGCCACGTGCCAGGCCATCTCCTCCGCGGCCGTATTGCCCTGACGACCGGGCAGGAAGTTGCCGGTCCCGTCGCGCCAGTACTCCACGGGCTGGGTGAGCCGGAAGTCAGCCTCGTCTAGCACCATGGCGGTGACGTCGGCCCTCGTCCACGCCGAGAGGTCGTCCCACACCAGCCAGGCTGCGAGAGCCGTCAGCTGGACCCAGTGATCGGTCTGCCAGCCACGGCCCCAGCCACCGGGACTCACCGCGAGATGCTGGCAGGCGAGCGACCGTACGATCTGTGCGAGGTAGCCCTGAGCCGCCTGGACAGCAGTCCTGGTGTACGTCTCGTCATGGGCTCCGGTCGCGATCGCCACCGCGATCGTCAGGCCGGCCATGGCAGGGCGACGCAGGGCGTACTCCTGCCGGGTGTCGCCGGCCAGCATGTTCGTGAACACCTGGCCCCGACGTGCCGTCCACGGGACGCGATGACGTTCGCCGAGCAGGAAGCGCTCGGTCCGCTGCAGACCCTCGAGCACCAGCGACTCCCCCAGCGACGTCGGCAGATCGTCAACGGCCTGCGGTCGCTGCAGACCCGGAGGAGTCGACGTCGTGACCCTTGGCCCGGCCCGGCCCGTCGCCGTCGGGCAATAGTCACCCCTGGGTCCACCGGCGGCGGTCCAGATGACCGGGGTGGCGTGCGCGGGTCGGACGATCTGGCGAACGCGGACGTGCTTCGGCTTGCTTCCGAGACGAGGAGCGATCCGCCAGCGGTCGGCACGGACCAGCGCGACCCCGGCTCGGCCGTCGCCGTCCCAGTCGCCGGCGACCGCTGTTGCCGCGCGCTTGCGGGCGTCGGGTTCGTAGGCGAAGGAGACCTGACGGACCCGGGCACTGCCGCCCGGCTTCTCCTTGACCCACCAGCGGCCGTCCTTGAACATCGCGACGCCGTCCGGTCCCACGCCGTCCCAGTCACCTGCAAGCGGCTGACCATCCCGCGGCCCGAACGTGAACGTTCGCCACACGCCCGGCGCCGGCGTCCGTCGGACCGCCAGCCGCCACGTCGCTCCGCGTACGACGCCGAGGTCAGTGCGGCCGTCGGAGTTCCAGTCCCCGACGACGGGACGATCGCCCTTCTTCCCGAACCGGATCCTCGCGGCGACCGTGGGGTGCCCGAAGCCCGCGCCGTAGAGCCGCCAGACACCGCCACGGAACACCGCGGGCGTCTGCGTGCCGCGCCCCCACCAGTCGCCCCATACCAGACCGCCCTTGCCCACGGGCAAGCCCAGGTCGGTCTCGGTGCCCCCGTCGCCGGCCCGGGTCCGCGCGTGGAACCCGTCCGGGGCGGCGTACCCCGGCACCGCGCGCAGCGGGCGGCCGGTCGGGGTCGGCTCCGCGGCCGCTGCCGGAGCCGATCGGGACGTCGCGGCCTCCGCCGGGGGCACCAGAGCCGTCGCACAGGACAGCATCGCCAGCGCGACAGCGCTCGCGACGGACCTGAAAACGACCGACCCCATCCGATCTACCTCTTCGCGACCACGTACACGGCTCGCGCAACGGTCTCACGGTGCGTGCCAGTCGGTACGCCGTTCTGGCAGGGTGAGGGGATGGCGGTGCAGACGATCCCCGCGCGGATCCGCTGGGCAGTGGATTTCATGGACGTTCAGCCGTCTGACCACGTCCTGGAGATCGGTTGTGGTCCCGGTGCCGGCGCCGAACTGATCTGCGGCCGCCTCGAGACCGGCAAGATGATGGCGATCGACCGCTCCGAGTCGGGAGTCGACCGCACCAAACGTCGTTGCAAGGACTGCATCAAGGCCGGGCGGCTGACCGTGCGGCAGATCGACCTGGCGACCCTGCGGGTCCCGATCAAGCGGCTCAACAAGGTCTTCGCGTTCAACGTGAACCTGTTCTGGGTGCGCGAGTGCGCCGACGAGATCGCCCTCCTGCACGATCGCGTGCTGCCCGGCGGCGCCGTCTACCTCTTCTACGAGGCCAGTCGCCCCGAGCAGGTGCCGGAGATCGTCCGAAAGGCCTCGGCGTCGCTCACCGACGGCGGATTTCGGGTCTACGTCGTCGACTCGAAGCAGCCATCCGTCGTGGGCATCATCGGACGTCGATAAGGAAACTTCCTTATCTCTGGTTCGCATAAGGTCAGGTGATCTGGCCGCCGTTCTCCCTGCTGGTCCTGCTGGCCGCGCTCGGGGTAGCAGGTGGCGCGCCGGGCATCGAGCTCGACGCGGGCGGGACCACGGTCCTGGCGGTCGGACTCGGCGCCCTGCTCGCGGTGGTCGGTGGCGGACCGGTGACCGCGCTGCTGTTCCGGCTGGTCGACCGCGAAAGCGCCACTGGCGACGATTCGATCCAGGGCGCCGCCGCCGTGCTGCGCGGCGGCCTGTGGATCGGCCTCCTCGAGCGCGCTGCCGTCTTCGCCGCACTGGTCTCGAGCTTCCCCGAGGGCGTCGCGATCGCGCTGGCTGTGAAGGGCCTCGGGCGCTACCCCGCGCTGCGCGCCCCCGGAGCGGCCGAGCGGTTCATCATCGGCACCTTCTCCAGCGTGCTCTGGGCCAGCGCGTGTGCCGGCGTCGTACTCATCGCAAGCTAGCGCAACAGACCCTTGGCCACGTGGGTGACCTGCACCTCGTTGGAGCCGGCGTAGATCATCAGGGACTTCGCGTCGCGCGCAAGCTGCTCGACCCGGTACTCCGCCATGTAGCCGTTGCCGCCGAAGAGCTGGACCGCCTCCATCGCGACGTCGGTGGCCGCGGTCGACGAGTACAGCTTGATCGCCGAGGCCTCCGACAGCGACGGCAGCCGGCCGGCCCGGCGCTGCTCGATCGAGCTGAACACCATGTTGCGCACGTTGACCCGCGCGACCTCCATCTGGGCGAGCTTCAGCTGGATCAGCTGGAACTCCCCGATCGACTGTCCCCAGAGCTCCCGTGTCCTCGCGTAGTCGATGCAGAGCCGGAGGCACTCCTCGATGACACCGAGCGCGAGGCTGGCGATGCCGACCCGCTCGACGACGAAGTTGGCCCGTGCACTGTCCTTGCCGGCCCCGTCGGTCGCGGACCCGAGCAGCCGGTCGTCGCCGAGGCGCACCTCGTCGAAGAACAGCTGGCCGGTCGGCGAGGAGTGCATGCCCATCTTGCGCAGCGGCTGGCTCTGGGTGAGTCCGGGCATCCCGGAGTCGAGGACGAACGTGAGCACCGGCTGGTCGCGGCGGTCCAGGCCGCTGCCGTCGTCGTGCTTGGCGTAGACCACGAGCGTGTCGGCGTACGGCCCGTTGGTGATGAAGGTCTTCTGGCCGTTGAGCACCCACTCGTCGCCGTCGCGCCGGACCGACGTGCGCATCCCGCCGAAAGCGTCGGAACCGGCGTCGGGCTCGGTGATCGCCCACGCTCCCACCTTCGCGAACGTCATCAGGTCGCGGGCCCAGCGCTTCCGCTGCTCGACGTTGCCGCGGGAGTTGATGGTGCCGCCCGCCAGGCCGACGGAGACGCCGATGGCAGCCGGGATGCCCATGCTGACCCGGCAGAACTCGCTGGATACGAGCACTCCCATCGCGGGGTCGAGGGCGCTCATCGCGTCCCCGCTCGACTCTTCACCCGCCTCGGCCCGGGCGATCGACTTGTCGAAGGCCTCGGCCGCCATCTGCTCCATGCCGAAGGCGGCGAAGAACTTCCTGATGACGTCGTACGGCGGCAGGTCGCCGTGCTCGAGCTCGTCCTGGAGCGGCCGGACCTCCTTGTCGACGAAGCTGCGGACCGCGTCGCGAATCGCGATCTCCTCGTCGGACCACTCGAACATCAGGACTCGCGGTCGATGCGCTCGTCATAGGCCGCCCGTTGGGACCGGTCGTGGCCGACGAAGACCTGGTCGAGCTTGAGCCGGCGCCGGAGCCACGGCTTCATCCGGGCCGAGTTCATGTTCCAGGTGGCGCCTCCGACGCTGAAGAGCCGCGGCACCGTGGTGGTGAGCTTGGGACGCAGGATCCGCTTCACGACAGCGGCCGCGATGTCTTCCGGTTGGACCGGTTTGATCAACCCGGTTGCCTCGGTGCCGTCGATCAGCTGGGTGTTGGTGAACGACGGCAGCACGGCGCACACCCGGATCCCCTTGGGCGCGAGCTCCTCGTCGAGGGACTCGCTGAAGGCCAGCACGCCTGCCTTGGTCGCGCTGTAGACCGCCGATCCGGGCATCGGCAACCGGCCGGCGAGGGATGCGATGTTGACGATGACGCCACCGGACTGCATGCGGGCGGCCGCCTCGTAGCTGCCGCAGATGACGCCGTTCAGGTTCACGTCGACCTGGGCCAGCTGGCGCTCCAGGGGAACGTCCTGCACCTTGCCGAGCACCATGAACCCGGCGTTGTTGACCAGGACGTCAAGCCGCCCGTGCTCCTTCATCACCGCGTCGAGGAACTGCGTGAACGACTCGCGATCGGACACGTCGAGCGGCAGCGCCAGACCGTCGTACTCCTCGGCCGCCTTCTTGGCGAGGTCGACGTCGAGGTCGCCGATCACCACCGCGGCCCCTTCGGCCGCGAGCGCCTTCGCGGTGGCCGCGCCGATGCCGCGCGCCCCACCGGTGAGGGCGACGACCTTGCCGCTGAGCGTTCCGGTCATCAACTGCTCCTTCTGCTGCGTCGGCTGCGCAGGCGCGCGGCCGCGATCTGGGCCTTCATGGCTGCCCCAGCGGCGGCCAGGTACGTCGCCGGTTTGGCAGGGTACGGCGTGGCGCGGCGCTGCGCCGCGACCGTCTGAGCCTCGGTGTAGCGCAGGATCCCCTCGGCGCCGTGGCGGCGGCCGAGCCCGCTCGCACGCATGCCGCCCATCGGGGCAGCGACCGAGCTGATCGTCGAGGCGTAGCCGTCGTTGATGTTGACCGCACCCGCGCGGATCCGGCTGGCGAGCCGGCGGGCCTCCTCGAGGTCGGTCGACCAGATGCTGGCCGAGAGGCCGTACTCGGTGTCGTTGGCCCGGGTCACCGCGTCCTCGTCGTCGACGACGGGATAGACGGCGACGACGGGGCCGAACGTCTCCTCGGCGCAGACTCGCATGATCGGCTGCACGCCGCTCAGCACGGTGGGCTCGAAGAACAACGGGCCTAGATCAGGGCGGGCCTTGCCGCCCACGACCAGCTCGGCGCCGTGGTCGATCGCGTCAGCGACGTGCGCCTCCACCGCCTCGAGCTGGTCGGGCGTCGTGAGCGAGCCGACCTCCGTCGAGTAGTCGTACGCGGCACCGAGGGTCAGCGCCCGGGTGGCCTCGGCGAACCGAGTCAGGAAGGCATCGTGGACCTGCTCGTGGACATAGATCCGCTCGATGCCGATGCAGATCTGGCCGGCGTTGGCGAAGCAGGCCTGCACCGCGCCCCGGGCCGCGGCGTCCAGGTCGGCGTCGGCGCGCACGATCATCGGGTTCTTGCCGCCGAGCTCCAGGGACGCCCCGATCAGCCGGCGGCCGGCTTCGGCGGCGAGCTCGCGTCCGGTGGCGGTCGACCCCGTGAAGGCCAGGTAGTCGATCTCGTCGATCAGGGCCGGACCGATCACCGAGCCGCGACCTGCGACCACCTGCCAGACGTCGTGGGGTAGCCCGGCCTCTCGGGCCAGGGCGCGCGCGGCCAGCAGGCTCAGCGGCGCCTGGGAGTCCGCCTTGCTGATCGCGGCGTTGCCGGCCAGCAGCGCCGGGATCACATCACCCACGGCGAGGAAGAGCGGGTAGTTCCAGGGGGCGATCACGCCGACCAGGCCCTTCGGCTGCCGGGTGACCCGGGTGCGCACGATGCCGGGGAGTCCGGAGAGCGGCTTGGTCTCGGCCAGGTACTTCGCGGCGTTGCCGGCGTAGTGCGCGGCGACGGCCGGCAGTCCGAGCAGCTCGATCCCGGCGTGCACGCGGGACTTGCCGGTCTCCCACTGCACGAGGTCGAGGACTCGCTCTTTGTCCTTGAGCAGGAGCGAGGCGAACCGGAGCACGATCGCCGAGCGCTCGGCGAGCGGTACGACGGCCCACTGCTCCTGCGCGACCCGCGCCCGCCGCGCCGCCTCAGCGACGTCGGCGGCATTCGACTGGGGTACGGCGGGCAGCGGCTCGCCGGTGAACGGCGCGGTGGCGGCCGAGGGTGCCTCGGACGCGACGACAAGCTGCAGCAGGCCGTCGACGTACTGCTGGGTCACGCGCGGCGGCAGTGTCTTTTGGGTCATCGGACGCCCTCCCGTGCGAAGGCGCGAGCGGCGATCGGGTGCAGACGCAGCCGGGGTGGCAGCCGCCGGAGCAGCGGGTCGAGCGCCCGGACAACGCGAGCGAAACGGCGGTAGCGGCGCTCGCGCACGTCGCCCCACGGCAGGCCGAGGGTCTCGCGGGCTCGCGGCGGCAACCCGCCGATCGTGACGAAGCTGCTGTAGGCGTTGATCGGCTTCCGCACGACCCACCAGATCGGGGCGGGGAGCTGTCGCGGCCGCGGCCAGCCCTTGGTGGCGTAGCCGACGCCGTAGGCCGCGACGCGGTGGCGCACCAGGCGGTGGTCCAGCGCGTCGTCCCAGTAGGCCTCGAACTCGGCCCAGGTCGTGGGGATACCGCGGGCGCTGACGCCATAGCGCTCGAACCAGGTGAGCGACTCACCGATCACCTGGTCCTTCTCAGCGATCGTCAGCGGCCGGACGAAGGTGTCGATGGCCGTGACGAGATGCTCCACGAAGGTGGCGTGCGCCCAGTAGTAGGTCTCGGGATTGAGGGCGCTGTACGGGCGGCCGTCGGGCAGCTTGCCCTTGATCGACGTGTGGAAGTCGCGCACCTGATGACCGGTGGTCTCGGGGTCGGCTCCATAGACGGTCCCGAAGATCGGCGGGATGCTGCGGGCCAGCCGGGCAAGAGTTTCCTCGAACCACACCGAGTGGTCCTCCACGCCCTGACCCAGCGCTGGCAGCATGTTCTGGAGGACCGCGGCCCGCGGCCCGAGCAGGGCCATTCGCCGGTCGGCGAAGTACTGCCAGGTCAGGGAGTCCGGACCGAGCGGCAGGCTGGGGCCCGAGTGGGTCTCTTCCGTTGTGCTGGTCGCCAAGGACATGGCCCGATGATACATTGGAACGACTTTGTTTCAACATGTCGTTTCAATGTCGGAGGTGGCAGTCGGTGGCGACCATGCTGGAGACGGTGCGCGAACCCATCGGTCCGCGAGCGGGCCTGATCCATCTCCTCCGGCTGCGCCGGCATCCGATCGAGCACTCCACGTGGCTCCGCGAGAAGTACGGCGCGGTCTACAAGATGCGTGTGTTCGGCATCGACATGTACACCCTCAACGGCCCGGAGGCGTTCGAGCGGGTCTTCGTCAACAAGGACAAACTGTTCGCCAGCGGGCCCTCGTGGTCCTACTTCATCGGCCCGTTCTTCAATCGGGGCCTGATGCTGCTCGACTTCGAGGAGCACCTGCACCACCGGCGGATCATGCAGCACGCCTTCGGCGCCGAGCAGCTGCGTCGCTACAACGACCTGATGATCCCGCACATCCAGAAGTTCCTCGGCGAGTGGGCCGACGTGGAGAAGCCGCAGCTGCAGCGGATGTTCAAGGACCTCACCCTCGACCTGGCCCTCGAGGTGTTCGTCGGCGTCGAGCTCGAGGCGGCGGAGCGCCAACGGATCAACAAGGCGTTCATCCAGGCAGTGCGGGCCGGCACGGCGATCGTCCGCCGCGACCTGCCGCGAGGCATCGGCCCGTGGTCCAAGGGGCTCCGCGCCCGCGAGATCCTCGAGGAGTTCTTCTACCGCCACCTGCCGGCCAAGCGCCGCGACGGCGGCGACGACCTGTTCGCGCGGCTGTGCTCCGCGGAGGACGACGAGGGCAACCGGTTCAGCGACGAGGACGTCGTCAACCACATGATCTTCCTGCTGATGGCTGCGCACGACACGACGACCACCACGCTGACGTCGATGGCCTACGAGGTCGCCAAGCACCCCGAGTGGCAGGAGCGGTGTCGTCGCGAGGCGCTGTCGATCGATGACACGACCTACGACGCGCTGCAGGGCATGACCGACACCGACCTGGTGATGAAGGAGGCCATGCGTCTCTGCGCGCCGGTACCCTCCATCCCGCGCTACGCCACCCGCGAGGTGGTGATCGACGGGTACCGGATTCCGGAGGGCGCGGTGGTGTCGAACTCGCCATACGCCAACCACTACCTCGAGGAGGTCTGGCCGGACCCGACCCGGTTCGACCCCGAGCGGTTCTCTCCGGAACGGCACGAGGACAAGGTGCATCGACTCGCCTTCCAGGCGTTCGGGGCCGGCGTGCACAAGTGCATCGGGATGTACTTCGCGGGCATGCAGGTGCGGGCCGTCTTCCACGAGCTGCTGCGGACCTACGAGTGGAGCGTGCCGGAGGGTTACGTGATGCCGATCGACCTGGCGGCCCTGCCCGTCCCCCGCGACGGGCTGCCGGTGACCTTGGAGAGGCTCCCGTGAGTGACGCGATCCTGGACGCGGCCCGCGACGTGTTCGAGGAGTACGGCGCCCGCCGTGCCAACGTCGACGACGTGGCCCGCAAGGCGGGCATCAGCCGCAGCACGCTCTACCGGCGGTTCCCCAACAAGGAGACACTGCTCGCCGCGGTGATCGACCGGGAGACCAACGCGTTCCTCGACGAGCTGGACCGGGTCGCCCAGGACCTGCCGCTGCAGGAGGCGATCATCGAGTGCTTCGTGCACGGGCTCGGGATCATGCGCGACATCCCGGTGCTGGGCCGGCTGGCGAAGACCGAGCCGGAGATGATCAGCGGGATCCCGGGACGGGTTCCTGCGCTGCTCGAGCACAGCGACCGGATCGCCCGGACCCTGCGCCGCGCAGGCGCCCGGATGCCCGAAGAAGAGCTGCTCGTGGTGGCCGAGCTGCTGTTGCGGCTGGCCTCCACGTTCCTGCTCGACCCCGGCGGCCGGCTCGATGTACACGACCCGAACGCCGTCCGCGACTACGCGAAGAGGTACCTCTCGCAGCTGGTCGATTGAGGGCTACTCAGGACCCACGATCGCGAGGATCTCAGGGCCGCCGAAGACGTCGGCGGCCACCTCGCAGACGTCGTCGAGGGTGACCGCGTCGATCCGCTCGAGCACCTCGTCGATGCCGAGCATCTCGTCGTGGACCAGCTCGGCCTTCCCCAGCCTTGACATCCGCGCGGAGGAGTCCTCCAGGCCGAGCACCAGGCCGCCGCGGAGCTGACCCTGACCACGGTGCAGTTCCTCCTCGGTGATGCCGTGCGCAGCGACCCGCGACAGCTCGATCCGCACCGTCTCGAGCACGTCGTCGAGCCGGCCCGGCAGGCAGCCGACCGAGACTCCGACCAGGCCGGAGTCGGCGTGGTGGCTGGAGAACGAGAAGACAGAGTAGGCGAGACCTCTGCGCTCACGCACTTCCTGGAACAGCCGACTGGACGTGCCACCACCGAGGGCGGTGTTGAGCACCCCGAGCGCGAATCGGCGGTCGTCGGACCGCGTGAGGCCCTCCATGCCCAGGACCAGGTTGACCTGCTCGAGGGGCCGGGTGGCGCGCACCGAACCCGGGTGCACGTGGAGCGTGCGCCGCGACGAGCGTGCCGCGAGCGGCTGCTCGTCTGGGGCCAGGAACTCCTTGCGGCCGAACGCCGCCCGGACCCGGCGAACGACGTCGGTGTGCTCGACGTTGCCCGCGACCGCGACCACCATGTTGGCCGCCCGGTAGTGCCGCTTGTAGAAGCGGCGAATCTGGGTCCGCGTCAGCGCCGAGATCGAGTCGACGGTCCCGGCGATCTGCCGGCCGAGGGGAGACTCGCTCCCCCAGGCCTGTGCGGCGAACAGGTTGTGCACCACGTCGTCGGGGTCGTCGTCGTGCATGGCGATCTCATCGAGGATCACGTCCCGCTCGGCGTCGACGTCCTCGGCGGTGAGGACCGAGTTGGTCACCATGTCTCCGAGCACGTCGACGGCCAGCGGCAGGTCGGTGTCGAGCACCCGCGCGTGGAAGCAGGTGTACTCCTTCGCGGTGAACGCGTTGAACTCCCCGCCCACGGCGTCCAGCGCCACGGAGATGTCGAGCGCAGACCGCTCGGTGGTCCCCTTGAAGAGCAGGTGCTCGAGGAAGTGCGAACAACCGTGGAGGGCCGGTGACTCGTCGCGCGAGCCCACGCCCACCCACACGCCGATGCTGGCCGAACGTGCACCGGCCATCTGCTCGGTGAGGACCCGCAGGCCGCCGGGGAGGACGGTTCGGCGAACCCGCGAGGTCACCTGACCCTCGTCGTCACGCACGGTCTCGAGCGTGCGCGTGGTGCCGATCTTCTGGGCGGAAGCCGACGACCGGCCAGCGGCGGGCTGACCGGTCGTCGTCCGAGACTTCGTCACGAGGAGATCACTCCTCTTCGGAGTCCTCGACCGCCTCGGTGGGCTCGTCGCTCTCGGTGCTCTCCGCGTCGCCCGAGGAACCCTCGACGACGGGGATCAGCGACAGCTTGCCGCGGTCGTCGATCTCGGCGATCTCGACCTGGATCTTCTGACCCACGGAGACCACGTCGTCGACGTTCTCGACCCGCTTGCCACCCGACAGGGAGCGCAGCTTGCTGATGTGCAGCAGGCCGTCCTTGCCCGGGAGCAGCGACACGAAGGCGCCGAAGTTGGTGGTCTTCACGACGGTGCCGAGGTAGTGCTCGCCGACCTCAGGCATGGTCGGGTTGGCGATCGCGTTGACCGCGGCGCGCGCGGCCTCGGCCGCCTCGCCGTTGGTTGCACCGATGTAGACGGTGCCGTCGTCCTCGATGGACAGCGTCGCACCGGTGTCGTCCTGGATCTGGTTGATCACCTTGCCCTTCGGGCCGATGACCTCGCCGATCTTGTCGACAGGCACGCGCACCGAGATGATCCGCGGGGCGTGGATCGACATCTCCTCGGGGGCGTCGATGGCCTCGGCCATCACGTCGAGGATCGCCATGCGCGCGTCCTTGGCCTGGTTGAGGGCCGCACCCAGCACCTCTGCCGGAAGGCCGTCGAGCTTGGTGTCGAGCTGCAGCGCGGTCACGAACTCGCGGGTACCGGCGACCTTGAAGTCCATGTCGCCGAACGCGTCCTCGGCGCCGAGGATGTCGGTCAGCGCGACGTACTCCGTCTTGCCGTCGACCTCACCGGAGATGAGACCCATCGCGATGCCGGCCACCGAGGCCCGCAGCGGGACACCGGCCTGCAGCAGCGAAAGCGTCGAGGCGCAGACCGAGCCCATCGAGGTGGACCCGTTGGAGCCCATGGCCTCGGAGAGCTGACGGATGGCGTAGGGGAACTCCTCGCGCGGCGGGAGCACCGGCAGCAGCGCGCGGCGAGCCAGCGCACCGTGGCCGACCTCGCGGCGCTTCGGGGAGCCGACGCGACCGGTCTCACCGGTGGAGAACGGCGGGAAGACGTACTTGTGCATGTAGCGGCGCGACTTCTCGGGCGACAGCGTGTCGAGCTTCTGCTCGAGCGTGAGCATGTTGAGCGTGCTGACACCCAGGATCTGGGTCTCGCCGCGCTCGAACAGTGCGGAGCCGTGGACCCGCGGGATCACGCCGACCTCGGCGTGCAGCGGCCGGATGTCGGCGAGGCCGCGGCCGTCGATGCGGACCTTGTCGCGCAGCACGCGCTCGCGGACGAGCGCCTTGTTGAGCGAGCGGAACGCCGCACCGATCTCCTTCTCACGGCCCTCGAAGTCGCCGGCGAGCTTGTCGAGCAGCCCGCCCTTGATCTCGTCGAGGCGCGACTCGCGCTCCTGCTTGTCACCGATGGTGAGGGCCTGGGCGGTCTCGTCCTTCACCGACGACTCGACGGCGGTGTACGCGTCGTCTTCGTAGTCGAGGAAGACCGGGAACTCCTGGACCGGCTTGGCCGCGGTGCGCGCGAGCTCGGCCTGGGCCTCACACAGCTGCTTGATGAACGGCTTGGCGGCGTCGAGGCCACCGGCCACGATCTCCTCGTTGGGCGCCTGGGCGCCGTCCTGGACGAGGTTCCAGGCAGTCTCGGGCGCCTCGGCCTCGACCATCATGATCGCGACGTCGCCGGTCTCGGTGACGCGTCCCGCGACCACCATGTCGAACACGGCGCCCTCGAGCTGGCTGTGGCTCGGGAACGCGACCCACTGGCCCTCGATCAGGGCGACGCGGACGCCGCCGACCGGGCCGGAGAACGGCAGGCCGGAGAGCTGGGTGGAGAGCGACGCGGCGTTGATCGCGAGCACGTCGTAGGGGGCGTCGGGGTTGAGCGCCATCACGGTGATGACGACCTGGACCTCGTTGCGCAGGCCCTTCTTGAAGGTCGGGCGCAGCGGGCGGTCGATCAAGCGGCAGGTGAGGATCGCGTCCTCACCGGGACGACCCTCGCTGCGGAAGAACGAGCCGGGGATCTGGCCCGCGGCGTACATCCGCTCCTCGACGTCGATCGTCAGGGGGAAGAAGTCGAAGTGGTCCTTGGGGTGCTTGCCGGCGGTGGTTGCCGAGAGAAGCATCGTGTCGTCGTCGAGATAGGCGGTCACCGAACCGGCGGCCTGACGGGCCAGCAGCCCGGTCTCGAACTTGACGGTGCGGGTGCCGAACTTGCCGTTGTCGAGAACGGTCTCTACGGCGGAAATGACGGGTTCTGTCACGGTTTGCTCTCTGTTCGTGAACAACCCGCGAGGCCGCGTATGCCCTCTGCTGATGTCAGCGGGGGCGAGGCCGGTCTTCGATCGAGACCCGCAGCGTTCGCTTGAACCCTGAAGATCACTACCGAGGACCGTGCCGACGGTCGCGGATCGCTCCTGTAGTTGGTCTTTTCAGTTATGACGAATATAGACGTCGGGACTCACCCGGAGGCGAGTCCCGACTTGCATTCAGCGGCGCAGCTTGAGGCGCTCGACGATCGTGCGGTAACGCTCGATGTCGGTCTTGCGCAGGTAGTTGAGCAGCCGGCGGCGCTGGCCCACGAGGAGCAGCAGCCCACGGCGGCTGTGGTGGTCGTGCTTGTGCGTCTTCAGGTGCTCGGTCAGGTGGCTGATCCGGTGGCTGAGCAGCGCAATCTGCACCTCGGGCGAACCGGTGTCACCCTCGGTCGTGGCGTACTCGGCCATGATCTTCTTCTTGGTCGCAGCATCAGTTCCGATTGACACGCGGGCTCCTTCTCGGTTTGTCCGTTGCGCGGCGCGCCGGGGCCTGTCCACCCGGGCACTCTGGTTCCGCGGCCGATCTACGGCGGTGATGTAACCGAACGAGGCTAACAGCGCGGTCGGGACAGCCCCAAAATGACGATCAGTGCGCGCAGATGCCGCTCACGGCTCGTGCGGGGACTCCGGCGCGCGCACGGTCTCGACAGGAGGCGGCGGCGCCTCCGGACGCATGTGCTGGCCCGGTGCGGCGAGCGAAGCTGTGGAGGGCGCCGGCGGGTCGAAGGTCTGGTCCGAGTCGGGCCCGTCGACGACAGGTTGGGACGCGATCCCCCACGTGAGCAGGGCGACCAACCCGATCAGCAGTCCGATGGCCGCACCCCAGTACAACCCGGAGCCGATCCGGTCGACGCGCAACTGCTGCAGACCGGCGAAGCCGTCGATGAGGTCGTTGCGGCGCAGGAAGATCTCGAACGAGGTGACGGCGCCCAGCCCCACGCCCAGGACGGTGCCGAGCCAGGCGCCGAACAGCACCGGCAGCGACGACCCCGCTCGTGCAGCCCTGGCGCCCATCCAGGTGAAGAGGAACACCAGGATGATCACCGGGACCAGGCCACCGCCCAGCTGGATCAACCCGTCGCCCATGTCGGCGTCGCCGATGATGCCGGTACCACCCAGAGGAGCGAGCGGCGTGTAAACGAACGAGCCGATCAAGCTGTTGGGGTCGGCTAACGCATCGACGCCCTGGTCCTGGAGGATCTCCCAGAGCAAGCCGCCGCCGAAGGCGAGCGCGGTCACCAGCAGGGTGGCGACCGATGCGGGGATCCAGGCGCGGCCGGTCTTTACCGTTGTTGACATGACTCGTCACGCTAGCCCAGCGCGTCGGTGAGGAATAGGAGAAACGCCCGGGGATCGGCGGCGAGTCCCACGGTCAGTTTGCCGGGGGCTGGAGCGGGTGATCGCCCGCGGCACCGTGCTCGACCCCGTGGTGGTGGCCACGGTGATGGCCCGGCAGGAGCCGGTCGAACGGCTCAGCGCGCGCGAGCGGGAGGTGCTGTCGCTGATGGCCGAGGGCCGGTCCAACGCCGCTATCGCGGCCAAGCTCGTCGTCACCGAGGTGGCCGTCGCCAAGCACATCAACAGCATCTTCACCAAGCTGGATCTGCCGCTCGGCACCGACGACCACCGCCGGGTGCGCGCGGTGCTCACCTGGCTGCGGGTGTGGTGGGACAGCGGGTGACCCACCCCTTGACATCCAACATAAACGGGGATAAAACAACATATCCACAGATCCCCATGCAGACACCGCCCGAGGGAGTCAGATGTCCGACCTGATCACGCCCGCCCTGGTACGCCTGGACGCACCGCTCGGCACGGACAAGGAGGCCGTGATCCGTGCGCTCGCCGAGATCGTGGACGATGCCGGTCGCGCGAGCGACTCCGACCAGCTCGCCGCAGACGCCTTGGCCCGTGAGGCCACCTCGGCCACCGGGATGCAGGGCGGCATCGCGATCCCGCACTGTCGGACCACCGGAGTCGACGAGCCCACGCTGGTCTTCGCCAGGCTGACGCCGCCCGTCGAGTTCGGCGCCAAGGACGGCCCGGCCGACCTGGCCTTCCTGATCGCCGCTCCCGAGGGCGGGGACCAGACCCACCTGCAGCTCCTGACCCAGCTGGCCCGGGCCCTGGTCAGGTCGGAGTTCACCGACGCGCTGCGCGCGGCGGGCTCGGCCGACGAGGTGGTCGCCCTGGTCGGCGCTCTCTTCGACGACGTGCCGGACGCCGAGCCGGTCACCGAGTCCGCCCCGGCGCCCACCGCCGGAGCGCGCCGCTCGCTGGTCGCGGTCACCGCCTGCCCCACCGGCATCGCGCACACCTACATGGCTGCGGAGTCCCTCGAGTCGGCCGCCGAGCGGGCCGGGGTCGACATCGCGGTCGAGACTCAGGGCTCGGCCGGCGCCCGCCCGCTCGCGGCCGAGGTCATCGCCGCCGCGGACGCGGTCATCTTCGCGGTCGACGTCGGCGTGCGCGATCGGGGCCGGTTCGCCGGCAAGCCGGTGGTCTCCTCAGGTGTGAAGCGTCCGATCGACGAGGGCGACGTCATGATCGCCGAGGCGCTGCGGTACGCCGACGACCCTGACGCGCCCCGGGTCGAAGGATCCGCCGAGACGCACACTGCCGATGCAGGCGCCGGCGGGAGCTGGGGCGGCCGGACCCGCCGCGTCCTGATGACCGGCGTGTCCTACATGATCCCGTTCGTGGCCGCGGGCGGTCTGCTGATCGCGCTGGCGTTCCTGCTCGGAGGCTACGAGATCACCGGCCCGGGTCACGCCATCGTGGTCGACAACTCGCTCACCGACCTTCCTGACCCCGAGGCGCTCGGCCTCGACCACGCGCTGTTCGGGTCGGGGCTGATGGCCTACCTCGGTGCCCTGCTGCTCGTCATCGGGCAGACCGCCTTCGCCTTCTTCGTGCCGGCGCTGGCCGGTTACATCGCCTACGCGATCGCCGACCGGCCCGGCATCGCCCCGGGCTTCGTGATGGGCGGGCTGGCCGCGAACGTGCTCGGTGTGGAGGGCGGAGGCGCCTACCCCGCCACCGGCTTCCTCGGGGCGATCGTCGGCGGCGTGCTCGCCGGCGTGCTCGCACACTGGATCGCGTCCTGGCGGGTTCCCGTGTGGGGCCGAGGTCTGATGCCCGTTCTGGTGATCCCGCTGCTCTCCTGCGTGATCGCCGGCTTCCTCATGCTCGTCGTGCTCGGTCCCCCGATCAGCTGGCTGATGGGTCAGCTGGAGGACGGCCTCAACTCGATGAGTGGCGGGAGCGCCATACTCCTCGGCCTGGTGCTCGGACTGATGATGGCCTTCGACATGGGCGGACCGCTCAACAAGGTGGCCTACAGCTTCGCGGCCGCCGGCGTCGGCGGTGCCGCGCTCGCCACCGACGCTCCGGAGCTGCAGATCATGGCCGCGGTAATGCTGGCCGGCATGGTGCCTCCGATCGCCCTGGCGTTGGCGACCGTGCTCCGGCCGGGCCTGTTCACGGTTCCCGAGCGTGAGAACGGCAAAGCCGGGTGGCTGCTCGGCGGGTCGTTCATCACCGAAGGGGCGATCCCTTTCGCCGCCGCCGACCCGGTGCGGGTGATCCCTTCGATCATGCTCGGCAGCGCGGTCACGGGCGGCCTGTCGATGGCATTCGAGGTGTCCGTGCGAGCACCGCACGGAGGTATCTTCGTGCTGTTCGCCGTCGACGGGCTGGTCGGGTACCTCGTCGCCCTGGTCGCGGGCGTCGTCGTAGCCGCCCTCGCCGTGATCGCGCTCAAGTCGTTCCATCGCTCGCCCGAGAGCGCGCCCGTACCCGCCTGAGCCGGTCGTCGACCTCGCGTCATGTCGCCGGGGGCCGGTCGGTGGCAGAGTGACCGGCATGGGGATGATCACCGAGGCGCCCGTCCCGTCCGACTACACCGGCACCCGACTGGGTGTCTGCAACCTGTGCGAGGCCTGCTGCGGCCTCGAGCTCACGCATCGACAACGGCAAGGTCACCTCGATCAAGGGCAACCCCGACGACCCGCTCTCGCGCGGCTACATCTGTCCCAAGGGCGTCTCCCTCGCCGACATCTATACCGACCCCGACCGGCTGCGGCGCCCGGTCCGCCGCGACGGCGACCATTGGGTCGAGATCGGCTGGGACGAGGCGTTCGACCTGGTCGCCGACGGTCTCGCGAGCGCGATCAACCAGCACGGCCGGAATGCGATCGGGGTCTACCTCGGCAACCCCATCATCCACAGCCTCGGCGGGATGACCCACGCCGCCGGCATGGTGAAGACGCTGGGCACGCGCAACCGGTTCAGCGCCACGTCGGTGGACCAGCTCCCCCATCAGCTGGTGGCCCACCTGATGTACGGACACCAGCTGTTCCTGCCGATCCCCGACATCGACCGGACTTCCTTCATGCTGGTCTTCGGCGCCAACCCGATGGCCTCCAACGGCTCGCTGATGACCGTGCCCGACTTCCCCAACCGGCTGCGCGAGCTCAAGGCGCGCGGCGGTCGGATGGTGGTGTTCGACCCACGCCGGACCGAGACCGCCAAGGTCGCCACCGAGCACCACTTCGTGCGGCCGGGCTCCGACGCGCACGTGCTGCTCGCCCTGCTCAACGTGGTGTTCGACGAAGGGCTCACGACGCCGCCGTCGTACGTCGACGGGCTGGACGCCGCCGCAGCCGCGGTCGCCGACTTCACCCCCGAGGCCGCCGAGGCGGCGAGCGGGATCCCGGCCGACGAGATCAGGCGGCTGGCCCGAGACTTCGCGGCGGCCGACGGCGCCGCGGCCTACGGCCGGATCGGCGTCTCGACGCAGGGCTTCGGCACGATCTGCCAGTGGGCGATCCAGGTCCTCAACCTGGTGACGGGCAACCTCGACCAGGAGGGCGGGACCATGTTCACCACTCCCGCCATCGACGCGGTCGGCACCGGGCTCATCGGACGCGGGCACCACGGGGCCTGGAAGAGCCGCGTTCGCGGATTACCCGAGTCCGGCGGCGAGCTGCCGGTCTCCGTGCTGCGTGAGGAGATCACGACGCCGGGCGAGGGGCAGATCCGGGCGATGCTCACGCTCTCGGGCAACCCGGTGCTCTCGACGCCCGACGGCGCCCGGCTCGACGAGGCGCTGCTCGGGCTGGACTTCATGGCGGCGGTCGACATCTACCTCAACGAGACCACCCGGCACGCCGACGTGATCCTGCCGCCGACCTCGGCCCTCGAGCGCGATCACTACGACCTGGTCTTCCACCTGCTGGCGGTGCGCAACACGGCGCGGTTCACCCCCGCGGTGTTCGCCAAGCCCAAGGGCGCGCGGCACGACTGGGAGATCTACCGCGAGGTCGCGCTGCGCACGATGGCGCGGCTCGACCGCAAGCCGTCGCTGCGCACCCGCCTGCAAGGCGCGGGCGCGGCTGTCGGTCAGCCCGACGCTGGTCATCGCCGGGCTGCTGCGCCGCGGTGCGGTCCGGCGTCACCCTGCGGCGGCTGCGCAAGGAGCCAGCCGGCGTCGACCTCGGGCCGCTGCAGCCCGGCCAGATCCCGGCCCGGCTGCCCGCCAAGAGCAAGCGGATCGACGCGGCGCCCGCACTGGTCGATCGACGATCTGGCCCGGCTGCGCGCTGAGCCGGTGCCCGACGACGATGAGCTGCTGCTGATCGGCCGCCGGCACAAGCCGGACTGCAACTCCTGGATGCACAACGCCGAGCGGCTGACCCGCGGCAAGCCGCGGCACCAGCTGTTCATGCATCCCGACGACCTGCTGGCCCGCGGCATCGACGACGGCGCGACCGTCGCGGTGACCTCGCGGGTGGGCAAGGTGGAGGTCGACGTACTGGCCACCGACGACGTGATGCCGGGAGTGGTCTCGCTGCCCCACGGCTACGGTCACCAGGTCGGCGGCACCCGGATGACGAACGCCGAGACAGTCGTCGGGGTGTCGATCAACGACCTCACCGACCCCGAGCGGCTCGACGTGTCCGGCAACGCGGCGCTCAGCGGCGTGCCCGTGACCGTTTCCGGATCAGGGGCCTGATCCACGCAACCTTCTTCCCTCGCCCGGCGTCTTTACCTTCATGAGGTTGTTCTTCGCTGCCCTGCTGTCCGCCCTGCTCGTCGCGACCGCGTCGCCGGCCATGGCCGAACGGATCACGATCAACGACCCCGCCAACGACCACGTGCCGCCCGACGGCGGCAGCGACCTGGACGGCGCAGGAGACGTGATCAAGGTGCGCGTGGACCACGCCCCGATGCGGGTCTACGTCGACACGGTGTTCCGCACCGAGCCCTACGACGTGCTCGAGGTCGAGATCGACACCCGCAAGGGTCGCCCCGGCGCCGAGTTCCTGTTCCTCAAGACGCCCTTCGGCCTCAGCCTGTGGCGAGGAGCTGTCGGCGACGAGCGGGTCAAGTGCGCCGACAAGCGACTCCGGTACCTGCCCAAGCAGCGCACCTGGGCGGCGTACGTCAATCGGGGTTGCCTGCGGTCGAAGAACGGCGACACGCCCCGGCAGGTCAGGGTGCGGCTGCTCTCAGCGAGCGACGACTACTACTTCACGCGGGACTACGTGCCCGGCAAGCACCGGTTCTCGCGGTGGGTCCAGCACAACTGATGGTCTGTCAGGTGCCCGGCGGAGCAGCGGCCCGCCGGAGCGCCCGGTAGACCACGCGCGCGCCGACGGCCCGGCGGAGCTCGTTCATGATCACCGTGAAGAACTCCTTGCGGTAGAGCTCGTCGGTGATCGCGTAGACGGTGAAGTAGAGGCCGGAGAACGCGGCGAGGAAGACCGAGACCTGCAGGAGCTCCTGGCTGACCGCGTCAAGACCGAAGAGGTGGTCGATCGTCTCGTCGGCCGTCCACGACTCGGATCACCGAGTCCTCGATCGCGACCGCGCCGAACAGCATGAAGAACGCAAAGACCGCCAGCGCCAGGAGCAGCACCTGCACCGCCTGGGCGATCACTAGGACGAGCACGAGGTTGACCATCTGCAGACCGGTGACCTGAGCCTCCTCCGGGAGGTCGATGTCGTCGTCGATCAGGCGCTGCGCCGGCTCCTCAAGCGGCGTGCCCTTGCTGGCGGCGATCAGGTCCGCGGAGACGATCGAGTCGTCGAAAGCGTCCAGCTCGTCGGCGAGCCGGGGCACCAGGAACAGCACCGCCGCAGCGCCGAAGAACAGCACGGTCCCCCAGAGGATGCCGCCCTCGAGCGACGCCGAGACCTGCCAGACCTCGGCGTTGATGAACAGGAACGTGATGAACAGCAGCAGCATCGGCAGCGCCCGGGTGAGAAGCGGCATCAGCAGGCCCAGGCTGCGGAAGGCGCGGCGCAAGGCCCAGCCCGCGATCACCTGGGCGCGCAGCGACTGGAGCGCGTACAGGACGATCAGGCCCAGGCCCACGCTGAACGCCGTGGACACCCCGAAGGAGGCCGCCGTCAGGCTGCCCACGACGATCCCGGCGGCAACTCCGACGACCACCGCCACGGTGAGCACCGCCACGAGTCGGGGACGGCTGAGCCGGGCGAGGACCTGCTCGCGGATGTCGTCGACGAAGTACGGCAGGCCATGGGCCACGAACCAGCGCTCGACCTCCTGGAGCTCGGCCGACGTCGTCATCTCAGGCTCCCAGGATCTCTCGGGTTCGCGCCACGTCGCCGTGCATGGTCTCGATCAGGGCGTCCACGCCGTCGAACCGCACCATCCCGCGAAGCCGCTCGGCGAACACGACCTCGACCTCGACGCCGTACAGCTCCAGGTCGGTGTGGTCGAGCGCGAAGGCCTCGACCCGACGCTCCCGGTGCCCGTCGAACGTCGGGTTCGTCCCGACGCTGATCGCGGCGGGGTACGACGTGCCGTGGTCGAGCCGCTTCAGCCAGCCGGCATACACGCCGTCGGCGGGGACGGCGGCCTGCGGGTCGACCGGCACGTTGGCGGTGGGGAACCCGAGCTCGCGGCCGCGCCGGTCGCCCTCGACGACCACGCCGCGGACCGCGAAGAGATGACCCAGGGCCTCGGCGGCGCCGGCGACATCGCCGGCCGCCAGGCAGGTGCGCACGTACGTCGACGACCAGACCTGGGGTCCGCCGTCGAGCTCGACGCCGACCGCCGTGAACCCAGCCTGCTCGCCGGCCCGCGTCAGCATCGCGACGTCGCCCGCCGCCCGGTGGCCGAATCGGAAGTTCGCGCCGACCACGACCTCGCGGGCGTGCAGCGCCTCGACCAGGACCCGGTCCACGAAGTGCTGGGGCGACCACCCGGCCATGTCCAGGTCGAACGGCAGCGCCAGCACGTGGTCGACACCGGCGTCGACCAGGAGATCCGCCCGTCGCTCCACCGGCGTGATGATCGACGGGGCGTGCTCGGGGCGGAGCACCGCCATCGGATGCGGGTCGAACGTGACCGCGACGACCGGCAGCCCGGCCCGGACCGCCTCCTCGCGCGCCCGGACGATGACGCTGCGATGGCCGCGGTGCACGCCGTCGAAGTTGCCGACGGTCACGATCGTCGGGCCGAGGTCGTCGGGTACCTCTTCGAACGAGCGCCACAGAGCCACGGCGAGCAGACTACTGAGTCTTACCGTGGACCCTGATCCACCGCTCGTTTCATACCGAGATTGTCCGCGGCGACCACGCGGGGATGGCGAGACATCGCTCTGCGCACCGAGGCCGCGGTGCAGGCCGGTGCCGCTGCCGCTATGCGGCATATCTGCTTGCCCGGCCTCACTCCGCGTTGACCAGGCGCTCGCCGACCAGTTCGGTGAGCGACGGACGGAGTCGGTCGAGGTTCCATCCACCCACCGCGCTGCGGTAGTGGTTGGTGACCCAGAAGACACCGGCACCGCTCTCCGGCAGCCGGGCGAGCTCGGCGTAGGCCCACCCGTTGCCACCGTTGTGCCAGTTCACCGTGCCGAGCGGCGTCTCCGCGACCACCCAGCCGTAGGCGTAGCGGGTGCCCCCGCCCGGTTCCTCCAGCACCCGCGGCCGGAACAGCTCCTCCTTCGCGCGCTCGTCCAGCACGCGCTCGCCCTCGAGCGCCAGCAGCCACCGGCCCATGTCGTGGGCGGTCGACAGCAACCCGCCGTTGCCGCGGAGGTTCCAGTACGGCCCGTTCGCGGCCCACGGATGGTCGTACGGGCGGCCCTGCGGACGGTCCTTCGCGTCGTACTCGACGGCGACGTCGCGCGGGTCCCAGTCCGGCAGCACGTAGCCGGTCTGCGTCATCCCGGCGGGAGTGAACAGCTCCTGCGCCAGGTAGTCCTCGTACCCCAGACCGGAGACCTTCTCGATGATCGCGGCCAGCAGGCTGTAGCCGAGGTTCGAGTAGCGGTAGCGGGCGCCGGGCCGGCTGCTCAGCTCGGACGCCAGCGCCTCGGTGATCATGGCCCGGCGGGTCAACGGGTCGTAGTCGTCGCCGAGCGCGTCCGCGAGGCCCGCGGTGTGGGTGAGCAGCTGCCGAACGGTGATCCCACGCTTGTCGACCGGTACGCCGTCAAAGAAGCGGTCGAGCGAGTCGGTCACCCGCAGCCGGCCCTGCATCTGCAGCTTGATGACGGCGGCCGCGGTGAACTGCTTGCTCACCGAACCGATGTCGTAGACCGTGTCGCACCCGCCCTGACCCCAGCCCTGACAGGTCACCTGCTCGCCGTCGAGCGTCGCCACCAGGCTCCCGCTCGACCCCTTGGGTACGTCGGCGGGCCTGAACACCTCGATGGAGTCCGCGGCAGGCTTCTCCGGGGGGTCCTTCTCGTCGGCATCGCAGGCCGACCCGAGTAGCAGCAGACAGACCAGGGCGACGCAGACGCGGTTCAGTCGCGCGTGCATCGCCAGCTGACCGACGCGGCCGTCTCTTGCTCGGCGCAGGTCCAGCCTTCGCGCTCCCGCTGGGCGACCAGAGCGTCGACCTCGGTGCACTCGCCCTCGCAGGAGAACTGGTCCTCCTCGACCCTCAGCGGTTCGGCCGCCGCGGACCACGTGAGTACGACGAGTACCGAGCCGACCGCCGCGCTCACGGCAATCGCAGCCTTCCGGGCCGGACTGCGCCGGCGCCGCCTCGGCCAGTCCGCCACGAAGCAGACCGAAGGCCTCGCGCCCGGCGCCGTGGGTCGCGGCCAGCTCGTCGGCCAGGTCGAGAAGGTCGTCCCCGTCGCGCCGGCGGACCTGCCGCGGGTAGGCGAGCAGCGACAGCTCGAGGATCCGGCGGCTCATGCCAGCCCCGTTGCCGTGCGGGCGGAGGTCAGGCGGGCTCCGAGCACGGCGGCGGTCGACCGCAGCCGCTCGACTTCCTCGGCGAGCGCGGTCTCACCGGCGGCGGTCAGCCGGTAGTAGCGCCGACGGCGGCCCTGGACCTGCTGCTCGCCCGCGGGCTCGACCATGCCGTCGTCGGTCAGCCGGTTCAGCGCGCCGTACAAGGTGCCCGCGGTCAGCCGGACCCGGCCGTCGGACAGCTCCTCGGCATCGCGGGCGATGCCGTAGCCGTGGCACTCGGCGCGCGCCAGGGCGGCGAGGATGTAGAGGGCCTGCTCGGTCATGCGACGACTATACATCGTCTCCCGATGCATCAACAGTCGATCCGTCAGACGAAGACCGCCACCGCCCGCGCCTCGCCGTCGCGCGGCTCGTACAACGCGAGGAACTCCCCGTCCGGCGCGAACACCGCGGCCAGGCCCGGCAGCGGGCGGCGCAACGCCCGACCGAATCGCACGTCGCGCGCCTCCTCCTCGTCGAGGTCGACCGCGTCGAACGACCGGCGCGCGGCCTCCGCGATCGGCAGCATCACGAACTCGTCGGAGAGCTGGTCGAGCGTGCGAGCCGTGTCCAGCCCGAACTCCCCCACCGCCGTACGACGCAGCGCGGTGAGGTGGCCCCCGACGCCGAGCAGCGGTCCGGCGTCGCGGGCGATGGCGCGGATGTAGGTGCCGCTGGAGCAGCGCACGGACACGCGTACGTCGGGGCCGGAGACGTCGTGCACGGTGAGGTCGTGGATCGTCACCCGGCGCGGCTCGAGCTCGACCTGCTCACCGTCGCGCACCCGCTGGTAGGCGCGCCGACCGTCCACCTTGATCGCCGACACCGCGGTCGGGACCTGCTCGATCTCGCCGACGAAGCCCGCCAGCGCGCCCCGGATCGCCGCCTCGTCGAGGCCGTCGGTCGGCGCGGTCGCCAGCACCTCCCCTTCGGCGTCGTCGGTCGTCGTGGCGACGCCGAGCCGGATGGTGGCGTCGTACGCCTTCTCGGTGAGCATCAGGTGCCCGAGCAGCCGGGTGGCCCGGTTGATGCCGAGCACCAGCACGCCGGTGGCCATCGGGTCCAGGGTGCCGGCGTGGCCGACCTTGCGGGTGCCGGCCAGGCGCCGTACCCGCGCGACGACGTCGTGCGAGGTCATCCCGCCCGGCTTGTCGACGACAACCAGGCCGGAGTCGGCTGTCACTCGTCCTGAGTAGCTGAGGGACGAGGCGTATCGAAGGGCAGGTCCTCTGCAGCCTCGTCGGCGTCGACGTCGCGCGGCTTCTTGTACGGGTCGTCCTCGCCGGCGTACGACGCGTTGGCCCGGGCCGCCGCTACCGCCTCGTCGGACTCCCGCGCCTTGGCCAGCAGGTCGTCGAGGTGCCGGGCGTTCTCGGGCAGCGCGTCGTGGATGAACGTCAGCGAGGGAACGTGCCGCATGCCCAGCTGCTTGCCGACCTCCGAGCGCAGCACGCCCTTCGCCGACTCGAGCGCAGCGGCCGAGCTGACGACGTCGGCCTCCTCACCGAGCACGGTGTAGAAGATCGTCGCCTGCTGGCTGTCGCCGGTGAGCCGGACGTCGGTGACGGTCACGAAGCCGAGCCGCGGATCCTTGATCCGCCGCTCCAGCATCTCCGCCACGATCACCTGGATCCGGTCCGCGATCTTGCGCACGCGTGGGCTGGTCATGTTCCTAGTCTCTTTCACGTTGACCCGTCGCAAAGTTTGCGACGGGTCAGCGTTGGGGTGTCAGGCGCGCGGGATCTCGCGCATCTCGAAGGCCTCCACGACATCGCCTTCCTTGATGTCCTGGAAGTTCTTCAGCACCAGACCGCACTCGAAGCCCTCGCGGACCTCGGAGGCGTCGTCCTTCTCCCGCTTCAGAGAGGCGAGGTCGAGGTTGTCGGCCACGACCGCGCCGTCGCGGATCACCCGCACCTTGGCGTTGCGGCGGATCAGGCCACTGGTGACCATGCAGCCCGCGATGTTGCCGATCTTCGACGAGCGGAAGATCGCGCGGATCTCCGCCTGGCCGAGGGTCGACTCCTCGAACTCGGGCTTGAGCATGCCCTTCAGGGCGGCCTCGATCTCGTCGATCGCCTGGTAGATGACCGAGTAGTAGCGGATCTCGACACCTTCCTTGTCCGCCAGCTCGGTCGCCTTGCCCTGCGGCCGGACGTTGAAGCCGATGATGATCGCGTCGGAGGCCGCGGCCAGGTCGACGTTGGTCTCGGTGATCGCACCGACACCGCGGTCGATGACCCGGATCCCGACCTCTTCGCCGACGTCGAGCTGGGACAGAGCGTCCTCGAGCGCCTCGACCGAACCGGACACGTCGCCCTTCAGGATCAGGTTGAGCTCCTGGCTATCGCCCTTCTCCATGGAGGCCATGAAGTCCTCGAGCGTGCGGCGAACGCGGCGCTTGGCCTGCATGGCCGCGCGCTCCCGTGCCTCACGCTTCTCGGCGATCTGGCGGGCCATCCGGTCGTCGTCGACGACCAGGAAGTTCTGGCCCGCACCCGGCACCGCGGTCAGACCGAGCACCATCGCGGGACGCGAGGGGTCGGCCTGCTCGATGTTCTCGCCGTGCTCGTCGAGCATTGCCCGGACCCGGCCGTACGCCGGACCGGCGACCAGCGAGTCGCCCACGCGCAGCGTGCCGCGCTGGACCAGCACCGTGGCCACCGGACCGCGGCCTCGGTCGAGGTGACCCTCGATCACGAGGCCCTGGGCGTCCTGGGTCGGGTTGGCCCGGAGGTCCAGGGACGCGTCGGCGGTGAGCACGATCGCCTCGAGCAGCTTGTCGAGATTGAGCTCGGACTTCGCTGACACGTCGACGAACATCGAGTCGCCGCCGTACTCCTCGGGCACCAGGCCGTACTCGGTCAGCTGACCGCGCACCTTGGTCGGGTCGGCCTCGGGCTTGTCGATCTTGTTGACCGCAACCACGATCGGAACCCCAGCGGCCTTGGCGTGGTTGAGCGCCTCGATCGTCTGTGGCATCACGCCGTCATCGGCTGCCACCACGAGCACCGCGATGTCCGTGGCCTGCGCACCGCGAGCACGCATGGACGTGAACGCCTCGTGACCCGGGGTGTCGATGAAGGTGATCCGACGCTCGTTGCCGTCGACATCGGTGTGCACTTGGTAGGCACCGATGTGCTGGGTGATCCCACCGGCCTCCTTGTCGACGACGTCCGCCTGGCGGAGCGCGTCGAGGAGCTTGGTCTTTCCGTGGTCGACGTGACCCATGACGGTGACGACCGGCGGCCGGACGACCAGGTCGTCCTCGCTGCCTTCGTCCTCGCCGAACTCGAGGTCGAACGTCCCGAGCAGCTCGCGGTCCTCGTCCTCGGGCGAGACGACCTCGACGACGTAGTTGAGCTCCTCACCGAGCAGCTCGAGCGTCGCGTCGTTGACCGACTCGGTCGCGGTCACCATCTCGCCGAGGTGGAACAGCATCTGCACCAGCGAGGCGGCGTCGACGCCGATTTTGTCGGCGAAGTCGGTCAGGGACGCGCCGCGCGCAAGGCGAACGGTCTCGCCGCTGCCCTTGCGGACCCGCATGCCGCCGATCGTCGGGGCCTCCATGGCCTCGAACTCCTGGCGACGGGCCCGCTTCGACTTGCGGCCTCGGCGCGACGGACCACCGGGGCGACCGAAGGCGCCCTGGGTCTGACCACGCTGGCCGGGACGACCGGCACCGGGGCGACCACCACTGCGGGGCTGGGCGAATCCGCCACCGCCGCCGGGGGCACCACGACCGGGTGCACCGCCGCCACCGGGACCACCACGACCCGGAGGTCCACCGCGGCCGGCGCCGGGGCCGCCACCGGGACCACCGGGTCCACCGCGACCCGCAGGGCCACCGCGACTGCCGGGTCCGCCACCGAAGGCAGCGGGAGACTTGGGCATCATCGCCGGGTTGGGGCGAGGCATGCCGTCGCGAGCGGGCGGACGCGGCGGACGCTGATCGTCGTCCTCGGCGTCTCGCGCGGGCGGGGCAGCGGGCTTGCGGCCCATGCCCTGGCTCGACGAGAACGGGTTGTTGCCAGGGCGCGGCGTGCCGCCGGGGCGACCTACGGGTCGCGGGGCAGGCGAGGGGGCCTTGGGCGCGGTCGTCTCGGCCGCGGGGGGCTCCTCGGCGGCCGGCGGCTCCTCGACCGCGGCCGGCTCCTCGAGGACCGGCTCGGGCCTCGGGCTCGGCCTTCTTGGCCGGCGGCTTGGGGGCGGCCTTCTTGGCCGGCTTCGCGTCTTCGGCGGGCGCCTCTGCCGTGGCGGGCGCGGCGGGCTCGGCGGCCTTCAGCTTGTCGCCGAACTCCTTCTTGAATCGCATCTCGACGGGGAGCTCGACCGTCGAACTAGCCGACTTGACGAACTCGCCCATCTCTTTGAGCTTCTCGAGAACTTCTTTGCTCTCGATGCCGTACTGCTTGGCAAGCTCGTGAACTCGGGTCTTAGCCACGTTTCTCCTTTTGGCCTGAGACCCGGGTTCCGGGTGACGTCAGACCGTTGGTTGGGTTCCCAAACTTCGGGGATCCTGCAAACTCATTGCGAGTTACTCATCGAGTGCTCATGAGCTGCTGCTCCATCGTTTCTAGTCGGGTACTGCCTTGGTCGGTCACTGCTACTTCTGATTGAGGTGCCAGTCGAGCCACTCTCCCACCGGTGCGGTGGAAAGTCCCCCGGCCCCCGGCTGGTTCCGGAGCGCACGGGCGAAGGCCTTCCGCCGTACCGCGAGGTCGTAGCACTCGGCGGTGGGGTGCAGGTGTGCTCCCCGGCCGGGCGCGGTGCCCTCGGGATCGGGTACGACGGCCGACTGGCCGTGCGCGTCCGAGCCGACGGTCACCCGCAACAACTCACGCTTGCTGGCCCGCTGCCGACATCCGATGCAGGTCCGGACCGGATCTCCAGAGGAGATACGACCCGAGCTTGCCCGGTTGATCGGTTCACGCGCCACCGAGGGTCAACACTACCGCTAGACCCCGCCCGATCCCGAAACCGGCCGATTGCGGCCTACGCTCGGGGTATGGGCGACACGGTCCTTCTCGATGACCGGTTCGAGGGTTCAGCACTCGACGAGACGACGTGGTTCCCGCACTACCTGCCCGCCTGGTCGTCCCGGTCGGCGACCCGGCCGTCGTACCGATGCGGGCCGGACGGACTCACGATGGACGTCCCCGTCGACCACCCGTTGTGGTGCCCCGAGGACCACCATCCTCCGCTGCGCGTCTCGGGAATTCAGTCGGGCAGCTGGTCCGGCCCGGTGGGCAGCACCCGAGGCCAGCAGCGCTTCCGCGAGGGCCAGGTGGTGCGTGAGCAGCAGCCGTGGTTCGACGGCTGCCTCGTGGCCAGCGGGACCGTCGCGATCGAGGCGTCGATGAACATCTCTCCGCGCTCGATGGCCGCCCTGTGGCTCAGCGGGCTCGAGGACGACGCGGAGCAGCTGCCAGTGCGGCGAGCTCTGCGTCCTCGAGGTGTTCGGCCACGCGCTCGGCCCGGCCGATGCGCCCTCCGCGGAGATCGGCGTCGGGATCAAGGCCTTCCGCGATCCCACGCTCACCCAGGACTTCGCCGCACCCCGAGTCCCGATCGACGTCACCGAAACCCACACCTACGGTGTCGAGTGGGACGCCGCGGAGGCGGTCTGCACCGTCGATGGCTCCGAGGTACGCCGCTGCCCGCGCCCGCCGACGTACCCGATGCAGCTGATGCTCGCCGTCTTCGACTTCCCCAAGTGGTCGGTCGGCGACGACGACCACCTGGTGCCGGAGCTCACCGTTCGCCGCCTGACGGTGACCTCATGAGCACCCTCCAGTGCCCCGCCACCCTGCTGCTCGCCCCGCTCGGAGCCGCGCTGCCCAGTGGCATCCGGGTGGCGCAGGAGTGGACCCCTGACGAGTCGCTGCTGTCGGGCGACGTACCCACGCTGCGCGTAGCGCTCTCCGGGATCGCCGACCAGACGCCCGGCGAGACCACGCTGGTTCCGGTGCTCGACGACCGGCTGCGCGCGGCCCTGCCACGGCTGGCCCGGATAGAGATGGACCCGGGCCAGCTGCGTGCGGCTGGCGTGCTCGCGCTCGAGATCGATGCCGACGACTGGGTCGTCCGCGCCGTCAGGGCGTGAGCACGTACCGGCCGCGCACGCCGCCCTTGGCCATCGCGCGGTGGACGTCGGCTACGTCTTCCAGCGGGACGACCTGGTGGACCCGGGCCGGCAGGCCGCCCGAGGCCACCTGCTCCAGCAGGGAGCTCAGCCGCGGGGTGTCGTGGTCGACGAGCACGACCTCCACCCGGACTCCGCGGACCGCCGCGGGAGGGGCGCTGGGCTGGACGCCCACGAACACGCCGTCGTCACGGACCAGCGCAACCCCGGCATCCTGCATGACCGCGCCGTCGGCGACGGCGTCCCATCCGGGCTCGGCCCCCGCAACGAAGTCGACGCCCAGGCCGCGGACGAACTCCTCGTCCTCGGCCCGGGCCAGCCCCGTGACCCGCCAGCCGCGCTCGCCGGCCAGCGCGGCGACGTTGGCACCGACAGCTCCCGCCGCCCCGGTCACGAGCAGACGGTCCCCATCGGCCGGGGCGTCGCCGAGCAGGTCGACGATCTGGGCGGCGGTCAACGAGTTCAGCGGAACTGTCGACGCCGTGACGAGGTCGAGACCGTCGGGTACGACGGCGACCTCCGCGGCCGGCACGACGATCTGCTCGGCGTACGGGCCGAAGTCTCGATCAAACCCGGCGACCATCCCGGCCACCCTGGTGCCGGATGCCAGCTCCGTGCCCGGGCCGGCAGCGACGACCGTGCCCGCGAAGTCCCAGCCGAGGCCGGTGCGGTCGGGCTGGTCGATCAGGCCCAGGCCGTGGAAGTAGCCGCCGACCACCTCGAGGTCCACGGGGTTGACCGCCGCGGCCGCGATCTCGACCCGGACCTCGCCCGGTCCCGGCTCGACGACCGGTACGTCGATGATCTCGAGCGACTCGGGCCCGCCCGGCGTGCGGACGACTGCGGTGCGGAAGGTGGAGGTGTTCATGGTTGCGCTCCTCTTGTGTGATTGCTCCTTTCACTCCACAATGGATGGGTAACTCTCCATTGGGAAGTACGCACTTGAAAGTGCGTAGGCCACCCGGAAGTGCGAACGGAGCAGCCCATGCCAACCAGGACCGCGGCCCAGAAGCGGAACGAGGCGAGGACGGAGTACGACGCGTTCCTGGCCGGCTGCCCCAGCCGCCAGCTGCTCGACCGGATCTCCGACAAGTGGGTGGCCCTGGTCCTGGCCGCGCTGGAGAGCGACGACGAGCCGCGCTCGATGCGCTACTCCGAGCTGTCCCGCCAACTCGCGGGTGTCAGCCAGAAGATGCTCACGCAGACGCTGCGCTCCCTGGAGCGCGACGGCCTGCTCACCCGGACGGTGACGCCGACCGTGCCGGTGACGGTCACCTACGAGCTGACCGAGCTAGGCCTCTCACTCCAGCAGGTGATGTGGGGTTTCAAGAGATGGGCAGAGGCCCACATGGACCAGGTCCTGGCCAACCGCGAGGCGTACGACGCCTAGTTTTCGCTGCTCTCGCTCGGCTCCTCGTCGCTGTGGATGTCGATCCGCCAGCCGGTGAGCCGGGCCGCGAGCCGTGCGTTCTGGCCCTCCTTGCCGATCGCGAGCGACAGCTGGTAGTCGGGGACGACGACCCGGGCCGACTTCGCGGCGGCGTCGACGATCTCGACGGCACTCACCCGCGCCGGCGAGAGGGCGCTGGCCACGAGCACCTGGGGATCCTCCGACCAGTCGACGATGTCGATCTTCTCGCCGTGCAGCTCCGCCATCACGTTGCGCACGCGCTGGCCCATCGGGCCGATGCAGGCTCCCTTGGCGTTGACGCCCTGGGCGTCGGTCCACACCGCGATCTTGGTGCGATGGCCGGCCTCGCGGGCGATCGCAGAGATCTCGACGGTGCCGTCGGCGATCTCGGGCACCTCGAGCGCGAACAGCTTCTTCACCAAGTTGGGGTGGGAGCGCGAGAGCGTGATCTGCGGGCCACGCATGCCCTTGCGCACCGACACCACCAGGCACTTGATCCGGGTGCCGTGCTGGTAGTCCTCGCCCGGCACCCGCTCGCCGACCGGCAGCAGCGCCTCAAGCTTGCCGAGGTCGACCATCACGTCGTCGGGGTTGCGACCCTGCTGGATCACCCCGGAGATGATGTCGCCCTCCTTGCCGGAGAACTCGCCGAATCGGATGTCGTCCTCGGCGTCGCGCAGCCGCTGCAGCATGATCTGCTTCGCCGTCGTGGCGGCGATCCGGCCGAATCCCTCGGGAGTGTCTTCGTACTCGCCGATGACCTCGCCCTCGTCGTCCAGCTCGGACGCGAGCACGGTGACGTGACCGGACTTGCGGTCGAGCACCACCTTGGCTTTCTCCTGCGCCCCCGGCGTCTTGTGGTAGGCCGTCAGCAGCGCCTGCTCGATCGCCTCGACGAGCACGTCGAAGGAGATCTCCTTCTCACGCTCCAACATGCGCAGGATGCTCAGGTCGATGTCCATCACTCGTCATCCTTCGTCGTCTTCTTGCGGTTGAACTCGATCTGGACCATCGCCTTCTGCACCTGCGAGAAGACCACCTCGTGCTGGGTGCCGGCGACGTCGAGCGTCGCGCCTTCGTCGGTCGTCGCCACGATCCGGCCCTCGGCGGTCGTACCGTCGTCGAACGTCACCAACACCCGCCGGTCGAGGTTGCGGCGCCAGTGCCGCGGCAGGGTCAACGGCCGGTCGACACCGCGGGAGGTGACCTCGAGCGTGTAGGGCTGCTGGCCCATCACGTCGGAGTCGTCGAGCACCCGGCTGACTTCACGGGTCGCGGCCGCCACCTCGTCGAGCGTCACGCCACCGTCCTTGTCGACGGCCACCCGGAGCACCCGGCGCTTGCCGGCAGGGGTCACCTCGACGGACTCGACGTCGAGGCCCTGGGCAGCAAGGGGGTCGACCAGCTCCGCCTCGATCCGCTCCGCGGCCGTCGTGCTGGCGCTCATCGGTGTCGACCTCCCTGTGCTGTTGTGGTGGTGCTTCTCCACGATAGCGGCTGCGCGAGAGAGGTCGAACACCCGGAGATAGGGTCACCGCGTGTCCGCGCCCCACCTCCCCACCAGCCGTCGTACGGCGTTGGGCGGAGCGCTGGCCGGACTGGTCGCCCTGACCGGGTGTGACGACAATCCCGGCCCGGCACCGACGCCCGGAACCGCCACGACTCCTTCGGGCAACGGGGACACCGCGCTGGTCGACGGGCTGATCGAGCTCATGGCCGAGACCGCCGGGCTCGTGACCCTGACCCGCAAGTCACATCGCGACCTGCGCCCAACGTTGAGTCCCCTTGCCCAGCTGCACACCGCACACCAGGAGGCGCTCGACCCGGACGGCGTCGACGCGGTCCTCATCACGGGTCCCGCCGGCCTCCCCCAGGTCCGCAGGGCCGAGTCGAAGCTGCAGCGTCACCTGACCGACGCGGCGGTCGCCGCCGAGAGCGGCGCGCTGGCCGGACTCCTGGCCTCGATGGCCGCCGCGATCGCCCAGCACCTGGCGGTCCTGCCATGACCTACGTCGATGCCCTGCGGACCACCCTGGCCGGGGAGCACGCCGCGCTCTATGTGTACGGCGCGCTCGGGGCTCAGACCTCTCAGTCCGGGGCGCCGACGCTGTTCGCCGCACTCACCGACGCCTACGAGGTGCACCGCGCCAGGCGGGACCGGCTGGTCGCGATCCTGACCGACCTGGGTGCCGCGCCGGTGGCGGCGGAGCCGGCGTACGACCTGCCCGCGGATCTCGGCAGCGCCGACGCGGTCACCGACCGGGCTCTGGAGCTCGAGCGCTCCTGCGCCGCGACCTACGCGTACCTGGTCGCGAACAGCCCGACCGAGGAGCGCCGGTTCGCGGTGAACCTGCTGATACAGACAGCGGTCCGCGAACTCGCCTTCCGAGGAACCCCCGAGACGTTCCCCGGAAAGGACGAGTACGCGGACCGCTAGTTGGCCTGGGACAGAGGCCTGAGGGAGATGCGGGGTGGGATCCGACTGTTTCTCCCTCGACGCTCAGTCTGCGGGTTCGACCGGCTGCATGAAACTGCTGTGCTGACTCACATAACTGCATTGCACAAACCTGCAGTTCCGGCCCCCGCCCGGACCAGGCTCAGCCTCGATACGCCGTCCACATCTGGGACATCCGCGAGCTCTGGCCCTGGGTGAACTGGTTGTAGCAAGAGTCGTAGCTGTAGTCCATGTAGTTGTGGATCGGGTCGGTACCCGGCAGCGAGCAGGTGTCGGCCCCGACCGGGCAGCCACTGCTCGGGCCACCCTGGGCGGGCGTGTCCGAGACCTCGTCGTTCGTCGACGTACAGCCGCCCTGGAACGTGTGGTAGAGCCCGAGCCAGTGGCCGGCCTCGTGGGTGGCGGTCTCGCCCAGGTTGAAGTTCGTGGCGCCGCCGCCGGGCAGCGAGTCGAAGTGCACGCGGATGCCGTCGACGGTCGGGTCGCTGCTGTAGTCCCATGGGAACGTGGCGATGCCGAGGTAGGAGAAGTCGACCAGCCAGATGTTCAGCGCGTTGGAGCCACCCTGCCGAGTCTGCGAGCGGTAGGTGCGACTGGCACCGTCGCCGTGCCAGGTGTCGTTGTAGAACCGGTCGGTGCCGGCGAGTGAGAACGAGAAGCCGGTGTTGGCCGCCTGGCCCGACTCGGCCCCGGCGTAGGTCGCGTTGAGGACGTCGATCTGGTCGGCGATCTGACCGTCGCTGACGTCACCCTCACCGGAGCTGCCGGCCATCACGTGTACGTAGACCGGGATCGTCGCCGCGACCTTCTTCTTGCGGTCCGAGACCCGGTCGAGGATCCGGTCGGTGCGATTCTCGATCCGACGCTGCTCGGCCGCACTGATGTCGCGGTGGTCGAGAGCGCGGCCGCCGCGGGCTCCCGCGGCGTCCTCATGCTGGTGACACTCCTGGACTCCGCTGGGGCCGGCCGTCGTCGCGGCGGACGCGGTCACGGCACTGAGTGCCAGAGTTGCGGCGCCGACCGTGGTGACGGCCATCAGGCGCAGGGCGATGTTGTGCATGAAAGGGTGATCCCTTCTTCGGGCCTGCCGTCCGAGTACGGCGGGCAACGCCGCAAACTCTCGCCCTCGGCGTCGCTTCCGGCCACGATCTTCCGGCTGCAGGTTCGTGCGATGCACAAACGTGCAGAAAGTAAAGCGCCCGCGGTCAGGCCCAGCCGGACACGATCTTGCCGACGTCGGAGAGCCGGTGGGCGACCGCGTCGGGCTCCCCCTCGGTGTGCCCGATCTGCTCGACCGGGATCTTGCTGTGCGGGATGTGGACGGCCCGGAGCCCGGCGTTGTGGGCGCCCCAGATGTCGTCGAAGAGCCGGTCGCCGACGTAGACACAGCGCGCCGGGTCCGCCACTCCGACCGCTGCCAGCGCCGCTCCGAACGCCTGCGCCGACGGCTTCGTCCACGGGATCTCCGAGGTGTAGATGTCGCCGTCGATCAGGTCGAGTACGCCGTCGCGCTCGAAGATCTGCTCGTGGAAGCTCCGCGGCCAGATCGTGTTGGACAGCACGCCGACCTTGATCCCGTCGGCGCGGAGCGCCTCCCAGAGCGGCCGGACCTCGGGGTCGGTGCCGGTGTGCGGCTCCCAGAACTCGTAGTAGGCGTCGAGCAGGTCGGGGTCGTGCTCGAGACCCGCCTCGGTGAACAGGTCGTCGACCGTCGCGCTCTGCTGCAGGTCACGGGAGCGTCCCCAGATCACGGCGCCGGCCTCGTGCAGGCGCTGCCGGGTGACCGCCACGTCGTGGTCGGCGTTGACCACCGCCTGCGCCAGCGCGAGCGACTCCGCGTGGAAGTCGATGTCGTGCCAGCGGGTCAGGGTCCCGCCCCAGTCGAAGATGACGGCGTCTACTCCAGGCATGGGCGGGAGGTTAGCCGGATGCTCCCCCAGCGAACGAGGCAATTTCCTTCGCGAGCAGCTCGGGCTGATCGAGGGCGACGAACGTCTTGGCGTCGGGGATCCGTACCAGGCGGGCATCGGGGAACGTGGTCGCCAGCCGCTCGCCGAGCGCCATCTTGAAGAACCGGTCCTCCGGCGCCCAGGCGATCAGCACCGGGCGGTCGAACCGGTCCAACCGCGTCGCCACGTCGGCGAGGTCCTTCGAGTTCCAGCCCTTCAGGAATCGGGCGGTGTCGCGGCGTACCCCTTTCTCGGTGAGCGCCGGGCGCAGCCAGCGCTCGGTCTCCTCCGCCGTGATCGGGCGCTTGGTGAGAGGTCCGAAGCCGAGCGGCCCCCGCGCCACGGCGGACCAGCGCATCGGCTGCAGCGCCACCTTCGTGGCGATGGGGTGCCGGCCGAGCCGGAAGAGCAGGTTGAACGGGAACGGCGGGAAGGTGTCGAACGCATCGCAGTTGGTCAGCACCAGCCGGCCGATCCGGGAGGCGTCCTCGTCGAGCAGGAACTGACACACCGCTCCCCCGGTGTCGTTGCCGACCAGCACGACGTCCTGCAGGTCGAGTGGCCTCGAGGAAGCTGAGGATGATCCGCGCAACGGCACGCGGGCTGAGCTCGGCGTCCGGATTCATCGGCGTCGGCTGCGACGCGAGCGGCCAGGTCGGCGCGTAGGTCCGGAATCCGGCCTCGGCCAAGCGCTCCGGCACATCAGCCCACAGGGTGTCGTCGACGAGGAAACCGTGCACGAAGACCACCGACGGACCGTCCTCCGGTCCGGAGACGCGGTAGTGAATCTGTCCGGCGGGCAGGTCGATCGTGGTCCTCATGGTTGTGCTCCAGCTATGGTTGCGTACAGGATGTACGTAACTTACGGACAGGTTGTATGAAAAGCAAGCGCACCCAGGCAGACCGCTCCGCGGCGACCCGGGCGGCGTTGGTCGCCGCGGCCCGACCCCTCTTCGCCGCCAAGGGGTACGCCGCCGTCGGCACCGACGAGGTGGCCCGGGCGGCCGGCGTGACCCGGGGCGCGCTCTACCACCAGTTCGCCGGCAAGGAGGAGCTGTTCGCGGCGGTGTTCGAGCAGGTCGAGGCGGAGATCTCCGACGGGATCGCGGCCGGGCTGCTCGCGGGCGGCGGCGATCCGACCCGGGTCCTGCACGACGGCATCGACGCCTGGCTTGCCGTCTGCGCCGAGCCCGAGGTGCACCGGATCGTGCTGATCGACGCGCCCGCCGCGCATCGGCTGGGAGCGGTGGCGCGAGATCGGCCAGCGGTACGGCGTGGGCCTGGTCGAGGCGGCCGTCCAGTCGCTGATCGACGACGGGGCGTTGGCCCGCAGCCGGTCCGCCCGTCTCGCACATGTGCTGATCGGCGCGCTCGAGGAGGCGGCGCTCTACGCCGCGCGGGCCGAGGACCGGGAGGCCGCCACGGCCGAGGTGCGCGCTGCCCTGGTGTCGTTGGTCGACGGGCTGCTCAGGTCCTGACCAGACGCACCAGGTGGTCGACGACCTGGTCGGCGTTGCACGTCCTCGCGCTCGCCGGACCGGCGGTCCTTCACCTCGATCACCCCGTCAGCCAGGCCCTTGCCGACCACCACGATCGTCGGGACGCCGATCAGCTCGGCGTCCTTGAACTTCACGCCGGGGCTGATCTTGCCGGCCCGGTCGTCGTAGATCACCTCGACGCCGGCGCGGTCGAGCTCGTGGGCGATCCGCTCGGCCGCAGCGAAGATCGCCTCGTCCTTACCGGCGGCCACGAGGTGCACGTCGGCGGGTGCGACGTTGCGCGGCCAGCACAACCCGATGTCGTCGAGGGTGCCCTCCGCGATCGCCGCCACCGCCCGGGTGATGCCGACGCCGTAGGAGCCCATGGTGACGGTGACCAGCTTGCCGGCCTCGTCCAGCACCTGCAGCCCCAGTGCCTCGGCGAACCATCGGCCGAGCTGGAAGATGTGGCCCATCTCGATGCCGCGGGCGGACTCGAGGGTGCCGTCGTCGCAGTTCGGGCAGGCGTCGCCGTCGCGCACGTCGGCCGCCTCGATGGTGCCGTCGGGGGTGAAGTCGCGGCCGACCACCAGGTCGAGGACGTGACTGCCGTCGATGTCGGCGCCGGTCACCCAGCGGGTCCCCTCGACGACGCGGGGGTCGACGAGGTAGCGGATCCCGGCGGCCTTCTTCTCACCCAGTACGCCGGGGCCGATGTAGCCCTTCGCCAGCGCGGGGAACTTCGTGAACTCCGGCTCGTCGAAGGGCTCGACCTCGGTCGGCTCCAGCTGGCCCTCGAGCCGCTTCTGGTCGACCTCGCGGTCGCCGGGCACGCCGATCGCGACCGGCTCGCGGGTGCCGTCGGGGTGCTTGAGGACGACGAGCACGTTCTTGAGCGTGTCGGCGGCCACCCAGGACCGGTCGTCGCGCGGGAACTTCTCGTTCAGGTGGTTCACGAGCGTCTCGATCGTGGGCGTGTCCGGTGTCTGCTCGGCGTGCGCGGCCGGCGCGTCGTCGTACGGCACCGCGGCGGGCACGCGCACCTGGACGGCCTCGACGTTGGCGGCGTAGTCGCAGTTGGTGCAGCGCACGTAGGTGTCCTCGCCGACGTCGGCCTTCGCGAGGAACTCCTCGGACTTCGAGCCGCCCATCGCCCCGGACGTCGCCTTCACGATCACGTACTCGAAGCCGAGCCGGTCGAAGATCCGCACGTAGGCGTCGCGGTGCTTCTGGCGTAGCTGGCGTCGAGGCCGGCGTCGTCGATGTCGAAGGAGTAGGAGTCCTTCATGATGAACTCGCGGCCGCGCAGCACGCCGGCACGCGGCCGCGCCTCGTCGCGGTACTTCGTCTGGATCTGGTAGAGCGTCAGCGGCAGGTCCTTGTACGACGAGTACATGTCCTTCACGACGAGTGTGAACATCTCCTCGTGGGTGGGCCCGAGCAGATAGTCGCCGCCCTTTCGATCCTGCAGCCGGAAGATGCCGTCTCCGTAGGTCTGTCCATCGGTTGCTGGCCTCGTAGGGCTCGCGCGGCAGCAGCGCGGGGAACGACAGCTCCTGGCCGCCGATACTGTCCATCTCGTCGCGGACGATCTCCTCGATCTTGCGCAGCACTCGCAAGCCCGAGCGGCAGCCAGGTGTAGATGCCGGGCGCGGCGCGGCGGATGTAGCCCGCGCGGAGGAGCAGCCGGTGGCTCGGCACCTCGGCGTCCGCGGGGTCCTCTCGCAGGGTCCGCACGAACAGGCTCGACATCCGCAGAATCATGCGGCACAGGCTACGGCCCGCCCGACGGGCGCCGCGAAGCAGTTACCGGCTGCGAGCGGCGGCGTACCCCGCCTTGATCATCGGCCACTGCATCGGCAGCCGCGCGATGGAGGCGGCCTGCAGCGCCCGGTTGTCCGTCTTCATCGCGTCGACGGCCATCTTGACGTTGCCCGGGAACACCCCGACCAGCAGCGCGACGCTCCCCCAGCCCGCGAGCCGGCGGGTGGGTGGCAGCAGCAGGCCCGCGGCCGCCGCCAGCTCGGCAATGCCACTCCCGATGATGACCTCGCGGTGCGCCGGCACCCAGGACGGCATCAGCGGCTCATAGGTCTGCGGTCGGACGAGGTGGATCGTGCCGCTGACGGCGAACAGGCCGGCCAGCACCTTGCTGCTCCTCGGAAGGCTCACCGGCACACCCTCTCAGAACATGACGGTCGAGAACGTGGTCGTCTCGCGGAACCCGACCCGTTCGTAGGCCCGACGGGCGGGCTCGTTCCAGGCGTTGACGTACAGCGAGACGGTCGGCGCGATCGAGGCCTGGACCTGCTCGACCACGGCCGCCATGCCGGCCACGGCCAGGCCCTCACCGCGGCGCTCTGGCGGCACCCAGACCCCCTGGACCTGCGCCGCTTCGGGCGTCGCGCAGGCCACCTCCGCCTTGAACACGACCTGGCCGCGTTCGAACCGCGCGAACGACCAGCCCCGGCTCATCAGCTGGGTGACCCGCGCTCGATAGAGATCGGCGCCGCCACCCGCCTCGGGCGAGACCCCGACCTCCTCGGTGTACATCGCCACACAGGCGGGGTAGATCACCGACAGGTCCCGGCGCTCGGTACGGCGGACCTGCGGGTCCGCCGCCACCTTCGACGGGCCGTCGATCACCATGTGCGGCTGCTCCCACCGCGTTTCGCGGGGCCGACCCCAGGCCTCGGCCACCTCGTCCCAGAACGGCCGTACGGCGGCATGTGGTCCGACGATCGTGGACACGCTGCGGTGCCGGGTGAGGGCGCGCTCGGCGAACGCGCGGGCATCCTCGGGCTGGGCTTGAACCGGCACCAGGTTGGCGCCGACGTGGCAGGCCGCCACCAGCTGGCCTTCGTCGTACCGACCCCACACCTCACCGCCGAGCCAGCGCGGCTCGAGGCTGGTAGTGCGCGCCCGGTAGGCGGCGAAGACGTTGACCACCGGGTCCTTCGCGGTCAGCGCGAGGAACGCGTCCAGGTCGGTCGTCCCCAGGAGGCGGACGCCGTGGCGGGTCGTCGGCACGCGCGAAGCCTAGTGCTCCGTTGCGCTAGGAGACGTTGACCTCGGCCTTGGCGCCGTCGACGGACTCCATGCCCTCGGCGATCCGCATCGCCTCCTCGATCAGGGTCTCGACGATCTGTGACTCGGGGACGGTCTTGATGACCTCGCCCTTGACGAAGATCTGACCCTTCCCGTTGCCGCTGGCCACGCCGAGGTCGGCCTCCCTGGCCTCGCCCGGACCGTTGACGACGCAGCCCATCACGGCCACCCGGAGCGGCACCTCGAGCCCATCGAGCCCGGCGGTGACCTCCTCGGCCAGCTTGTAGACGTCGACCTGGGCCCGACCGCAGCTGGGGCAGGACACGATCTCGAGCCGGCGCGGCTTCAGGTTGAGCGACTCCAGGATCTGCAGGCCGACCTTGACCTCTTCGACGGGTGGTGCGGAGAGCGAGACGCGGATGGTGTCGCCGATGCCCTGGCTCAGCAGGTGACCGAACGCGACCGACGACTTGATCGTGCCCTGGAACGCCGGCCCGGCCTCGGTGACACCGAGGTGCAGCGGCCAGTCGCCGGCCTCGGCGAGCAGCTCGTAGGCCCGCACCATCACGACGGGGTCGTTGTGCTTGACCGAGATCTTGAAGTCGTGGAAGTCGTGCTCCTCGAACAGGCCCGCTTCCCACACCGCCGACTCGACGAGCGCTTCGGGCGTGGCTTTGCCGTACTTCTCCATCACGCGCTTGTCGAGCGACCCGGCGTTGACGCCGATCCGGATGCTGGTGCCACGGTCCTTGGCCGCGGCCGCGATCTCCTTGACCTGGTCGTCGAACTTGCGGATGTTGCCGGGGTTGACCCGGACCGCCGCGCAGCCGGCGTCGATGGCGGCGAAGACGTACTTCGGCTGGAAGTGGATGTCGGCGATGACCGGGATCTGCGAGTGCTGAGCGATCTCCGGCAGCGCGTCGGCGTCGTCCTGGCTCGGGCAGGCCACCCGCACGATGTCGCAGCCAGTGGCGGTCAGCTCGGCGATCTGCTGGAGGGTCGCGTTGACGTCGGAGGTCAGCGTGGTGGTCATCGACTGGACCGAGATCGGCGACTCGCTGCCGACGCCGACCTTGCCCACCTTGATCTGACGCGTGGGACGGCGCGGCGACAGCACCGGCGGTGGCGCCTCGGGCATGCCGAGGCTGATGGCGGTCATGGGATCTAGGTTACGGGCCGCACTCGGTCAGGGCCGCGGCGGCGCATCCGCACGGTCAGCGGAAGCGCGCGGATGCGCCGAGACTCTGTCAACTGCCGTCGATGTGAAGAGGTACGACGAGGTCGCCGACGATCAGGACGACGCCCATCACGAGCAGGGCGGACGCGACGACGTACGCCACCGGCAGCAGCCTGGCGGCGTCGACGTACCCGGGATCGGGTCGCCCGCGCAGCCGGGCGGCGCCCCGGCGCAGTGCCTCCCACAGGGCGCTGGCGATGTGCCCACCGTCGAGCGGCAGCAGGGGCACGAAGTTGAACACGCCGATGAAGAAGTTGAAGCCGGCGATCAGGGACAGCAGGAAGACCGTCTTCTCCTGGACCGGGAACGTCTCGTGGCTGACCGTCTCGCCCGCGAAGCGACCGCCGCCGACGATGCTGACCGGGCTCTCTGGATCGCGCTCCTCCAGGCCGACGATCGCCCTGCCCACGCCCCAGACCTTGGCCGGCAGGTGCACGAGGGCCTTGACGGTCTCGACGGTCATGTCGCCCATCTGGTCGAGCGTGTAGATCGGACCGCCGGTCTCGGTGACCACCTCGGTAATCGGGGAGACGCCCAGGAAGCCGACCTGGCGCAGGGTCTCGTCGGTCTCCGACTTGGGCCGGGCCTCGACGGTGGTGTTGGTGGTGCCGGTGAGCGGCTGACCGTCTCGCTCGTAGCCGATCACCGCCTCGCCGTCGGAGTTGTCGCGGATCAGGCCCCGGAGTTGGTCCCAGCCGGTGATCGCGGTGTCGTTGAAGCTCGTGATCGTGTCGCCAGGGCGGAGGCCGGCCGCGGCCGCGGGAGACAGCGGGTCCTCGGCCGTGCAGGCGCGGCCTTCCTCGGTGTACGGGAGCACGCACTTGGACACGGTGGCCACGACCGGAGCTCCCTCGACCGGCTCCTGGGACTTCTGACCGTACGTCGCGAAGATGCCCCAGAAGATGAAGAAGGCGATCAGGATGTTCACCGTGGGACCGCCGGCCATCACGATGACCTTCTTCCACCACGGCATCTTGTAGAAGAGTCGGCCACTGTCCTCGGGACCGACGAGCTCCCACTCGGCGGCCCGGGCATCGGAGATCAGCTGGGTGAACATCCCGGTGTTGGACTTGCGGACCCGCTGCACCCGGCGACCCTGCTCGTCGGTCTCGACGGAGTCGACCAGGCCCTCCGCCTCCGGCGGGAGCATGCCGACGATCTTGACGTAGCCGCCGAGCGGGATCGCCTTGACGCCGTACTCGGTCTCGCCGACCTTCTTGCTCCACACGGTCGGGCCGAAGCCGATGAAGTACTGGGTGACCTTCCCGCCGAACTTCTTCGCGGGGATCATGTGGCCGAGCTCGTGCAGGCCGATGGAGACCAGGATCGCCACGAAGAACAGCACCACGCCGAGCGTGTAGTACAGCGCGGTCATCGGGTGGCTCCCTGGATCAGGCGGGCGGCTTCGTCGCGTGCCCAGGCGTCGGCGGCCAGGATGTCATCGACAGTGAGCACCTCCGTCGAGCGTACGTCGTGGGTGGCCACCACCTGCTCGATCGTCGGGACGATCTCGGTGAACCCGAGCCGCTGCTCGCGGAACGCGTCGACGCAGACCTCGTTGGCGGCGTTGTAGACGGCCGGGGCGGTGCCGCCCCGGGCACCGGCGGTCCGGGCCAGCGCCACCGCGGGAAATGCCTCGTCGTCGAGCGGGAAGAACTCCCACGTCTCTGCAGAGGTCCAGTCGACCGCCGGGGCCGCGTCGGGCACCCGCTCGGGCCAGGCCAGACCCAGTGCGATGGGGATCATCATGGTCGGCGGGCTGGCTTGCACCAGCGTCGAACCATCGACGAACTCGACCATTGAGTGCACCACGCTGGTGGGGTGCACGACGACGTCGATGCGGTCGAAAGGGATACCGAACAACAGGTTGGCCTCGATCACTTCAAGTCCCTTGTTAACCAAAGTCGCGGAGTTGATGGTGATGACTGGCCCCATGTTCCAGGTCGGATGTTCCAACGCCTCAGCGACCGTGACGTTACGGAGATCGTCGCGGCTTCGGCCCTGGAATGGACCACCGCTGGCGGTCAGCACCAGCCGTCGTACCTCCTCCGGCGAGCCGCCTCGTAGGCACTGCGCCAGCGCGCTGTGCTCGGAGTCGACGGGCACGATCTGCCCTGGCCTCGCGCGGTCGAGGACCAGCGGACCGCCCATGATCAGGGACTCCTTGTTGGCCAGCGCAAGGGTCGTGCCGGCGTCGAGTGCGGCCAGCGTCGGGCGTAGACCGACCGCCCCGGTGATCCCGTTGAGGACGACGTCGCAGGCCATCGACGCCGCTTCGGTCGAGGCCTCCTCGCCCAACCCGCTGAACGCCGGTGCGAACTCCGCCACCTGCTGCTCGAACAGGTCGGGGTTCGATCCGCCGGCGGTCAGGCCGACGACGCGGAACCGATCCGGGTTCGCCCGCACCAGGTCGAGCGCCTGGGTGCCGATCGACCCGGTCGAGCCGAGGATCGTCACGTCGCGGGTGGTCACCCGTCCAGTGTCCCAAAGCGGCGCGACACCTCCCCTCGCCGGCCACCTTCCGTCACAATCGCCACCATGACCTTCGACGTGATCATCCGCGGCGGCCGCTGGTTCGACGGGAGCGGTGGGCCGTCGGCGATCCGGCACCTCGGCATCCGCGACGGTCTCGTGGTCGAGGTCTCCGCCGAACCTCTGGACGAGTCCGGCTGCCCCCGGGTCGTCGGAGCCGAAGGCCGGTGGGTGCTGCCCGGCATGGTCGACATCCACACCCACTACGACGTGGAGGTGCTCGAGGGTCCGGCGCTCGAGGAGTCGCTGCGGCACGGCGTGACGACGATCCTGCTCGGTTCCTGCTCGCTCTCGACGGTGCACGTCGGCGCGGTCGACGCCGGCGACCTGTTCGGGCGGGTGGAGGCGATTCCCCGCCAGAACGTCATCGACGCGGTGCAGCGACACCAGACCTGGACCACGGCGCAGGAGTACGTCACGGCACTCGAGGAACGACCGCTCGGCGCCAACCTGGCGGCGTTCATCGGCCACTCCGACATTCGCACCGCGACCATGGGACTGGACCGGGCCACCCGCAAGGAGGTCCGGCCCACCGGTTCGGAGCAGGCCAGGATGGAGCGGATGCTCTGCGACGCGCTGGACGCGGGGTTCGTCGGAATGTCGGCCCAGCAGCTGCTGTTCGACAAGCTCGACGGCGACGCGTGTCGTTCGCGCACCCTGCCGTCGACGTACGCGAAGTCGCGTGAGATGCGCCGGCTCCGGAACCTCCTCCGCGGCCGTGACCGGGTGCTGCAGGCCGGGCCGGACGCGAGCCACCCGCACACGATCGTCACGCAAGCGATCGCGTCGATCGGCCTGGGGCGCAAGCCGCTGCGGACCAGCCTGCTGTCGGCCGCGGACATCAAGGCGATCCCGTTCGTCATCCACCTGATGCGGGCGTTGTCCGGCGCCGTCAACCGGCTCGGCGCGAACTTTCGGTGGCAGCACCTGCCCGTACCCTTCGAGGTCTACGCCGACGGCATCGACCTGGTGATCTTCGAGGAGTTCGGGTCAGGTGCTGCCGCGCTGCACCTGAAGGAGAAGGTGGCTCGCGACGACCTGATGCGCGACCCCGACTACCGCGCCAGGTTCCGTAAGGACTACGAGAGCAAGTACGGCCCGCGCGTGTGGCACCGCGACTTCTTCGACGCAGAGATCGTCGCCTGCCCGGACACCTCGGTGGTCGGCAAGTCCTTCGGTCAGGTCGGCCTCGACCGCGGCGGGCTGCACCCGGTGGACTCGTTCCTCGACCTGGTGCTCGAGCACGGGACCGCGCTCCGTTGGCGCACCACGATCTCCAACCACCGCCCCGAGGTGCTGCGCAAGATGGCGCAGAGCCCCGGCATCCAGATGGGCTTCTCCGACGCCGGCGCCCATCTCCGCAACATGGCGTTCTACAACTTCGGTCTCCGGTTGCTCAAGCGGGTGCGCGACGCCGAGCGGGCGGGTCGCCCGTTCCTGAGCGTCGAACGCGCCGTGCACCGGCTCACCGGTGAGCTCGCCGACTGGTACCAGCTGGACGCCGGACACTTGCGCGTGGGCGATCGAGCGGACCTGATGGTGCTCGATCCAGAGCGACTCGACGACTCGGTGGAGGGCTACTACGAGAGTCCGGTCGAGCAGTACGGCGGTCTCTCGCGGATGGTCAACCGCAACGACGCCACGGTCCCGCACGTGTTCGTCGGCGGCCACGAGGTGTGGCGCGACGGCGCACCGACCGACCTCCTCGGAACCGTCCGTACCGGACGGTTCCTCCGGGCCGGCGCGCGAGCTACCGCGCCCCTTGTCCCTACGCCGACCCCGGGCGCGGCTCGCCGCGGGTGAGGTCGTCCTCGCTGGCCAGGTCCGCCTGCACCCGCGGGTCGTCGGTGTCCGCGTAGTAGTCCCCCGGCGACGTGGCGTCGGTGCCGTTGGAGACCTTCGCCGCGTTGAGCACGAGCGTGAGCACCACAGCCACGAGCAGGTTGAGCACGAACGCCGTCATCGCGATGTAGCCCATGTCGCCGAGGCCCGGGATCTCACCGAGCGACCCGCCGAAGTGCTTGCCGGTGAGCGGATTGATCACCCGGTAGGCGGCGATCGTGCCGTAGACGAGGCCGACCGCCCAGCCCGCCAGCAGCGCCCACCGATGGAACCAGCGGGTGTAGAGGCTGAACACGACGACGGGGAAGGTCTGCAGGATCCAGATCCCGCCGAGCAGCTGGAAGTTGATCGCGTTCTGGTTGTCGAGGGTGAGCACGAACCCGAGCGCCACCGCCTTGACCAGGAGCGACGTCACCTTGGAGACCTGGGCCTCCTGGGCGGGAGTGGCGTCCTTCTTGAGCCACTCCTTGTAGATGTTGCGCGTGAACGTGTTGGCCGCCGCGATCGACATGATCGCCGCGGGGACCAGCGCACCGATCGCGATCGCTGCGAAGGCGACGCCGGTGAACCAGTCCGGGAAGAAGTCCTCGAACAGCTGCGGGATCACCGTCTGCGGGTTCTCGACCTCGGTCCCGGCCGCGATCGCCACCCAGCCGAGGAGTGCGAGCAGCCCGAGCACGAAGGAGTACGCCGGCAGGATGGCCGCGTTGCGCCGGATCGTGTTGCGACTGGCCGAGGACAGGCTGGCGGTGATCGAGTGCGGGTACATGAACAACGCCATCGCCGAGCCTAGCGCGAGCGTGGCATAGGCCCAGGCCTGGCCGTCACCCGGCATGAACGAGCCCTGGGGCTTGCCGGTCAGCTCGTTGTTGCTGGCCATCTTGTCCTGGGCCGCGCCGAAGATCGCGTCCCAGCCGCCCACCTGTCCGGGCAGGTAGATGATCGCGACGATGATCACCAGGTAGATCAGCGCGTCCTTGACGAAGGCGATCACAGCGGGCGCCCGCAGCCCCGAGGAGTAGGTGAACGCGGCGAGCACCGCGAACGCCAGGAACAGCGGAAGATCCCGCACGAACCAGTTGTCACCGCCCCCGATGCCGGCCACCTCGAGCACCGCTTGGATACCGACAAGCTGCAGCGCGATGTAGGGCATCGTCGCGACGAAGCCGGTCACCGCGACCGCGAGCGACAGCGGTCGATGGTCGTACCGGCCGCGGACGAAGTCGGCGGTCGTGACGTACCCGTGCCGGTGGCTCACCGACCAGAACCGGGCCATGAAGATGAAGATGATCGGGTAGAGGATGATCGTGTAGGGCACCGCGAAAAAGCCCGCGACCGCACCGGTCGCGAACATCGCCGCCGGCACCGCCACGAACGTGTACGCCGTGTAGAGGTCGCCGCCGAGCAGGAACCAGGTCACCCAGGTGCCGAACTTCCGGCCGCCGAGGCCCCACTCGTCGAGGGTGTTCAGGTCGTTGCCTCGCTGGAACCGGGTCGCCATGAACCCGAGCACGGTCACCAGCAGGAACAGCGCGATCAGGACCCCGAGGGCCACCACGTTCACGTCGGACGCCATCGGCGTCAGCTGGGTGGTCATCGCACGTTCTCGTCGGACTCGGTCGGCTGGTCACGGCGCGCCGAGAGCGTCAGCAGATAGGCGCACCACGTCATGGCCGAGCAGAGGAACACCCAGAGGAACTGGTACCAGAAGAAGAACGGGAACCCGAACAGCTCAGGATCGGTCTTCGTATAGCTGGGCACCCACATCAGGGCGACGATCGGGATGAGCAGCAGTACCCCTGCCGCGACCATCTTCGGCTTGTTGGTGCGCGGCACTGAGGGCGCGGCGGACCGCTCGTCCTTCCCGAGACTCATGGAGCGGGTGGTACCCACCTGGCCGGGAACTATCCCCTGCTCAGTCGAGGCCGTTGGCAGCCGTCTCCGCGGGCGGCTCGCCGGCGCGGAGCCAGGCCTCGAAGAACCCGTCCAGGTCCGCGCCGCTGATCTCCTCGGCGAGCTCCGTGAACTGCTCGGTGGTCGCGTTGCCGAAGCGCTGCCCGGAGACCCAGGTGCGCAGCAGCTCGGTGAGGTCGGCGGTGCCGATCACCCGACGGAGCGCGGCCAGCGTCATGCCGCCGCGCTGGTAGATGGGGAAGCTGAAGATCCGGTCCTTGCCCGGGTCATCGATGGGGACGTCCCAGAAGTCGCCGGCGCCGTCGAGGTCCTCGTACGCCCGCTTGAGCCACTGCCGCGTGGTCTGCCCGCCGTGCGTCTCGTCGTACCTCGCCTCCATGTAGGTCGCGAAGCCCTCGTTGAGCCAGATGTCGCGCCAGCCGCGCACCGACACCGAGTCTCCGAACCACTGGTGCGCGAGCTCGTGGACGACGAGCGAACGGGCGTCGTTGGTGAGCGCGGGGTACGTCGGCCGGGTCTGGTTCTCCAGCGCGAAGCCGGGGCTCAGCGAGGTGACCAGGCCACCGGTGGAGCCGAACGGGTAGTCGCCCAGCTCGCGCTGCAGCCAGACCGTCACCCTGCCGGACGCGCGCATGGCCTGCATCGACGCACTCCGCTCCCGGTCCGGGAGCCGGCGAGAGACCGCGAGCAGCCAGGGGATGCCGCCGGTCTTGCCGCGCCGGACGGTGAAGTCGCCGGCCGCGAAGAACGCGAGGTACGACGCCATCGGCTTGCCGCTGCGCCAGTGGGTGGTGGCCAGCCCACCGTCTACCTTTCGGCTGACCCGCCGGCCGTTGGAGATCACCTCGCGGTCGCGGCCGGTGGTGATCCGGATGTCATAGGTGGCCTTGTCGAGCGGATGGTCGTTGCTGGCGAACCACCACGGGGCCATGTGCGGCTCGTTCATGGTGACCACCTCGTGCCGCGAGGCGAGCCAGTTCCGCTCGCCGGCGTAGCTCACCGGGCCTGGCCTACCGGCGTACTTCACGGTGACTTTGAACTGGGCGTGGGCCGGGATCAGGGAATCGGGAGTGATCTGCAGCTCGTGCTGATGGGGCTTGGTGAACGCGACCCTGGCCCCATCGATTCGCACCTGGGTGACGCGGAGCAGGAGGTCCAGGTTGAACCGGCTCAGCGGCTCGGTCGCCTTGACCGTCAGGGTCGTCATGCCGGTCAGGCGGCGCTCCCGGAAGTGGTAGCGGTCCCGCACGTCGTAGGTGAGGACGTCGATGCCGCCGTTGCCGTCGAGCGGGAAGTAGGCGTCGCCGATTCCGGCGCTGCCCTCATGCGGAGCGACCGTGATCGCACTCGAGCCGGGGACCGCAGTCAGGGCCAGCACTAGAGCGAGGGCGGGAACGAGGCGGCGTGGGATCGCCCGGTAGACCTGCACCCCCGCAGCCTGTCACAGACCCGCCGTCGAGGAACGCGAAGCCCTGACGCCACCGATGGAGGTCGCGACGATCGAGGTCCCGGCACCGGGCAACCGGGGCCACCTGGTGCACGACGGGCGGGTCGGTGCGGTCGACCCGCCGCGCAGCACTCGCGACGTCGAGCAGACGGCCGAGACCGAGCAGGTCGAGGTAATTCGCTTGCGCGATACCGCGCGGCTCCCCGATCCTCGAGGGAGCCATCGGGAGCACCGGTGCCCGTCGAGAGGAGCGTGACATGACCACAACTGTTCCTGGCCTGTCCGCAGACCAATTCCTCTCACTTTGGAGCACCCACACCGATGTCTTCACACCTCGACGGAGTTGATCCGTCCTTCGTTTTCGAGTTCAACGCGTACGACGACCTCGGCGACGGCCAACGCTGGTCCACCTGGCTGGAGGTCGAGCCCCTGTCCCGCGGTCCCGAGCCGCACCCGCCCTGGGTAGTGACGTCCCAGGGCGCCATCGACACCGAGCTCGGCATCCTCAAGACCGGCAAGGAGGCCGACGTCTTCCTGGTCGAGCGCAGCGACCCGCTGGCGCCCGACGAGGCGGTGGTGATGGCGGCCAAGAGGTACCGCAGCCCCGAGCACCGCACCTTCCACCGCTCCGCCGCCTACACCGAGGGCCGGAGCATGAAGCGGTCTCGCGACGAGCGGGCGATCAAGCGCAAGAGCACGTTCGGCCGACTGGTCGCCGCCGGCGAGTGGGCGATCTCCGAGTGGGACGCGCTGAACCGCCTCTGGTTGCTCGGCCTGCCGGTGCCCTACCCCGTGCAGATCGACGGCACCGAGATCCTCATGGAATGGATCACGGTCGACGGCGAGACGGCCCCGCGGCTGGCCCAGACACGACCGGCGCCGGACCTGCTGGCGTCGTACTACGAACAGCTGCGGGAGGTGCTCGCGACGATGGTGCAGCACGGCCTCGTGCACGGCGACCTGTCGGCGTACAACATCCTCGCCGCGGGTGACCGACTCGTCGTCATCGACCTGCCGCAGGTGGTGGACCTCATCGGCAACCCGGCCGGCATGGACTTCCTGATGCGTGACTGCACGAACATCGCCGCCTGGTTCCGGGCCAAAGGCCTCGGGAGCGCCGACGAGCACGAGCTTTTCGGGGACCTGATGGCCCACGCGTTCTGACCCCAGAGTGTGACCGGCGTCTCGGAACCGGGCGCTCGACCCCTCCGTCAGACCCGTCACCACCCCAGCGACAACATCGCCCCACCGAGAGGAACTCCGATGACCACCTCCCCCACCACCGCTTTCCGCCGCCTCGCCCTGGGCGGGCTCGCCCTCGCTGCATCCGGCGCGATGCTCGCCGCCGGTCCGGCCGCCGAGGCGGCAGCGCTCGCCCCGAGCACCGTCACCATCCAGGCCGAGGGCGTCGACCTCTCCGGCGCCGTTTCCAGCCCCCATGAGGCGTGCCTGGTCGACCGCAAGGTCATTGTCTTCAAGCAGAAGGGCAAGCGCGGCGGCGACGACGACGTCAAGTTCGCCTCGGACACCACCGGAAGCGACGGCTCCTGGTCGACCGGCAACACGGGCACCGAGGGCAAGTTCTACGCCAAGGTTCGCAAGACGGCCACCTGCAGCGTGGACTTCAGCCCCACCGTGAAGGCCGTGCGCAACGACTGAGCGATTCGCATCGGTAGGTTCGGCGTGTGCGACGCAGCCGCGGCCGGATCATCGATATCGAGACGCTCGAGGACTTCGACCACCGGCTTGCCGTAGGCGCCTGTGATCTGTCCGGCTGGCGGGTGCGTGGACTCGACTTGAAGGGTCGGGTCCACGCTCTCGTTGGCGACTGCACGCTCTCCGGCTCGACGTTCCTGGGCTGCACGTTCGGCCCGGACGAGGAGGCCCAGCTCACCTCGGCAGGAGCGCTCGTGCTGCCGGCGATCGGCAGCGCCCCGGTCGACGCCTACCGCGGCCGCCTCTACACCGCTGACGAGCTGTACGACGACCCGTCGTACGCGCGGTCCCTCGACGGCCTGGCCTACTCCTGGTCCCAGGACGCCCACGGGCGCGACGACTCGCTGGCCATCGCGCTGCACGACCACTCGATCGACGAGGCACTGGCGAAATGGACAACCCCACGTCACCTGGTCGGCGTGATGGGCGCGCACTCGGCCGAGCGCGGAACGGAGCAGTACGCCGCGGCGGCGCGGCTCGGCCGGCTGCTCGGCGCCGACCACGTGGTGGCCACCGGCGGTGGACCGGGCTCGATGGAGGCCGCCAACCTCGGCGCCTCGCTGTCGGCGGAGCCGCCAGACGCGCTCGATGCGGCGCTCGAGCGGATCGCCGAGGTTCCCTCGTTCCGGCCCTCGGTCGACGACTGGCTGCGCACCGCCTTCGCCGTGCGCGACACGAACCGGGAACCGAGCGAGTCGCTGGGCATCCCGAGCTGGCACTACGGGCACGAGCCGCCGAACGTGTTCGCGACCGCGATCGCGAAGTTCTTCGGCAACCCGGCGCGCGAGGCGCTGTTGCTCGAGGTCTGTGACGCGGGGATCGTCTTCCTCGAGGGCGGGGGCGGCACGGTCCAGGAGATCTTCCAGGACGCCTGCGAGAACTACTACGCGGACGAGTCGTCGATAGCGCCGATGGTGCTGGTCGGCACCGCCTACTGGACCGAGACGCTGCCCGCTTGGCCGCTCCTGCAGTCACTGGCGCGCGGCCGCGCGATGGAGGGCCACGTCCACCTCGTCGACACGGTCGACGAAGCCGCCGCTCTGGTCAGCCAGCCAGCAGGTCCGGGTGCTTGAGGCCGCCGATCGCCTCGCGGTAGTACTCGACCAGGGCCGCGTTCACCGCCGGCCACGACCGGTCCGCCACGCTCCGGCGGGCGGCCAGGCCCATCCGGGTCCGCAACAGCGGGTCGGAGGCCAGTTTGTCGACGTACGCCGCCAGGTCGGCCGCCACGCCGGGCTCGTAGAGGAACCCGGCTACTCCATCAGCAACGACGTCGACTGGGCCGCCCGACCGCGGGGCGACCACAGCCACACCGGAGGCCAGGGCCTCCTGGGCCGACTGGCAGTAGGTCTCGTAGCGCCCGCTGTGCACAAACACGTCGAGCGAGGCGTAGGCGGCGCTGAGCTCGTCGCCGTGCAGCACCCCGAGGAAGGACGCCCCGGGGAGCAGGGTGCGCAACCGCTGCTCCTCGGGGCCGCCGCCGACGACCACCAGCGCGTACCGGGGGTCGTCCGCCAGGAGAGTCAGCTGCTCGAGCTCCTTCTCGGGGGCCAGCCGGCCGACATACCCGACCAGCAACCGGCCGTCGGGCGCGATCCGGTGCCGGAGGTCGAAGCTCCGGTACGCGGGGTGGAATGCCCGCAGGTCGACGCCGCGAGGCCACAACGAGGTATTGGGGATGCCGAGATCGGCGAGCTGACGGAGGCTGGCCGACGAGGGTGCCAGCGTGCGATCAACAGCCAAGTGGATCCGCCGGGTCAGCGCGGCCATCGCCCGGACACCGCCCGGCACCTCGTAGCGGGCCGCGAAACCCACCAGGTCGGTCTGGTAGATCGCCACCGTGGGGATGCCGAGCTCGGCCGCGGCTAGCGCCGCCTGGTGGCCGAGGGTGGCCGGCGAGGCGATGTGCACGACGTCGGGCTGGAACCGCCGCATGACCGCGCGGAGCCGTCGCCGGGTCTCCAGCCCCACCCGGAAGTCGGGGTAGAAGGGGAGGTGCGCGCCACGTGCGTGGGTCACCGGGAATCCGGCGTACGACGCCGGGCCGGTCGGCGCGATCAGCTCCGCCTGGTGCCCCTCGGCCGCCAGGTGCTCCAGCACCCGTCGTACCGAGTTCGTCACCCCGTTGACCTGGGGAAGGAAGGACTCCGCCACCACCAGCACCCGCAGCTGCTCGGTCATGTCTGGGACGCTAGGGAGCCAACCGCAACGGACGCCGCCTGACACGTGTCGGCCTCGTGAACGCAGGCCGTCGATTGCCTGGTCCGGACCGGTACCTGCATCGCGGCGTGACCCCGGTCACGCGGAGTCGTTGGGCGGGAGTGAAGTTCACCCGTCGAAACCTCCTCCGTACCGGAGCCGCAGCGGTCGGCGGGGCGACTGCCGCTGGTGCCGTCGGCGCCGCCACTACTGCCTCGGCCGCCGACGCATCGACGGGCGCCCTGCCCGGCGCCGCCCCGCCCCCGGCCAGGGCCGGCACCACGCTCGCCCGCACCTACGCCGTCGCCCCACGGAACGGCCGCCGGGGCGGGTACGCCCCGATCGTGAGGCGGCCGGGTGAGCTCCCGATGGTGCGCACTGACCTCGGGGCCGCCGCGGCGCCGGGGCGCCAGGCATCGCGGAGGGCGGTGATCGCGTTCGCCCAGCTCAGCGACGTTCACATCCTCGACGCGCAGTCGCCGCTGCGGGTCGAGTTCTCCGACCGGCTGGACGACCCGTCACCGCTCCCGCCGACACTGTTCAGCTCGGCGTACCGCCCGCAGGAGATGCTCTCCGGCCAGATCGCCGACGCGATGGTCCGGCAGATCAACAGGATCGGGAGCGGGCCGCATACCGGTCTGCCGCTGTCGCTGGCCATCCAAACCGGGGACAACTCGGACAACTCCCAGTTCAACGAGATCCGCTGGAACATCCGAGTTCTCAACGGCGGCCGCGTCCGGGTCGACTCCGGCAGCCGATCGCAGTGGGAGGGCGTGCACGACGACAACAAGACGTACTACGACCCCGGCTACTGGCACCCGCACGGGGCCCGCGGCGAAACCCCGGATGTCTACCGCAAGCGGTACGGCTTCCCCGTCGTTCCCGGCCTGCTCAACGCAGCCCGGCGCCCGTTCACGGCGCGGGGACTGAACGTGCCGTGGTACTCGGCCTTCGGCAATCACGATGGCCTCGTCCAAGGTAACTTCCCGCAGCTGATGCAGCTGGGCGTGGTCTCGACGGGTCCACTGAAGCTGCAGTCGCTCCCCGCGGGCCTGTCGCCTGCGGAGCTGCTCAACAGCCTGCAGAGCGGGGACCTGCCCCGACTCCTGCAGTCCCTTGCGGCGACGCCGGCCGTGCGCCGGGTCACCCCGGATAACAACCGAAGGTTGCTCACCCGCCAGCAGGTCGTCGAGCAGCACTTCGTGGCGGGCGGCACCCCGCACGGCCACGGCTTCACGCGCGAGAACCGCAGCAAGGGCACGGCGTACTACACGTTCGACAAGGGCAGGGTCCGCTTCATCGTGATGGACACGGTCAACCCGAACGGCTACGCCGACGGCTCGATCGACAGCACCCAGTTCGACTGGCTGGAGACCGTCCTGAGCAAGTCGGCCGGCAAGTACGTGATGGTCTTCAGCCACCACACGTCGTTCACTATGAGCAACACGCTGGTCGGTACCGGCGGGGATTTCGATGCCCGAGTCAACGGCACCCGCGTGCTCGAGCGGCTGCTCCAGCACGAGGAGGTCCTGGCCTGGGTCAACGGCCATACGCACCGCAACCAGGTGCTGGCACACACTCGGTCCGGAGGCGGTGGCCTGTGGGAGATCAACACGGCAGCGCACATCGACTGGCCGATGCAGGCCCGGCTGATCGAGCTTGCCGACAACAAGGACGGCACGCTCTCGATCTTCACGACCATCATCGACCACGCCGGCCCGGCCTCGTCGTCCGTTGGCACCTCGAACCCGGTCGCCCTGGCCGGGCTCGCCCGGGAGCTGAGCGCCAACGATCCGCAGGACCGCACCGACTCCCGCCGCGGCCAGCGTGCGGACCGCAACCTCGAGCTGCTCATCGCGAAACCGAGCTGACGCGCCTACGCCTCCGCTCGAGCCGGTCCACCGGTCCTAGGTGTCGACGGCGGCCAGCTGCCCGCAGGCACCATCGATCTCGCGGCCCCGGGTGTCACGAACGGTCGTGGGTATGCCACGCGCCTCCAACCGTCGAACGAACTCACGCTCGTCGGCCGGATCCGAGGCCGTCCACTTCGATCCGGGCGTCGGATTGAGCGGGATCAGGTTGACGTGCACCCAGCCCCAGTCGCCGTAGGACTGCAGCACCTCGGCGAGCAGATCGGCGCGCCAGGCCTGGTCGTTGATGCCACGCATCATGGCGTACTCGATGGACACCCGACGCTTGGTCGTCCGGGCGTAGTCCCAGGCTGCCTCGACGGTCTCGGCGACCGAGAAGCGGGTGTTGATCGGCACCAGCTCGTTGCGCAGCTCGTCGTCGGGGGCGTGCAGGCTCAGCGCGAGGGTGACCGGGATGCCCTCGTCGGTGAGCTGCCGGATCCGGGGCACCAGGCCGACGGTGGACACGGTGATGCCCCGAGCGGACATGCCGAGCCCGTCGGGAGCGGGGTCGGTCAGGCGGCGTACCGCCCCGATGACGGCCTTGTAGTTGGCCATCGGCTCGCCCATCCCCATGAAGACGACGTTGGAGACCCGACCGGGCCCGCCGGGCACCTCGCCCCGCGCCAAGGAGCGGGCGCCGGCCACGACCTGCTCGACGATCTCGGCGGTGGACATGTTGCGCTGCAGGCCGCCCTGTCCGGTGGCGCAGAACGGGCAGGCCATCCCGCAGCCGGCCTGGCTGGACACGCAGATCGTGACCCGGTCCGGGTAGCGCATCAGCACCGACTCGACCAGGGCGCCGTCGAACAGCTTCCACAGGGTCTTCCGGGTCGTGCCGCGGTCGGCTTCCAGGGTGCGCAGCGGGGTCATCAGCGCGGGCAGCAGCTCCGCCACCAGCCGCTCCCGGTCGCCCGCAGGTAGATCGGTCATCTCGTTGGGGTCGTCGGCCAAGCGGGCGAAGTAGTGGGTGGCCAGCTGCTTGGCACGGAACCCCGGCAGGCCGAGCTCCACGGCCAGGGCCTTGCGCTCGTCGGGAGCGAGGTCGGCGAGGTGGCGGGGCGGCTTCTTGCGGCCACGCGGCTCGTCGAACACCAGCGGTAGGGGCTTGATCTCGGACATCAGGGGGCCCAGTCTCCCAGGCCGAGTGCGGGAGTTGCTAACCGTCGGTCTGGATCAGGATCCAGACCACCAACGCGGCAACCCCGAGCACGACGATCGCGGTGGCCAGCATCCCGAGCAGCATGTAGCGGCCGAACCTTCTCGTCCGGGGAATCACGATCAGCACGAGGGGCACCGCGAGCACGGTCAGCACGAACGGGAAGAGCTCTTCCGCGGTGTCGTAGTCGAACATGGCCCGGAGCACGGCCGCGAAGGCACCGGGCACAACGATCACGACCGCCAGTCCCGTGAAGAACCCGGTCAGCGCCGAGAACGTCGGATGGTCGCGGTGCCACCAGTTGGGTGCGGCCGCGGGGGTGGCGTTCCCCCCGCCATCCTCCGCGTCGAGATCGACACCGACATCGACGTCGGGTTCGGGCGCGGCCTCGTCGCGCTCGCGCAGCCCCTCGTCGATGTCCATCGCCTCGATCGTAGGCGTGAGTACCTGGGGTTGACCGCAGGCACGAGCGGATAGTCCGCCTCGTGCGGCACCCATACGAACCCGAGAAGGGGTGCCATACGAGGCGGACTATCCCGAAATGACTCAGAAGACGGCGTAGTGGAGCAGCAGCCAGATCGGGGCGATGGTGGCCAGCAGCGAGTCGAGCCGGTCCATCAGGCCGCCGTGGCCGGGTATCACCTGGCTCATGTCCTTGATGCCCAGATCGCGCTTCATGACCGACTCGCACAGGTCGCCGAGGGTCGCCATCACGACGGCGATCAGGCCGAGGCAGATACCGACCCACCAGTCCCCGTCGAGCAGGTAGACCACCAGGGCCCAGCCCGCTACCACGGTGAAGATCAGCGAGCCGGCGAAGCCCTCCCAGGACTTCTTCGGCGAGATCACCGGCGCCATCGGGTGCTTGCCGAAGAGGACGCCCGCGATGTACCCGCCGATGTCGGAGGCGATCGTGACCAGGATGAACGTCACGATGCCGGCGACCCCGTCGTTGTCGATGCCGCCGCCGTCCCGCCCACCCTCGGCGAGCAGCAGGGCGACGAAGGATCCGAGGAACGGCACATAGACGAGCGTGAACACCGACGCGGTGGAGGTGCGGACATAGCCGTCGATCCCTCTCCGCAGCAGCCACAGCATCGTGGCCAGCGCGGTGACCGCGGTGGCGGTGACCAGCGCAGGCGCACCCCACAGGTAGGCGACCACGACCATCACCGCTCCGCCGAGGATCAGCGGCTGCTCGGGGATGTCGATGTCCTTGACGAGCAGGCCCTGGCGGAGCTCCCAGATGGCGACGGCCACCGCGGCGACCACGATGAACATGAACGCCGGCTTCCAGAACGCCAGCGAGGCTGCGATCGCCGCGAGCAGCACCACAGCCGAGACCACCGCCGCCTTGAGGTCACGACCGGCGCGGCCGTGGTCCTTCTGGGGCGCGGAGGCAGCCGGGGAGGCGTTGTCGGTCATGGGGTGATGTGGGCCGGCGCTCAGACCTCGAGCAGCTCGGCTTCCTTGTGCTTGAGCAGGTCGTCGATGGCGTCGGTGTGGGTCTTGGTCATCGCGTCGAGGCGCTTCTCGGCGCCGGCGACGTCGTCCTTGCCGGCCTCGCCGTCCTTCTCGAGCTTCTCCAGGTGCTGCTTGGCGGTACGCCGCAGGTTGCGGACGGCGACCCGACCGTCCTCGGCCTTGGCCTTCGCCACCTTGATGTATTCCTTGCGGCGCTCCTCGGAGAGGTCCGGGAAGACACAGCGGAGCACCTTGCCGTCGTTAGCGGGGTTGACGCCGAGGTCGGAGTCGCGGATCGCCTTCTCGATGTTGGCCATCGCGCCCATGTCGTAGGGCGAGATGATGATGATCCGCGCCTCGGGCGCGGTGAACGAGGCCAGCTGTTGGAGCGGCGTCGGGGTGCCGTAGTAGTCCACGAGAACCTTGTTGAACATGCTCGGCTGCGCCCGACCGGCCCGGATCGCGGCGAACTCTTCACGGGTCGCCTCGACCGACTTGTCCATCTTGCCGTCGGCCTCGTTGAGGATGTCGTCAATCATCACTAGATCCTTCGGTTGTCGAGCACTCGAGTCAGCCCGCGCTGACCAGCGTGCCGATCCTCTCACCCTGCACCGCACGGAGAATGTTGCCCTCGGGCTCCATGCCGAACACGATCATCGGCATCTTGTTCTCCATGCAGAGGGCGAACGCCGTCGCGTCGGCGACCCGCAGGCCGTCCTGGAGTGCGTCGGCGTACGTGACCTCGTCGAGCTTCACCGCCGCCGGGTTGGTCCGCGGATCGTCGGAGTAGACCCCGTCTACGCCACTCTTGGCCATCAGCACGGCCTCGCACTTGGTCTCCAGCGCCCGCTGCGCGGCGACCGTGTCCGTCGAGAAGAACGGCATGCCCATACCCGCACCGAAGATCACGACGCGGCCCTTCTCCATGTGCCGAATCGCGCGGCGCGGGATGTAGGGCTCAGCGACCTGGCCCATGGTGATCGCCGTCTGCACGCGGGTCTCGATGTCGAGCTTCTCGAGGAAGTCCTGGAGGGCCAGGCAGTTCATCACGATGCCGAGCATGCCCATGTAGTCGGCCCGGACCCGGTCCATGCCGCGCTCCTGGAGCTCGGCGCCGCGGAAGAAGTTGCCGCCGCCGGTGACGACCGCGATCTGGACCCCCGCCTGGGAAACGGATGCGATCTCTCGGGCGATCGTCTGGACCACCTCGGGGTCCACGCCGACCTTGCCACCGCCGAACACCTCGCCGGACAGCTTGAGCAGAACTCGTTTGTAGCCGGTCACGCGAGCGTCCTTCCCATGTGTACGACGAAGGCCGGTCCGATGAGTGCTTGTCGTCTCATCGAACCGGCCTCCTCTGACGTCTGCGGTGAACCTAGCCGATCAGGCTCCGACCTCGAAACGGGCGAACCGCTTCACCGTGGTCCCCGACTCGTCCAGGACGGCCTTGACGGTCTTCTTGTTCTCGGTCACCGACGGCTGCTCCAGCAGGACGACGTCCTTGAAGAAGCCGTTGAGCCGGCCCTCGGTGATCTTCGCGATCGCCTGCTCGGGCTTGCCCTCCTCACGCGAGGTCGCCTCGGCGATGCCGCGCTCGTGCTCGATGATGTCGGCCGGGACTTCGTCGCGGGTGAGGTACTGCGGGCGCATGGCAGCGATCTGCATCGCGGCGCCGCGGGCGGCGTCAGCGTTGCCGTCGTACTCCACGAGCACGCCGACCGCGGGCGGCAGGTCGGCCGCCCGCTTGTGCATGTAGGCAACGACCGGGCCGTCGAAGTGGACGTACTGGCCCAGCTCGATCTTCTCTCCGATGCTGACCGCCAGCCCGTCAACGACCTCGCCCACCGTCTCGTCGCCCAGCGAGACCGCTCGGAGCGCCTTGACGTCGGCCGGCTTGGCCTCGGCGGCGGCGTCAGCGATCCGCTGCGCGGCAGCGATGAAGTCGGCGTTCTTGGCCACGAAGTCCGTCTCGCTCTTGAGCTCGACCAGCACCCCGGGCGCGTGCGCGACCAGACCGGATGATGCCTCACGCTCGGCGGCACGCTCGGCCATCTTCTTGCCACTCTTGATGCGGATCAGCTCGACGGCCTTGTCGAAGTCGCCGTCGGCCTCATCGAGCGCCTTCTTGCAGTCCATCATCCCGGCGCCGGTCATCTCCCGGAGCCGCTTGACGTCGGCGGCAGTGAATGCCATTGGTCTCGTTCCTCGTATCTCTGGGGTGTCTGAAGAAGTGGTTCAGGCCTCGGTCTTGGCGTCCTCGGCGGGCGCTTCGGCCTCGGCGGCGGGAGCCTCGGGCTCCGCGGGGAGCCTCGGCAACCGGCTCGGCCGGGATCTCCTCAGCGACGGGGGTCTCCTCGACGACCGGGGTCTCCTCGACGACCGGGGTCTCCTCGACGACCGGGGTCTCCTCAGCGACGGGGGTCTCCTCGACGACCGGGGCAGCCTCCGTTGCCTCGGCTGCCGGAGCGTCCTCGGTCGCGGCGGGCTTCTCGGCGTCGCCGCCCAGCAGCTCGCGCTCCCACTCGGCCAGCGGCTCCTCGGCACCCGGAGCGACGGACCCGCCCTCACCGGTCTTCACACCGGAGCGGGCGATCAGGCCCTCGGCCACGGCGTCGGCGACGACCCGCGTGAGCAGGCCGACGGCGCGAATCGCGTCGTCGTTGCCCGGGATCGGGAAGTCGACCAGGTCGGGGTCGCAGTTGGAGTCCAGGATGCCGACGATCGGGATCTTCAGCTTGCGGGCCTCCTCGACGGCGAGGTGCTCCTTGTTGGTGTCGACGATCCAGACGGCGGCCGGGGTACGGCTCATCTCGCGGATACCGCCGAGGGACTTGTTCAGCTTGTCCCGCTCGCGGCGCATCTGGAGCAGCTCCTTCTTCGTGCGGCTGCTGCCGGCCACGTCGTCGAAGTCGATCTCGTCGAGCTCCTTGAGGCGGTTGATCCGCTGGTGCACGGTCTGGAAGTTGGTGAGCATGCCGCCGAGCCAGCGCTGGTTGACGTAGGGCATGCCGACGCGGGTCGCCTGCTCGGCGATCGCCTCCTGGGCCTGCTTCTTGGTGCCGACGAACATCACGGTTCCGCCCTTGGCGACGACGTCCTTGATGAAGGCGTACGAGCGGTCGATGTAGGCCAGCGACTGCTGCAGGTCGATGATGTAGATGCCGTTGCGCTCGGTCATGATGAAGCGCTTCATCTTCGGGTTCCAGCGACGCGTCTGGTGTCCGAAGTGCACACCGCTCTCGAGGAGCTGGCGCATGGTGACAACTGCCATGGTGGTTCTTCTCCTGTGTGGAGCGAAGGTCTTCGCGCGTCCTTCGGCACTGCTCTCGCAGCAGGACGCGCCGACCCTCGGCTCCGGTCATTTTCAGTTCGTCACAAGCGGCGGCTGCCGCCTGCCCTGACGCCTACGTGCGAACCGACCCGACTCTCGTCGGGACCGAGGCTCGTCACCCGCGGGCGATCGAGGTCCGAGAAGGCAACCCCGTCGCGGTCGGCAAGCGTGCGAATTTCACCTCGATGGTGCTGAGGCGTTGCTGACAGACTAGTGCAGGCGGCGCAGGCGGTCGAAATCGCGGCCCAGCCCCGAAACCGCGCACAGGCCAGGGCGAACCGCCTGCATTCCACAGCACCGACTCCATGGCTGTCCACCGGTCGGCGGTTCCGCGAACACTGGGGCGCATGCCACCCGATCTTTCCCTGCTCCACGGGGCCGTCACGGTCCTCCTGGGCCTGCTGCTGACTGCGGGGCCCGAGCCGGATCCCGTCGGCGTGTGGCCGCTTGTGCCCGAGCCGGAGGTGGTTCAGGGTTTCGACCCACCGGACTCCCCCTACGGAGCCGGACATCGGGGGGTCGACCTGGCCGGGGTGCTCGGGCAGCGGGTGCGGTCGGCGCTGCCCGGGACGGTGACGTACGCCGGATCGCTGGCCGGCCGCGGCGTCGTGGTCGTCGACCACGGGTCGACCCGCACGACGTACGAACCGGTGGGCTCGTCGGTGTCGGTCGGCGACCAGGTCTCCGCCGGGAGCTCGCTCGGCACCCTCCAGCTCGCAGGGTCGCACTGCTTCCCGCGGGCCTGCCTGCACTGGGGGTGGATCCGCCGTGTCGACGACGCCTACCTCGACCCGTTGCGGCTGGTGGGCGCCGGGCCGGTCCGGCTGCTGCCGCTGTGGCGGGGAACCCCGGTGGGCTCGGTCAGGCCCGGGGATGTGCTTGTTGGTATGCCCGCCGCAGCCGTTCGGTGGTGACGTGGGTGTAGCGCTGCGTGGTGGCCAGCGACGCGTGGCCGAGCAGCTCCTGCACGGAGCGCAGGTCCGCGCCGCCCTCGAGCAGGTGGGTGGCAGCGGTGTGCCGCAACCCGTGCGGCCCCATGTCGGGCGCCCCCGGGACGTCCGTCAGCCGCTGGTGCACGAGCGTGCGCACCGCGCGCTGGTCGATCCGACGTCCACGAACCCCGAGGAACAGCGCTCCCCCCGCCCCCTGGGCCAACAGCGTCTGGCGGCCGTTGCGCAACCACAGCTCGAGGGCCAGAGCGGCCGGCCGGCCGAACGGCACGCTGCGCTCCTTGCGGCCCTTGCCGAGCACCCGCAGCACGTTGCGGTCGCGATCCACGTCGTCGACGTCGAGCCCGACCAGCTCGCCGACCCGGATCCCGGTGGCGTAGAGGACCTCGAGCATCGCGACGTCGCGCAGGCCCACCGGGCCACCGTCGTTGGCGAGCTCGGTGGCCGCGTCGATCAGCGCCCGGGCCTCGTCGGCGCGCAGCACCGCGGGCAGGGTCCGGTGCGGCTTGGGCGAGCCGAGCGAGGAACCAGCGTTGGTCGCGGCCCTCCCGGTGCGCGCCAGCCAGCCTGTGAACACGCGGGCGGCCGTGGCCCGACGAGCCAGAGTGGTCCGGGATCGGCCGAGGGTCTGCTGCTTGGCCAGCCAGCTACGCAGGGTGCGAAGGTCGAGCTCGGTGACGTCGGTGATCCCGAGCCGGACCGCGTGCTCGAAAAGGCCCGCGATGTCGGTCGTGTACGCCGTGACCGTGTGTGCCGCGAGGTCGCGCTCGGAGCGGAGGTGACGCTCGTACTCCGCGAGCACTCGGGCCAGGCCCTCGGGCAGGGCCGGCGTGGTGGCCTCGGCCGCGTCGCTCACCCCACCACGGTAGTCAGCGCCGGCGGGTTCACGCCCGAGCCGACGCGGCGAGCCGCCAGCCGTCGGCGTCGGGCTCGACCAGGCCCGCGGCTCGGAGCCGACCCAGCGCGGCATCCACGTCGGCGCGGGCCAGCCCGGCCACCAGGGCGATCGAGTCCGGCCGAGCACCAGTCCCCACCGGGACGGCGTCGAGCACCTGCTGCTCCTTGATCGGCAGCAGGTCCCGCGGATTGACCGGACCCCGCTGCTCCTCGACGAGGTGCTCGCCGGCCGGACCGGCCATCTCCAGCACCTCGAGCCCGTTGGTGACCAGCTCGGCACCGCCGGTGCGGATCAGCTGGTGCACGCCACCCGAGGGTGCGCTGGTGACCGGGCCTGGCACGCCCATCACCGTCCGGTTGAGGCGGTAGGCCCAGTGGGCGGTGTTGAGCGCACCGCTGCGGACGGCGGCCTCCACGACCACGGTCCCGCGGGTGATGGCGGCGATCAGCCGGTTGCGAGCCAGGAACCGGATCCGTTGAGGCGCACACCCGAGGGGAGCCTCGGAGACCACCGCGCCGTGCTCGGCCAGGTGGTCGAGCAGGGACTGGTGCGCCTTCGGGTAGGCACGGTCGACGCCGCACGCCAGGATCGCGATGGTGGGGCCGCCGCCTGCCAGCGCACCACGGTGCGCCGCGCGGTCGATCCCGAATGCCGCGCCGGAGACGACCGGGCATCCCGCCTCGACCAGCGTCTGGCCGATGTCGGCGGCCAGCTGGTCGCCGTACGTCGTGGCGGCCCGGGAACCGACGACCGCGACCGAGCTCCCGAGCGAGTCCAGCCGGACCGGGCCCTTGGCCCACAAGCCGATCGGGATGCCGCCCCGGTTGTTGAGTGGCTCCGCGGTGGCAAGGTCGTCCAGCTGCCCGGGCCACTCCTGGTCACTCGGGACCACGAACCGGACCCCGAGTCGCGCGGCTCGGGCCAGCTCCGCCTCCGGTTCGCAGGCGGCCAGCCGGTCTGCGACATCGGCGAAGACCCCCGACAGTCCGTCACCCCGTCGGAGCCGGTCCAGCAGATCGACCGCACCGAATCTGGCCACCAGCTCTGTGATCCTGGGGTCGCCGGGCTCGGTGACCCGGCTCAGCGCGGCTCGCGCGACCCGATCCTCGCGACGGGCTCATCCGGCGCGCCGTTCGAGCGAGGCGAGCAGGAGTGGTTGCTTGGTCCGCAGCCGCAGCGCGGTGTCCAGCTCGTCGACCCCGGGAATGACGTCGGTCCCGGTGCTGATGGAGCGGAGGTCTGCCACGGTCCAGGCGAGTCGATGGACGCGCACGGCACCGCGACTGCTCAGCCGACCGGAGTAGACCGCCTCCTGGAGGTTGCGCTGCGCGCTCGGGCGCAGCGGCCAGGAGTCGCGGAGCGCGGCGCCGGGCGCCTGGCCGTTGAGCCGCCAGCTCTCGTTGCGGAACCGTTGATGCTGGCGGTCTCGGACCCGGGCGACTCGGTCCCGCACCTGCACGGAGGACTCCGGGGCGTCGAGCGGATCACGGGCCCGACTCAGCGGGTGGACCTGTCGGGTGATGTCGATCCGGTCGGCGATCGGGCCGGTGATCCGGCCCTGATAGTCGCGCAGCCGCTGCGCGTTGCAGCGGCACTGGTTGGTCACGGCGGACTCGGTGAAGCCGCCACACGGGCAGGGGTTGCAGGCGAGCACCAGCAGGCAGCGGGCGGGCAGCGTGACCGACTCCTCGCGCCGGGCGACCGTGATCTCCCCGCTCTCCAGCGGCTGCCGGAGCGCCTCGATCACGTCGCTGCGGAAGAGCGGGAACTCGTCCAGGAACAGGACACCGCAGTGGGCCCGGCTGATCTCACCGGGCCGGACCTGCCCGCTGCCACCGCCGATCAGGCTCACCTTGCTCGCGTCGTGGTGCGGGCCGGAGTACGGCGGGGTGGTGAGCATCCCGTCCCCCGGCTCGAGCGCACCGGCCAGCGAGTGGATGGCGGTGAGCTCGAGCGACTCCTCCGGGATCAGCGGCGGCAGGATCGTCGGGACCCGCTCGGCCAGACTGGTCTTGCCGGCCCCCTTGGGACCGGTCAGCAGCACCGGGTGGCCACCCGCCGCCGCGATCTCCACGGCGTACTTGGCGTCCTCCATCCCGAACAGGTCGCTGAAGTCGAGCTCCTCGAGCCGCTCCTGGCCGCGCCAGGCCAGCAACCTGCTGCCGGACATCGGCGCGACCGGCGACGCCTCCGGCACCTCGACGCCCCGGAGCTCGGCGACCACCTGGCCGAGCGAGCGCATCCCCAGCACGGTCATCCCGGGCACCATCGCCGCCTCCCGCGCCTGAGGCTCGGGCACGAAGACCCGGGTGATGCCGCGCTCGGCAGCGGCCAGCACCATCGGCAGCACTCCCGGGACCGACCTGAGTCCTCCGGACAACGTCAGCTCGCCCACGAACGCGGTCTCGGCGAGGGCCTCTCGCGGCACCCGGTCGGCAGCAGCCAGCACGGATACTGCGATCGGCAGGTCGAAGTGAGTCCCGCTCTTGGCCAGGTCGGCCGGCGCCAGCAGCACTGTGACGCGACGGGTGTTCGGCCACTCGAGGCCGCTGTTGATCACCGCCATCCGACAGCGGTCGCGGGCCTCGTTGAGCGAGACGTCCGGACGCCCGATGAGCGTGGTCCCCACCGTGCCCGGAGACACGTCGGCCTGCACGTCGATCAGGTGGCCCAGCGCGCCCTGCAGGCTGACCGTGTGGGCGGTCGCGAACGGCATCAGCCGATGCCTCTCACGTGGTCGACCTCGGCCCGCCCACGAGGCGGGCGAAGGACCGCGACCAGGTCGACCCGAGTGTGCTCGGCGACCACCTCGTGGGCGTGCATCCAGGCCTGGCCGAGTCGTCGGAGCCGATCGAGCTTGGCCTCAGTGATCGCCTCGTGCGGGGTGCCGCACACGAGGCTCGTCCGGGTTTTCACCTCGCACACCACGAGCACCCGGCCGTCGCGGAGGACGAGGTCGATCTCGCCCTCGGCACATCGCCAGTTGCGGTCCAGCAGCACCATCCCGGCAGCGGTCAGCCGGCGGGCGGCGACGTCCTCGCCGTACGCCCCCAACGCCTGTCTGCAGGCACTCGTCGTCATCCGTTGACCTCCTGCGCACAGCCTCATCGAGCGTGCCTACGAGAGAGGGGCTCACGGTGCTCGCCTGTGGAGAAGGTCCCGTCGAAGCGGGCCTGTGGACGATCAGCCGCCCAGTTTCGGGGCGCCGCAGGTCGACTCTTCCAAGCCGTAGACGTCCGCACCACCGAGGTTCATGCCCAGTGCCTCGTTGAGCTGCACCAGGATGTCGTTGACCTTGTCCGCCACCGGTTGCACGAGTGGCAGGATCCGGGTGGACAGGGCGCCCGCGGGCGTCACCAGCTCGTCGATGACGGGGGTCACCAGCGCCAGCAGGCTGGCGGTGGGCACGGTGGTCGGGATGCCGAGCACCTTGACCACCACGTTCCCGACCTGCAGCGTGCCGTTGGTCTGGGTGACCGTTACGTCGGGTAGCACGATGTCGCCCGAGCCGACGGAGACGTGGTCACCGTACGACAGCGGTGGGTACGACAGCGTCACGTGCTCGGGCGTGGTCGCGGCGGGCTTGAACGCGGATGCCGCCACCGAGATGTTGAAGTCCACCGGGACCACCACGTCGACGAGCCCGATGCCGAGGAGGCTCACCTTCCCGGAGATGTCCCCCTTCACGCGGGCCGAAGCGGTCAGCGACGCGGTGAGTAGATTGGTCCAGACGTCGACGTCGAAGACGTCCGGGTCGCAGCTCGAATCCGTCAGTTCCGCGCGCGCCCCGGCCAGATCGACATTCAGGCTGAGGTTGAGCGTCGCGTCCGGGGTCCCCGTCTGCATACCGACCAGACGCAGCTGCGACTTGGCCGTTGCTGACCAGGGGGCTGTTGTTCGGCTGGACCTTGATGTTCGACTTGAAGGTGAGCTGCGAGGTTTCGGGGCCAGCCGTCTGGAACCCGGTGCACCAGCGGCGGGCCTTCTCGATGATCTTGAGCTCGGTGCCGGTCGTGACTCCGACCGACCCGAGCTCTGCCTGCAGGTTGTGCACGTCCAGGAGGTTCGTGCCGTTGGCGAGGAACACGGTGCCGACCAGCAGGTCGAGCGCGTTGAGGTGGGTGTTCAGGACGGCGTCGGACGATCCGTCGATCGCCAGGACGTCGTTGAAGTTCAGGACGAACGGCGCGACGACGCTGGTGGCAGCCGCGTTGAACACCGCCGCCTCGGCGATCTTGCCCTGCCCCGTGAGCGCGTACGCCGAGGCCAGGAAGAGGTCACCTACGGTGAGGTTGGGGAGGGCGAGCAGCTCGTCCACGGTGCCGACGCCGATCGACGGGGCGTGGATCAGGTCCAACACGGAGACGTTCGCACTGGCCAGCCCGTTGTAGCCCGCGAGGTTCATGGTCGACGCACCGAGGATCGGCTTGAGGAGGTCACCGAACACGTCCGACGTCGAAGGATTGATGCTGGCGGCGTACGACCCCAGCTGGTAGCACGCCGACGATTCCGAGATGCCGAGCGCGGACCTGCTGGCCCCTGCGGAGCCCATCGAGAAGCCGAAGTCGACCGCGGTTGTCGCTGTGACGTACACGCCGTCCGGTACGTCGGCACCCGTGACGGGCACGATGTTGCCGGAGAGGTCCTTGACGGGATCGCCCTTCACGTCCAGGTCGATCAGGGTCCAGGTGACGGTGGGGTCGTCGCCGAGCGCCGAGCCCTCGTTGCGGGCCTCGCTCGCATTCTTGGCTGCTTCGATGCCGAGCCTGTTCGCGGACCCGACGACGATCTCCTGCGCCTCACGCCCGTCCAAGAGGCGGGCCAGGTCCAGTGCAACGGCATCCGCCAGAGCCTGCATGTCGCGTCGTGCGGCTCGTTGTACCCCTAGGTCGACCGCGAATGCAGTGATCGTCACCAGCACGAGCGCGACGATCCCCATCAGGACCACGACCGTGCCCTGCTCGTCACGTTGCCGGCACGCGATCCAGCGCATCTCAGCTCACCTGAGCTTCGGTGGAGTAGTTGAGGTGGTCGGGCAGCAAGATCCCCAGGCCGGGTGATGGCAACAGGCTGTCGTCCGAGTACGTGTAGTCGAGCGTGACCTTGACGCACTTCGCGCCGACGGTGCTCGTCGTACAGGTCTGGGGCGCCGAGACGACGCAGGTGCCGGCAGTAGACGTGCCCCTCATGAGCAGTCCGGCGGAAGTGCAGGTCACGTCGTAGCTGCCCAAGGCGTCGTTGATGGCAGTAATGGCCCGCGTCTTCACCTCGGCGTCGGTCAGCGCTGCCGGCGCTACGGCGGCTGCCCGGGCACCCTCGGCCGCGGCCTGGCTGATCGCCTGACGGAAGCTGAGCATGTAGCCGTAGCCGATGACTGCGAACAGCAAGAACAAGATGAGGGGGGCCACCAGCGCGAACTCGACAGCCGCGGCCCCGCGTTCACGTTGCTCCGGGCGGCGTGGTCCGACCGACGACCGCCGCAGCGAGCCCTCAGATCGATCCTCGATCGCGCATGTGCCAGCGTCGATCACGCGACTTCCCTTCCCTTGGGCGACCACGAGATCACCTCTCCCGAAAATTGACAGTAATCGCAACTTCGGGTCATGAGGACGGCGCAGGTGACGAATGTCCGAAGGACTGTGAGACATGGCCCATTGGGGCTAGGTCGGAGTACCCGAGAGGCTGTGCCAACCGACGAGTCGAGGTCCCGCGCAGGTGGGAGTCCTGACTCCGAACAGGTCGACGCCCGCGATCCGCAACCCGAGCGCGGGTGCCAGCGTGTTGGCGACTACTCCGTTCATCGTGCTCAACCGGGGATTCAGCAAGGTGTTCGGGACCGGATTGAGAATGGTGCCGAGATCGAGGCCCAGAAGCGTCAGCTGCTGCCCTCTCTCTCCGCCAGCGCTGTGCGGGTTGCGCCACCGTCACCTGAAAAGAAGGCGAAGTCGACACGCGACGACGCAGTCACTTCGACGGTCGTGCTAAGGCTTGGGCGGGTCGATATCGGCTTGCGCGAGCTCCTCGACGTTGACGTCCTTGAACGTCAGCACCTTGACGTTCTTCGCGAAGCGAGCGGGGCGGTACATGTCCCACACCCAGGCGTCGGTCATCGACACCTCGAAGAACACGTCGCCCGCCTCGGTGCGGGCCTTCACGTCGACCTGGTTGCACAGGTAGAACCGACGGTCGGTCTCGACGACGTACTTGAAGATCCCGACGACGTCGCGGTACTCGCGATAGAGGGTCAGCTCCTGCTCGGTCTCGTACTTCTCGAGATCCTCGGCACTCATCGAACCTCCTCCAGGGTCGCGGCGATCTCCTCATTCTGCACGTCGGCCGGCGGCTCGAGCCCCGCGGCCCGCCGGACGTTGACGAACCGCATCCGGTGGATCGCGCACGGACCGTACGTGGTGAGGGCCGCGGTGTGCTCGTCGGTGATGTAGCCCTTGTGCGTCTTGAAGTCGTACGCCGGGTAATCGGCGTCCAGCTCGGTCATGATCCGGTCGCGGGTCACCTTCGCCAGGACTGACGCCGCCGCGATACAGGCGGCCACCCGGTCGCCCTTCCACACGGCCAAGCCCGGCGTCCCGAGCCCGTCGACCGGGAACCCGTCGGTGAGCACGTACGCCGGGGGCAGGTCCAGCAGCGCCACGGCCCGGCGCAACGCCTCGACGTTGGCCACGTGCATTCCGAGCCGGTCGCACTCGTCGTGCTCGATCGCCACGACCGACCACGCGACAGCGCGCTTGAGGATCTGGGTGTAGCAGCGCTCCCTGGCCTTCTCGGTGAGCAGCTTGGAGTCCGCGAGGCCGGGCACGATCCCGGCCTTCCCGGGCGGCAGGATCGCCGCGCCGGCGACCAACGGACCCGCGCAGGCGCCGCGTCCGGCCTCGTCGACACCGGCGATCGGCTCGATGCCGTGCCGGCGCAGCGCCCGCTCGTAGCCGTAGAGGCCGGCGTCACGGCGAACGGTGAGTCCACGAGGCAGGTCGGACACGAGTGCTACTCCGGGGCGGGGACGTCCCGCGAACGAGCCGGGTCGTCCGATCCAGTCGAACCGGTCTGCGGGCCAGACCAGGACGAACACCTTGCCGACCACGAGGTTCACGTCGACGTACGGGTTCATCGTGCAGTCCGTCTGGTTCTCCAGGCACAGGTGCACGGTCGAGTCGGCGGACTGGTCCCGGTTGTCGCCCATCACGAAGATGTGGCCCTCGGGCACCGGGCCGGCCGTCCAGTCGCAGTTGCCGACCATCGGGCCGTTGCACTTCACGTCGGCGTCTGCGACGTAGGCATCCTCGTCCAACGGTTCGCCGTTGACGGAGATCCGGCCCTGGTCGTCGCAACAGGTGATGACGTCGCCGGCGGTGCCGATCACTCGCTTCACCAGGTGACCGCCCTCGGGGTAGAGGCCGATCTTGGCCATCAGCTCCGTGACGGGGTTCGTCGGACCCGACTCCTCACCGCAGCAGCCAGTTGTCAGGGTCCTTGAAGACCACGACGTCGCCGCGCTCCGGCGTACCGCCGAACCAGTACGAGACCTTCTGGACCAGGATCCGGTCGTTCTTCACCAGGCCCGGCTCCATCGACTCCGACGGGATGTAGAACGCCTGGACGAACAGCGCCTTGATCACGACGGCGAGGACCACCGCCACCGCGAGCAGCAGCAGGGTCTCCTGCCAGACGGGCAGGTGTCGCTTCTTGCGGGAAGCGTCCTCGACCACAGGCTCTTCGGAGTCGAGGGGCCGCTCGTCCGTTGTCACGTGGCGAGTCTAGGGAGCGGCCCGCAGGACCGGCTCAGGCCTCCCGGCGCTCCTTGATCTTGGCCGCCTTGCCGCGCAGGTTGCGCAGGTAGTAGAGCTTCGCCCGGCGGACGTCACCACGGGTGACGATCTCGATCTCCTCGAAGATCGGGGAGTGCAGCGGGAACGTGCGCTCCACGCCGACGCCGAAGGAGACCTTGCGGACGGTGAAGGTGCGGCCGATGCCGGCGCCCTGCAGGCGGATCACGACGCCCTGGAAGATCTGGACGCGGGAGCGGTTGCCCTCGACGACCTTCACGTGGACCTTGATGGTGTCACCGGCCCGGAATGCGGGGACATCGGTGCGCTTCTGGGCGTCGCCCAGGTCGGCAATCACGTTGCTCATGTTTCTCCTCGCGAGTGTCACAGGTCAGCCGCGGTATCTGAAGAGTGCTGTTCAGCTCTCTGATGGTTCAGCCTCGTCAGGTGGCCGGCGGCGTGCGGTACCCCCTGTGACAGGTGCCCGACGCAGACCCGGCCGGGGTCTCCCCCGAACGCGGTCCTTTGGCCGACGAGGCCAAAGGATGAGTCTGCCACAGTGCCCCGCGGGCGCAGAAATCAGCGACGGGGCTTCGTCAGAACTACGACACCGGGCTCGATCTCGCCGCGCAGGCTGTAGCCGGCGCGCTTGTACATCCGCTGGTTGCGCTGGCTGCCCGCTCCGGTGAACAGGCTGTACGACGTCAGGTCACCAGGGGCTGCGGCCTCGATCTCGGCGAGCAGGAGCCGGCCCAGCCCCTGCCCCTGGAGGTCCGGGGCGACCATCAGCCGCCCGATGTCCCACGCCTGGCCCTCGGCGCGGGCTCGGGCGGCGCCCACGAGCCGGCCCTCACGCCTCAGGACGAGGACGGTCCAGTCCGGCAGCCAGGCCTTGAGGTCGTCGAGCGTCTCGTTCAGCGCCGGGATCTCGACGCCGGGGTTGTCGTGCATCTCCTGCACCCAGCAGGCCAGCTGCAGGGCGTAGAGCTCGCCGGCGTCGGCCGTGACGGCGGCAGACAGCTCGCCGCCACCTGGCACCGCGCTCAGCGGGAGCAGGTCGGGCCGGCGTGAGGCGGTACGGCGTACGGCCTCCGCGCGCCGCCATTCGGCGATCCGGGCGTGGTCGCCGCTCAGCAGTACCTCGGGGACGTCGAGGCCGCGCCACGACGAGGGCTTGGTGTAGACGGGGTACTCGAGCAGCCCGTCCTCGTGCGACTCCTCGACGAGCGACTCGGCGTTGCCCATGAAGCCCGGCAGCAGCCGCGCGACCGCCTCGGTGACGACCAGAGCCGCCACCTCTCCCCCGTTGAGCACGTAGTCCCCCACGGAGATCTCGCGCACCTCGGCCCGGGTCGCTGCGTGATCGAGTACCCGCTGGTCGATGCCCTCGTAGCGGCCGCAGGCGAACACGAGGTGGTCCCGTCCGGCCAGCTCGCGGGCGACCGCCTGTGTGAACGGGAGGCCGGACGGGGTAGGCACCACGAGGGTGCCGCCGTCGGGTAGCAGCTCGTCCAGGGCCTCGCCCCACGGCTCGGGCCGCATCACCATGCCGGCGCCGCCGCCGTACGGCGTGTCGTCGACGGTGCGGTGCCGGTCGTGCGTCCACTGCCGGAGGTCGTGGACGTGCAGGTCGAGCAGGCCGCGGTCGCGGGCCCTGCCGGCGAGCGAGAGCTCCAGCGGCTCGAAGTAGGCCGGGAAGATCGTGAGGTAGTCGAGGCGCATGGATCAATCCTCGAGAGGGGTGACGAGGCCCGGTCGGTCGTCGATCACGACCCGGCGCACGACCAGGTCGACCTCCGGGACGAGGGCGGCCACGAACGGCACCAGCGCCTCGCGGCCCTCGGGCGTGGTCACGACCAGCAGGTCCTGCGCTCCGCCGTGCATCACACCGGTGACCTCACCCAACGTGCCGCCGTCCAGGTCGTAGGCCGCCAGCCCCACGAGCTGGTGGTCGTAGTACTCCTCGGGATCCGCCGGCGACTCGTCGGCGGCGATCGTGGTGTGCAGCAGCACCCCGCGGGCCGCCTCGGCGGCAGTGCGGTCCGGGATCTCCTCGAACGACACCAGCAAGCGTGGTGCCGTGCCAGTGGGTGCGGCTCACGGTGAGGGTGGAAATGGCGAACGCCGATCCGCCACGTGGTTCCGCGCGGAGCGCGGCGCCTGTGGCGAACCGGCGTTCGGGTTCGTCGGTGCGGACCTCGACGGTGACCTCACCGCGGAGGCCGTGTGGCTTGCCGATCCGGCCAACCACGACCTCTACCCTTCGAGACGCCTCGTCCCTCGGCTCCTCAGGACAAGCGGGAGACACGCGTTCAGCGACGGTCGACGTCGACGAAGTCGATGCGAGCGCCGTCCCGGCCGGCCAGCGCGCCGATCACGGTGCGGAACGCCGTGGCGGTCCGCCCTCCGCGCCCGATCACCTTGCCGAGGTCGTCGGGGTGCACCCGGACCTCGAGAAGGGATCCGCGGCGCAGTTGCTTGTCGCGGACGGTGACGTCGTCGGGATTGTCGACGACGCCGCGTACCAGGTGTTCGAGAGCCTCGGGGAGCATCCGGCTCAGCTCTCGCTCTTCCCGGCGTCCTCAGCGGTCACGGTCTCGGCGGCCTCGGCCTCTTCGGCCGCGCCCTCCGGGGTCTCCGAAGCGGGAACCGCGGCCGGAGCAACCTCCACCGGAGCCTCCTCGACCGGAGCAGCCTCAGCGGCGGGCTCCTCGACCGGAGCGACCTCCGCCGGAGCATCCTCGACGGGGGTCTCGGCCTTGGGCTCGGCCTTCTTCGAGGCCTTCTTGGTGACCGCGGCGCCCTTGGGCTCGTTGGCCGCCTCCTTGAGCGCCTCGTTGAAGATCTCCAGCTTGTCGCGCTTGGGCTCGGCGACCTTCAGGGTGCCCTCGGTGCCGGCGATGCCCTTGTAGGTCTGCCAGTCACCTGTGATCTTGAGGATCTTGGCCACGGCGTCGGAGGGCTGCGCGCCGACTCCGAGCCAGTACTGCGCCCGCTCGGACACGACGCTGATGTAGCTCGGGTCCTCCTTGGGGTGGTACTTGCCGATCTCCTCGATCACCTTGCCGTCCCGCTTCTTGCGGGAGTCGACGACGACGATGCGGTACTGCGGCACCCGGACCTTGCCCAGGCGCTTCAAGCGAATCTTGACGGCCACGGTTGTGGTGTCTCCTCGGAACTCGTGTGTGGTGAAGGTCGCCTGCCTTGCGTGGGGCACGAGGCTCGACCTTCGAGGGGCCTTGGCGCGTCCGGAGAGAGGGGCCGGGCGTGCAGGACTCAGCCGCCGATTGTGCCAGAACCGGCCGCCGGGTCCGAATCGGAGTGCCCTGGGCAGGTTGCCGCGCGCGGAGAATACTGGCGGTGTGAGCGCGCCTCAGTACCAGCCGTACGGCGCCCCGCCTCCGCCGCCGAAGCGCAGGCGCCCGAGCGCCTGGTGGTTCGTGCTCGCTGGCGGGATGATCCTGGCCGGCGTCGCGGTCGGCGTGACGGTCCTGGTGCTCACGATCAAGGGCTTCACCGAGACCGACGCCACGATCGAGGCGGACGGCCAGTCACACCGGATCTCGGTGGCCACGCGACAGGATCGGATGGTGTGGATCCACGACGCCGAGCCGCCCTCGTGCACGATTCGTCGACACCGAGACGGGTGACGAGGTGAGCTACACCGGCACGCCCGACGCGACGTACACGAAATCCTCCGGCGGAGACGAGTGGCTGGGTGACCGCACCTTCGATCCGGGCTCGGGCGAGCTGGAGGTCACCTGCTCCGAGGCGGGCGGCCCGATCCAGATCGGACCGGCGCCCGACTTCGGGAACTTCTTCGGCGGCCTGGCGATCGGGATCTTCCTGCCGTTCTTCCTCGGCGGCATCGGGTTCCTGATGCTGATCGTCCTCGGGGTGCTTTTCGCTACCGGCCGGCCACGACGCGGCCCCGCAGCACCACCCGGCTCGGGTGGCGCAGCTCGCTGAGGTCCGTGCGCGGATCGCTGGCGTAGACCACGAAGTCGGCCGGCGCGCCCTCGTCCAGCCCGCTGTTCCAGCCGAGCCACTCCCTCGCCCGCCACGAGGCGGCGCCGAGCGCATACTCCGCCGGCATCCCGAGGCCCGCCATCGCGATCACCTCGCCGGCGAGGTTGCCGTGCCTGCTGATCCCGCCGCCGTCGGAGCCGGCAAAGAGCCGAACACCGGCGTCGTACGCCGCCATGATCGTGTCCCGCTGCCGCGCGTGCAGGTCGGTCATGTGCGCCGCGTACACCGGGAACTTGGCGCCGGCCGCCTCGACGTACTCGGGGAACTTGTCGATCTGCATCACGGTCGGCACCAGGGAGATCCGCTTCTCGACCATGGCGTCGATCAGGTCCGGGGACAGCCCGGTCCCGTGCTCGATGCAGTCGATGCCGGCCTCGATCAGGCCCGGTAGCACGGTCTCGCCGAAGCAGTGCGCGGTGACCCGGGCGCCGTGCTCGTGGGCGGTCGCGATCGCCGCCGCGAACGCCTGCGGCGGGAACGACGGCGCCAGGTCACCCTCGTCGCGGGAGATCCAGTCCCCCACGAGCTTGACCCAGCCGTCGCCGCGCTGGGCCTCGCGGACGACGTACTCCGTCAGCTGCTCGGGCTCGATCTCGTGGGCGTAGTTGCGGATGTAGCGCTTGGTGCGCGCGATGTGCCGGCCGGCGCGGATCAGCCGCGGCAGGTCCTCCCGGTCGTGGATCCAGGCGGTGTCGGCGGCCGAGCCGCAGTCGCGGATCAGCAGCGCGCCGGCGTCGCGGTCCTGTAGTGCTTGGGCCTCGGTCTCCTCGTCGGAGATCGCGCCGTCGTCGTCCAGGCCGAGATGGCAGTGCGCGTCCACGAGCCCCGGGACGATCCAGCCCTCGACCTCGGTGTCAGCGCCCGCGACCGGCTCGTAGGTGATCCGGCCGTCCTCGACGTACAGCGTGCGTGCCTCGCCATCGGGCAGCACCGGGCCCCGGAACCTCAACGCCGTCATGGCGCGTGAGGCTACCCGGGGCCTGGAGTGCGTCGGTCGATCAGGGACGCGTGGTGCAGACCCAGGCGCGCTTGACGCACCTCTTGCCGCACTTCTTCTGCGCGGCCTTGACCGCCGGGCCCTTGAAGCGGTTGACGGCCCAGCCGTACCTGGTGACGAAGCCGTCGGAGTTCAGCTTCACCGAGAGAGCGGCACAGCCGTTGCGCACCCACACCGCGGCCTCGCAGGTGCCGGGATAGTTGGAGCGCTGCTTGCACTCGGACTGGGACCGCTTGATGGCCTTCCGCTTGGTGGCGTAGTCGTAGGACCCGCCCCAGGCGTTGTCCCTGGAGATGGAGAGCGCGCCGTAGTAGCTGCGGCGCTGCTCGGACGAGTCGGGGCTGCTGGCGGATGCCGGCAATGCGGTGGTGACCGCGAGGCTCACGCCCAGGGTGAGCGCGAGCACGACGAGGAACCGCCTCGAGCGGTTGAACAGTGCAGACATCGAGGATCCCTTTCGATCTGGCGTCCGTGTCCGTCGGTTGATGCCCGCCCGGACGGCGGCGAAACCTCAGGTTTGCAGGCCGTGCCCGTAGATGTACAGAGGGTCATAGACCGGGTCGCCGATGTTGATGGGCTCCTGGGCCACCACTCGCGGCCAGGAGACCGGCAGCTTTCCGCTGAACGGCCGGCGCCCGAAGAGCACGTCCGCCACCCCGCGACCCTCGCTGCCCGGCAACCACGATGCGACCAGCGCGTCGATCTGGTGGCGCAGCTCGGCCGGAATCACCATCGGCCGACCCGACACCACCAGCACCGTGCAGGACCGCGCCCGCGCGCAGACCTCTCGGACAGCGTTCTGATCGTCGGCTGAGAGCTCCATGGTCTTGGGCGGGCGCGGCACACCGTTGTCGCCCGGGTCATAGGCCCACCGAGGTCCGCCGACGTCGCCGAATCCCTCTGCGTAGGGAGTTTCCCCCACGACGACGATGCCGGCTGCGTTGCGCGGGACCCGCCTGGTCGCCCCTTCACTGAACCGCACAGGTCCCACCGCGGCCTCCTCGATGCCGTCGAGGATGGTCTGGCCAGGAATCACGTTCGTCGACCCTCCCTGCCAGGTGAGGGTCCAGCCGCCGGCCTGATTGCCGATGTTGTCGGCGTTGCTGCCGGCGACGTAGATGGGCTGCCGCTTCTGCTTCAGCGGGAGCGTTTGTTGACGGTTGCTCAGCAAGACCTGCGACTCGGCCACCGCTCGACGGGCCACCCCACGGTGCTGCCTGCTCCCGATGTCGTCCAGGTGGCGTCGATCGGTCAGCGGCTTCTCGAAGAGACCGAGCTCGAACTTTGCGGTCAGGATGCGGGACACGGCGTCGTCGATGCGCGCCATCGGCACGGTGCCGGCCTCGACGAGGTCGATGAGCGTGGCGATGAACTCCTGGTAGCCGACGTCGTTCGTGGTCGTCGGCTCCATGAACATGTCCACGCCCGCGTTGACCGATGCCGCGACCTGGGCGGCGTAGTCACCGGGGAGCTGGTGGATGGCCCGCCAGTCGGAGATCACGAGCCCGTCGAACCCGAGGTCACCCTTGAGGACGTCGGTGACCAGCTCCTCGCTGGCATGCATCTTGACCGGGTTGCCCAGCCCGTCGTCGGTCCAGTCGACGCTCGAGAAGGACGGCATCACGGAGCCGACGTGGTGTTTGCGGATCGCAGGCCCGTACGGCGCGAGCGCGAGCTCGTCGAACTCGGCCCGCGACACCTCGTTGATGCCCTGGTCGATCGTGTAGTCGCCCTCGCCGGTACCGAACGTGGTCAGCCCGTCGCCGGCGTAGTGCTTGGCGGTGGCGAGCACCCGGTCCGGCCGGTCCATCTGGCCGTGCCTTCCCTGAAGCCCGTCGATGATGGTCTCCATGCTGCGGACCAGGCGGGGGCTCTCGCCGAAGCTCTCGTAGGTGCGGCCCCACCGGTCGTCGCGAGCGACGCACACACACGGTCCGAAGGCCCAGTTCGGACCGGACGCGCGGGTCTCCTCCGCGGTGATGTGACCGATCCGCTCCACCAGCCGGGGGTCACGTGCAGCCCCGAGCCCGATGTTGTGGGGGAACACGGTGGCACCCAGCAGGTTCGCGTGGCCGTGCACCGAGTCCACGCCGTACAGCAGCGGGATGCCGAGACGCGTGTTGAGGGCCGCCCGCTGGAACTCGTCGACCATGTCGGCCCACGCCTCTGGCGTGTTGGACTCGGGGACCGAGCCGCCACCGGACAGCACGCTGCCGAGGGCGTAGGTCGTGATCAGCGAGGGATCCTCGGCGACGTCGATCCGCTCGGCCTGCGTCATCTGGCCGACCTTCTCCTCCAGGGTCATCCGGGCCAGGAGATCGCCGACGCGGTCCGGCACCGGAAGGTCCGGATCCCGGTACGCCGGAGCCGGGTCGGCCGCCGCCCGGGGCGCCGGAGCCGCCGTGCCAGGTGACGACACGAGGGACAGCGCGAGGGTGGCAGCGAGGGCCGCGCCGAGAATGGCGCGCGAGTGGTGCAGTGACATCGCGAACTCCTTGCCGAGATCAAAGGTTCTTGCAGGACAAGGTAGGAATCGGGATTCGTCAAGGTCAATGCGGAAAGATGGCTCTCTACCGCCTAATTCGTCCTTCTTCCTGACAAACGCGCTACCGTGCCGCGGTGGGCGGATCGCTCGAACGACTCCGGGCCGGCAACAGCCGCGCCGTCATCTCCCTGCTCGCGGCGCAAGGCTCGATGAGCCGCGCCGATCTCGCTCGAGCCACTGGCCTCTCCCGCACCACCGTCTCGAGCCTGGTGACCACCCTGATCGCGAGCGGCCATGTCGTCGAGACGGCGGACCGGGGCAGCCCGCACAAAGGAGGCAGCGGGCGGCCACCGCTGCTCGTTGCGCTGAGCGCCCCCGCCGGCGGGGTGGTCGGCGTCGATATCGGTCACGCCCACATTCGGGTCGCGGCCGCCGATCGCACCGGCGCCGTACTCACCCAGGAGGTGGCGTCCGTGGACGTCGACTCCCATGGCGCCCAGGCGCTCGACCAGGCAGCGCGGATGACTCGGACCGTGCTGAAGGGAGCCGGCCTGTCCCGCGGGGAGCTCCAGGCGATCGGGATGTGCGTACCGGCACCACTGGACCGGCGCTCGGCGAGGATCAGCACCGGCATCCTTCCGGGGTGGCAGGACCTCGAGCCGAGCGCCGAGCTCGAGCGTCGGATGGGGGTCCCGGTGTTCGCCGACAACGACGCCAACCTGGGTGCCCTGGCAGAGGTCAGCCACGGCGCGGCTCGAGGCGTGGCCGACCTCGTCTACGTGAAGGTCGCCAGCGGCGTGGGTGCGGGCATCGTGCTCGGCGGCAAGCTGCACCGCGGCACCACCGGGATCGCCGGCGAGATCGGGCACGTGCAGGTGGGCGAGGACGGCCAGGTCTGCCGGTGCGGCAATCGCGGGTGCCTGGAGACCATCGTGTCCGCGCCGCGGATCGCCGAGCTGCTCGGCCCGGCGTACGACGAGCGGCTGAGCACCGAGCGCGTGCTCGAACTGGACGTGGCCGGCGACGCCGGCGTACGGCGCGTGCTCAGCGACGCGGGGCGGACCGTCGGCCGCGCACTCGCCGACCTGTGCAACAGCCTCAACCCCGAACTCGTCGTTGTAGGTGGCTCGCTGTGCACCTCCACGTCACTGATAGAGGGAGTGCGAGCCTCGATCGACCGCTACGCCCAGCCGGACACCGCCGCCGCGGTCCGCGTCGCACCGGCCGAGCTCGGCGAGCAGGCCGAGGTCACCGGGGCCATCACCCTCGCGGTGGCCCGGGTCGCGGCCGCCTGAGGGCTCACAGCTGGTCGAGCAGCCAGGAGGGTGATTCCACGCTCGCGTGCGCCGCGATGCGTGCCTTGAGCAGCCGGTCCGCGGTGACCACGGCGACCCGATCGCCGCGCTCGGCGGCGTTGCGGGCCTCGGACACGATCGTGTCGTCGCCGCTGCCCGGGGCGTGCACGGTACGCACGTGGGCGTCGCGACCTTTGCCGACCCCGCCCTTCGCCGCACCCTCGAGGACCAGCACGACCTCGTCGTACGACGTGTCCGCGACCATCAGCTGCTCGTGCAGTTTCCGCGCAGCGCCGGCGCGGTCCTTCCACCAGCCATCGGGTCGGCTCCCAACGACGTTGGCCCCATCGACGACGAGGACCGACCTCACCGCTACTCCGGCATCGGCTTGTTGCTCGGGTACGACGGCACCGGGTCCGTCGGGTGGTCGTACTCGTGGATCTTGTTGCGCACCCCGCCGAAGTCGTCGCCCACGTTGTTGTCCGTGTTGTCGAGATCGGCGGCCACCGCGCGGAGCATCGTGGCGGCCCACTCCATCTCCTTCGCGGTCTCCTGGATCTCCTTCTGCAAGGAGTACGAGGCCGCACTGTAGTCGCTGTAGCAACCCCAGGAGCCGACCCCGATCCCATCGCCGTCCCGCCACCACTGGTAGGCCGAGTCGCCCTCGTCGAGCTGGGTTCCGGCAGTGCTCATCTCAGGCGCAAGGTCGCGATCGAGCATGCTTGCAGCGTTCCGGACGTTCTGTGGGTTCACGACCACCCCGGGGTAGATGAAGTCGTCCGTCGAGTCCGCGCTGTAGGTGCCGTTGGGCCGGTCGAGGCGGAACGACTCCTGGTCCCGGCTGCCGTTGGAGCGCGCCGGCGGGGACTCCTCGACGTGCTTCTCGAGATTCTGCAGGCTCTTCTGGATGTCGCCCTCGACGGTCTTCGACGTCTCCTTGAGCTCAGTCGCGTGCGACTTCATCTTGCCGAGGATGTTCTTGTAGTGGCTGTCGCCGAGCTCGTTGGGCTCGGGTTCCTTGCCGCCGAAGGTGTCGACGATCAGGCCGGTGACCGTCAGCGCCTTGCCGGCCGCCTCGGAGGCCGGCTTGAACGCCGGGAACCAGCCCAGGATCGTGTTCACCGATCCCGCGACGCTGAGCAGCGCCTTCAGGTCTCCGGAGCTGAAGCCTTCCGCCTCGCGGTACGCCCGCGCCGAGTCCTGCGCGAACTGCACGACGTCGGCCCGCATCCGGGTCCACATCTCCTTCTCCATCAGCAGGGTCATCCGCAGCACCTCGCAGGCCAGCGCCTGGTTGCCGACGACCTCCTGGAAGAGGTTGAGGTACGTCGCGAACGAGGTGGCCGCGGAGCCCTGCCAGGTGTTCAGCGTCTGCGCCACCTGGTTGGCCAGCGCGATGGTGCTGTTGCCGTCGTAGTTGATCTGCGCGGGATCGTCGTCGCCCGACGAGCTGGTACTCGACCCCGTCTTCCCTTCGGTTGAGAGCTGCTTGAGTGCCTCCCGGACGTTGGTGGCGAGAGCCTGGAACTTCTCGGGATCAGGGAGTCCGAAGAACGGCTCGAACACCGGCGGGATCTCGGACTCCCAGAACCGGTAGACGTCTCCCAGCCTGGCCGAGGCGTCGAGCCCGTTGTCGACCTGGTCGATGTAGCCGCCGTTGGGTGAGACCGGGTCGTCGGGGTAGCCGTTCCCGGGACCGGCTGCGGTCGTGGATCCGCCGCCGAGACCGCCGCTGATGTAGGTGACGTTGCCGGACCCGTCGGGATACCAGCCAAAGACGTCGAGCTCGGCGTAGATCGCCTCCTTGACGACCTGGTCGACCAGCGTCTGCAAGCTTCCATAGTCGTCGCTCATGCGGCGTACATACCCGGCTCAGGGGTGGCGGGAAACCTACTTCAGGAACTTGGAGAAATCCTTGGGCAGCTGCAGCTCGGCGGCGGCCTTCTCGTAGTCGACCTCTTCGCCGTCGGGGTTGCCGAACGGGTTGGCCCCCGCAGAGGTGACCTTCTCCCTGTCGGCAGCGGCCTGCTCCGCTGCTTTGGCGGGGTTGCCGGAGACCCGGCGGCCCTTGCCCTTCTTGGGCTGCTGCTTCGCCTTGCCGCGCTTGCCGCCGCCCGGGGCCGCGGGCATGCCGGGCATGCCCGGCATGCCGCCGCCGCGAGCCATCTGCATCATCATCTTGCGGGCCTCGAAGAAGCGGTCGACCAGGCCGTTGACGTCGGAGACCTGGCGGCCGGAGCCCTTGGCGATCCGGGCTCGACGCGAGCCGTCGATCATCTTGGGGTTGGCCCGCTCGGCGGGCGTCATCGACTGGATGACTGCCTGGATCCGGTCGATCTCGCGCTCGTCGAAGTTCTCCAGCTGCTCGCGCATCTGACCCATGCCGGGCAGCATCCCGAGGATCTTCGACATCGATCCGAGCTTGCGGACCTGCTGCATCTGCTCGAGGAAGTCGTCGAGGGTGAACTCACCGCCCTTACCGGTGAGCTTCTCGGCGGCCCTCATGGCCTGGTCCTGGTCGAAGGCCTTCTCGGCCTGCTCGATCAGGGTCATCATGTCGCCCATGTCGAGGATCCGGGAGGCCATCCGGTCCGGGTGGAAGACGTCGAAGTCGGTCAGCTTCTCGCCGGCGGAGGCGAACATCACCGGCCGGCCGGTCACCTTCCGGATCGAGAGCGCGGCACCGCCGCGGGCGTCCCCGTCGAGCTTGGTGAGGACCACGCCGTCGAACCCGACCCCGTCGAGGAACGCCTGGGCGGTGGAGACGGCGTCCTGGCCGATCATCGCGTCGACCACGAACAGCACCTCGTCGGGCTGTACGGCGTCGCGGATGTCGGCCGCCTGCTTCATCATCTCGGCGTCGACGCCGAGGCGACCGGCCGTGTCGACGATGATCACGTCGTACAACCTGCGCTTGGCCTCGTCGAGCGAGGCGCGTGCGACCGCGACCGGGTCGCCGACCCCGTTGCCGGGCTCCGGCGCGAAGACGGGTACGCCGGCCCGCTCACCGTTGACCTGGAGCTGGTTCACCGCGTTGGGGCGCTGGAGGTCGGCGGCGACCAGGACCGGGCTCTTGCCCTGGTCCTTCAGCCAGAGCGCGAGCTTGGCCGCCAGGGTGGTCTTACCGGCACCCTGGAGGCCGGCCAGCATGATCACGGTCGGCCCGGACTTGGCGTACCTGAGCCGCCTGGTCTCGCCGCCGAGGATCTCGACGAGCTCCTCGTTCACGATCTTGACGATCTGCTGGGCGGGGTTCAGCGCCCCGCTGACCTCCTCGCCGGCCGCCCGCTCCTTGATCGCGCCGACGAAATCCTTGACCACCGGCAGAGCGACATCGGCCTCCAGCAACGCGATCCGGATCTCCCGGGCGGTCGCGTCGATGTCGGCCTCGGAGAGCCGGCCCTTGCCTCGGAGGTTCTTGAAGGTGTCAGCGAGGCGGTCGGAAAGTGTGGCGAACAAGAGGGTCCTCAACAGTCGATCGTGGAGGTCCCAGCCTAACCGGGGCGTTGACCCGTCACTAACTTAGTGACGGGTCAACGCTCATGGTGGTCAGCTCACGGCGTCGAGTGCGTCGACGACTCCCTCACCGAAGTAGCTGTTGTCCTCCACGGGGCCGACGCACACCGGGCCGGCGGTGGCGGCGCCGCAGGCCTTGTCGTCGGCCTGAGCACGGAGCTCCTCGATCATCCGCGCCGGGGACCAGTCCGGGTGCGCCGACCGCATCAGGGCGAGCACGCCGGCGACGTGCGGCGAGGCCATCGACGTACCGCTCTTGGTGCCGTAGCCGTTCCCGGTGATGATCGTCGAGAGGATGGTCGAGCCGGGGGCGGCGACGTCGATCTCGCCGAGGCCGCGGTTGGAGAAGCTCGACAGCCGGCTCTCGGTGCTGTCCGCCGGGAACTGCTGCATCGACGAGACAGTGACGACGCCGTCCAGCTCGGTCGGGATGTCCTCACAGCCGCTGTTGATCGTGCGGTTGATCGGGGTGCCGTCGTCGGGGCTGGTGTTGTCCGTCGTGTTGTTGGACAGGTCGGTCGCCGCGTTGCCGGCGGCCGCGGCGTGCACGACGCCCTGACGGGTGGACCACTCGACGGCCCGGCGCACGGCCTCCTTGGCGGCGTACTGGTCGGGCTGGTCCTCGCAGTAGTACATGAACGGATCGACGTAGTAGCTGTTGTTGGTCACGTCCATGCCGCGCAGGCCGGCCCACACGAACCCGCACACGGCGTACTCCGGGTAGATGAACCCGTCGTCGTTGACGACCTTGACCGCGGCCATCCGCACGTTGGGTGCGACGCCGACGATGCCGACGCCGTTGCGGGCCGCGGCGATCGTGCCGGCCACGTGGGTGCCGTGGTCGCTGGTCGTCGGGTACCAACCCGTGGCGGAGCGGTCCAGGCGACCGGCGTCGGTGCAGTTGACCGACTCGTCGGTGTCGATGTTGGCGACCAGGTCCGGGTGGTCAGGGTCGATACCGCTGTCGAGCACGCCGACGAGGACGTCGCGGCTGCCGTCGGTGATCTCGTGGGCCTGGTCGGCCTTGATCATCCGCATGTCCCACTGCTCGACCTCGCGCGGGTCGGGTACGACGGCCGTCGTCTCCTCGGTGCCGACCTCGCCCTCGACCTTCTGCTCACCGTGCCGGGTGCCGGTGCCGGCCACCCCGGGCGTGCCCTCGGAGACCGCGACGCTCCTGGTCGCGCCGACCGACTCGAGCGCGTGGCCGGCGTACTCGCTGGACATCGGAGCGGAACGCTTCCTGGTCGGAATGAGCGACCACGACGCCGATCTCGCGCCACGACTGGATGATCACGCCGCCGGCACGCTCGACCGCGGCCTCGACCTTCTTCATCTGCCCGTGGTTGGCGTGCTTCGCGTTGAGCACGTAGCTCATCAGCAGGCCGTCGGGCGTGGCGATCGGCACCGGCGTGGACGGCGGCTCGTCCGCCTGCGACGCGGTTGCGCCGGCGAACAAGGCCGGGGAGAGGGTGACGACGGCGGTCGCAACGGCGAACCTGCGCAGTCTGGAACGTGCGGACATGGGTGGTCCTTCCCGAGAACTTGGACGAGTGCCGGTAGGCACCCTGGCACATCAAACCCCCTCGAACGACCTGCGTCAGCCCCCCGACGACAAAATTTCCCCGGTGAGCGCGGCCCGCACCGCGTGCGCGGCCTCGGCGGCTCGGGTATCCGACAGCGCGCCGGCAGCCGGCTCCTGGAGGTAGAACACGTCCACCGCCTGCGGCCCGAGCGTGTCGACGTGGGCCGAGCGGACCGAGACATCGAGCCCCGCCAGGGCGGCGCAGACGAGGTGGACGACACCCGGCCGGTCGGCGGCCCGCACCTCCAGCACCGTCGCCTGCTCGCTCGCCTCGGGTCGTACGACAACAGTGGGAGCGAGCACGGAGGCGTCGGCCGGCCGCAGCCGCGAGCCGGGGTCGAGCCGCCCCTCGACGATCCCGTCGAACCGGGTCCGCAGAATCGCGGCCTCGAGGTACTCGTCGGCGACCTCCCACACCGAAACGGCGTACCGGCCCTGCGACCAGGCCCGGGCGGAGCGAACCGGCACGCGCTGCAGCGCGAACACCGCCGCCAGGTCCGCCAGCAGCCCGATCCGGTCGACCGAGATCGCGGTGACCCGGCAGCCGTCCGGGCTGGGTTCGACCGTGATGGACGCCGCGTCCGCGGCAAGGTCGGCCGGCACCGGGACCTCCGCGGCGACCACTGCCGGCGGCGCCACCCCGGGGTCGAGGGCCGCCAGGGCGTGCCGCGAGAGCCCGCGAATGAGACCCGCACGCCACGAAGACCATGCCTTGGCCGAGGTGGCCTTGGCGTCCGCCTCGGTGAGCGCGGTCAGCAGCGTCAGTGCCTCGGCGGTGCCTACGCGCCCGACGACCAGGTCCACCGTCGCCGGGTCGTCGGGGTCGCGGGTGGTGGCGGTTTCGGCCAGCAGCAGATGGTGCCGGACCAACAGGGCGATCAGCTCGGCCGTCGGCGGGTCGAAACCCATCCTGGTCGCGATGTCCCGCGCGATCGGCTCGCCCGCCACGCTGTGCTCGGTCAGCCCGCCCTTGCCGATGTCGTGGAGCAGCGCGGCCACCATCAGCACGTCGGGCCGCGAGACCTCACGGATCAGGTCCGAGGCCTCGATGCAGGTCTCGACGACGTGCCGGTCCACCGTGAACCGGTGGATCACCGACGCGTGCGGGAGCAGCCGGATGCGCTCCCACTCCGGCAGGATCCCGCCGAGCGCGCCGGTCTCCTCAAGCGTCTCCCACACGCCGAGCAGGCCACGTCCCGACGCGAGCATTCGGACCAGCAGCTGTCGCGCCTCAGCCGGCCAGGGGTCGGGCAACGGGGCCGCCTCACGGGCCAGCCGGGCCGCCGTCGGCGGAGCGAGTACGGCGTCCAGCTCGGCCGCCGCGGTGGCCGCGCGCAGCAGCAGCACCGGGTCGTCGGCGGGCCGGGCACCCTTGGCCAGGACCACCTCGCCGCGCGAGAGCGCGACCCCGGCCGCGACCGGCTCGAGCGCAGGCTTGCGCGCCATCCGCACGGAGCCCGGGCGGGCCAGCACCGCGTCCACCCGGCGCCAGGCCAGCCGGGAGAGATGGGTGATCCGCCGGCCGAGCTCGCGAACGTGGATCTGAGCGGCGCGCTCGTCGGCCAGCCCGAGACTCTCGGCGAGTTCCGACCAGGACTCGGGGGCCACCCGGTCGGTGGCCCGGCCGGCGGCCTCGTGCAGCCGGTCCCGGACGTCGAGGAGCGCCAGCCGGCAGCGCTCGAGGTCGCCGTGCGGGACGTCGACCAGCCAGGTCGCCACCAGCGTGTTGAGCACGGTCGCGTCGCGGAGCCCGCCCTCGGCCTCCTTCAGATCGGGCACGGAGAGGTGCGCCAGCTCGCCGATCAGCCGGTGCCGGGTGCGCACCATTTCGTGCAGCTCCGGCAGCCGCTCGCGCGCGTTACGACGCCACTGCGCGAGCATCGTTGTGCGCAGCCGCAGGGTGAGGTTCGGGTCGCCGGCCAGGTGCCGCACGTCGAGCAGTCCCGACGCGACCCTGACGTCACTGGCCGCCGTCGCCACCATCTCGGGAAGAGTCCGGACGGAGTGGTCGAGCTGAGCTCCGGAGTCCCAGATCGGGTACCAGACCTGCTGGGCCGCCTCGCCGAGCTCGACCCCCTTGTCGGAGACCAACACCACGTCCAGGTCGGAGTACGGCGCCAGCTCGGCGCGTCCGTAGCCGCCGACCGCGACCAATGCCGCGCCAACCTCGGGCCCGCCGCAGCCGTCGTACGCCGCAGCACAGAGCTTGTCCGCCTCCGCGGTACGGAGCGCTCTGTCAGCGGCGGTCATCGATCTCCGCTAGATGGCTGCGTCGTCGCGATCGCCGGTGCGTACCCGGACGATCGACTCGAGCGGTGACACCCAGATCTTGCCGTCGCCGATCCGGCCGGTCTGCGCGGCCTGCTGGATCGCGCCGACGATCGCCTCCACGTCGGCATCGCTGACGGCCACCTCGAGCCGGATCTTGGGCACGAGAGCGATGTCGTACTCCGCTCCGCGGTAGACCTCCGTGTGGCCCTTCTGGCGGCCGTAGCCGCTGACCTCGCTCACGGTCATCCCGGTGACGCCCACGGCCTCGAGCGCGACCCTGACGTCCTCCCACTTGTGCGGCTTGACGACTGCGGTGACCAGCTTCATTCGGGGTTCTCCTCACGGTTGGTGCCGAACATGCCGCCGGTGGAGCGGGTGCCCGCGGTGGCGTGCAGGTCGTACGCCGTCTCGGCGTGGATCACGAGGTCGATGCCGCTGAGCTCGTGCTCCTCGTCGATCCGGAAGCCCATCGTCTTGTCGATGACGAGTCCGATGATGCCTGACACGACGAACGCGTAGACGAGCACCGCGCCGCCGCCGAGTGCCTGGCGCCACAGCTGGTCGGCTCCCCCGCCGTAGAACAGCCCGTCCACACCTGTGGGGGCGCCCGCGGTGGCGATCAGTCCGATCCCCAAGGTGCCGACGATGCCGCCGACGAGGTGGACGCCGACGACGTCGAGTGAGTCGTCGTACCCGAACTTGTACTTCATGCCCACCGCCAGCGCGCAGATGACTCCCGCCACCGCGCCCATGATCATCGCGCCGATCGGCGACACCGAGCCGCACGACGGGGTGATCGCCACCAGGCCGGAGACCAGACCCGACGCCGCGCCGAGCGTGGTGGCGTGGCCGTCGCGGAACCGCTCGAGGAGGAGCCAGCCCAGCGAGCCCGCGGCACCCGCAAGCAGGGTCGTCACGAAGACGACGGCGGCCTTGTGGTTGGCGCCCAGCGCCGAGCCGGCGTTGAAGCCGAACCAGCCGAACCACAGCAGGCCGGCGCCGAGCATCACCAGCGTCAGGTTGTGCGGCCGCATCGGGTCCTTGCCGAACCCGATCCGCGGGCCCAGGACGAGGGCCAGGGCCAGCGCCGAGGCACCCGAGCAGATCTCGACTGCGGTCCCGCCTGCGAAGTCGATGACCTTGAGGTCGTTGGCCATCCAGCCGCCGACGTGGTCGCCGAGCGAGAAGTCGAAGATCCAGTGCGCGATCGGCGCGTACACCACGAGAGTCCAGACCCCGACGAAGACCATCCAGGCGCCGAACCGGGCCCGGTCCGCGATCGCACCGGAGACCAACGCCCCGGTGATCACGCAGAACAGTCCCTGGAAGATCGCGAACAGGATCAGCGGCACCGTCGACTCGCCGTTCGACGCGGGATCGAGCAGGTCGCTCAGGCCGGCGTACTGGAACGGGTCGCCGAGCAGGCCGGCGCCGACGTCGTCGCCGAACGCGATGGAGTAGCCGATCAGGGTCCACAGGATCGCGACGACCGCGAGCGTCCCGAAGGTCATCATGATCATGTTGAGCACGCTCTTGGAGCGGACCATGCCGCCGTAGAAGAGCGCCAGGCCGGGCGCCATCAGGAGCACCAGGGCGCTGGCCGCGAGGAGCCACGCGGTATCGCCCGTGTCGAGCGCTGACGTGACGGCAGGGAGGAGGTAAGGAGTCACGAGACATCAGCCAAGCGACTATTTGTTTCAGGCATGTAAACGACCAAACCGCCGGCCGAGCGGATGCTCGGCCGACGGATGGTTCGTCATGAGTCGGTTAGATCGCCGCCTCGTCCTGATCCCCCGTGCGGACGCGGACCACGGTCTCGACCGGGCTCACCCAGACCTTGCCGTCCCCGATCCGGCCGGTCTGCGCGGTCTTGACGACGATCCCGACGACGTCCTCGACGTCACCGTCGTCAACCACGATCTCGATCCGGATCTTGGGCACCAGGGCGATGTCGTACTCCGCCCCGCGGTAGACCTCCGTGTGGCCCTTCTGCCGGCCATAGCCGCTGACCTCGCTGACCGTCATCCCGGTCACGCCGAAGGTCTCGAGCGCCTCGCGGACGTCTTCCCACTTGTGCGGCTTGATCACCGCGGTGACGAGCTTCATGCATTCGCTCCTTCCGTGACCGAAGCGGACTTGGCAGCGAGGACGCCGGTCTTCCCGCCGCCACCTCCGCTGGTGTGGATGTCGTACGCCGACTCGCCGTGGGCGACGAAGTCGATGCCCTCGACCTCGTCCTCCTCGTTGAGCCGGAGACCGATCGTGTACTTGATCGCCAGGCCGATGATCAGAGTGACTACACCGGAGAAGCCGATCGCCACGAGAGCGCCGAGGGCCTGGTCACCCAGGGAGCCCGCCCCGCCGCCGTAGAAGAGGCCGTCGATCCCGCCCGCACCGTCAGAGGTGGAGAAGAACCCGATGAGGACCGTGCCGATGATGCCGCCGACCAGGTGCACGCCGACCACGTCGAGCGAGTCGTCGTACCCGAGCTTGTACTTCAGCCCCACGGCCCAGGCGCAGACCGCGCCGGCGATGGCGCCGATCGCGACGGCTCCCTCGAGGTCGACCGCGCCGCACGCGGGCGTGATGGCCACCAGGCCCGCGACGATGCCGGACGCAGCGCCCAGGGAGGTCGCCTTCCGGTGCATCAGGTACTCGATCAGCAGCCAGCCGAGGATCGCGGCCATCGTGGCAAGAGTGGTGTTGGCGAAGGTGCGGCCGGTCTCGGTGAAGAACTGGGTCTCGGGGTCGTCACCGAACACGATCGAGCCGACGTTGAAGCCGTACCAGCCCATCCACAGCAGACCGGCACCGAGCATGGTCAGCGTGAGGTTGTGCGGACGGAGCGCTTCCTTGCCGAACCCGATGCGCTTGCCGATCAGGATCGCCAGCACGAGGCCGGCCATACCGGCGTTGATGTGGACCGCGGTACCGCCCGCGTAGTCCTGGGCGCCGATCCGACCGCAGATGAGCGAGTCCTCGGTGCAGCTGAACACCATGTGCGCCATCGGGAAGTAGCAGAGCACCGCCCAGAGCGGCACGAAGACGACCCAGGCGGAGAACTTCATCCGGTCCGCGACCGCGCCGCTGATCAGCGCGACGGTGATGATCGCGAACGTCATCTGGAACATCACGTAGATGTAGTTGTCGCTGGTGACGCCGTCCAGCCACGCCAGGTCGAACGGGTCGTGGAAGAACGTGCCCTCTCCACCGAACCCCATCGACCACCCGACGGCGACATAGAGGATGCCGACGATCGCCACTGCGACGTACGACATCATCATCATGTTGAGCACGGACTTCGACCGCGACATGCCGCCGTAGAAGAGCGCCAGCGCCGGCACGGTCATCATGAGGACGAATGCCGTCGCTATGAGCATGAAGGCGTAATAGCCGTCCACGAAACCTCCAGGTATGAACTCGGGAGGGCGGACCGTCGGCTGACCGCGTTGTCAGTTCCGGGGGTCCACCCCATTGCCGAGAACCCTGGCGGGCCGACGTTTCGACGTACGCGCGTCGATGTTGCGGTGAGGAAACGAGTTCCGGCCGGGTGTTACGACTGAGTTACGCAGCCTGGGAGCTCGGATCGAGCGGGGTCGGGACAATTCACCGCATAACCGGTGAATCTTCCCGTTCTTGCACGAAGGTTCGTACCAGAACGGTCAGATTCACCGCATAACCGGTGAATCTTCCCGAGGCTCAGCCGAGGAGCGCGTCGACGAAGGCCTTCGGCTCGAACGGCGCGAGGTCGTCCGGGCCCTCGCCGAGCCCGACGAGCTTGACCGGCACTCCGAGCTCGCGTTGTACGGCGACCACGATGCCGCCCTTGGCGGAGCCGTCGAGCTTGGTCAGGACGATGCCGGTGACGTCGACGACCTCGCTGAACACCTTGGCCTGGACCATGCCGTTCTGGCCGGTGGTCGCATCGAGGACGAGCAGCACCTCGGTCACGGGGGCCTGCTTCTCGATGACCCGCTTGACCTTGCCGAGCTCGTCCATGAGGCCCTGCTTGTTCTGGAGGCGGCCGGCGGTGTCGACGATCACGGTGTCGACGTTCGCCTCAGCGCCTTCTCTGACAGCCTCGAAGGCGACGCTGGCCGGGTCGGAGCCCTCCGGCCCGCGGACCACCTCGACGCCGACCCGCTCTCCCCAAGTCGCCAGCTGGTCGACCGCGGCGGCCCGGAACGTGTCCGCGGCCCCGAGCAGCACGGTGCGGTGCTCCGCTACGAGGATCCGGGCGATCTTGCCGACGGTGGTGGTCTTGCCGGTGCCGTTGACGCCCACCACCAGCACCACTCCCGGATTGCCGTCCGTCCCACTGATCTGGAGCCGCCGGTCCAGTTCCGGGCCGAGCAGCGTGAGCAGCTCCTCGCGGAGCACGGTGCGGGCGTCGGCGATGTCCCCGCCCTCGACCCGCAGGCGGGTGCGCAGCCGCTCGACGACCTCCTGGGTGGCCGCGACGCCGAGGTCGGCGGCCAGCAGGGTGTCCTCGACCGACTCCCAGGTGTCCTCGTCGAGACGCTCGCGGCTGAGCAGCGCCAAGAGGCCGCGACCGAGCGTGCCCTGGGAGCCTGCCAGCCGCTGACGGAGCCGGACGAGGCGAGTCTGGGTGCTCTCCGGTGTGTCGAGTGCAGGTGCCTCGACGGTCGGCGCCCCGGCCTCGGTCGGCGGCGCGTCGACGACGTGGGTTCCGGCCGTCGCGGGTGCCGGCACGGACGTACGACGCCGGGCGCGCGTCGAGACGAAGCCGACGACGACCAGCACGCCGAGGACGGCGATGCCGATGATCAGGTAGAGCAGGTCACCCATGGCGCCATCCAATCAGCCTCGGCCGGGGGCCGAGCGGGCGAGTCAGCCGAACACGCGGTACGTCCGCTCGCCGGTCTCCTCCTCGAGGACGGGGACGGCGTCGGCTGCCCGGTTCATCGCTTCGCCGAGCCAGGGCGCTCCTGGGATGTCCTCACCCCGATGGGGGAAGGCGACATAGACCACGACAACACCGGCAACCAGCAGGATCCCGAGCATCATCAGCACGATGAGCGTCACGACGTGAAGACCTCCGAGATAGGGCGAGAGCGTCAAGAACCACCGTGTCACAGACGGACCCTGCGAGGCCATTCGATGTCGCGTTCGGCGTGGCGCTCAGGATTCCCGGAGCAAGGGTGCGATCGCCGTCCGGATCTCGTCCGGGATCGGGGTGGTCGCCCGCTCGCCACCGGTGTTGACGACGTAGACGTGGACGAACCGGCCCTCCGCGGCGGCCTCGTCGCCGTCGCCCTGGAACAGCCCGATCCGGTAGATCACCGATGACGTCCCGAGCCTGTCGATGACCAGGCCCATCTCCACCGGGGCCGGGTAGCCGATCTCCCGGAAGTAGCGGCAGGACACCTCGGCGACCACTCCGACCGCGGGCAGGTCCCGGATGTCGGTGCCAGTGGCCTCGGCCAGGTGGGCGTTGACCGCGGTGTCGATGAGCTCGAAGTAGCGGGCGTTGTTCATGTGCCCGTAGACGTCGTCGTCGGACCAGCGGGTGGTGGCGGTGCGCCAGGCGACGTACTCCGCGCGGGTCGGGACCTGGTCGGGCACGGGCTAGGCCGGCTCGGCTTCGCGCAGCCGCTGGCTGATCACGGTGCTCACGCCGTCGCCGCGCATGGAGACGCCGTAGAGCGCGTCGCCGACCTCCATGGTGCGCTTCTGGTGCGTGATCACGACCAGCTGGGACGCGGCGCGGAGCTCTTCGTAGATCTCCAGCAGCCGGCCCAGGTTGGTGTCGTCGAGCGCGGCCTCGACCTCGTCGAGGATGTAGAACGGCGACGGTCGGGCCTTGAACAGCGCCACCAGGAACGCGACCGCCACCAGCGACCGCTCGCCACCGGACAGCAGCGACAGCCGCTTGATCTTCTTGCCCGGCGGCCGCGCCTCCACCTCGACACCGGTCGCGAGCATGTCGCCCGGCTCGGTGAGCACCAGCCGGCCCTCACCGCCGGGGAAAAGTCGGGCGAACGTCTCGTCGAAGGCCTTGCTGACGTCGGCGAACGCCTCGGTGAAGACCTGCTCCACCCTCTGGTCGACCTCGCGGACGATGTCGAGGAGGTCCTTGCGGGTGGCCTTGAGGTCCTCGAGCTGCTCGGTGAGGAACTTGTGCCGCTCCTCCATCGCCGAGAACTCCTCGAGGGCCAAGGGGTTGATCCGACCCAGCTGTGCCAGCGCCCGCTCGGCGGTACGCAGCCGCTTCTGCTGCTCCTCGCGGACGAACGGCACCGGCTCGGGGACCGCCTCGCCCTCGGGCACTACCCCCGCGAACGGCACCACGTTGTCCGGGCCGTAGTCGGTCACCAGGCCTGCCGCGTCGAGCCCGAGCTCCTCCAGCGCGCGCTCCTCGATCTGCTCGATCCGCATCCGCTGCTGGGTGCGAGCCATCTCGTCCCGGTGCACCGAGTTGACCAGCTCGTCGTGCTCGCGGTCGAGCTCGCGCAGCCGGGTCCGGACCGTGAGCAGCTCCTGCTCGCGACCGCTCCGCGCCACCTCGACGGCCTGCCGCTGCTCGGTCGCGAGGTGGATTGACACCTCGATCCGCTGCAGCACCTGGGCGACGGCGATACCGACGGCCTCGGCCGCCCTGCCCTCGCGGATGAGCCGCTCGCGACGCTCGGCGGCACGGGTTCGGGCATCACGCTCCGCCTCGGCGGCGCGCACCAGCTGGTCGACGCGTCCGTGCAACGCGCGGGCGCGCTCCTCTGACGTCCGCAACGCCAGCCGGGCCTCCATCTCGGCCTGCCGGGAGCCGCGCGCGATCTCGGCGAGGCGCTCGCTCTCACCGGTGTCAGGCTGTTCCTCCGGAGCCTTCTCGGCCGCGGTGAGCCGGCCTTCCAGCTCCGCCAGGCCCGCCAGGTCCTGGTCGCGGGCGGCCTCGGCCTGCTCGATCGCGCGCACCAGCCGCTCGGCCTCGCCGCGCGCGGCGCGCGTCTGGGAGCCGAACTGGCCGAGCTCCTCGGCGACCGCGGCCAGGGTGGCGTCGGACTCGTGCAGCTTGGCCAGCGCCACGTCGACCCGCTGCTTGGCCTCCAGCCGCTCGCTCTCCAGCCGGGACATGTCGAAGCCGAGCCGCTCGGCGGCCGCCACTGCGTCGCCCAGCCGGGCCTCGGCCTCGTCGACCGCCGCCTGGATCTCGATCAGGCTCTGCTGCGCGGATGAACCTCCGGCGGCGAAGTGCGCGCCGAGCACGTCGCCGTCTCGGGTGACGGCGGTGATGTCGGGAAGCTCGGCCACCAGGGCACGGGCGGCGCGCAGGTCGTCGACCACCGCGGTCTTGAACAGAAGGCGAGCCAGCGCCGGGCGCAGCGTGTCGGGGCACTCCACGACGTCGCGGGCGTACGTCGCATGGCCGGGCAGCGCGGGCCAGTCGACCCCGTCGTCAGGTCCGGCGCCGAGGAGCAGGCCCGCGCGACCCAGGTCGTCGTCCTTGAGCCGGCCGATGGCCGCCACGGCGGCGTCGGAATCGACGACCGCTACCGCGTCCGCAGCCGAGCCGAGCGCGCTGGCCAACGCGGTTTCGTAGCCGGAGCGCACGGTGAGGAGCGCGGCGACCGACCCGAGCAGCCCACTCACCTGGTCGGATACCGCGAGCAGCGCTCCGGCGCCGTCCTTGCGGTTCAGCCCCATCTCCAGGGCGTCCTTGCGCGCAGCAAGCGTCGACCGGTCCCGGTCGGCCTGCATCGCCTCGTCGCGGACCTTGGCGAGCCGCTCCTCGATGTCGCCGAAGGCGGCGACGGCGGCTTCGTGCTCTGCGTCGAGGCCCTCCTCGCCCGCGTCCAGACCGGCGACCTTGGTCTCCAGAGCGGTGAAGTCGCGCTGGGCCCGCTCGGCCCGGGCGAGGACGTCCTCGCGGGCTTGCACGAGCCGGCCGATCTCTTCCTCCGCCGCCGACGAACGCGACTTCAACGCGTTGACCTGGCCGTGCAGCCGCGCGAGGCCCTCGCGCCGGTCGGCGGCGGCCCGCTGCAACCCCGCCACCCGTCGATCTGCCTCGGCGGCCGCGTCCTCAGCCGCCCGGCGGGCAATCACCGCCTCCTCGAGGGCACCGCGGTGCACCTCGACCTCGTTGCCGATCTCGTGCTCCTGGGCACGGACCCGCTCCGCCTCGGCCTCGAGCTCGTCGGGGTCGCGGCCCTGCTCCAGCGCCGCTTCGGTGGCGCCCGCTGCGTTGCGCAACCGCTCGGCGGCCAGGTTCTGGGTGCCGCGCAGCCGCTCGCGCAGGCCGCCGAGCTGGTAGAGCGTGTCCTGCGCCCGGGTGAGCGCCGGCAGGTCCTCACGGAGGGCGGCTTCGAGCGCCGCTTCCTTCTCCCGCGACGACGCCATCTCGGCCTCGACCTGCTCGCGGCGGTCGACCAGGATCGTCTCGTCGGCCAGCTCCTGCTCGAGCGCGGTCTGGGCGGTGACCAGGTCGTCAGCCATCAGCCTGGCCTTGGCGTCGCGGGCATCGGCCTGCACCGTTGCCGCCTCGCGCGCCACCTCGGCCTGACGGCCCAGCGGCTTGAGCTGGCGCCGGATCTCGTTGAGCAGGTCACCCAGGCGGTTGAGGTTGCCATCGGTGGAGTCGAGCTTGCGGAGCGCCTTCTCCTTGCGCTTGCGGTGCTTGAGGACGCCGGCAGCCTCCTCGATGAACCCGCGCCGGTCCTCGGGGGTGGCGTGCAGGATCGTGTCCAGCTGGCCCTGCCCCACGATCACGTGCATCTCCCGGCCGATGCCGGAGTCGCTGAGCAGCTCCTGGACATCGAGCAACCGGCAGGTGGTGCCGTTGATGGCGTACTCCGAGCCTCCGCTGCGGAACATGGTCCGGCTGATCGTCACCTCGGCGTACTCGATCGGCAGTGCGCCGTCGGTGTTGTCGATCGTGAGGATGACCTCGGCCCGGCCCAACGGCGGGCGGCCCGAGGTGCCCGCGAAGATGACGTCTTCCATCTTGCCCCCCCGCAGCGACTTGGCGCCCTGCTCGCCCATCACCCAGGCGAGCGCGTCGACGACGTTGGACTTGCCCGAGCCGTTCGGGCCCACGATGCACGTGATGCCGGGCTCGAGCTGCAGCGTCGTCGAGGACGCGAAGGACTTGAACCCCTTCAGGGTCAGGCTCTTCAGGTACAACGCGGGGCTCCATCGTTGGTCTCAGTGCTTCGACGTCAGCACTGACGCAAGCGCAGGTGGGGTGCGTCGCGGGGGAAGCTCAGCGCGACTCACCCTACCTGCCCTACTCCTCGATCCTGCGGAGCCCCGGCGCCTCGCGCCGGGTCGTGTCTCGCTGGCCCAGTTCACGATGACGGGCCGTTGAGCCATGGACCTACCCCAGGTGGTCAAGAGCAGCGCGGAGCGCCGCCAGGACCAAGAGCGCGTTGGCCTGGGTGGCGTTGTGCCCCATCAGGCCGATCCTCCACACCGTCGTGGCGAACTCACCCACGCCGCCGCCGATCTCGATGTTGTGCAGCTCCAGCAGGTGCCTGCGTACGGCGGCCGAGTCGACGCCGTCGGGAACGCGCACCGTGGTGAGCTCCGGGAGTCGGTGGCCCTCCGCGGCGAACAGCTCGAGACCCATCTCCTCCAGCCCGGACTGGAGCGTGGCGCCGGCCGCCTCGTGCCGCGCCCAGACGGCCTCGAGACCCTCCTCGAGGATCCGGGCGAGGCCGGCGTGCAGGCTGGCGACCATCGCCACCGGGGCGGTGTGGTGGTAGGTGCGGCCGCCGCCCTTGGCGCTGGCCTCGCCGACGTACCCACCGAGCAGGCCGAGGTCGAGGTACCACGACTGCGGCCGCTCCACCCGACGCTCGAAGGCCCGGTCGTTGATCGTGAACGGCGCCAGGCCGGGCGCCACGCCGAGGCATTTCTGGGTGCCGGCGTAGCCGACGTCGATGCCCCAGTCGTCGGCGTGCAACTCGATGCCGGCGATGCTCGTCACGGCGTCGGTGATCAGCAGCGCGTCGCCCTTGCCGGCACCCAGCGCAGCGATGTCGGAGCGGACGCCGGTCGAGGTCTCGGCGTGGACGGCGGCAATCACGGCCGGCGAGGCGTGCGCGTCGAGCACCCGCTGCGCGTCGACCGGCTGCCCCCACTCGTGCTCGACGGCGACGACCTCGGCACCACACCTGGCGGCGACGTCGCACATCCGCTGCCCGAAGAGCCCGTTGACCGCGACCACGACCACGTCGCCGGGGCGGACCGTGTTGACGAACGCCGCCTCCATGCCCGCCGAGCCGGTCGCCGAGATCGGCAGCGTGCGGGCGTTGGACGTGCCCCAGGCCTGGCGGAGCATGTCGCAGGTCTCGTCCATCAGCTCCAGGAACGCCGGGTCCAGGTGTCCCAGCAGTGGCAGACCGAGGGCCGCGGTGGCCTCCGGGTAGGGGTTGGACGGGCCGGGGCCGAAGAGTCGACGGTCGAGCAGCATGTGCCGACGGTACCTACTCCGGGTCGGCGCTCGGGCGGACCAGGTCGTGTTGGAACGCGTAGGCGGCCGCAGCGGTGCGTGAGCCGACGTCCAGCTTCGCGAAGATGTTGCTGAGGTGGCGGGCCACGGTCTTCTGGCTGAGCACCAGCTCAGCCGCGATCTCGGGGTTGCTCCGCCCGGCGGCGACCAGCCGCAGCACCTCGACCTCCCGGACGGTGAGTCCCCCAAGTGCTTGCGGTTCCAGCAAGGTCGTGAGCTCCTCGTCGAGGGGACGCGCGCCGATCACGCGACACTCGTCACGGGCAGCGCCGACCTCGATCCGCGCCGACTCTGCGTCGCCGAGGAGTTGGAGGGCCCGACCCACCAGAGCGCGGCACCGGGCGACCTCGTAGCGGGCTTCGAGGGCGCTCCAGAGCTGGATCGCCTGCCGAAGCCGCGGCAGCGCTTGGGCGGGTTCGTCCCGTGCCACCAGGACGCAGGCGCTCGCGTACTCGGCCATCGCCCGCGGGGCCGCGCACCTGGTCTCGGTGGCGAATCGGAAGAGCTCCTCGGCGAGCCGCTCGGCCTCTTCGGGCTCGCCGGACGCCACCAGCACCTCGATCGCCCCCGGAAACAGCTGGGCCCGGTGAACGGGGTCTCGAGGCTCCGAGAGAAGGCGTCGTACGGCGGAGAGCGCGGCATCGGCCCGACCGCGCGCCAGCCACAGAAGGGCCAGGCCGGGCTGCGCCTCGTGGCCGTACTCGCTCGCCAGCGCATACGACGCCTCGGCCGCATCGAGGTCGCCCACCAGCCGCTGAACGTCTCCCCGCTCGGCCATCGCGAGCCCGGCCGCGGCCGGGGTTCCGGTCAGGAGGTAACGCTCCAGCGCTCGGTCGAACTCCTCGATCGCCTCGGCCCACGCGCCGCGCAGGCGCATGATCTGCCCACGGTGGACGGCGCACTGGCCGGTGAACAGGACGAGGTCCGGCTGCGTCTCGCACCACGCATGCAGGGCCGCGGTCCACTCCGCGACCCGGCCGTAGTCCGAGATCTCCTGGCAGCCCTCGATCAAGGTGCAGTAGATGTGGCCCGCGAACACGGGTGATATTTCGCCGGTGGCGACCGCCACCATCGCCTCGTCGAGGAGCCGCAGACCCTCGGCGAGACGCCCGGAGTACAGCGCCAGCCGGCCTTGGGTGCACAGGCCGAACGCGGTCAAGTCGCTCGACCCGAAGCGCAGCCCGTAGTCGACCACTTCGACGGCAAGCCTCAGCGCCGTCTCGAACTCGCCGCCGAAGACGGCGACGAGGATGCGGGGACAGCGCAGGTAGCCGTTCTCGACCACATCGTCGTCCAGGTCAGCGAGGAGTCGTTCACCTCGCCCGGTCCAGCCACTGGCGACGGAGGACTCACCCGTGTGGACCAGGGTCATCGCCAGCCAGAACGCGGACTTCGCGGCCCCCAGTGTGTTGCCGGCATCGAGGTGAAGCTGGTAGGCCCGCTGCAGTGCCTGGACGCAGTCGTTGTGGCGGCCCATCATGTCCGCGGCGAGCGCCAGCCGGGCGTAGTCCTCGCCGTCGAGCGCGCCAGGCCGGGCCGCGGAGAGCGCGTCGTATGCGGCCATCCAGTCGCGGCGCTCATAGGCCTCGCGGGCCTGCGCCAGGTCGTCGACCACGCCCATCGCAGTTCACTCCTCTCCGCGGATTGTGACGTACAACGCGCCGGAAAGCGCGGCTCAGGCAGCGATCGGTGACGCGGACTCGACCCGCTCGGCGACTCGATCAGCCACGAACGCTGCGTCCCGGCCAACGCCCATGAAGACCATGGAGCTGAACGCGAACTGGAAGCTCAACCCGCAGAAGAACAGACCGGGGGCGTCGTCTACGACGCCGCGATATTCGATCGGCCAGCCTTCGTCGTTGAAGACCGGCAGCTTGATCCAGTCGAAGCGCTGCCGGAAGCCGGTGCACCAGACCACGGTGGCGGCGTCGACCAAGCGTCCGTTGTCGAGGAGCGGCCGTCCGTCCTTGGCGCCGACGACTCGCTCCGTGACCCGCTCGATGCCGCGCCCCTCCAGATCCCTGCGCTGTACCCGCAACGCAAGTCCCCCGTGGGACCGCACCTCGGACATCTCCTTGCGGCCCATCGGTGTGCGCCGGGTGAGCACGTGCCGGAAGACAAAGAAGAGAATCGGCAGGAGAAGCCGGCCGCGCCGGGATTCCAGCGGCACGGGGAGCTGACCTGTATCTCGCCCGCACAGCACAGTGTCGTGGGTCGCGGCGGCCTCATAGGCGATGTCCATGCCGGAGTGGGATGCCCCGACCACAAGAACGGTGCCCGCGGCGAGCTGGGCGGGGCGGCGGTACTCGCTGGAGTGCAGCTGACGGATCGCGGGGTCGAGGTCGGCCGCGAACGCCGGGACCGAGGGGGTCCGACCGAAGGTTCCGGTGGCCACCACCACGTGGTCGCAAGTGATCGTGTCGCTGCCCACGGTGGCCACGTACCCGCCACCGGGGCGCGCCTCCAGCCGGTCGATACGGGTGCTCATACGCACGGGCAGGTCGAACTGCAGCGCGTACTTCTCAAGGTAAGCCGCCACCTCGTCCTTGCTCGGGAAGTGCCACGGGTCGTCGGCCGGGAACGGGAGACCGGGCAGGCCGTCGTACTTGGCCGGAGTGAACAGCCGCAGCGTGTCCCACTGTTGCCGCCAGTTGTCGCCGACCCGGTCGGCGCCGTCCACGATCAGGAACGGGCGCCCGCAACGCTGCAGGTGGTAGCCGGTCGCGAGGCCGGCCTGGCCGGCACCGATGATCAGGGTCTCGATGTGTTGGGTGGTCATGACGGATCCTTCGCTCGTCGGGTTGGTAACCACCACTTCACGCGAACGCACCCCAACCCGGCATCGGGAGACCGACGCATCTTGGTGGAGAAGCGGATGGGTATACCCACCCATCCGGGGAGCTACAGGATCGCTCCCGGGTTGAGGATGCCGTCGGGGTCGAGCGCGTCCTTGACCCGCCGGGTCAGCGCCATCACGTCGGGCCCGAGCTGGTCGGGAAGCGCGGCCTTCTTGGTGCGTCCGACACCGTGCTCGCCACTGATCGTGCCGCCGAGACGGATCGCCGCCTGCATCACCTCGGCGAACGCCCGCCTGGCCCGCTGCTCGGCCGCAGGGTCGTTCGGGTCGAAGACGATGATCGGGTGGGTGTTGCCGTCCCCGGCATGCGCGACCACCGGGATCGCGATGTCGTGGGCCTCGGCGATCGCCGCGATGTCGGCGAGCAGCTGAGGCAGCTGTGGGATCGGCGCCCCGACGTCCTCGAGCAACAGGGAGCCCTGGGCCTCGATGGCGGGGAACGCCGCCCGGCGGGCCTCGACGAACAGCTCCCCCTCCTCGGGGTCATCGGTCGCGAACACCTCGGTGGCACCCGCGGCCTCGAAGGCCGTCCGGATCACCGCGACCTCCTCGACCCGGGCTGCACCCGGTGCGTCGGACTGGGCCACGAGCAGCGCCCCGGCCGTGCGGTCGAGACCCATCGGCCGGTAGTCCTCCACCGCGTTGATCGACGCCCGGTCCATCAGCTCCATCATCGAGGGCCGCAGCGTGCGCCCTACGGCGATCACGGCCTCGGCCGCGGCGGCGACGGTCGGGAACGACGCGACCACGGTCGAGCGCGCGAGCTGCGCCGGCACCAGCCGCAGGATCGCCCGGGTGACGATGCCGAGGGTGCCCTCGCTGCCGACGAACAACTTGAGCAACGAGAGCCCGGCGACGTCCTTGATCCGTTTCCCGCCCAGCGTCACCAGCGTCCCGTCGGCGAGGACCACGTCGAGCCCCAGCACGTAGTCCGTGGTGACGCCGTACTTCACGCAGCACAGGCCCCCGGCATTGGTCGCCACGTTGCCGCCGATCGAGCAGATCTCGTAGGAGGAGGGGTCGGGCGGGTACCACAGCCCGTGCTCGGCAGCGGCAGCCTTCACCTCGGCGTTGAACGCACCCGGCTCGACGACCGCGACCCGGCACTCGGTGTCGATCTCGATGTCGCGCATCCGCTCGAGGCTGATCACGATCCCGCCGTCGACGGCCGAGGAACCCCCGGACAGCCCGGAGCCCGCGCCGCGCGGCACCACGGGAACGCGGTGCTCGGCGGCCCATCGCACTGCGGCCTGCACCTGCTCTCCGGATTCGGCCCGCACCACCGCGACCGGTTTCCCGGCGCTGACATCGCGGGACCAGTCGAAGCGATACTTCTCCATCGCCTCGGGGTCGCTGACGACCACGCCATCGGGAAGGGCTGCGATCAGGGCAGACACGTCCATGCCGCCCATGGAACCACTCAGGCGTGCTCGGGCAACTCCTCGTCCGCATGCCTGATGTGCGCGAGCTGATGCCAGATCAGCACCACGAACACGGCAGAGCCCGCGAACGCGAACCAGAACGGCGCGGTCACGCCCCAGTGCTGGGCGAGTACGCCGCCGATGCCCGAGCCGATCACCAGACCTCCGAACACGCCGACCAGGTTGACGCTGCCCACCCTGCCCTGCAGCGCTGTCGGCACCGCGCGCTGGCGGACTGTCACCGACGTGGTGTGCCAGATGAAAGCGTGGGCCCCGAAGAAGAAGAAGATCACCAGCGCCACGGCCGGCTCCGTGGTCAGCGCGAGTCCGAGATGCGTGAAGGTCTCGAGGATCAGCCCGATCCCCATCAGGTTGCCCAGGCTCACGTGCCGGGTGATCCACCCGTAGGAAAGCGTCCCCGCGAGGCCCCCCAGCGCACCCGTCGTCGTGATGAGCCCGAAGCCCACCTCGCCGAGCTCCAGCCGCTCGGTCGCGTAGAGCACCAGCACCGACCACGCCGCGCCGAAGGTGATGTTGAACGTGAAGATCACCAGCACCAGCGTGCGTACGGCGGCGTGGTGCCACACCCAGCGGAAGCCCTCGGCGATCTCGTGCCGGACCAGCTGCACGGTCTCGGGATCACGCCGGTGCTCGGGCATCGACAGCTTGGTGATCAGTCCGGCACCGAGCAGCACCAGCACCATCTGCGCGATGAACGGCGACGCGTTGCCCGCGGCGAACAGCGCCGCGCCGATCGGCGGCCCGGCCATCTGGTTGACCGTGATGAAGCCCGTCTGCAGCCGGGCGTTGCCGGTCGCGAGGTCGTCACGGTGGACCAGCATCGGCAGCAGGGTGCTCGCGGCGTTGTCGGCGAACACCTCGGCGGTACCGAGCAGGAACAGGGCGACCAGCACCAGCGCGATGGGCGAGGCGTCGAACACGATCGCCACCGCCAGCAGCACGAGGACGACTGCCCGCATCAGGTCGACCGCCACGATGATCGCCCGGCGGTCGAGCCGGTCGGTCATCGCGCCGGCGTACAGGCCGAACAGGAGGGGTGGCGCCCACTGGACGAGCGCGGCCAACGCCACGAGGAACGCCTCGTCGGTCCGAGACGCGACCAACAGCGGGCCCGCGGCGAGCGCGATCCCGTCACCGAGGTTCGAGACCCAGGACGAAGCGAGCAGCCACCGGAACCCCTTGCCCAGGCGCGCGGGCGCCACGGCCTCGAGGATTCTGCTCACAAGGTGGCGACCCTAGTCAGTTCCACTCGCCGGGGCATCTGGATTTCGAGCCGGCGGCGGAGTCGCCGAACTACCCGGATGATCCGGGCAGCAGCGTCGTGGAGTGCCGACGCATCAGCCTCAGGCGGGCTGCATCTCCTGGAGCGGAGCCGTGGCGTCCGCCAGTTCCTCGCGGTGCTCGATGTCGGCGGCACGGGCGGCCACCAGCTTGTCGTTCTCCTCGCTCAGACGGAGGACGAGACTCTCGAGCTCGGCCACCCGCGCACGCAGTCGAGCGTTCTCGACGGCTTGGCGGGGGTCTCGCAGGTCGCTGCTCCGATATCCGATCAGCGCCTTGGCCATGTAGTGAGCCTTCCGGTCAATATGGGGGTCTGACCCGCAGAACGGGCCGTCTTCAAGAGTCCCACCAAGCGGGCATTTGGTCAATAAATCGAACGCATCAGGCGGGGCTTGCGCGGGACCGGCTGACAGCGCGGGCAGAAGTACGACGAGCGGTTCATGAAGGCCACCCGGCGGATGGGCGTCGCGCACCGATCGCAGGGCTCGTCCTGCCGCCCGTAGGCGTGCAGCGAGCGGTCGAAGTAGCCCGACTCGCCGTTGACGTTGACGTAGAGGGAGTCGAAGGACGTGCCGCCCTCCCCCAGCGCCTCACGCATCACCACGCGCGAGTGCTCGAGCAGCTCGCGCACCTGGGCGCGGGTGAGCCGGTCCCCCGGTCGCTCGCCGTGGATGCGAGTCCGCCAGAGGGCTTCGTCGGCGTAGATGTTGCCCACGCCGGAGATCTGGTTCTGGTTGAGGAGCTGTCGTTTCACGCCGGAAGAGCGGCGCCGCACCCCGGCGACGAACTCCTCGTCGTCGAACTCCGGGTCGAGCGGGTCGCGGGCGATGTGGGCGATCTCCGGCGGTAGCTCGGCACCGCCGGCCGAGACGGACAGCCCGCCGAACATCCGCTGGTCGACGAACCTGAGCTCCTTGTCCTGAGTAGGCGAGGGACGAGCCGTATCGAAGGGCACCTGCGGAGAGTCGAGGGACAGCCTGATCCGCAAGTGTCGCTCGGCGGGGGCAGCGGGCGGCTGCACCAGGAACTGGCCGCTCATCCCGAGGTGCCCGAGCAGTGCGTCACCGTTGTCGAGTGGGAGCCAGAGGTACTTCCCGCGACGGCGGATACCTTCGATCCGCCGGCCGGTCAATGCTGCGGCGAAGCCCTCCGGGCCGCGCGGGTCGCGGCGTACCGGCCGGGGGTGCAGCACCTCCACTCGGGTGATGGTGCGACCGACCGCATGCTTCTCCAGGCCAACCCGGACCACCTCGACCTCGGGAAGCTCGGGCACTAGTCAGCCGCTTCGGCTGAGGCCGTGGCGGGTGGGCCGTCGAAGACGCCGAGCCCCGGCGCGAGCTCGCCGTACGCCGTCTCGGCGGCCGCCTGCTCGGCTTCCTTCTTGGACCGGCCGAGGCCGTTGCCGTAGAGCTGCTCGCCGACGCGGACCTGCGCGGTGAAGGTCTTCATGTGGTCGGGGCCCTCGTCCTCGATGACGTACTCGGGGACGCCGAGGCTGTGCTCGGCCGTGAGCTCCTGCAGAGAGGTCTTCCAGTCGAGCCCGGCGCCCATGGCCGATGCGGTCTCGATGAGCGGGTCGAAGAGCAGGTGCACGACCTCGGAGGAGGTCGTGATGCCCCCGCCGCTGAGGTGGATCGCGCCGATGACGGCCTCGACCGTGTCGGAGAGGATCGATGCCTTGGTGCGCCCGCCGGTGGCCTCTTCACCGCGACCGAGCTTGACGTGGTCACCGAGCCCGATGGTGCGGGCCACGTCGGCGAGGGCGCGGGCGTTGACGACGGCGGCGCGCAACTTCGCCAGCCGACCCTCGGACAGGTCGGGATGCATCGTGTACAACGTCTCGGTCACCACCACGCCCAGCACAGAGTCACCGAGGAACTCCAGGCGCTCGTTGGTGGGGATACCGCCGTTCTCGTAGGCGAACGAGCGGTGGGTCAGGGCGCGCTCCAGGAGCTCGGGGTCCAGTTCCGGATCCCCGAGCGCGGAGCGCAGCTCCTGGTAGTTGATGCCGTTGTCCGGCTCAGAGCACCTGGCGACGGTCGGCCTTGGCGCCGTACTGACCGCACGAACCGCACGCACGGTGCGGCAGGTGCTTGGCACCGCAGGCGGGGTTGGCACACGTCACCAGGGACGGCGCGACAGCCTTCCACTGCGAGCGACGGTGGCGCGTGTTGCTGCGCGACATCTTCCGCTTCGGGACAGCCACTGTGTTCTCCTCGAGTTGCTCAGTCGTGTTGCTGGGGGTCCTGCTGGAGCGGTGCCAGGCTCGCCCACCGCGGGTCGATCGCCGCCTCATGTGTGTGCTCCGGGTCGTCCGCCAGGCGTGCCCCACATTCGGTGCACAGTCCCGGACAGTCGTCCCGGCACAGCGGCTGGAACGGCAGTGCGAGCACTACCGCGTCCCGCAGCAGCGGCTCCAGGTCGAGCAGGTCGCCCTCGAGCATGCTGACCTCGTCGTCCTCCTCGGCTGAAGCCTGGTCGTCGTCGTAGAGGAACAGCTCCTGGAACGTCACCTCGATCGGGTCTGAGATGGGTTCCAGGCACCGTGCACACTCGCCGTTGAGACCCGCTTGCGCGGATCCCGTGACCAGGACTCCCTCCAGGACCGCTTCGAGGCGCAAGTCGATGTCGACCTGCTCCCCTTCAGCGACCCGAAGGACGTCGATGCCCAGATCTGCCGGAGCCGGAACCTCGAGTGACACCTCACGCTGGATCCCGGGACGGCGGCCGAGCTCGCGTGTGTCGAGCACGAGCGGCGCTCTCGGGTCCAGGCTGTTCAGGAGATCACTTCCGGGTCCGGGCACAAACAGATCGTCAGAATGGTAGTCGGCGCGGGATGCCCGGAGCAAAAGCACGCCGCCGGACTGAGCTCGCGAAGTCCGGAATGCGGCTGGAGGTCGAGCAGGGCTCGGCGTGCTCCGGAGCGCAGCGACGGAGGACGCGACCCGTATCGAGGCACCGGTGCGTTGTCAGGACTGATCGGCTGAACGCTCCGCCAGGCGCTCGGTGAGCGCTCGGTGCACGAACGCCGGCACCAGCGCCGAGACGTCGCCGCCGAACATCGCGACCTCTTTGACCAGGCTGGAGGCCAGGAAGGAGTACTCGGGGCTGGTCGGGACGAACACCGTCTCGACATCGGTGAGGGAGGCGTTCATCTGGGCCATCTGCAGCTCGTAGTCGAAGTCGCTCACCGCTCGGAGGCCCTTGACGATGGCCTGGATGCCGTTCTCGACGCAGAAGTCGGTCAGCAGGCCGGCGAATCCGGCGACGGTGACGTTGTCGAAGCCCGCGCACGCCTCGCGCAGCATCTCGATGCGCTCGTCGGGGGTGAACAGCCGGTTCTTGGACGTGTTGACGCCGACCGCGACCACGACCTCGTCGAACAGCGCCGAGGCGCGCTGGACGATGTCGATGTGCCCGTTGGTGACCGGGTCGAAGGACCCGGGGCAGACGGCTCGACGCATCACTCGCTCCTGGTCACTCAGCGGGTCCGTTGGCGGCGTGACCGTACCAAAGCACCGTCTCGCCGTAGCGCCGCGAGCGCATCGCGACGAGACCGTCGGGCCAGGTCGGCTCGTTGCTGCGTGACGAGCGCTCCACCACGACCAGCGCGCCCGGGACCAGCCAGGCGTTGACGGCCAGCGCGTCCAGGTCGGCGTCGACCGACGCTCCGTCGTGGGGGTAGGGCGGGTCCAGGAAGGCGATGTCGTAGGGCGCCCGAGGCGCGGTGTGCAGCGCGGTGGCCACGGGATCGATGCGCACGTCGGCCTTGACGAAGCCGAGGTCCTTGGCGTTGGCGGTGATCAGCGCGGCGGTGCGTCGATCCTGCTCGATCATCGTGACCACGCCGGCGCCGCGCGACCAGGCCTCGAGCCCGATCGCCCCGGAGCCGGCGTACAGATCCAGGAAGCGGAGTCCTTGCAGCGATCCGCACCAGGACTCGATCGCCGAGAACAAGGCCTCGCGGACCCGGTCGCTCGTGGGACGGGTCGCTACTCCTCGGGGCGTGCTGATCCGCCGACCGCCCGCCGCTCCCCCGATGATCCGCGTCATGGAGAGGTTTTCCGAGGTGTCACGACTTCTCCATGAACTCACTCTGCCGCGACTGCTCGAGGTCCGCCACCGCAACGGCGAGAAGGGGTGAGTCGAGAAGCTCGGGATCGTCGTCGAGCAGCGTCTCCGCCGCCGCCCTCGCCTGCAGGATCGTCTCTTCATCGCGGAGCACCCGCAGGTGGTCGAGGCCGGAGCGGCGGCCCGACTGCGAGGCACCGAGCACGTCGCCCTCTCGGCGCTGCTCCAGGTCGACGCGACTGAGCTCGAACCCGTCGGTGGTGGCGGCGACCGCGTCGAGGCGCTCGCGCGCTTCGGCCTGCCCGGGTGCCGAGGTGTGCGTCACCAGCAGGCAGAGCCCAGGGTGTCCGCCACGGCCGATCCGGCCGCGCAGCTGGTGGAGCTGGGAGACACCGAACCGGTCTGCCTCGAGGATCACCATCGCCGTCGCGTTGGCGACGTCGACGCCGACCTCGATCACCGTCGTCGACACGAGTACGTCGATGTCGCCAGCCGCGAACGCGCGCATCGTCGCCTCCTTCTCGTCGGCGGGGAGCCGTCCGTGCAGCTGGGCGATGCGTAGTCCCGCCAACGGACCGGCGGCGAGCTCGGTCACCAGGTCCTCGACCGCCGCGAGCCCCCGCGGCGCGTTGGGGTCGGCGGAGATCAACCGCCCGTCCTCGTCGAAGTCGACCTGGTCCCTCTCGCCCTGCTCGAGCTGGTCGCCGATGATCCGCGGGCAGACGACGTAGGCCTGATGGCCCTTCTCTACCTCCTCGCGCACCCGCTGCCACACCCGATCGATCCAGGACGGGTGGTCGATCAGGGGCACCACGCTCGTCTGGATCTCACCCCGGCCGGCCGGCAGCTCGGTCAGCGTGGAGATCTCCAGGTCACCGAAGACGGTCATCGCGACTGTCCGCGGGATCGGGGTCGCGGTCATGACCAGCACATGCGGTGGGCTGATGGCCTTGCCGGTCAGCGCCGCCCGCTGCTCCACGCCGAATCGGTGCTGCTCATCGACGACGACCAGGCCGAGATCGGCGAACATCACCTGCTCCTCGAGCAACGCATGGGTGCCGATGACGACGCCGGCCTCGCCCGTGGTGACACGGAGCAGCGGCTCCTTGCGCTGCGCCTTGGTCATGGAACCGGTGAGCAGGACGACGTTGGTGCCGTCGGCCGCACCGCCGAGCATCCCGCCCGCGCCCAGATCGCCCAGGAGCTCGGAGATCGACCGGAAGTGTTGCTGGGCGAGCACCTCGGTCGGCGCCAGCAGGGCGGCCTGGCCCCCGGAGTCGACGGTGCGCAGCATGGCGCGCAGCGCCACCAGCGTCTTGCCGGAACCGACCTCGCCCTGCAGCAGCCGGTTCATCGGGTGCGGCTGCGCCAGGTCGTGCTCGATCTGCGCACCGACCTCGACCTGGCCGCCGGTGAGCTCGAACGGGAGCCGCGCATCGAAGGCGGCCAGCAGCGAGCCGTCGCCGCCGGTGCGCGCCTCTGCCCCCATCGCGCGGACGGCGCGCCGTCGTCGACCGAGCACGAGCTGGGTGACCAGCGCTTCCTCGAAGCGGAACCGTCGTCGGGCGCGGGTCACCTGGCCGTAGTCGTCAGGGGCGTGGATCCAGTCGAAGGCGATGCGTGCGTCGAGGACGTCGTACTGCTGACGGACGGGGTCGGGCAGAGTCTCGGGGATGTCGGCGAGGACGGTGCGCGCAAACGTGATCGCTCGCTGCAGATCCCAGTGCTCGACGCCCTTGGTGAGCGGGTAGAGCGGGTAGAGCTCGCCGAGCGCCTCCACGGTGGCCAGTTGCTCGTCGCCGTCGTCCTCGACCCCGAACAGCGACATGGACGGGTTGGTGAGCTGCCACTCGCCGCGGAACTGTCCGGCCTTGCCGATGAACACGCCCTTGCGGCCGACGCTCAGCCGCTTGGCCTGCCACTCCGAGACGCTCTTCTGCTTGGCGAAGAACGTCATCTTCAGGCTCGGCCCGTTGGTGCGCAGCACCGTCTCGAGACGGTACGCCGGCCGCCCGGTCCGCCGGTCTCGGTAGGTTTTCACCTCGCTGTGCGCGATCTCGCCCACCACCGTCAGCATCTGGTCGGGGGTGAGGTCCTCGACCTTGGTGAGCTCGCCGGTCTTCAGGTAGCGCCGGGGGAAGTGCCGGATCAGGTCACCGACGGTCTCGATCCCGAGGCCTTCGACGATCTTGGCGCGCTTGCCCTTCTTGTCGCCCAGCACCGAGGCGACCGGCGAGTCGAGGGTGATCACAGTGCGCTCCCGATCATTCGACGGACATCAGGAGCTGATACCGCTCCTGTCCACCGTCGTACACCACGACATCGACATGCGGGTGTTCCCGGTCAACCCATGCTGCCGCTTGGTCGGCGAGGTCGCCGGCCTCGTGACCGCTCACCAGCGTGACCATCTCTCCCCCCGCCGCCAACAGGCGACCGAGTACGTCGGTGGTGACCTCGCCGAGCTCGGCACCAACGACCGCGAAGTCGCCTTCGATGACACCGAGCACGTCGCCGGGTTCGCACGGGCCGGCCATCGTCATCGCCTGCTTGGCGGCGATGGTGACCGCGCCGTGACGCACATGTCGCGCGGTGGCGGTCATCTCGAGCACGTCCTGGTCGAAGCTCCGGCCCGGCTCGTGGACGGCGACCGCCGCCAGCCCTTGAACCTGCGCCTGGGTCGGGATCACGGCGACCCGGATGCCGGCGTCGTTCTCGGCGGTGCTGGCCGCGATCTGGGCGACCCGGACCGAGTCGGCGTCGTTGGGGAGTACGACGACCTCGCGGGCGCCGCAGCCGGTGATCGCCTCGAGCAGCTGCCCGGTCGACGGGCGCCGGCCGGGGCCGCCCGCTACCACCACGGCACCTGCCTCCGCGAAGAGCGCCTCCAGCCCGGGTCCGGCCGCCACCGCGACGATCCGCCGCCCCACCGGCTCGGCCGCGCCGTGGCGCTGCCGTGACTCGTCCACCTGCTCGGCGAAGTGGGTGACCCGCACCCGGTGCGGCCGGCCGGCGTCGATGCCCGCCTCGATGGCCGCACCCACGTCGTCGACATGGACGTGGACGTTCCAGAGCCCTTGGTCGCCGACGACCACGAGCGAGTCGCCGAGCGCGCCGAGCCGCTGGCGCAGGGTCGGGATCGCGTCGTCCTCGGCGTCGAGGAGGTACATGACCTCGTACGACGGCCCGTCCGGGCTCAGGTCGCCTTCTGGCAGGCCAGCGGCGAGGTGCGGGATCGGGATCACGTGCTGGCCGAATGTGGCGGGCACCGGCATCGGGCGCCGACCCGTGAGCGCCGTCTCGGCCGCGTCGAGGATCACGCAGATGCCCCGCCCGCCGGCGTCCACCACGCCCGCGTTGCGGAGCACGGGGAGCTGGTCCGGCGTGCGGGCCAGGGCCTCGCGGGCGGCCTGGGCAGCGGTCGTGAACACGTCGCGGGCGCGCACCGTCTCGTCCGCCGCTACCGCGAGGGCGGCCTCGGAAGCGGCCCGGAGGACGCTGAGCATGGTGCCCTCAACCGGCTCTCCGACGGCGGCGTAGCTCGCGTCGGCGGCCCGGTGCAGCGCGTCGGCCATCACCGAGGCGTTGCGCTCCTCGGGCGAGGCCTCGGCGATCCGGCGCGCGATCGCGCCGAGCATCTCGCTGAGGATCACGCCCGAGTTGCCGCGCGCACCGAGGAGCGCCCCCCGGCTGAAGGCGACGAGGGCCTCCCGCATCGGTGCCTCGGGATCGCCTCCGGTGGCCTCGCGGATCGCGTCGCGCGCGGCGGAAACGGTGAGGTACATGTTGGTGCCGGTGTCGCCGTCGGGGACGGGGTAGACGTTGAGCGCGTCGATCTCCTCCCGCGCACCCGCGAGCGCGTCGGTGGCGATGTCGACGAACCGGAGCACGACCGCGAGCGAGAAGGTGCCGCCACGCGGTGTCTCTTCCATCGCCTGCCTCGGTGGTCGGTCCTGCCGGAGTGGCGGTCAGACTAGTGCGTCGCCGCGATTTTCCGAGGTGTCCGGGGTTCGGATACTCTGGTGCGGTTGCCCGCCTTGGAGCGGGCCCTCTGACCGATACACGTACTTACCAATCAGGAGTCAACCGTGGCTGCCGTCTGCGACATCTGCGCCAAGAAGCCGGGCTTCGGCAACAACCGGCCGTGGTCGCGCAAGATCACCAAGCGTCGCTTCAACCCGAACATCCAGCGGGTGCGCGCCACCGTGAACGGCACCCCGAAGCGCCTCAACGTGTGCACCGGCTGCCTCAAGGCGGGCAAGGTCTCGCGCTGACCCGCACCCAGATCTAGGGAGCATGCCTGGAGGCCGTCACCCGGAGGGGTGGCGGTCTTCGTGGTTGTCGAGAAGATTCACCGGTTATGTGGTGAATCTGACCGTTCTGTCACGAAGGTTCGTGACAGAAGGTTGCAAATCACCGGTTATGCGGTGAATCTCTCCTCCCGCCCGATCTAGAAGTGCGTCCAGCCGGTCGGACCGTCGTACGCCGCCCCGTCGACCGTGACCTTGCCGGCCTCGCCGGCCGACACCGCACCGATCACCTGCCAACCGTCAGGAACCGCGCCGGCATTCGGGAACGTCGCCAGCAGCGCGTGGTCCTCTCCCCCGCCCAGGATGAAGCTGAGCGGATCGGCGTTGGTTGCCGCGCCTACCGCGACCAGCGGTTCCGGCACCTCGAACGCGGCCCGTTGGACGTCGATCGCCACCCCTGAGTCCTCCGCCAGGTGGCCGGCGTCCGCGAGCAGGCCGTCGGAGATGTCGATCATCGAGGTGGCGCCGGCGTCCGCTCCGGCCGGGCCGGCGTCGTACGGCGGGTCGGGGCGCCGGTAGGCCTCGACCAGCACCCGCGGTGACCGGAAACCACGACCCAGCACCGCCAGCCCGCCGGCGGACCAGCCCTGCCGGCCGGCCAGCGCGAGCACGTCGCCCGGCCGCGCCCCGGACCGGAGCACCGGCGCCTGGGTGCACGCGCCGATGACGGTGACCGCGATGACGATCTGGTCCGACCGGGTCAGGTCGCCACCCACGACGCTCGCACCGACCTTGTCGCACTCCGCCGCGAACCCGTCGGCGAAGTCGAGCACCCACTGCACCGGCAGGTCGCCGGGTGCGGCCAGGCCGATGGTGACGGAGGTCGTCCGGCCCCCCATCGCGTTGATGTCCGAGAGGTTCTGCGCGGCGGCCCGATGGCCGACGTCGGTGGCCGAGACCCAGTCGCGACGGAAGTGGTTGCCCTCGACCACCAGGTCGGTGGAGACCACGACGTGGCCGGTGCGCACCCGGAGCACGGCCGCGTCGTCGCCCGGGCCGACCACCACCTGCTCGCCCTGCCGGAAGCGACTCACGAGCTCGGCGATCAGTCCGAACTCGCCGGCGTCGGCGAGGGTGGCGTCGGGTGGGATCGGCATGGGGCCCATCCCACCAGAGACCCCGGTCTCGATAGCGAACGCCTCCCTATCGGCGTCGACACCAGGCGAGGTAGGTTAAGCGTCGCTGAGCCCCACCCACGAACGCGCGAGGGAGTGCACGAATGGTCGTCCAGGCGTACATCCTGATCCAGACCGACGTCGGCAAGGCCGCCGAGGTGGCCAAGGAGATCGCCCAGGTCAAGGGCGTCACTCTCGCTGAGGACGTGACCGGTCCGTACGACGTGATCGTGCGCGCCGAGGCTCGCAACGTCGACGAGCTGGGCAAGCTGGTGGTCTCGAAGGTGCAGAACCTCGACGGCATCACCCGCACCCTGACCTGCCCGGTCGTGCACATCTGAGTGCACGTTCCGGACCGTCTCCGACGCCCCGTGTCGCTCCGGACCCGGGGCGTCGTCGCGTCCGGGTGCGGGCTGCTGCTGATGGCGTGCTCCGGGCCGGTGGAGATCGACCCGCCCGACCTGAGCGCCGAGGACCAGTCGACCTGTGCGGCGTTCGCCGACGCCCTGCCCGCCACGCTCGTCGACGAGGACCCGGTCGAGACCGAGCCGAAGGACCCGCTCGGCGCCGCCTACGGCGATCCCGCGATGGCCGTGATCTGCGGGGTCGGCGTACCGGACGGGTTCGACGCGGTCTCGGAGTGCCAGGAGGCCAACCAGGTGGGCTGGTACGCCCCGCCGGAGCAGTACGACGACCAGTCCGCCGACGTCACGATCTTCGCAGTGACACACCGCCCGCTCATCGAGCTGCGGCTGCCGGCGGAGTACCGCCCCAACGGCCTGGCCGCCGCGCTGGCCGAGCTCGCCGAACCGATCAAGGCCAACCTGGCGCAGGTGCAGGACTGCGTCTAGGGCGACCTAGCGAAGCCCGGTGTCGCGAGCCAGCGCGAGCTTGATCAGCCGGTCGACGAGACTCGGGTAGTCGACTCCGGTTGCGTCCCACATCCGCGGGAACATCGAGAGCGGCGTGAAGCCGGGCATCGTGTTGAGCTCGTTGACGACCACGGAGCCGTCGGGCATCACGAAGAAGTCGACGCGGGCCAGCCCCTCGCACCCCACCGCATCGAAGGCGCGGACCGACTGGGCCTGCAGCTCGTGGACCGTGTGCTCGGGAAGGTCCGCCGGTACGTCGAGCTCGGTGGCCTCCTCCGGAAGGTACTTCGCCGCGAAGTCGTAGAACTCGTGGTCGCCGGTCACCCGGATCTCGGCGGGAACGCTGGTTTCGGGGGTGCCGTCCAGCGACTGCAGCACCCCGCACTCGATCTCCCGGGCACCCTCCGCGGCGACCTCGACCAGGACCTTCGGGTCGTGCACGAGCGCAGCCTTCATCGCGTCGTCGAGCCCGGAGGCGTCGCGCACCTTCGAGATGCCGATGCTCGACCCGCCCCGGGCGGGCTTGGTGAACAGCGGGTAGCCGAGCTCGGCGGCCCGAGCGCGGACGGCCGCGGGATCGCTCTTCCACTCGCGCGCGTGCACGCTGAAGCTGGGCAGCACCGGCAGCCCGGCGGCGGCGAGCACGACCTTCATGTAGGCCTTGTCCATGCTGACAGCCGAGGCCAGGACGCCGGCGCCGACGTAGCGAACCCCCGCCATCTCGAGCATTCCTTGGATGGTGCCGTCCTCGCCCCACGGACCATGCAGCAACGGGAAGACGACGTCGACCTCGCCGAGGGTCTGCGGGGGCTGGCTGGCCTCGGTGACGACCAGGTCGGTGCCGGTCTCGACCCGCTCCAGCGTGACGGACGCGCGGTCCGCATCGACGCTGGGCAGGTGGTCGGCGCTCTCGATCCGCAGCCGCTCCGGGTCGCCCGACTCGAGCACCCAGCGGCCGTCGGTGGCGATCCCGATCGGCACCACGTCGTACGCATCGCGGTCGATCGCCTCCAGCACGCTACCGGCGGTGACACAGGAGATCGCGTGTTCGCTGGATCGCCCACCGAACACGACGGCGACGCGGGGCTTCGCGGGCTGATTCATCGCGATGACCCTATCGACCTAGTCTGATCCACATGAACGAGGACGCGCCCACCTTGAAGCCGGCGACGATCGCCGTCACCGCGGGCCGACCGGTGCACGAGCCCGACGCGCCGTTGAACGAGCCGATCACGATGGCGTCGACGTACGTCGCCGGCGCGCAGCGCGAGTACGGCCGCTACGCGAACCCGACCTGGTCCGCGTTCGAGGTGGCGCTCGGCGCTCTCGAGGGCGGGCGCGCGCTGTCCTTCGCCTCGGGCATGGCCGCCGCAGTGACCGTGCTCGACCTGGTCGGCCAGGGCTCACGAGTCGTGGCCGCCCAGCACGCCTACCACGGCAGCGTGACCGCGCTGGCCGACCTCGAGTCCCGCGGCCGGTTGCAGGTGGAGCTCGTCGACATCACCGACACCGACGCCGTGGTGAAGGCCTGCGACGACGCCGCGCTGGTCTGGCTCGAGTCACCGACCAACCCCGCACTCGAGATCGCGGACGTCCCCACCATCACCGCCGCAGCGCACGAGGCCGGAGCGAGGGTCGTCGTCGACAACACCTTCGCGACGCCGCTGCTCCAGCGACCGCTCGACGACGGTGTCGACATCGTGCTGCACTCCGCCACCAAGTACCTCTCCGGGCACAGCGACGTCCTGATGGGCGCGCTGGTGACCCGCGACGTCGAGCTGTACGGCGTACTCAAGGGGCGACGCGACCTCACCGGCGCCGTACCCGGTCCGTTCGAGGCCTGGCTCGCGCTGCGCGGCCTGCGCACCCTGCACCTTCGGGTGGAGCGGGCCCAGGCCAACGCCATCGAGCTGGCCCGTCGGCTCGAAGGACACCCGGCGATCGCCGAGGTGCGCTATCCCGGCTTCGGCGGCATCCTCGCCGTCGTACTTGCCGGTGGTGCGGATGCCGCCGATCTGCTCACCCACTCGACCACGCTCTGGGTCCACGCGACGTCGCTGGGCGGCGTGGAGTCGACGTTCGAACGACGCCGGCGGTGGAAGACCGAGGCCGCCACCATCCCCGACGCGCTGGTGCGGATGTCCGTCGGCATCGAGGACGTCGACGACCTCTGGGCCGACCTCGAGAAGGCACTTTCGTTGGTCGAGTAGCCGGGGTGTATCGAGACCACCGGATGGTCTCGATACGCGCTCGCTCCTCCGTCGCTCGCGCTACTCGACCCGCGTGTTCAATCCATCTCCGGCTTGGTGTCGCGCGAGACGAAGGCGTCCATCATGTCCGTGGCGGTCATCTCGCCGGCGACCACCTCGTCGACGTGCTGGGCGATCGGGGCGTCGACGCCGGCCTTCTCGGCGAGGGCGCGAATCGAGGAGCACGACTTGGCTCCCTCCGCCACCTGACGCGTGGTCGCGTAGATCTCCTCGGCGCTCATGCCCTTGCCGAGGTTCTCGCCGAAGGTCCTGTTGCGCGACAGCGGCGAGGAGCAGGTGGCGACCAGGTCGCCGAGGCCGGCCAGTCCCATCAGCGTGAGCGGGTTGGCACCGAGCCGGGTGGCCAGCCGGGCGGTCTCCGCAAGTCCGCGGGTGATCACCGACGCCGTGGTGTTGTCGCCGAACCCGAGGCCGACTGCCATGCCGACGGCGAGACCGACGACGTTCTTGTAGGCGCCGCCGAGCTCGCATCCCAACACGTCGATCGACGTATAGGGCCGGAACGCCGGCGAGTGGCAGCGATCCTGCAGCATCTCGGCGACGCCGGCGTCTTCGCACGCGACGACCGAGGCGGCCGGCTCGCGCCGGGCGATCTCCTTGGCCAGGTTGGGCCCGCTGATCACCGCGATCCGATCCGGCCCGGCGCCGGTGACCTCGGCGATCACCTCGCTCATCCGCTTCAGTGAGCCGAGCTCGACGCCCTTCATCAGCGACACCATCACGGCGTCGCCTGCGATGTACGGCGCGAACACCGTGAGGTTCTCGCGCAGCGACTGCGACGGTACGGCGAGCACCACGACGTCCGCATCGTGCAGCGCCTTCTCATGGTCGTGGGTCGCGGACACGGCAGGAGGCAGCTCGATGCCGGGCAGGTACTCGATGTTCTCGCGCTGCTCGTTGATCGTCGCGCAGACCTCCTCGCGGCGCCCCCACATGGTGACTTCGTTGCCACCGTCGGCGAGCACCATGGAGAACGCAGTGCCCCACGAGCCTGCTCCGAGAACCGCGACCTTGCTCATTCGTCTTCCTTTCGCGGCTGCTTGTTGGGGTCGCCGATCTCGCTCACGCCGGCCCGGCGCGGGTCGAACCTCTCGGCGGGTGCCGCCTCGCCGCGGATCTCCTCGACGAGCTTGGTGATCGCGGCCATGATCCGCTCGGTGGCCTCGTTGATCACAGCCGGTGTCTGGTCACGGCCCAGCAGGTCACGCAGATCCACCGGGTCGCCTGCCTTCACGATGATCTTCTTGCGCGGGAACAGGTCCGGCTTCTTGGAGTACGGCGCCAGCAGCTGGTGTGCTCCCCAGTGACCGACGGGTATCACCGGGCACCCGGTCGTCAGCGCGATCCGCGCCGCCCCGGACTTGCCGGTCATCGGCCACATGTCCGGGTCGCGGGTGATGGTCCCCTCGGGATAGACCACGATGCACTCCCCCGCGTTGACCGCCGCGACCGCGGCGTCGAAAGCACCAACAGCGTTGCGGGTGAGCCGCTCGACGGGGATCTGGCCCCCGGACCGCAGGAACTTCGAAAGCGCCTTGTTCTTGAAGAGGTCGGCCTTCGCCAGGTAGCGCGGCAGCCGGCCGTGGTCGTAGACGAAGTGAGCTGCGGTGAGCGGGTCGATCTTGGTCACGTGGTTGAGCACGACCACGCAGCCGCCGCTCGCCGGGATTTTCTCGCCGTCGATCCACTCGGGCTTGGTGGTGAAGAGGAACAGCGGCTTCAGAATCGAGGCGCCGACGGTGAAGACCCAGCCTCGCTTCTGCTGCAGCTTCCGAACTCTCACGAGGGTGCACGCTACTCGTTCGGGTCCGGCCGCCCGGCGCGCCGACGCGCCGGGGCTGCTGACAAGATCGGACGGTGCTGCCCCCGTTCGCCCTGGTCGTGCCGGTGAAGCCTCCGGCTGTCGGCAAGTCGCGCCTGACCGGGTTCGACGACGAGCAGCGGCGGGCGCTGGCCCAGGCTTTCGCACTCGACACCGTGGCTGTGTGCCTCGAGGTGGGCGCCGCCGGGGTGCTGGTGACCACTGACGACGCCGAGTTCTCGGCCCGCTGCACGGCGTTGGGGTGCGAAACGATCCCCGACGGCGACACCAACGACCTCAACTCCGCGTTGGCGCAGGCCGCCGCGGAGGCGCACCGGCGCTGGCCCGACGCGGCGCCCGTCGCGCTGTGCGCCGATCTGCCGTCGCTCCAGGCGTTCGACCTCGAGCAGGCGCTCGGCAGCATCTCGGCGGGGACACACGCGTTCGTGGCGGACGCCGATCAGACGGGAACGACGCTGTACACCGCGTCGTACGCCGGCTTCGTGCCGCGCTTCGGGGTCGGATCCCGTGCGGCACACCTTGCCGCGGGCGCGAAAGAGATCGAGGGCATGCTGCCGACGCTGCGCCGTGATGTCGACGACCTCGACGGCCTGAGGGCCGCCATCGACCTGGGCGTGGGGCTCGAGACTCGTCGACTCCTTCACCTGGTGACCACCGCCGGCTGAACGACGACAGGCCGCCTCCCGCAGGAGACGGCCCGTCGTGGAATCGGTTTGGTCAGCGCTTCCTTGCGGTCTTCTTGGCAGCCTTCTTGGCCGGAGCCTTCTTGGCAGCCTTCTTGGCCGGAGCCTTCTTGGCAGCCTTCTTGGCCGGAGCCTTCTTGGCAGCCTTCTTGGCGGGAGCCTTCTTCGTTGCCTTCTTGGCAGCCTTCTTGGCTGGAGCCTTCTTGGCAGCCTTCTTTGCCGGAGCCCTCTTGGTCGTCGTCTTCTTCGCGGTCGACTTCTTGGCTGCGGTCTTCTTGGCCGGAGCCTTCTTCGCAGTCTTCTTCGCAGCCGACTTCTTCGCCGGTGCCTTCTTCGCTGTCTTCTTCGCCACTCTCTTCGCCGCCTTCTTCGCAGTCTTCTTCGCCGCGGATGCGGCCTTTCTTGCCGGCGCCGTTGCCTTCTTGGCGCTCGGCGAGGCTGCCGCAACCGTCAGGCTCGGCAGCTTTTTGGCACCGGATACAACGTTCTTCAACTCGGCACCAGCAGTGAACTTCGGCACCGACTTCCTCGCTGCCTTGATGCGGGCGCCCGTTTGCGGATTGCGAACCATCCGGGCTTCACGCACCCTCTTCTCAAAGGAGCCGAAACCGGTGATCGCGACCTTCTCACCCTTGGCAACTTCACGAGTGATCGTGTCGAGAACCGTGTCGAGCGCATGGGCTGCGGCCTTCCGGTTCCCCTCAAAACGCGCTGCCAACGCGTCGACGAGCTGAGACTTGTTCACTAGCTTCCCTTCCAATGAACCGTTAGTGCCGAGCCGTTGCTCGACTTTCTTCAACGCACGCTAGGCATTCGTGGCGGTGGTCACAATCACCACGCGCGGGAATTCGCGAAGTTTTCCTTCGCGCCAATCACGGCCTTTGAGGTGCATGCGTTGCCGTTCTGGAACTGCGCAGATCGAGAATCCCCAACCAGGTAAGGGAAATCTCGATCGTCGGCGTGACTAGAGAGTCGCGGGCTTCCAGCTCGGGCGCTTGGATTCGTACGACGCAATGAGATCGTCGTGACCAAGAGTGATGCCGATGTCGTCTAGACCTTCGAGCAAACGCCACCGCGTGTAGTCGTCGATGTCGAAGGAGTCCTCGATCGCGTCGGGACCCTCACCGGCGCGCACCGTGCGCGACTCGAGGTCGACGGTGACGGTGGCACCGGGCGTCTCCTCGAGGTGGTCCCACAGTCGCTGGACGACCTTCTCGTCGATCTGTGCCGCCAGCAGTCCGGATTTGCCGGCGTTGCCGCGGAAGATGTCAGCAAAGCGCGGCGAGATGACCACTCGGAAGCCGTAGTTCTGCAGTGCCCAGACGGCGTGCTCGCGCGACGAACCGGTGCCGAAGTCAGGACCGGCGACCAACACCGAGCCGGCGGCGTACACCTCGTTGTTGAGCACGAACGCGGGGTCGTTGCGCCAGGCCGAGAACAGTCCGTCTTCGAACCCGTCGCGGGTCACCCGCTTCAGGTAGACCGCGGGGATGATCTGGTCGGTGTCGACGTTGCTGCGACGCAACGGGACGCCCACGCCGGTGTGGCTCGAGAACTTGTCCATGTCAGGCTCCCTGCGTCTGGGCTCGCGCGAGCGGCGGCAGGTCGGCGGGCGAGGAGAGGGTGCCGCGCACGGCGGTGGCGGCCGCGACCGGCACCGACACCAGGTGGGTGCGACCCCCCTTGCCCTGCCGGCCCTCGAAGTTGCGGTTGGACGTGGAGGCGCTGCGCTCTCCGGGCTGAAGCGTGTCGGGGTTCATGCCCAGACACATCGAGCAGCCGGCGCCGCGCCACTCGGCACCCGCCTCCTTGAAGATCACGTCGAGGCCCTCGTCCTGGGCCTGCATGCGCACCCGCACCGAACCCGGTACGACGAGCAGTCGCGTGTCGGGGTCGACCTGCCGGCCCTTGATGATCTCGGCGGCCAGCCGCAGGTCCTCGATCCGGCCGTTGGTGCACGAACCGACGAACACGGTGTCGACCTTGACCTCGCGCATCGGAGTGCCGGCTTCGAGCGCCATGTACTCCAGGGCCTTCTCGGCGGCGATCCGGTCCTGCGGGTCGTCGAAGTCGGCGGGTGTCGGCACCGCGCCACCCAGCGGCACGCCCTGGCCGGGGTTGGTACCCCACGTGACGAACGGGGTCATCACCGAGGCGTCGAGCACGATCTCCTCGTCGAACTCGGCGTCGTCGTCGGTGACCAGCGTCTTCCAGTGGGCAACCGCCGCGTCCCAGTCGGCGCCCTTGGGCGCCTCCGGACGGCCCTTGATGTACTCGAACGTGGTCTCGTCGGGCGCGATGAGTCCGGCCTTCGCGCCCCATTCGATGCTCATGTTGCAGATCGTCATCCGGCCCTCCATGGAGAGCTCCCGGATGGCCGGACCGCGGTACTCGACGATGTAGCCCTGGCCACCACCGGTGCCGGTGTGGGTGATCAGGGTGAGGACGAGGTCCTTCGCGGTGACCCCCGGCGGCAGGCTGCCGTTGACGGTGACCGCCATGGTCTTGGGCTTGGCCTGCATCAGCGTCTGGGTGGCGAGCACGTGCTCGACCTCGGAGGTGCCGATGCCGAACGCGATCGCGCCGAACGCGCCGTGGGTGCTGGTGTGCGAGTCGCCGCACACGATCGTCATCCCCGGCTGGGTCAGGCCGAGCTGCGGGCCGACAACGTGCACGATGCCCTGCTCGACGTCGCCGAGCGGATGCAGACGGACGCCGTACTCGTCACAGTTACGACGCAGCGTCTCTACCTGGGTCCTCGAGACCGGGTCGGCGATCGGCTTGTCCCAGTCGAGGGTGGGGACGTTGTGGTCCTCGGTCGCAAGGGTGAGGTCGGGACGGCGTACGGTCCGACCGGCGAGCCGCAGGCCGTCGAACGCCTGAGGGCTGGTGACCTCGTGGATGAGGTGGAGATCGATAAAGAGCAGGTCCGGTTCACCTTCGGTGGCCCGGACGACGTGCTCGTCCCAGACCTTCTCCGACAGGGTCCTGGCCCGGTTCGACATCTGCTCACTCCTTCGCGTGCAACCGTGGCGCTCCCCTCGCGCCTCGACTAGGTCACACAGGCTACCCCTTGCATCCCATGGAGTGAGACGGCAGTATTGCCATATGGACAACTCAAGCGGCGTGGGCGTGCTCGACAAGGCCGCCCTCGTGCTGACCGCTCTCGAGTCCGGACCCGCCACCCTGGCCGGCCTGGTCGCCGGCACCGGGCTCGCCCGCCCCACCGCCCACCGGCTTGCCGTCGCGCTCGAACATCACCGGCTGGTCGCACGCGACATGCAGGGTCGGTTCGTGCTCGGCCCCCGGCTCGCCGAGCTCTCCGCCGCGGCTGGCGAGGACCGGCTGCTCGCCACCGCCGGGCCGGTCCTCGCGCGGCTGCGCGACATCACCGGTGAGTCCGCTCAGCTCTGGCGGCGCCAGGGCGAGCACCGCGTCTGCGTCGCGGCTGCCGAGCGGCCTTCGGGCCTTCGGGACACCATCCCGGTCGGCTCCCAGCTGACCATGCGGGCCGGCTCGGCCGCGCAGGTGCTGCTGGCCTGGGAAGACCCGGAGCGGATGCACCGCGGCCTCCAGAACGCCGCCTTCTCCGCCGCCGGTCTCTCCGGCATCCGCCGCCGCGGCTGGGCGCAGTCCGTCGGCGAGCGGGAGCAGGGCGTCGCCTCGGTGTCCGCCCCCGTCCGCTCTCCAGGCGGCAAGATCATCGCCGCGGTCTCCGTCTCAGGCCCGCTCGAGCGGCTCTCGCGTCAGCCCGGCCGGATGCACGCTCCCGCCGTACTCGCTGCCGCGGAACGGCTCTCCGAGTCGCTGCGGCGGGCTGCGGCCGAGTAGCACCAGGTCTGCTTTCGTCTCACCGGATCTCGATACACGCGGTCGCGCACTCGATCTGCCCTCTGATTTCTGTCCGCGCTCGTTCCTCGCGCGGTCAGAAGAGGGCATCCTGCTCGAGCCCGAGCAGGGTCTGCTTGCGGTCCAGGCCGCCGGCGTAGCCGGTGAGGGTGCCGTTGGCGCCGATCACGCGGTGGCACGGGATCACGATCGGGATCGGGTTGCGGCCGTTGGCCAGGCCGACCGCGCGGGACGCGGCGTTGGTCTTGCCGAGCCGGGCCGCGATCTCGCCGTACGACGCGGTCTCGCCGTAGCCGATGCCGCGCAGCTGCTCCCAGACCCGCTGCTGGAACTCGCTGCCGTAGGGCGCCAGCGGCAGGTCGAACTCCTTCAGGTCGCGGTCGAAGTACGCCGCCAGCTGACGGCGGCCTTCGACGAGCACCGGGTGCTGGTCGTCACGGTCGCCGCGTGGGCGGCCGTCGCCGTCGCGGAACGGCGTGAACTCGATCTGGGTGATCGCGCCGTCGTGCTCGACGATGCGCAGCTCGCCGATCGGTGAGTTCATCAGGGTCCACATGTCAGGCCTCCTCGAGGGTGGGGGTCAGGGTCTGCCAGAGATGCATCTGCGCGTAGGAGCGCCAGGGTCGCCACCGCTCGGACAGCTCGGCGGCGAGCGCGGGGTCGTGCCCGAGAGCCGTGAGCGCATGCCGGGTGCCGAGGTCGCTGGGGAGGAAGACGTCGGGGTGTCCGAGCGCTCGGAACACGATGTAGTCGGCGGTCCACGGCCCGATGCCCGGGATGTCGAGCAGCCGAGCGCGGACGTCGTCGCGGTCGGGTCCGCGGTCGAGCGCCAGGGAGCCGTCGGCCAGCGCGGCGCACAGCCCGATCAGCGCGCGGCCGCGCGACCGCGGCATCGGCAGCTCCTCCGGGTCGAGCGCGGCCAGCGTGTCGACGGCGGGGAAGAGGTGCGTCAGTCCCTCGCTGGGTTGGGCGATCGGCCGACCGAACCGCTCGGTGAGCCGAGCGGCCGCCGTACGAGCGCCGGCGACGCTGACCTGCTGGCCGAGCACGGCGCGGACCGCGAGCTCGTTGCCGTCGACGTGACCCGGCACGCGCAGGCCGGGGTGCCGCCGGGCCAGCGGGCCGATCACCGGGTCACCGACGAACGCGTCGGCCACCGCCAGTGGGTCGCAGTCGGCATCGAGCAGGCGGCGGGCGCGCTCGGTCGCGGAGGTCGTGTCGCGCAGGTCCTCGAGGGTCAGCGTCGCCCTCACGAAAGCCGTCTGGCCCGGCTCCAGCACATCGGGTACGTCGAGTCGCACGGTGCCCGACCCATGCGGAAGCGCGAGGGTGCGCGCGTACCACCCCGGCCCCGCGCTCTCCACGCCCGGGATCGCCCGAGCGGCCAGGAAGTCCAGCAGTGGCGTGCCCGCGAACGGCGTGCGCACCGCCAGCCGCACTGTGACCACACCGCGTCCGGCCTGGCCCCCACGCCGGCCGCGCAGCGCGGTCGGCGTGGCGGCGTACACCTCGCGCACGGTCTCGTTGAACTGTCGGACGCTCGAGAAGCCGGCCGCGAAGGCGACGTCGGCGTAGGAGAGGTCGGTGGTCTCGATCAGCACCCGCGCGGTCTGCGCACGTTTCGCGCGAGCCAGCGCCAGCGGGCCGGCGCCGAGCTCTGCGGTGAGCATCCGGGACAGGTGGCGGGGCGTGTAGCCGACCCGCCGGGCCAGCCCTTCGACGCCTTCGCGGTCGACGACGCCGTCGGAGATCAGCCGCATCGCCCGACCGGCCGCCGTCGCCGCGACGTCCCAGTCGGGGCTGCCGGGAGTGGCGTCCGGCAGGCAGCGCTTGCACGCGCGGTAGCCGGCCGCCTGGGCCGAGGCCGGGCTGGCATGGAACGTGACGTTGTGAGACCCCGGGGTCCTGGCCGGGCACGACGGCCGGCAGTAGATCCCGGTGGTGCGAACCGCGCAGTAGAAGACGCCGTCGAAGCGACGGTCACGGGACTTCAGCGCCCGGTAACAGGTCTCGGGGTCCAGGGTCTGCATGCGTCCATCATGACCGACCCCACCGACACAATCTCGCGGGAATCGGACACCACCGTTCAGCATGCTCACAGGTGGTTGGGCCATGATTCTCGCAATGTCCGACGAGAGCGAACCGATGGAGCCGCACCACCGCCACACGGTGCGTCGGGTGATCCTGTCGAGCCAACTCATCCTCGCCGTGCTCACCGCGGTCGCCGTCGCCATCGGGTACCAGCAGCTCAACGGCAACATCGGCGACGGCGAGGAGATCAGCCACAGCATCGAGCCGCCCGAGGACGTGGGAGAGAAGGGACCGCTCAACATCCTGGTGATGGGCTCGGACTCCCGCGAGGGCGAGGCCAACGACCTCGAGTCCGAGGGTACCGACCGACGAGCGCTCCGACACCACGATCCTGATCCACGTCTCGGCCGATCGGAGGGACACGTACGGCGTCAGCCTGCCCCGCGACGCCGATCGTCGACCGACCGGACTGCGAGGTGAGCGGCGAGACGATCCCCGGCGCGAGTCGGGGACGCTGTTCAACACCGCGTTCTCCGTCGGCGGCGCGCAGTGCACGATCCAGACGGTCGAGGAGCTGACCGGGATCTACATCAACCACTTCGTCACGATCGACTTCAACGGGTTCAAGGACATGGTCGACGCGGTCGACGGCGTCGAGGTCTGCATCCCCAAGGACGTCGACGACGACGAGCACGACATCCACTTCGACGCCGGCACCCAGGAGCTGACTCGGGGCAGGAGGCCCTCAACTACGTGCGCGAGCGCTACGTGCTCTCCGTCACCGGCGACATCGGCCGAATGAAGCGGCAGCAGGCGTTCATCGCCTCGATGGTCAACAAGGTGGTGTCGGCCGACACCCTCTCGCGGCCCGATCGGATCTACTCGTTCCTCGACGCGGCCACGCAGTCGATCGCCGTCGACGAGGACCTCGACTCCCTCGGCGCGCTCAGCGACCTGGCGGGCCAGTTCAGCGACACCGGCCTGGCGCACATCAAGTTCGTCACGGTGCCGTTCGAGGAGTACGAACCCGACCCCAACCGGCTGATCTGGACCGCCGAGGCCGAGAACCTGTGGCAGCGGATCCGCAACGACCAGCCGCTCGGCCAGGACTTCAGCGAGGGCAGCCTGAGCGCCGACGACCCGGTCGGTACGACGCCCGGATCGGGATCCTCCTCCGGCACCGGTGACTCGAGTGTCGACAGCTCCGACGACGACGAGCGGCTGGCCGCCGGCCTCTGCGCCTGAGCAGCGCACGGCCGCTCAGGAGTGCACCGCTGCCACCTTCGTCGCGGTCAGGGTGGTGTTGAGGACACCGATGGCGTGGAACGCGAAGCACCGCATCTCGATGGTCGTGGGGGCAGACACCGTCAGGACGTCGACCACCGACATCGGCGTCGTCATCCCGCCGGGAACCACGAACTTCGACTCCGGAGCGACCTGACTGCCCCCGGCACGCAGCTCGCAGCGCCCCTCGTTGTCAGGGAGGTTGGTGCCCCCGAAGTCGATGGTCGTGGCTCCGTTCAAGTGGTAGCTGCCGGCAGGTACATCGACGTCAGCGATCACGTGCCAGGTCACGGGTCCCGGCGGGCTGCCCGGGATGATCACCTCGGCCGCTCGGGACTCGAACCAGATCTCGTTGCCCGCCCCGGCCGGACCGGGTGGTCCCTGCTCACCGGGAGGCCCGGGCTGCCCGGGCTGCCCGGGCTCTCCCTTCGGGCCGGTCTGGCTCCAACTCAGTGCGGTCTCGCCGTTGCGGCACTGGCCGTCGTCCGTGACGCGCAGGGCGCCGCTCTTCGTCACATAGCAACCGTGAATCACGCCGTCGGCGCCGGGGATCGCGGCCACGGCCACACCTCCCGCCAGGACGAGCCCGGCCGATGCCGCGAACGTCAGTGCTGTACGTCTTCTCATGTCCGTCTCCGTTCGAGCAGTGCAGTGTTGGTTGTTGCCGCTACGGGCAGAAGGTCGCGACGATCTGCCCGGTCCCCGGGTGCCCGGGATTCGGCGCGTAGCCGGGATCGGTCTTCACGACCACGACCCGGCCCCAGACGCCGTTGACGTCTCCGCCGGTCTTCGTCACCGAGCTCGCCACGACCACGCCCATGTACTCGGGAACGTCGGACACCGGCGGCGCGCTGTTGCCCGGGCGGGTCACGAACGACATGCCGCACGAGTCGGCCGGCGTGGTCGTCGGAAGCGTCGAGACGTCCGCCGCGAATCCTTTGAACGCGAACGGGGCGGTGCCGCCCGACAGCGCGTTGCCCGGCGACCAGTCATGGCCCCACCAGGTGACCGACGTGTCGGCTGTCGCGGCGGAGACGGTGGAGTCGCCGAGCACGAACGCACCCCGGTCGGGGAACGCGAACACGATGACCTCGGTGGCGTCGGACGAAGGTTCGTAGTAGGTGTCGCCCGCGAACGCCGCGGTGAGCGTCTTCGGTCCGAGCGTGTCGCCGGAGACATCCGGGATCGAGCAGGTCGCCACGCCCGTCACGTCGGTCACTCCGTCGCACGACTGCGTGCCGAGCGTGAACGTGACGGTCTGCCCGTGCGGGTCGGGTGCGGCCGAGGTGCCGTCCCCGTCGGTCTCGTTGGCCCCGCCCTCGACAAGGTGCGCCGAGACCGTCGTACTGGTCGACCCGGCCAGCACCACGGTCGGCCCGGTGAACGTGAGGGTCGTCTCCTCCCGGGTGATCGTGAAGGTGCTCGAGTCCGAGGCGGACCTGTAGACGGCATCACCTGCGAACGAGGCGGTCACGGCGTAGCTGCCAGGGGCCTGGGTCAGCCGGATGCCGCAGGACGCGACGCCGCTGGAGCTCGTCGTGGCCGAGCAGGTGTCGGTGGAGCTGGACCCGATCCGGAAAGTGACGGTCTCGTCCTGGATCGGCGAGTCGCCGTCCTCGGGGTCGACCAGTGTCGCGGATACGACGGCGGTGTCGTGGTAGTCGGCACTCGTCACTCCGGTGTAGGTCAGCTGGGTGTCCAGCGGAAGGACCCGAATGTTCTGAGCCTCGGTGTACGTCAGCTCCTGGTGCGGAGCACTGACCCCCGAGCTCGGGATCGTGATGGAGTCCTTCGCGTTGATCCCGGCGCCGACTCCCCCGGTCTTGAACTTGAGCCTGCTCCAGTCCGAGGTACTTCCCTTCAGGACCGTTTGGGCGCCGTCGGCATTGGTGTCGAACCCCGTGGCTCCGTTGGGCGTGGTGCCGTCGCAGTTCCAGTCGACCGGCTTCAGGTCGGCCTGCACGAAGACGTCGAACACGTCGTTCCCGGCCGCGTCCTTGGTCTTGCATCGGTGCACGGTTCCGTAGCCGGACGGATTGGTGCCGAGGTCGGCACCGCCGCTCTCGGTGAGCTTGGTCTCGTCGAGGTCCGGCATGGTGTCGCGCGAGAAGTCGAAGACCTGCGTCCCTCCGCGGAACACGCCCCGGGTCTGGTACGCATAGCTCATCACCGAGGGGTAGTTCGGCTTCCAGTTGACGGCGTCGCCGCCCCCTTCGGTGGCGCCGTGGTCCAGACCGAGCACGTGCCCGAGCTCGTGCATGAACGTGCCCGTCTGCTGGTTCTGGGTGCCGTTGGTACCCGAGTTCCACCTGCCCAGGGTCACCATGAACCCGAGCTTGTCCCCGGTCGCGAGCCCGGACGTGTCGTCATCGACCGGGGGCATCGGTCGCGTGTCCTGGGCGATGGTGTCGGCGGCGACCGAGTAGTGGAAGATCGGCAGCCGTCCGGTCGGGACGAAGTTGTTCTTCAGCAGGGTGTAGAAGTTCGCCTGCTGGTAGCCGTCGTCGCGGTTCCCGGTGAGCAGGAACTTCGTCCACGGGATCTTCTTCGCCTGGGAGAGGGCACCCCACGTGGCGCCGCCGGGAGTGATGGTGCTGTCCGGGCCGGCGTCGATCACCAGGGTGATCCCGGAGCGGGTCGCCCCGCGGTGGGTGACCGGGTCCTGGTCGAAGGCACTGATGACGGAGTCCAGCGCTGCCTGGCGCAGCTGCTGGTTGTGGGTCGCGTCCTCCATCCAGTCGAGCTGCACGAAAATGTTCGGCCGGTCGAGCGACACGCCCATCTTCGGCAGGTCCACGAACTGCGGCGGACTTCCGCCGCCCGGGTCGATGGTGACGCCGCTCTTCTTCCAGTCGAGCGGGATCCCGTCGCACGCCGCGTCGCACTTGAACGTGGCAGAGCGGTTCTCGACAACGCCCGACCGATCGAAGGCGTACCCCGTGGGCGCGCTCTCCTCGAAGTCGTCGCTCCCGGCCCAGGGGTTGTTGTAGTGCAGGGTCATCTGCTGCCCGGAGCTCCCCACCCAGTACTTCACCGTGAACTCGGTCCCCGTCAGGACACCGCAGGACTCGGATGCGATGTCCACCGTCTGGTCGATCTCGACGGTGGCCGGCGGCTCTACGCCCCAACACCCGTGCGGCAGCGACTTGCTGGCCAGGGTCAGCACCTCGTCGGAGCTGTTGGTGAGGTGGACCCGGATGTCGCGCGCAGCGGCGGCCGCCGGAGAGGCGATGACCAGGTTGGCGCCCATCAGCGCGACGATCAGCCCGAGGAGCCAGGCGGCTCGGTGGGCGGGACGGGTGAAGGTGGACATGGGGTCCTCCTCGGCTGGAGCGGGCGATCGGGATGTTGCAGTTCACCCATCGCGCGTAACGCCTCGGTAATACCGTCGGGCTGTGCAGGTGGAGCTGCTGGGTTCCTGCGGCGTGACCTCCGGCGCGACGACGATCTCCGGCGCGGCGCTGGGCGGCCGGCGCGCCCGCGTCGTGCTCGCCGCGCTCGCCCTCACGGACGGGGCGGTCCCCGCGGAGCGGCTCGCCGACATCGTGTGGGGTGAGCAGCCTCCGCCCAGCTGGCCGGTGGCCCTCCGCGGAGTCGTGCGTTCGCTGCGCACCGCGCTCGCCCCGCTCGGCGGCGACGGTCAGCGCGTGGTCGCCACCACCCCGTCCGGGTACGCGTTGGCCGCCGGCGTCTCGGTCGACGTCAAGCGTGCCGCCGCCGCGGTACGAGACGCGACCCGGTTGCTCGCCGAAGGTCACTACCGCGCGGCCGTCGAGACGGCCGAGACGGCGTCGTCCCTCCGCGGCGTCCAGCTCCTGGTCGAGGAGGATGCAGCCTGGCTCGCCCCGCACCGGGACGAAGTGGACGAGATCGCCAGGGAGGCCCTGCTGGTCGAGGCCTCGGCCGCCTCCGCCGTGCTGGACCACGACCGCGCCGTGTCCGCCGCACGGCGCGCGGTGGCCGCCTACTCACTGGACGAACGGGCGCACCGCACCCTGATCCGCGCGTTGGACCGGGCCGGGGACCGCTCCGGCGCCGTCCAGGCCTACGAACGGTGCCGGGCCACGCTCGCCGACGAGCTGGGTGTCAGCCCGAGCACCGAGACGGTCGCGGCCTACCTCGCCGCGCTCGCCGACCAGTTCGGGTCGACGACCGCACGACTGCCCACACCGACCACGTCGTTCGTCGGACGGAACGCGGACGTCGCTCAGCTGACCTCGGCGTTGGCGGAGCCCGGCCTGGTGACCTTGGTGGGCCCGGGTGGTGTCGGCAAGTCGCGGCTGGCCTCACACGTCGCCGCGTTGCTCGACCTCGCCGGCGGCCGGTCGTGGGTGAGCCTCACCTCGGTCGCCCAGGATGCGCTGGTCGTTGAGACCGTCGCGATGGCGCTGGGCGTGGCCGGCGGCGCCGAGGACGCCACCCCGACGCTCGTCACGCACCTGGCACCGCTGGGCCGCACGTTGCTCATCCTCGACGGGGCCGACCCGGTGCCCGACGGCGCCGCGTCGCTGGCCGCCGCACTCGTCGAGTCCTGCCCGATGCTCACCGTGCTGGTGACCTGTCGCTACCCCCTCTCCGTGACGGGCGAGCGCGCGCTGCCGCTCGGTCCGCTCCCGGAACCGCGGATCGACGAGCCGGCGGCGGAGAATCCGCAGGTGCAGCTGCTGCGCGACCGCGTCCGGGCCGGCGGCAGCGCCTTCGAGCTGGACGAGATCGACGCCGCCACCCTGCTGACGCTGTGCAGGCGGTGCGCCGGCCTGCCGCTGGCCCTGGAGCTGGCGGCAGCGCAGCTGACCGAGATGTCCATGGGTGACCTCCTCAACCAGCTCGACACGGATCTCGACGACCAGATCCGGGCCCTGGCCGGCAGCAGCTACGAGCTCCTGGACGGGGACGAGGCCGCCGTTTTCCGTCGCTTCGCGGTGCTCGACGGGCCGGTCACCCTGCCCTTCGTGCGGGACGTGGTGGCGGGTGACGACATCGCGCCGGTTCGCGTCGTACGGATCCTGCGCGAGCTGAGTGTCCGGGGGCTCGTGTCGGTCGAGCGCTCCGGACTCAGCTGGCAGTACAGCCAGGACGACGACCTGCACCGGTTCGCCCGCGAGCTGCTCGCTGCCGAGGGTCGGGAGCGTGCGACGTTCGACCGACTGGCGGATGCGCTGCGCGCGCGGCTCCCTGAGGACGCCCGCGAGGCACCGGCGTCGTTCGCGGACAAGGTGTCGGCAGTGGTCGGCTGCGTGCGCTCGCTGTTCGACGCGGTGCCCGCCGGCGGCGCGGACCTGGACCGCGCCCTCGAGCTCGCCTTCCGGCTGCACAGGTACTGGGCCGCCACCTCGGTCGCCGAGGGACGGTTCTGGCTCAATCACCTGCTCGCCGTACCGGGCGAGTCGCCCTGGCGCCGGTACGCCACCTATGCCCTCGGCTATCTCAGCTACTGGGCGAGCGACACCGATCGGGCTCTACACGAGTTGACCGCGGCCGTCGAGGAGTTCGCCGACGAGCCCGACCCCATCCTGGCCCGGGCGCTGATCTACCTCGCCGGTCTGCTCGACGACCTGGACCAGCCGCAGGAGTCGCTCGACCATGTCCGGCGAGCGATGGCCGTCGCCGAGCCGTACGGCACCGACCTCTACGTCGCAGCCGCCATGGGGCTCGGGAGCGTCTTGTCCGAGCGCGGTGATCCGGAGGCCGCCCACTTCGCCGCCGACGCGGTCGCGCGGTGCCGCGTGGACGGATCCCACGAACAGCTGGCCGCACTGCTGCCGACCGCGGCGATGGTGTGCTGGCAGGTCGGCGCCCTCGAGCAGGCGCGCGGCTATGTCCTCGAGGCCCTTCCCATGCACGCCGAGCACAAGCGGATCGCCCGCGTCGTGCTGCTCTCGGCCTCCGCCGGGATCGCACTCGCCGACGGTGATCTCGAGTCGGCCATCGAGCAGGGCGGAACCGCGGACACCGAGGGCAGCCAGCTGGGCATCGAGCGGGAGCTGCCGCTGGTCCGCGCGATCCTCACCCGGGCCCTGCTGCGTCACGGCGACGTCGACGCGGCGGTGACCGTCGCCCTCTCCTGCGTCGAGTCGGCCGCCGGTATGAGCGTCGGTTTCCCGCTCGCGACCGGACTCGAGACCGCCGCCCTCGTGGCAGCCGGCGCCGGGGCCGCGCCCGAGGACCTGGGCCGGCTCCTCGCCACCGCCGCGCGGCTCCGCGCCGCCGGCAACCGGCCACCGCCAGCTCCGCTGCGGGCCGACCTCGACCGGTTGGCCGACGCATCCCCTCCGTCGGACGCCCTGGCTCCCGGGGCCGCCGTCGCGGTCGCCCGCCGAGTGCTCGACGCTGCCCGGCCACTGCCCTCCGAGGCGGCCCGGCAGTAGGCGCCGGCCCCCCTACGACGCGCGGTAGCGCCGCTCGGGCCGGCCGCCGCCGTACTGCAGCCGCACCGTGGCCCGGCCGGTCTCGACGAAGTGCTCGAGGTAGCGGCGTGCGGAGACCCGCGAGATGCCCACGTGTTCAGCGCACTCAGTCGCCGACACCTCATTGCCCGAGCCCAGGACCTCGAGCACGGAGTCGGCGGTGGGGACGCTGAGACCCTTCGGGAGCGCCCTGGGTGGGCCGGCGACCACGGGAGTGAACACCGCGTCGATGTCGTTCTGGGCGGGTGAGTCGCCGGTGAGCGCCTCCTCGGCTGCGCACCACGCCTCCAGGCGTACGCGAAGGTCGTCGAACTCGAACGGCTTCACCACGTAGTGCGCCGCTCCCCCGGCCGCCGCCGCGCGCACCGTGTCGGCTTCCCGGGCGGCGGTGACCATCACGACGCCGACCTGGTTGCCGGCCGCGCGCAGTGTGCGCAGTACCTCGATCCCGGTGATATCGGGAAGGTGGACGTCGAGCAGCACCAGGTCCGGCCGGAGCCGCTCGATCTCGGCGAGGGCGCCCCTCCCGGTAGCGGCAGTGCCGACGACGGTGAACCCGTCGATCCGCTCGACGAAGCGGATGTGGATGGACGCGACCATGAAGTCGTCGTCGACCACGAGCACCGTGCGATCGGTCATCGCGCTCCTCCACTCGGCACCGGCAGCACCGCCGTGAAGACCGCGCCCGCGTCATTGTGCACCGACACCCGGCCGCGCCGCCGTTCGCAGACCACCTGCACGAGGGCCAGCCCCACGCCGCGACCAACGGAATCGCCGGTCTTGGTGGTGAAGCCGCGACGGAACACGTCGCCCGCGGCCTCTTCCGGCACCCCTGCGCCGGTGTCGGCCACCCGCACCACGACCTCGCCGCGCTCCAGCACCAGGCGTACGTCGATCCGGTCGCTCCCGGCGGCCACCGTCGCATCGACGGCGTTGTCGACCAAGTTGCCGAGCACGGTGCCGACGTCCGCGGACAGTTCCGGGTCCAGCCTCGGCAACGGGTCTGACACGGCCAGCACAATCTCCACCCCGCGTTCGGCGGCCAGACTGACCTTCGCGACCAGGAGCGCCGCCACCGCCGGGTCCTGCACCTGCTTGGTCACGGCCTCGTTGATCTCGGCCCGGCGCCGGGTGAGGGCCCCGATCACCCGCGAGACCTCGTCGTACTCCTCGAGCTGGACCAGCCCCGAAATCGTGTGCAGCTGGTTGTTGAACTCGTGGGTCTGGGCCCGCAGCGTCTCGGTGATGCTCTCGCGCGCCGTCAGCTCGCTTTGCATCGCCATCAGCTCGGTGCGGTCGCGCAACGTGGTCACGGTCCCCACCTGGCGGCCGCCACTGAGCACCCGGTTCCGGTTCAGCACCACGACCCGCCCGGACAGCACGAGCACCCGGTCCTGCACCTCGTCGTCTCCCACCAACGCCGCGTGGAGTCCCCGATCGAGGTCCAGCTCGTCGACCCGACGGCCGAGGGCGGCCTCCGGAAGTGCCAGGAGCTCACGGGCGCTGTCGCTGAGCACGGTCACCGTGCCGTCGGCGGCCACCGCGACGACGCCCTCGCGGATCGAGTGCAGCAGCGCCTCGCGCTGATCGGCAAGAGCCGCGATCTCAGCGGGCTCCAGGCCCCTGGTGCGCCGCTTGATCAGCCGGGCCAGCAACCACGCTCCGATCAGCCCCAGACCCAGCCCGATGCCGAGGAACGTGACCAGGTCGGGCAACAGCTCCCCTGCACGGTCCGCGACCGAGGGATACACGTCGGTCACCATCACGATGCCGACCTGGCGCGGCCGATCGGTGGGCACGTCCGGCGCGTAGACCGGCACCTGGACGGCGATCGAGTGCTCACCGTCGACGTCGAGGTCACCGGTCCAGGTCTTTACCCGGTCGGCGGGCGAGGTGTGCATCGGCATCCGCTGCCCGGCGTCGCCGGGGGCGGCGCCGTAGAGCACCTGACCTTCCAGGTCGGCCACCTGCACGGAGGTGGCGTCGACCCGGTCCTGGAACTGTTGGGCGTACGCCGACATCGAAGCCGGCACCGGCGGATCGGCGGTCTGCTGCCGGACCACCGCCAGGTTGGCCAGGTCCTGGGCAGCAGCGCGCAGCGGCGCCCCGCGCTCGTCGCGGAAGTCGGCCTCGCCCTGGCGGAGCGCAACGACGCTCGCAACCGCGAGCGCCACCAGCAGCACCGTCACCTGGAGCGCCAGGAACTGCCCAGCAAGGGTCGGCTTGATGGGCACGCCACGGAGGCCGCGGCCGCGGGACCACAAGTTCCACAACCTCCTTTGGTTCCTCAACGGTGACGAGGACCACACCCATCCAACACCCTCAGTAGGTCGCATCACCGAGCACCAGGAGGACCCATGTCACCCGGATGGACGAGAGGGCTGACCGCGATCACCGCGGGTGCGCTCGTCACCGTCCTGACATCCGCGTGCGGTGTCACGAGCGGAGCGGGGAGCAAGGACATCACCATGCTGATCCCGAACAGCCCCGGCGGCGGGTATGACCAGACCGGCCGCGCAGCCGTCGCGGTGATGGAGGACGACGACATCACCGGCGGCGACTTCGAGGTGCAGAACATCGTCGGCGCCGGTGGGTCGGTCGCGATGACAAGCCTGATGAGCTCCGAGGGCGACGAGAACACGATGATGACCGCGGGACTGGGGGTCGTGGGGTCCCTCTACTCGTTCGGCGTCGAGACGAAGATGGTGGACGCCACGCCGCTCGCGCTGCTGATCGAGGACCTCGAGGGTGTGCTGGTGCCTGCGGACTCGCCGTTCAAGACCATCGACGACTTCGTGCAGGCGTGGAAGAAGGACCCGGACTCGGTGACCGTCGGCGGCGGCTCGTCGCCCGGCGGGCCGGACCACCTCTTCCCGATGCAGCTCGCCAGCACGGTTGGCGTCGACCCCAAGGAAGTTCGCTTCGTGACCTACGACGGCGGCGGACCGCTGACCAGCGCGCTGCTCGGCAACAAGATCGAAGTCGGCTTCTCCGGCGTCGGCGAGTTCGAGGGCCAGATCGAGGCCGGCGATCTGCGCGTGCTTGCGGTCTCGGGCGAGGAGCGGCTCGAGACCGAGGCGGTGAGTGACGTTCCGACCCTCCAGGAGGAGGGCATCGACCTGGTCTTCAAGAACTGGCGCGGGGTCTTCGCGCCGCCGGGCATCTCGGACGAGCGCCGCGACGAGCTGATCGGCTATCTGGAGGAGATGCACGACAGCGCGGGCTGGCAGCAGGCCCTCGAGGACAACGGATGGATCGACGCATTCACGACCGGTGACGAGTTCACGGCCTACCTGGAGGAACAGGACGCCCGGGTCGAGGACACCCTGAAGGAGCTGGACCTCTTATGACCGAGACGACCACCCGGACCGACACGGCGCAGTACGGAGTTGCCGCACTGCTGGCTGCGGTCGGCGCCTACACGGTCTACGACGCCACCACCCTCAACGTCGGGTTCGGCGACCCGGTGGGTCCCCGGGCGTTCCCCTACCTGATCGGCAGCGTGCTGCTCGGGCTCGCGGTGCTGCTGGCCATTGCGACCGCGCGCGGCGACGTACCGCAGGCGGAGGCCGGCGAGGACGTCGACCTCACCCAGCGGGCGGACTGGACAACGGTGCTCAAGCTGGTCGGCACCCTGGTGTTCACGATCGCCACCGTGGGCTGGCTCGGCTGGGCGATCAGCGGCGCGGTTCTGTTCGCCGGGTCCGCCTGGTCCCTGGGCAGCCGCACCCTCGTCCGTGACGTACTCGTCGGGGCGGTGCTGGCCGTGTCCAGCTGGTACCTCTTCTACAGCGGTCTCGACATCCCGCTCAGCCCGGGCGTCCTGGACGGGGTGCTCTGATGGGCGATCTCTCTCTGCTCTGGGACGGTCTCGCGGCCGCGGCCACGCCCGAGTACCTGCTCTACGCGCTGATCGGCGTCATGCTCGGTACGTTCATCGGCGTTCTTCCCGGCATCGGGCCTGCGATGGCGGTCGCGTTGCTGCTGCCGGTCACCTACAGCCTCGAGCCGGTGCCCGCGTTCATCATGTTCGCCGGCATCTACTACGGCGGCATGTACGGCGGCTCCACCACCTCGATCCTGCTCAACACCCCGGGCGAGTCGGCCTCGGTGATGACCGCGATCGAGGGCAACAAGATGGCCAAGCGCGGACGGGCGGCCCAGGCGCTGGCCACCGCGGCCATCGGGTCCTTCATCGCCGGCACGGTCGGCACGCTGCTGGTCGCGCTGCTCGCCCCGGCCCTGGCCGACGTCGCCGTCGAAATAGGCGCTCCGTCGTACCTCGCGGTCATGGTCCTCTCCATGGTGCTGGTCACCAGCGTGCTCGGCGCGTCGAAGCTGCGCGGCTTCATCGCGCTGTTCCTCGGCCTGACGATCGGCCTGGTCGGCATGGATCTCAACACGGCGCAGCCCCGGCTGAGCTTCGACCTGTCGCAGCTCGCCGTCCGACTGGACATCGTGGTGGTCGCCGTCGGGGTCTTCGCGATCGGAGAGGCGCTATGGGTGGCCGCGCACATGCGGCGTACGCCTCACGAGGTGATCCCGGTCGGTCAGCCCTGGATGGGCCGCGACGACTGGGGCCGCTCCTGGCGGCCCTGGCTGCGCGGCACCGCGATCGGCTTCCCATTCGGCGCGGTACCCGCCGGCGGCGCCGAGACGCCGACGTTCCTCTCCTACCTCCTGGAGCGCCGTTTGGGGCGCAAGCGCGGCGAGTTCGGCGATGGCGCGATCGAGGGCGTGGCCGGACCGGAGGCGGCCAACAACGCCTCCGCGGCCGGCAGCTTCGTGCCGCTGCTCGCGCTCGGCCTGCCGGTGACGGCGACCGCCGCGATCATGCTGGCCGCGCTGCAGTCCTTCGGGATCCAGCCCGGGCCGCAGCTGATGACCGAGCAGGCCGACCTGGTGTGGACCTTGCTCGCCAGCCTGCTGATCGGCAACACCATGTTGTTGCTGATCAACCTGCCGCTGGCACCGCTGTGGGCAAAGCTGCTGCGCATCCCGCGCCCGCAGCTCTACGCCGGCATCCTGTTCTTCGCCGCACTGGGCGCGTACGCCACCAACCAGCGGGCGTTCGACGTCTTCCTGCTGCTCGTCTTCGGGCTGCTCGGGTTCATGATGCGGCGGTTCGCGTTCCCCGTGCTGCCGCTGATTCTCGGCGTCATCCTGGGCCCGCTGATGGAGACCCGGTTCCGCGAGGCGCTGGCGATCTCCGGTGGCGACGCGTCCGGGCTCGTCAACGAGACGCTGGCCATCGTCGTGTACGCCATCGCCGCGCTCGCCGTCGCAGGCCCGCTGCTCATGCACCGGGTCCGGCCGGCACCTGAGCAGCCGACGAAGATCGAGGAGATGAGCCTGCGATGAGCGCGATCGTGGTGGCCTGGACCCCGAACGAGTACGGCGATGCCGCTCTCGACCGCGGAATCGCCGAGGCGCGGTTGCGCAAACTGCCTCTGCTCGTGGTGAACGCGACCCGCGGCGACGCCTACGTCGATGAGCGGTTCGCCGGCGCGGCCCGCATCGAGGAGCTCCGCTCGCAGCTCGCCGGGCTCGACATCCGGGCGGAGGTGCGCCAAGGCATGGGCGCCGACGTACCCGACCAGCTGATCGCCGCCGCGGAGGATGCGGACGCCGAGATGATCGTGATCGGCGTCCGGCATCGCACCGCGGTGGGCAAGCTGCTGATGGGCAGCGTCGCGCAGCGGGTGATCCTCGAGGCCACCTGCCCGGTGCTGGCGGTGAAGCCCTAGACGGCCACTCGCCGGTCGCTCTGAGGCTCGATGTTGAGGTTGCCCGCGAACACGTTGTCCGGGTCGTAGGCGCGCCTCACCTCGGTGAGTCGGCCGAGTGTCTCCGGCGGGTAGGCCAGCGTGAGGTCCTCTGCGGTCGCCGATCCCTGGAAGTTGACGTACGTTCCGGAACCGAGTGCAACCACCGACTGCCAGGACTCCAGCGCGACGTGAACGTCCTGGTCCGTCGAGTCCTCTGGGAGGAACACGCCTCGGAAGACCATCGCCTCGGCATCGCGATGAGCGAAGGCTGTGGCGTGCGCCGGCACCCGTCCGATGCACCGCCCAGGCTGCGGATCGCCACGGCGTTTGGCAGCGGCGCCTGGTGCACGGCGACCACGGCGGCGATCACGTCGCCGCTGAGCGCGGGCATCAGGGCGTTGCGGGCGATCGGCCGGATACCTGGCGGGCGGAACGGTTCCTCGAGGATCTCGGCGTACCGCCGCTCGGTGATGGTCGCTCGGTGACCGTCCCGAGCTCCACAGCGGCTCGATCGCCGCATCGGCCTCGGACACCGGCGCACCGGATCGCCCGCGTAGCAGACGAACAGCTGAGAGGACGGTGGCGCACCCGGGAACTGCGGAAGCAGGACCAGCGTGCTGGAGAGCTCGTCCGGCGCGTCGCGCATCGCGTCCCGCCAACGAGTCAGCAGGTCGACCGGGTCGCCGAGGCTGTAGGTGATCGCGCCCTAGTGGACCGTCGACGTCTCGTGGACGACGAAGTCGAAGTCGAAGTCGACGACGACGCCGAAGTTGCCCCCGCCGCCACGCAGCGCCCAGAACAGATCGGGGTTCTCGGCGTCCGAGGCGGTGACCAGCCGGCCATCGGCAGTCACGACCCGGGCGGCGTGCAGGTTGTCGATGGCGAGGCCGTGCCGGCGCACCATCCAGCCGATCCCGCCACCGAGCGTGATTCCGCCGACCCCGACGCTGGTCGTGTCGCCGGACGTCAGGCCCCAGCCGTGCGGCTCGAGGGCCGCCACGACCTTGGAGCAGGTGGCCCCTCCCCCGATGCGCACGCGCCTGCGCTCCGCATCGAGGACCTCGATGACATCAAGGTGTCCGAGGTCGATCACGACGCCGCCGGTGTTGGTGCCGTGGCTCATGAAGCTGTGGCCGCCGGACCGCACGGAGATCTCGAGGCCGTTGCGTACAGCGTCCGTGATCGCCTCCGCGACCTCGTCCGGGTCTCGGGGCCGGACCACCAGCGCCGGCGTGCACCGGCCCATGAAGACCCGGGCTGCGTCGTCGTACCCGTCATCGCCGGGTCGGAAGGTTTCCATCGCGCTCATCGGCTCAGCCCCACTGACCCGGCGTGTAGTCGCCGGCCGGCTGGCGGGTGATGACGTTGATCCGGTTCCATGCGTTGATCGATGCGATCAGCGAGACCAGGGCCCCGAGCTGCTCCTCGTCGTAGTGATGCGTGGCGCGCTCCCACACCTCGTCGGTCACGCCGAGGGAAGCGTCGGCGATCCGGGTCCCCTGCTCGGTGAGCTCGAGGGCGGCGCGCTCGGCCTCGGTGAAGACCGTGGCCTCGCGCCAGGTCGCCACCAGATTGAGGCGCAGCTGGGTCTCACCGGCCGCGGTGGCGTCCTTGGAGTGCATGTCGGTGCAAACGCCGCAGCCGTTGATCTGGCTGGCGCGGAGCTTCATCAGCTCCTGGGTCGCGTGCGGCAGCGACGACTCGCTGACGGGCTGGTTCGCAGCGGCGAGGCGCTGGAAGAACTTCATCGCGACCGGGTTCTCGAAGAGGTTCAGTCGGGCGTCCATGGGGGCTTCTCCTTCATAGATTTCGGATTCCCCCATATGACGCCGCAGCGGGCATAAGTGTGACAACCGACTCTCTGGCTACGGCGTGAGCGGTCGACCCAGCACCGTCCGGACCTCGGCGAAGCCGAGAGGGTCGAAGACCCGGCTCCCCACCAGCCCCACGACCAGGAACACGACGGCGCTGGCGAGGAACGCGAAGACCGCGTCGGCGATCACCACCGAGACGAGTGCGGCGGCACCGGTCGCAACCGCCACCGCCACCAGTGCGCGGCCGGCCACGATGCTGCCGGTGATCCGAGTCAGTGCGGTCATCAGGATCACCGACTGCACCAGGAACGCGAGCGTGGTGGCGAGCGCTGCGGCGGTCAGTCCCCACAGGGGGACCAACCACAGGTTCAGGGCCAGATTGACGAGCAGCGCCGCGACACTGGCCAGCAGGACGACCGGGTCCGGCTGCAACGCCAGGAGCACCGATGCCCCGAGGTGGCCGATGCCGAAGAGCAGCGGCGCCGCAGCCAGCGCGACGAGCATTCCCGCGTGCGCATACTCGGCGCCGAAGAGCAGCCCGACGACGTCGTCCCCATGCAGGGCCAGCGCCGCGCCGTACGGCAGGTAGATCGCGCACACGATGACCAGGGCACGGCTCGCCCACACCCGCACGTGGTCGGTGTCCTCCGGCCGGGCCGCGATCACCGGCATGTACACGCGCGACAACGTCCAGCTCACGAACAGGATCGACTCGAACACCCGGTAGCCCGCGCCGTAGACGCCGACCGCCCCCATGCCGAGAACGACCCCGATCAGTGCGGCGTCGAGCCGGAACACCCCCATCGCGGCGATCGCGCCCAACCCCATGACCGGCGCCGCTTGGAGGACCATCCTCGCCTCGGCATGGCTGCCGCGGATCCGCGGTCGCGCACCCGCGCGCCGCGCCGCGACGTGCATCCCGACCACGCCCACGCAGGTCGCGAGGAAGTAGCCCAGCGCGGCGCGTCCGGCGCTTCCCGTCACCATTACGGCACCCGCCGTTAGGGCGAGCGCCGCGAACCGCTGCACCACCAGTACGACGGCGGAGAGCTGCTGTCGCTGCCGCGCACCACAGGCCGCCCGGGAGGCGTCGACGAAGGTGTCGAGCAGGCAGCTGGCCACCAGCAGGGCGACCGCGAACGCATCCGGACCGCTCATCGTGAACACGAGCACCGCCGTGGTCACGCACATCACGGCCGCCGAGAGCAGCGCCCGGATGGCCACCAGCGCGCCGTAGCAGCGGTCGAGCAGCTCCGGCTGCGCGCTCCCGAGCTGGACCACCCGGGAGTCGAGGCCGAGCGAGGACAGCACCGCGAGCAGCAGGCCCAGGCTCAGCCCGAAGGAGAGCACCCCGAAGTCGGCGACGCCGAGCAGCCGCGCCAGGACGAGGAACATGACGAACGTCGCGATCTTGCCGAGCAGCTCGGACGCGCCGAGGGCGAGGACCGCCGCGCCGGTACGGCGGAGCGTGGCCGGGTTCTCCTCGGTCGCGGTCATCGCGCCACGAGCTTGCGCACGGCCGCCTCCGGTAGTGCGGCCTTGATCCGCCGCCGCGCGGCGTCCTCCCAGTCCTGGACGACGGTCACCAGCGCGCATGAGGCGGCTTGCAGTCCCACCCGCCGGACCTCGTAGTTGGCGAACTTCGACGGCGTGCTCCCGCGCAGCCAGTCGAAGGTGGTCACGTCCGGGTCCTCGACCGCCCGCCTCACCGCCATCAGGTCGCACACCATCCCGCCGCGGTAGCGCTGGAAGTCCTCGGCAACGCGGCCATCGAAGAGCCGGTGCGCCGCACCGTCGTACATCGCCAGGGCGTAGCCGGCGACCTCGCCGTCGACCACCAGCAGGTTGATCGCCGCCCGGCCCCGCGGCACAGCGTCGCGAACGACGGCCTCGTAGAACGCGAGCACCGCGGGCTCGTCGAGGTGGCTGCGGCGCCCCGACGCGTGATCACGGCCACGGCGCAGCCTCACCATCGCGGGCAGCCACCGCTCGAGGTTCTCGGCGTCGCCGACGACGACCCTCTCCCAGGTGCGACCGTCGGCCGTGATCCGGTTGGTGGCGTTGTTGACGTTCTTCCGCCGGTTGCGGCTGATCAGGTACTCGGTGCCGACCCGGACGATCTGCGGCATTGGCGGCCCAGCCTCCACCACCGCGCCGGGCAGCCGCTTCGCGAGGGCGGGCAGCACCAGGTCGCCCGCGTCCAGCTGTCCGAGTGCGAGCTGCCAGCGTCGCTGCTCGAGGACCCACCCGGCGATGGCCTCGGCGAGCGTGACCGCCGCCTCATGGTCGTCGTGGAAGAGCGGACCGTAGTCGTTGAGGTCGCCACCGAGCAGCTCGATGCGTCGGACGCCGCGCCGGTGCGTCACCGTGAGCGCGGCGAGCGCGACCGGCTGGTCCAGGGAGTGCACGGTGACCGCGACGGGGGTCCCAGGAAGGTGGCGGGTGGCGGCGGCGAGCCACGCGTACGACGTGCAAAAGGCGGTACTGCGCCGATCGATGTACGGCGCCAGCCGGTCCAGCGTCGCGACCGCGTCGTCGCCGACCGTAATGCTTGGTACCAGGTGGTCAGTCATCATCCCCCCTTCTCACCGATGCGACCGGTGCCAGCTCTCCCGCCCACTCCTGCGCGTCCAGCCAGCGCATGCGCCGTCGCTCGCACTTGGCGGGGTCCAGCACCGACGGTCGGACGGTGACCTCACTGGCGTAGGTGCGCAGGGCAAGCCACCGCAGCAGGGTCGCCAGCGCCGGCCGCTCAGCGGCCGACACCGACCCGACGAGAAGGTCCCACGCGTCGCGTGCCGTGGCCAGGTCGCGCAGGTCCACGATCAGCCGGACCAGGTCCTGGTGTCGCGGCCCGACGGCTGTGAACTCCCAGTCCACCACCGTGACGTGGCCAAGGCTGCCGGAGGTGTTGAGCACGTTGTCGCGGTGGTAGTCGTTGTGCAGCGTGGTGTCGCAGGATAGCCGCTCGTAGGCGCTGCGCGTGACCACAAATGTCCGCAGGCCGATGCCCGCGCGCAGCAGTCGCCTCACCCGAGCCGGCAGAGACCACCGCGACGCACGCCAGGTCGAGCCCGCCGTTGTGAAGCGCGGGTGGGGCAGGCCCTGGATGCGCTGCGCCATGTCGAACGCCGCGGCCACGTACGTCGACGGCTCGCCAGGATCGTCCCGGATCCTCCGGCTGACCAGCCACCGATCGTCGGGGTCCTTGGCGACGGTCTCGGCGGTCGGGATCCCGTGGCGGGCCGCCCACCGCCGGCCTTCGACCTCGCGCCGGATCCGCTCCACGTCGCGGAGGGTGTTGGCCTCGTAGACGATCAGGCCGGGATCCTCGCGATGCCTCTTCAGGGCGTCCATTTCAGCGGCACTTTCCGGGCACATGAGGCCTCACACCGATGGGGATCGGGAAGGCGACGACTCGGTCCAGCCTCAGCGACCGGGGTACGCCGTGGAACAGGTGGAGCCGGACCTCGCGAGGAGTGCCGCGCTCGAAGCAGTAGAAACGGCCGGAGATCACCTGGGCCACCTCTCCGTCGGCGTCGGTCAGGATCGCCTGGACGGCGACGTAGCCCGAGAGCCACCCCCGCGCGGTGAGCTCGGCGGTGACAACGGTGTCGTCGTCGTAGCGCTGGAGACCGGTGTTGCGCACCGACACCCGCGGTTCCGAGCCGGGCTGGCGGCCCCCGACCTCCAGCGACGCGACCTCCACCGCGGCGATGGGACCGACGCCGGCGTTCAGCTCGGCGAAGAGCCCGAACTCGCCCCCCGGAGGCAGACCGACCACCGTGCAACAGACGTCCCGCGGCGTGCCGGAGCTCTTCAGCACGACGTCGCCATCGGAGTTTCGGGCGGTGATCCGCAACCGCGCCCGGTCGAGATGCCGGCCCGAGTTGTTGCGGACCACGACCGCCAGCTGTCCGCTCGACCGACCCCACGTGACCACCTCGAGCACTGCGGGCCGCGGGTCGGGATCGCCGTCGGTCGTCGGCGTACTGAGCGAGGGGGACACTCCGGACCCTCCCCCGCCGTCGTCATCGTCGTAATCGCCGACCACGCCGGTGAGCGCGAGGTACCCCAGGACGGCCGCGACCACGATGAATACCAAACCGGTGTAAAGCAGCCACATCGACCGCCGTCTGTCGTTCCAGGGACTCATCAGCTTCCTCCCGTGCCCATCAGCTGACCGGTCGGCAAACCGGCAAGTCGTGCGTAGATATCGCGGTAGCGGGCGACCATCGCGGCCGCGCCGTACCCCTCGACGGCGACGCGGCCGCGGGCGGCCAGCCCGGAGCGGAGCGCCGGACTGCAGAGGACCTCGTGCAGTCCCTCGACGAGCGAGGCGACCGAGCCCGGCTCGACGAACCGCACCGCGCCGGCGAAGTGCTCGACCAGGCCAGGCACCCGCGAGGCGACCACGGGAAGCCCCGCGGAGAGCGCCTCCAGGACCGAGATCGGCAGGCCCTCCCAGTCGGTGGGCAGGACGAGGAAGTCGCTGGCGGCGAGCAGTCGCGGTACGTCGGAGCGCTCACCGAGGAGTCGGACTCGGGGTCCGAGGCCACGGCGCGCCACGGCGGCGGCCACCTCGGCGTGACGCGGCCCATCGCCGGCCAAGAGCAGCACGCCGGGCGCGCCGATCCAGGACCAGGCATCGATGAGCAGGTCGTGCCGCTTCTGGTCGACCATCCGGGCCAGGCAAAGCCCCACGACGCCGTCCGCTGCCAGGCCAAGCTCGGCGCGCGCCCTCTCCCGGGGGTACGGCGGCGGCGGCGCGACGGCGTTGTTGACGACCTCGATCCGCGCGGCCGGAAAGCCGTCGCGGGCGAGCCGGTCACCGACGTACGGCGACACCGCGACCACTCGGTCGCAGGCCCACCGGAGGAGCCGCGCGGCCCGGGCCCGCTCCGCCGTGGGCACCCCGTGGAGGGTCGTGAGGATCGGCACATCTGGGCCGACCGCCAGCCGCGCGAGGAGTGTTGCCTTGGGGTTGTGGGCGTGCACGAGGTCGACCCGCCCTACCGAGCGCAGCCGACCGAGGGTGCGCGCGAGATCGACCGGTCTGCGGCCGACGAGGGGGACGGGAAGGTGCTGCACGCCGGCGGGGCCGAGATCCGCGATGCGGTGACCAGGCCCGCTCGCGACCACGACGTCATGGCCCTCGGCGACCGCGGCGGACGCGAGCGTCACCGCGACGACCTCGGCGCCGCCGACGCCGAGCTCGGAGATGACGGTGAGCACCTTCATGTCGCGAGCCCCTCGTAGATCACAAGCAACGACCGGGCACTTGTGCGGACGTCGAAATGCTCCTCCACCCGACGCCGTCCGGCCTGACCGAGCCGGCGACGGAGTGCGGGGTCCGAGGTGAGCATCGAGAGCGCGGCGACCAGCTGGTCCTCAGCGCCCGGATCGACGAGAATGCCGTCGACGCCGTTGCGGACGATCTCGGGTACCCCGCCTACGCGGGTGGCCACGACCGGTACTCCGCACGCCATCGCCTGCAACAGGGCCATCGGGCACGCCTCGGCGGCCGAGGTGAGCACGGCGATGTCGGTGTCGCGCAGGCAGGGCCTGGGGTCGGGACGGTAGCCCGCGAAGTGGACTCGGTCGGCGCTCCCGGCCGCCGCCACGGTCCGCTCGATTCGCCCGCGCTCGGGGCCGTCGCCGACCAGCTCCAGCTCCAGGTCGGGCACGCGCGCCGCCGCTCGCACAAGGTCGGGAACCCTCTTCACGGGCTGCATGACGCCGAGCCAGGTCGCCCGGACCGACCGGCCGACCGGCGCCGGCCGCGGTCGTCCGCTCCCTGACAGCCATCCGGGGCCGACGCCGTTGGGCACCGTACGCACGCGGTCGACGGGTACGCCGACGTGCTCATGCGCGTACTGCGCCATCGCTTCACAAGGGGTCACCACGATCGAGCGCGGAGCGCGGGCGAGCAGCCGCTCGAGCCACAGGTACTGCCACCGGTCGCGTACCCCCGCCGGGGCGACGGCAAGGTTGCCCGGCACCAGCCGGGCGAACTCGTCGGGCACGCCGTGCAGGGTGTAGACCGACGGGACCCCCCGGCTTACCGCGAGCAGTCGGCCGACGAGCCCGGCACGCCGGTCCTGGAGGTGGATCACGTCGGGTCGGACCCTGGCGACCACCTCGGCGAAGGCTTGGTTACCTGCCAGATCGATCTTGCTGCTGATCCCGGCCGCGTGGACGTGCACGCCGAAATCGGCGGCGGCAGCGAGCCGGTCGTCGGGAGGGTCGTTCTGGCTCACGAGGCGAGGCCCCACCAGGTGACTTTCGTGGCCGAGGCGCGCGAGCTCGACGGCGTGGTCGACGGCGTGGTCGACCGGACCTCCTCTGGCCTGGGTCACGAGCTGGAGCACGCGCACGGTCACGACCTCCTGAGCCGGTCGACGGGTGCCGGGTCGAGCGCGATGCCTAGCGCGACGAGCAGCCAGACAGGCAGGTAGAACTGCTCGCTGAGGAAGCAGGCCGACACCAGCGTGCCGGACAGCGCGATGACGACGGCGTCCGCGAGCCGGCGGCGATCCGGCAACGAGCGGGCGCGTAGCGCGCCGCGGATGCCGAGGACCAGCACGGCTAGGAACGCGCCGAGCCCGAACAGGCCCAGCTCTGCGCTCACGTCGAGGTACATCTGGTGCGCGACCGTCTGCTGCACGTCGGTGGTTCCGGCCGGGACGAACCGGGGCATGGCGGCTTCGAACCCGCCCGGCCCCTGGCCGAGCAGGGGGCTGTCGGTCGTCATCGCCGCCGCGATCGTCACGGTCGTGACCCGCAGGTCGATGTTGGTCTCGGCAACGTGTTGCTTCTCCTCGATGCTGCGCCCGACGACATCGGCGTGGGAGACCCACAGGACACCCAGCACCACCGCTGCGACGACGCCGACACCCAGCACCGTCATCAGACGGACTGCGCCGAGCAGCAGCGCGACCGCGACCATCACGGCCAGCCCCAGGAGTGCCCCGCGGGACAAGGTCGCGAACGTGGCGACCACGAGCACGGCACCGCAAGCGGCCCATGCGGAGGTCACGACCACCGAGCGCCGCGCCGCCATCAGGGCGAACGGCAGCGCGGCGATCATGAAGAAGGCCAGATCATTGGGGTCGGCCAGCGGACCGGCGGCGCGACCCCCGTCGGCGAGGAAGTCGATGACGGCGACCGCGCCGGCGGCGGTGCAGGAGACCAGGAAGGCGAGACCGAGCCTGCGCGCGAACGTGACAGGGTCCGGCCGGGCGCGACGAATGGTGTCGACCAGCACCACGACGACCAGGGCGTAGGAGAGGTAGCTGACCGCATGGTCCTGCGCGGTCGTCAGGTCGGCGCCGTGGACGACCAACGAGGCCATGAGTGCCACGACCAGCGCGCCGACGGCGTAGATGCCCGGGTGCCGCAGACCCCTGGGGTGCGGATCGCGCGCGAGCCGGGCCAGCCAGGAGACGAAGAGGAGCGCACCGGCCAGCTTGACCGCGGCCGGGTGGACCCCGCGGAGCAGGTCTCCGAACGGCTCCGCGACGACGTAGGCGATCGCGGCCCACTCGACCCGGTGGACGGCGGCGACCACCGCCGCGGTCACGACCAGCACCGACAGCACGGCGTGCGGCGCGGCGACGGCGAGCGCCCCGGCCCCCAGTCCGAGCGTCACGATGGCGCCGTACAGGGCAACCTGGGGCGGCCGGCGCAGCCTGCTCGGCCTGCGCAGCCAGGCGAGACCGGTCAGGTCCGACCGGTCCAGCGCGAGCAGAGTGCCGGTGTACGCCACGACGGAGACCGTCCCCACCACGACCAGGCCGGTCGCCGACACCTCGCCCCACGGGAAGAGGCGTTGCAACGCGAGTGCGGTGACGGCGAGCGACCCGGCGGCGACGGCCACCGGAGCCAGTCGTCGGGCCAGGACCGGCCACTCGGTGCCGGGCACGCGTCGGCTCACCACGACGCCGGCAGCGATCAGGGTCACCCCACCGGCGACGAACTGCGCCTCCGCGGCGGCCGTGACGCCACGGTCGACGTAGACCAGCAGCAGCACCACCACGACGAGCAGGTGCAGCGCACTGAGACGCACGACGTCCGAGGTCCGCCCGACCGACTTGAGCGCGACAAGGAGCACCTCCAACCCGCTGAGGAGGAGCCCGTACCCGGCCAGCCACTTCAGCGCGGGCACCGCTGGCGCCCACTTCTCCCCGAGCAGCGCCAGTTGTGGCGCGAACACGATCATCCCGACGTACGCGGGTACGACGAGCGCGTGCACGCGCACCGCCGCGTCGATCGCGGCCCGCCCCACGTTCGCGCCGCGCATCCGACACAAGTGCGCGAGCAGCGCACCACCGATGACCATCGCGATGAGGAGGTAGGGCATGTAGGCGATCCGGAACGCCATCGAGTAGATGCCGACCTCATGCACACCGAGGCGGTTGGCAACGAAGACGTGGCCAACGTTGAGCACGACCAGTGTGACCAGGCCACTACCCGCGATACCCGCTCCGTAGGACATCAGCACACCGGCGTCGCTGCCCGACCAGCCCATCCGCACCGGGGGGTGCATCCACCAGTAGAGGAGCAGGACGACGACCGCCTGGGTCAGCTGCCCGTAGATCAGCGAGTAGGCGCCCTCCCCAGCCGCCAGCGCAGCGATCGCCGCACCGGCTCCGACCGCGTTGCCAACGATGTCCGGGATCACCCGGCGCCGGAAGTCGAGGGCCCGGCGGAGGAGCTCGCCGCTGACACCGGCGACAGCAGCAAGCGGGACGCACAGCACCACGCCGCGGAGCACGTCGGTGCCCAGGTCGCCCGCCTGCAACTGGCGGGAGAGCCACGGGGCGGCGGTCCACGCGACGAGGACCAGGCCCAGCGACGTGGTCAGCGCGATGGTCACCGCTGTCCGGGCTGCTCGCTCGGCCTCACCGCGGAAGTGCACCAGCGCGGTGCCAGTGCCGAGGTCCGCCAGCACCGTCGTGACATTGAGAGCCACCGCGCCGAGCGAGATCACGCCGAAGGCGTCCGGTGCCAGCACGGCGGCGAACACCAGCAGTACGACGGTCTGCGCGGTCTTCGACACGACCGCGCCCGTCGCCAACCACCCAGCTCCGGTGACGGCGGTCGGGGCGGTGGGTGCGCGGGGCGCGGGTGCGAGCACGGTCACGCCCCGTTGCCACGGACGGCCGCCCGGAACGCCGACCATGCCGGCTTCCGGCTGAGGTTGGGGTGCAGGAGGCCGAAACCGTCTTGGTAGGAGTCGGTCGGGCCGTCGACGTCGCGGTACCAGATGATGGGGCCGACGTAGGGGTACTCGGTCCGGATCAGCGCAACCGCCTGGCGGAGGAAACGGGCCTGTTGCTGCGCTGTCACCGGCCGGTCCCAGGTGTTGCCCAGGTTGTCCGGACCCGACGACCAGCCGAGCTCGGTGACCCAGATCCGCTTCTCGGTGTCGCCCCACTCGTCCATCACCTCTCGCATCGCCGGCGTGTGGGTGAGCCGCCAGATGGCTCCGACCGACGGGGTGTCCGGAGCGGCGTCGCTGGGCCCGACGTACGGATGGGTCGCCAGGGCGTCGAAGCAGTCCTTGGCCCCGGCCCGGTAGGCATCGGCCAGCCACGCATCGTCGTTGTACATCAGGCCACCGAAGAGGACGGGTGAGTCGTCGTGCCCCTTGACCGCGCGGTACGCCGCGCACAGCAGCCGGGTGTACGTCGCGGGGTCGGCGCCCTCGAAGAACGTGGCGAAGTTCGGCTCGTTCCACACCTCCCAGGCCGCGACGTCGTCCCCCCACCGCCGGGCGGTGGTGCCGATCGCGTTGGCGTAGTCGGAGACGTTGCTCGGCGGCGCGTACAGGCTGCCGCTGTCCGACGCCCAGGCGGGCGTCAGCCAGAGAGAGACGATGACCCGCAGATCACGCTCGCGGGCACCGGCGATGACCTCGTCGAGCAGCTCGACGTACCACTGCTCGAAGGGTCCGGGACCGTCGGGCTGCAGAGCGGACCAGCCGACGTCGATGCGGACCCAGCGCGCGCCGGCCTGCTGGAGCCGCTCCATCACGGCGAGCGCCGGCGCGGCGTCGACGCCGTGATGCGCGGAGAGTTGGACACCGAGGCCGTGGTCTGCGACTCGGTCCTCTTTGGCGTCAGGGGGCGGCTCGACCGGCTCGGAGGGCTTCGGTCCCGCACCGGGACCGGTCGGCTCCGCCACCGTGCCGATCTCGGCGGGGATCGTCGAGGCCAGCACCCACGCGACCAGCACCGCGGCGAGCAGGACGATCAGGACGCGCTGCATCAGGACCGTCATCGCGCGCCTGCCGGAACCGGCGGATCGCCCTGGCCGTCCCGCGGCGTCCTCCGAAGGAGGTCATGAGCAAACCTACGGGCCGCCGGGAACCGGTCGGTTGCGCTGCGGGCGGCCGGATAGAACCGGCGCAGCTTCAACCCGAACGTGCGCATCGTGTCGAGCGCGTTGACATCGACCCGCCGTACGGCGAACTCGTCGACCGCGTCGTGCACGGCGAAGGCGGCCTGGTAGCCGGCCGAGCGCGTCGCCTCTCGAACGCGCCGGTCGTGGGCGCCGTACGGGAAGGCGAACGACCGAACCGGCTCCCCGACCACGCCCTCCAGCGCGACCTTGGTCTCCAGGGTGTGTCGTCGTACGTCGCTGTCGGGCAGCCCTGTCAGGTCGCTGTGGTCGAAGCCGTGAGCGCCCACCGACATTCCCTGCCGCGCGACCTCGCGCACCTCGTCGGCCGACATCAACGCGTGTTGATGCCGGGGTTCCAACCACGTCGAGGTGCCACCGAGCAGCCCGGCCGGCACGTAGAGCACGCTTGGCACGCCGATCGACGCGAGGAGCGGGGCGGCGTGCTCGCCGACACCCGTGTAGCCGTCGTCGAACGTGATAAGCACGGGCTTCCGGGGTAACGGCCCGCCCCGGATGCCGGCCAGGTAGACGAGCTCGCTGATGGGGGTGAGGCCGGCCTCGAGCAGCCGCTCGATCTGGGCACGGAACGCGGCCGGCGTGACGAACATGGCGTGTGGGTCGCGCTCGGTCGGCACCCGGTCGATGCCGTGGTACATCAGCACCAGTACTGGTCGGCGACTCATGAGGTGCGCTCCCTGATCCGGTAGAGGCCACCCGCCAGCACCAGTCCAGAGATGGCAAGAAGAGCGGCGATGTAGAGCTTGACGTGGCGGCTCCGACGTCACCCCTTCGGTCCCGGCCTCCACCACCACGATCACCTGAGCGGTCTCGTCGTCCTTACCGATCTCCTCCGCCTTGGCCGCCAGCCCGTTGGCGACGTCGACCGCCGCATCCCGGTCGGTCGAGGAGGTCTTGATCCGCACCGTCGACGTCCCCGAGTCCTGGGTGGCGGTCACCGAGACGTCTGGTCGGTTTCCGGAGGTCGTGATCGCGTGCACCACCTCGGCGGCGGCCTCCTTCGCCCCGAGCGCGACGCTGTACTCGTGCGCCTGCATCTCGATGTTGTCGGCGGACTGCTCGGCCGTCAGTGGGCGCAACGCGATCGCACTCGTGGCGGTGTAGGTCGTCGGGATGAGCAGGATCAGCTGGAGCCCGAGGACGACCACCAACGCCAGGCAACCGAGTAGCAGAGAGACGTACCGCCACTGTTCGCGCTGCCGCAGCACGCTTCTGGTCGCCATCAACACCGACGTGTTCACTTCGGGCTCCTTGTGACGAGGTCACGTCGCACGTCTGGGCCGACCTCGACGGACTCCCCGTCGGCCGGTCGGGTGGTCTCGGCGACCATCACCATCCCGATGAGCGTCCAGACCAGGCCGGACACGATCGGATTGCGCAGTGGCATGTCGATGGCCCCATGGACCGCGACCGCCGTGAGGGCAGCGACGACCGCCACGCTGCGGGTCCCGAGCACGGTGGAGGCTCGGTCCCGGCCCGGACGCGCCGACAGGTGGCGACGGGCGGCGGTCCCGCAACCGACCACGACGATCAGCCCGAGCGCGACGCCGACCACCCCGCGGTCGGTCAACACCGTGAGCAGCAGGTTGTGCGCGTGATCGGGAGCTTGTGCCGAGATCGCGCTCGCCGAGTCCGTGGCTGCTTCGTTGAAGCCCCCCGGCCCGACGCCGAACCACGGGTGCTCGCCGGCCTGCCGGACCGCCTCCGCCCAGGTGAGCGGGCGGTCGTCGTACTGGTTCTGGGTCGGATCGCCCAGGGACCGGATCCGGGACCCGAGCGCGCCGAGGACGGCCGTGCCCGGCGGCACCGTCAGCGCTGTCACGCAGGTGGTGGCGATGGCCAGCCCGACGGCGGCCAGCACGCGCCGGGTCGTCGGCTCGCACACGGCAAGGAGGACGAGCGCGGCGCTGGCACCGAGCCAGGCGCCGCGGGACATGCTCATCACGCAGGCGATGGCCAGGCAGGTCGCGGCCAGCCCAAGCACGACCGTGCGTCGCCCGCGGACCGACGTGACCACACAGGCCAGTGCCAGCGGCAGCAGCGCGGCACAGAACAGCCCCAGCTCGTTGGGTTGGACGAACGGCCCGGTCAGCCGACCGACGACGACGCTGCCGCCCTCCGCGGCCTGCAGCTTCCCCGTCGAGGTGATGGCGAGGGCGGCAACCACGCCGCCGACCACCACCAGGAGGTCGGCACCGTCGACCTCGAGACCCGGCCGGAAGGCGAACAGCACAGCCACCGCGTACCCCAGGGTGATGAACGAAACGACCACCAGGTGGACGGACCGATCAGGCACGATCCCGACGGCGGTGGAGACCATGCCGGCCACCAGGCCGAGAGCGGATCCGAGCAGGACGAGCGACGGCGGCACCCGGGCGTCATGCCGCACCAGGCTGCGCAGGGCGAGGCCGGCTGGGACCATCATCGCGACGTACACCAACGGCAGACCCAGGCCGGGCACGCTGGTGTCACCGAAGGGCAGCAGCACGACCACGGCCCCGATCGAGAGCGGGAGCGCGGGCGGAATCATCGGCCACCTCTTGCGCGTCGGCGCCGGGCCGCCGCGGTGAGAGCGCCGTAGGCCTTCGCGAGGTCGCGCGCGGCGGCGAGCGGCGGCACCAGGGCCGCGGTGGCCAGCGGCGACCGGCCCCGAAGGGCACGGACCACGGGCAGGGAGAGGTACGCCGCGGCGCCCGCCGCGACGAGTGAACGAGCAGCCGGTCGGCCGCCGGCCACGAGTGCGGCGCCCCCCGCGTAGGCGACCGCACGGGTGAGGTCTCGGCCCATCAACCGGCCGTCGAGCGAGTAGCCGCTGCCCTCGCCGTACCGGCGCAGCATGGTCAGGTTGCTGCGCAGCGTGGGTCGCTGCGCCCAGACGACCTCGGCGTCGCGGACCAGGGCCGCCGGGTGCCCGGCGGCCACGATGCGCCGTCCGAAGAGCACGTCCTCGCCCGTTGCGAGGTGCTCGGGATAGCCGCCCGCGGCCCGCCACGCCGGGCGGCGGAAAGCCACCGAGCGACCGGTGGGCATCGACGCGTCGAAGCGGCGCCCGAGGTAGCGGCCGTAGGCCCGGACGAGGGGTGTCGGTCGCCCGAGCTCTTCGACCGAGGGATACCCGACCGCGGCCAGGGCCAGCTCCCACGGCTTGTGCGCCGCGACCCGGTAGGTACCCGTCCACAGGGCGACCTCGGGGTGCCGGTCGAACGCGCGACGCAGTGCCGAGAGCCAGTCCGGGTCCGGAACGCAACCGGCGTCGGTGCACGCCACGGCTTGGTGCCGGGCGAGTGCGATGCCGACGTTGCGACCGCGCGAGATGCCCGCCCCGGGCTCGACGTAGAGCCGGACGCGCGGGTCGACCTCGGCGGCCCTTCGTGCAACGGCCGTCGTGTCCTCGGTGGAGCCACCGTCCACCACGAGCAGCTCGTCGTCCGGGCCCAGCTGTGGCACCAGGGCGGTCAGCAGATCGGCCAGACCGTCCGCGTCGTTGAGCACCGTGGTCACGACGCTCATCGGAGGCTCGGTGGCGTGGTGGCCGGCTCCGGGCCGGTGCGCCACCTGGGCGAGAAAGTCGACCAGCCGTCCGGCGGCCCGGGCGGCGTCCGGGAACTCCAGAGCCCGCTGGTGTGCGGCCGCGGCCATCCGGTGCCGGGCGTCCTCGTCGGCCAGGGTTTCGAGCGCCTGCGCGAGCTCACTCGGGCTCTCGGCGCAGACCGCCAGGCCGCCGCGGCCGGCGATGTCGTCCACCGGCGGGGTGGCGACCACCGGCACTCCTCCGGTGAGCGCCTCGAGCGCGGACATCCCGAACCCCTCGCGGGCCCACGGCACCTCGGGAGTCGGCCGGGTGAGCACGGCGACCGCGTCGAAGGCGCCTACCCAGCGGTGGAAGTCGGGGACCTCGCCGAGGAACCGGACCCGGTCGGCGACGCCGAGCTCGGCGGCCAGCTTCAACAGGCGGTCGTGCTCGTCGCGGTCCGCCGGGTCGTCGATCCCCGCGACCGCCAGCACCCACGCGCCAGCGGCGGGCTGCGCCAGCGCGCGGACGGCGTCCTCGATGCCCTTGTAGCGGGTGATCCGCGTCGCCATGCCCAGCAGCAGCTCGCCCGTGCCCAGCGTGATGCCGAGCCGCTCACGGGCGACGTCCCGCGGCATCGGTGGCGGCATCCGCGGTGGGTTCAGGACCAGGGTGCCGCGGGCGGCTCCACCCTCGAGGAGCCAGCTGCTGGTCGCGACCTGACCGTCGGTCAGACGGTCGAGGAGCGCCGTGAGCCGGCCGGAGAACGACGCGTCGTGGCGTACCCAGACGACCGGGATGCCGAGCAGACGGGCAGCCGGAACAGCGACCAGCCCGGCCTTCACACCGTGCGCCACCACCACGTCCGGGCGGAGCCGGCGCAGCGCGTGCCCGGCGCGCGCGGACATCGCCGCCAACCGGAAGGCGCGACGCTCGTTCGGGAGCGTGACCACCGGCCAGCCGCGAGCGGTCCACTCGCCCGTCGCCGGCCCGTACCCCAGTCCGAGCACGCTGACGTCGAGCCGGTCGGTGGCGTCTCCAAGGCGGAGCTGCCAGCGCTCGGCACCGCCGAGGACGTCGCCCTGTTGGACGATCGTGACCCGGAGCCGGCCCGCGCGCCGCCGGGTCACGTCACACTCCGACGCGGACGACGGGACGGGCGGACGCCCAGGAGCACGCTCCCCAGGATTCGCAGCCGGACCCCGCGCAGGTGCTCGGCGGCGCGGCGCACGAACCGTGGGTGCACGGTGCCCGACGGCGCGGTGAGAAGGAGCGCGCCGTGGATCGCCATGAAGCGGGCGTCCTCCGAGGTCGACACCGGAGCGGCGTGCGCGATGACCACGTCGTAGTCGTCCTCGGAGTCCTCCAGCAGCACACCGAACCGCATCTCGAGAAGGCTGGGGGCGGCCAGTTCTGCCCGCCCGAGCGGCAGTACGTCGACCAGCTCGGTCGGACCACGACGAACGGCCTCCACGAGGCTGGTCTCGCCGGCGAGCACGTCGTACAGGCCGGGCTCGCCGGGCGCCTCCAGCGTCGGGTGCACATCGCCGTCGCGGTTGGTGTTGACCACGAGCACCCGGTGGCCCACCTCGGCCAGCGCGGCCGCCAGGTTGACCTCGATCCAGCCGGACGACGGGTCCGACCCGCTGGCCGACGTGACGACCAGCAGCCGGGTCGGGTCCTCGGCGCTGGCGAACTCGATCGCGAACCGCAGCGCGCGGATGGCCTGGTACTCCTCCGCCAGGTCGTCGATCGCGGGCAGGCCGTGGGGGTCGGCGGGCTTCGGGATCACTCCGAGGACGGTGGTCTCGGAGACCTCACCCATCTCCTCGGGATCGGACACAGTGCGGAAGATCCGGTCCGCCGCGACGGCGGCCGCGACGGCGAGCACCAGCCCCAGACCGAGCCCCGCAAGGACCGTTATCGGGACGTTCGGCGAGCTCGGCTCGTCGGGAGCCACGGCCTGCTCGGTCACGTGATACTCGAACGCGCCGCTGCTCGGGTCGTGGTCAGGCAGTACTGCGACGATCTCGTTGGCGATCTCGGCCGCCAAGTCGGGGTCGGTGTCGGTGACCGACACCTGCACGATCACGGTGCCCGACACGACCTCGCCCTCGACGTCGTCACGCAGCTGGTCGGCCGACCGTCCGTTGACCTGCTCGGACACCTCCTCGAGCACCGGCCACGAATGCGCGACGTCGGCGACCGTGCCCAGCAGGTCCTCGTAGCTGGCTGGCGAGGGCGCGGAGTCTTGCGGGGTGGCAGCGATCCGCGCCGATGCCGTGTACTCCCGGTCGGCGAGGACCAGGCCCGCGGCGATGGCGTTCGCGACCAGTGCGAAGACGAGCAGGACGATCCACCTGCGGCGCCACAGCAGGGTGCCCAGCGCTCGGAACCCACCGCGCACGGCCGTGGGGGGCGCGGTGCTCTGCTCGGCGGGGGCAACGGATGTCGTCGACATGGGCATTCCTATCTGAGGGCTAGGGGTGCATGGGCGTGCCGGTAGGCGGCGTGGAGCTGCTCCCGCTGCCGGTCGGCCGTGTGGGCCGCGTCGAACAGCAGAGAGCGCTCCTGCTCGGCCGCCCAGAGGGCCGGTGAGTGGAGGTCGGCGATCCGGGCCGCCAGATCGGCGGCGGTGACGGCGAGGCCGGGAACGTCGAGGCTCTTCAGCGTCGCGATGCTCCGGGCGGCGATCGGCAGGCCGACCGCCGTTGCCTCGAGGATGCTGATCGGAGCCCCTTCCCACGCCGCGGTGTGCACGTAGGCCTGGGCGTCGCCGAGCCGTCGTACGACCTCGCCGCGCGGCAGCCAGCCGGCCACGTCCACGCCGTGCTCGCGGAGCGCACGCTCTTCGGCGGCGTCGCCACCGCCGAGCCACTGCCAGGAGACCCGCCGGCGGAGCACCTCCTCGAGGTAGCCCTTCACCGCGAGCAGGTAGCGCCAGTCCTTCTGCGGAGCGATGCGGCCCACCGTGACGACGCGGAACCGGTCGGAGTAGCGGGCGCGGAAAGCGGTCCGCGAACCGGCACGGTTGGGCACCATCACGACGTTGCGATGCCCAAGGTCTGCGGCCAGCCGGGCCTCGTGCGGCGAGCAGGCGACGAGCATCGCGGTCCGCGACACCAACCCTCGCTCGACCCCGCGGACGATGGTGCGGGTGGTTGGGCTGAGGTCGCGCCGCTCGAAGGCGAAGCAATGCGGGCTGTAGACCACGTCCACGCCGAGGTCCACGGTTCGGACCAGGATCCCGGCGTACGACGAGTGCGCGTGCACGTGGTCGGGGCGCAGCGTGCGGACCAGGTCGCGCAGCTCGCGCATCGCGAGGGCCGGCGAGCTCGACAGGGTCGTGGTGCTGGTGAACGCGACCAGCCGGTCGCCGGTGTCGGCGTGGCTGCGCCGCGGCCAGACGGCCAGGTAGTGGTCGAGATCCGGAGTGGAGCCGACCATCGCGAGCACGGAGCTGAGGACACCCCCGCCGAGGGACTCGACGACGTGGAGGACGCGGACCGGCATCTGGACTCCCGAACTCAGTAAGCGCCGCGTGCGCGGAGCACAGCGGGCACGGTGCGGAGGAGGATCCTGAGGTCGACCCACAGCGAACGGTGCTGCACGTAGTCGAGGTCGAGCCGGATCGCGTCCTCCCAGTCGAGGTCGCTGCGGCCACTCACCTGGGTGATGCCGGTGACGCCGGGACGTACGGCGTGCCGCCCGTGGTCTCGGGCCGTGAACCGCGCGACCTCCCGCGGCGTTGCCGGCCGGGGACCGACCAGGGCCATGGTGCCGTTGACGACGTTCCACAGCTGCGGGAGCTCGTCCAGCGACGAGCGCCGCAGCCATCGGCCGACCCGAGTCACCCGCGGGTCGTCGTACAGCTTGTTGAGGGGGCCCGAGCCATTGTCGATGCGTGCGAACAGCTCGTCGGCCAGCTCGACCGCGCCCCGGGTCATGGTGCGGAACTTGAGGATCTCGAACGTCCGCCCGCCGACGCCGACCCGTTGCTGGCGGTAGATGATCGGGCCTCGACTTGTCGCCACAACGACGAGCGCGATGACCAGGAGCAGCGGAGTCAGGACGAGCAGTGCCGTCACGGCGACCGTCAGTTCCAGCAGCCGGCGCGCCAGCCCGTGATCCGCCAACACGACGACCGGCGAGGCCAGGACGGGTAGGTCGTCGACGGGGCCGATCGGCACTCGAGCGACGCTCATCGATGCGTCCCTCGATCACATTGCGACTGCTGTCCCTTCACGCACTACTGGTGCAGGTCAGGCGTCGCCGTGATCCACAGGGGCCGACAAATTTGGCATTACGATCGCGCCGACCCGACGCCCTTGCGGAACCGGGCGTACGTCGCCAGCTCGGCGCGAACCGGCGCGATCACGTGACCCCGCATCACCCGAGCGATGACCCGGTGACACTCGTCCGACACCGCGCCCGCCTCTCGCGCGGCGACCCGCTCGACGGCGTGCCTGCCGACGAGCAGCGCGGCCGCACTGACGCCGAGGATCACACCGAGAGCGACCACCGGCACTGTGATGGAGTCGCCCCGCAGCGCCGTTGCACCGACGGCGAAAACTCCGGCCACGATGCCTGCAGCCAACACGATCCGCAGGAGACGAACGAAGGTGAGCCACCTGGGCAGTCGCTGCTGATCGAACCGAAGAGCCGAGAGCTCAGCGTCGAGCCGGTCGTTCGTCTCGTTCAGCCGCTCGGACGCGGCCGCCCAGATGGGGAACGCCCATGCCGGGGTGAGTTTGCGGCTCACCTTGGCGACGAGGTTGCGGACTGCAGTGTCGACGGCGGGACGGTCCACGGGGCCAAGCGAGCGTAGGACCCGCGTGGAGTCCCCCGACGCGCGGCCGCGGAGGGCCGGGAGCGCGATCCGGCGCGCTGCTTCCGCGCGGACCTCCCGCTCGGTCGTGGCGACCAGGGCGGTGACGCCGGCGGCGGCCGCCACCCGCCGTTCCAGGTCGGCGACCCAGACGTCGGGAACCGAAGGCGGTGCGTCGCCGCTCACCTGCGCTAGGCGGAGAGCAGCGGCGCGAATGTCGGCTTCGACCCGCAGCCGCGCGTTCTGGTTCTCCTCGACCCGACGGCGGATCGCGGTGCGCAGCTCCTTCATCCCGCTGCCGTGCCGGGCGCTGGTGGCGAGGATCCGTGGGTCGCGCATGCCGTCGGCGACCAGCAGCTTGCGCAGGTCGCGCACCATGCCGGCGCGACGCTCCTCGGGGACCTGGTCGATGTGGTTGAGCACGACCATGGTGATCGCGCGGTGTCCGGCGAGTGGCTGGATGAACCGGTGGTGGATCGCCGCGTCGGCGTACTTCTGCGGGTCGACGACCCAGATCAGGATGTCGGCCAGCTCGACGATCCGCTTCGCCTCCTCGTGGTGCGCGACCTCCATCGAATCGTGGTCGGGCAGGTCGAGAAGCAGCAACCCCTCGGGGAGCCGGGTGCGCGACGCGCCCGTCAGCGAGCTCCGCGTGTACTGGTCGGATGCCGGGACGCCCAGCCACCCGAGCATCTCCTGGAGGTCGTCATCGCTCCACACCAAGGCCTTCGCCGTCGATGTTGTCGGGCGCTGGGCCCCGGAAGCCGAGAGATCGACACCCGCGAGGGCGTTGAAGATCGTCGATTTTCCGGATCCGGTCGAGCCCGCGATCGCGACGATCGAGTGGGAGACGGACATCCGCAGCCGCTCGGTGGAGCGGGCGACCGACGCTTGCACGGCGTCCAGCAGGTCGCGATCGAGCCTCCCGCGGGCGGCGGAAACGGCGTTCTCCAGGCCGTCCATCCTGGGCTGCAGGCTGCTCCCGTCGGGCAGGTGCCGCGGCGGCGCACCGGCCAGCATCGTCGCCCCGAGTCCCCGACCGCTCATCTGCCTCAGCCCTTTCGTTCGTTCGACGCGTACTCCTGTCGGCCCAGCACCCGCGCGACATCGCTCGCTGCCGCACGGAGGCGGGTGGGCGAATCGGGCGTCAGGTGCCAGTCCAGGACCGGCTCGAGGTAGCGGTTGCGCTCCTCGGCAAGCAGGGCGGTCAGCGTCCGGGTGATGCCCTTCTTGGCGGTGGCCACCAGGCCAGAGGCGCCGATGGTCGGTTCCGACGCCGAGCGCAGCACCAGCGCGATGGCGAGCGCGTTGCAACCGACCACTCCGAGTGATGCGGCTTCAGCGTTGCTGTGGTCGGCAACCTGCGTCGCCAGAGTCTGCCGCCAGGCCCGGATGGCCTTGCGGGCGCGCGATGCCAGCCCGCGGCTCGGTCCGCCCAGATCCTCGGCGCTCCAGTCCAGGAGCGCCGTCCCATGCGTGGCACCCCGCAGCTGCCGGCTGGCCTGCTCCGCGGCCTTCACGGCGTGGTCGACGACGAGGGTCTCGAGAGCGAGGTCCAGTGCCTGGCCCAGACGATTGACCCTGATCTCGAGGTCCGGCTCGTCCTGGGCGAGGCGCCGTCGAAGCTCGTCCTGGGTCACCGAGGTGTCGGTCCCGGCCAGGTCCTGCCAGTGGACCAGGAGGTCGCCGCGGACCAGGCTCCCGTCGCCCAGCGCGGTCCGCAGGTCGTCGGCGGCTTGGGCGTACACGTGGTCGGCGACGCTGAGCAACTCGTTGACCGCCTCGACCTGGAGGCGAGCCGCGTCCGCCACAGGTTCTGCGATCGTGACCGCACGCCGAACGGCGCCCCTCACGGTCTGCCGAACGGCGGCCGACCGATCCTCGGCACTGGCGGCGAGGGCGTCGATCCACCCCCTGATGTCGCAGACGTACGACGCCGGCAGCAGAGTGTCGTCGGACACCGGCCCCTGTTCCACATAGAACACCTGGTCGGTCGGGACACCGGTCTTGTCCAGCATCCGCGAAAGGTGCGGCGTCACCGTCGCCCGGTCCTCGACGGGGATCCGGTTCATGACGACCGCAACCGCAGTCTCGCGCTCGATGGCCAGGGACAGCTGGAGCCAGGCGACCTGGTCGGAGTAGCGGGCCGCGGAGGTCACGAAGAGCAGCACGTCCGCGGCCGACAACAACTTCGTCGCGAGCTCACGGTTGCGGTCGTCGATCGAGTCGAAGTCCGGGGCGTCCAGGATCGCGACGCCTCGCGGCACCGTCGCGCTCGGGACCAGCTGGATCGCCCGGGGGTCGGTGGTCGGCTGGTCGACACGGTCCAGCGTCGGGAGCACGCGGTCCGGGCCGAACCACTCGCGGTCGTCCGGATGGTGCACCAGCACCGGCGACCGGGTTGTCGGGCGCAACAGCCCGGGGCTGGTGACCTTGCGTCCCGCCAAGCTGTTGACCAGAGTCGACTTGCCGACGCCGGTCGGACCCGAGACGACGACCAAGGCGGGCGCGTCGATCGCGGCCAAGCGGGGCTGAACGTAGTCGTCGGCCTGGGCAAGGATCCGCGCCCGCTCTTCGCGGAGCGGCCCGGCCCCGGGGAGATCCAGCGGTAGGACCGCTGCCCGGAACGCGGTGTACAAGCCCGAGACGGAGACCGCCAGCTCGCGGTCGGGAGTCTGGGGATGGACGGGTACGCCGGGTCGCTGGGCCACCGCCGTCATCCCGCCCCCGGAATACAGGCGGCGGACGCGGTCCTCACTCGCTACGCTGACCATGGCGCCGGAACAGTGACCCGAGCTGGCGGTCCGTCTGCTCGTCGACGTCGGGCAGGACCTCGTCATATTCGTCTTCACCGTCGTCCACGGCGTCGTCCGCAGCGGCCTTGTCGGGTTCGTCGTCGGCGGACTCGTCCTCGTCGGCGGACTCGTCCTCGTCGGCGATCTCGTCGTTGTCGCCCTCCGCGACGTCGGTCCCGTCGGCGTCCTCCGAGCTGTCGACGTCACCGGCCTCGGGGTCGGGCGCACGGTTCTCGGCGAGGAGCTGCTCCATCAAGACGCGGGACTCGTGGAGCCGGGTCATGGTGTCGCCCACCGTCGTGGTCAGGTCCCCAAACGCGGCGGTCATCTCGTCGCCGAGCGCGACCGCTCGGTCCAGTACCTGCCGGGCGTCATCACGGATCGCATCCGCCTCCCGTTGCGCGCGCGCGGCGGCCTCGGCGATGTGGGCCCGAGCGGTCTCCTCGGCCTCGGCCATCGAGGTCCGCAGCGCCTCGGCGCGGATCGCGTCGGCGTCGCGGTTGGCCGACTCGACCATGTCCGCTGCGAGAGCGTCGACCTTGGCTCGTTGCGCGGCGGCCCAGCCGGCGAGCTCCTGGCGGGTTCGGTCGGCGGCGTCGCGGGCCTCGATCACGATCCGCTCGGCCTCCTCGCTGGCGGCAGTGCGGGCCTCGGTCGCCATCGCCAGCATCTGCTGGGCCTCCTGATGCGCGCCGCGGGTCGCGCGGAGCGTGTCCGCATGCTCGGTGGCGGTCGCGGCGGCTTCACCGGATTGCGGGTCGGTGGGCGGCGTACCGGGTGGCCGTAGCTCGCTCAGGACTTGGTCGAAGGCACGGGAGGCGTCGGAGCCGCTGGGCTCTGCGGGCCCCGGGGCACCGGCCGGCGGCTCACCTTCAGACGGGGAACGAGGGCGACTGAACATATCCGACTAGTGCGTGGCGAGAGCCCGTTGATCCGACCTCGTCCAAGTTTGTGCCGCGACGTTGGCGGCCGCTCATGAGCCGTCCCCTTCATCGCCGAGCGTCGGGAACGCCCAGCCCTGGTTGTCCTCGAGGCGGGCGAGGCGCGAAGCCCGGAGCTCGACCTGGAAGGCCTCTCGCATCGTCGAGAGCAGACGATCCCCCTCGTCGACCCGGGTGTTGAGGACCCACAAGCCCACGTTGCGCATCTCGTCGGCGCGACTCAGTGCCTCCGAGACGATCTGCCGCGCCTCCTGGTCGGCTTCAGAGAGCTTCGCCGACGCCAGTCGCACCGCCGTCGCCCGCAGCCGTTGAGCCTCACGGGCGATCAGGGCAAGCAGTCGGTAGGCCTCGGCGTTGTCGAGGGTGCGGCCGCTCTCGAGGCGGTCGATCAGACGGTCGATCTCCAGATGCGGGAAGCTGGGGGGCCACGAGGACTCCTCGCCACCCGGCGGTTCGGAGGCCGTTCGGTCGTCAGGGTCTGGGGCCACAGTCGGACCATTCCTCAGTGATCGTGCGGGCGCGGCACGATCCGTGCGCGCATCGGACGTGAGTGCCGCAGGTGAAATGCGTCGACTCACTGGTGCACGGAGCCGCGGGTTTGATCCACGGCGAGCCGTTCCTTTTATGCTGTGTCAGCGACCGGCGGGCTCCGAGACGTAGCGGAAGGCAGCCCAGTAGTAAGGGTGGGGGTGCTGGCGGGCGACCTCGCGCCGGGCCTCGCCGAGCGCCGTCCGCGCGTCCAACCCGGCCGCGAGTGCCCGGTAGAAGAACGTCATCAGCTCCAGGGTGACCGCGTCGTCAACCGTCCACAACGCGGCGATGACGCCCGAGGCACCGGCCGCGATGCACGCCGACGCCAGGCCGATCGGCTCGGACACATAGTCGGGCGAGAGTCCGGACCCGCACGCGCTCAACACGACGACCGAACCTTCGAGCCCGAGCGACCCGTTGACGATGTCGCGGGCCTGCAGCCAGCCGTCTCCGAGCCGGAGCGCGGAAGAGAGCGGGTCCTCCTGCCTGAAAACGCCGTGGCACGCGAGGTGGACGACATCGGCGGAGCGAGCGTGCCGCACCAGCGCCTGCTTGGTGGCGTCAGCTCCGACGACGACCTCCGCTGATGGCACCGTCCGGAAGATCATTTCTGCCTCGGCCGTGATGAGCGGCGCGTTGTCGTCAGGTACGGCGAGCACCAACGTGGCGAACCGTGAACCGGAAGCGTTCTCCGCGGTGGCGGACCGGGCGCGTTCCGACGCGGTCAGCCCGAGCCGGGCGAACCAGGGACCGACCTCGTCGAGAAGTGCATCGAAGGGAACGGCGTCGAGGTGCCGATGGCCGACGACGGTGAGCTCGTCGTCGAGGTCGGCCAACAGGTCGGCGATCGGTGCGAGCAGCATCTCGTAGAGTCCGTCCAGGGCCGGCGAGGAGGTGTCCGACGCCGGCTCGTGCCGCCAGCCGGGCGCCATCAGGCGACACACCTGCTGCCAGGCCAGCACCATCCGCCGGGTCTCTCCCGCGGTGTCGCGTAGGACCCGTGCGTCGACCTGACCGTCGCGGAGGACGAACGCGATCACGTCCTCGCCGCTGACGCTGTACTCGATGAGGGTCTGCACGGGCACGGCAGGAAGCCGGTCCTCGCGATCGCCGCCGCTGACAGCGGCCGCGCGCAGCCCCTCGCCGAGGAGCTCATCGAGCCGCCGCTGCCGGAGCTCGCCGGTCGCCGGCGCTGCGACGCGGGTCCCGAGCGGCACGAGCAGCTGGCGCTTGACCGCCCGCGCGCGCTGCCAGGCCTCCACCCGTCCGGCGTGGTCATTGCGCTCCAGCAACAGGGCGATCAGCTCCTCGGTCGCCTCGGTCAGCGCGGGCAACACCGCGCCCGCGCCGCGCTTGCCGAGCTGGCGTCCCCACGCGTGGCCGACCCCGAGGGCGCTACGCAGCAGCTCGATGGCCACGTCGCTGTCGCCGAGCCGACGCTGGTGGCGGGCGCGGGCCACCAGCACGTCGACCCGCAGCTCCGGGGCGCCGGTCCGTGCCGCGAGCTCCGACGCGGTCGCGAGCAGGTCCGATGCGGTTCCCGGAGCCTCGACCTGAGCGAGGGTCAGCCGAGTGTGGACGCCCAGACACGGAGCGGTGTCGTCGAGGTCCGCGCCGAGAACCTGCTGGCATCTGGCGCGGGCGGCCTCGACGTCGTCGACCGAGAGCGCGAGCTTGGCTTGCGCGAGCCAGGTGCACGCGCGCATCAGGTGACTGCGGCACTCTGCGAAGAGTCGTTCGGCGCCGGCCAGCTCGGTCGCAGCGGTGTTGGTGCGCTCCAAGCGGATAGAGGCGCGAGCGCACGACAGCTCCGCCCGGGCCGAGTAGTCCACGGCTCCGATCCGAGTGAACATCTCCTCGGCGGCGCGGGCGTCGGCGTGGGCCTCTGCGGGCTGCCCGGCGCGCAGCAGGGCGTTGGACCGCACCAGCCGGTGGCCGCCGACCAGCCACCTGTTGTCCTTCATGTCCGGCTCGACGCAGTCGAGAACCTCCAATGCCCTCGAGACCTGCCCGGTCGCGGCCAGCGCCTCGGCCGTCAGGACCGCAACGATCGCCCCCACCCGCTCGAGTCCCACACTCATGTTGGCCAACCGAGCGCGGTTGAGCTCCTGCAAGGCGTTGTGAGCCAGTCCGGCGTCGAGCGTCGCCAGGCCGCGACGTGCGTTCACGAGGGCGAGTCCGCCACCGTCACCGAGGGCCACGAACAGGTTCTCGGCGGTGTCGTAGTAGCGGATCGCCGTGGAAAGGTCCCCCCTGCCTGCCCGGCTGTCGGCGAGCAGCAGCTGCACCACGGCGTCCAGACGCGCCACTCGGCCGTCCTCGTGGGTCTCGCGGCTCAGCTGGGACTGAACCCGGAGCACGGCCGCCTCGGCCTCCTCGAACTCGCCGAGTAGGACCCGCACCGTGGTGAAGCGAAGCGTGGCGCGGATGGCATCCAGCCGCCGTCCCACTGCCAGCCAGTTGCGGCGGGCGAGCCGGTAGGCGGTTGCCGCATCTCCGAGGTGACCCTGCGCCAGGGCGAGGTCACCGCGGATCTCACCGATCTGCGCTGCGCGGCCGAGGTCGCGGCGTCCGTCCATCGCCGACTCGGCCTGGTCGAGCAGTGCCGTGCTGCGGCCGGCGTCACGGTAGCGCCACTCCGTCGCCTCCGCGACGAGTCGGTCGACCTCCCTCCCGGCCAAGCTGACCGGGTCCGTCCCGAGACCCATCCGAGCCTCTCAACGGCCCTGGAGATCGAGTCGTGCGCGGACTCTCGTGCCTCCCGACGTCAGCCACATTTCGTCAACGTCGACGGGCACTCCCCGCACGTCGATCCTGCCGTCCTTGCTGGCGTGCGCTGCCCGGCGCAGCGCGCCTGCCTGGAGGAACGCCAGGTCGACGCCGGTCTCCCCGACTGGATCGAGCATGATCAGGCCCTGGACGTCGACCTCTCCCGAACTGGCGGGGACCGCATCGAGCACGAACCGTCCGAGGTCGCTGTCGAAGGCCAAGTGCACCCCGTCGTCGGCCGACCGCACCCCAGCCGCGGCCAGGCCCATCCGGGTGTCGAAGAGGAGTGCCGCATCGGTCCAGTCGGAGTTCTGCTCGGGGCTGTGGAGCCCGACGAACACGTCGCGCAGCCGCGCGCTGAGCTCGGCCGGCGGCTGTACGAGAGGCGTCGACCGCGCGTCATGGAGGAACGCGCGGATCCATCCGACGGTCTCGAGAGTGGCGGGGTCGGCCGTCTCAACGTATGCCGAGACCTGGTCGGACCGTTCGGGTTGGAGTCGGCCCTCTACCCAGTCGAGCAGATCGGTGAAGGTCGGCTTGCCGGCGATCATGACTCATCCTCGAGAATCACGCGCAGCTTGTCGAGGCAGCGCCCTCGAAGCGGCCCGATACCGCCGATCGACCGTCCGAACCGCCGGGCGATCTCCGCGTAGCTGGGCTCGTCGGGCTCGAAGTACAGCGCCAGCAGCAGGTCCCGGCAGGTGCCGCCGAGCGTGGCCAGCGCGTCGTGGAGAGCTGTCGTCGTCGCCCAGTCGGCAAACGGGTCGATCGAGCCCTCAGCGGCGACTTCGAGTGTGGTGGTGCGGCGGTTGAGATTGCGGATGCGCCACGCTTGCCGACGAGCGACGGTCATCAGCCACGAGGGGAGCTTCTCGCCCTCTCGGATCCGGTCGAGCGAGTCGACCAGGGCGACGAACGTGGCCTGGGTGACGTCGGCGGCGTCGTCGGCGCTCAGTCCGTTGCGCAGCGCGACGGTGTAGACGAGGCGCTCGTACCGCCCGACCAGCTGGCTCCACGCCTCGGAGTCGCGACGCCGGCAGCGACGCAGCAGGTCGCCGTCGGTGTCGGTTCCGGTCGGCTGGCTCTGCGATCTCTGCGATCTCGGCGATCCTCCACCTGTGGCGGGGGTGATACTTCGCAGCCTTGGTACCTGAGTCGGGCGTTCGCTCAATGACGTCATCTTGTCCCCATGCACATTTGGGAATACCTGGGTCCCCGGCGTTCCACGGGTGATGGACCAGCGCCATTGATCAAACGATCCGCCGAGATTGCTGTCCACGCTCAGATTCTTGAGCTTGTTCATTCGGTCGAACCGGGGCGGTGGCCCTCGGGTCGATGTGACACTAACTCCGGGTGCGAGTGCCGACAAGCAAAGAATCGACCGAAACGGTTCGTCCGTGGATCAATTCACTACGGATCGGACACCAGTCGTGCATGTCCACTGCCGAACAGGTCAGCAGCGCCGTCCTCCGCCCTCGACAGGCGCCGGGACCCCCTTCGATCGACGCGGACGCACCACCCCCAACACTTCGGACCGCTCCCGGACTGGGGACTCAGACGAGGGCAGCGCCCCGAGGCCCGGGTTTGCCTCGTTGGCTCTCCCATCGGAGATAGGTACTACCGCTGCGGGCCGCAAAGGTGCACGATAAAACTTGCCAAAATTTGACAAGATGCAGTCAATCGCTCGGCAGACCCTCATCAGTATCAGCCGACGCGAGCCTGGCGGCCCGCTCGGAGCCCCCATCAGAGGAGAAACCATGAAGAAGATCCGGATGACTCTCGCTGCTACGGCTGTCGCCCTCGCGACTCTGCTCACGATGGGTCTGGCAGCGGGCCCGGGAGGCGCGGCGGTACACGCGGACCAGCCTTTCGGCTGCTGCTGACCTACTTGGGCGCTGTGTAGTCAGTCGAGCGTCGCCTCCGCGACGCGGTCGCGCCGCCCGATCCGCAGGCCGCTCGCCGACGCAGCCGCGCGGAACGCCGCCCGGGCTGCTTCGAAGTCACCCAGCGCCTCGTTGAGTTCGGCGAGCTCGCACCAGGCCTGGGCGACCCACCGGTCCCTGCTGCCGAGCTCCGAGAGGATCTCGGCGGCCTGTTTGTAGGACGTCCGCGCCTCCTCATCTCGGCCCAGTTGAGCGAGCGCCTCGCCGAGGACGATGATCGCTTCTGCCATGCCGAGCGAGGCATCCTCCGAGCTCGAGTCGCGTGCCGCCGACGCGGTCTCGACCGCCAGGGCCGGCTGTCCGTCGAGCAGCAACGCCCGGGCCAACGCCACGTCGCCCTGCGCGACCTCGACCTGGCTCGCGCTGGTGGCTCGCAACTCACCGGCCCCGCGTCGGATCTGCTCGAGCGCCTCGGTGACCTGCGGCGGCTCGAGGTTAAGCTGCAGCCTGCCGAGCTCGAGGCGCAGACGTGCGAGGTTGCGGGAGTCCTGCCCCTCACCAAGCAGCCCGAGCGCCCGATCGGCCAGGGCCAGCGCGGCCTGGGTCTCGCCACGCTCGGAGTACACGATGCTGGCGTTCCAGTAGGCCGCGCTCCGGGCGGCCGGTGACGCGATCTCCTCGGCGACCCGGATCGCGTCGGTGCAGATCCGCGCCGCGCGGCTGACATCGCCGCGCTCGATGTAGGCGAGGGCGACCGTCATCGCGAGCTGAATCGCCTCGTCGGTCCGCTCTAGCCCACCATCGACGAGCGCCGGTTGCAGCCGCTCTCCGATCTCGGTCGCCAGGTTGAGGTCCCCCACCGCGCGGTAACAACGGCTCAATGCGACGCCGCACTTGATCGTCAACAGCCCGCCGGCGTCCTTCAGCAGCGACTCCAGCTCGATGATCGCGTCGTCGAGCTGGCCGAGCGACTCCATCGACCGCGCGACCAGGAAGCGTCCTTCCTCGGCGAGGTCGGTCAATGACGCGTTCTTGGCCCGCTCGACGTACTGGCGGGCTTGGTGCTCGGCGTCCACCGTCTCGCCGTTCTCCAGCGCGAGTTCGGCATAGCTGAGGCCCAGCCTGATCTCGTCGAGCTCGGCATCCGAGGCGCCCTGGACGAGTTCGTTGACGGTGAGCTCGAGACGCTCGGCCAGCGCGGCGAGCGCGGTCATCCTCGGTCGCCGAGCGCCGGTTTCGATGCGCGAGACGTAGCCGATGGAGAAGGTGTCGCCGGCGAGGTCGGACTGCGTCCAACCCCGCGCAACGCGCGCGGCACGCAAACGAGCGCCGAGGACGACCGGATCAAGCGTCCTCAGCGTCTCTGCGGAACGCGTGTCGACTTGACTCACAACGAGAGAATGCTATTCGAATCTCCACCATTTGGTCAGACAAAAGTTGCGACGTGTTCCGGACAAATCTGCCGACCCGCCCCATCCAGCTTCGTCGAGGGCATGGACTCTGACCAGGAAAAGTCACCAGCACGTCTCTAGGGATCACTCATCTCGCAATCCAACGCCGGACGACCGATCCGGACCACATGCCCGCACCAGTATCGCCCTCGACCGGCTCGTCGGTTTCGCGCTTGCCGGACAGCAAAAGAATTTACTTTAAGCCGACTCCTTAGAAGGCACTTCGTGGTGGACAATGCCCCGCGGCGACCACAGGCGTGTCGAGTCAGCTGAAAAGGCGACGGGCACTGGCCGCTGTTCCCGCAGACCGGTGCCCGCTCACGTGGTACCCCCGACCGGATTCGAACCGGCGCTACCGCCTTGAGAGGGCGGCGTGCTAGGCCGCTACACAACGGGGGCCTGATCAACCTGCGGAACTCTATCGAGACCGGGAACGAGCGGCCAAATCGGCCGCTCTCCGCTGGGATACTAGGACTCGAACCTAGACTAACTGGACCAGAACCAGTCGTGCTGCCAATTACACCATATCCCACTGACTTACTGGTGTTCAGCCGTTCCTGACGACGCTTTCAACGCGGTCCGGTGAGCCGACGGGAAACCTTACACGCGCCCGCGGGAGGCCTCCAAAACGCCCGGACGCGTCCTTGTCTGCAACCCCATCCGACGGGCCACGAAGACGGCCAGGACCAGGTAGACCAGCGACTGGGTGAGGGTCACCGGGATGCTCCACCAGGTGCCTCCGGTGGGGTTGAGCGCGGTGCTCATGTCGTCGTACGCGAGGGCGATGCCGAAGGCCAGCCAGTTGTTGAGCACGTGCATGGCGATGCCGGCCTCCAGGCCGCCGGTCGCGATCACCAGGGTCCCGGCGACCAGTCCGAACGCCAGCCGGTCGAAGAAGATCGGCCAGCTCTGGCCGAGGCCGTGGGCGAGCGCGAAGAGCAGCGAGGGAACGGCGACCGCGACCCACGGGTGCCGGGTCAGCCCACCGAACGCCTGGGTGAGATAGCCGCGGAACGCGTACTCCTCCCCCGCCGCCTGCAACGGGGTGAGCAGCAGCACGATCAGCAGGAAGTCGCGGGTCGTGCTGGTGAAGTCGTTGCGCTCACCCGACAGGTCGGCGCCGCCCTGGTCGGGCAGCAGACCCGACACCAGCAGCGTCGCGACCAGCGCGAGTACGGCGAGCCCCAGGCAGGTGGCGAGCCAGCGCCACCGGATTCTGGGCGCCACCGACGTGAGCCAACGCGGCGGCAGACCGTGCACCACCCGGCTGATCCCCCAGGTCACCGGGATCGCGCTCGCCAGGACCAGGAAGACATACGCGAGACCGGCCGGCGTGACGTTGTCGGTGTCGATCAGCCGGTCGATGTCGAGGTCGGTCCCGGTAACGGCGTACCCGATCGAGAACCCGGCCAACACCACGATCGGGGCGAGGATCACGACCCCGAACGCGAGCGTGACGACTCCGAGGATGGGGCGCCACCAGTCCCCCGGTCCGGCCACCGCGCTCTGCACGCGGTGGTACGGCTGTCCGTCCCGTAGGACCTCCGTCACCGCAGCGCGCTCTGGAGCCGGGCCAGGCTGCGGTCCCGGCCGAGCAGCTCCATCGACTCGAACAGCGGGGGTGAGATCCGGCTGCCGGTGATGGCCACCCGCACCGGCCCGAACGCGTTGCGCGGTTTGAGGCCGAGCCCGTCGACCAGTGCGGCCTGCAGCGCGGCCTGGATCTCGGCGGTGGACCATGAGTGGACGTCGGCCAGAGCGTCGTACGACGCCTGGATGACCGCGCGACCGTCGTCATCGAGCAGCTTCTCGACGTCGGCGGGGTCGCGGGTGAACGACTCCTCGTCGACGAACAGGAATCCCACCATGGCGGACGCCTCGGTGAGCTTGTTGATCCGCTCGGCGACCAGTGGCATCGCCAGCTCGAGCAGCTGGGCGTCGCTGTCGTGCACCGGGTCGCCGACGACGCCGGAGGCCTTGAGGAACGGCAGCACGCGGTGGGTCATGTCCTCGATCGACAGCAGCCGCATGTGCGCGGCGTTGATCGCGTCGGCCTTCTTCAGGTCGAACCGCGCCGGGTTGGGATTGACGTCGCCGATGTCGAACTTCTCGACCATCTCGACAAGGTCGAAGACGTCGCGGTCGGCCGCGATCGCCCAGCCGAGCAGGGCCAGGTAGTTCAGCAGCCCCTCGGGCAGGAAGCCGGCATCGCGGTAGCCGAGCGCGTTCGCCTCGGGGTCGCGCTTGGAGAGCTTCTTGTTTCCCTGCCCCATGACGTAGGGCAGGTGGCCGAACTCGGGGACCGAGTCGGAGACACCCAGCTCGACGAGCGCCCGGTGCAGCGCGATCTGGCGAGGCGTACTGGAGAGCAGGTCCTCTCCGCGCAGCACGTGGGTGATGTCCATCAGGGCGTCGTCGACCGGGTTGACCAGGGTGTAGAGCGGGTCGCCGTTGGCTCGGCACAGCGCGAAGTCCGGCACGAACTCGGTCTCGAACGTGATCTCACCGCGCACCAGGTCGGTCCAGGTGATCGATCCGTCCGGCATCCGGAACCGCACCACGAACAACCGGCCCTCCGCCACGAACGCCGAGCGCTGCTCGTCGGTGAGGTCGCGGCAGAAGCCGTCGTATCCCTGGACCTTGGAGCCGGACGCCTGACGGCGCGCGTCGACCTCCTCGGTCGTGCAGAAGCAGTCGTAGGTGTACTTCGACTCCTTCAGCCGGGACAAGACATCCAGGTAGAGCTCGGTGCGCTCCGACTGCCGGTAGGGGCCATAGGGGCCGCCCATTCCCGGCCCCTCGTCCCAGTCGAGGCCGAGCCAGCGGAACAGGTCGAGCAACGCGTCGTAGGAGTCGTCGGTGGACCGCTCCTTGTCCGTGTCCTCGATCCGGAACACGAACGTGCCGCCGTGGTGGCGTGCGAACGCCCAGTTGTAGAGCGCCGTCCGCACGAGGCCCACGTGCGGGCTCCCGGTCGGGCTGGGCGCCATCCGGACGCGGACCTTGCTCAACGTGCCACCACCTTGTTCGTCAGAGAGCCGAGGCCGGCAACCGAGACCTCGACCTCGTCACCCACCTCCATCGGCCCGACACCCTCGGGGGTGCCGGTGAGGATCACGTCGCCCGGCAGCAGCGTCATCACGCTGGAGACATAGGCGACCAGCGTGGGGATGTCGAAGACCATGTCGGCGGTGGTGCCGTCCTGCACGACCTCGCCGTTGAGGTGGGTCTGGATCGAGACGCCATCGGCGAAGTGCTGCGGGTCGAGGTCGGTCTCGATCCAGGGACCGAGCGGGCAGAACGTGTCGAAGCCCTTGGACCGGGTGAACTGCACGTCGGAGCGCTGCAGATCCCGGGCGGTGACGTCGTTGCCGATCGTGTAGCCCCAGATCACACTGCTGACGTCGGCCAAAGTTGCAGGTACGTCGCGACAGATCCGCCCGATCACGACCGCCAGCTCACCCTCGTACTGCAGGTCCTTGGTCTGGTGGGGATAGGAGATCGGGTCCCCGGGGCCGCAGACGCTGGTGTTGGGCTTGATGAAGAAGAGGGGCTCGTCGGGCACCTCGTTGCCGAGCTCCGCGGCGTGCGCCCGGTAGTTGCGGCCGATACCGACGACCTTGCTGCGCGGCAGTACCGGGGCGAGCAGGCGGACGTCCGCGAGCTTGTGCTCCTGGTCGAGCAGCTTGATGCCGACGTACAGCGGGTCGCCCGCGAGCGCGACGACGACAGCGTCGTCGGCCGGCTGGCCCAGCTCGTCGAGGTCGCCGGTGATCACGCCGTACGCCGGCTCGTCTCCCGTGGTGAACCTGGCAATACGCACCCGTCGACCCTATCGACCTAGGCTCGGCGGTCGTGAGGGTGCTGGACGAGGCGACGTGGCGCGCGCGGGCTGACGACCACCGCGCCCGGGTCGACGCGTTCGTGGCGCCTCATCTCGAGCGCCGGAAGGCGGGCGAGAAGCACCCCGTGCACGACTTCCTGTTCACCTACTACTCCTACCGGCCCGCCCAGCTTCGCCGCTGGCATCCCGGGTACGGCGTCGGGCTGGCCGGCGCGGACGAGTACGCGGAGCTCAAGGGCTACGAGATCGGCGACGAGGCCGCCCGGGTGACGGACGCCTTCCTGCAGGGCCAGCGCCCCTTGGTCGGGTCGCTGCACCGACTGCTCACCGCGACCGCCGCGCGGCCGGCCAATCTCGGCTGCCTCGGGTTGCACGAGTGGGCGATGGTCTACCGGCTGGACGAGGACGAGACCCGGCATTCCGACTTCCCGCTCCGGCTCGGCGCGGCCGGAACCGATGAGGTGGTCGAGGCGCACCCGATCGCGTGCACCCACTTCGACGCCTACCGGTTCTTCACCGGCCCCGCCCGGCCGCGCAACGCGCTCTCTCCCGGCCCGGACGACCGGGCGGCGTACGAGCAGCCGGGCTGTCTCCATGCCGGCATGGACTTGTACAAGCACGCGTTCCGGCTCAGCCCGCTGATCAGCTCCGGCCTGGTGACCGACTGTTTCGAGCTGGCCCAGGAGATCCGGGTGCTCGACATGCGCGCTTCGCCGTACGACCTCGCGGAGCTCGGTTACGAGCCGGTCCGGATCGAGACCGCCGAGGGCAAGCGCGAGTACGCCGACGCGCAGCGGATCTTCGCCGAGCGGGGAGACCCGCTGCGAAGACGGCTGATCGCCGAATGCGAACGGCTCAGCTGAGCCAATCGGTCGCGATGGTGTGGAGGAGTGGGTTCTTCACAGTCGCGCCCGGCACGTACTGCTGGTTGATCGTCCACATGATCACGCCGCTGAGGCCCCTAGCGCTCAAATAGGCCTAGTCGTTCTCGCCGAAACACGTTGCGGCGATTCTTCTCCAGGCTCAGCCGCTTCTTCTCCTGCGGTGACCGCTCCCGGCACATCTGTTCAGAGATAGGCATTCGAGGAAGCCCGCGGCCGCCGGGAAGTCGGACTAGGGTCGCGCGCATGCACGTGACAGCTCGGCACAACGTCGTCGTCTCCGGCATGGCCGACGGGCCGCCCATCGTCTTCGCGCACGGGTTCGGCTGCGACCAGCACATGTGGCGGCACGTAGCGCCGGCTTTCGAGGCCACCCACCGGGTCGTCCTGTTCGACTTCGTCGGAGCGGGCAGCAGCACCGCGACGTACGACGCGGAGAAGTACGCCGCGCTCGACGGGTACGCCGCCGACGTACTCGAGATCGTCCGCGGCCTGGACCTGCGGGACGTGGTGTTCGTGGGTCACTCGGTCGCGGCGATGATCGGCGCGCTGGCCCAGGTCGAGGCACCAGATCTGTTCGACCGGCTGGTCATGGTCGGCCCCTCGCCCCGCTACATCGACGACGAGCCGTACGTCGGCGGCTTCGACGAGCCGGCGATCCGCGGGCTCCTCGACGCGCTGCGCAGCAACTACCTCGGCTGGTCCGCCTCGATGGCGCCGCTCATCGTCGGGAACGCCGACCGGCCCGAGCTCGGCGAGGAGCTCACGGAGAGCTTCTGCCGCATGGACCCTGACGTGGCGCAGGGGTTCGCCACGGCGACCTTCCTCTCCGACCACCGCGACGTGCTCCCTCGGATCTCGGTGCCCACACTCGTGCTCCAGTGCCGTGACGACGTCATCGCGCCGCTCAGCGTCGGCGAGTACGTCGCCGCCGAGATCCCGCAGGCCGAGCTCGTGGTGCTGGACGCCACCGGCCACTGCCCCAACCTGAGCGCACCCGACGAGACCACCGCCGCCATCGCAGCGTTCCTCGAGCTTCGGCCGGCGGCTGAGCGTGGCGCGTGAGAAGGCGACCGACGCCTTCCAGGCTGCACTCCAGGCGGACGACCCCGTAGCGCTGTACGAACGAGCACCCTGCGGCTACCTCTCCACCGACCTCGACGGCCGCATCGTGAAGGTGAACCAGACGTTCCTGACCCTCACCGGCCACGAGCGCGACGACCTCCTCGCCCTCTCCCTCCGCGACCTGCTCACGCCGGGCGGGCAGATCTTCGAGCAGACGCACCTGCAGCCGATGCTGCGGATGCAGGGCGAGGTGCGGGAGATCGCTCTCGACATGGTCCGGGGCGACGGGGAGGTGCTGCCCGTGCTCCTCAACGCGCTGATGGACACCACCGAGGGCCAGCTCCCGATGGTGCGCATCGCGGTGTTCGACGCGACGGAGCGGCGCCACTACGAGCGTGAGCTGATGGCTGCCAAGGACCGGGCCGAGGAGTCGGAGCGGCATGCACGCACGCTGGCCTTGACGCTGCAGCGGACGCTCATGCCGGCCAGCACGCCGCAGATCCCCGGCCTCGCCGTCGCCGCCGCCTACCGGCCGTCGGGAGACGGAACCGAGGTGGGCGGCGACTTCTACGACATCTTCCCCGTCGGGAACGACACCTGGGCCGTGCTGATAGGCGACGTCTGCGGGAAGGGTGCCGAGGCGGCTGTCGTCACCGCGCTGGCGAGGAACACCGTGCGCGCCCTGGCAGTGACTCACAACGGGCCGGCCCAGGTGCTGTCCCGACTGAACGAGGTCCTGCGCCGATACGAGTCGGAGCGCTTCTGCACCGTGGTACTCGCCATCCTGCGGCTCGATGGCGAGCAGTGGCGGGTCACCATGTCCGTTGGTGGCCACCCAGCGCCACTCCTCGTCAGCGGTGCCGCGCAGCCGGTGGCACTCGAGGCGCTGGGCCCACTGGTCGGCATCTTCCCCGACGCAGCGTTCTCCGACGTCGACCTCGTGCTCTGCCCCGACCAGACTCTCCTCCTGCACACCGACGGCATCACCGAGGCCCTTGGACCGGATGGCTACTACGGAGACGAGCGCCTCCTCCGCAAGGTGGCGGAGCTCGGGCCCACACCACAGAGCCTCGTCGATGGACTGGTGGAGGATGCGGTGTCGTTCCAGGGTTCGTCCACTCGTGACGACATCGCGGTGGTCGCGGTGGGGGTTCCGCGGAAGATGTGAGGAAGAAGCCAATCGGGGCGCTGGGTACCTCTGAGAGGAACTGTCGGCGGTCGGGTCCAGACTGGGCGGATGGAGTTCGAGGCGGAGCTGTGGCTGTGGTCGGCCAAGGACGGCAACAGCGACTCCTGGATCTTCGTGACCGTGCCCGAGGACGTGAGCGACGAGATCCGCGATCGCGGTGGGCCGCCGCGCGGGTTCGGCTCGGTGCGCGTCGAGGTGACGATCGGTGCGACGACGTGGCGCACCTCCGTCTTCCCCAACAGCGACGAGGCCGGGACCTTCGCACTGCCGCTGAAGAAGGCGGTGCGGAAGGCGGAGGCCCTCGCGGTCGGCGACACCGCCTCGGTCGCGCTCCGCGTGCTCGACGAGTGAACGTCCGCGGCGAGGACTGGTACGCCGAGGAGCTCGGCGCGGTGCGGCACATCGGAGTCACGTTCGACGACGTCGACCTCACCGAGGCCTCGAGCCAGGGCGCGCACTTCGAGGAGTGCCTGTTTCGCAACTGCCGGTTCAACGCATCGACCCACACCTCGACGGCGTTCGTCGCCAGCACGTTCCGGTCCTGCAGCTTCTTCGACGCCACCCTCGACGGCTGCAAGCTCACCGGCTCGGTGTTCGAAGACTGCACGATGCGCCCGTTGAAGGTGGTCGGCGGAGTGTGGCGCGGCGTGACCATCCGCGGCGCCAACCTCGCCAAGCTCGACCTGTCCGGCGTCGACCTCCGCGAGTCCGATCTCTCGCTGGCCGACCTGTCAGGTGCCGTGCTCCGCGACGCCCGGCTCGACGGCGCCATACTGCGCGAGACCGACCTGAGCGAGGCGGACCTGCGCTGCGCCACCCTCTCGGGCGTCGACCTCACAGCGGCCAAGCTCAAGGCGACCAAGCTGGACCTGGCGGGCGCCGTGCTGCTCGCCGAACTGTCCGGCGCCGACGTCGACTCCTCCGCATGAGGGGTCGTGCGGTCGAACGCGAAACCAGTGAGACGTCGCCACCGTCTGGGTCTGCTCGGATGCATCAGTCTGCACAAGGCAACACTTGCCGCGACCTAGTGCTCCGGCCCGCGATCTGCCCCTCCTGCCGGGGGCAGCGGCCACTTCACGAGGCAGAACTGGTTGCCGAAAGGGTCCTGCATGACGGCCCACTCCAAGTACGACGCGTCGCCGGATGGGTAGAAGTCCGGCGGCTTCACCGTGACTCCGCCGATCTCCTCCGTCCGGCGCACCGCAAGGGCCACATCGTTGACCCGAAGGTCGAGATGAGTGCCGCCGATCCAAGAAACCTGGTCGCGGGGGACCAGTTGAAGCAACAGCCAGAGGGGGGCATCGGGGGTGTCGGAGTCCTCCAGAGACGAATACTTGTCACCGTTCTCGTCGCCGTGTCTCCCAGTGGGCGACAGCCCCGTCAAGGCTGACCAGAACCGTTCTCCCTCGTCGAGGTCGCACACGTTGACGACGGGCTTCCACAGCTCGGCGATTCCCTTGGATGCTGCCACGGCGGTTCCCTACTCCCATGTGCCCTCGGCGGGCGACGCGTCCCTGAGACGCACCGTACATCCGTCTCAGCAGCCCGGACCGCTGTGCGCGGTCCCGCCCAACACGGATCGGCACGCTCATCGGCAATCGGGGCAGTGCACCGCTTGCTTCACCCATCTGACCTCCCGCGACCCGCCGCGACAATGGGCGGCGCCGCTTCGTCGTCGAGGACTACTTCCGCACCCGCGATGGCCAAGGTCTACTGTCGCAGCGCTGGCACGTTCGCCGTGTGACCCTCGGACCTCGTCGGCCCTCCGCGTCGGACATACTGGCGGCGATGTCCGACCGTGCAGGAGTGCAGATGACCCAGTCGTTCGACCAGCTCGCGAGCAGCATCCTCGACGGCAAACCGGCGACCGAGGACGACGCACTCGCGGTCCTGCGGGCCCATGACGACGAGCTGATCGATCTGGTTGCCGCGGCCGGGCGGCTGCGCCGTGAGCACTTCGGCAACACCGTCAAGGTCAACTACCTGGTCAACCTCAAGTCCGGGCTGTGTCCCGAGAACTGCAGCTACTGCTCGCAGGCGCTCGGCTCGACCGCCGACATCCTGAAATATACCTGGCTGAAGACCGACGAGGCGATCGAGCAGGCGGCCGCGGGCCTCCGCGGCGGCGCCACCCGGGTCTGCATGGTCTCGAGTGGCCGCGGCCCCACCGACAAGGACGTCGACCGGGTCGCCGACATGGTCGGCGCGCTGAAGTCCGAGCATCCCGGCGTCGAGGTCTGCGCCTGCCTCGGCCTGCTCAAGGACGGCCAGGCCGAGCGACTGCGCGAGGCCGGCGTCGACGCCTACAACCACAACATCAACACCGCCGAGTCGCATCACGACACGATCGTCACGACCCACACCTACGCCGACCGGGTCGACACCGTGACCAAGGCCAAGACCGCCGGCCTCTCCCCCTGCAGCGGCCTGATCGCGGGTCTCGGCGAGACCGACGAGCAGCTCGTGGAGGCGCTGTTCGCGCTCCGCGACCTCGGCTCCGACTCGATCCCGGTCAACTTCCTGATGCCGTTCGACGGCACCCCGCTCGAGAACACCTGGGAGCTCACTCCCGCCCGGTGCCTGAAGATCCTGGCGATGGCCCGGTTCGTCTGCCCGGACAAGGAGGTCCGGATCGCCGGCGGCCGCGAGATGCACCTGCGGTCGCTGCAGGCCATGGCCCTGAACGTGGCGAACTCGATCTTCCTCGGCGACTACCTCACCTCCGAGGGTCAGGCGGCCGAGACCGACCTCGAGATGATCCGCGACAACGGCTTCGTCGTCCTCGGAGCCGACGAGCCGCTCGTCGCCGGATCCCCCGCCGACCAGGCGGCTCACCACACCGAGTTCCGCCGCCGCGGCGCCGGCACCGACGTGCTCCCGAACGCCTAAGGATCGTGGTACCGCCGGACGACGGCGTGCTCGCGTACGACCGCGAGCACCTCTGGCACCCCTACACGTCGATGACCCACCCGATGCCGGTCCGGCAGGTGGTGGGCGCTGACGGCGTACGACTGCGGCTCGCCGACGGGACCGAGCTCGTAGATGGGATGTCGTCCTGGTGGGCGGCGATCCATGGCTACCGGCACCCGAAGCTTGATGCGGCGCTGGCCGCGCAGGCGCAGGAGTTCTCGCACGTGATGTTCGGCGGGCTGACCCACCAGCCGGCGGTGCGGCTCGCCGAGCGGCTGATCGAGATCAGCCCGGCCGGCCTCGAACGGGTGTTCCTCGCCGACTCGGGCTCGGTGTCGGTCGAGGTGGCGCTCAAGATGGTGATCCAGGCGCAACGCGGAGCCGGTAGGCCTGGGCGCAGCCGGATGCTGACCGTGCGGGGCGGCTATCACGGCGACACGTTCGGCTGCATGAGCGTGTGCGACCCGGTGGGCGGCATGCACGGGATGTTCGCGGACACGCTGCCCCGGCAGCTGTTCGTGCCCCAGCCGCCGGCCGACGAGTCGGGCGTCGACCGCTGGGCATCGGAGGTTTCAATGCTCGCCGCAGCTCACGCCCACGAGCTGGCCGGGATCATCGTCGAGCCGATCCTGCAGGGCGCGGGCGGCATGTCCATCTACCCGGCCGAGTGCCTGCGGGTGCTGCGCAGGCTCGCCGACGAGCACGACCTGGTGCTGGTCTTCGACGAGATCGCCACCGGCTTCGGCCGCACCGGCACCATGTTCGCCGCCGACGCCGCGGGGGTCTCCCCCGACATCATGTGCGTCGGCAAGGCGCTGACCGGCGGTTACCTCACGCTCGCGGCCGTGCTGTGTACGCCGGCAATCGGCGAGCGGATCTCGGCCTCGGAGTCCGGGGTGCTGATGCACGGCCCGACGTACATGGGCAACCCGCTGGCCTGCGCCGTCGCCGTGGCCAACCTCGACCTGCTGGCTGCATCCGACTGGGCCGGCGAGGTCGCCCGGATCAACCGCGGCCTCACTGCGGGGCTCGCGGAGCTGCGCGACCAGCCCGGTGTGGTCGATGTACGCACGATCGGCGCGGTGGGCGTGGTGCAGCTCGACCATCCGGTCGACGTCGTCAAGGCAACGGACGCCGGCGTCGAAGAGGGTGTGTGGCTGCGGCCGTTCCGAGACCTCGTCTACACGATGCCGCCGTACATCACCGACGACGGCGACATCGCCCGGATCTGCGCCGCCATCCAGCGGGCGGTGACCGTCGGATGACCGCGTGGGAGACGTGGCTGTCGGACCAGGCGGCCCAGCGGGAGGAGGCCGGACTCCGGCGTTCCCTGGCGCCGCGCCCGGCCAACGACCGGGTCCTGGACCTGGCTGGCAACGACTACCTCGGGCTGTCCCGTGACCCGGGCGTGGCCGCAGCCGCCGCCGACGCCGCGCTGTTGTGGGGAGCGGGGTCCGGGGCGTCGCCGCTGGTGACCGGGTCGCTGGCCCTGCACGCGCGGCTCGAGGAGGAGCTCGCCGAGTTCACCGGCCAGCCCGCCGCGCTGGTGCTGTCGACCGGCTACCACGCCAACCTCGCTGCCGTCACCGCCCTGGCCGACCGCGACACGCTCGTCGTCTCCGACGCGCACATCCACGCCTCGCTCGTCGACGCTGTCCGGCTTTCCCGGGCCAGGCTCGCGATCGTGCCGCACAGTGACGTCGCCGCGGTGCGGGCCGCGCTCGCGGCGCACGACGGCCGCGCGCTGGTCCTGGCCGAGTCGATCTACTCGGTGCTGGGTGACGAGGCACCGCTGACCGAGCTGGCCGCGGCCTGTGCCGATCACGATGCGCTGCTGCTGGTCGACGAGGCGCACGCGATCGGCGTCCGCGGCCCCGGCCTGGTGCGTCAGCACGACCTGGCGGGTGCGCCGCACGTCATCGTCACCGCCACCCTTTCGAAGGCGCTCGGCGCGCAGGGCGGTGCGGTGCTGTGCTCCCCCGCCATTCGCGACCACCTGATCAACAAGGCACGCCCGTTCATCTATGACACCGGGCTCGCACCGGCCGCCGCGGCCGGGGCGCTCGCCGCCCTCGGCGTGCTGAGGGCCCGGCCGGGCCTGCCCGACGTCGTACACCGTCGCGCGGACGACCTGGCCGCCGCGCTCGGTGTGGAACCGGCCGCCGGCGCCGTGCTGTCGGTGCCGATGCCCTCACCGCGGGTGGCGCTCGCCGCTCAGGCGTATGCACTGGAGCAGGGGGTCCGTGTCGGCTGCTTCAGGCCGCCCTCGGTGCCGGACGGCGTCTCCCGGCTGCGGATCACCGTCGGCGCCGGCATCTCCGACGACGACTGGGATCGCGCCACCGAGGTGCTGGTCGCGGTGGTCAAGGAGCACGCTTGATCGTCGTCGTCACCGGCACGGGTACCGGCGTCGGCAAGACGATCGCGACCGCGGCCCTGGCCGTGGTGTCGCCGGGGCCGGTGACCGTCGTGAAGCCGGTGCAGACCGGTGTCGGCGACGGGTCGCCGGGCGACGCCGAGGTGGTGCACGCCCTGACCGGGAGCTCCGTCGAGGAGTGGACCCGGCTCGACGAGCCGCTCGCGCCCGACACCGCGGCCCGGCGGGCGGGTGTGCAGATCCCGCAGATCGACGAGTACGTCGAGCGACTGGCCCCACTCGCAACGGCCGACGGGACCACCATCGTCGAGGGCGCCGGCGGCTTGCTGGTCCGCCTGGACACCGAAGGCGGCACCCTGCTCGACCTCGCGGCCGCGCTGGCACCGGTCGAGGTGATCGTCGTCGTGGCCTCCGGTCTCGGCACCCTGAACCACACCGAGCTCACCGTGAGCGCCTTGCGGTCGCGCGGGCTGGAGCCGAGGGGGCTGATCCTCGGCTCTTGGCCGGCCGAGCCCGACCTGGCAGAGCAGTGCAACCTCGAGGACCTGCCGCGGGTGACTGGAGTTCCGCTGCGCGCCGTGATCCCCGAGGGCGCGGGCGCGATGACCCGGGAGGCGTTCATCGGCGCAGCCCCAGAGTGGTTCAAGCAGCGACCCAGGTAGGGGTCGGAGCGCTCACCGCAAGTGGCGGCAGACGACACCTCGACCCACCCTCAACTCGTCGTTTGCCGCCACTTAGTACGGTTCGGCAGTCTGAGGCCTGAGTGACGGCCACAATCTCATCGTGTCCACGCGTGTCTACCTGGCCGGCACTGCTCTGGCAGTCATCGCCGCCTCGCTCTTCCCGATGACGGCCTACGCCGAGCGATGGGTGAGCGGCGACGACGCCGGTGACGTCCGCGGCTGGCACTTCGACCCGGAGCCGGAGCCGTGCGGCACCTATGAGGACGTCGACGCTTCCGCGAACACGAACCAGGACGTCACCCGACTGGTGGTCGCTCATCGGCGAAAGGAGGTGAGTCTCGTGGTCCGCTTCACCGATCTCGACCGCAAGCTCGAGCAGCACCTCTCGATCCACCTCGTCTCCGGAAAGCGGGGATGGCTCCTCGACGTGGATCGCTTCCGTGACTTCGATGCCGACGTCTTCCAGGTCTCGGGCTTCCTGGCGAGGGCGCGGGTCCTGCCCGACGATCAGGACGAGTGCGGCGACGCGGTCAAGATCCGTCCGACCGACTGCCACGTGCGGCCACGGGTCGAGCTGGCAGCGGACGTGGTCCGCGTCGTCGTGCCCCGGGCGTGCCTCCGCCATCCACGCTGGGTGCGTGCAGGGGTCCGAGCCACGGGGCACGACGAGCCGGACGACCACGAGAGCGTTACGGCCTTCTCCGACGTGTGGGGCGCCGAGGGCCATGCCTCGTCCTGGCTGCCGCCGCTCGGACCGAAGGTCACCAGCCCGGCGGGCGCCGGTCGTGCCACGGCGCCGCGGCCTCGATCTGCGCACTGAGCGACAGCAGCAGCTCCTCCTCAGCGGGCCGTGCAGCCAGCATCACGCCGACCGGCAGGCCCGACGGAGTCCAGTGCAGCGGCAGCGAGATCGCCGGCATCCCGGTGACGTTCCAGGCCGATGTCCAAGGCGTGAACGCCTTCTGGGCCTCGAAGTCCGCAGCCGGATCGGCGTCGTCACGGATCGCGCCGACCGGCAGCGGGGGCACGGCCAGGGTCGGCGTGAGCACCGCGTCGTACGGCGCCAGTGCGGTCATCGCGTCGGCCGCGAACCTGCGCATCGCACCGATCGCCAGCCCGAACTCCGGACCGCTCACCGCGCGGCCGCGCTCGGTCAGCCAGCGAGTCAGCGGCCGGAGCAGCGGCTCGCGCTCCGGTGGGACCACGGACAGCGCAGTGAGTACCGCCCAACAGGTCTCGAAGACCAGCACCGCCTCGGGCGGCAGCGGCACCGGCACGTCGGAGACCTCGTGACCCAGCGACTCCAGCAGTGCGCTGGCTGCTTCGTATGCCGCCACGCACTCCGGGCCGACCTCCACGTCCGCGATCACCGGTGCGATGAACCGCGCGATCCGGAGCTTGCCCGGATCGCGGTCGCACGCCGCCAGGAACGTCTCGGTCGGCGGCGGCGCCCAGGCGGGATCACCGGCCCGCCGACCGGCGAGCACGTCGAGCATCGCCGCGGCGTCGCGCACGGTGCGCGCGAGCGACCCGCCGGTGGCCAGGCCGATCGGGTCGCCGTACATCGGGAAGCCGCTGATCCGCCCGCGGGTCGGCTTCAGTCCGACCAGGCCGCAGCACGAGGCCGGGATCCGGATCGAGCCGCCGCCGTCGGAGCCGTGCGCGACCGGGACCAGCCCGGCCGCCACCGCCGCGGCCGCTCCGCCCGATGAGCCGCCGGCCATCCGGGTCCGGTCCCACGGCGTCACCGCGGGCGGGGCCACGTCGGGCTCGGTGTAGCAGGGCGAGCCGAACTCCGGCGTGTTGGTCTTGCCGAGGCTGACCATGCCGGCCGCCTCGATCGAGAGCGTGATGCCGTCGGAGACGTCCGGCACGAAGTCGCGGAAGACCTCCGACCCGAACATCGTCGGCACCCCGGCCGTCAGGTTCAGGTCCTTGATCGCCGTCGGCACTCCCCACAGCGGGCCCTCGCCACCCCTGCGCCGCACCGGCACGCTCGCGGGCCTGGTCGAGAGTGGTCGTGACGAATGCGCCCACGTCGTCGAGTCGGCCGATCCGGTCGGCGTAGTGCTCGACCAGCTCCGTCGACGAGACCTCGCCCTTGCGGATCAGCTCACCCTGCTCGAGGGCGGTCAGGTCGTGCAGGTCGGCCATGCTCGCCGACGCTACCGACTACGCGGCCGTCGGGGCCTTCGACAGCGACCGCAGCGCCTCGGCGAAGCGAGCGACGATCAGCGGGTCGTTGAGCACGTCGACCTCGAGCGCGGACTGCGACACCAGCGCCGCGTCGATCACCTCGGCGCCCGCGATGGTGGCCGAGCGTCGGGCGTCCTCGTGCGCCCACTTGCCGCCGTACGGCGTGGGCGTGGCGCCGACGACGCCGAACCGCTTGCCGGAGATGGCGCCGACGCCGTACGGGCGCGACAGCCAGTCGATGGCGTTGTTCAGCACGGCGGGCATGGTGCCGTTGTACTCCGGGGTGACGGCGAGAATCCCGTCCGCTCCGGCGACGAGAGCACGCAGTTCCTCGGCGGCCCGCGGCACGGCGTCGGTGTCGATGTCCTCGTTGTAGAACGGCAGCTCGTGCAGGCCGTCGGCGATCTGTACGACGACGCCGTCGGGAGCCTGGTCGCGCAGCGCCTCGGCGATGCGGCGGTTCAGCGACTCGGCCCGGAGGCTGCCGAGCAGGACGACGATGCAGGTGGTGTCAGTAGTCATGTCCGGCTAAACGGACTGTAGTCCGCTTCTATTCCGGGGGCGCTCCCGCCAACTTCACGCCAAGATGTCCTCGTCATGGACCTGCTGCCCCTGCGCCGACGAACCCCCGCCGGAGCGCAGCGACGCCGCGCGCAACCGGGAGGCGCTGCTGCGCGCGGCCGAGGAGCTGATCGACCACTGCGGCATCCAGGGGGTGACGATGGACGCCGTCGCGGCCAAGGCGGGCGTGGGCAAGGGAACCGTCTTCCGGCGCTTCTACTCCCGCGAGGGGCTGATGGGCTCGCTGCTCAACCGGTCCGAGACCGAGTGGCAGGGCCAGCGTCATCTCCGGTCCGCCACCGCTCGGGTCCCGGGGCTCCGCCGCTGGACCGTCTACTCGCGTTCGGGCACTCGCGGATGGAGCTCAACCTCCAGCACGCCCGGCTGATCGAGGCCGCGGGTGGCGCGAGCACGCGCAGCTACGCCGCGGAGTCGTTCGCGGCCATGCACGTGCGGTACCTGCTCGACCAGCTCGAGGTCCGCGGCGACATCGCCCTGCTCGCCGCCGCGCTGCTCGCGCCACTGGAGGCGATCATCCTGGTGCAGCAGACCGAGCGCGAGAAGATCCCGTTGGATCGGATCCGGGCCGGCTGGGACGACCTGGTCAGCCGGGTGATCCGCCCGCTGCTAGAGGTTGGCGCAGCAGCTGCGCGCATCCGCGCGATCTCGGCGTTCTGGGTGACGTGTACGTCGGCAGCAAGCTCGGTCACGAGAGTGTCGATGCCTTCGGCCGCGAGGTTCTCGGCCATCCGCACCGCGCCCTGGTGGTGCCCGATCATCCCCTCCAGGAACAGCCGGTCGAACCGGGTCCCTCGGGCGCGGGCGAGCTCGGCCATCTCGGCCTTGGTGAGCATGCCCATCATCGGATCGTGGCCGTGCTCGCTGTGGTCGTAGTCGCGCGGGTCGTCGCCCGGCTGCGGCACCTCGACGCCCTCGCGTTCCAGCCAGGCCGACATCATCAGGATCTCCGGCCCCTGGGCGGCGCGGATCCGGGCCGCCATCCGCCGGACACCGGGGTCGACGGCGAAGCGCTTGGCCAGCTCGCCCATCTCCACCGCCTGCGCGTGGTGCGGAACCATCATCTGCATGAACGCGATGTCGGCGTGACTCGGCTCCTCGTCGATCGGCTCCTGGGGAGCGCCAGTGCTGGCCTCCTCGCCCGGTCGACCGGGCTGGATGATCGTCAGGTCGCCGTCGCTCGACCCCTCACCCGCCCCAGAAGGGTCGTCATCGCCCCCTCCGCTGCAGGCGGCGAGCAGCAGAAAGGCGGCCGCTGCGACCGAAGTTCCGAAAGTTCTGTAAGCCCGAGTCTTTACTTCCATGGTTCTTTCAAGGTACGACGTTTACACACCCAAATCTAGAGGGGTGCATCGGCTGTTCTCGGGAAGGACCTTGCCATGTCTTCGAACGCCTGTGGCGATCCGGCGACCACTCCTCGCCTTGCTCGCCTCCCTCGCCTTGGCCCTCACCATGGTGCCGGGCATCTCCTCCGCCAACGACGACCACGAGCACTCTGACTCTGCGGGCAACCTGAAGGGGTGTCCGCCGTCGCTGGTCAAGAAGCTCAAGCGCTCCGGCGACAACTTCGGCATGGGCTGCGACCTTGCCGGGGGCAACCTCGCGAAGCTCGACGACAGCGACACGGTGCTACCGCCGGGCGCGGTCGCGAGCAGCAAGAACATGGGGCTGGTCGCCAACATCCCCAAGCAGGGTGCAGTTCACCCCCGAGAACGCGTTCAACAGCGACCTCGCGTTCAAGGGCAAGTACGCCTTCGCCGGCAACTACAACGGCTTCATGGTCTACGACATCCGCAAGCCCACCCGCCCGGAGGTCGTCACCCAGGTGCTCTGCCCCGGGCTCGCAGAACGACATCTCGGTCTGGAAGAACCTGCTGGTCCTCAGCGTCGACTCCAGCCGCAGCGACGACTCGTGTGCCAGCACGTCGCTGCCGGCCACCAACGAGGAGGCCTGGGAGGGCGTCCGGGTCTTCGACATCTCCGACCCCGAGGCCCCCGAGTACGTCGCGGCCGTGGAGACCCCCTGCGGGTCGCACACGCACACCCTCGCCCCGGACGAGCGCGGGAAGAACGTCTACGTCTACGTGTCGTCGTACCGGCCCAGCGCGGACTTCCCCGACTGCCAGCCGCCGCACGACAAGATCAGCGTCGTCAAGATCCCGCGCAGCGCGCCGGACGCCGCCTACCTCGCGGGCACGCCCGTGCTCTTCCCCGACGGGGGCATGCCCGGTGGCGGGTACTCCAGCGAGACCAGCGGCTGCCACGACATCACCGCCTACCCGCAGCGTGACGTCGCGGCCGGCGCCTGCATGGGCAACGGCATCCTGATGGACATCTCCGACCGGCTGAACCCGGTGGTCACCGAGGTGACCGAGGACACCGAGAACTTCGCGTTCTGGCACTCGGCCACGTTCAGCAACAACGGCCGCAAGGTCGTCTTCACCGACGAGCTCGGCGGCGGTGGCGGGCCGACCTGCAACCCGACGGTCGGTGACCTGCGTGGGGCCGACGGCATCTACGACATCGTCGGCGGCCAGCTGGAGTTCAAGAGCTACTACAAGATCAGCCGGACCCAGGCCAACACCGAGAACTGCGTGGCCCACAACGGCTCGCTGATCCCGGTCAAGGGCAAGGACCTGATGGTGCAGGCGTGGTACCAGGGCGGCATCTCCGTCTGGGACTTCTCCAACTCCGCCAACCCCAAGGAGATCGGCTGGTTCGACCGAGGCACGCTCGACCCCGACCGGCTGATTCTCGGCGGATCCTGGTCGGCGTACTGGTACAACGGCTACATCTACTCCAACGACATCCAGAAGGGCCTGGACGTCCTGAAGCTCGACGACCGGCGCGTGAAGAAGGCGCAGCGGATGAACGAGTTCAACCCGCAGTCGCAGCCTTCGTTCAACGGCTGACCTCACCTAGCGGATCGGCGGCATCACAGGTCTCAGGACTTGTGGTGCCGTCGGATTCCGTAGGTGAGACCGGCGACCAGCGCCTCCCACGACGCCTCGATGACGTTGGCGCCGACGCCGACGGTGACCCAGCTCGATGACTCGCCGTCGCTGGTGGTGATCAGCACCCGGGTGATCGCGTCGGTGCCGTGCCCCCAGTCGAGGATCCGCACCTTGTAGTCGACGAGCTCGAACTTCGCCACCTCGGGGAACGCCTGCCCGATTGCGGCCCGCAGCGCGCAGTCGAGCGCGTTCACCGGGCCGTTGCCCTCGCCGGTGACGACGTACCGCACGCCCTCGGAGGTCAGCTTGACCACAGCCTCCGAAACCGCCTCCTCGTCGGGCGCGGCGTGGGTGAGCGTCTCGGTGATCACCCGCCAGGACTCGACCTCGAAGTACGTCGGGCGCCCGCCCTCGACTTCCTCGGCCAGCAGCAGCTCGAAGGAGGCGTCGGCCGCCTCGAACGTGTAGCCGTGCGACTCGAGGTCCTTCACGCGGTTGGTGATCCGGACGACGAGCTCCTGGTCGTCGGACATTTCGAAGCCCAGCTCGCGGCCCTTGAGCTCGATCGAGGCCCGGCCGGCCATGTCGGAGATCAGCAGCCGCATGTCGTTGCCCACCCCGACCGGGTCCATGTGCTGGTAGAGGTTGGGGTCGACCTTGATCGCACTGGCGTGCAGGCCGGCCTTGTGCGCGAACGCCGAGGAGCCGACGTACGGCTGACGTTGCGCCGGCGGGATGTTGGTGACCTCGGCGACCGCGTGCGCGATCCGGGTGGAGTCGCGCAGCAGCCCCGCCGGGAGCACCTCCCGGTCGAGCTTGAGCTCGAGGTTGGCCACCACGGCGATCAGGTCGGCGTTGCCGGTGCGCTCGCCGTAGCCGTTGATGGTGCCCTGCACGTGGCTGGCGCCGGCCTCGACCGCGGCGAGCGTGTTGGCCACCGCGCATCCGGTGTCGTTGTGGCAGTGGATGCCGACCCGGACGCCGGTCGTCTCGATGACGTCGTGGACCACGTCGGAGACCCAGGGCGGCAGCATCCCGCCGTTGGTGTCGCACAGCGCGACCACGTCGGCCCCCGCGTCGTACGCCGTTCGCAGGACCTCGAGGGCGTAGTCGCGGTTGAGCCGGTAGCCGTCGAAGAAGTGCTCGGCGTCGAGAAAGACCTGCTGACCCTCTTCGCGAAGGTGGGTGATCGTGTCGCGGATCATCGCGAGGTTCTCTTCGAGCGTGGTCCGCAGCGCCAGCTCGACGTGCCGCTCGTGCGACTTCGCGACCAGGGTGACCACACTGGCGCCGCTGTCGCGGAGCGCCGCCGTGAGCGGGTCGTCGGCCGCCTTCATCCCGGCTCGTCGGGTGGCGCCGAACGCGGCCAGCTTGGCGTGCCGCAGGTCCAGCTCCTCCTGCGCCCGGCGGAAGAAGGCCGTGTCCTTCGGGTTGGCTCCCGGCCACCCGCCCTCGATGTAGCCGACGCCGAGGTCATCGAGCTGGCGGGCGATCGTCATCTTGTCGGCTACGGACAGGTTGAGCCCCTCCTGCTGGGCACCGTCGCGCAGGGTGGTGTCGTAGACGTGGAACTCGCCGTGCAGGTCCATAACTCACTTCTTCGTCGAGAGCGGTTCAGATTCACAACAACAAAAAGACCTCTCGAGTTACGAGAGGTCAGCGCGTCGGGCGTGGGCTCGGCGCGCTAGCAAATAATCGTCTCCTGGTATTGCATGTGCTCCATGCTGCCATGGCCGCTGCGCCGCGCGCAGGACTTCCGGCATCCGGTCACCGCCCGCGCGGCGTCACCAGGCCGTGGTCGAAGGCGACGACCACGGCCGCCGCCCGGTCGCGCAGCCCGAGCTTCGCGAACACGTGGCCGACGTGGGTTTTCACCGTTCCTTCGCCGAGCACCAGCTCGTCGGCGATCTCGCCGTTGCTCAGCCCGGCCCCGATCAGCGCGAGCACCTCGCGCTCCCGCGGGGTGAGTACGTCGAGCGCCGGGCCGGGCTCGGCCGGCGTCGTACCGTCCCGGTAGGCGGTGAGTACCCGGCCGGTCACGGCGGGGTCGAGCCAGGAGTCGCCCGCGGCGACGGCACGGACCGCGCGCTGGAGGTCCCCAGCGGGCACTCCCTTCAGCAGGAACCCGGCCGCGCCGGCCCGCAGCGCACCAGCCAGCACCTCGTCGTCCTCGAAGGTGGTGAGGACGAGTACCGGCGGCGCGCTCGGCTGACCGCGCAGTGCCTCCGTGGCACTCACGCCGTCGACACCGGGCATCCGCACGTCCATCACCACCACGTCCGGCCGCAGCTCGGCGGCCGCATCGACGACACCGCCGCCGTCACCGAGCTCGCCGACGATCTCGAACCCGTGACTGGCTCGCAGGATCCCGCGCAGCCCGGCGCGGATGAGCTCCTGGTCGTCGACCAGCAGCACCTTTACCGGCTCGGATCTCGATACACCCGTCCCCACTCGTTCCTCGCGTGACCGGGCACTCGATCTGTCGCTTCGCTCCATCACAGCACCGCCTCGACACGCCAGCCGTTGCCCCACGGGCCAGCGGTCAGCCGGCCGCCCAGCGCCTCGGCCCGCTGGCGCATGCCCACGACGCCGGCGCCGTCCGGGCTCGGCCGAGCCGGTCCGCCGGCACTGTCGACCAGGACCGTGGTGTGTTCGGCGACCTCCAGGTGCACAGTGGCGGGCGAGCCCGGCGCGTGCCGGGCGACGTTCGTGAGCGCCTCCTGCAGGATCCGGTAGACGGTGAGCCCCTCCGTGGTGGTGAGCGAGGACAGGTCGCCGACGACCTCGAGCTCGACCGGCGAGCCGGCCCGGCGGAACGACATGACGAGATCGTCGATCTGGTCGACACCTGGCAGCGGTACCGGGCTCGTCGGGTCCTTCATCAGGCCGACAACGGCCCGGACGTCCGCGAGGCTCTGCTGAGCGAGCCGCTCCGCCTGGGCGAGCGCGTCGCCCGCCTCGGCGGGGTCCTCGTCCAGCGCGAGCCGGGCGGCGGTGATGTGCAGCAGCGACACCGTGAGTGCGTGCCCGATCACGTCGTGCAGGTCGTGGGCGATCCGGTTGCGTTCCTCGGCCGCGGCCCGCGCGGCGAGTCCGGCCTGCGCCTCGCGGAGCTGGTCGAGGAGCTCCTGCTGGCGCCGGGCGAGGATGCAGGCCACGCCGGTGAAGACGGTGCCCGCGATCCAGGCGCCCCACCCCTGCTCCGCACTGAGCACCAGCCATTGGCCGACGAACGACGCGACCCCGGCCCCGGTGACGAAGACGGCGGGTACGAGCGGGGTCGCGATACCCGCCCAAGCAGCCAGCGCACAGATGCCGAACCAACCGACGTTGGAGGGCTGGCCGTCGCAGATCGCCACCAGTAGGGCTCCCGCCGGGACGAGCAGACCGACCAGCGCCCAACGCTCGAGCCGCAGCACGGTCGCTATGACGACACATCCGACGAGCAGCGCGAGCGAGACGACGTCCCGCCAGCCGGGTTCGGCGAGCAGGAACCCGATCACGGCGAACAGCGCGACCGCGGCCGGAGCCACGAGTCGCGCCGTTCGATTGATCACGGGGTCAGCCTAGGAGACTCAGAGTGCGGTGCGCCGGGCGGCGAGCGCCGTGGCGACGACCGCCAGCACGCCGACCGTGGCCAGCGTTCCGTAGGCGTCGCCAAGGCCGAGCCAGCCCTGCCGGACCACGTCGTTGACCATGGCGAGCGGCAGCTTCTCGGCGATCTCGGCGAGCGTGTCGGACATGACCGCCGGTGGCGGGCCGCCCACACCGAGCAGGAACGACGGGAAGAACAGCATCAGGCCGACCGCCTGCGCCGAGCGTGCCGACGGCAGCAGCGTCCCGAGCAGCACCCCGAGGCTGACGAAGCCGATCGAGCCGATCAGAACGCCGGCCGCGACCTGAACCGGGTCCTCGATCGTGGGGACGCCGTAGACCGGCGCCGCAGCGGCGAGCAACACCGCCCCCGAGACCGCGATCGCGGTCAGCCCGACCGCCATCTGCGCCACCGCGAAGGACCAGCGCGGGAAGCCCGCAGCCGCGAACCGCCGCAGCACGCCACGCTCGCGGTAGGTGGCGATCCGGACCGGCAGCATGATCAGGCCAGTCGCGCCGATGACCACCGAGAAGTACGACGCGACGTACCAGTGCGACGGGTTGACCGGGAACGCCTCGTCGGGCTCGGTGCCGAACGAGCCGCCGATGATGAGCATCGACACGATCGGGAACATGAGCACGAACGTCAGGGTCATCGGATCGCGCCCGATGAGCCGCAGCTCGGTGGTGAGCAGCCGTCGGCCTGCTGACGGGTGGCGCTTGGTGCGCTCCGGCGCAGCGGCCGGCTCGGCGGGACGGGTCAGGGTCTGGGTGTCGGTCGACATCAGGCGGCTTCTTTCTGGTCGGTGGAGCCTTCGAGCAGGGTGAGCAGGGCGTCCTCGAGGTCGGGTGCCTCCACGCGCAGGTCGCCGGGGATCGGTCCGCGACCGACCAGCCAGGCACCGACGTGGGCGATCGTCGAACGGTCGCCGACCACCGCCACCTGGTCGCCGGTGCGGACGACGTCGACGACGCCGCTCAGGTCACGCAGGACGGCGAGGTCGCGGGCGGGGCTACCGGCCGGCAGTCCGAACCGGACCGTGGCGGCCGCGGCGTGCCGGGCGACGAGCTCGGCGGGCGTGCCCGCGTCGAGCACCCGACCGGCGCGCATCGCCACCACGCGGTCGCACAGCTCCTCGGCCTCGTCGAGCTCGTGGGTGACGAGCAGGACCGTCGTGCCGGCGTCGCGCAGCCGGGTGATCGACGACCACACCTCGCGACGAGCAGCGGGGTCGAGACCCTGGGTCAGCTCGTCGAGGATCACGAGTCGGGGCCGGTTGAGCAGGGCCAGCACCAGGAACAGGCGCTGCTTCTCGCCGCCGCTCATGGTGCCGAACGCGTAGCCACGCCGGTGCGCGAGGCCGAACCGCTCGAGCAGCTCGTCGGCGTCGACGGCGTCGGGCCCGGCGAACAGCCGGACCGCTTCGCGGACCTTGAGCCGGTCCGGGAGGCCGGACTCCTGGAGCTGGCTGCCGATCATCGGCCGCAGCCGGTCGGCGTCCCGTACCGGGTCGAGGCCGAGCACCTGGACCGTGCCGCTGTCGGGCCGGCGGAGCCCCTGGAGGCACTCGACGGTCGTGGTCTTGCCGGCCCCGTTGGCGCCGATCAGGCCGACCACCTCACCCGGAGCGACGTCCAGGTCCAGGTGGTCGACGACGGTGCGTCGGCCGTAGGCCTTGGTCAGCCCCCGGACGCTCACGATGTGCTGGGAACTCGAGATGGAAGTAGTCATGGCTCCAGCGTTCCTTCGGGAGCGCGGACGCACATCGACCCGAGGGGAGAACTTGGGCTCTGCCTACGGTCAGAGAGACACGTTGCGGAACGGCTGGTCGGTGTCGGGCCACCACATCACGTTGCGGTCGGCGGCGACCAGGCCCAGCCCCGTGGCCGCGACGAGGAGCAGCACCAGCCCCGCGACCCACAATCCGCCGGATCGGGCGACCGGCACCACGACCCGGTTGACCGGCGAGCGCAGCCGGCTGCCACCCGGTCCCCACCACAGCGAACCGGCGAGCACCACGCCACTCACGAACAGCGTGACCGCGTCGCCGGCCGCGACCGCGTAGCAGATCAGCGCCACCGAGACAGCCAGCCCGGCCGCCCACAGCACCAGCATCAGGGTGCCCGGGATCGACTGCACGAGGTGCCACGGCGTGTGGACGACGAGCTGCGCGCCGTCGTACCACTTGCGACCGCGGCGCAGCCGCCGGTCATCGGCGGCGGTGCCGGCCAGCGACCCGCTGCGCAGCAGCCACACCACCGTGACGATCACGGCCAGCGGCCACCCACGGTGCGGCGGCGCAGGCGGCACCGACGAGCAGCGCGGCACCGAAGACGAGGACCCCGCGCCGGATCCGCTCGGCGAGCGGGGGCTTGGCCGGGGGGTAGGACGTGGCCTGCTCCCACGCTTGCTCCCAGGGGTGGTCTAGGCGCTGCGGCAGCGGCTTCTCGGAGAGCGGGGACGGCGGGTCGAGGTAGCCGATCGTCGGGGCAGCGGGGGGCGCCGGCTGGGACCCGGGCAGCATCAAGGTCTGCGGCGGCGCGGTCTCGGGCCGCGTGAGGCCGTCGGGGGCGGGCGGACCCGCGATCGACAGCGGCACCGTGAACGGGTCGTCGTCCGCACCCACCGGGGGCGGCACCAGCAGTGGCTGCGGCCGGGTGGTCTGGGGTCGGAGCCAGGCCAGGATCGCATCGAGGGAGGGGCGCTCGAGCGGGTCGGGGCGCAGGCTGCCGGCGACCACGTCGCGCAGCGGCCCGGACATGCCGCTGAGGTCGTGCTCACCCCGGCGGACCCGGTCCATGATCGCCATCGACGGCCCGCGCCCGAACGGCGGCGAGCCGGTGGCGGCGAAGGCCACGGTCGCGGCCCACGAGTGGACGTCGGCTGCCGCAGTGGCGTCCTCGCCGTACAGGATCTCGGGTGCGAGGTAGCCCGGGGTGCCGAGCAGCCAGCCGGTGTGGGTGAGCTTGGGGTCGTCGGCGACCCGGGCCAGCCCGAAGTCGATGAGGATCGGGGTGCGGCCCTCCATCAGCACGTTGGAGGGCTTGATATCGCGGTGCAGCACGCCGACCTCGTGCACGGAGGCGAGGCCCTCGGCCAGACAGGCGGCGAACCAGAGCAGGTCGTCGCCCTCGATCGGGCCCTCCTCCCCCACGTGGTCGTGGAGGGACAGGCCGGGGACGTACCGGGTGGCGACGAAGGGGATCTCGGCCCAGGGATCGGCGTCCACGATCTCGGCGACCCAGGTGCTGCGGACCCTGCTCAGCGAGCCGACCTCGCGGGCCAGCCGGGCCCGGGCCTCCTCGTCGCCGACGATGTGCGGGCGCAGCATCTTGAGCGCGACGCGCTCGCCGCTGGGCCGACGGGCCAGATGGACGACGCCCATGCCACCCTCGCCGATTCGCTGCAGGAGCGTGTAGTCGCCCACGGTCCTCGGAGCCGCGGACGCACCGCTCCCGGGATGCGTCGTCACGAGTTGAGATTACCCGCGACGTGCGTCCAGCTCGGCGACGCTACGCCGCGGCGCGACCAGGCGGTACGACGCGTCGACGAGCTCGGCCACCTCGGTCCAGTCGACCTCGGGCTCGGCGAGATCGATTGCCCGCCAACCCGATGGCCCGTAGTAGGCGGGCACGAAGAACCGGTCGTCTGCGTCGAACGCAGCCAGCTCGAGCTCCTCGGCCTTGAAGATCAGCGCGCTCGCGACCCGCCGGTGGTTGCCGGGCGCGAGCTTCTCCGACCCACCGAAGCAGGCGAAGATCTTGCCCACCCGGAAGCACGGCCGGCCGTGCGAGAGGAACTGCTCCGCGCCGGGGTAGGAGAGGCAGAGATCGCGCAGCTCGCGTAGGCCGGGATCGTCCTCGGAGTACACCACCGGGTGGGATCATGTCGCCCGCCCGGTCAGCAGACCTGGTGCATCCAGCCGAAGGTGTCCTCGGCCCGGCCGTACTGGACGTCGACGAGCGCCTGCCGGATCCGCATGGTCAGCTCCGTGGACGGAGGTGCGGGCACCTCGCCGGAGGCGGACTTCAGGGCGCCGACCGGGGTGACCACCGCTGCGGTGCCGCAGGCGAAGATCTCCCGGATCCGACCGCTCGTCACGCCGTCGCGCCACTCGTCGATCGAGAACTTCCGCTCCTCGACCTGGTGCCCGAGCTTGCCGGCCAGCTCGATGACGCTCGCACGGGTGATGCCCTCGAGGATGGTGCCCGTCTCGGGCGTGACGATGCGGCCGTCGTCGAAGACGTAGTACATGTTCATGCCGCCGAGCTCCTCGACGTACGTGCCCTCCTGGCCGTCGAGGAACACCACCTGGTCGCAACCCTGCTCGGTCGCCTCCTGCTGGGCGACGAGCGAGCTGGCGTAGTTGCCGCCGGTCTTGGCCGCGCCCATGCCGCCGCGGCCGGCGCGGGTGTAGTCCTCGGTGAGCCACAGGGTCACCGGCTTCACGCCACCCTTGAAGTAGGCGCCGGCCGGGCTGCAGATCACCATGAACGTGACGTGCTGTGCGGGCCGGACGCCGAGGAACTTCTCGGTCGCGATCATGAACGGCCGGACGTACAGGCTCTTCTCTCCCGCCGGGTCGGGGACCCAGCGCCTGTCGACCGACACGAGCTCGTCGACTGCCTGCACGAAGTTGTCGACCGGGAGCTCGGGGAAGGCCAGGCGCTTGCTGGAGCGGACCATCCGGGCGGCGTTCTCCTCGGGACGGAACGTCCAGATCGAGTCGTCCTCGCGGCGGTAGGCCTTCATCCCCTCGAAGGTCTCCTGCGCGTAGTGGAGCACCGCGGTCGCCGGGTCGAGGGTGAGCGGTCCATAGGGCGTGATCCGGGCGTCGTACCACCCGCGCTCGGGGGTCCACTCCACGGTGAACATGTGGTCGGTGAAGTGAACGCCGAAGCCGGGGTTGGCCAGGATCTCCGCGAGGCTCGCGTCGTCGACCTGCCGCTCGGACGGCGTGGTGCTGATCTGCATGGCGCTCAATTTAGTCGGTCTTCCTACTAAATGGGACTGGGACGATAGTCCGCCTTATCCGGCACCCATTTCTCTCGTGAAGGGGTGCCTAGCGCGGCGGACTATCCGGAGATGCGGGCCGCGATTGCGTCGCCGACCTCGGCGGTGGGCCGGGAGGTGCCCGGTACTCGCGCGGCGAGGTCGTCGATCACTGCGTTCTCGATGATGGCCGCGTCGTCGGCAAACCCGAGGTGGTCGAGCAGCAAGGACGCGGACAGGATCGCGGCGGTGGGGTCGGCCTTCTGCTGGCCGGCGATGTCGGGGGCCGAGCCGTGGACCGGCTCGAACATGGAGGGCGTGGTGCGGTCCGGGTTCACGTTGCCGGACGCGGCGAGACCGATTCCGCCGGTGATGGCGGCGGCCAGGTCGGTGATGATGTCGCCGAACAGGTTGTCGGTGACGATCACGTCGAAGCGGGACGGGTCGGTGGTCATGAAGATCATCGCCGCGTCGATGTGCATGTAGTCGGTGGTCACGTCCGGGAACTCCCGGCCGACCGACTCGAACAGCCGCCACCAGACCGAGCCGGCGTTGACCAGCACGTTGGTCTTGTGGACGAGCGTGAGCTTCTTGCGGGTACGACGGTTCGGCCGCGCGAACGCATCACGGATCACGCGCTCGACGCCGAACGCGGTGTTCACCGACACCTCGGTGGCGACCTCCTGCGGCGTACCGACGCGCAGCGCGCCACCGTTGCCGGTGTACGGGCCTTCAGTGCCTTCGCGGACCACCACGAAGTCGACGTCGCCGGGGTCGGCGAGCGGCGAGGTCACGCCTGGGAAGATCCGGGAGGGCCGCAGGTTGACGTAGTGGTCGAGCTCGAAGCGCAGCCGAAGCAGAAGCCCGCGCTCGAGGATGCCTGGCGGCAGGTTGGGGTCGTTGGGTTTGCCCCCGACCGCGCCCAGCAGGATGGCGTCGTGGTCACGGATCTCCGCGAGCACCGCATCGGGAAGCACCTCGCCGGTCGCGAGGTAACGCTCCGCCCCCAGGTCGTAGCGGGTCGGCTCGAACTTGACCCCGGCCGGAGCCGCCACCTCGAGCACCTTGAGCGCCTCGGCGGTGACCTCCTGCCCGATGCCGTCGCCGGGGATGACGGCGAGCGCGAGCGTGCCGCCAGTGCCGAGAGTCGCGGGGGTCGTCATGTGGCCGAACGCTAGTTGTCGTCGGGGCGCTCGGCGCCGTTGTCTCGCAGGTCAAGCGCGGCCTGCAGGGTCTCGCTGTACTGCGCATTGTCGGGGTCGTGCTTCGCCGGGCCCCATTCGGCCGGATACATCTCATACATGGCTGTGCTCCTGGTCGTGTCGACCATCGAAGCCGGAGAGGCCCGCCGCAGTGGGGAACGGTCGGACCCGTGGATCGCACGGGAGTGATCTGGCCTACGAGAGATGCGGATCGCGCGAGGTGCAGGAGGCTGACCCGCCACGGAGGGCGTCACCGGCTTCGATGAAGATGTGTCGAGAGGCCGTACAACGCCGTCCACCGCAGCGAGGTGGCCTCTCGTTAACAGGCCTCGCTGCGGCGATCGATGAGTACGAACACGCTCCGCATGATGTGGACACCGTACGGCGTACCGATCCGGACGCGCAGGTTGTTTCCGCCATCTGTTCGCGATCCGAGACGATCGTCCTGCGATGAGAGACTCGCCCAATGAGCGCCCCACCCGACCTGCCCGACGTGGTGCACCGCGCCTTCGACGTCTCTCGGAAGGCCGGCTACGTCTCGTTCTGCCGCAACGAGACCGGCCGGCTCCTCGCCACCCTGGCCGCGACCCGCGGCGGCACCATGGCCGAGTTCGGCACCGGCTGCGGCGTCGGCACCGCCTGGTTGCGCTCCGGCGTACGCGGTGACCAGGCCCGGATCCTGACCGCCGAGCTCGACCCGAAGCTGGCCCACGCCGCCCAGGAGATCTTCGAGGACGACCCGCAGGTCGAGGTGCTCGCCGCCGACTGGTCGACGCTGCTCGACAAGGGACCGTTCTCGCTGCTGTTCCTCGATGCCGGCCAGCCCAACGAGGTCGGCGTCGACGCGGTGGCCGACCTGGTCGAAGAGGGCGGCCTCGTGGTCCTCGACGACTTCACGCCGTGCGAGATCTGGCCCCCGGTCTCCGGCGGCCGGGTCGACACCCTGCGCGAGCGGTGGCTCACCGACGAGCGGTTCACGACCGTCGAGGTGATGGTGGCTACCGATGCGGCAACACTGATCGCGACTCGACGCTGACCGGCGTGGGGGCGGTCGCGGCATCAGCTGCACGACCGACGACGAGCCACGCGGCGTACGACGACAGCAGCAGGAGGTCGTGGAACGGGTCGACCCCCACCGCGATTGCCAGGAAGCCGAGCGTCGCGACCGCGACCAGACCACGCCCCGCCTCCGACTCACGTCGGACGATGCGCAGACCCCAGATGAGCCCGCCGACAGTGAGTGCCAAGAATGCGGCGAGGAACAGCACGAAGACGGACTCGGCTGGCTCGCCCCGTGCGGCGCTCAAGGCGCCGTAGACGACGGCGAACGCGATCTGCAGGGCACAACCGGTAGTCACCAGCCGCTCACCCCAGCGGGAGCCGCCGATGCGGTCTCGGAGTGCGAGCACGACGGTCAGCAGCAGAATCCACCCGGCCAGCTGGCTCGTGGCGAAAACCAGGTGGGCCCAGGTTGCATCGCCGTCGGAGGAGAACACGGTCTCTATTGCGACGGGCACGATCAGGACGACGGCTGCGATGGCCGATCGGGCAGTGGTGGTCATGGTGATCCTCTCGGAGTGAGTTTGGGAACGCACCCGACGCTATGAATCGGACCGGGCCCCCGTCGTCTGCGTCGAGACAGGTTCGACGGTCTGCCGAAAGGCAGACGCACGCGACCACGTCGGCGCCTACATTCGGGTGATGAACTGGCCGACTGGCGCGCGATGGGCGCTGCTCGCCGTCGTCGTCGTGCTGCTGGTCAGCGGTCAGGCGCAGGTCTGGGCAGACCCTGAGGTCAATGACTTCGCGCCCGCGACGGCCGTGGCCCTGGTCACGGTGCCACTCGTCTGGGCCCGTCGGTGGCCTCTCCCCGTCCTCGTCGTGGTGCTGGCCGGAGCGGTGCTCGAGTACGCCTCGGACTCGGGTCTCGGCCAGGTGTTCTTCGCGGTTCTGTTCGCGGTCTACGCACTCGGCAGCTGGGCGACTCGAAGGGCCTCAGTCGTCGGGATCGCCCTGATCGCAGTCGCGGTCCTGTCGGTCGACCTGCCCCGGCTCCAGGATGGCGCGAGCATCGACGAGGTGGTGCCCGCGTGGTTCGTGGTCGCCGGCGTGTGGGGGCTGGGTCGCTGGATGCAGCACCGGCGCGCCGAGCACGCAGGCCTCCTCGCGCACAACGCTGCCCTCGAGCGGGACGGGAGGAGGCTGGTCGCGCGGCCGCTGCCTACGAGCGGGCGCGGATCGCCCGCGAGCTACATGACTTGGTGGCACACAGCATGGCTGTGATCGTGCTGCAGGCGCAGGCCGGCCAGCGCGTCCTGCCGGCCGACATCGACGCCGCTGCGCGCGCGTTGTCGTCGATCGAGTCCATGGGCCGTGAGGGCATGACCGAGCTGCGTCGGCTCCTGGACGTCCTGCACGTCCATGCCGACGAGTCTGTGGAGAACCGACAGCCCAGCCTCGCCCACCTCGACGACCTCGTGGACCAGGTGCGAGCAGCCGGGCTCGAGGTGTCGGTGTATGTAGCCGGACAGCCCTGCGCCTTGCCGCCCGGCCTCGACCTGTCGGCGTACCGCATCGTCCAGGAAGCGCTCACGAACGCGCTCAAGCACGGAGCCCGCGCGCCGGCCAGCGTCCGCGTCGGCTACGGCGCCGAGGTCCTCTCCCTCACGATCACCAATCCTATTGCCGCGCAGGCCGGAGCCGGCGACTCCCGCATCGGGCAGGGTCTGATCGGGATGCGCGAGCGAGCGGCGCTGTACGGCGGCGAGCTGGAGGCCGGCGAACGCTCACACGGTGAGTTCCGGGTGCACGCCACCCTGCCCCTGGTGGTCTCGTGATCACTGTGGCCGTCGCCGACGACGAGGCCCTGGTCCGTGCTGGTCTGCAGATGATCCTGAGCACCGAACCAGACCTGCAGGTCGTCGGCGAGGCCGAGGATGGCGTGTCCGCCGTCGATCTGGTCAGCCGCCTGGACCCGGACGTGCTGCTTCTTGATCTGCGGATGCCGACGATGGATGGTCTGGAGGCGACCCGCAGGCTGACCGCATCCGGCGTCCGGACCCGGGTGCTGATCCTGACGACGTTCGACACCGACCGGAACGTCTACGACGCCCTCGGCGCCGGAGCCATCGGATTCCTGCTCAAGGACACCCCCGCCGACCGCCTGGTGACGGCGATCAGGGCGGCCGCGGCCGGCGACTCCGTGCTCGCGCCGTCGGCGGCGCGGCGGGTGACCGAAGAGCTGGCCCGGCGTCGGACACCGGAGCGCCTCGACGCGCTGGCCACCCTCACCGAGCGCGAGAACGAGGTGCTCGCGCTGATGGCGGACGGATGCTCCAACGCCGAGATCGCCGAGTCCCTGGTCATCGGTGAAGGCACCGTCAAGACCCATGTCGCCCGGATCCTGATGAAGCTCGGGGTCCGCGACCGGTTGCAGGCGGTGGTGCTCGCCTACCAGTCCGGACACCGGTGAACCAGCGAGGCCTGGACTCGTCCGAGCGAGATATCGATATCCCCCGTGGCCGACCTGGTCGAGGAAGGCCGCGGCCGGGCCGACACGCTGCGGGAGCGGTGGCTCACCGACAAGCGGTTCATGACCGTCGAGGTGATGGTGGCCCACCGACGCGGCCACGTTGATCGCTACGCGTCGCTAGTCCGAAATGCTGGTCACCAGCACCCGCCATGCTTGGTGCCATGCGTTTCACCGAGCATGAGCTGACCGCGGCCCTCACCGGAGCGGCCAAGGCGATGCTGGCGAACCGGCGCAAGGACGTGCGCCGGGGTCGCGTCGACATCGACACCGTCTGGGACGAGATGTCCCGCTACCAGCGGTTCCAGCTCCTGGACGGACTCGGCGACCAGATCCTGCCGGCCCTGGTCGCGCTGCCCGACGTCCACGTCGAAGCAGGTACGCGGCCGGCGTACTCCCCCGCCCAGATCCGCGACGCCGTCGAGTCGCGGCTCGAAGATGGACATGGCCGGATGCGCCGCGCGGTCGTCATCAAAGCGCGCATCTTGCTGGTGCAGTCGGCCCTCGACCACCTGCCGCCCCGCAGCGACCCCGATGCACTGACCTGAGCCTCGCGAGTCGGATGCCGTCGTCGGCGTCGCTTGCGGGGACGCATCGCATCACGCATACTGAATGAACATTCATTCGGAGGAGCCCCATGAGCTGGACTGCAAACGACATCCCCTCACAGCACGGTCGCACGGCGGTCGTTACTGGTGCGAACGGCGGGCTCGGGTTGGTGACCGCCCGCGAACTGGCCGCGAAAGGCGCACACGTCGTACTCGCCGCACGCAACCCCGCAAAGACCGCGGCCGCCGTGGAAGCGATCCACGCCGTCGCGCCGAACGCGTCTTTGGAAGTCGTCGCCCTGGACCTGTCCTCCCAAGCCTCCGTCAAGGATGCCGCCAGCCAGATCCTGGCGGTTCACGACCGGCTCGACCTGCTGATCAACAACGCCGGTGTGATGGGAATCCCCGAGGCCAAGACCGTCGACGGCTACGAGATGCAGTTTGGAGTCGACCACCTCGGGCACTGGACCCTCACAGCACTCCTGCTCCCTGCCCTGCTCCACACGCCGGGATCCCGCGTCGTGACGGTCACGAGCACCGCGCACCACATCGGCCGGGCCGTGAACCCCAAGAACCCCCACCTCGAGGGCAACTACGGACCTTGGCGTGCCTACGGCCAGGCCAAACTGGCGAACTTCCACTTCGGACTCGGTCTGCAGCGCGAACTCTCGAGAGTCGGGGCGCAGACCGCAAGCCTGATTGCCCACCCCGGTTTGTCCAACACCGACTTGCAGACCGTCAGTGTCGAGGAATCCGGAGGCGGTGCCTCCCAGCGCTTCTTCCAAACTCTTGCGCAGCGGACGGGCATGCCTGCCGACGACGGGGCTCTCCCGCAGCTCCGTGCCGCGACCGACCCGTCAGCCAAAGGCGGCGGATTCTACGGACCGCTCCTGGTCAACACCGGACGCCCGGTGCGCAAGCCGATCTTCCGGAGACTTGGGATGAAGCGAGCCGTGTCCGCCCTCTGGGAAGTGTCCGAGGTCGAAACCGGAGTCGCGCCAGATCTCACTACCGTCGGGATGTGACAACAACGACCACCGACCGAGCCGCTGCCGTCCGCAAAGCGATGCGCAACATGGTCGCCGAGCACGGATTCCACGGCGCATCGATGAGCGCCGTTGCACGAGAGGCCGGCGTCGCCACCGGCACCGCCTACACCCACTACGCCTCGAAAGACGCGCTGGTCCTTGCGGCGTACTGCGAGACGAAGTCAGAGGTAGGCGAAGCAGCCGCTGCTGACATCGACGCGACCCTCCCACCGGACCAACGGTTCCGGGCGTTGTGGTTGGCCTACCACCACTTCCTGCGAACCAACCCCGAGCACGCGCGGTTCCTCCTGCAGGTCGAACACTCGCCGTACCGCGGCCCCGCCCATGAGGCAGCCATGGCCGACCAGAACGACCCGCTGGTGACACAGGTGGCCGCACCTGACCTAGTTGCACTGCTCCTCCCGCTGCCCGACGACGTTCTCTACGACCTCGCCCTGGGTCCGGCAATCCGTCTCGCTGCCGCAGGGCTGACCATGACCTCCGATCAACTCGAGGCGATCGCAGCCGCCTGCTGGCGCGCGGTAACTGTTCCTGCTTAAGCCGGACACTCAACGTCAATCCGCCGCGAAGCGGATATGTCCTGCCGACACCTGTCCGCGGGCTCGATCACCGGTATGCCGTCGACGACCGTTGGTGGCTCGGCGGTGATGTCCTCTTCCACGGGAGAGTGCCCGCGAGTCGTGCAGCTCTGGCCCGCCAGGGCTCCCCTTAGCTGCCCGGCGCGTGTGAGCCGCAGCTGTCGCGCACGATGAGCTGGGTCGGGAGCACGGTGCGGCGTCGGCGTGGCCTCTTGCCCTGGATGAGGTCGGAGAGGATGCGCATGGCCCGCAGGCCGATCTCGCGCGCTGGGACTTCGACCATGGTCAGGGGCGGGTCTACGAGCGCCGCAAGGGGCGAGTCGGTGTAGCCGACGATTGCGAGATCGCGCGGGACGTCCAGCCCTTGTGACCTTGCTTCGGCCAGCGCCCCCAACGCGAGGGTCCAGCCTCCCGCGAAGACGGCCGAGGGCGGATCGGGCAGTGTTAGGAGACGGGCCATAGCGACTCGGCCTGCCTCGACGGTGAACTCAGGCACTTCGGATACAAGTTCGGTCGCTGGGCCGATGTCGGCGTCCTCGAGCGCGCGCAGGTACCCACTGTGGACCTCCGCGACGTTGGGCCAGCTCATCGGGGCCGTGACGAGTCCGACCCGGTCGTGTCCGTGTTGGCGAAGGTGATGGGTCGCGGTGTAGCCAGCGCCGGCGGCATCGAACACGAGGCTGTATCCACGCCGGTCGGGCTGGTCGACGTAGACGATGGGCAGTCCAGTCTCATCATCGCCCGGCAGGCGATCCGGCATGTCGCCGATCGAAACGGCGATGATCCCGTCCACTCCGCGCGCGACGAGCCGCCGGGTCATGGCGTCGGCGCGGCTCGCCGAATTGCGCGTGTCCGCGATGAGCATCAGCGCCCCGCGCTCGCTCGCGACCTCCTCGATGCCGCGTAGCAGAGGCAGGTAGAACGGATCGAGCCCACCGATCAGCACGGCGATCGTGTTCACGCCGAACGCCAGCGACCCTCCCGCGGTGACCCCGGCCGGCGCCTCCACCACCACCGAACCCACGCCATGGCGCGTCTGCACCAACCCGTCTGCCTCCAGCTTGGCGTAGGCGGCACGGATCGTGTTCACGTTGACGCCGAGCTCACCTGCGAGGGAGCGAACGGGGGGCAGCCGATCACCGGGTGCGAGCGCACCGTCTACCACTTGCAGTGCGATCCGGGAACGAATCTGCTCCGCGATGCCCAGGCCCGATCGCGGGTCGAGTCCAAAGGTTGACAATTCGTCCTCCGCCGCCTAATTTCGCAATGCACTGTATCAGTGTTCTATAACACTATACCCCGGCCGGGCTCACCAAGCAGTTCAGGCGCCGCGGAAGGGCAGCGACAGTGGGAGCGGATCCACAGCTATCCGAAGGAGAAAGACATGTCCCACGAATCTGATGCGACGCGGCCGCCGTGGCTGGTCGGCAGACTGGTGCGGGCCGCCGCGCGGTGGCGGTCGGCGGTGGTCAGCCTGGCCGCCACCTCCTTGCTGCTGGCCGGCTGTGGCTCCGACGGCTCGACAGAGTCCGGCGGGGAGCCCGAGGAGCCGACGAGCTCGGCGGCGGCCCCCACCCCCCCAGCCTCCACTCCCCCAGCGTCCACACCCACCGCCACCTCCGACTTGGAGGGCAGCTGGCAGGCCGGCCCGCTCTCACTCAAGGACACCGAGGCCACCATCCGCCGCTACGGGCTGGGCCGGTACGCCAAGGACTACCGGGAGAATTCGCCGTTCTTCGGCGACGACACCGTGCTGACCCTCACCATCGAGAACGGCGCCTGGGACCTCTACGGCAAGTCCGGTGGCGGGGAGCCGGTGCCGATCGACTACAACGCGGAGTACGAGATCGACGGAGACACCGTGGTCTTCCACCACTCCGACGGCTCCAACACCTACCGCTGGCAGGTCGACCACGAGACCCTGACACTCCACTTCGTCAAGTCGACGCTGCCCGGCTACCGCGGGATCCCCGACGAGGTGTTTCAGCGCGCCTTGTACATGACCTCGACGTTCACGAGGCAGAGCTGATGTGGAGCAAGGACACCAACGATAGGGACCCGTCGGTCGTCCCGGCGGCTGCGCACCGCTGGTACGCCTGCCGGACGAGCGCAGACAGGATCCGGTCATGGCAGTAGTCATCCACGTGACCTTGTCGCCTGCCACTCAGGAGCAGTTCAACGACCTGGACGCTCGAGTAGGGCGGTCCATGATGGCGGCAGGTGGCCCCCCTCCCGGACTCATGTCGCACGTGGTCTATCCGGAGGGCGACGGGTGCGTGATCGCCGAGGTCTGGCGAACCGAGGCCGAAGGCCATGCCTACGTCACCGACGTACTGCGACCATCGGCGAGCGAGGTTGGCCTCGGCGCGGGCGAGATGACGACCCGCGCCGCCTGGTCTTTCGCGCGGCCCTGACAGCGTCAAACGAGTAGGAGCAACGATGTTCGCAGTTGCAGGGACCTGGACCATGGACGCTGGCATGCACGGGAGGCAGGAAGCTGCGTTGACGGCCATCGCCGACGGAGTATGCCGAAGGGAGGGCTTCGTGCGGGGCTTCTGGTCCGAGGACGTCGACGATCCAGCGGTCCACCTGACGTTCATCGTGTTCGAGACACTCGAGCAGGCCCGGGACTTCCGGGCGGCCGTACTGGCGAACGCGCCAGCCCAGGCCGACTCCGGAGTAGAACGCGCGGGGCTACGGCTCGTCGAGGTCAAAGCGGACCGTTAGCGCATCGCGACACTGTTGGATTCCGTCGACGCCTAGCTCCTGAACCTGTGCCGCGCGACATCCCTCCGGTCATGCCTGCGATTGGGACGTCCGCCGGAGGTGGCCCAAGTCCGCCGCGGATCGGCGAGCCCCAGGAACGCTAGGAGTAGCGGTGGCTCTTTGCCGCGTGACCCTGCTCCCGGGTGCAGGTGCGGCCGTTCATTGAACGGTGCCCACACAACGCGTCGGTGGGAGCATCCGGAGATGCCGAGTTGGCCGCCTGGGCCTTCGGAGGCTTGACCGCTGGTCTGGCCGGGGTCGAGGTGGCCGGCGACCCGGCAGACCGTTCGCGATACCGGGCCTCCCGCATCGCCCGCACTGCTGCTTCCTTGCTCATCGTGTCTTCACCCGACGGACCCTAGGCGCGGGTGCCGACACTCGCGCTCAGGCGCGGCCGGTGTACGAGTGCCCGCATCCACAGATTCCAACAGTTCCGAAGGGAGGCCTTGCCAGTCGAGCGTTAGCCGCGCCCCTTGACTACTGCTCGGGCAGCGCGTCCGGGTCCTGACGCTCCTTCGCCTCACGGGCCTGCTCGCGGATTCGGGCACCGACGACGCGGGTGAAGACGAGGCTGACCACGACGCCGGCGATCACCACCCCCGCCGCGATGCTCCCGATCGTTATCGTCTCCTCCGGGCTCTTCCAGACCAGCCCGACCAGATAGAGCATCAGTCCGATGGTCAGGAGGAGGAAACCGATCCGCTTCTCTGCGAGCAGTTGGGCGTGCGTCGCGAGCGCGTCGTCCTCGCCCACTGCGGCGCCTTCCTCGCCCATGTCCTCGCGCAGCTCGGCGATCGACTCGGCGTTGTGAGCATGCGACAGGACACTCGCACCCACGAGATCCAGCGCAACTCCGCTGACGAGGAGTATCTCGTTCACCAATGCCACGTGGCCCTCCCCCTGTTAGTGCCGACACGACCAGGCTGCAGTGTTCCACCTCAAACGACGTAAGTCCGGCAGTTCGCAGGGAGTCTCGACCCCCGCGATGACCGCGAGCGGATGAGGTGGACGGTCGAGGGGCACCTGAGCGGGGTGAGCGGCTGGTTCCTTCCTTCCGACGAACGGCCGTGGACCTCGGGGAACCTCGTCGTTCCGCGGGTCCACGGCGCCGACTACTTCGCGCGTCTCTTGGACGTCATCGGCTCGACCCGGTCGGGCGACCGGATCTTCCTGACCGACTGGCGCGGTGATGCCGACGAACGGATGACGCAGACCGGCCCGACCGTCGGGGAGGTTCTGGCGTCGGCGTCCCGTCGCGGCGTGGAGGTCCGCGCTCTGTTGTGGCGTTCGCATCCGGGCCGGCTCAACAGCGAGGAGAACGACCATCTCGGTGCGGTCATCAACGGAAGCGGCGGTGAGGCGCTGCTCGACGAGCGCGTGCGCCGGGGTGGGTCGCACCACCAGAAGCTCGTGGTCGTGCGGCATCAAGGACGGCACGAGGAGGACGTCGCGTTCGTCGGGGGCATCGACCTCTGTCACGGCCGTCGGGACGACGCGAACCACGCCGGCGATCCGCAGGCCCCGCCGCTGGACGAGCGGTACGGCGCGACCCCGCCGTGGCACGATGTGATGGCGGAGATCCGAGGGCCGGCGGTAGCCCAAGTTCTCGACACGTTCACCGAACGCTGGGACGACCCCACCCCCCTGGACCACCGGAACCCCTACCGGGCCGTGATGCACCGGTTGATTCGGATGCCGCGGCACCCCGAGAAGTTGCCGGAGCGCTGGGACCCGCCTCCCGAGGTCGGCCCCCACCAGGTGCAGATTCTGCGCACGTACCCGCACAAGCGGCCCACGTACCCCTTCGCGCCAGAGGGTGAGCGCTCGATCGCGAAAGGGTACTCACGCGCATTCGCGCAGGCCCGGCAGCTGATCTACATCGAGGACCAGTACTTCTGGTCCGACCTCGTCGCCGAGACGCTCGCCGAGGCGTTGCGCAATGAGCCGGAGCTCCAGGTGATCGCCGTCGTTCCCCGCTACCCGGAGGAGGACAACCGCTTCGGCGGGCCGCCGATGCAATACGGACAACGGCTGGCTTGGGAGCGACTGCGCCGGGCCGGCGGAGACCGGTTCGCGATGTTCGACCTCGAGAACTCCTCCGCAACTCCGATCTACGTCCACGCGAAGGTGTGCGTCGTCGACGACCACTGGATGACGATCGGTTCCGACAACCTCAATCTGCGCTCCTGGACCCACGACTCCGAGCTGACCTGTGCGGTGGTCGATCCCGACCGTGTGCTGCCGCGCAGCCTCCGCACATCGATGTGGGCCGAGCACCTCGGGCTCTCGCAGGACGAGCCGCGGTTGTCGGAGCTGAGCGCTTCCCTGACCCTGTGGAGTGAGCGGGTAGGCGCCCCGGGCAGCCGGATCCGGCGTCATGTGCCCCCTCACCTGCCCGCTGGCACGCGGACCTGGGCGCGGGCGGTCTACCGCACCATCTGCGATCCAGATGGACGGCCCCGCGGGCTACGCGGCTCGACGCGGTTCTGAGGAGCGCGGCGCACACCGGTTAACTCACTCCGCCGCCTGCGCACGGTGCCGACAGATGTTGTGCGGTCGGCTTCTGCGCCACACTGCGGGCCTTGGGAGCCGTGCGTCAGGGTGTCGGAATCTGGGCACCTGCTGCTGTTCGGCCATCGAGACGCGGGAGGAACACGTGGCGACGATCAACGTCCTCGGCTACCCCAGCAGCGCGGGCGCCTACTGCGTAGGCGTCGACCTTGCTCCTGAGGCACTGCGCGAGGCGGGCCTGATCCGCAGTTTTCAGGCGGCCGGACACCGGGTGCGGGATGCAGGAGACCTACCGGTCCACCGGTGGCGGCCGGACCGCGAGAGTCCGAGGGCGCAGAATCTGGCGGAAGAGGTTGACGCACTCCGCGAGCTTGCCGGGGCCGTTGGCCCGCTGATGAAGGACGGTGAGCGACTACTCGTACTCGGCGGCAGCTGTCTGACAGCCCTCGGACTGTGCGCCGCGGCCGTGAGCGGGACCGGGGCCAGCCTCGTCTACCTGGACCGGCACCTCGACCTCAACACCCCGGAGTCGACCCTGGAGGGCTCGCTGAGCTGGATGGGTATGGCGCATGCACTAGGCCTCGACGGGGCGGCTCCCGAGCTGGTCGAGTTCGCGGGCCGTCGGCCGTTGTTGCGACCCGACCAGCTGAGCTACCTGGGAGTCGACCTGGGGGCCACCACGGACTGGGAGCGGGAGCAGATCGAGCAGCTCGACCTCTCTGTGGTGACCCAGGCCGAACTGGTCGCCGACCCCGCGCACGCCGCCGATCGGGCGCGGCAAGCACTGCCGGCAGGCCGGTTCCTGGTGCACCTCGACGTGGACGTGCTGGACTTTCTCGACGCACCAATAGCTGAGAACGTCAACGGCCGCAACAGCGGCCCGACCTTGGTGCAGCTTCATGCGGCGCTGGCCGTTCTGTGGCGCGATCCGCAATGCGTGGCCATCTCGATTGGGCAGCTCGTGCCCGCGCACGCCGACTCCGACCCCACCGCAATGCGTCGTTTCATCGATGCACTGACCCCGCCCACCAGCACCTGAACGCTACATCCGCCGAGCACCCGGAAACCCCGTGCCGGTCCGCCTCAGCATCCAGACATGAGAAGGCCACGGAACGGGCAAGCGGTGTTGCTTCTCCCCTGCGTCTATCCGCCGCCGGAGGGACGCCCTTGGCTCTCGCGCGCCTTGCGGCAGCGCGGTTCTCCTCACTGCTAGATGGCGCGGCGTTTCAGCTGTAGTCCGCGAAGATCCGTCGACTGGCTCCATCGATCGTCATGAAGCCGCCATAGGGCACGATCCACTGGGGCCGCGGTGGCCGAACGGCGGACCGACCACGACGACCGCATCACCGTTGTACGACTGAACGATCTCCATCACAGTGTTGCGCTGGGCGGCTCGGTGTGCCCGCTTCTCTTCGGTCGTTGGCCGGATCGTGAAGTCCGATGTCGGCGGCCGCGCGACCACGACGGCATCCACGGCTGCCAAGATTCCGCGCTCTCCAAGCGATCTGGTGATCAAGCCGAACTCGTGAGCGGGGATGAGGTCCTCGGAGGACTCAAGGATCAGCACCCCGCCTTCGAGAACAGCTGGGTCGGCCGGAAACCGGCCTGCTGTCAGGATCCACTGCACCACTTCGATACAGCCGCCCCAGGTCCGGCCCGTGATGGATCGCGCTGGCCCCGACCAGGCCCAAGGTTCGGTTGGCTCACGTTCGCCGAACTCAACCAGCGCTCGAGGATCGTTCCAGTCGTGACCAATGTCTTCCGATTCACCCGGCTCAGTGAGCTCGAGACGATCGCCTGTCAAGAGGGCGGCGCGCAACGAGAGTTCGTGCACTGGGTCGAGACGAGGACCGGGCCCAAGCTGAACCTGTGTCGACCCGCCGTAATAGCCGGCTACCCCGTGCGTCCATAGCCAGTTGAGCAGATTGGTGTTGTCGCTGTACCCCATGAATGGCTTTGGGTCAGCAGAGATGAGGGTCGCATCGAGGTGCGGAACCACGGTGATCTGGTCCTCACCCCCTATGGTCGCGAGCACGGCGCGGATCTCAGGATCGGCGAAGGCGGAGTTCAAGTCGTCTGCACGTTCACGAGGGGACGCATCGAGCTTTCGCGTTGTTGGGAACTCCACTGGCACCAACGCCGTGGCGGCATGAAGCCGCTCCATCGCCTGCTCGTGGACCGCTGGGGCGACCGCCGGCGCCGCGAATGACGGAGACAGCACGGCGACCTTGTCGCCTGCCTCGGCCTTTCGTGGCGAGTTCAGCTCCATGCACCGCACCCTATGGTTCCTGTCGCGCCCGGCCCAACGCGTTCATGGGAACCCACGACTCCCGAGCTGGAGCGCGCAGCGAGACGGTGCGTCTATCCGACGCCTATCGGCGAGGGTGCTAGGAGCGCTGGGAATAGCGGTGGCTCTTTGCCGCGTGGCCTTGCTCGCGCGTGCAGGTGCGGCCGTTCATCGAACGGTGGCCACACAACGCGTCGGACGGCGAATCCGGAGGTGCCGTCCTGGCCGCCTGGATCGTCGGCGGCCGCACCGCTGGTCTGGCCGGGGTCGCGCTGGTCGCTGACGCAGCAGACCGTTCGCGGTACCTGGCCTCCCGCATCGCCCGCACTGCTGCTTCCTTGCTCATCGTGTCGTCACCCGACGGACTCTAGGTGCGTACGCCGACACCGGCGGTCAGGCGCGGCGCCTCGGCCGGCTGATCCTTCGGCCAGGTGATAGACCGGTGACATGCGCCGCTTGCTGCTCACCGAGAACATCACTGCCGACGGTCGGATCGAGATGCTCGACGAGTGGTTCGACCCGTCGCCTGACGGGGACATCGAGGACTGGCTTGAGGGGATGGAGCAGCTGAGCGCGTCCTCCGACGCGGTGTTGGTGGGCCGGCAGACCTTCGAGGACTTTCGCGGCCACTGGCCCCAGCACACCGATGAGCCGGCCGGTGCGTACCTCGACCAGGTGCAGAAGTACGTCGTCTCCTCGTCGATGACCGATCCGCAGTGGCGCAACTCGACGATCCTCTCCGGTGACCCGGTCGAAGAGGTGCGCCGGCTCAAGGAATCCGACGGCGGCGACATCATGCTGCCCGGGAGCATCACCTTGGCCCACACGGTGCTGGCGGCCGGGCTCGTCGACGAGATCCGGCTGCTCGTCTACCCCGCGGTCCAGGGCCGTGGAAAGGGCCTGGTCGCTGAGGGCACCTCGGTTCCGAGCCTCGAGCTGCTCGAGGCGCGCGCGTTCGGTTCCGGCGTGGTGCTGCTCCGATACGTCACGACTACTGGCTGAGTCCGCCGCCCTCCCGGCGCTGGTGGAGGCGCTCCTGGGCTGCAGGCAAGAAAGCCAGGCAGGCCGCCTCGGCGCCAGGATGCCTCTCGGTGAGGTGGAAGATCCACCGATCCATGGCAGCCATGAAGCCGTTGTCCTCCCCGGGGCGGTACGCCGACCACTGCACGCGGTCCCTGACCACGCACTCGACGCAGCTGATCTTGTAGATGAACTGGTCGTCGTCACCGACCTGGATCTTCACCTTGGCCAGCGGGCCGGCCTCGACGCCGGCCTTCCGCTCCCGAGCGGATCGACTCGCGACCACGTCAGAACTCGCCGTCGGCCGCCTTGCGGATCACGATCCGGGTCCAGGCGCCCAGATAGACCCGGGCGTCGGAGGCGACCTCCTTCTTCTGCCCGGCCGGGATCGGCGTAGCCGGCAGCGGACCGACCGAGCCGCCGACGTAGGTGCCATTGGAGGAGCCGAGGTCCTCGACCCACCAGCGCTTGCCGTCGGTGGTCAGCTGGGCGTGCCGTCGGCTGATCCCGTTGTCGGACGACAGGTCGATGTCCGGGGTGATGTTGCGGCTGCGGGAGGCCCGCCCGATCAGGATCGACGTGTGCTTGAGAGGTACGACGGTCGGCACCCCGGGTGAGGGCAGCGGGTCGGTGCTCTTCTGGTCGGCGTACCAGTCCGGGTCGATCCAGATCTCGGCCACCCAGCCGGACGCGAGCGTCGCCGACGGGTTGGCGTCGGCGTCCGGCTTGACGTCGTCGTCGCCCTTCGTGGCCGCGGGCGGGGTCAGGGTGCGCGGCATGCTGCCGGTGGTGAAGTCGTAGCCGCAGGCCTCGCAGAACAGAGCGTCGACCGGGTTGCTGGCCTTGCAGTTCGGGCAGCTGCCGTCGGAGCCGCCTTCGGCCTTCGGGTCGAGCGTGCTGAACGTCGCGGTGTCGTCGGGCGCCGGTTTCGCGTCCTCATCCATCGCGATGCCGCAGACGTCGCAGTAGTCGGTGGCCTCGGTCTCGTGACCGGCCGGGCAGCTTCTCACCGGCTCAGCCTGACTTCTTGATCCGGGTGGTCTTCGTCGACGCGGTGTCGAGGGCCATCTCGTCGGCCTTGTCGACGGCCTTCTTGAGCCGCACCGTGCCTTCCTTCTCGTCGTCGACGTCGACGACCTTGCGCAGCTTGGAGGTGGCCTCGTCGTTGCCCGTCTCCGCCGCGAGCTGAACGGCCCGGCCGAGCTTGGTGGTGGCGGTGGCCTCGTCACCGGCGGCCTTGGCGGCCAGCCCCTCCTGGATCATCGAGGCGAGCTCGGTCTGCCCGGTGTAGTGCGCGACCTGCTGGTCGATCTTGGCGGTGAGCTCGGAGTCGTTGGACCAGGTGGCCTTGACCAGCCCCTGGGTCACCACGTCGGTGCCGAGGGCGAGCTGCACCCGCGCGGCGAGCTGCTCCTGCCCGATCGCCTTCGCCGCGACGCGCACGCCGATGTGGTAGTCGCGCGACTCGTCGGACCAGGCGCCGGTGGGGTAGCTGCCGGTCAGCGGGTCGACCACGGTCCGCCGGTCGGTGAGGTCCTCGACGGTCGGCGAGACCTGCCGGACGAACAGCACCTGCGCGCCCTGGGGTGTCCAGACCCGGAGCTGGGCATCGGCGACGCCGCGGCTCATCGAGGTGCGCATCATCTCCTGGAACTGGGCCTGCATCTGATCCGGCTGGGGAATGATGTCGACGGTGCCGAGGAGCGCCTGGGCGATCCGGCGGATCTCCTCCACCTGCCAGTCGGTGCCGGCGCCGCGGCAGTCGCACTGGAACACGCCGGTCGCGTTGCGGATCGCCGCGTCCAGCTTGTTGGCGTCCTCCCGGTTCTCCCCGTCGGTGAGCAGGATCGCGTGCCGCTGGTTGACCTCCGGCACCGATGCGAAGATGGTCAGCGCCAGGTCGAGCCAGGTGCTGATCGCCGTACCGCCGCTGCCGACGAACGCGCCGATCGCCTCGGAGGCGTGCGACCGGGACTCGGCATCCATCCGCACCATCCCCGGACCCGACGAGACCTTCGGGTAGGCCAGCATCGCCCGGTCCGAGCCGGCGATCACCGCGAACCAGGTGCCGTCGACGATTTCCGCCAGAGCGGCCTGAGCCGCCTGCTTCGCGGCCGCCATCGTCGCCGGACCCATCGATCCGGAGGTGTCGACGATGATGATCTCGCCGGCCGAACCGCCGCCGGTCTGGCCCGCGGTGCCCGCCCCGGCGCAGCTGACCGTCACGATCGCGTTGACGTCGGTGCCACCGTCGGGCAGGAACTCGTTCTGGTAGACGGCGGCGGTGAACTCAGCCATCGGACTCCTTGGTCTCGGTCTGTGTTTCGGCATTCTGCCCGGCGATCCGCGCCAGGGCGACGGTGATGTTGTCCATTCCACCCTGCGCGTTCGCGAACTCCGTCAGCGCCAGCGCCAGCGCGGCCGGCTCGGTGGTGCCGGCCGCGGCCATCTGGGCGACCAGCGCCTCCGGCTCGGACGCGTAGTTCCACAGACCGTCGGAACAGACCAGCACCCAGCCGGCCGCGTCGAGCGCCCGCTCCCCCACCCGCGGCGTGAGGTCCGGCGCGTCCCGGCCCAGCCAGCGGGTGATCGCGTGCCCCTGCGGCCCGGACTCGGCCTCGAGGCGGTCCATCCCGGCCTCGATCTGCAGCTGTGCGGCCGAGTCGTCGACCGTGAGCATCTCGCCCGGCGCTCCGTCGGGAAGCCAGTAGGCGCGGGAGTCGCCGACGTTGGCGTACGACAGCACCGCGCCCTCGATGATCGCGGCGACGAAGGTCGCGGACGGCGGGTGCTCGGAGCCCTCAGGCGTGAACCCCGCGACGGCATCGTTGGCGGCCTCGACCGCGTCGGCGAACACCTTCGTGACGGCCGAGAGTCGGCTCTCGGGTGTTCCCATCCCGCGCGGCAACGGCGTGCGGAGCACCTCGCGAGCTGCCCGGGCGCCGGCCAGCGACGCCTCGTCGGACCGGTCGGTGTTCGAGACGCCGTCCAGTACGACGAGCACAGCCCGCTCGGCCTCGGTGGCACCGGCGAGCAGCGCCATCGCGTCCTCGTTGCGGGTGTGCCGGATGCCTCGGTCGCAGACCCCCGCCACCCAGGGTGCGGGTGCTTCGCGGAAGTGGTCACGCTCGCTCGGCTGCTTGGTCCCGCACTTCTCGCAGTAGCCGTCCGGCCCCACGTCGCCGCCACAGCTCACGCACGGACGACGACCACCCGACGGCGGTGCCGCGGACGTCACGGGGGTGATGTGGGTCGGCGCGCTGATCGGGCCGCTGCCGAGGTCCTCGTCCTGAGCGGCCGGTGCGGCAGCGGGCGCAGCCTCGGCGGTCGGGTCGCCGATCGGCTTTCCGCAGCTCTCGCAGAACTTCGCGTCGGCGGCGACCTCGGCGTCGCAGTGCGGGCACTTCGTGGCGCTCATGTCAGCGTCCAGGTGCGGACGGCGTTGGCCCGGTTGACCAGCTCGACTCTTGCCTGCAGGTCGGGCGCATCGCGCGCCAGCGCCCGGAACGCGCGTTCGAGTCCCTCGCGGATGCCGGACTCGGAGGCGTCGTACGTGCCGATCTTGACGTTCACCTTGCCCTTGCCCGCCTTCACGACGGTCAGGGCGTGCTGGAGGATCCGGACGGTGTACTGCTGACGGGTGATCCCGTCCATCGACACCGACTCGATGCTCTGCATCGCCTGGTCGAGTACGCCGAGATCGCTGCCGCTGCCGGCGAGCAGCACCTCCGCGCGCAGCTGCCGGCTCTCCGGGTAGCCGCGGCTGGTCTTGGGCACCTGGTCGAGCGCGGCCACCGCACCCGACGCGTCCCGGCGCAGGGCCCGGACTCGCGCCATCCCGAACGATGCGGGTGCGACGTACGACGCGTCGGTGGCAGCACAGGTGGCGTACAGGCCCTCCGCGACGTCCGGCAGTCCGCCGCGCTCGCACGCGACCGCGAGCGCCAGCTTCGGGGCCAGCTCGCCGGGGATCTGCTGGTAGACCGCGTTGAACGACGCCTTCGCGCCCTCCCAGTCCTCCAGCCTCATCGCCGCCAGGCCGTCCATCCACAGCGCCCGCCACTCCCACGGGTCGTCGGCGAGCAGTGCGGCGGCGTGCTTCTTCGCGAGGTCAGCGTGCCCGCCCTTCAGCGCGGTGAGCGACTTCGCCAGCCACACCTCGGCCGTGTTCTCGGGCGCCTCCTCGAGCAGCGTGAGCCGCTGTGTTGGATCATCGTCGGGTACTCCGGAGAGCCACGAGTGCTGCGGGTCGGTGCTGTCGGGATGAAGGCTGGGCAGCTGCGACCACTCGAGGACCGCCCGCGACGTGGCCGGCGGCTCGAACAGCACCGATGCCGCGGAGGTCAGCGCAGTACCGGACGTCTTGCGAGCCACCACCTCGCGGAGCACGCCGAGCAGCTGGGTGCGCAGCTCGTCAGCGGAGGCGAACCGGTCTGCCGGGTCGGGTGCGCAGCACTTCGCGATCAGCCAGTACAGCGAGTCGTAGGTCGCGAACAACGGCGTCGATCCCGGCGGCGGCAGCGTGTGCAGGTAGGTGCCCTGGTAACCGCGGAACTCCATGCACAGCACCACCAGGGTGCGGCCGATCGTGTAGATGTCGGAGGCGACGCTCGGCCCGACCTCGGCCACCTCGGGCGCTTGGTAGCCGACCGTGCCGTAGATCGCCGACTCCTGGTCGTCGATCCGGCGAACCCCGCCGAGGTCGATCAGCTTCATCGCGTCGCCGACCTGGATCATGTTGTCGGGCTTGAAGTCGCAGTAGACAAGGCCGAGGTCATGCAGGTACTGGAAGGCCGGCAGCAGCTCGAGGATGTAGGCGAGCGACTGGTCGACCGGCAGCGGGTCGTAGGCGCCCTTGTTGTCCTTCATCCGCTGCTTGAGTACCTGCTTGAGGGAGCGGCCGCCGACGTACTCCATCACGATGTAGCCGGCGCCCTCGTGAGTGACGAAGTTGTAGATCTCGACGATCAGCGGGTGCTCGACCTGGGCCAGGAACCGCTGCTCGGCGATCGCCGCGGCCAGCGCGTCGGGGTCACCCGAGTTGAGCAGTCCCTTGAGCACCACCCAGCGGTCAGAGACGTTGCGGTCCTTGGCGAGGTAGATCCAGCCCAGACCACCGTGCGCGATCGCGCCGGCGACCTCGTACTGCCCGGCGATCAGGTCGCCGGGCTGCAGCTTGGGGGTGAACGAGAACTGCTGGCCGCACTGCGGGCAGAAGCCCTCGGGCCGGCCCGCCTTCCCGTCGCGGCCGCGACCGATCGAGGTGCCGCACTTGGAGCAGGTGCGCTTGTCCTCTGGAACGTTCGGGTTCTCGATGATCGCCTTGGTCGGGTCGACCGGCGGCGCGGGCGGGACGGTGGTCAGCCCGGCGCCGAGCCGGGCCGCGCGCATCCGCTGCGAGCCGGTTCGAGTACGCCGGGTGGCGAGGGTCGCGTGGGAAGCCCGGGCGGAGCCGAAGGTCGCGGACTGGACCTTGCTCGCCGACGTCGCGACCGACTCCCCGCCGGTCAGCGGCGGCGCCTCATGGGCCGCCGCCACGGGCGAGTCGCCGGCCATGCCGCAGGTGCCGCAGTAGCCGTCGACGATCGTCCCCGTACAGCCGGGCTGGCCGCAGCGGGTGCCGTCCGCGACACCAGGCGCCTGGGCTGCCGGTGCTGCCGTCGATGCGGCGGGTGCGCCGTCGGCCGGCGCCATCCCACAGACGTCGCAGTAGCCGTCGGTGACCGTTCCGGAGCAGCCGGGCTGTTGGCACTTCACGTTGCTGTCTCCTTGGTGAGCCAGGTCTGGTACGTCGTGACGAGCTGTCGGCACACCGCGATCGGCGCCGGGCGGCGGGCCAGCATCTCGCGGGCCTGCTTCTCGCTCGCGGAGAGATCGGTGCCGCCGGCCAGGCCGAGGCCGCGCGCCTTGGCGACGTAGGCGTCGAGCAGGTCGGCCAGCTCGGTGTGCTCGGCCAGCGCCGCGGCGTACTTCTCCTGGGCGAGGGTCATCGCCCGGGCCACCCGGTCGAGGCGCTCGAGGTAGGGCGTGATCGCGTCAGGGGTGTTGGGGACCGGGCCGAGCGCGTCGACGTCGGGGATCGCGTAGTGCGGTGCAGGGTCGACGGTCTCGACGCACTGGGCGGCCAGCTTCTCCAGGGCCGCCTCCCGGGCCTCGAGGTCGGCGCGCAGCTCGCGGGCGCCGATGACCCGGTCGCGGGCGTCGCGGCGCTGGGCGTTGCCGACGATCAGGTCCCGCTCGTACGTCGTGGCCTCGATCTCCAGCGGACCGAGCATCCCGCCGACATCGCCACCGCCGCTGGCGCGCTCGGTGATCTGCGCGAGCCGCGCGGCCAGCGCGCCGAGCTTCGACTCGGCGGCGTCGCGCACCGTGGCCGGCTCGAGCAGCACCTGGTCGCGCAGCCGGACCAGCTGGGCGCGGAGCTGCTTGATCCGGGCGGCGGACGCGTCGGCGCCCGGCACCAGCGCGAGCTTGGTGCGCAGCTGACCGGCCAGCGCGTCGGAGAGCCGGCAGGCCTCGGGCAGCGAGACAGCGAGACCCCCGGGCAGGTCGCTGGCGCCGTCGAGCCGGCCCCAGATCAGCGTCGAGATCCGCAGCCGTTCGTTCTCGAGCACCCGGCCACCGTCCCAGGTCGCGAAGATCAGCTGGTAGCGGTCGGAGACCGCCTTCCAGGTGGAGAGCGAGAGCGCCATGTCGGAGCCGACCTCGGCCCCGCGGCCGGCGGCGATCGCGGCCGCGTCGAGCTCGTCGAGCTCGTGGTGGCGGGCCCGCACCCAGGCCTCAAGGTCGCGCAGGTAGTCCTGGATCACGGCAGGCTCGATCGCCTGGCCGATCGCGCCCGGAGCCACGGGTGCCGTCGTCATCAGCGCCCGTAGACCGGCCGGGGCTGGCCGGTCCCCTCTCCCAGCGTGGCGCCGAGCCAGGTGTCATAGCTGTCCTGCCAGGATCCGTCGTCCCGCATGTCCTCGAGCACCGCATTGATGAACTCGACCAGGTCGGTGTTCTCCTGGTTGACGGCGATGCCGTAGGGCTCGGCGGTGAACGCATCCTGATCGGGCACCACGGCGTACGGGTCCTGGGCCGCGAGACCCGCGAGCACGGTGTCGTCACCGGTGATCGCGTCGGCCTCGCCGCGTTGCAGCTTGACCAGGCAGCCGGTGTGGTTGGCGGCGGTGACGACCGTGGCCTTCGGTGCCTGGTTGACGAGGTTCTGCAGGCTGGTGGTGCCGTTGGGCGCACACACCCGCAGACCGGACAGCTCCTTGACGGAGTCGACCGGGTTGCCTCGTTCGGCGAGATCCTTGCGCACCAGGATCTTCTGGCCGGCCCGGTAGTACTCCGCGGAGAACGCGACTTGGGTCCAGCGGTCGCAGTTGATCGTCATGTTGCGGGCGACGATGTCGATCGCGCCGTCCTGGAGCAGCGGGATCCGGTCGGCCGCGGTGATCACCCTCAGCTCGACGTGCCCGGTCGCGGTGCCGAAGATCGCCGCGGCGATCTCGTTGACCAGGTCGATGTCGAAGCCCTCGATCTGGCCGGTGAACGGGTTGTTGGACCCGAGCAGGAACGAGTCGGCGGAGACTCCTGCGATCAGGCGGCCACTCTCGCGGATCTCGTCGAGGGCGCCGTCACGAAGGTCCTCGACCGAGCCGCTCGGCTCGTAGGAGCGGGTCGGCTCCGCGCAGGACTGCGGCGGCGCCGGCTCCGGCAGCGCCGGCTCGGGCTCCTGCACCGGCTCCGGGACCGCGGTGTCGTCGTACGCCCCACAACCGACGAGCAGGAAGACGGACGCGGTGATCGCGCCCACGAGGCGCCTCATGCGTACTCCTTGCGTCGCTGGTTGACGCCCCAGGCGCAGGTCGCCGCCGCGATCAGTCCGAGGAGCAGCGTCGCGGCCGCCAGGCTGATGGCGAAGCCCCGGCCCGAGCGGAGCGTTCCGGTGGTCGCCTGGGCGGCCCGGTCGACCTGGCCCTGGGCCAGGCGGTCGACCGAGTCCAGCGCCGCGGACGCGCCGGCGTCGTCCCTGGTGGTGGCCTTGCCCACCGCGGCGAGCCAGTTCCCGCCGAGATCGAGCTCGACGATCTCGCTATGCAGCGCGGCGTACCGCTCCCACTGATCGAGCGTCGATCCGGTCGCCTGCTTGTCGACCTGTTCCGCGGCAGCAACCCAGAGATCCTCGTACGTCGATCCCGAGCCGCGCTTGATCAGCCGCAGGCTCTCGTTGGCCTTCGCGTCGTTGGCCAAGGTGCGGACCTCCGCTGCGTCGGCGGCCTGCTGGTAGCTGCCGTCGACCAATTCGTCGTTGTCGCCCGACTGGTCCTGGGCGAGGAAGGTCGCGACGACAGTGAGCACCCCGACCGCGACCGCCGCGACCGCCAGCCCGACGTTGAGCCGTCGGTGGAAGCGCCGCGCGATCTGACGGTTGAGCCACCACAGTGCCACCAGGGCCGCCACTCCGATCCAGAGGATCCAGATCGGCTGCTGCCCGGACATCTCGTCCTCGACGCGCTCGGAGTTGGCGGTGACCAGTCCTTGGATGATCGGAACCGCGGCGGCGCGCAGGGTGGAACCGGCCTGCAGGAGGTACTCGGCGCCGATCGGGTAGCCCTGCCGGTTGTTGTCGCGGGCCTGGGCGATGGCACTGGCGTACGCCGCCACCTCGCTGTTGAGCGCGGCCAGCGCCGCGCTGTCTGCCGGCTGCGAATCGGCCGCGTCGGTGATGCCGCGGAGCACGTCGTCGAGCGCGTCGTCGTACTCAGCGCGCTGCTCGGGCGCCTCCAGTCCGCCGACCAGGAAGGCGTTGGTGGCCAGCGCGTCCGCGCGCAGCAGCGAGGACTGGATCTCCTGGACCCGGACCAGCTGCTCGGTGTTGTCGGCGGCCTGGCCGTTGGCCTGCCAGCCGAGGAACTGCAGCAGCGCGGAAGCGACCCCGAAGATCAGGCAGACGGCGACCGAGGCCGCCTGCCACCGGTTGAGCAGGCTCGGCACGTCCTCGAAGCCCTGCGGAGCGACCGCCGGGCTCGGCACGCCGACCTGCGCGGTCGTGGTCACCGACGCCGCAGGTGCCGGGGCCGGGGCCGGCTGTGGTGCCTGGCTCACGTCTCCGCCTCCGTCGTCGGGTCGTCGTCCATCCCCATGGCTGGTTCCTGAGTAGGCGAGGGACGAGCCGTATCGAAGGGTTCCCACTCGACCGGCTCGATGGGACCGACCCCTGCCTCCTCGACGGTGTCGAGGTCGTCGACGGAGAGCTGGCGGAGCTGTTCGACGGTCGGCTTGTCGATCTCGCGCAGTCGCCAGGCGTGGCGCCCGATCGCTGCCTCGAGCACGTTGCGCACGTAGCGGGCGTTGCCGAAGGTCGGCCCGCGCTCCTGGGCGGCGAGCAGCTGACGAAGCCGGTCGAGCACGCCCTTGTCGACGTCGTACTCCGCGCCTTTCGCGAGCACCTCGAAGATCTGCACCAGCTCGTCGTCGGTGTAGTCGACGAAGTCGATCTGGGTGCGGAACCTGCTCTCCAGGCCGGGGTTCTGCGAGATGAAGACGGCCATCGGCACCGGGTAGCCGGCCACGATGACCACGAGGTCGTCGCGCTTGTCCTCCATCTCCTTGACCAGGGTGTCGATCGCCTCGGTGCCGTACTGGTCTCCGGACAGGGAGTAGGCCTCGTCGATGAACAGCACGCCGCCCTCGGCGGACTTCACCAGGTCGGCGGTCTTCATCGCGGTCTGGCCGAGGAAGCCGGCCACCATCTCGGAGCGGTCGACCTCGACCAGCTGGCCCTTCGAGAGCAGCCCGAGCGCCCGGTAGATGCCGGCCACCAGACGGGCGACAGTGGTCTTGCCGGTGCCGGGGTTGCCGTTGAAGATCATGTGCCGGGTGATGGTCGGCGCCGCCAGGCCGGCGTCCTTGCGCAGCCCCTCGACCCGCAGCACCGCGGCCTGCCGGTGGATCTCCGCCTTCACCGCGGTCAGCCCGACGAGCTCGTCGAGCTCGGCGAGCAGCTCGTCCACCGTCTTCGGCGGCGGCTCCGGCTCGGTCGGCTCCTCCGGCTTCCCGTCCTTGGGCGGCTCGGTCGGAGCGGCCTGCGTCGGGTCCTTCTCAGGCTTCTGCTCCGACCCTTGAAGACCTTCGAGCGGGAAGGCTCCCGGGGTCTCGGGCGGGAGGTCCGTCAGGTCCATGTTGGTGAGCTTCCGGTGCACCTGGCCCAACTGCTCCATCACCTGCGTCAGCAGGTGCGAGCCGACTCCGGGCACCGGTTCGCGGACGCCGGTCGGCGTGGTCGGGACCGGCGGCGCCTCACCGAGCTGCGCACTGGACGCCATCGCGGCGTTCCCGACGACCCGTGGGTTCTCCTCGCCCAGCGAGATCGCGGACATCGCCACGTCGGCGAGCGCCTTTGCGTACGCCGGCGCCTGCGCCGAGCGGGACACCGATAGCCCGCTCATCGTCGGGGTGGGACCGGCCCGGTAGCGCCGGCCGCGGGACGCGGCGTCCTGGAAGTCCTCGGACGACCGGCCGCCGCCGGTCTCCTCCGACCAGTCGAGGAAGGCGCCCTTCGCGGGCTCGGCCACGGTGGCAGCGAGGGACTCGCCCTCGCGGCGGGCGACCGCGGGGTCGACGCCGGCCTCGCTGGCCGCCTGCTCCAGGGCCGCGAGCGCGTCGCGGAGCGATAAGGCGGTCATGCCGGTGGTCCGAGCGTGAGGTCGTCGGGGCCGTGCCCGAACTTCGCCTCCAGGAACTTGCCGTGCAGCAACAGCTCCTGGGCATCGGCACGGTTGGCTGCGTCGAAGATCTTGTCCATCGTCGAGCCGAGCAGCTCGAGCTGGTCGATGAGCACCATCAGCGAGGTCTTGTAGCCGTCGATCGGCCGGGTGTCGGCCCAGTCACGTGGCAACCGCAGGTAGCCGCCGACGGCCTCGGGAAGGTAGTCGGTCGCCGTCGCGACCACGGCGTACCCGTCGAGGCTGCCCTGACCGAGCTGGCGCAGCCGGGGCAGCGTCGCGTTGATGGTCTGCGCGATCCGGACCACCCGCGAGCTGACCACCGGGGGCGCGTTGCCGTCACGCAGCATCGCGTTCACCCGGTTCAGCGCGGCCAGGATGTCCTGCTCGGTCGGTGCCGGCGGGACGGGCGGGCCCTCGGGTTCGTCGGCGCCGCGCAGCCCTTGCCACCACGACTTCAGCCCCACCTGGTCTCCGAGTCCGTTCAGCTGCTGGGCAGCGACGACAGGTCCAGGGTGCCCGCGGCGTTGCGGGCGTCATGTTTTTGCACCCGCTCGAGGTAGGCCTTGGACTTCTCGACCTCCGTCTCCAGCACGCCGATCGTCGTGGACATGCTGTCGAGCGCCTTGAGCTTGAACTCGTCGATGGAGTCCATCGTCGCGTAGATGTTGGCGAAGGCCGCCTGCAGCTGCTCGATGCCGATCGTGGAGTTCGCGGCCTGCTCCTGGATCGCCGCGGAGTTGTCCTTCAACATCTCCGAGGTGCGCTGGATCATCCCCGAGGTCGTGCTGTTGAGCGCGCTGATCTGGTCGAGCACGAACTTCTGGTTGCCGAGTGCCTGCGCGACGATGACCGCCGTACGCAGGGCGGAGATCGTCGTCGTGGAGGCACGATCGACGCCCTTGATCAGCTCGATGTTGTTCTTGATGATCACGTCGATCGCCAGATAGCTCTGGATCGAGACCGCGAGCTGGGTGAGCAGGTCCTGGTGCTTCTGCCGCACGTAGAACAGCACGTCCTGCGACAGCGCCTTCGCGGCCTCCGGGTCCTTCAGCTCGAGTTCGGCGATCTTGGCAGCGAGCTTGGCGTCCAGTCGCTCGGCGACGTAGAGGTACTGGTTGAGCCGGCCCATCACCGCCCAGAGGTTGGTCTTCTCGAGGTTGAGCGCAACGTTGTCCTTGGTCAGCTCGTCCTGGCCGTTGCGCAGGCTGTGCAGGATCCCGTTGAGCTGGGACTGCGAGCTCTGGTACTTGCGGAAGTAGTCGGTGATCTTGTCGCCGAACGGCAGGATGTCGAGCCAGCGCTTCATGCCGGAGGCCTGGCTCGGGTCCAGATCCTCGATCGTGCGCCGCAGCTCGAGCAGCGTCTTGCCGACCTGCGAACCCTGGGCGATGCCGCCCTCCTTGAGCGCCCGGACCGGCTGCTCGAGCATCCGGTTGGAGGTCTCGGCGGCCTTCCGGATGTCGACGTCGCCCATCGTGCGCACGCTCTCTGCCTGAGCCGCGAACTCCGGGCTCCTGGAGTCGGCGGAGCCGAGCGCCTCCATGAAGGAGTCGACCTTGCTGTCGAGCTCGGGCACCACCTCGGCCGACACCTGGGGGGCCATTTTCGGCGCTGCGGTCTCCGCCACCGTGCCCGGCGCCTCGACAGCGGTCAACTGGACGACCTGGTCGGGTGGGGCGAGCGGGGCTACTGCGGCGGCCGCCGCGCCTTCGGGCTCTGCGGCCGGGGGCGCAGCAGGAGGCTCAGGGTTGCTCATCCCCGGAGCGTAGCCGCCCCGGGGGTGAGTCGTCTGCGGGACCGAGGTCGACCAGGAAGTACGGAATCAACCACTGGGCGATCGGGCCGATCCCGAACGCGAACACGAGCGTGCCGATCCCGAGTACGCCGCCCATCGCCAGGCCGATCAGCACCACCGCGACCTCGATCCCCGTCCGGACCAGGCGCAGGGACAGTCCGGTGCGGCGGTGCAGCCCGGTCATCAGGCCGTCGCGCGGTCCACGGCCGAGCTGGGCGCCGACGTAGACAGCGGTGGCCAGGCCGCAGAGGAGCGACCCCACCCAGCATCAGCGCGATCCGCGGGACCAGAGCGTCCGGCCGGTCGAGCAGGGCCAGCGTCGCGTCCGCACTGAAGCCGACGACCAGGGCGTTGGAGATGGTGCCGATGCCCGGCATCTCCTTGAGCGGGATCCAGAAGATCAGCACCACGAAGCTGAAGACGATGACCGCCTGGCCCAGGGTGATCGGCACGTGCCGGATGAAGCCGGAGTGCAGCACGTCCCACGGCGCCAGGCCCAGATCGCCGCGGACCATCAACCCGAGCGAGGCGCCGTACATCACCAGGCCGACGTACAGCTGGGTCAGCCGGAGCGGCAGCCGGCCGGCCCGGAGCTGGGCCAACGGGCCCAGCTCCATGAGCAGCGGCGCAGGCGCGGCAGCCGGGGTGGCGGTCTCGGTCACCCCGCCAGTCTGGCCACAATTGGCCTTCTGATAAATAGCCAATGGTGCGATAGTGGCCTGCATGACCCAGTCCATCAGCGCCACCCGGACGGCCACCCTGGTCGACGGGCTTCGACCGCAGTCCCGCCTACGCCGGCCTGGCCGAGGCGCTCCGGCTGTTGATCGGCGACGGCCGGATCGGCCTGGGCGTCCGGCTGCCCAGCGAGCGCGACCTCACCGAGCGGCTCGGGGTGTCGCGGACCACCGTGACCCGGGCGTACGCCGGCCTCCGCGACAGCGGGTACGCCGAGGCCCGGCAGGGCTCCGGCACCTTCACCGGGTGCCCGGCGGCCGATCCCGCGCGCACGACCGGGCGCTGCTCCCCCGGCCCGGCGACCACGATGCGATCGACCTCAACTGTGCGGCCTCATCGGCACCGCCCGGCGTCGCGGCGGCGTACACGGAAGCAGCCGCGCAGCTGCCGGCGTACCTCGGCGGCCACGGCTACTTCCCCGCCGGCCTGCCCCAGCTGCAGGCGGCGATCGCGGCGACGTACGAGAAGCGCGGGTTGGCCACCGCCCCCGAGCAGATCATGGTGACGCCGGGCGCGCTGTCCGCGGCCGCGATCGTCGCGCAGGCCTACACCGGCCCCCGCGACCGGGTCCTGGTCGAGAACCCCGTGTACCCGAACGCCACCCTGGCGATCCGGAACGCCGGTGCCCGACTGACCGGGATCCCCGTCGACCCCGACGGCTGGGACCTCGACGTCGTCGGCGCCGCGGTGCGTCAGGTCCAGCCCCGCCTCGCCTATCTGATCCCTGACTTCCAGAATCCCACCGGGCACGTGATGACGGAGCCAGAGCGGCGCACGTATGCCCGGCACCTCAAGCGCGGCCGAGTCATCCCCGTCGTCGACGAGGCGCACCAGGCGCTGGCCCTGGAGGGCCAGGAGATGCCGGAACCATTCGCGGCGTTCGCGCCCGACGCGGTCACCATCGGGAGCGCCAGCAAGACGTTCTGGGGCGGGCTCCGGCTCGGTTGGATCCGGGCGCCTCGCGACCGGATGGACGAGCTGACCCGGGCCCGGGTCGGCCTCGACCTCGGCGCCCCGGTCATGGAGCAGCTGGTGCTGGCCCGGCTGCTCGCGGACGCGGACCCGATCGTCGCCGAACACCGGCGCCGGCTGCGCGAACAGCGCGACCGGCTGGCCGCGGCGCTCAGCGAGCACCTGCCGGAGTGGCGCTACCGACTGCCCGCCGGCGGACTGGCAATGTGGTGTCAGCTTCCCCTTGCGCTCGGCACCGCGGTCGCCGACGAGGCAGACCGGCTGGGCGTGATCGTGGCGCCGGGTCCGGCGTTCTCCGTGGAGGGCGGGCTCGACCGCTTCATCCGGATCCCGTGGACCCGCTCCGGTGACGAGCTCGAGGAGGCGGTACGCCGCCTGGCGCGGGCCTGGGACCGGGTCGCCAGTCGCGGCGCCGGCCCAGGCCGCCGCACCGATCGGGTGTTGGTGGCCTGACGAGGGGCGCGCGAGCCTGCGAGCGCGTGCCCTCGTCGACTGGTGGTCGAGCGAGCGGCGCCGACAGAGTCCGCGAGGTCGCGACCCGCGTGTCGAGGCCCGGTGACAGTCGCAGCCAACCGCAACATTTTTCCTTGCGGCACTTTACGTGACCGCAGTCACTCAATATGTTGTGGCGAACAACATATGGCCGGCGTCACAGTCACTCGCAAACAACACCACTCGACGACACGGCCTCGGAATCGCTAGGAGGCGGTTGATAGTGAAGCGCAGGTACAGCGCGATCGTAGGTCTGGGACTCGCTCTGGCGCTGTCGCTGACGGCGTGCGGCGACGACGACGGCGACGACTCGGGCAGCGACAACAACAACAACGGTGGGAGCGACGTCGGCAAGGTCGGCGTGATCCTCCCCGACACCGAGTCTTCGGTCCGCTGGGAGAGCGCCGACCGACCGGCCCTCCAGGCGGCCTTCGACGCGGCGGGTGTCGAGGCCGACATCCAGAACGCCGAGGGCGACGCCGAGCGGATGCAGCAGATCGCCGACTCGATGATCAACGACGGCGTCACCGTGCTGGCGATCGTCAACCTGGACTCCGCGTCCGGCGCCGCGATCCAGGAGAAGGCCGCATCCCAGGGCGTCAAGACCATCGACTACGACCGGCTGACGCTGGGCGGGTCGGCCGACTACTACGTCTCCTTCGACAACACCGTCGTCGGCGAGCTGCAGGGCCAGGGCCTTGCGGACTGCCTCGGAGAGAAGGACGCGAACATCGTCTACCTGAACGGTTCGCCCACCGACAACAACGCCACGCTGTTCTCCGCGGGTGCACACAGCGTGCTCGACGGGATGGGCAACTACACGGTCGTCGGCGAGCAGGCAGTGCCCGACTGGGACAACGACGAGGCCGCGGTCATCTTCCAGCAGCTCTACACCGCTGCTGACGGCAACGTGGATGGCGTGCTCGCCGCGAACGACGGTCTCGGCGGCGCCGTGATCTCGATCCTGGAAGGCGCCGGACAGGCCGGCAAGGTTCCGGTCACGGGCCAGGACGCGACGGTCGAGGGACTGCAGAACATCCTCGCCGGTCGCCAGTGCATGACCGTCTACAAGTCGGCCACGCTGGAGGCCAACGCCTTGGCCGAGGCCGCGATCGCGCTGGCCTCGGGCGAGGAGGCCGAGACCACCGGCACGGTCGAGGACTCCGAGGGTGACCGTGACGTCCCGTCGATCCTGCTCGAGCCGCAGTCGATCACCATCGACAACGTGCAGAGCGTCATCGACGACGGCGGCCAGAAGGCCGAGGACGTCTGCGCCGGTGAGTTCGCCGACCTCTGTGCGGAGCACGGCGTCGGCTGATCCGACTCGGGGGCACCCGCGCTCGTTCTCCTTGGAGGGCGCGGGTGCCCACCGGTTCGTTGTTCGGTACAACATTTCGCCATCACATTTCCCGCCCGATCGGGCGCCTCAGTGACGTATGGAGTGAGCTGATCATGAGCGAGTACGGCGCGGAGCCGACCTACTACCCGGCCTCGACCCCCTTGCTGGAGCTGCGCAAGATCAACAAGAGCTTCGGTGTGGTCCACGTGCTCCACGACGTCGACTTCGCCGTCTATCCGGGCCAGGTGACCGCGCTGGTCGGCGACAACGGCGCCGGCAAGTCCACCTTGGTGAAGGTGATGGCCGGCATCTACGGCCGGGACAGCGGTGACTACCTCTTCGACGGCCAGCCGGTCAACGTGCACGGCCCGCGGGACGTGGCCGCGCTCGGCATCGAGGTCGTCTACCAAGATCTCGCGCTCTGCGACAACCTCGACATCGTCGAGAACATGTTCCTCGGCCGCGAGCTGCGCAACACCATCACGCTCGACGACCTGACGATGGAGACCCAGGCCCGGGAGACCCTCGCGTCCCTCTCCGTACGCACTGTGAAGTCGGTACGCCAGACCGTCGCCAGCCTCTCCGGCGGCCAGCGGCAGACGGTGGCGATCGCCAAGGCGGTTCTCTGGAACTCCAGGATCGTGCTCCTCGACGAGCCGACCGCCGCACTGGGCGTGGCTCAGACCCGGCAGGTTCTCGATCTCGTACGACGCCTCGCCGACCGCGGCCTGGGCGTCGTCCTGATCTCGCACAACATGAACGACGTCCTCGAGGTGGCCGACCGGATCACGGCGCTCTACCTCGGCCGGGTCGCCGCCGACGTGCCCGCCAAGGACGTCACCCACAACCAGATCGTCGAGCTGATCACCGCCGGGCGGTCGGGCGACCTCGGGATCAAGGACGCCGCTACCGCGGCGATCTGAGGGAGGAGAGCGATGAGCGCGACGTCCGAGAAGGCCGACACCGACTTCAGCATCGACACCCACCAAGCGGCCTCCCTGCCGGAAGCGGCACGCGACTACTTCAACCGCCTCCGCGGCGGCGACATGGGCTCGTTGCCGGCGCTGCTCGGGCTGCTGGTGCTGTTCATCATCTTCAACCTCTCCCATGACCGGTTCCTGACGACTTACAACATGGCCAACCTCGTGTTGCAGGCCGCGTCCACGTGCGTGCTCGCGATGGGCCTGGTGTTCGTGCTGCTGATCGGGGAGATCGACCTGTCCGCCGGCGTGGCCGGCGGTGCCTGTGCGGCGATCATGGGCGTCCTGATGGTGGACCACGGGTGGTCCTGGTGGATAGCGGTGCTCGCCGGCATCGGCGTCGGCATCGTGATCGGGCTGGCGATCGGGCCGTTGGTCGCGTTACTCGGTATTCCATCGTTCGTGGTCACGTTGGCGTTCTTCCTCGCGCTGCAGGCCGTCCCGCTCAAGCTGATCGGCGCAGGTGGCTCGATCCGCATCAACGACGAGGTGATCCGCGGACTCTCGATCAAGAACGTCCCGGTCACCGCCGGCTGGATCGCGGCCATCGTGATCGTGGTCGGCTATGCCGCGCTGTCACTGTGGAAGTACCGGTCCCAAGCCGCCAAGGGTCTCGTGCACAAGCCGTTCGCCCTGGTGATCCTGCAGATCTCGATGCTAGCGGGCATCGCGATCGGGCTGACGTACCTGCTCAGCCAGAACCGCGCGCCCAACCCCAACTTCACCATCAGCGGCATTCCGTGGGTGGCGCCGGTCGTGGTCGCACTCCTGCTGTTCTGGACGTTCATGCTGAACCGGACCCGCTTCGGCAGGCACCTGTACGCCGTCGGCGGCAACGCCGAGGCAGCGCGTCGTGCGGGCATCAACGTCACCCGGGTCAAGATCTCCGCCTTCATGATCTGCTCCGGCATGGCGGCGATCGCCGGCATCCTCAGCGCGTCGTACTCCGGCAAGGTCTCCCCGGCTCGGGCGGCGGCAACGAGCTGCTGTACGCCGTCGCCGCGGCGGTCATCGGCGGCACCAGCCTCTTCGGCGGTCGCGGTCGGCGGTCGACGGGGTGATCGGCGGGCTGGTGATCGCGACCATCCCCAACGGGCTCGGACTCCTCAACCAGGCCAGCTACATCAACTACCTGGTGACCGGTGGGGTGCTCCTCCTGGCGGCGAGCGTGGACGCAATCTCCCGGCGGCGCCGTTCCGCAGCGGGGGTGTAGCTCGATGGCCTCCGCGGGGCGCGGCGGCACCGGCACGAACCAGGAGGCCGTCCGCCGCCACAATCTCGGGACCCTGCTGCGCCACGTCCATCACTCTGGCGAGCTGTCGCGGGCGGAGCTGACCAGCGTGATGCGGCTCAACCGCAGCACCATCGCCGGCCTGGTCACCGAGCTGGAGACCCTCGGCCTGACCGAGCAGGCGAGGCCCGCCGCCGGGCCTCGCGGCGCCGGCCGCCCGTCGGCCGGGGTCCGGATGACCGAGGAAGGCCCCTACGTAGTGGCCGTCGACCTCGGCGTCGACCGGGCCGTGGTCGCCAGGGTCGGGCTCGGTGGCCGCGTCTGGGAGCGGGCCCAGGCGGCGATCCCGCACGACCCCGAGGCCTGGCAGGTCGGTGCGTCCGTGGCGACCCTGATCCGGCACGTCGTGTCGTGGGCGCCGCCGACGGCGCCCCTGCTCGGGATCGGCATCGGCGTCCCCGGCCTGGTGCGACGCAACGACGGGCTGGTCCGGCAGGCACCCAACCTCGGCTGGCTGGACGTCTCGTTCGGCTCCATCGTGCTGGCCGCGCTCTCGCTCGACGTACCCGTGAGCCTCGGCAACGACGCCGACCTCGGCGCGCTCTCAGAGCACCGCCGCGGGGCCGCGGTCGGGGTTGACGACCTCATCTACATCTCCGGCAACGTGGGTGTCGGTGCCGGCGTGATCATCGGCGGGGTGCGGCTCGAGGGATCGGGCGGGTACGCCGGCGAGGTCGGCCACCTCAACTTCGATCCGGACGGTCAGCCCTGTCACTGCGGGAGCCGCGGCTGCTGGGAGACCGTGGTCGGCGCGCACGCGATCGCGGCGAGCATCTCCTACCCCGCCGACGACGTGGTGCGGCTCGACCAGGCGCTGGACCAGCTCAGCACGGCGCCGCGCGAGCTCCGGCCGGTGGCCGGCAACATCGGGCGCGGGATCGGCGCGGTCGTCAACGCGTTCAACCCGAGCATGGTGATCCTGGGCGGCTACTTCCGGCCGCTCTACCGGCTGCTGCGCACCGAGGTCCAGGCCGGTCTGGCGGAACGCGCCCTCGCACCGGCGCTGGAGTCGGTGCGGCTGGCGCTGCCCGGCCTCGGCACCGACTCGGTGCTGCTGGGCGCGGCCGAGATGGCGCTGGAGCCGGTCTTCGAGGATCCGGTGGCCAGCCTGGCCACCGCGGTCACCGACGCGCACGCCCGGCTGGTGGGCTGAACGGCGCTCAGGCCAGCGCCCGGTTGCCCGCATAGACCTCGTCGAGCGCGCGCTCGGCGGCGCCGAGCGCGGCCGAGCCGGTGCCGAGATCTCCCGGGCGGAGCTCGGGTGCCTCCTGCACCGGTGCGGCGAGGGAAGCACGCAGCACCTCGCGTGCCGGCCCGAGCACGATGTCTGCGAGCGGTCCGAAGTAGCCGCCGAGCACGATCACGCCCGGGTCGAGCACCCCGGCCAGGATCGCCAGGCCGCGGCCGAGATGGGTGCCGACATCCTCGAGCGATGCGCGCACACCCGGGTCGTGCGCAGCGACGTCGGCAACGGCACGGGCCGTGGCCTCCGGCGTGTTCAGCTCGGCGAGGCCGACCCGCGCGAGCACGGCGTGCAGGCCGATCGTCGCCTCCCAGCAGCCGAGCCGTCCGCAGCCGCAGCGCGCCCCGCGCTCGCCGATCGGGAGGTGCCCGACCTCGCCGGCGAAGCCTCGGGCGCCGCGCACCAGGCGGCCGCCCTCGACGAGCCCGGCGCCGATACCGACGGTGCCGGTGAGGTAGAGCAGGTGATCGGTGTCGCGGCCGGCGCCGTGGTGGAGCTCGGCGAGCGCACCGCAGTCGGCGTCGTTGCCGACCCAGGTCAGGCCCTGCCACCCGAACGCGTCGTCGACCGCGGTGGCCAGCGACGTACCGGTGACCCCGAGGTTGGGGGTCCAGGCGATGGTGCGGTCGTCCTCGGCGATCAGGCCGGGTACGGCGACCGCGGCGCCGACCGGGTGCGCGCCGTCGTCGCGCAGCAAGGTGGCCACCTCGTGAGCGAGCCCGGCAAGGGTCGCCTCGACTTCCCGGATGTCGGTGACGGTGCGGGTCATCCGGTGCCGGACCGCGCCGGACAGGTCGATGACCACTGCGGCGACGTACTCGACGTTGGCCTCGAGGCCGACACCCACCGGCCGGCCGCCGGCCAGGGTCAACCGAAGCCCGGGCCGGCCGCGGTCGCCACTGCGCACCTGCTCTGCCTCACGGACCGCGCCGGCCTGCTCGAGGTCACCGACGATCGCGCCCACCGTGGCCTTGGCCAGGCCGGTGCGTCCGGCGAGCTCGGTGCGGCTGGCAGGCCCGTCGTGGCGCAGCGACCGGAGCACCGCCGCGGCATTGCGGCTCCGGACGTCCGGCTCCGGGCTAGCCACGGACCCCGTAGAGGTGCTCGAGCGCGAGCTGGTCCAGCCGCTCGAACCCCGCGCCTCTGGTCGCGATCGCCTCGAGGTCCGGGAGCGGCCACGCGAGCAGCTGCTCCCAGCTCTCCCCCTCGCCCAGCGTCGGCTGCGCCAGCTCCGGGAGCTTCGCCTCGTCGAGCGCCTCGATGACCTCGGGATCCGCGCGGAACGCCTGCACCTTCTCGCGCAGGATCAGGTAGTTGTCCATGCACGCCTTCGCGGACACCCAGACGCCGTCGTCGTCCTCGGTGCGGGCCGGCTTGAAGTCGAAGTGGACGGGGCCGTCGTACCCACCGGCGAGCAGGGTGTCGACCACCCAGAAGGCCCCCCTGGCGTTGCCGGCGCCGAACCGCAGGTCCTGGTCGTACTTCGGACCGTTCTGACCATTGAGGTCGATGTGGAAGAGCTTGCCGTGCCACAGCGCCTGGGCGTACCCGGCGGCCGCGTTGAGCCCGGCCATCTCCTCGTGCCCGACCTCCGGGTTGACGCCGACCAGCTCGGGCCGGTCCAGGGTCTCGATGAACGCGAGCGCGTGGCCGACCGTCGGCAGCAGGATGTCGCCGCGCGGCTCGTTGGGCTTCGGCTCGATCGCGAACCGTAGGTCGTAGCCGCGGTCGACGACGTACTCGCCGAGCAGGTTGAACGCCTCCTGGTAGCGGTCCAGGGCGGCGGGAACGTCCTTCGACGCGCCGTACTCCGCGCCCTCGCGGCCACCCCACGCGACGTAGACCTTTGCGCCGAGCTCGGCGGCCAGGTCGATGTTGCGCATCACCTTGCGGATCGCGAACCGGCGTACGTCGCGGTCGTTGTTGGTGAAGCCGCCGTCCTTGAACACGGGGTGCGAGAACAGGTTGGTCGTCGCGGTGGTGACCGCCAGCCCGGTGTCGGCCAGGCCCTTCTTGAACCGGGCGATGATCGTCTCGCGGGTGTTGTCGTCGCTGCCGAACGGGATCAGGTCGTCGTCGTGGAAGTTCACGCCGTACGCACCGATGCCGGCAAGGCGGTCCAGGGCGTAGACGGGGTCCATCGGCGGCCGGGTGGCCTCGCCGAAGGGGTCGCGCGCCTGCCAACCCACGGTCCACAGCCCGAAGGAGAACTTGTCGGCGGGCGTGGGCGCCGGGATGTCGGCCGAAGTCGGGGGGGTCATTGCTGCCTCTCAGTTGTGGGTGCGGGATGGTCGCGGAGGACGGCGTACCGCTCTCGTACGGCGGGGGTGGGCTCGGCCTCGAGCGTCTCGGTGTCCGGCAGCGGCCAAGCCGGTGGCTCGGCGGCTCCGGAGAGCGCCCAGGCCGCCTGCCGGGCGGCGCCGCGGGCGACGTACTCGCCGGGAGGTGGGAGTGCGACGGGGCGGCCGAGGATCGCCGGGGCCAGCTCCCGCACTGCTGGGCTGCGGGCGGCGCCGCCGACGAGCAGCACCCGGCGAGGTTGCTCACGGGTCGCGGCGAGCAGGGCGTCGACGGCGTCGGCGAGCGAGCACAACAACGCCTCGAACGCCGCCCGGGCCAGGTCGGCGCGAGTCGTGCGCGGCGTGAGTCCGGTCCAGGTGCCGACGGCATCGGGGCGGTTGGGGGTCCGTTCGCCGCCGTAGTACGGCAGCAGGGTCACGCCGTTGGAGCCGGGCGGCGCACTCAGGGCGAGCGCGGCCAGCTCGTCGTGGTCGACGCCGAGCCAGGTGGCCTGCAGGTCGAGGATGCCCGCCGCGTTCATCGTGGTGACCATGGGCAGGAAGCCGCCGGCGGCGTCCGCGAACCCGGTCACCACGCCGGTGCCGTCGGCGACCGAGTGGCTGCTGACGGTCGAGGCGACTCCGGAGGTCCCGATCGAGACCAGGACGTCACCCGGCCCCAGGTCCAGCCCGAGGGCGGCGGCCATGTTGTCGCCGGTGCCGGCGGCCATCGGCCGGCCGGCGGCGGTCTGGGCCGCGACGTCGCCGGGCGGTACGACGCGAGGGAGCCGCGGCTCGTGGCCGAGCGCGGCCTTGGCCAGGTCGGGCCGCCAGGCACCCTCGTGGGTGGCGAAGTAGCCGGTCCCCGAGGCGTCGCCGCGGTCGGTGAACGCCTCGGTGCCCGGCGCCGACAGGTGCCGGGCGACATAGTCGTGCGGGAGCAGCACCTCGGCCACGCGGGCGGCCCGGTCGGGCTCGTGGTCACGCAGCCAACGCAGCTTGGTGACCGTGAACGACGCCACCAGGACGCTGCCGGTCAGGTCGGCACACGCCTGCGGTCCGCCCACCTCTTCGATCAGGGCCGCGGCCTCCGGGGCCGACCTGGTGTCGTTCCAGAGCAGGGCGTCACGCACCGGCTCGCCGTTGTCAGCGAGGGCGACCAGGCCGTGCTGCTGGCCGCCGATCGCCACCGCGTCGGCCCGCTCGAGCAGCCCGCTCGACGCGGCGTCGACGGCGGCCAACCAGGCCCGTGGATCGACTTCCGTGCCGCCCGGATGGGGTGCGCTCCCCTGGCCGACGACGGTCCCGTCGTCCGCGTCCACGAGCAGTGCCTTGGTCGACTGCGTCGAGGAGTCGACACCAAGGACGAGGGTCATGCCCCTTATTTAGTACGAGACCTGAATTAAAGTCAACCTAGGTCGATGGCCCGGGCCGCGACCGCGTCGATCGCCTGCTCGATCTCGGCGAGCGTTTCGGCCGGGATCGCCGAGTCGACCGAGAGCGCCACGAGGGCGTGTCCGCCCTTGGCATCGCGCGAGACCTGCATGCCCGCGATGTTGACGCCGGCGTCGCCCAGGATCTGTCCGACGGTGCCGACCATGCCCGGGCGGTCGCTGTAGTTGAAGAACGCCAGGTGCTCGGTGGGCTCGATGTCGACGTCGAACCCGTTGACCTCGACGATCCGCTCCCGCTGGTTGATGCCGACCAGGGTGCCGCTCACCGAGATCTGCGAGCCGTCGGCGAGGGTGCCGCGGATGGTGATCAGGTTGCGGTGGTCGGGGCTCTCCGGCTCGATGACCAGGCGGACGGCGGTGCCCCGCTCGGCCGCCAACAGCGGAGCGTTCACGTAGGAGACCTGGTCCTCGACGATGTCGCTGAACACGCCCTTGAGAGCGGCCAGCTCGAGCACCTTGACGTCGTACTCGGTGATCTCGCCGCGCACCTCGACGTCGAGCTGCTGGGCGACCTCGCCTGCGACGCCGGTGAAGATCCGGCCGAGCTTCTCGGTGAGCGGGATGCCCGGGCGCACGTCCTCGGCGATCACGCCGCCCTGGACGTTGACGGCGTCCGGCACCAGCTCGCCGGAAAGTGCGAGGCGCACCGACCGGGCCACCGCGATGCCGGCCTTCTCCTGTGCCTCGTCGGTCGAAGCCCCGAGGTGCGGCGTGGCCACGACGTTCTCGAGCTCGAAGAGCGGGCTGTCGGTGCAGGGCTCCGATGCGAACACATCCAGGCCGGCGGCGGCGATGCCACCGGTCTTGAGGGCGTCGTAGAGCGCGGTCTCGTCGACGATGCCGCCGCGGGCCGCGTTGACCAGGACCAGGCTGGGCTTGGCCTTGGCGAGCTCGTCGGCGCCGATCAGGCCGAGGGTCTCCGGCGTCTTCGGCAGGTGCACCGACATGAAGTCGGCCTCGGCGAGCAGCGTGTCGAGGTCGACCAGGCGGACACCCATCTGCGCGGCCCGGCCCGCCTGCACGTAGGGGTCGTAGGCGACGACGCTCATCCCGAACGCGCTCAGCCGCTGGGCGACCAGCACGCCGATCCGGCCCAGGCCGACGATGCCCACGGTCTTCTCATAGAGCTCGATCCCGGTGTACTTCGACCGCTTCCACTCGCCGTTCCGCAACGCGGCGTGCGCAGGCGAGAGGTGGCGGGCGGCGGCCAACATCAGCGCGACGGCGAGCTCGGCGGCCGAGACGATGTTGGAGGTGGGCGCGTTGACGACCATCACGCCGGCCTGGGTCGCGGCCTTCACGTCGACGTTGTCGAGCCCGACACCGGCCCGGGCCACCACCTTGAGCCGCAGGGCCGCGCCGAGCGCCTCCTCGTCGACCTTGGTGGCGGAGCGGACCAGGATCGCGTCGGCGTCGACGATGGCCGCGAGCAGCTCGGCGCGGTCGGCGCCGTTGCAGTTGCGGATCTCGAAGTCCGGCCCGAGCGCCTCGACGGTGGCGGGGCTCAGCTCTTCGGCGATGAGTACGACAGGACGGTTGGTGGCGTCAGTCACGGCGCTTCCTCGGTAGGGATGGCAGAGGTGGTCGCACGACGCTGTGCCGACCGCTCACACTACCCGACCACTCCCCGCGTCCGATCAATCCGTCAGGGTGCGGTCACGGCGGTGCGGGCCACACATACGGCAGGTCGTCGGGGACGTCGGGGAAGAGCGGTCGGTAGTGGGCCGGGTCCTTGCGCACCAACGCCGAGCGATGGGCGCGGTGGAACTCCTCGTCGCCCAGCCAGGGAGGCAGCGACCCGGCCGCGGCCAGCTCGCGTTGTGACCGGACCTGGGTGACCCCCGCGGCAGCGAGGTCCGCGCCCAGCGTGGCCGCGCAGGTGTCGCCGCGACCCGTTTCCACCCACACCTCGACGATGGTCAGCCCGTACCTGCCGAGTGCCTCGAGGTGCCCCCGCCACATCTTCACGGCCGGGTGATGCCGCCAGCCGTACCCGGGGACGGTCAGCCCGCGGACGATCTGCAGCGCCTCGACCCGTTGCTTCCCGAGGCGCCGGTCATCGAGGGCGCGCGCCGACGCCTCGTAGTCGGCGTACGGAAGGAACGTCTGCACGGCTCCCGGTGCCCGCCGGGCAGAAAACGAGTCGTGAAAGCGCCATGTGGGCTCCTACGAGCCGACGAACATCCTCGACTTCGCGTCGTACGACGCCCTGGTGTCGGCGTTGGGCGGCTACCGCGGCGCGCTGATCGTGGCCAGTCACGACGAGGCATTTCTCGAGGACATCGGCACCTCACGAACCCTCCAGCTCTGAGGAAGTACCTGCCCTACGCTGCGCGGATGGAGATCGGGGGATCGCAGGTCCGCACTGTGACCCTGGACGACGGCCGGCTCGGCTGCGCCGCGACGCCCGACATCGTGCGCGTCATCAACAGCAATCCCCTTGTGCGGCTCGACGACGGCCGCACCGGGAAGGCGGAGGTGCTGCGCTCGGGACGCCTCCACGCCGAGGTGCACGGCCGCCTCCGCAAGGGCCGGCTCCTGCCCACCCGCACGGCGTCCGGCCCGGTGCTGCTGATCAGGCTGGACTGACCTCAGGGGCGTGCGATTCTGTGCGGGTGCAGATCCTGGAGACGGATCGGTTCCTACTCCGGCCGTGGGACCACGAGGACGCCGCCCGGCTCCTCGACATCCAGAGCCGGGTCGAGGTGATGCGGTGGCTCGGTGACGGCGAGCCGAAGCTGATGAAGGACCTCGATGAAGCCCATGCGCGGATCGACAAGTACACCGACCTCTCCGGCACCGCACCGCTCGGTTTCTGGGCGGTCGTACCCAAGGACGGCGGCCCGCCCGCGGGGACGGTGCTGTTGCTGACCTTGCCGAACGACGAGGCGGGCGAGGTCGAGATCGGCTGGCACCTGCACCCGGACTCGTGGGGTCGGGGCTACGCCAGCGAGGCCGCGCGTGCGGTCCTCGCCCACGGTTTCGACCACGGACTGCCGGAGATCCTCGCGGTCACGCACCTCGACAACCACCCCTCGATGGGCGTGTGCCGGAAGCTCGGGATGACCGGCCAGGGCGTGGTCGAGAAGTGGTACGACGGCCCGTCGGAGCTGTTCCGGATCACCGCGGAGGACTGGGCGGCCGGGGTGACCTAGGGGTCGACTCGGGGGTGGTTCCAGGGATCAGCCCGAAGCGGCGTACCGCCTCCAGCCGCGAGGCTTCGGGACATGATCACCATTGACTCTCTGACCCGGAAGTACGGCGCCTTCACGGCCGTCGACGACATCACGTTCACGGCCGAGCCCGGTCGGGTGACCGGCTTCCTCGGCCCCAACGGCGCCGGCAAGTCCACGACCATGCGCGTGCTGGTCGGGCTCACCGAGCCGACCTCGGGCCACGCCACGATCCTCGGTCGTCGGTTCGCCGACCTCCCGAACCCGGGACGCGAGGTCGGCGTACTGCTCGACGCCTCGGCGCAGCACGCCGGTCGCACCGGCCGCGAGATCCTCACCATCGCCCAGCGGACCATGGGGCTGCCGGCCTCGACGGTCGACGCGATGCTCGAGCGGGTCAGCCTGACCCCCGAGGAGGCCGGCCGCCGCGTCCGGAACTACTCGCTCGGCATGCGCCAGCGCCTCGGCATCGCCACCGCGCTGATCGGCGACCCCGAGGTGCTGATCCTCGACGAGCCGGCCAACGGCCTCGACCCCGCGGGCATCCGCTGGATGCGCGACCTGCTCCGCGGCTTCGCCGACCAGGGCGGCACCGTGCTGCTCTCCTCGCACCTGCTGCACGAGATCGAGGTGATCGCCGACGACATCGTGGTGATCGGCAACGGCCGGATCGTCGCGCAGGGCACCAAGCAGGAGCTGCTCGCGGCGGCCGGCGGCATCCTGGCCCGCTCGACCGACCCGGCCGGGCCTCGCCCAGGCGCTGGCGGTCAACGGCATCGAGGCGACGACGGCCACCGACGGCGCCATCCTGATCGACTCCGACCTCGCCACCGTGGGGCAGATCGCCTTCGCGGCCGGCATCCCCCTCACCGAGCTCCGCGCCGCCGACGGCGCCGGACTCGAGGAGATGTTCCTGACGCTGACCGCAGAGAGCCAGCGCGACCACCTCGACGGCACCGAAGGAGCCGCAGCATGAGCACCACGACCCTGACCGCCCCCAGCGGCGCGATCGCGTCCCCACCCGGGAGCGCGTCGTACCCGACCCGATCCCCACCTCTCGGATCATCGGCGTCGAGCTGCGCAAGATGTTCGACACCCGCGCCGGCTTCTGGCTGATGGCGAGCATCGTGATCCTCTCGGTGCATCGCCACCACGGCGACGATCATCTTCGCGCCCGACGACGAGCTGACCTACGAGGCGTTCGCCGCGGCGGTCGGCTTCCCGATGGCAGTGGTGCTGCCGATGATCGCGGTGCTGTCGGTCACCAGCGAGTGGAGCCAGCGCAGCGCGCTGACGACGTTCACGCTGGTGCCGAGCCGGGGTCGGGTGATCGCCGTCAAGGCGTTCCTCGCGGTCGCGATCGGCGTCGTCTCGATGCTGCTCGCCGCGGCCATCGGCGCCGTCGGCAACGTCGTCGGCAGCAACATCGCCGGCGTCGAGACCACCTGGAACATGCCCGCGGTCGACTTCTCGCTGATCGTCCTGGCGAACGTGCTGGGCATGCTGGCCGGCTTCATGCTCGGCGTGGTGTTCCGCAACTCGCCCGGCGCCATCGTGGGGTACTTCGTGTTCTCGTTCGTCCTGACGGGGGTCTCCGCGGCACTCAGCGCGGCCACGGAGTGGTTCGCAGACAACGGTGCCTGGCTCGACTTCAACACCGCGACCGGCCGGCTCTTCGAGGGCGCCGACGACATGACGGCCCAGGCCTGGGCACAGGCGGGCGTCACCACGTCTGGTCTGGGTCGCCATCCCGCTCGCCATCGGGATGCGCTTCCTGCTCCGCTCCGAGATCAAGTAGCCCATCTGCTGGTCTCGAAAACACGCTGACCCGTCGCAGATTCTGTGCGACGGGTCAGCGCATTCGGTGGTCGAGTAGCGAGCGCCGGCGAGCGCATCGAGACCTGGCGGGTCAGTGCTTGAGCGACGGGTCCCAGCGGTTGGCGATCAGCTTGAAGCTCGGGGTGTCGTCGAGCGAGGTCATCGCCTCGTAGATGCGCTCGTACTGCGTCGACGCGATCCGCCAGGCGCCGTCGGAGTCCTTGCGGTAGGTGTCGACGTAGTAGCCGCCACCGCGGATCTGCACCTTGAAGTCCGGCACGATCACGGTGTCCTCGAACGCCCACGACCCCTTGGCGGTGTCGCCGTCGACCTCGATCTCGGGGTGGTTGGCGATGTGGATCGTGATGATCCCGGTGCCGAGGTTCTCCGACATGAACGCCACGACGTCGGCGCGGTTGTCGTAGTGCAGCGGCTTGTCCATGGCCTGGGTGCCGTAGCGCGCGACGACGTCCTCGGCCAGGCAGTCCCCGAACTCGTCCCACATCTTCAGGTCGAGGGTGCGGAAGTAGCGGTACTTGAGGCGCTTGATCTCCTCGATCGCGGCAAGGTCCATGGCGGGCAGCCTAGAACTTGTTCTAGTTTCGGACCAGCCCCTGTGCCGCATCAGCCTGCGGCCGCGAGAGCCTTGACCTCGTCGCGGGCCGCTGTGACAGCGGCATGCTGCCGGGTCACTACGCCGCGGAACCCGGCGCTGAGATCTTGCTCGAGCGCCTTCTCGTACTGCGAGACCGCGTGGTTCTCACCGGTCTCGGCGAGCCGCCAGCACACTGCCGGCGTCGTCACCGGTCAGCGCGTCCTTGAGCGAGATCCAACCGCGGTGCAGCGCCGCGGTGACGGTCCCGCTCTCGTCGACGTCGTCGTCGGTACTCGTGCCCGAGGTCGACGATCTCGGCACGGAAGTCGGAGCGCTGCTTCGAGAGGCGCTCCAGCGTGGTGGCCCACTCGGGGTGGTCGCTGTCCCGGAGCCTCTCGGCGGCGGTGGCGAAGCCGCGCTCGCCGTCCCTCAGCGTCTCGACCAGCTCTTCGGCAACTTTCTCGTCATCGGTCACGTTCGCTCCTTCGTCACGGTCCTGCCTGAGCCACGGCAGTACCCATCGACCCGCCTACGAAACGGGGCCTGCCGACGCGGACGCTCAGGATCAGCGAGCGGAGGTGCCCTCGACGTAGTCGGAGTCGTGCGACTTCACCCAGGCCATCAGCTTGCGGAGCTCGCGGCCGGTGCTCTCGATCGGGTGCTGCGCGCCCTGCTCGCGGAACTTCTTGAACTCCGGGCCGCCGGCGTCCTGGTCGTCGATGAACCGCTGGGCGAACGAACCGTCCTTGATCTCGGACAGGATCGTCTTCATGTTCTCCTTGACGCGCTCGTCGATGACCCGCGGGCCGGAGACGTAGTCGCCGTACTCGGCGGTGTCGGAGACCGACCAGCGCTGCTTGGCGATGCCGCCCTCGTACATCAGGTCGACGATCAGCTTGAGCTCGTGCAGGCACTCGAAGTAGGCGACCTCCGGCTGGTAGCCGGCCTCGGTGAGCACCTCGAAGCCGTACATGACCAGCTGCGAGGCGCCGCCGCAGAGCACGGCCTGCTCGCCGAACAGGTCGGTCTCGGTCTCCTCGGTGAACGTCGTCTTGATGCCGCCGGCCCGCAGTCCGCCGATGCCCTTCGCGTAGGACAGCGCGAGCGGCCAGGCGTTGCCGGACTCGTCCTTCTCCACCGCGACCAGGACAGGGACGCCGCGGCCGTCGACGTACTCGCGACGCACCAGGTGACCGGGACCCTTCGGCGCGACCATGAACACGTCGACTCCGGGAGGCGGGGTGATGTAGCCGAACCGGATGTTGAACCCGTGGCCGAACACCAGGGTGTCGCCCTCGGCGAGGTGGGGCTCGACCGAATCGGCGTAGAGCTTCCGCTGCACGTGGTCCGGCGCGAGGATCACGATCACGTCGGCCTCCTCCACCGCCTCGGCGGGCGAGAGGACCCGCAGGCCCTCGGCCTCGGCCTTGGCCCGGCTCTTGGAGCCCTCGGGAAGACCCACGCGTACGTCGACTCCCGAGTCGCGCAGGGACAGCGAGTGCGCGTGGCCCTGGCTGCCGTAGCCGAGCACGGCCACGTTCTTGCCCTGGATCAGGGCGAGGTCGGCGTCGTCGTCGTAGAACATCTCAGCCACGGTGGGCTTCTCCTTCTTGTTGGTGAACTTGGTTTCGAGGCTCGCTGGCGCTCGCACCTCAGCCAGCGTTGGCGGGCGGGGTGGGTACGGCGACCGGGCGCAGCGTGCGCTCGGAGATGGATCGGGAGCCTCGGCCGATGGCGACCTGGCCGGACTGCACGAGCTCGCGGACCCCGAAGGGCTCGATCACCCGCATGAAGTCGGCGATCTTGCCGGAGTTGCCGATCATCTGGATGGTGACCGCGTCGGGAGCCACGTCGATCACGGTGGCCCGGAAGATCTGCGCGGTGTCGAGCACCTGACCCCGGGTCTCGGCGGTTGCGGAGACCTTGACCATGATCAGCTCCCGGTTGACCGAGGCCTCGGGGTCGAGCTCGACGATCTTGATCACCTCGATCAGCTTGTTGAGCTGCTTGGTGACCTGCTCCAGCGGCGAGGACTCGACGTTGACCACGATCGTCATCCGGGAGATCTCGGCGTGCTCGGTCGGGCCCACGGCCAGGGAGTCGATGTTGAAGCCGCGCCGGCTGAACAGGCCGGCGATCCGGGCCAGCACTCCGGGCTTGTTCTCGACCAGGACCGACAGGGTGTGAGTGCTCATTACAGCTCGTCCTCGTCGAAGTCGGGGGCCAGGTCGCGGGCGTACTTGATGTCGTCGTTGCTGGTGCCGGCGGCGACCATCGGCCACACCATCGCGTCGCGGTGCACCCGGAAGTCGACGACGACCGGCACGTCGTTGATCTCCATCGCCTTCTCGATCGTGGAGTCCACGTCGTCGGCCGAGTCGCAGGCCAGCCCGACGCAGCCGTAGGCGTCGGCGAGCTTGACGAAGTCGGGGATCCGCTTGGAGTCCAGGTCGGTGTTGGAGTAGCGGCTGTTGTAGAACAGCGTCTGCCACTGCCGGACCATGCCGAGCGACTCGTTGTTGATCACCGCGACCTTGATCGGGATGTTGTTGATCGCGCAGGTGGCCAGCTCCTGGTTGGTCATCTGGAAGCAGCCGTCGCCGTCGATCGCCCAGACGGTCTGGTCGGGGACGCCGACCTTCGCGCCCATCGCGGCCGGTACGGCGTAGCCCATGGTCCCGAGGCCGCCGGAGTTGATCCAGGTGTTCGGCCGTTCGAACGGCACGTAGTGGGCGGCCCACATCTGGTGCTGCCCGACGCCGGCCGTGTAGACGGTGTCGGGTCCGGAGATGATGCCCAATCGCTCGATGACGTACTGCGGCGCGAGCGCGTCCTTGGGCACGTCGTAGCCGAGCGGGTACTTGGCCTTCACCCCGGCCAGGAACGCCACCCAGGCCTCGTAGTCGCCGGTGTTTCCGGCCTCGGCCTCGGTCCGCAGCGCGGCGATCAGGTCGCCGATCACCTCGCGCACGTCGCCCACGATCGGGACGTCCGTGTAGCGGTTCTTGCCGATCTCCGCGGGGTCGATGTCGGCGTGGATGACCTTCGCTCCGGGGGCGAAGGTGTCGAGGTTGCCGGTCACCCGGTCGTCGAAGCGGGCACCCAGGCTGATCATCAGGTCGCTGCGCTGCAGGGCTGCGACCGCCGAGACGGTGCCGTGCATGCCGGGCATGCCGAGATGCTGGGGGTGGCTGTCGGGGAAGGCGCCGCGCGCCATCAGCGTGGTCACGACCGGCATGCCGGTCAGCTCGGCGAGGACCTTCAGCTCCTCGGACGCGCGGGCCCGGATGGTGCCGCCGCCGACGTACAGCACCGGCCGCCGGGACTCGAGGATCAGCTTCGCGGCCTCGCGGATCTGCTTGGCGTGCGGGCGGGTGACCGGCTTGTAGCCGGGCAGGTGCAGCTCGCCCGGCCATTCGTACTCAGTGGTCGCCTGGAGCGCGGACTTCGCCACGTCGACCAGCACCGGGCCGGGCCGACCGGTGGAGGCGATGTAGAACGCCTCGGCGACGGTGCGCGGGATGTCGGCGGGGTTGGTGACCAGGAAGTTGTGCTTGGTGATCGGCATCGTGATGCCGCGGATGTCGGCCTCCTGGAAGGCGTCGGTGCCGATCGCCGCGGCCCCGACCTGACCGGTCACGGCCACGATCGGCACTGAGTCCATCAACGCGTCGGCGATCGGGGTGACCAGGTTGGTCGCGCCCGGACCGGAGGTCGCCATGCAGACACCGACCCGGCCGGTCGCCGCGGCGTACCCCTGCGCGGCGTGCCCGGCGCCCTGCTCGTGACGTACGAGGATGTGCCGGATCGAGGAGTCCATCAGCGGGTCGTACGCCGGCAGGATCGCGCCGCCGGGGATGCCGAAGATATCCGTGGTCCCGGCTGCCTCCAGCGACCGGATGAGGCTCTGCGCCCCGGTCATCTGCTCCGTCATCGTTCCTGTCCTCGGTCCTCGATCGATTCAAACAATTGACCCAACAGCTGCGTTACATGAAAAGGCCCCTCTGTTGCTAGGCAACGAGGGGCGACGCGCGGGCCAGTGGGTCAGCCGGCGCGTCCGATGCGTACGAGGTGCTTGTGCATGCGGACACGGTAGCCGCCGGTTCGTCGTCTCGTCAGCCGAGTCTGTCAGGCGTCCCAAGATACGGGACGCGGATCCCAGCATCCGGCGGCGGCGGCGTCAGTGCCGCGGGTCCACCGACACCAGGTAGGTGAGCTTCTTCGAGCGATCCGCCGAGGTCACGGCGATCCGTACAACGGTGTTCTGACGCGCCTTGACCTTCACCGTGGCCGTGGTCGTGGATTTCCAGGCGCCTGTGCCTACCCGGATCCGGAGCGACGCGGCGGGGCTGAGCGGGGCCGTGGTGATCCGCACCTTCCGAGCGCCGGCCTTCGCCGTCACCTGGTACAGCATCCGGTTCCGCTTGAAGCCGGGCCTGAGCACGCCCCCGGAGACCGTCATAGACCGCAGCCGCGCGTCGCTGCCCGAGAAGTCCCCGACGAGGAGCTGCGGCGCGGTCGGGTCGGAGACGTTGACGCCGCTGAGGTACGCCGTCGCTCGATACGTACCCGACTGGGCCTCGGAACCGAGGCCGACCCAGTAGACGGTGTCACCGACGAGCGCGGGGTCCGAGATCGAGTCGAATCGCTTGCCAGTCCAGGTCCGCGACGCCAACACGCCCCCGGACGCATCGACGAGGCGATACTCGAGGCGCTTGCGGCTCGCCTCCTGGACCGTGAAGAGCATGACGAACCGATCCGCGCCCACGCGGACGATCCGCGGCTCGTCGGCGAAGGCGTCGCCGCGCGGGTCGAGCCGGGTGATCCAGGTGAAGTCCCGGTCGCCGGTCGTGGTGTCGACCGACACCAGGAACACGTTCCGGGCGAGGCCGTTCCAGCCGGTGACGCCGTCGACCGGCTCGTCGTGCGGGACTGCGTGCCCGACGACCACCGCACGACTGGACCCGGCCGCCATCCCCGTGACCGCGACGCCCGTGTAGTTGTCGCCGATGGCGCCGCGCAGACCGAACACCTCGTGCGCCTCGACGTCACGCTGGCCCTGGGCATAACCGCGCACCACGGACACCTGCACCGCCCGCGGGTAGGCGTCGCCGTGATCGAGGATCGCGAGGTCGTCCCCGACGAGCGTGAGGGCCTGGGCGAACGAATGGCTGGAATAGGGGTAGGACCCGAGCGACTCGAAGGTCCGAGTCGCCATGGTGCCCAGGTCGACCTCGAAGGTGAGGCTGGACTGGTGGTGCAGCCCGTCGGAAGCCTCGAACATCAGGCGGGGGAGGTGGACCACGAGGCGCTGTCCCACCTGCACCATGTCGGCGGCGCCGGCTCGGAACGGCTCATAGATGCCGACGATGCCTTGCGACGCACCGCCCTTCAGGAACGCGGTGCCGGCGGGACTCCAATCCGCGGTGTACCGACGCACCGCGACCACATCGCGCCCCGGATCCTCGCCGGGGTTGTTGCGGCCGACCAGCACGAAGTTCTCGCCGTTCGGCGCGTGGTAGTAGCCGCCCCACTCCGGCCAGCCGTCGTAGGACACGCGGTGCTCGTCCACCCGGGCGAACGTTGCTGGGTCGAACGTCTCGGCAACCACCTCTTGCTGAGCCCCGTCGACGCTCACCACGACGATCCGGCCGCTGGCATCTGCGTGCACGTGCCGGACATCGGGGTTGGCCCAGTTGCCACCGTTGTAGAAAGACTGCGGATTGTCATCGAGGGTGACGACTGGGGTGACCGCGCCGGCGGGAGGGTTGCCGGTGGCCAGGCGCGGGTGCGCCGGAGCGGCAGCCACAGCCAGGGCCGCCACTGCGAGGATCACAAGGGGGACGAGGCGGGCGCGGGCCGGGAGCATGCTGAACCGCACCACAACCCCGAGGGGCATCGCAACGGCCGGTATGGACAGCGGCCGGCGCCCCGGCTGGGCGTCAGTGCGGGCGGCCCTGCCAGGTGGTCACGCAGCACTTGTTGCCCTGCGCGTCCGCGAGCACCCAGAACGTCGGCGCCCGATCATCGCTGACCAGCGTGCCGCCCGCGTCCAGGGCCGCCTGGATCCGCGTCTCGGCGACCTCCGGCGGCACCCGGATGTCCATGTGGAACCGCTGGCGGGGTACGTCGTGCGGACTGGTCTTCTGGAACCACAGGGTCGGGAGACGGCCGGATCCGTCCAGGAGCTCGCTGTCGTCGTCACCGGACTCCTGCAGTCCGAGCACAGCGGCCCAGAACGGCTTGATCTCCTCGGGATCGGCGCTGTCCAGCCCCATCTCCAACACCTGCACGGCCGTGGTGTCGGCCTGGCACGCCCATCTCGGCGGCGTACTGGCTGATCGTGCGGGCCAGTTCGACGTCGCGACGGGTCACACCCCCGGTGTCATGGCTGGTCAGCCGGACCACGACCCGTGGGTAGCTCAGGTCGATGTCGGGGTGGTGGTTGCTCTCCTCGGCGGCGGCGCCGATCCGGTTGACCAGGTCGAGCCCCTTGGCGAAGCTCCCGGTCTCGAACCTGGCGTGCAGCTCGGCGAACAGGATCCGCCAGTCGGCGAGCCCCTCCGCCTCGACCCGCAGGGCCGACAGTCGGGCATTGTCGTCGTCGTTCACCGTGGCACCACCACTTTCGTGATCTCCGCGCCGACTCCCGTGCCGTCTCCAGCACGATGTCCACCTCGTCATCGGTCGCGACATTGTGGGCGAGCGTGATCAAGCTCATCGGTTGTCCATCTCTCCGACCCTCCCCCGCCGCAGGGCCTCACGCAAGCGGGAGCTCCTCGCGGATCGCCGCGATGCCGCGCTCGACCTCGGCGTACGACGTCGACAGCGGTGACAGCCCGAGCCGCAGCCCGTCGGGCTCGCGGTAGTCGGGGAGCACGTCGCGCCGCCACAGCTCCGCCGTCACCTCACGCATCCGCGGATGCCGCAGCGTCACGTGGCCACCACGGCGGTCCGAATCGCGGGGCGACGCCACTTCGACATCGGCCAGGTCGCGGTCGGACAGCGCGATCGCATGCTCGGTGAGGCCGACCGACTTCGAGCGCACCGCGTCGATGCCGACCTTCTCGACCAGCGCGAGCATGTCCTGGAGCGCGAGCATCCCGACGATCGGTGGGGTGCCGCTGAGCATCCGCCGGATGCCCTGGGCGGGGAGGTACGACGGCCCCATCCGGAACGGGTCGCTCGCCCCCATCCAGCCCTGGATCGGCTGGGTCACCTCGTCCAGGAGCGACGCGGCGACAAAGCAGAACGCCGGCGAGCCCGGCCCACCGTTGAGGTACTTGTAGGTGCAGCCGACCGCCAGGTCCACGTCCCACTCATCGAGGCGGACGGGCAGCGCCCCCGCCGAGTGACAGAGGTCCCACACCATCACCGCGCCGGCGTCGTGGGTCATCCTCGTCAGACTTGGTACGTCGGCCACCCAGGCGGACTTGTAGGCGACGTGGCTCAGCAGGACCACGGCGGTGCGCGGCCCGAGTACCTGCGCGAGCAGCTCCGGCGTGATCCCTTCGCTCGGGTCGACGTCGACCCACCGCAGGGTCATCCCGTGCTCTCGCGCGACACCTTCGGCCACGTAGCGGTCGGTCGGGAAGTTGTCGCGGTCGACGACGATCTCGCTGCGGCCGGGGCGCAGTGCGACGGCCGCCCGAAGCAGCTTGTACAGCAGGACGGTGGTGGAGTCCCCCACGATGGTCTGCCCGGCCGCGGCACCGAGAGCGACCCGGCCCAGGTCGTCGCCGATCGTCCCGGGCAGCTCCATCCAGGCCTCGTCCCAACCGCGGATCAGCCGCCCGCCCCACTCCTGATCGACGAACTGCTGCAGTCGCGGCCCGGTGACCTTGAGCGGCCGGCCCAGCGAGTTGCCGTCGAAGTAGACCAACGACGACTTCGCGCCGACGAAGTGGTCGCGGAATGCGGCCAACGGGTCGGCGCCGTCCAGCTCCGCGGCGCTCTTCACGCGCCTTGTCTACAGCAGCGGGCCTACTGGAAGGACACGAACCGGACCTTGGGGCGCAGCCGGTGCACCTCGGCCGGTCCCATCCGGTTGACGTCCTCGTCGTAGAACAGCTTGAAGCCCATCGCGAACTGCCGGGGCCGCGCCACGGCGTGGTAGGTGGCGCGCTTCTGGCCTGGCGTGCCGAAGCCGTCGACGTGCTGCACCATCGCGAGGTTCGCGCGCGGCCGGATCCGGTCGATGTTCCGGATCATCGAGGTCCGGAACTGGTGCAGCACGACCAGCTTCTCCGGGAGGCCGTGCCGCTCGGCCAGCTGCGAAAGCCAGCTCGAGGTCCGGTTCACCTCCTCCGCCGAGACCGAGCCGAGCACCGTGCCCGGCACCGCGCGCCGCAGCCGCCATTCCGGGTCGAGCGCCAGCCCTACGTGTGGCTCCTCGAGGGCCCATTGCCAGCGCTTCGCGACGTCGAGGAACGTGCTGTGACCGGGCTGGATGTCGAGCAGCAGCAGCGCGTTGTTGCGACGGGCCGCGTCGACGTATCTCTCGACATCGGCACGGGCGATGTCGTGGCTGTAGCTACGGTCGGAGCCGGCCGATCGGTCGGCGACGGTCACGATCAGCTCGTAGACCAGCTGCATCGGCCGGTCCCTCCCCCTGAAGGCCCGGGCGGCGCGCCGCAGCCGGTCGTGCATCGCGCTCGGCCTGTTCTCCCCCAGCACGCCGAGGACGCCGGTGCCGGCGGTGCCGTAGTAGGCCACGAGGAACCGGCCGTCGTCGAAGATGCCCGGCCCGGGTTCGGCCTCCACGACGCCGCCCGGACGACTGAACGGCGGCGGCACGATCGGCGGCAGCGGCAGCGGGTGACCGACGGGAGGCGCGGCTTCCGACAGGGTCGGCTCGCGCCCATCGTCCGAGTCGGTGATCCGGACCAGCCCGGCGACAGCGATGAGCACAGCGATGGCGGCCAGCGAGAGCAGGACGCCGTGGCGTTCCAGATTGAGGCGAGCGGTCACGGCGTCAGGAGGTCACCGCTCCATGCGCGGCCGACTGCACGACCTTTGCGTACTTGCCCAGCACCCCGCGGGTGTACCTCGGGGGCAGCGGCTCCCAGCCCACCTTGCGATCCTCCAGGTCCGGCATCTCCACCTCGAGGGTCCGGTTGAGCACGTCGAGGGTGATCGCGTCGCCGTCGCGCACGAACGCGATCGGACCGGCGTCGACGGCCTCGGGGGCGATGTGGCCGACGCACAGACCCGTCGTACCGCCGGAGAACCGACCGTCGGTCACGAGCAGCACGTCCTTGCCGAGGCCGGCGCCCTTGATCGCTCCGGTGATCGCGAGCATCTCGCGCATCCCCGGGCCGCCCTTCGGGCCTTCGTAGCGGATCACCACGACGTCCCTGGGCCGGATCTTGCCCGCGGCGAGGGCGTCCAGGGCGGCCCGCTCCCCGTCGAAGACGCGGGCGGTGCCGGTGAACACCGAGTCGTCGAAGCCCGCCGACTTCACCACCGCACCCTCGGGCGCGAGCGAGCCCTTGAGGATGGTCAGACCACCGGTTTTGTGGATCGGTCGATCGAGGGTGCGGATCACCTCGTCGTCGACCATCGGTGGAGCGATGTCCGCGAGGTTCTCGGCCATCGTCTTCCCGGTGACGGTGAGGGCGTCGCCGTGCATCAGCCCGGCGTCGAGCAGCGCCTTCATGACCATCGGGATGCCGCCGACCTTATCGACGTCGTTCATGACGTACTTGCCGAACGGCTTCAGGTCGCCGAGGTGCGGCACCTTGTCGCCGATCCGGTTGAAGTCGTCGAGGGTCAGGTCGACCTCGGCCTCGCGGGCCATCGCCAGCAGGTGGAGTACGGCGTTGGTGGAGCCACCCAGCGCCATCACCACGGTGATCGCGTTCTCGAACGCCTCCATGGTCATGATCTGCCGGGCCGTGATGCCCTTGCGCAGCAGACCCACGACGGCCTCGCCGGACCGGTGCGCGAACCCGTCGCGACGCCGGTCCACGGCGGGTGGCGCGGCCGATCCGGGCAGCGACATACCGATCGCCTCGCCGACGGCGGCCATGGTGTTGGCGGTGTACATGCCGCCGCAGGCGCCCTCACCCGGACAGATCGCGCGCTCTATCCGGTCGACCTCCTCGCGGCTGATCTTTCCCGCGAGGCAGGCACCGATGGCCTCGAACGCGTCAATGATCGTGACGTCCTGACCGTCGACCTGGCCGGGCATGATCGAGCCTGCGTACAGGAACACCGACGCGAGGTCGAGCCGGGCCGCGGCCATCATCATGCCGGGAAGGGACTTGTCGCAGCCGGCCAGCAGCACCGATCCGTCGAGCCGCTCGGCCATCATCACGGTCTCGACGGAGTCGGCGATCACCTCGCGCGAGACGAGCGAGAAGTGCATGCCCTCGTGGCCCATCGAGATGCCGTCCGAGACGGAGATGGTGCCGAACTCGAGCGGATACCCGCCCGCCGCGTGGACGCCGTTCTTCACTGCCTTGGCGAGCCGGTCGAGCGAGAGATTGCAGGGGGTGATCTCGTTCCAACTCGACGCGACACCGATCTGGGGCTTCGCGAAGTCCTCGTCCTGCATGCCGACCGCGCGCAACATCCCCCGGGCGGCGGCCTTCTCCAGCCCGTCGGTGACGTCGCGCGAGCGCGGCTTGATGTCCGGCTGATCCATGCCTGCAGGGTACGGGGCCGGCGGTTTCGGCCTCTCGCAGATATCAGGCTTCGGCGGCCGCGCAGATTCGGCACACCGTGGCTCGCTTCCCAGATCCATGAATCCCTCGTTGTGGGCCATCGTGGCCCACAACCGGCGGGCGAGGCATCTGGGAAGCGCACCGGGGTGTGTCATCACGGGCTGTGGATGACGGCAGCGGGACCAGGAGGTCTCGCGGTATGACGGACTATGCCCAAGCTCGTCGACTACGTCGCTCGATACGCACTCCTCCAGGAGACCGTCTTCGAGGTCGTGCTGACCCAGGGCGTGCATGCCCTCAGCCGTCGGTCCATTGCCCGCGTCCTGGAGGTGTCGCCGAGCACTGTCCATCGACTGGTGAACAGGGAAGCGGACTTGGTGATGATGGCTGCCGACGAGGTGGACGCCCGGCGTCGCCGGGCCTTGGCGTGGACACCGCGCGGCGAGAAGACCCGGGATCGTGCGCTCCGGACAATCGTGGACTTTGTCCCCGGCACTCGTCGACGCAGCGAGGACGAGTTGGTCTGGCTGCGCCTGACGCTGTCGGCTGCGCCGTCGGAGATGCTGACGCAGCGACTGGCGGAAAGTCGGGCAGCACTCACCGGCGCGCTCGCGACCGTCGTACAGCTCCTCGACGTCCCAGCCCAGCAACGAGACAGAGCCATCGAGGAGCTCCTTCTGGTGGTCGACGGCCTGACCTGGGCGGTGTGCACGGGTCGGCTGGACCCCGAGGAGACCACGCCACTGATCGAGCGCGCCATCGACCGATGGGCCTCCGGATCACCTCAGACCGCGGCGGCGCGGACCACCATCACGTCGGGGAGGTCGGCGACGACCTGCTGCCAGGTGTCTCCTGAATCAGCCGAGCCCCAGACACTGCCGTTGCGGGCGCCGAAGTAGAGGCCTGCGGAGTCGTGACCATCGGCACACATGGCGTCGCGCATCACCCCGACGTAGAAGCCGTCAGGCAGGCCCATGCCGAGCTCCTCCCAGGAGCTGCCGGCGTCTCGGGAGCGCCACACCCGGGCCTTGGCCTCAGGCGGGTAGCGGTTCGCGCCGCTGCCGATCGGGAACACGAAGATCGTGTCCGGCTCGTGCGGATGGACCACGATGGCGAAGCCGAAGTCCGACGGGAGCCCGTCACCGATGTACTGCCAGCTCGCGCCGTGGTCGTCGGACCGGTAGACGCCGCCGTGGTTCTGCAGGTAGAGCCGCTCCGGGTTCGCCGGGTGCCGGGTCACCTTGTGGACGCATTGGCCGAACTCGGGGTACTGCTGCCCCTCGGGCAGGAACTCCGCGCGAATCCCCTGGTTGCGGGCCGTCCAGGAGCCCCCGCCGTCGGTGGTCTGGTAGACGCCGCCGGTGGAGATCGCGACCGTTACCGACTGCGGGTCGGCCGGGTGCGGAAGGATCGTGTGGAAGGCCTGGCCGCCGAAGCCCTCGCCCCATTCAGGCCGCTGCGGGTGATCCCACAGGGCCCGTTCGAGCGCGAACGACTCGCCGTTGTCGTCGGAACGCCAGACCGCGCCCGGCTCGGTGCCGGCGTACACGACGCCCGGCTCGGCGCCGGGAGCCAGCTGCCAGACCCGCTCGACGGACGCGCTGACGTCCTCGGGGAAGCGGATCGCGCCGTCGGGCGACTCCTGCCAGGTCGCGCCGAGATCGTCGGTACGGCGGACCTGCGGGCCGAGCCAGCTCGACGAGGCACCGGAGAGCAGCCGCGGCCGGTCGCCGCGGGTGTCGATCATGCAGGAGTAGACCTCCTCCATGTCGTGATGCGGCCCAGTGAACTCCCAGTCCTGCCGCCCGTCGTCCGACGTACCGATCCACAGCCCCTTGCGGGTCCCGACCATCAACACCGTGCTCATCCACACTCCTCACGTAGGCGCCTACCCGGCTGTCCACCTACATTGACCCGGTGGCGACCCCGAATCCATCGGTCAGAGTCTCACCGATCTGGCTGGTGCTGATAGGGATCGCGTCCGTCCAGTTCGGGGCCGGGCTGGCCAAGAACCTGTTCGACGAGGTCGAGCCGGTCACGATCGTCTGGCTGCGCCTGGTCACCAGTGCGCTGATCCTGGCCGTGGCCTGCCGACCGGTGCTGCGCGGTCGCACCGGCGCCGACTGGCTCGTCGTGCTCGCTTTCGGTGCGACGCTCGCGTTGATGAACTGGGCGATCTACCAGTCGTTCGCCCGGATCCCGCTGGGGATCGCGGTCACGATCGAGTTCATCGGGCCGCTGACGCTCGCGCTCCTCTTCTCGCGCCGGGCCCGTGACCTGGTCTGGGTCGGCCTGGCAGCGGCCGGCGTAGCGCTGCTCGGCCTGGAGCGGGCCGATCTCGATCTCGTCGGCGTCCTGTTCGCGCTGCTGGCCGGCGCCGCCTGGGCGGCGTACATCCTGCTCACGGTGCAGACCGGCCGGCGCTGGCAGGGGCTCGACGGTCTGGCGATGGCCAGCGTGGTGGCGACCGTGCTGCTGACCCCGGTGATGGCGGTCGGCGGTGGCGAGGGACTGGGTGACTCCCGGATCCTGGTGATCGGTGCGCTCGTGGGGTTGCTCAGCTCGGTGATCCCTTACGGCTGCGAGATGATCGCGCTGCGCACCCTTTCCGCATCGGTGCTGAGCATCCTGATGAGTCTCGAACCGGCCGCGGCGGCGCTCGTCGGGATGCTCGTGGTCAGTGAGTTCCTCACCGGCGTGCAGTGGCTCGCGGTCGCTTGCGTCGTCATGGCCAGCATCGGCGCCACCCGCAGCACGCCGGTGATGAGCAAACCGGTGCCTGACTGATGACCGCCCTGTGAGTTCACGAAAAAGTCACGTGGCCGAGATGCGGAGCGCATCGCGACGGGTCTACGTTCGGAGAAACCCGCCACTCGGAGCCGCCCCCATGTATTCACCCACCGTCCCGTTCGCCACCCTCCTCCACGACCTCCGCAGCTGGCCCCAGACCTCACAGGAACGGGCCCGCCGGAACGCCATGATCGCCGCCACCGCCTGCGCCCAACGACGAGTTGAACGCCAGGATGTGGACGACTACTTCGCCTCCCTGACCCGTCCAGCCGAGCCCGACTCCGCGAAGGTGCGCGCCACGTAACCACGGCCAGTGGGCCGCCCGGCGTGGACGCTCGGGCAGAATTGAGGCATGTCGACCTCCGCGGCGCGTGCCGCCGACACCACCGCCGCGCTGGGTTTCCGCGACGTTCTGTCCGACGACGGCACCTTGCTGCGCGCCTGGACCAACGACCCCGAGGGGTTGATCGACGGCCCGACGGTCGTGCTGTGCAACGGCCTCGGCACCAGCCCGTACGCCTGGCCGGCACTGTTGGATCCCGCGTGCGGGGTCCGCGTGGTGTCGTGGAACCACCGAGGCACCGGCGGCTCCGACCGGCCCGCCGACCCTGCTCACGTCGAGATCCAGCACTTCGTGCAGGACGGCCTCTCCGTGATGGACAGCTTCGGCATCGACCAGGCCGTGCTGATGGGCTGGTCGATGGGCGTCAACACGATGTTCGAGCTCGCCGTGCACCACCCGGAGCGGGTTCGGGGGCTGTTCGCCGTCGCGGGCGTGCCGGGCGACACCTTCGCGACGATGCTCGGGCCGCTCTACGTGCCGCGAGTCCTGGCCCGGACCGTCACGGTCGGTTTCTCCACCGTGCTCAAGTACGCCGGCAAGGCGATCACCCCGGTCAGCTCCCGGCTCCCCGTCGGACGGCGCGCGATCCAGGTCATCTCGCACAGCGGCTTCATGTTGCCGGTGGCCGACCCGGAGCTCGCAGTGCGGGCGGTGAAGGAGTTCCTGACGACTCCGGTCGACTGGTACTTCCACCTCGCGCTGAGCACGTCCAAGCACGCTCGGGTGCCGTTGAGCAAAGTGCACGTGCCGGCGCTGTTCGTGGCCGGCGCCTTCGACATCCTCGCCGGCACCCGCGACATGGCCTCGGCGGCGAAGCGCCTCCAGCAGGGCGAGTACGTCGAGCTCCGCGGCACCCACTTCATTGCGATGGAGCAGCCCGAAAGGGTGCACCAGCTGCTGCTCGACTTCCTCGAGCGGCTCGGCTGATGCGCCGGGCTCTCGGGGTCCTGATCTGCGCCACGGTCCTGACCGCGTGCGACCAGGGCGGCAACGAGAGCACCCTCGAGACCACCGGCACCACCCCGGCGAGCCCCAGTACCTCTGCCGCCGAGCCGAGCGACCCGACGACGAGCGGCGGGTCGGACCCGGAGGTCGTGGAGACGATCGCCACCGGGCTCGAGGTGCCGTGGGGCCTGGACTTCTTCGCCGACGGCGACGCGATCGTCACCGAGCGCGACAGCAAGCGGGTGCTCCGGATCGACGCGGAGGGTGACCACGAGATCACCGAGCTCGGCAGCATCGAGGCGGCGGAACCGTTCAACGAGGCCGGCCTGCTCGGCGTGGCACTGTCCCCCGACTTCCAGAGCGACCGCACGGCGTACTTCTACGTCAGCACGGCGACGGACAACCGGGTGCTCCGCGCGAAGCTCGACGGCGACTCGCTCGGCACCCCCGAGCCGATCCTCACCGGCATCCCGCTCGGCAGCAACCACGACGGCGGGCGGCTGCAGTTCGGCCCGGACGGCTACCTCTACGTCTCCACCGGAGAGACCGGCGCGCAGCCCCAGCTCGCGCAGGATCGGGAGTCGCTGGCGGGCAAGATCCTCCGGATCACGACCGACGGCGAGCCGGCGCCGGGCAACCCCTTCGACAACGAGATCTGGTCCTGGGGGCACCGCAACGTCCAGGGCCTGGCCTTCGACGACGGCGGCCGGCTGTGGGCCTCCGAGTTCGGTGCGGACGAGTTCGACGAGCTGAACATGATCAGTGAGGGCGCCAACTACGGCTGGCCCGAGGTCGAGGGCACCGGTGGCGCACCCGACTACGTCGACCCGCAGCTCACGTGGTCGACCGACGAGGCCTCGCCCTCCGGTTTGGCGTACTCCGACGGCTACCTGTGGATGGCCGCGTTGCGGGGTGAGCGGCTCTGGCGGGTGCAGGTGACCGGCGACCGGGCGCGCAACCCCGAGGGCTTCTTCGTCGGCGACTACGGCCGGATGCGCACCATCGCGGTCGCCCCCGACGGCAACCTCTGGGTGACCACCAGCAACCTCGACGGCCGCAATGACGACCCGGACGAGAGCGACGACCGGATCCTGCTCATTCGGCCCTGACCGTCACCCGTCGCGATGCGCGCCGCAGCGTGGTCAGCACGGCCGGGCCGAGCACGATCAGCGCCACCGAGTTGGTGATCGCCCGGCCGGTGTCGAAGCTGCCGGTCGACGTGATCAGCGTGTAGGCCGCGAACCGCTCCAGGTTGTCGAGCAACGGTGCGCCCGCGACGTACGACAGCGAGCCCTCGTGGCCCGGCACCTCGACGCCGAGCAGGAACGGCCAGCCGGAGAGGTTCATCAGCACCCCGAACGCGTACGCCGCCACGACGCCGTAGATCACCAGCATCGCGATCTCGGATCGTCCGGAGAACCGTCGCGGCAGCAGCCCGGCTCCCATCCCGATCCAGGCGGCGACGAGCATCTGGTACGGCAGCCACGGACCGACGCCGGCCGTCATCAGCGCGGACGCGAACAACGACGTGCAGCCCAGCACGAAGCCGAAGCCGGGCCCGAAGACGCGACCGGCCAGGATCAGCAGGAAGAACACGAACTCCACGCCGGCGGTGCCGGCCGAGAACACCCGCAGGATCGCGTTGATCGCGCTGAGCACGCCGAGGATCGCCAGGATCCGCGAGTCCATGCCGCCCTCGCTCAGCTCGGCGAGAACCACGAAGATCACCACCGGCAGCAGCGCCAGGAAGACGAACGGCGGGTCGACCCGGGTCGTGCCTGGCTCCACCTGCAGCAGCAGTGGCCAGCAGAGCATCATCAACCCGGCCACTGACGCCGTACCGAGCACTGCGGCGCTGCGCGGGGTGATCGGGACGGCGTTCGTCCGGGTGCTCACGCCGTCTCCATCGCCGCGACGACCTCGTCGACCCGCAGCCAGGGCGGGCCCAGCACCTTGGTGACCTGGGGCGCGAACGCCGGCGACTCGGCCACCACCCGGCGGACCGGCCCCGAGGACACGACCTCGCCGTCGGCCAGCACCACCACCTCGTCGGCGGCCTTGGCGACGAACTCCACGTCGTGGGTGGCCACCAGCACCGCCCGGCCCTCGTCCGCGAGCCGGCGCAGGATGCCGGCCAAGGCGCCCTTCGCGGCGTAGTCGAGCCCACGAGTGGGCTCGTCGAGGAGGAGGACGCTGGGCTCGGCCACCAGGACCAGCGCCAGGGCGAGCGCCAGCCGTTGACCCTCCGACAGGTCGCGAGGGTGCGTGTCACCGGCGATGCCGGGCACCAGCCGGTCGAGGATCTCGCGGGTACCGGGGCCGCCCGCCGCGCACTCCTCGTCGACGGTCTCGAGATAGAGCAGGTCGGTGGCGGTCTGAGGCAGCAGGCCGACGACCGTTCGGCGATCGGCGCCCTCGAGGTCCGCCGGGTCGCGCTCGTCGATCCGGACGACGCCATCGCGGCGGCGCCCGGTGCCCTGCAGCGCCCAGAGCAGCGAGGACTTGCCGGAGCCGTTGCGACCCATCAGCGCGGTCACCCGGCCCCGGCCGAGCGCGAGGTCGAGCTCCCGGACCGCGACCGTGCGGCCGTGGGTGACGGTGACGCGCTTCGCCGTCAACGCCGCCGGCGCCGGCGGCAGGTCGATGACCTCGGGCGGCGCCACCACGAGTGAGCGGGCCACGCGTCGGGCGTCGCGCACCGTGAGCGGCAGCGGCTGCCACCCGGCCGCCCGCCCGAGCTCCACGATCGGCGGCACGACCGGCGAGTCGGTGAGCAGCTCCGCGGTCGCCCCGACGCGAACCAGGCCGTCGCCGGCGAGCAGGCACATCCGGTCGGCGAACGGCACCACGCGCTCGAGCCGGTGCTCGGCCAGCAGCACCGAGATGCCGAGGTCGTGCACGAGCCGGGTGAGCGTGGCGAGCACGTCCTCGGCCGCCGTGGGGTCGAGCGCCGAGGTCGGCTCGTCCAGCACCAGCAGCCGGGGGTGCATCGGCAGCACGGACCCGATGGCGACCCGCTGCTGCTCCCCGCCGGACAGGGTGCGCAGGTCCCGGTCGCGCAGCGCCGCGATGCCGAGCAGGTCGAGGGTCTCCTCCACCCGGCGGCGCATCGTCTCCGCCGGTACCCCGAGCTGCTCCATCCCGTAGGCGAGCTCCTCCTCCACGGTGTCGGTCACGAACCCGGCGGCCGGGTCCTGGCCGACGTACCCGATCGCGTGGGCGCGTTCCCGCGGCGGCGTGTCGATGATGCTGACCCCGTCGAGCAGCACGTCGCCGGTGAGGGTGCCGCCGGTGAACCTCGGCACCAGTCCGGTGACCACACCGAGCAGCGTGGACTTGCCGACGCCGGTGGGCCCGGACACCAGCACCAGCTCGCCCTCCTCGACGGTCAGGTCGACGTCGGCGAGCACCGGGTCGTCGTCGTACCCGAACGTGACGCCGCGCAGCTCGATCATCCGGCGATCTCCTTGGGTCGCGGGGTGACCAGCACCGCCAGGACGCCGGCAAGCCCGCCGACCAGCGCGACCGAGCTGACCTCGGGCACCACGGAGAGGCCGGGGTAGGCGATCGGCAGCTGGTAGCGGTTCACCCACCAGCCGACGGTCGCGACCACCAGGCCCGACACGATCACCGCGAGCTCAGGCGCCCGCCAGCGATCGGGCCGGTAGTGGGTGCGCTGCACCCGGCGCCCGGCGTTGACCAGGCCCGCCACCGCCACCGCGACGCCCACGAGCAGCATCGGGAGCGCCAGCACCCGGGGCGCGGTCTTGTCGAGCAGCGCGTAGACGCCGACGCAGACCCCGACGAGGCCGACCAGCATCAGCCCTCCGGTGATCCGGCGCTGCGGTCTGGACGCGCCGCCGGAGCGGCCGTAGCCGCGCGTGTCCATCCCGGCGGCGAGGGCGAGCGAGCGTTCGAGCGCGTCCTCGAGCACCGGCACCAGGAACCGGCGCAGCCGCCGGACCCGGCCGGTCTCCCCGGCCCGCAACGCCTGCGCGGCGCGCACCCTGCGCACGCTCTCCACGAACTGCGGCAGCACCGTCACGGCGACCACCAACGCGGTGCCGATCTCGTAGAGCGCCGGCGGGACCGAACGGAGCAGCCGCTTCGGGTTGGCCAGGGAGTTGGCGGCGCCGACGCAGATCACGATGGTGGCCAGCCGCATGCCGTCGTACAGCCCGGCCAGCAGAGCTTCTCGGGTGACCGGTCCCAGCAACGAGAATCCGCGCACCCAGTCGGGCAGCGTCACCGCCGGCAGGTCGAGGATGACGGTGCCCGGGTAGGTGCCCGCGAACACGATCCGGAACACCACCCGGAGCACCACGATCACCACACCGAGCAGCACGTACAGCCGAAACGACGCACCCCACGGCTGGGCCGAGCGGCGCGCGGTCACCACGACGGTCGCGACGCCCACGAGCAGCAGCAGGAGCAGCGGGTTGGTCGTGAACGACGCCGCCACCGCGAGCCCCAACGCCCACAGCCACCAGGCGACGGGGTGCAGGTCACGCGGCAGTCTCGCGTTCACGGCCCACGGTTCACGCGTCGGACCGCCTCCGCCGCATGAGTACGACGGCACCCGCGGCGGCGAACAAGACGCCGATCAACCCCGGCGCCACCCAGCCGGGCAACCCGTCGGACTCCTCCGGCTCGGCCACGGACCCCGCGTCACTCGCAGCGGTCCCGGTGGGATCGGCATCCGAGGTGGTAGTCGGCGAGCCCTCGTCCAACTCGTCCGACTTGTCCGGCTTCGGGTTCCGTTCCTGGTCCATCCCGCCCCGGCCGCGCTCCACGTCATCGGAGGCGGACAGCGAGGTCGACGGGGTGGCGCCCGGACTCGAGGACTGGCCCGGGGTGGACGACGAGCCGGGGCCGGGCGCCGGCGAGTCGTCGGGGTCGGAATCGTCGGGCTGCTGCTGCGACGGCGGAGGGGACGACGGCGCAGCGGGGTGGGTCGGGCTGGCGCTCGGCGGCGCAGTGCCCGACACGTCGTCGTATGAGAACGCGACCATCCCGCCGTCGGGCACGTTCAACGCCCCCGCACCGAGCGAGCTGTAGGTCCAGCTCGAGGCGTCGCCGTCGGACCACCACAGCCCCCAGAACGCGCCGGCCGGTGCGGTGTTGACGCAGGGGTCGGTGGTCGGCTTCCCGCTGACCCGGCACACGAAACCCGGCTGGCGGGACGCGTAGTTCAACGGGTAGCCCGCTGCCGGGAACAGCGACGACGCGGCGTCGCCACCGCCACCGGCCACGCAGACCTGCTGCACGCCGCCGCCCAGGCTGTTGAAGTCGACGACCACACTCACGCCGTTCTCCCCCGAGCAGGGAGCGGAGTGAGCCGGCGACGCGGGCAGCGCGACACCCGTCGCCGCGGCCAGACCGGCCGCGGCGGCGAGGCGGAGAACGACCGTCATCGAGTGACGGTGAACGCCTTGGCGCCTCGGCGGTCCTTGAACTGCCCGCGCACCTGGACCTTGACCGGGCCGGTCGTCTGGCCCACCTTGAACCGGGCGACCGCCTTGCCCTTGGCCTTGGCCTTGCCCTTGTCGACCTGCTCACCGCGGTAGATCACCTTGAAGCTCTCGCCCTTCTCAAGCCCCCGGATCCGCACAACCTGGGTGCCGCCCTTGGCGACCTTCGGCTTGAGCTCGACCTTCAGCTTCGTCTTGTCCAGCACGTGGAAGGTCAGCGGCTGGCCCTCGGACTCGCCGGTGCTCGACTGGTAGATGCGCCTGGCGGTGCCGTGGGGGAGCGTCACGCCGCGTTTGGCACTGCCGTCGAGGCCCACCAGGGCGAGGCCGACGACCTTGCTGCCGCGACGGAAGCAGACGGTGTCGCCGGGGATGAAGCCGCTGGCGGTCAGCTGCACGCGCGTGCCTGCCTGGTAGAACGGCCTCAGCACGATGGCCGATGCCTCGCCCGCTTCTCCGGTCGCCCATCGCAGCGCGGGCAGGGCCTGCGCCGAAGCCCGGCGCCACTGGTCCTCCAGTTCGACGGTGATGCCGTCCTGCCGTCCGGCGACCAGGGCTGCGCCGTCGTAGGCGATCGCGCCCTGGTCGTCGTTCAGCGCCGTCGCGCAGGGCTCGGGCTCGTCGACCTGCAGAGCCCGCACGAAGATGGCGGCCTTCTCGGCCGCGGCGGTCTCGCCTGCCTCGCCGAGCGCCCACCCGGCCAGGCCGGTGCTGTTGGTGTTGGGCGTCGGGATGTCAGGGGTTGATCCGAACGCCCCGTTGGGCTCCTGGACCTCACGCAGCCAGGCGATCGCCTCCGCCACGGCCGGCTGTACACCGGCGTCCTCGTTGTCATGCAGGGCGAGCACTGCCAACGCGGTGCTGTCCACACTGGGCTCGGGGTTCGCCTCGGCGTCGCACGACTGGGCGCCGTCCGGCGCCGGGATCTCCTCGCGGAAGAAGCCGTCGTCACACTGCTGCAGCAGGAGATAGGCCACTGACTCGTCCGACAGGTCGCTCCCCGCCGTGTGCAGCGCCTCAGCGGCAAAGGCCTGGACTGGCGTGTTCGTGAAGCTCAGGTCGTCGGCCCCATTGAAGCGGGCGAACACCCTGCCTTCGAGCCCGGTGGCACTGCTGGTCAGCGACTCGAGCATCTCGACGAGGTCGAGGCCTGCGTACGCGGTGGGGTCACCGCCGGTGCGTTGGAGCATCACCGCGGCCTTGGCCGCGCTGCCGCCCGACTCGTAGGTGCCACCCTCAGTAGAGACGACGTAGCCGCTGGGACCCTGCATGCGGGACTCCAGCCCCGACACGGTGCCGTCGATGACCGTCGGGTCTCCGTCGACCGCCTTCAGGGCGAGCACAGCGTCGATGCTGAGGCCTTCGGTGAACGGACCGCTGAAGGGGCCGTCCTGGAGCTGGTCCTCCATCCAGTCGGTGCCGGCAGCCAGCGGAGCCGGATCGGACTCGGCAGCGTTCGCCGGGGCCGACGGGAGCGCGGCGAGCGTGCTCAGCGCGAGCGCGGGCACGGCGGTGAGGCCGAGCGCGCGCCGGAGTCGCGGTGACCCAAAGAGGTCAGACATGGTGATCCTTCCCGCTGCACAACGGGAGGGTGTGGCCCCACCCGCTGGTTTCCTCGACAGCGTGTATTCAGGACGCGTCGTGGCGGGTGCTCCGGCTTGCACGCACCGCCGAGAGTCGGTGCGGGCCTACGGTTGCGGGTCAGCGCCGGAATTCGACCGGCTTCCCCCACCACGGGCGTGGTTGATGGTGTCGCGCAGCCTACCGCTCGCGATTCAGGAGAGCTTCTCCAGGATCAGCTCGCGGACCCGGTTGGCATCGGCCTGACCGCGCATTTCCTGCATCACGGCTCCGATCAGCGCGCCGGCCGCGGCGACCTTCCCGTCGCGGATCTTGTCGGCAACGTCGGGGTTGGCGGCGATCGCGTTGTCGACGGCGGCGCCCAGCGCGCCCTCGTCCGACACGATCGCCAGGCCCCGGGCGGCAACGATCTCGGCCGGCGTGCCCTCACCCTCGAGCAGCCCGTCGAAGACCTGACGGGCCAGCTTGTCGTTGATCTGACCGCCGTCCACGAGGGCCTGTACCGCGGCCACCTGCTGCGGGGTGACCCCGAGCTCGGCGATGTCGACGCCGGTGTCGTTGGCGCGGCGGGCCAGCTCGGAGAGCCACCACTTCTTCGCGGCCGACGGGGCGGCGCCGGCGGCGATGGTCTCCTCGACCAGGGCCAGCGCGCCCGCGCCGACGGTGTCACGCATCTCCAGGTCGGAGAAGCCCCACTCGGTCTGCAGCCTGGTCCGTTTCTGGGCGGGGTTCTCCGGCAGCGTGCCGCGCAGCTCCGCCACCCACTCCCGACTCGGCGCCATCGGCACCAGGTCGGGCTCGGGGAAGTACCGGTAGTCCTCGGCGTCCGACTTCTCCCGGCCGCTGGTGGTGATCCCGGTGTCCTCGTGCCAGTGCCGGGTCTCCTGGAGGATCTTGTCGCCGGCGTCCAGGACTGCTGCATGCCGTGACATCTCGTAGCGGACCGCCCGCTCGACCGATCGGAACGAGTTGACGTTCTTGGTCTCCGTACGGGTTCCGAGTACGTCGATGCCCTTCGGCGCGAGCGACAGGTTCACGTCGGCGCGCAGGTTGCCCTGATCCATTCGGGCCTCGGAGACGCCGAGCGCCAGGATCAGGTCGCGCAGCTGCTGGACGTAGGCCCGAGCAATGTCGGGGGCCTTGGCGCCGGCCCCGACGATCGGCTTCGTGACGATCTCGATGAGGGGGATGCCGGCCCGGTTGTAGTCGACGAGCGAGTAGTCGGCGCCGTGGATCCGGCCGGTGGCGCCGCCGACGTGCAGCGACTTCCCGGTGTCCTCCTCCATGTGCGCGCGCTCGATCTCGACGCGGAACGCTTCGCCGTCGACGTCAACGTCCATGAAGCCCTCGAACGCAATCGGCTCGTCGTACTGGCTGGTCTGGAAGTTCTTCGGCATGTCCGGGTAGAAGTAGTTCTTCCGCGCGAACCGGCACCACTCCGCGATCTCGCAGTTCAGCGCCAGCCCGATCCGGATCGCCGACTCCACGGCCTTGCCGTTGACCACCGGCATCGCGCCGGGCAGACCGAGGCAGACCGGGCAGACCGAGGTGTTGGGCTCCTCGCCGAAGGACGCCGGGCAGCCGCAGAACATCTTGGTGGCGGTGTTGAGCTCGACATGGACCTCGAGCCCGAGGGCCGGGTCGTACTTCTCGAGGACCTCCTCGAACGGGACCAGCGTGGCGGTCATGCCTCTCCCCCGTTGATCGAGTAGCCGTCGTGAGGAACGAGCGACGGCGTATCGAGACCCAGCTCGGGGGCCTGGGCCAGCAGCGGCCCGCCCCACTGGTCGCGCAGTAGGGTCTCGAGCGCGGCGCCGACGCGGTAGACCCGATCGTCGGCCAGGGCCGGAGCGAGGATCTGGATGCCGGCCGGCAGCCCGTCCTCGTCGGCGAGGCCGCTGGGGATGGAGATGCCGGGCACCCCGGACAGGTTGGCCGGGATCGTGGCCAGGTCGTTGAGGTACATCGCGAGCGGGTCGTCGATCTTGGCGCCGATCTTGAACGCGGTGGTCGGCGCGGTCGGCGAGACCAGCACATCGGCCTTCTCGAACGCGGCGTCGAAGTCGCGGATCACCAGCGTCCGCACCTTCTGCGCCTGCCCGTAGTAGGCGTCGTAGTAGCCACTGGAGAGGGCGTAGGTGCCGAGGATGATCCGGCGCTTGACCTCGTCGCCGAAGCCGGCGTCGCGGGTCGCCCGCATCACCTCCTCGGCGCTCGGGCTCTCGATGCCCTCGGGCAGTACCCGCAGCCCGTAGCGCATGGCGTCGAACTTCGCGAGGTTGCTCGACGCCTCCGCCGGCAGGATCAGGTAGTACGTCGCCAGCGCGTGCACGAACGTCGGGCAGGACACCTCGACCAGCTCGGCACCGGCCTTGACCATCAGGTCCAGTGACTCCTGGAAGCGCGCAAGTACGCCGTCCTGCCATCCCTCATTTTTCTGGCCATCACCACCGAGCTCCTTGACCATGCCGATCCGGACGCCGGTCAGGTCGCCGTCGGCGCCGAGCCGGGCCGCGTCGGTGAGGTCCGGGACCTTGTCCTGGACCGAGGTGGAGTCCATCGGATCGTGGCCGCCGATGATCTCGTGCAGGAGCGCGGCGTCGTACACCGTGCGGGTCACCGGACCGACCTGGTCGAGCGAGTTCGCCAGCGCCACCAGCCCGTAGCGGGACACCGAGCCGTAGGTCGGCTTCACGCCGACCGTCCCGGTCACCGCGCCCGGCTGGCGGATCGAGCCGCCGGTGTCGGTGCCGAGCGCGATCGGTGCCTCGTAGGCGGCCACTGCCGCGGCCGAGCCACCGCCGGAGCCACCGGGGATGCGCTCGAGGTCCCACGGGTTGTGGGTCGGGCCGTACGCGGAGTGCTCGGTCGACGAGCCCATCGCGAACTCGTCCATGTTGGTCTTGCCGAGGATCGGGAGACCCGCCTGGCGGAGCTTGGTGACCACCGTGGCGTCGTACGGCGGAATCCAGCCCTCGAGGATCCGCGAGCCGCAGGTCGTCGGCAGGCCGCGGGTTGCGAGCACGTCCTTGACCGCGATCGGCACCCCGTCGAGAACGCTCGCGGGCGCGCCGGCGGCCCGGCGCGCGTCGGAGGCCGCGGCCTGCTCCAGCGCTCCGTCGGTGTCGACATGCAAGAACGCGTGCACGGCGCCGTCGACGGCCCCGATCCGGTCGAGGTGGGCCCGGGTCAGCTCGACCGAGGTGGTCTCACCCGCCGCAGCGCGTCGCCAGTTCGGCGGCGGTCTTTCTCGTCAGATCGACTCCCCAGTTCGCTGCGCTCACTGCTCGTCCCCCAGGATCCGGGGGACGGCGAACCGCTGCTGCTCGACCTCGGGCGCGCCCGACAGCGCCTCCTCTGCGGTCAGGCACGGGACCAGGACGTCATCGCGGAACACGTTCGTGAGCGGCATCGGGTGCGAGGTGGGCGGGACGTCGTCGCCGGCGACCCCGGCGATCGAGGCGACCGACTCGAGGATCACCGTCAGCTGGGGCGCCAGGTGGTCGAGCTCGGCGTCGTCCAGGTCGATGCGCGCGAGCGCCGCCAGGTGAGCGACCTCGTCGCGCGTGATCTCGGGCATGTTCTTCCTTCAGCAGAGCGTCGCGCAGCGACACCTGTTCGGTGGTCGAGTAGCCGCCGAGGGACGAGGCGGCGTATCGAGACCATCCTAGGAGGGCGCCTCCGCCTCGGCTCCGGGGCCCTGATGCACGTCGACCCGGAGCAGGCGGCTCGTCACATCGACTGCCGGTCCGAGCAGGAAGATCACCGCGAGCGTGCCGACCCCGATCGTCGCGCCGAGCAGCCACCCGATCAGCGCGCCGCCGCCCTGGACCAGGCTGTAGCTCCACTTGAACGGGACCGGCGGGTCCCAGGCCAGCGCCGCCGCCTCGGCCGGCCCGGCGCCGGTGTTGGCGCCGAGGTACGCCGCGATCCCCACCGCGAGCACCGGGAACGCCGTTGCGAGCAGCGCGAGCTGCCACCCGAGGCCGTCGGGGGTGTCCAGAACGTCGATCAGGAACGACACGGTCCAGCCGACCACGACCACCTGGACCACCGTGCCGAGTCCCGGGTAGACCCGGCGTGCCGCCGCGACCAGCAGGAACAGCAGGCTGATCAGCGTATTGGCCAGCAGGAACGAGATGTCTGTCGACTTCGAGACCCCGTTGACCAGCGTCGAGTAGCCGTCGGATCCGAGGTCGGCGGTCAGCAGCATGGCGACGCCCGTACCGAGCACGAAGCACCCCAGGACGAGCATCGCGATCCGGCGTGGTGGGTATCTCACATCCAGGCCAACGTGCGCTCGGCGATCTCTATGCCGGCGTCCTCCTGGACGAAGTGGCTGCCGTCCAGCCGGGCGTGTGGCTGACCCTGCGCGCCGGGCACGTGCCGCTGCAGCGGACCGTCGCCCTTGCCGAGGATCGGGTCGCGCCGGCCGAACAGAGTGAGGAACGGCTTCTCCCACCCCCCCAGGCGCTCCCAGGCGACGCGGTTGGCCGGGACCGCCGGGTCGTCCGGTGAGGTCGGCACCAGCCCGGGGAACGCCCGCGCTCCCGCTTGGTACGACGAGTTCGGGTACGGCGCGTCGTACGCCGCGCGCTCGGCCTTGCTGAGCGTGCGGTGACTGCCAGTGGCGACGATGAAGCCGGCCCGGAACACCGGGGTCCGGCGCGCGAACGTCCGCCACACCCGGAACGCGAACGGGGTGCCGTGCTGGGCGGTGGGCAGGAAGCCGTTGGCGACCACGATCCGGTCGAACCGCTCCTCGTGCTCGGCCGCGAGCCGGAGGCCGAGCAGTGCGCCCCAGTCCTGGCAGATCAGCGTGATCCCGCGCAGATCCAGCGCCTCGATCCACTCACGCAGCCAGTCGAGGTGCGCCTGGTAGCTGTAGTCGGCGACCCGCTTCGGCTTGTCGGACTTGCCGAACCCGATCAGGTCGGGTGCGAGCGCCCGGTGCCCGGCGGCGGTGAAGACGGGGACCAGGTGCCGGTAGAGGTAGCTCCAGGACGGCTCCCCGTGCAGCATCAGCACGGGCGCGGCATCGGGCGGCCCCTCGTCGACGTAGTGCAGGCGCAGGCCGTCGCCCACGGTCGCGTAGTGCGGCGCGAACGGGTAGTCGGGCAGACCCGCAAACCGCTCGTTGGGCGTTCGAAGGGCGTCCATGGGTACTGATCCAAGCATCGGCGGCTCCCTTCTGTTTCGTGCGGCCACCCAACCGATGCGGCCAGCACCGCATCTGACAGGGTGACGAGCAAGGGAGTCGCCGATGCCACGCAGTCCCTCCGATGGGGAGTTCACAGAGTTCGCCCATGCTTCCTGGGCCTCGCTCTACCGCACCGCCTACCTGTTGCTGGGCGACGCGGCGGAGGCCGAGGACCTGGTCCAGACGACACTGGCCAAGACCTACGCGTCGTGGCCGAAAGTCCGGGACGTGAACGCCGCGCCGGGGTATGCCCGCACGGTGCTGGTGAACACCGCCACGTCGTGGTTCCGCAAGCGTTCCTGGCGCAACGAACGGCCCACCGCCGAGCCGCCTGACCTCGTCCACGAATCCGACCCGAGCGACCGGCCCGCGCTGATGAGCGCGCTCGCCGTACTGCCACCGCGGCAGCGGGCCGTGATCGTGCTGCGCTACTACGAAGACCTGAGCGTCGCGCAGGCCGCCACCGCCCTCGGCGTCACCGAGGGCACCGTCAAGAGCCAGACCTCCGACGCCCTCGCCCGGTTGCGCACCCTGCTCGGCGACGCGGTCGTCCCGCAATCCCTGGGAGCACACCATGACTGAACGCCTGAACCAGCTGCTGCACGCCGAGGCCGATCTGCTCGACGTCCCACCCGTGGCCGCCGACGCCGCACTCACCCGCGGCCGTGGCCTGCGCCGCCGCCGTACCTTCGCGATGGCGGGTGCCACCGTCGCGGTCCTCGCGGTCATCGGAGGGACCGTGCTCGTCGCCACGGGAGGCGACGAGGACGACCGGGCCACCGATCCCGCGGACAGTCCCGCCGCCAATGTCCCCGCCTTCGCCTTCCAGTCGAAGGTCTACCTCGGCGACGCGACCGCGACCGTCCCGGACACCGTGCACTCGCTGCACTACACCGCCGAGGGCGTCCTGGTCCGTAGCAACCCCAACGACGGCGCCTCGGACGGCTCGGGTCCCGAGTCGCTCACGCTGGTGCGGTACGACGGCTCCACCGTCGACCTCGGCACCATCCCCGAGGGCGTCGGTCCCGCCACGGACCCTGAGGAGCCGGTCTACGCCCTGGCCGAGGCCCGCGACGGCGGCTTCGTCGCCGTGATCCGCGATGCGACCACCGGTGAGACCGTCAGCGAGGTGCCGCTGCCCGACCTTCCGCCGAGCTACTGGGACGTGCCGCCGCTGGCACTCGACGGCGACACCTTGTACGTCGGCTACGAGACCGAGGCCGTGGCCGTCGATCTCGCGACCGGTGCCCACCATGGAGTCGAAGGCATGCCCGGGGGGATCCCGGACGTGCAGGGTGGCCGGACCCTCGCCCAGCAGGGCACCACCGTCTCAGTGCTCGACGCCGCCACCGGCGAGCTGGTGCGCAGCCTCGAAGTGGGCCACGACGCCTGGGGAACACTCTCGCCGGACGGTCGCCATCTGGCCGTCTCCGCTTTCGACGACGAGACCTTCGAGGAGAACCTCAGCGTCTACGACGTCGGCACGGGTGAGCTCGTCGACCTCGGTCAGCTCGCCGGCGCTCAAGGGCTCGGCTGGACGGCCGCCGGTGACGCCTTCGCCATCGACCGGGGCGTGCTCACGACCTGCGACCTGGGCTCCGGCGAATGCACCAAGCGCGACGTCGACGTACCGAGCGACGCATTCGTCAAGCTCGGGGGCCGGGTCTACGAGTCCTGAGCTCCCTTCGCACTGACCCGTCGCAGATTTTGCGACGGGTCGGCGGGATTTTTCCACGCAACTGTCGATTTCCGTCCGTGACTGGCGACGAACGGGTGAAAGATCCGTTCCGACGAGAGGAATCCCGATGAAGTACGTGCTGATGTTCACCAGCGAGCCGGCTCTGCTGGCCGAGGTCGACCCCACGAAGGCTGAAGAGGTCTACGGCAAGGTCTACGCCTGGTTCGGCGAGCACCAAGCGGTGTTCGCCGACACCGGCGCCGAGCTCCAGGGCATCGAGACCGCGACCACCGTCAAGCACGGTGGCGTGGTCGTCGACGGGCCGTTCAACGAGGCCAAGGAGGTCATCGGCGGGTTCAGCGTGATCGACGTACCCGACATGGACGCGGCGATCGAGCTCGCCAAGTCCTGGCCGCACCTGGAGTTCCCTGGCGTCGGCGTCGAGATCCGGCCGATGGTCGAGGACTACAGCCAGTTCGAATGACCCCGGCGTGACTAGTGCCGTGCACGAAAAGTTGTGTGCGCTTCGCGCACACATAACACGCACCTCGCTTCGTTGGCGTTCGCTTGAATCGACGCTGCCGGTCCCGCGCTCCGCCGCCTTGCGATGCCCGCACTCTGAGCACGCCAAACGTCACCGGACTTCCCGTGCACGGCCCTAGCGACGAGCTGCTGGCGACCACGATCCGCGAGGAGTCGGGTCGACTGGTGGCCGCCCTGTACCGCCGCCACGGTGACTTCGATGTCGCCGAGGAGGCGGTGCAGGGCGCGGTCATGGAGGCACTCACCGTGTGGCGACGGGACGGTACGCCGGACCGGCCCGGCGCCTGGCTGACCACCGCCGCCCAGCGCAACGCCTTGGACCTGTTCCGCTCGCGCGGCCGGCGGGACCGGGCGACCGGACGCCTCGCGGAACGAGCCACCGACGTCGACCCGGCCGACGTGGGGGCCACCGACGACCGGCTCTCGCTGCTGTTTGCATGCTGTCACCCGGCCCTGGCGCCGGAGGCGCGGCTGCCGCTCACGCTGCGCGCCGTCATCGGTCTCACCACACCGCAGATCGCCCGCGCGTTCCTGGTCAACGAACAGACGCTGGCCCAGCGGATCGTGCGGGCCAAGCGCAAGATCGTGTCGACCGGCATCGACCTACGGGTCCCCGATCGCCTCGAGGAACGGCTTCCCGACGTACTGGCCGTCATCTACCTGATGTACAACGAGGGCTTCGTATCCTCGACCGGCCGCACCCATGACCGCGACCTCGGCGCCGACGCCGTCTGGCTGGCCGGCGTGGTCGCGACCAGCCTGCCGGACCAGGCCGAGGCCTGGGGCCTGGCTGCCCTGCTCACGATCCAGCACGGTCGGGCGGCCGCGCGGTTCAGTCCCTCGGGCACGCTGGTGCTGCTGCGCGACCAGGACCGCGGCCGCTGGGATCGCGGCGCGTTCGAGAAAGGCACCCACTACCTCGAGCGCGCGGCCTCACTCCGCTCTCCGGGCAGCTACCAGCTTCAAGCGGCGATCGCGGCGTGTCACGCCGAGGCCGAGTCCTGGAAGGAGACCGACTGGCTGCAGATCGTCACGTTGTACGGCGTCCTCCTCGAGCAGGACCCCTCTCCCGTGGTGCGGCTCAACGCGGCCATCGCACTCGCCCAGCTCGGCCCGCGGCAGGCCGCGCACGCGTTGGCCGAGGTCGAGGCTCTCGCGGAGCGGCTCGAGGGCTACCACCTCTGGCACGCGACCCGGGCCGAGCTGCTCCGACTCAACGGGCGCGATGCCGAGGCCGACGCCGCCGACCAGCGAGCCCTGGGGCTGACCACCAACGAGGCCGAGCGACGACTGATCCAAACCCGGCTCCGCCGGCACCCACTCACCGACGGCTCCTGATCAGAGCGCCTCCGGCCCTCCTTCGAGCAATGCCGTGAAGCCGGCCTCGTCGAGAATCGAGACGCCGAGCTCCTCTGCCTTGTCGGCCTTGGAACCGGCGTTCTCGCCGACCACGACGTAGTCGGTCTTCTTCGACACCGAGGAGCTGGCCTTGCCGCCGCGCGACAGGATCGCCTCCTTGGCGCTGTCGCGGCTGTAGCCGTCGAGGGACCCGGTGACCACGACGGTGAGTCCCTCCAGGGTGCGAGCGATCGACTCGTCGCGCTCGTCGGCCATGCGTACCTGGGCCTGGCCCCACTTGTCGACGATCTCGACATGCCAGTCCACCTTGAACCACTCGATCACCGCCGCGGCGATCGTCGGGCCAACCCCCTCGGCCGCTGCGAGCTCGACCTCCGACGCCGCCCTGATCGCGTCCATCGACCCGAACTCCTGGGCCAGCGCCCGGGCCGCGGTCGGGCCGACGTGCCGAATCGACAGCGCGACCAGGACCCGCCAGAGCGGGACCTTCTCCTTGGCCGTGTGGAGGTTGGCGACCAGGCGTGCGCCGTTGGCGGACAGTTGCGGCCCCTCCTCACCCTTCTTGGCAGCGCGGGTGAAGAGCGTCGCCGTCTTCAGCTTTGCCTCGTCGAGGTCGAAGAGGTCGCCCTCGTTGTCGATGGCCTTCGCGTCGAGGAGCGCCACCGCGGCTTCATACCCGAGTCCCTCGATGTCGAAGGCGCCCCGGCCGGCCACGTGGAAAACCCGCTCGCGCACCTGGGCCGGGCACACCTCGTGATTGGGACAGCGCAGGTCCTTGTCGCCCTCCTTCTGCTGGGCTAGCGGCGTAGCGCAGCCCGGGCACTTCGTCGGCATCTTCCAGGGTCGAAGACCCTTCGGGCGCAGCCCCAGGACCGGTCCGAGGATCTCAGGGATCACGTCACCGGCCTTGCGCAGGATCACCGTGTCGCCCGGCCGGACGTCCTTGCGCTTGACCTCATGGGCGTTGTGCAGCGTCGCGTTCTCGACGGTCGAGCCGGCCACCAGGGTCGGCTCCATCACGCCGTACGGCGTCACTCGCCCGGTGCGCCCGACGTTGACCCGGATCTCGAGCAGCTTGGCGTTGACCTCCTCGGGCGGGTACTTGAACGCGATCGCCCACCGGGGTGCGCGGCTGGTCGAGCCGAGCCGGCGCTGCAGCGAGACGTCGTCGACCTTGATCACCACGCCGTCGATGTCGTAGGCGACGAGGTCGTGGCGGTGCTCGCCCGCATGCTCGACGTAGCCCCTCACCTTCTCCAGGGACGGCAGCACCTTGACCTGGTCGGACGTAGGCAGCCCCCAAGCCTTGAGCGCTTCGTAGCCCTGTGACTGCGCCTTCGGCTCGAAGCCGGTCCGGGCGCCGATGCCGTGGCAGACCATGCCGAGGTCGCGGCTGGCGGTGACCCGCGGGTCCTTCTGCCGCAGCGAGCCAGCGGCCGCGTTGCGCGGGTTGGCGAACATCGGCTTGCCGGCGTCGGCCATCGAGGCGTTCAGCCGCTCGAACGCATCGGCGGGGAGGAACACCTCGCCGCGCACCTCGAGCAGGTCGGGGACGGGGTACTTCTTGGTCCCCGCGAGCCGGTGCGGGATGGAGTCGATGGTCTTGACGTTGGGCGTGACGTCCTCGCCGGTGGTCCCGTCTCCGCGGGTCAGGGCCCGGGTCAGCCGGCCCTTCTCGTAGAGCAGGTTGATCGCCAGCCCGTCGACCTTGAGCTCGCACAGCAGCGCCGGAGACTCGACCCCGTCCCGCCCCAACCGGGCGTACCAGGTGTCCAGCTCCTCGAAGCTGAACGCGTTGTCGAGGCTCTCCATCCGCTGCAGGTGGTCGATCGCGGTGAACTCCGTGGAGACGGCGCCGCCGACCTTCTGGGTCGGCGAGTCCGGCGTCCGCAGCTCGGGGAACTCCTCCTCGAGCTGCTGCAGCCGACGCAGCCGCTTGTCGTAGTCGGCGTCGGAGAGCGTCGGGTCGTCCCTGACGAAATAGCGCCAGCGCGCGTCCTCGATCAGGTCGACGAGCTGCTGGTGCTCGACGCGAGCCTCGGCGGGTGCGGGTGTCGGTGGCGCGGTCGAGGATTCGGTCACGGGGACATCTTGCCGCAGCCCACCCCCGGTCCAGACCGCAGAAAAAATTCGATTTGCGTGGAATGAAACGGATCCGTACTCTGTTCGACGATACGAAACAGTACCGTTTCATCGCCAACCTGAGGACACCATGGACACCGTCGAGCACACCCGGCCCCGGATCGAGGGGGACCGCGAGCAGGAGATCCTGGACGCGACCCTCGACGTGCTGGCCGAGGTCGGATACGACCGGCTCACGATGGACGCGGTCGCCACGGCGGCCCGCGCCTCCAAGGCGACGCTCTATCGTCGCTGGAACGGCAAGGTCAGCCTGATCATCGAGGCGCTGCTGTCCCAGAAGGGCCCGGCCCTCCAAGCTGACACTGGCACCCTGCGTGGCGACCTGCTCGAGACGTTCTGCGGCATGGGGGGCCTCACCGACGAGCGACAGATGTCGATCCTGGGCGCGGTCATCACCGCCATCGCCCGGGACGCCGACTTCGCAGCGGCCTGGCGCACCGAGTTCATCGCTCCCAAGGTCGCGATCGGCCGGGCCATCTACGAGCGGGCGCAGGCTCGTGGCGAGGTCCGCGAGGACCTCGACCTCGACCTGATCGCCCCCGCACTGCCCGGGATCATCCTCCACCGGCTCTTCCTCATGGGCCAGCCGCCCACCGAGGAAGTGATCACTCAGGTGATCGACCAAGTCATCATCCCCGCCGCTACCCGCGGCATCGACCAACCGCCCCCCACCAAGAAAGCGGACTCATGACCGACGTTCTCGCGACTGAGGAGGTGGCTCCGGGCAAACAGCCCAAGGAGCTGCACCTCGGCTGGGCCCTCGTGCTCATCTCTGTGGCCCAGCTGATGGTGGTGCTCGACGGCACCATCGTCAACATTGCTCTTCCCTACATCCAGGCCGACCTGGGCATCTCCAACGCCAACCTGACCTGGGTGGTCACCGGTTACGCGCTCGCGTTCGGCAGCCTGCTGCTGCTCGGTGGCCGACTCGGTGACCTCTACGGGCGCCGACGCATCTTCATCATCGGCCTCACCGTCTTCGGCATCGCCTCGCTACTCGGTGGTCTCGCCACCAGCGAGGGCCTACTGCTGGCGGCCCGTGGTCTGCAGGGTCTCGGTGCCGCTCTCGCGTCGCCGGCCGCCCTGGCCCTGATCGCCACGACGTTCCCGGCCGGACCCCAGCGCAACCGCGCGTTCGCCGTGTACGCCGCCATGTCCGGCGCCGGCGCGGCCGTTGGCCTGATCCTGGGCGGGTGGCTCACCGGCCTGAACCCCACCATCGGCAGCCTGGACATCGAGGGCTGGCGGATCACCCTGCTGATCAACACCCCGATCGGCATCGCCGCCGCGCTGCTGGCCCCGCGCTTCCTGCGCGAGTCCGAGCCCCACAAGGGCTGGCTCGACATCCCGGGCGCGATCACCGGCACCCTCGGCCTGCTCGGCCTGGTCTACGGCTTCAGCCGCGCCGGTAGCGAAGGTTGGGGCGACACCCTGACCCTCGCGAGCCTGGCCGCCGGCGTCGTCGTACTGGCCGTGTTCCTCTACATCGAGAGCCGGGTCGAGCACCCGCTGCTGCCCTCCAGGGTGTTCCTGAACCGCACCCGGGCGGCCAGCTTCGGTGCGATGTTCCTGGCACCGGCCGCGATGTTCGCGATGTTCTACTTCCTGAGCCAGTACATCCAGAACATCATGGGCTACAGCTCGCTCGGGGCGGGCGTCGCGTTCCTGCCGTTCTGCTTCGGCCTGGTGGCCGCTGCTGGGATGGCGTCGAGCCTGATCAACCGGTTCGACCCCCGCTACCTGGCGGGGATCGGCACGCTGCTCGCGGCGGCAGGCCTGTTCCTGTTCTCTCGGCTGCCGTTCGACACCACCTACCCGGTGACCTTCGTCGAGGGCAGCTACGTCAGTGACATCCTGCCGGGCATCCTGCTGATGTCCTTCGGCATGGGTCTGGTGTTCGTGCCGCTGACCCTGACCGCCGTGCACCACCTGCGCGACGAGGACTCCGGCATCGGCTCGGGCGTGCTCAACACGATGCAGCAGGTGGGCGGTGCGCTCGGGCTGGCCGTCCTCTCGACGCTGGCCACGCAGACCTTCACCGACCGCGGCAAGGAGCTCGCCCAGGCGGGCGGCTTCGACCCCGTGGCCCGGGGCCAGGTCTTCACCGAGGGCGCGACCGACGCATTCCTGTTGGGCGCGATCATGATGGCCGGCGCCTCACTGGTGGTCTGGCTGTTCCTGAACGTGAAGCACACCGAGCTGGCGACCGACGGACCGGAGACCCCGGTACACGTCTAATCAGTCAGCTCGACGGCGGCCCGGCGGGAGATCTCCATCACCCGCCGGGCCCACGCCCTTGTGGCACCCGCAAGCCCGCACGTTCCCGAGATGCCCAGCCGCTCCCCCACTGTCGCCGGGTCGAGGCCGACCACGTCGAGCCAGCGGAGCACCCGCTCCACGACGACCGCCTCGCCGGTCTCGGCATCCGCAGTCGGCACCAGCCCCAGGACCACCGTCTCGCCGGCTTCCAGCGCCTCGGCGAGCACGTCGTGATCCGCCGGCCCCTGCTGATCCAGGTCCACGGAGAGCCCCCGCGCCCCGGCGCCGCGGAGCAGGTCGAGCGGGGTGCCGGAGGCGCACGTGTGCACCCACGGCTCGGCGCCCTCCTCTGTGATCGCGGTCAGCAACCAACCGAGCGTGTCCGAGGCCTCGGGCTTGTCCACGGTGCGGTGTCGTCCGAAGCCGGACGCCGTCGGCACCCGCCCGCCGAGAACGCCCGCCAGGGCCGGTTCGTCCACCTGGACCACGAGCCGATCGACGCCCGGCAGGCGACGACGCACGTCGCGGATGTGCCCGCGCACGCCCTCGGCGAGCGCCTGGGCCAGCTCACGCCGGGCACCGTGGTCGGCCAGGATCCGGTCGCCGCGGGGTCGCTCCACGGTGGCGGCCAGGGTCCACGGCCCGGCGATCTGGATCTTGAAGCCGCCGGCGTACCCCTCGGCCGACTCTTCGAGCGTGTCGAGGTCCTGGGCGAACAGGCTGCGCGCCCGTCGCTGGTCGATCCCGGACGCATCCGTGAGCCGCCAGCCGGCGGGTTGCAGGTCGGCGCCGAGCTCGGCGACCACGGCGAGCGCCCGACCGGTCATCGTGGCCGTCGGCCCGCGGCCCGGCACCTCGACCAGGTGCGGCAGGTCCGGCAGCTCGCCGAGCACCACACCCACCGCCTCGTCGTAGGCGTGCTGGTCGTCGCCGGGCATTGAGCCGACGCCGGTGGCGAAGGCCATCAGGCGGTGGCGGAGATCGTCGCGGAGCCGACCACTCGGGTGCCGTCGTAGACGACGGCGGCCTGCCCGGGAGCGATGCCGTACGCCGGGTCCAGCAGCTCGATGTCCACGGCACCCTCGGTCGTGGTCACCACCGCCCGGTGCTCGCCGCCGTGCGCCCGCAGCTGGACGGTGCCCTCGAGCCGGCCCGGCATGGTGCCGCACCACCGGGGCTTGATCGCCGAGAGCCGGCCCACCGCGAGCCGCTCGTGCGGGCCAACCGTCACCGTGCCGGTGACCGGCTCGATGTCGAGCACGAAGCGGGGCTTCCCGTCGGGCGCCGGCCGGCCGATCCGAAGACCCTTGCGCTGGCCGATCGTGAACCCGTAGGTGCCGTCGTGCGAGCCGAGCACCTCGCCGGTTGCGTCGTCGACGATGTCGCCACTGAGCTGACGAGCCCGGTCACTCCCCAGTCTCTCTTGGAGCTTCTCCCGCAGCCAACCGGCATTGTCGCCGTCCGCCACGAAGCAGATGTCGTGGCTGTCGGGCTTGTCGGCGACGAGCAGTCCGCGCTCGGCGGCCTCGGCGCGCACCGCGTCCTTGGGGGTGTCACCCAGGGGGAAGAGCGAGTGCGCGAGCTGGTGCTGGTCGAGAACGCCGAGCACGTAGGACTGGTCCTTGCCGTGGTCGGCGGCCCGGTGCATCTCGATCAGACCGTCCGGCCCGGTCTTGAGCCGGGCGTAGTGGCCGGTCGCGACCGCGTCGAACCCGAGCGAGAGCGCTCGCTCCAGCACCGCCGCGAACTTGATCTTCTCGTTGCAGCGCAGGCACGGATTAGGAGTGCGCCCGGCGGCGTACTCGTCCATGAAGTCCTCGACCACGTCCTCGTGGAACCGCTCGCTGAGGTCCCACACGTAGAACGGGATGCCGATCACATCGGCGGCCCGGCGCGCGTCGTTGCTGTCCTCGATCGTGCAGCAGCCGCGGGCCCCGGAGCGGTAGGACTTCGGGTTGCGCGACAGCGCGAGGTGGATGCCGGTGACCTCGTGCCCGGCCTCGGCGGCGCGAGCCGCGGCTACTGCCGAGTCGACGCCCCCGGACATGGCGGCGAGGACCTTCATTGCGCTCGCGCGCCCCGCGCACGCTCGACCACCGGCGCGATCTCCCGCACCAGAGCGTCGACGTCTGCGGCCGCGCTGGTGTGCCCGAGGGTGAACCGCAGCGAGTGCCGCGCCGCCTCGTCGGTGCAGCCCATTGCGAGCAGCACGTGCGACGGCTGGGGTACGCCGGCCGAGCAGGCGGACCCGGTGGAGCACTCGATGCCGCGGGCGTCGAGCAGCATGAGCAGCGAGTCGCCCTCGCAGTCGGGGAAGCCGAGGTGGGCGTTGCCGGGCAGCCGGAGGTCGGGGTCGCCGTGGAGGTGCGCGTCGGGGACCTGCTCGATCACCCGGCGGACCAGGTCGTCGCGCAGCGCGGCCACCTTGGCGGCGTGTGCGGGCTGCTCCTTGACCGAGAGCTCGACTGCGGCTGCGAACGCCGCGATGCCAGGAGTGTCGAGGGTGCCCGAGCGGATGTCGCGCTCCTGGCCGCCGCCGTGCGAGATCGGCGTGACGTCGACCTCGCGGCGTACGAGCAGTGCGCCGACGCCGTAGGGGCCACCGAGCTTGTGGCCGGTCAGGGTCAGCGCGTCGACGCCGGACGCCGCGAAGTCCACCGGCACCGCGCCCACGGCCTGCACCGCGTCGGTGTGCACCGGGATGCCGTGCTCGGCCGCGATCGCGACCACCTCGTCGATCGGCTGGATGGTGCCGACCTCGTTGTTGGCCCACATCACCGAGATCAGCGCGACCGACTCGGGTTCGCGCTCGACCGCCGCCCGCAGGGCGTCGACGTCGAGCCGGGCGCGGCTGTCGACCGGCATCAGCTCGACGCGGGCGTCCTCGTGCTCGGCGAGCCACTCGAGCGGGTCGATCACGGCGTGGTGCTCGATGGTGGTCGACAGGATCCGGGTACGACGAGGGTCGGCCGCGCGGCGCGACCAGAAGATGCCCTTGAGCGCGAGGTTGTCGGCGTCGGTGCCACCCGAGGTGAAGACCACCTCGACCGGACGGCAGTTGAGCGCCTGCGCGATCGTTTCGCGGGACTCCTCGACGACCCGGCGCGCATGCCGGCCGGAGGCGTGCAGCGAGCTGGGGTTGCCCACGTCGGCCAGGTGAACCGTCATCGCCTCGATCGCCGCCGGAAGCATCGGCGTCGTCGCAGCGTGGTCGAGGTAGACGGTGGTCATCGCGTCCACCAGCGTACGGCTCACAGCAGAACGAGGTCGTCGCGATGCACGACCTCCCTCTGGCCCCGGCTGCCGAGCACGTCGGGGATCTCGGTCGAGTCGTAGTTGACCAGGCCCCGGGCCACGACCACGCCATCAGGTCCGGTCAGGTCGACCGGGTCGCCGGCGACGAAGCTGCCGGTCATGCCGGTGACCCCGGCGGCCAGGAGCGAGGCTCGCCGCTCGACCACGGCGCGGACGGCGCCCGCGTCGAGCAGCACCGCGCCCTTTGGCTCGGTCGCGTGCGCCAGCCACAGCTGCCGCGTGGGCCGGCGGCGACCGGTCGCGTGGAAGAGCGTGCCCACCTGCTCACCGGCCAGCGCCTTGCCGGCGTGCTCGGCCGAGGTGAGGACCACCGGGATGCCCGCACTGGTCGCGATCTTCGCGGCCTCGACCTTGGTCTGCATGCCGCCCGTACCAACCCCGGCGGTGCCGGCGCGTCCGATGCGTACGCCGTCGAGGTCGCTCGCCGAGGCCACGTCGGTCAGGAGCGTGCTGCCCGGCGCGTCCGGCTTGCCGTCGTAGAGCCCATCGACGTCGGAGAGCAGCAGCAACAGGTCGGCGTGCACCAGGTGTGCCACCAGCGCGGCGAGCCGGTCGTTGTCGCCGAACCGGATCTCGGTGGTGGCCACCGTGTCGTTCTCGTTGACGATCGGCAGCACGCCGAGGTCGAGCAGCTTCGCGAACGTCTGGTAGGCGTTTCGGTAGTGCGAGCGGCGGGTTACGTCGTCGAGCGTGAGCAGCACCTGCCCCGCGACGACGCCGTGCCGAGCAAGGTCGTCGGTGTAGCGGTGCACGAGCAGGCCCTGCCCCACGGACGCGGCGGCCTGCTGGGCCGCAAGGCCACGAGGTCGGCGCTTCAGACCGAGCGGCGCCAGGCCTGCTGCGATCGCTCCGGAGGAGACCAGCACCACCTCGGTGCCTCGGGCCCGCGCAGCGGCGAGCACGTCGACCAGCGCCCGGACCTGCGTCGGGTCGATCCCGCCGGATGCGGTCGTGAGTGACGAGGAGCCCACCTTGACGACAACGCGTCGCGCCGAGGTGACCTCAGTCCTCATCGTCGGCCGCCCAATCGGGATCGTCCGCCGTCCCGATCTCGTACGCCGTGGGGCTGGGCGCCTCGCCGCGGTCGAGGCGGCGGGCCACGTCGGCACGGGTCTCGTTCTCGGCCCGCTCCGGCATCCGCTCCTGGATCTCGCGGCGGCGGCGGGCAGCCGGGCGCTTCTCGTCGAAGCGCTGGTCCTCGCCACGGCGGGCCAGGTTCTCGGCTCCGGCGTCGATGCCGGGTTTGAAGTCGAACACCACCGAGTCGTCGGGGTGACCGATCAGCACGGTGTCACCCTCGATCGCGCCGAGCTCCAGCAACCGGGTCTCGACACCGAGCCGGTTGAGCCGGTCGGCGAGGAAGCCGACCGCCTCGTCGTTGCTGAAGTCGGTCTGGCGGACCCAGCGCTCGGGCTTGACGCCCTGCACCCGCCAGCCATCGCCGGTTTCGCGCACGGTGAACTCGTCGCCGCCATCGGCACTCGGCGGCCGCAGCACGATCCGCTGGGCCACCTCGACCTGGCGCTCGGCCCGGGCCGCCTGGACGATCTCCGCCATCGCGAACCGGAGCTCGCGCAGGCCCTCGCCCGATGCCGCGGACAGCGGGAACACCCTGAAGCCGCGGTCGCGCAGGTCGTCGACGACCAGGTCCGATATCCCGCGACCGTCAGGGACGTCGATCTTGTTGAGCGCGACCAGGCGGGGCCGGTCCTCCAGCCCGCCGTACCGCGACAGCTCGCCCTCGATCACGTCGAGGTCGTCGGACGGGTTGCGGCCGGGCTCGAGGGTCGCGGTGTCGAGGACGTGGACCAGCGCGGCGCAGCGCTCGATGTGGCGCAGGAACTCGTGCCCGAGCCCGCGCCCCTCGCTGGCGCCCTCGATCAGGCCGGGTACGTCGGCGACGGTGTACGTCGTGTCGCCGGCCGAGACCACGCCCAGGTTGGGCACCAGGGTGGTGAACGGGTAGTCGGCGATCTTGGGCCGGGCCCGCGAGATCGCCGCGATCAGGCTGGACTTGCCGGCGCTCGGGAAGCCGACCAGGCCGACGTCGGCGACCACCTTCAGCTCGAGGACGATGTCGAGCTCGCCGCCCGGCTCGCCGAGCAGCGCGAAGCCCGGTGCCTTGCGCTTGGACGAGGCCAGCGCCGCGTTGCCGAGACCGCCGCGGCCGCCCTCGGCGATGATCAGCTCGGTCCCCTGGCCGACCAGGTCGGCGATGACGTTTCCCTCGCTGTCGCTGACCACGGTGCCGTCGGGCACCGGCAGCACCAGGTCGGAGCCGTGCCCGCCGTTCTTGTGCGCGCCTGCCCCGTGGCCGCCGTGCTCGGCCCGCCGCTGCGGGCTGTGGTGATAGTCGACCAGCGTGGTCACGTCCGGATCCACGCGGAGGATCACCGAGCCGCCGGGACCGCCGTTGCCGCCGTCCGGCCCGCCGAGCGGCTTGAACTTCTCCCGGTGCACCGAGGCCACGCCGTTGCCGCCCCGGCCGGCCGCGATGTGCAGCGTGACCTCGTCGACGAATGTGGGGACGGCCATGGCTCTCTCTCAGAAAATAGCGAAGGGCGTCCCGAGTCTAGGGACGCCCTTCGGTGCTAGTGGGGGTGAGCGTCAGTCACTCACCCGGGACGACGTTGATGACCTTGCGGCCCCGCTTGCGCCCGAACTCGACCGAGCCCGCGACCAGCGCGAACAGGGTGTCGTCGCCACCCCGGCCCACCCCGCTGCCGGGGTGGAAGTGGGTGCCCCGCTGGCGAACGATGATCTCGCCCGCGTTGACGACCTGGCCGCCGTAGCGCTTGACGCCGAGGCGCTGGGAGTTGGAGTCGCGGCCGTTCTTGGTGGACGCGGCGCCCTTCTTGTGTGCCATTGCGGTAGTCCTTCAGAGCTTGATGTCGGTGACTTTGACCTGGGTGTACTTCTGGCGGTGACCCTGGCGCTTCTTGTAGCCGGTCTTGTTCTTGAACTTCTGGATGACGATCTTGGGGCCCTTGATGGCGCCGAGCACCTCGACGGTCACCGCGGCCTTCTCGAGACCGGTGGAGGTCACCTTCTCGCCGTCCACGGCCAGCACGACCGGCAGCGTCAGCGTGTCGCCCACAGCAGTGGAGATCTTGTCGATCTCGATGACGTCGCCGACAGCGACCTTCTGCTGCTTCGCGCCTGCGCGCACGATCGCGTACACCGCGTTCTCCTTCGGGGCCAAAGAAATGTTCGGGGAAATCAGAGGGGTACGCCGTCCGCGCACCGAGGATCAATACTACGGATCCTCACCGACGACGGCAATTTGAGGACTCCGTCAGCGCTTGCGCGACCCCTTCTTCTTGATCGGCACGTGCTCGACTACGTGGTTGTGCTCGGCCCCGGGCTCGGCGACTGCCACGGCGGACCCGGACCCATCCGGCTCAGGGGACGTCGTGGGCGGGCCGGCCGGACGACTGGCAGAGCGGCGCCGGGTCCGGGTGACCACCTTGGGCGGCTCCGGGGGCGCGATCTCCTCGGGCGCAGGCGCAGGCGCAGAATCGGACTCGGGCTCAGACTCGGGCTCGGGCGTTTCGACCGCTGCCGGCTCCGGTGCCGCCGCCGGACGGCTGGCGCGCTTGCGGGTCCGGGTGACCACCTTGGGCGGCTCGGCCACCTCGGGCTCGGCCACGACCACGGGCTCAACAGGCCCGTCCACCTCCGGCTCCGCCGCCGGGCGGCTGGCCCGCTTGCGGGTCCGGGTCACTACCTTCGGCGCCTCGGTCGGCTCGGCCTCGGCTGCCTCGACCGGCCCGGTGTCCTCGACCTCGTCGGGCTCGGCGGACTCCTCGGCCGACTCGGCCTTCGCCATCGCGGCGACGTCCTTGGGCGTGGGGGGCTTCGAGACGGTGGGGATGTCGTCGCCCTGGCCGCGGCCTCGGCCGCCCCTGCTCCGGCGGCTGCCACCGCGACGATCGGAGTCGTCGCCGCCGCGCTTGGCCTCGACCGGCATGTCGTGGACCTTCAGCCCGCGGCCCTGGCAGTGCTCGCAGGTCTCGCTGAACGCCTCGAGCAGGCCGGTGCCGATCCGCTTGCGGGTCATCTGGACCAGGCCGAGCGAGGTGACCTCGGCGACCTGGTGACGGGTCCGGTCGCGGCCGAGGCACTCCACCAGCCGGCGCAGCACCAGGTCGCGGTTGGACTCCAGGACCATGTCGATGAAGTCGACGACGATGATGCCGCCGATGTCACGCAGCCGGAGCTGGCGGACGACCTCCTCGGCGGCCTCGAGGTTGTTCTTGGTGACCGTCTCCTCGAGGTTGCCCCCGGAGCCGGTGAACTTGCCGGTGTTGACGTCGACGACCGTCATCGCCTCGGTGCGGTCGATGACCAGCGAGCCGCCGGAGGGCAGCCATACCTTGCGGTCGAGCGCCTTGGCGATCTGCTCGTCGATGCGGTACTTCGTGAACAGGTCCGGCTTGTTGTCCTCGCCGGGCTGGTACTCCTCGAGCCGATCCTCCAGATCGGGGGCCACGTGGGCGACGTAGTCGCGCACGGTGTTCCAGGCGTCATCGCCCTGGATGACCATCTTGCCGAAGTCCTCGGTGAACAGGTCGCGGACGACCTTCAGGGTCAGGTCCGGCTCGCCGTACAGCAGCTGCGGGGACTGGCCCTTCGCCTTCTTCTCGATGTCTTCCCAGCGCGCCTTCAGCCGCTCGACGTCGCGGGTCAGCTCGTCCTCGGACGCGCCCTCGGCGGCGGTGCGGACAATGACGCCGGCGGTGTCCGGGACGATCTCCTTGAGCAGGGTCTTGAGCCGGTTGCGCTCGGTGTCCGGCAGCTTGCGGGAGATGCCGCTGGTGGTGCCGTCCGGGACGTAGACGAGGAATCGTCCGGCCAGGCTGACCTGGCTGGTGAGCCGGGCGCCCTTGTGGCCGATCGGGTCCTTGGTGACCTGCACGAGCACGGTCTGTCCCGAGGTCAGCACCGACTCGATCTTGCGAGGGGTGCCCTCCTTGTGGCCCAGCGCCGACCAGTTGACCTCGCCGGCGTACAGCACCGCGTTGCGGCCCTTGCCGATGTCGATGAACGCCGCCTCCATCGAGGGCAGCACGTTCTGCACCCGTCCGATGTAGACGTTGCCGATGAGCGAGGTCTGCGACTCGCGAGCGACGTAGTGCTCGACGAGCACCTTGTCCTCCAGGACGCCGATCTGGATCAGGTCCTCGCGCTGCCGGATCACCATGACCCGGTCGACGGACTCGCGACGGGCCAGGAACTCGGCCTCGCTCACGATCGGTGCGCGGCGCCGCCCGGCCTCGCGGCCCTCACGCCGGCGCTGCTTCTTGGCCTCGAGCCGGGTCGAACCGGCGACCGCGGTGATCTCGTCCTCCGCGGACCGGGGCTTGCGCACCCGGGTGACGGTGTTCTGCGGGTCGTCGGCCGTGCCGTCGCCTTCGTCGCCCTCGCGGCGGCGGCGGCGGCGACGGCGCGTGGAGGAGTCCCCACCCTCGCCGTCGGAGTCGTCTCCCGAGTCGTCGGAACCGGCCTGGTCGTCAGCGCCCTCGCCCTCGCCGGGCTTACGGCGGCGACGGCCTCCGCGGCGCCGGCGGCGGCGCTGGCTCTCGGACTCGGCGTCGTCCGAGTCCCGCTCCGCAGACGGCTCGACGGCGGTCTTCTTCGCTGGGGCCTTCTTGGCCGGCTTGTCCGAGGCCGGCTTGTCCGGGGCCGGCTTGTCCGAGGCCGGTTTGTCGTCGGCCTTCTTGGCCGCGGCCTTCTTCGCGGGCCGGGTAGCCGTGGTCTTCTCGGGTGCCTTGAACAGGACCGCCGCGGCGCCGACTGCGGGCGGCTCCTCGGTCTTCTTCTCGGCCTTCTCGGCCACCTTCTTGGTGGCGGCCTTTTTCGCCGGCGCCTTCTTGGCGGCGGTCTTCTTGGCGGCGGTCTTCTTGGCCGCGGTCTTCTTCGCTGGGGCCTTTTTGGCCGCCTTCTTCGCGGCCGGGGCCGCTTCGGCGGGTTCGGCGGCAGGTGCGCTTATGCCGGTGTGATCGTCAGCCATGCTGCTCCTCGACCCGGCGCACCATCGGTGGCCGGGTGTGTCTGACGCCGCCGACCCGCGCGTTCAGGACCGTCGGCGTTAAAGCCTTCGTGTGTCTTGTTCGTCGCCTGCCGCGGTCACCGGGTTGCCCCGTGTCGCGTCGGGCGTCGACGCTGGCGAGTATCGCACACGGCCGAGCGCAACCGATTATCGCGAAGACTCCAGCGGGTCGCCGACAGAGCCGTCCTCGGCCAGCGGTCCCTGCGCCCATCGAGTCAGCAGCGGCGCCGGACCGGGGTCGAGTCCGGTGCTGCTCCGCAGTCCGGTGAGTACGTCGTCGGGCCGGACCGCCGGGACGGTGTGCCGCAGCACGACGTCGAGCCGGCACCCCTCGCCGTCGGCGGAGGCGACCAGCGAGACGACCGCCTCGCGGCAGTCGAACTCGCGCATCCCCTTCTTGGTCATCCGCTCCACGACCACCGAGTCGGTGGTCAGGAACGCTTCCGCGGCGCGCCGTCCCTCCTCCAGCGGGGTCGAGATCAGCGCGATCGACCACCGGCTCGCCACGAGGAGGTCGGCAAGCCCGCCGCCCGGCGATGTGAGCACCTCCAGCACGTCCAGCCCGTCCGGCATCGCCTCGTCGAGCGCACGCTGCACTTCGGCGGGGTCGACGATCTCGGCCAGCGCGATCTCGAGGTACTCCGCCTCGCTCGCCGAGCCGGTCGGTGCCGCGCCGGCGTACGAGATCCGTGGGTGGGGGTTGAAGCCCGAGGAGTAGGCCATCGGGATCCGCGCCCGGAACACCGCCCGCTCGAACGCGCGGCTGAAGTCGCGGTGACTGGTGAACCGGAGCCGGCCGCGCTTGGCGTAGCGGATCCGGAGTCGCTGCACCGGCGGCGCCTGCTGCTCCGGTTGGTCTCGACTCACAGCGTCACACCCTTCATCAGCTGGGACTGGTAGACGTTGGTGATGCGCACCCCTTCGAGCCACTCGGTGAGCCGCACGGCCTCGGCGTCGAGCGCGGCCCGAGCGGCCGCGCCGAGGTCGCCGCGCGGACGCACGTGCACGATCGCGTCATCATCTTGCGCCCACGCTCCGACGACCCGGCCGTCCCACCAGGCGGTGTTGCCGGCGTTGCCGTTGGCGTCGAAGAGGTACGGCGTGTCGGCCGGGTCGAGGTAGAACTCGCGCTCCCGCCACCCCATCACGGTGGGGTCGAGGGTGGGCAGCAGCGCCGCCCAGGGCTGCACCGGCGGCTCCGGCTCGATGTCGTCGGGTAGGAGCCACCCGGTGGCGCCGCGGTCCAGGGAGACCTGAACCGCCTCGAGATCGGCCAGGGACCGCCGCACCGCGGCCTTCGTTGCGCCCAGCCACCACACCAGGTCGGCCTCGGTCCCGGGGCCGAACGTCCGCAACCAGCTGCGCACGAGCTCGCGGTATCCCTCGGCCTCGGGAAGCGGGTCGGGAACCGGGTCGAGCCAGTGCTCGGTGCGCAGCCACGCGGGCTTGTTGAGACGCCAGTGACCCTCGTTGGTTGCCCGCACGAGACGGCCCTGGGCGGCCAGGGTGCCGATGACCCACCGGCCGATGGGGAAGGAGCCACCCCACCTCTTGTCGGGCTTGCCGATGGTGAACCGCCCGTCGAGCATCGGGACCAGCTCGCGCAGCTGGGTGGTCGTCCGGGCAGCTCTGTCGTCGAGCACGCTGAGGGTGACCTCGTAGGCCTCCTCCAACCATCCCTCGGGGTCGTCGGAGAGGCCGCCGTTCGTGACGAACTTCAGTACCTGCCGGTGCTGTTGGGCGGCCACCCGCGCCGCGGCACTCCCCCACGCCGCGGGGAGCAGCTCGCGCGGGAAGGTAAACAACGTGCGGCGCATGGCCAGCTGCTTGACCAGGGTCCGGTCGTCGTACAACGCCCGGTCCACGTCGGCGACGTTCAGGTCCCTGACGCGTGCCCACAGCGCGAGGTGCACGGTGGCGGCCTCGGTGGCGTGCAGCGCTGTCATCGCCCGGGTGGCGGCGAGCACCTCGGGGTGGCGGTGGCCGGGCGCGAGCCCGTGGCGGCGGGCCAGGCGGGCGCGGCGCTCGGAGTCCGGGACGTAACGCACGCTAGACATCCTCGCTGATGTGCCACACCACGCCGCGGGGAGGCAATAGAGTCCTGTCGTCTCAGTCCCAGTCAGGAGCTCCGTGTGACCACTCCCCCCAATCCTCCCGAAGGCAACGACAACCCGTACGGCGGCCCGCCGCCTCCTCCGGGTGACAACCCCTACGGCGCCCAGCCGTTCCCGGGCGGCCCCGGCGGTCAGCCCGCCGAGGTCAAGAACGACGGCGTGTCCATCGCCGCGTTCGTGACCGGCCTGCTCTGCTGCGCCCCCATCGGCGTGATCCTCGGCATCATCGGCATCCGGCGCACCAAGGACGGCCAGCGGAAGGGCCGCTGGGCCGCCATCACCGGTCTGGTGCTCGGCTCCCTGGGCATCCTGGCCTGGATCGGCCTCGTCGCGGGCGGTGTGTGGATCTTCAACAACGCCATCACGCCGGACAACGCCGAGGTCGGCCAGTGCGTCAACATCGAGACCGAAGACAACGAGGTCACGATGTTGAAGAAGGAGTGCAGCGAGTCCCACGACGGCGAGATCGTTGCCGTCGAGGAGGTCGACTCCGAGAACAAGGAGGCCATCGAGCTCGGCATGGCCGACTACTGCCGGGTCGCCGTCAGCGCTGAGGACCAAGAGATCATCGACGCCGATGCCAACCTCGAGCTGAACGCGGTCATCGAGGACCCGAGCGACGTCAACAACGGCGACCACCTGGTCTGCTACGTCGAAGGCAAAGACAAGCTGGACGAGAAGATCCTGAAGTAAAGGGTCTCTCCCAAGCTGCTGCCGCTCACACCACGCTGAGCGGCAGCAGCTGCTTCCCGGTCGGGCCGATCTGGATGTCGGTGCCCATCTCCGGGCACACGCCGCAGTCGTAGCAGGGCGTCCAGCGGCAGTCCTCGACCTCGATGTCCGCACCGTCGGCGACGGCGAGCGCGTCCTCCCAGTCGGCCCACAGCCAGTCCTTGTCGAGGCCGGAGTCGAGGTGGTCCCACGGGAGGACCTCGTCGTACTCACGCTCGCGGGTGGTGTACCAGTCGACATCGACGCCGGTGCCGCTCAGCGCGCTCTCGGCGGAGGCCATCCAGAGGTCGTAGGAGAAGTGCTCGCTCCAGCCGTCGAACCGGCCGCCGTCGCGCCAGACCTGCTCTATCACGGCGCCGACCCGTCGGTCGCCGCGACTGAGCAGTCCTTCGACCACGCCCGGCTTGCCGTCGTGGTAGCGGAACCCGATGGCCCGTCCGTACCTGCGGTCCTCGCGCACGGTGTCTCGGAGCTTCTTCAGCCGCTCGTCGGTGGTCTCGTGGTCGAGCTGGCTCGCCCATTGGAACGGGGTGTGCGGCTTCGGGACGAACCCGCCGATGGAGACGGTGCAGCGGATGTCGTTGCGGCCGGTCACCTCGCGACCCTTGGCGATCACCTTCTTCGCCAGGTCGGCGATCGCCAGCACGTCCTGGTCGGTCTCGGTCGGGAGCCCGCACATGAAGTAGAGCTTCACCTGGCGCCAGCCACTGGAGTAGGCCGCAGCGACGGTGCGGATCAGGTCCTCCTCGGTGACCATCTTGTTGATCACCTTGCGCATCCGCTCGCTGCCGCCTTCCGGAGCAAACGTCAGTCCGGACCGGCGGCCGTTGCGGGAGAATTCGTCGGCCAGGGTGATGTTGAAGGCATCCACCCGGGTGCTCGGCAGGCTCAGGCTGACGTTGGTCCCCTCGTAGCGGTCGGCGAGCTGCTTGGCCACCTCGCCGATCTCGGTGTGGTCGGCGCTGCTCAGGGACAGCAGGCCGACTTCCTCGAAGCCGGACTGGCGGATGCCGTTCTCGACCATCGCGCCGATCGTCTCGATCGAGCGCTCGCGCACCGGCCGGGTGATCATCCCGGCCTGGCAGAACCGGCAGCCGCGAGTGCAGCCGCGGAAGATCTCCACGGAGTACCGCTCGTGGACGGTCTCGGCCAGCGGCACCAACGGCTTGGCCGGGTAGGGCCAGGCGTCCAGGTCCATCAGGGTGTGCTTGCGGATCCGGTGCGGGATGCCTGACCTGTTCGGTACGACGGCCGCGATCGCTCCGTCCGCGGCGTAGGTGACGTCGTAGAACCGCGGCACGTAGACGTTGCCGGTGACCGCGAGGCGCCGGAGCAGCTCGTCGCGCCCGTCGGGGCGACCCTCGGCCTTCCACTCGCGCACCACCTCGGAGATTGCCAGCACGATCTCCTCGCCGTCGCCCAGGACCGCGGCGTCGAGGAAGTCGGCGATCGGCTCCGGGTTGAACGCGGCATGGCCGCCGGCGAGCACGATCGGGTGCTCGTCGGTGCGGTCCTCGGCGTGCAGCGGGATGCCGGCGAGGTCGAGCGCGTTGAGCATGTTGGTGTAGCCGAGCTCGGTGGAGAAGCTGAGCCCGAAAACGTCGAAGGCGGCGACCGGCAGGTGACCGTCGACGGTGAACTGCGGGATCTCGTCCTCCCGCATCACCGCCTCCATGTCGGGCCACACCGAGTAGGTGCGCTCGGCCAGGATCCAGTCACGCTCGTTGAGCACTTCGTAGAGGATCTGCACGCCCTGGTTGGGCAGGCCCACCTCGTATGCGTCGGGGTACATCAGCGCCCACCGGACCTCGACGGAGTCCCAGTCCTTCACGACGGAGTTCAGCTCGCCGCCGACGTACTGGATCGGCTTGGTGACCGACGGCAGACGCGGCTCGAGGCGGGCGAACAGGGACTCTGGCACGAGCGAACTCTACGGACCAGACTGAGCAGATGCACATGCGAGCGGTGCGTGCCCCCGTTGCCTTCGACGGCCACCGGTTCCTCGAGGGTGGCGCCACGGTGCTGGTCGAGGGTGACCGGATCGCCGGCGTCGAGGCGTTCGGCTGCGAACTCCCCGAGGGCTGCACGCTGACGTCGTACGACGGCACGGTGCTGCCCGGGCTGATCAACGCGCACACCCACCTGGTGGCCGAGGGCTCGCTCGGGTCGCTGGAACGCGTCGGGGGCCAGAGCGACGACGAGATCGACGCCACGATCGATCAGTCGCTGCGCAGCCAGGTGCGGGCCGGGGTCACCACCGTCCGCGATCTCGGCGACCGGCACTACCGGACAATCGCGGCCCGCGAGCGAGCAACACCGGGACTGCCGCGGATCGTCGCGGCCGGGCCTCCGATCACGACCGAGGGCGGCCACTGCCACTACCTGGGCGGCGAGGTCGCCGGCCTCTCCGGCATCAGGGCCGCCCTGGAGGAGCGGCACGAACGCGGAGTCGACGTCGTCAAGGTGATGGCATCCGGCGGGATGCTGACCGTCGGCACCGACATCTTCGGCGTGCAGTTCGCACCGGAGGAGCTGCGCGCGCTGGTCGAGCTCGCCCACGAGCTGGGTCTGGACGTGCTCGCGCACGCGCACTCGCTGTGGGGCATCGAGCACGCCTTGGCGGCGGGTGTCGACGGGCTCGAGCACTTCACCGGCCTCACCGAGGAGGGACTGCGCATCCCCGACGACCTGCTCGACGGGGTGGCCGCCGCGGGCGTGGTCGTGGACCCGACGCTGGGCTTCGACCAGGCCGCGTTCGAGGCCTTGCCCGCGCCCCCGCCCGGCATCGTGGAGGCGATGCGGAGGACGGGCCTCGACCCGACGACGTTCAACGCAGCGCGTATCGAGGTCGTCACCCGCATCCGTCAACACGGCGTGCGGGTCGTCACCGGCGTGGACGACGGTGCGATCGCGACCAAGCCACACGGCAGCATCGCGCTGGCGATCGAGGACCTGGTCACCGGTGGCTACTCGGTCGCGGAGGCGCTCGCTACGGCGACGTCGTTCGCCGCGGAAGCCTGCGGCGTCGGCGACGAGACCGGGTCGCTATGGGCCGGTTCGGCTGCCGACGTACTCGTTGTCGACGGTGACCTGCGCTGTGGTCCCGAGCCGCTGCGCTCACCCGTGGACGTGATGGTTCGCGGGGTACGGTCCGAGGCGTGACGCTGCTCCGACCGGTTGCCCTCGTACTCGTCGCCGTACTCCTGGTGGCGGGATGCAGCGACGACGAGCCTCCGCGCGATGACGACGTCATCGTGCTCTCGCCGCCGTCGGACGGCGCACCGGGGCACACGCACCCGGAGGGTGAGAAGGTCACCGGCGACGGCACCCGGTTCAGCGCCGCCGGTCTGTCGCTCGTCGACGTACGACTGCCGCGCTACTCAGGTCAGCCGGGCGACCTCAGCTTCCGGATCGTCGACCGCGAGGGCCGGCCCCTCCGCAAGTACGTCGCGGAGCAGACCAAGCTGCTGCACCTGTACGTCGTCCGCAACGACCTGCAGGACTTCCGGCACCTGCATCCGGTCCAGGGCAAGGACGGCACCTGGCGGGCGCGGGTCGCGCTGGCCGGACCGGGTTCCTACCGGGTGCTGACCGAGTTCACCCCCGGCCCCGATGCGTCCAACGGGCACGTGGTCCTCGGCCGCAACGAGGTGGTGCCCGGCGCCTGGGAGGCTGTCGAGCCGACGGGTGGCCCGATCGCCAACGACGGAGTGGTCCGGGTGGCCCTCGACCACCCGCTCGACGCCGGCCCCGACGGCCGGATGCAGATCACGGTCGACGACGGCACCGGACCCGTCACCCTTGGCAGCTACCTGGGCAGCTACGCCCACGTCACCGGGTTCCAGCTCCGCACCGGCGCATTCGTGCACGTGCACCCGTACGGCGAGCCCGAGACCACCGACGACGGCACCCGGCTCACGTTCCACACCGAGTTCGCGAAGCCTGGCCGCTACCGGTTCTTCGTGCAGGTCCGCGTCGACGGGTTCCTGCACACCGTGCCGGTCACGGCCACGGTCAAGTAGGCCGGGTGACGTCGGCGCCGCGCGTTTTGAGTTCGGCGACGATGCGCCCACGCAGTCCGTCAGGGCGCGGGCCCAACGCCGCATCCTCGCCGTGGAGCAAGTCGATCGAGAGCGTGGCCTCCTTCGCCTCCGCGGGCTCGATCGGGTCGGCGATGTCGTTCGCTTCTCTGCTCTCGTACCAAAGCTCCGGATCGGCGTTGTCGCGCCAGAGCAACGGTTCGGTGTTGTGCAGCCAGGCGAACAATGCACTGCTCAACCGCCGGTTGGACGGACGCCTCCCGACTGGAATCGTCGCCGCGGGAGTGCTGGCCCTGCCGATCGGCATACGGCGCGGGCGCCGCTGCGTACAAGGACTTCGGCAGGAGTGGGCAGCTGCCTCGTAACTGAACGTACATATCGGGCTTGTGAGACCAAGGCTCCCGCCTGGCCACGGACCGCCCTCGTCCGTTGTGTACGTCCGATTACGAGCACCGTTCAACACGATGCTGTTGAACCGCCCAAACTTCACCCCACCTCGAACGTCAGCGTCAGTACCGGGTTGTCGAACTCGCTGGCCTTCAGACTGACCTGCACCCGCCAAACGCCGGGCGCCGGGATGACCGCCTCGGCGGCGTAGGTCCCGGCACCGACCGGCCTGACCGGTACGACGCCGAGGTCGACCCCGTCGGAGGCCAGCGAGACCTCGGGCGCGGCGAACGCGTCGACCGGATCACCGGCCTGGTCCTGGATCTGAACGGTCACCGTGTTGGCGCCGACCTCGCCCGGCGCCAGGGTCGCCAGCACCCGAAGGTCACCGACCACGACACTCTCGACGCGACCGGGCGCGGGTGCTGCCGCCTCCGGCTGCTCCCGCGGCGGCTGGTTGACCAGGAAACCGGTGACGCTCAGGACTGCCAGCAGCAGACCAGCCTCGACGACCACAGTGCGCCGAACCAGGCCGACCGCGGCAACCCCGGCGTCGTGGCCGATGGCGCCGGACAGCCGTGGCAGCAGCCGCCACCGGTTCCAAGCGGCGAGGGCCATCACGAGCAGCGCGATGCCGATCTTGACCAGCAGCAGCCGGCCGTACGTCGTGTGGAAGAGGTTGTCCCACGACCCCACGATCCGCCACCCGGAGAGAGTGCCGCTCGCTACGAGCAGCGCCAGCACCCCCGCGGCGATGCTGGAGAATCGCGAGACCACCGCGCCCGCGTCTCGGCGGCGGCCGCGGATCGCCGGCAGCGTGATCGCCAGCCCGACCAGGCCGCCCAACCAGACCGCACCCGTGCCGAGGTGCAGCGCGTCGGTGACCACGAGCAGCGGGACCGGCTCATAGGCCCTGGTGTGACCGACGAGGGCCGGCGAACAGACCGCCAGCGCGGCCGCCACGGTCACCGGCACGCGGCGGCCCCGGAGGAGCAGAGCAAGGACCAGGCCCCCCGCCTGGAGGGCGAGGACCAGGATGTCGTCGCCGACCAGATCGAGGTCGTACGCGGCCCGGTCGGTGAGCCCCTGCATGCCGAGACCCAGTTGGTAGGCACCCGCGAGCGGGACGCCGGCCGCAGCAGCACCGATCGCCAGCACGGTGGCGGCACGCTGCCACCGACGCAGGCGCGTCATGGTCTCCGGCGGCGGCCGGGCATCGCCGAGCATCCACGCGCAGAAGACGGCCAGCCCCGCGGCTACCAGCAGCCCGGCGTACCCGAGCACCTGCGCGATGCCGAGGTCGGCCTCGGTCCCGGCAGAGGCATCGCCCCCGACATCCGGGGCGACGACGTTCTCGCTGGGCGCGCCGATCGAGAACGTCAGCGACCCGCTGATCGGGTGGCCGTCAGCGGAAACAACCCGCCACGCGACGACGTAGGTGCCGTTCTCGAGGTCGTCCGGGAGATCCGCCGTGACGACTTCGTTCTCTCCATTCGCCGTCGAGTCGACCGGCTCGCCCGCCGCGTCGAACACCTGGATGGAGTCGTCGGAGAGCACGACCCGCTCGTCGTAGGTGAACGTGACGACGTCCGGAGTTTCGGGCAGCACCTCACCCTCCACCGGATCGGTGGAGACGAGGGTGGCGTGGGCGGCGGCCGGGGGGGCCGCCAGGAAGAGCGCGAGCGCGGCCAGCCACCCGGCGGCCAGCGCTCGCGCCCTCCAGGTCACGACCGGCGTCGCGTGCGCGACAGTGCAGTACCGCCGACGATCAGGCCGGCGGCTCCGACCACGAGTCCGGCCACGGCGAGACCGTTGCCGTCGTCGGAGTCATCCGCGTCGTCGGTGGTCTCGGCCGGCTCCGTGGTGGCCCCACCATGCGCGTCACCGGTGGCTTCGGTGATCGTCACGACCGGGGCGGGGTGCTCGAGCTCCTCCTCGTCCTGACCCTCGGCCGGGATCTCGGTCCAGCCGGTCTCGCCCTTCTCGCACTTCTGGAGCACCGGGAACGCGAGCGTCTCCCCCGCCGCGTCGGGTAGCTGCAGCGAGAGCTCCATCGCATCGCGCTCGCCGTCAGGCAGGGGCAGCTTGGAGGTGTAGGTGACCTCGCCGACCCGCTCGGTGATCTTGTTTCCGTGGGCGTCCTCGACCGGCTCGTCGAGCTGCACCATCTTCTTCGCGACGCCGTAGTAGGCGTTGCGCGTCGGCGTCACCGACAGGATCTCCTCCGGCATCTGGATGGTGATCCCGGTGGTGGCCGACCCGTCGCAACCGTGCGGAACGCTGAACGTCAGCACCACGTAGGCGCCGGCGGCCGTGTCGCTCGGGGTGAGGGTGACGTGGGCCGACGCCGGAGCGGCGAGCCCGAGGGTGAGCAGGCCGGCGGCACCGGCGGTGGCGCCGAGGCGCGCGAAAGTACGTCGTACGTGCATGAGTTTTCCTTCGTGGTTGGTCGTACGTGTTTGGTCGAACGGTCAGGCGAATCCGACCGGAGGCCCACGTAGGGGTACGACGACCAGCGGGCGCCGCAGCGGCAGCACCGGCGCATAGCGGGCGACCGGGCGCAGGAAGATCGGCACCGGCACGAGGCCGACGTCTGTCCAGGACGACAGCACCTCGACCGCGCGCCGACGCAGCTCCCAGACCAGGGCTGTGAAGGCGCCGCCCACGACGTGGGCCAGGACCATCTGCCAGGTGAGGTCGAGGTGGCTGCCGTGGGCGTGCTCGGCCGCCGGAGCCAGCACCACTATCCAGGAGTGCAGCAGCAGCTGGGCGACGACCAACGCCGGGACCATCGCGCGCAGAGGCACGCGACCGCGAAGGACCAAGGTGCCGGCAGCGAAGACGAGGCCGCCCGCTGCCATGATCCAGCCGGTCTCCGGCAGCGCTCCGCCCGCCCAGGTGTGCGCCGCGATCAGCACGATCATGATCTCAAGCGTGGCCGCTGCCGAACGCAGGATGACCCCACGTCGCGGAAGCACCTGGATCGAGAGCACGAGCCACATCCTGCCAAGCCGATGATTCAGGCTCGCACCAAGGCCCTCCTTGCGGGCTCCAACCGAGCCGCCGGAGCGGACCTCGCGCGCAGGTGGATGTTCTGCAGCAGGCCAACGGCGAGCATCACCGCGAACATCGAGCTACCGCCGTACGACACGAACGGGAGCGGCACCCCGGTCACCGGCATGATGCCGAGGCACATCCCGATGTTCTGGAAGGCCTGGAACCCGAGCCAGCAGGCGATCCCCGCCGCGGCCACCCGGCCGAACACGTCGTCGGTGCGCGCCGCGATCAGCAACGCCCGCCAGATCACGATCGCGAGCAGCGCGATCAGTAGTCCGGCCCCGAACAGACCGAGCTCCTCGCCGGCCACGGTGAAGACGAAGTCGGTGTGCTGCTCGGGGACGAAACCGGACTGCGTCTGCGACCCCTCGAACAGTCCCTGGCCGAACAGGCCGCCGTTGCCGACGGCGATCCGGGCCTGCTCGACGTTGTAGCCCGCGCCCCGCGGATCCAGGTCGGGGTTCGTGAAGGCGAGGAAACGGTCGAGCTGGTAGTCCTTGAGCCAGCCGCCGGCGATCGCGGCGAATCCCGCCGCTCCGGCACCCAGGCCGAGCGGCCCGAGCCAGCGACGCGGGGTACCCGCCGCGGCGAGCACCCCGAAGACGATGGCCGAAAGCACGAGCATGGTGCCGAGGTCGGGCTGGAGCAGGATCAGCGTGGTGGGTACGGCAGCGACAGCGAGCATCGCGGTCACGTCGACGACGCCGACGCGGGCCCGCCAGCGGCCCTCGGCCCGCTCCGCGACGACCAGCGCCATGCCGATCACCACCGCGAGCTTGGCGAACTCCGACGGCTGGATCGACAGGCCACCGACCATCAGCCACGAGCGCGAGCCGTTGACGGTGCTGCCCATCGTGAGGACCAGGGCCAGTCCGCCGACGGATGCGGCGTACACCAGCGGCGCGAGGATCCGGACCCAGCGATGGTCGGTCGCCATCACCACGAGCATCAGCACCAGCCCGATCGCGATGTTGACCACCTGCTTCTCCAGGTAGGCCTGATCGGTGGCCGACCAGACCAGCAGGCTGCCGAGCACACACAGGAGCAGCACGACGCCGAGCAGCACCCAGTCCACCCCGTTCACGCGTCGGATCATGCTCAGTCCTCCTTCGGCGGCAAGATCGAGCCGTCGTTGCGGAACGTCGGCAACCCCGAGGGCGGCGCGCTGCCGGGGATCGCGGCCGCGCCGGGAACCACCTGCTCCCCACGCACGCCGTACAGCGCCTCCCAGATCTTGCGGACGCCGGGTCCGGAGGTGCCGGAGCCGGTACCGCCCTGGCTGATCATCATCACCACGACGTAGTCGTCGGAGTACGACGCGACCCACGACGTCGACTGCTTGCCGTAGACCTCGGCCGAGCCGGTCTTGGACCGGATCGGCACCTCGTCGAGCGGGAAGCCGCCCATCTTCCAGGCCATCGTGCCCTGTCGGGTGACCCCCTTGAGGGCCTCGTCGATGTAGCCGATGACGTGGTCCGGGACGTCCACCCGGCCGGCCGCCTTGGGCGCGATCCGGCGGACCACGGTGCCGTCTGGGGCGACGATCGCCTTGCCGATCCGCGGCTCGTAGAGGGTGCCGCCGTTGGCGATCGCGGCGTAGCCCCGGGCCAACTGCAGTGGGGTGACGATGGTGTCGCCCTGGCCGATCGCGAAGTTCACCGCGTCGCCGGCGCGGTAGGCGTACCCCTCGATGCAGAACTCGTGGGCGAACTTGTAGACGAAGTCGCTGGTCTTCGAGCCCTGTGGCCGCTGGGCGATCCGGCAGTAGTAGTCCTTCTGCGACTTGTAGTAGGCCCGCTTCCACTTGCGGTCGGCGATCCGGCCGGAGGCCTCGCCGGGCAGGTCGATGCCGGTCTCACTGCCGAAGCCGAACTCCTGTGCCTCCTCTACCAGCGGGTCGCGGGCGTGCACATCGGCGACGTCGGAGCCGAAGCGCTGCCAGAAGTCGTAGCCGACGCGATAGAAGAAGGTGTTGCACGAGACCTCGAGCGCCTTGTCGAACCCGATCAGGCCGTAGGCGCCGGACTCGTAGTTCTTGAAATCTCGGTTGCCGACCCGGAAGGACGACGAGCAGTTCAGCCGGGTGTCGAACCCGTAGCCGTTGGTGAGCGCGCCCGCGGTCATGAACGGCTTCCAGGTCGATCCGGGGGCGAACTGGCCCTGGGTGGCCCGGCCGAGCAACGGGGTGCCCGCCTTGGCCGAGTAGAGGTTGGCCAGCTGCTTCCGGGTGATCCCGCCCACCCACAGCGCGGGGTTGTACGTCGGCTGGCTGGCCATCGCCACAATCCGGCCGGTGTCCGCCTCCATCACCACAGCGGCGCCCGAGTCGGCGACGTAGGGGCGTCCGCTGACCGGGTCGACGGTCGCCCGGGCGGTCGCGATCATCTGCGCGAGCTGCTGCTCGACGACGCTCTGCACCTTCGCGTCGATCGAGGTGACCAGGGTGTCGCCGGGCTGGCTCTTCAGCTCGCCCTCGTCGTCGAGGACCCGGCCCATCGAGTCGACTCCGACGCTGCGGTAGCCGGGGATGCCGCGCAGCCAGGCGTCGTACTCCTTCTCGACGCCGGAGCGGCCCACTGAGGAGGCGCCGTTGACCGAGCGATCGCCGTCCTTGCGCGCCTTGTAGTACTCCTCCTCGGTGATCGGGCTCAGGTAGCCGAGGACGTGCGCCGCGTTGATGCCGAACGGGCGCGGGTAGGCGCGCACGGTCTGCTGCTCGACGAGCACGCCCGGGTAGTCCTCGGGCTGCTCCAGGATCCGGAGCGCTCGCTTCTGACGGACGTCCTCCGCGACCGGCACCGGCTGGTACGGCGACCCGTTCCACTCCTCGAGGCGCTGGGTGACCGACCGCGGCCGCACGGCCAGGGCATCCGCGACGCGGCGCAACAGCTTGCGCTGCTGGGCCGCTTCGAGATCCTCCAGCATCGAAGGGTCGACAGAGACGACCCAGGACATCCGGTTCGCGACCAGCGGACGGCCCATCGCGTCGACGATCAGCCCGCGCTGCGGCTGCACGACGATGTCACGCACCGACTGGGCGGCGGCCTGACCCTGGTACTTCTCGCCGGAGACCACCTGCAGGTAGTAGAGCCGGACGAACAGGGTCGCGAAGAGAGAGAACACCAGCGCCTGGATCACGATCAGCCGCAGTCGGCTCTTCTGCGCCGGGCTGCTCATCGGGCCAGGACCTGCTCGGGGTCGAGTCGGTTGAACAGGCCCATGACGAGAGGCAGCACGATCGGCGTCACCAGCAGGTCCCACACCAGGGCGCCGCCGATGACCTGCAGCAGGTCGGGGACGGCGACCGCGGGGTCGCGCAGCACCAGTCCACTGAGCGCGAACACGGAGGTTCCGAGGAACGACGAGGCCGCGACCGTGACCAGCACCGCGGGCAGGGTGGGCCGGGTGTCGGGCAGCGCCCGGCCGGCGACGTACCCCACGAGTAGCAGCGCCAGCGCCCAGCGGCCGGCGACGTGGTCGGCCGGCGGAGCCAGATCGAGGAGGACTCCGGCCACGAAGCCCAGCACCATCGCGAACTGGGCACCGCGGACCAGGGCGGCGCCGACGACGACGAGCAGCACGACGTTCGGGACCACGCCGTGCCAGGCGACGTGCGGGAACACCGAGACCTGCAGCACCAGCGCGAGCGTGAGCGCCACCGTGGCGCCGAAGGCCCTGGCCGGCGTCATCGCTCGAGACTCCCGTCCGCCTCGATCACGGCGCGGTCGCTCTCGGTGCCCAGGGGTACGACGACGCCGACCAGGTCCAGCTCGGCGAAGTCGACGAACGGCTCGATGACCGCTCGCGTGGAACTGTCGCGCAGGTTGGAGAAGACCTCGGTGACCCGGCCGATCGGTACGCCGGCGACGTACGGTCCCTCGCCGTCGCTGCCCCACGTGACCACGGTGGCGTCCTTGGCCGGGACCACGGACTGGTCGACCAGGCGAAGGTCGAGCCCCGCGTCGCCGCCGGTCTCGCCCTGGCCGCTCAGGAATCCGAGGTTCATGGTGTCGCCCACCCGACCGCCGACCGTGGAGTCGGCGTCGACGATCAGCAGCACGGTGGCGGTGGTGCGGGTGACCCGCAGGATCCGGCCCACCAGGCCGTCGTTGTTGAGCACGGTCATGTCGGCGTGCAGCCCGGCCCGCGACCCGGCGTCGATCGTGACGGTGGCGGAGAACGACTGCGACGCACCCAGCCCGATCACCCGGGCGGGCACCATCGCGTAGCCGAGGCGATCGGCGGCGGCCGTCAGTCCGTCGTACTCGGCGAGCCGATTGCGGTCGAACCCGGAGGTGCGCACCTCGGCCTGCAGCTGGGCGTTCGCGGCCTCCAGGTCGTCGATCTCGTCGCGCATGGAGTCGTGGTCGCGGAACCATTCGGGGATCCCCGCGATGGGCCGGATCACCGCAGTGGTGCCGGCCTCGATCGGACCGAACACCTCGCCCACCGCCTGCCGGGCCGGCTCGAGGGCCGAGCCGTCGTCGGTCCCGGCGTCCAGTGTCATCAGGCTCACGGAGGCGAGGACCAACGCCACGACGAGCGGGCGGGGTGGGGTGGGCCGGGGAGTCACGCCACGAACCGCCGCTGCTCCGAGACCAGCACCTGCTGCAGGGCCTCGAACTCCTCGACACAGCGGCCGGCGCCCATCGCCACCGAGACCAGGGGATCCTCGGCGACGTGCACTGGCATGCCGGTCTCGTCGCGCAGCCGCTCGTCGAGACCGCGGAGCAGGGCACCGCCGCCGGTGAGCACCATGCCTCGATCCATGATGTCGCCGGCCAGCTCGGGCGGGGTCTGGTCGAGGGTCGCCCGGACGGCGTCCACGATCGCGTGTACCGGTTCCTCCATCGCCACCCGGACATCGGCGCTGGACACCACGACCGTGCGCGGCAGCCCGGAGATCAGGTCGCGGCCGCGAATCTCGGCCTCCGGCTCGTTGGGCGCGGGGAAGGCCGAGCCGACGGTCAGCTTGACCTCCTCGGCCGTGCGCTCCCCCAGCAGCAGGGAGTGCTCCTTCTTCATCCAGGCGGCGATCGCCGCGTCGAGGTCGTCGCCGGCGGTCCGGATCGAGAGGGAGGTGACGACGCCGCCGAGCGAGATCACGGCGACCTCGGTGGTGCCGCCGCCGACATCGACCACCATGTTGCCGGTGGCCTCGTGCACCGGCAGCCCGGCGCCGATCGCCGCCGCCATCGGCTCCTCGATGATGTAGACGCGGCGGGCGCCGGCCTGGTAGCCGGCCTCCTTGACGGCGCGCTGCTCGACCGGGGTGATGCCGCTGGGCACGCAGATCACCATCCGGGGCTTGGCGAAGTAGCGGCGCCGATGGATCTGCTGGATGAAGTACCGCAGCATCTGCTCGGTCGCGTCGAAGTCGGCGATCACGCCGTCCTTGAGCGGGCGGATGGCGGTGATGTGGCCGGGCGTGCGGCCGATCATCCGCTTCGCCTCGTGGCCGACGGCGAGCAGCTCACCGGAGGTCTGGTTGATCGCCACCACGCTGGGCTCGTCGAGCAGCACGCCCTTGCCCCGGACGTACACCAGGGTGTTGGCGGTGCCGAGGTCCACGGCCATGTCCCGGCCGATGAAGCTGTTCGCCATGAGCAGGCCTCACGTGGCTTCGGCGCGCGCTTTCGGGGAAGACCCGCGTTCGGGACCCTCCCGGATACGCAGGTGTGGGCGGCGTGCGCACGCACCCGCCGGACCCGATCCGAGCGTAGGTTTCGCGGGCGCCAGAACGGCGGAGGCACGCCGTGCGGTCAGTGGGTGTTCGGGGCGGTCGGCTCGCGGTCGGCCTCGGGGTCCTCGGGGTCACCGAGCCAGGGGTCGTACACGTGGTCCGCGCTGACGACGTCGGCGTAGTCGCCGTTGACGATCCGGGTGATGTTGGCCAGCGACTCGGTGTCGTGGTCGAAGTACCTCGAGTGGTCGACGAACGGGTTGCTTCCTCCGCGGGACGTCGACTCGGCCTGGAACCGGTTGGCGCCGAAGTCGTCCTCGACCGGGTCGTCGCCCAGACCGAGACCACCGAACACCTCGAGGTGGAATGCGCCGTGGTTGCCGAGGTCGGCCACCGGATCGTTGCTGTTGGCCCCGGCCCAGACGTGGTCCGGGTCGATGCCGAGCTCGTCGGCGTGGTCGGTGTCGCCGCCGAGCCCCGGGCTGCCGACGACCACGATGTCGTCAACGGCCAGGCCCTCGTCGTGGGCGCCGTGGCCGAGCGTGGTCGAGCCGTAGCTGTGGCCGATCGCGGTCAGGTGGGCCGGTTCACCGTCGCGGCCGGCGCGCAGCCCGTCGATGGTGTCGGCCAGCCGCGCGCCTCCGGCCTCGGCGAGATCCTCGCGGACCACCCCGGCCGCGTCCCACCCGCCTCCCCAGGGCAGGTTGTCGGGGGCGTCGTACCCGACCCAGAACAGCGTGGCGTTGGTCTGCGTGTGGTCGAGGGTGCGGGCCGCCTCGTAGAGCGTCGCCACCCGGTCGGCGTGGTAGGGCGCGCTGGTGGCGTCGGTGCCGAGCCCCGGGACCACGACCGCGACGTTGTCGGCCGTGCCCGGGTCGCCCGCGGCGATCGCGATCCGGCCGTCGCCGTCGAACGCGCCGGGGTCGTAGATGTAGACATAGGCGGGAATCGGCTCACCGGTCACCGGGTCGGTGCGCGAGGCGATCTCGCGAAGCGCCTCCTCGGCCGCCCGGGCGTTGTCCGGCCACGGGACCGTGGGGTCGGCGAGGTCGCGGTCGAGGGCGACGGTGTTGGCGGCATGCCGGGCGCTGGCCGGGATGCCGTCGAGGTTGCCGATCGCCCCCGGCGTCGCCACGACCACCGCCAGCTGCTGCTCGCGGGTCAGCCGGTCCCACCAGTCGTTGACCTGCTCCGGAGATGCCCCGGCGGGCGGCTTGCCGGCCAGGGCATCGTCGGCCGGATCCGCGGCGCCGGCGTACCGCTGCTCGACCTGCTCGAGAGTGAGCACCCGTTCGAACGCCTCGGACATGGCGGTCTCCTCGGCGGTGACCGCATCCGTCCAGGCCGTCAGGTCCTGCTCGAACGCGGCCACCCGACGGGCCACCGCGTCAGCCTCAGCCTCGGTTGCGGGGCCGGTCCGCAGTGCCGCGACCTCCCTCGCGAGGTCTGCCCGCACGTCGACCAGATGGCCGCGTCGGCTGTCCAGCCGGAGCATCTCCTCCGCGTGGGCATCCACCCGGCGGGCCACCGCCCGCAACGCGAGCGACATGGCGTCCGCCCGGCGGCCGGTCGGGCCGATCGCTTGGCGGTACGACGTCGCGCCGAGGCCGGACCAGTCGCGGATCCGGGCTCCGCCCGCGACGAACGTGCCCAGGTCGTCGATCTGCGCGGACGCCGCGCGCAGGTCGGCCCCGCAGCCCCGAATGCCGTCGGGGTCGACCGCCATCGGCGGGACCAGCCGCGGCTCCGGCGGCACCGTGATCGTGGTCATCGGATCTCGTGGAGGTAGCTGCCGAGCGCGAGCAGGTCCTGAAACGACCCCTCGTCGCTGCGGAGGTAGTCACCGATGGCGGTGCGCAGCCCGTCGGCACGGGTCTCGCACTCGGTGCCGAGGTCGGCGGCGAGTCGGGTCCAGGCTCCGGTGAACCGCGACGCGGCACCGGAGACCGAGCCGGTGAACCCGGCGGTACCGGCGCGGTCGATCTGCCTCGAGGCCGCGGCGAGGTCGAGGTGCTGCTCGTCCCAGGACCAGGACGCAACCCCGACCGAGACCGGCACGACCTCCATCACCGACGCCGTCCGGAGGCGGTGAGCTCACGGGCACGCTCCCGGCCGACCGGTATCGACGGGCCGCTCATCGTGAAGACGAGGACGCCCAGTGCCGGGGCGTACGACGCCGAGGCGTCGAGCTCGGCCAGAACGCCGATCAGTCGCTCGACGCTCGCCTCCGCTCGGCGTACGTCCCAGCCGTCGCTCTCGAGCTCGTGCCGGAGCCGGACCAGCACCTCGAAGCCGTCGTCACGGCGCGTCGTCAGGGTCGCGACCGGCCGGACGCTGGCGGAGTCGCGGCCGAAGCGGTAGCGCACCTCGGGCCCGCGCCCCGGGTCCGGCGCGATCGCGCCCCACAGCTGCCGGGCCTGGGTGCCGACCCGGATCAGCGCCTCGGCCGCGGCCAGCTCGGCGTCGGTGCGGGGATCGGCGGGCGGTGGCTCCGGCGGCACCAGCACGATGTCGATGTCGGGACGACGACGCCTGAGCTCGGCGAAGAACGGGTCGTCGATGGGTCGGTTCAGCGGCTCCATCGCCAGAGACTGCCCCGACTGGGAGGCGCGGAAACCGACGGGGTCGTTGCTGTGGAAACGCTCAGAGGTCGGGGAACCAGATGACGATCTCGCGCTCGGCCGACTCGGGCGAGTCCGAGCCGTGCACGAGGTTCTCGCGGTTCGACAGGGAGAGATCGCCGCGGATCGTGCCGGGCGCCGCCTTGCGCCCGTCGGTCGCACCGTTGAGGGTGCGCACGACCTCGATGGCCTCGTCCCCTTCGAGCACCATCGCGACGAGCGGGCCACTGGTCACGAAGGTGCGCAGCGGCGGGTAGAAGTCCCGTTCGACGTGCTCGGCGTAGTGCCGGTCCGCGAGCTCACCGTCGATGAGCCGATGCTGCATGGCGACGATCGTCAGGCCCTTGGCCTCGAACCGCGACAGGACCTCCCCGACCAGTCCCCGGCGTACGGCGTCGGGCTTGAGGATCACCAACGTGCGCTGCGTCATGGCGCGCACCCTATCCAGTCAGCCCAGCGCCTCCGCGCGCCGGACCACGTCGACCGGGGGCGGGCCCGACGAATCGATCGCGGTGACGGGAGCCGCCGCCACCCGCCGGAGCGGGATGTACCCGCCCCAGATACCGGCGTCGACGTCCTCCGGCTCGTCGACCGGGTCGCCGTCGCGGGCCTTCATCGACGCGTCGTGGAGGGGTACGGCGAGCACCGCGGTCGCAGCCAGCTCCTTCTTCGTGTGCGCCCGCAGCGTCGCGGAGCGGCCGGGGATCATCTGGTCGACGATCATCGCCAACGCACGGGCTCGCTCATCGGCGTCCTCGACCAGCCGGGCCTCGCCGATCACCACGGCGGACCGGTAGTTCATCGAGTGGTGGAAGGCCGAGCGCCCGGCCACCAGCCCGTCCAGCTCGGTGATGGTCACGCACACCGAGGCGCCGCCGGACCGGCGAACCCACCCCGCGGCGACCGACCCGTGCACGTACAGCGTGCCGTCGCGGTCCGGACCGTCGACGTCCACGGCGAACGCCGTGGGGAGCACCACCGGGTGCGCACCGACGTTGACGCCGATGTGAGCCACCAGCGCGTCGCCGAGGAAGGCGTGCAGCGCGGACCGGTCGTCGACCGCGCGGTTGCGGCCGCGGCTGATCCGGGTGCGCGGTGAGGGGGAGAGCGGAGTCGTGGTCACGGCTCTATCCTGAAGGCAAGGTGGCCTGTGTACACGGGCCAATTCCGAGCCAGATCGCCAGGACACTTCATATGCCCACCCTGCCCGTCACCCTGGACCGCACCTCGGCCACGCCCCTCGGGCTCCAGCTCGCCGCCGGCGTACGCGAGCAGGTGCTGGCCGGCACCCTGCGCCGCGGCGACCGGCTCCCGAGCAGCCGCGCGCTCGCCGCCGACCTCGGCGTCTCGCGCTCCGTGGCCGAGCAGGCCTACGACCAGCTGCTGGCAGAGGGTTGGCTGGAGGCGCGCCGCGGATCCGGGACGTACGTCGCCTCGGGCGGGCTGGCACCGATGCGAGTCTCGACGCCGCGGCCCGATCCAGAGCCTCGGCGACTGGTCCGGCTGGACACCGGCACGCCCTGGATCGACCCGCGGCACGCGGCCGGGTGGCGGCGCGCCTGGCGGGACGTCTCGGCGGCCACCCCACCTCGTGGGTACGACGACCCGCGCGGCCTCCCCGACCTCAGGGTCGCTTTGGCCGAGCACCTCGCGCGAACCCGCGGCCTGCGTTGCGGCCCCGACGAGATCGTGGTGACCGGCGGCACGACCGACGGCCTGCGGCACCTACTCGGTGCGCTGCCGCCCGGGCCGGTGGCGATCGAGGACCCGGGCTACCGCGCTGCCGTCGAGACCGTTCGGACCACGGGTCGCGACGTCCACGACCATCCGGCGCTCGACCCGCTGACCGACCTCGCCGACCGGGTCGCGGCGTACGTGACCCCGGCGCATCAGCACCCGCTGGGGCGCGTGATGCCGGCCGAGGAGCGGCTCGGGTTGCTCGAGGCCGCGCGCCGGGCCGACGCGGTGGTGGTGGAGGACGACTACGACTCCGAGTTCCGCTACGACGTGGCCCCGGTGCCCGCGCTGGCCACGCTGGACCGCGGCCGGGTGGCCTACCTGGGTACCGCCTCCAAGAGCGTTGCGCCCAGTCTCCGGCTGGGCTGGATGGTCCCGCCGCCGCACCTCCTCGACACCATCAACGCGCGCCGCGATGCCACCCATGAGGCGGCACCGTGGCCGATCCAGCGCGCCTTCCTTTCACTGCTCCGGGACGGGTACGTCGACCGCGTCGTCCGCACCGCTCGCCGCGTGTACGCCGAGCGCGCACCGCGCGTGGCGGCCGCGCTGGCGCCGTACGCCGAGCTGGCCGGCCCGCTCGCCGGGATGTACTCGACCTGGTTGATGCCGGAGCGCGACGCCCGACGGGCGCATCTGGCCGCGCGCGACGCGGGCTTCGACATCCCGCTGCTGGCCGACTACTGCCGCTCGGCTCGACTGACCGGCCTGATCGTCGGGTTCGGCGGGATCACCGACGACCAGCTGGGCCGGGCCCTGGAGATCCTCGCTCACTCGCTTGCCCATTAGTTGTGCAAAGACTTATCCACAGACCTCGAGGCTCAGGCCCCGGCTTCTGCGTCGCGCGCGGCGTAAGCCTCGGCCCGCTCCCACTCGATCTTCCGGCCCAGGAAGTACGCCGTCCCCCACAGCAGCGCGAAGATCGGGCCGAGCACGAACATGATCGTGACCAGCACCCCGAGCCCGATCGCGGCGAGCTGGATCACCCAGCCGAGCAGGTAGGCCCACTCGGCGCGGAGCAGGCCGGCAACGAGCAGGCAGGCCAGCATCAGCCCGAGGCCGACCGACAACGCGGTCGACGTCTCCACGTCCGAGATCGAGATCATCACCGGCGTGGTCAGCCCGAGCACGATCCCCTCGAGCGAGAGCACCGCGGCGCACATGCCGCGGCGCGGGGACCGCGGGGTCTCGCTCATCGTGGTCCTCCCAACAGCAGCCGCGCCTCGCCGACGGTGACCACCGAGCCGGTCACCAGTACCGCGCCCGAGCCCAACGGGTCACCGAACGCCTCGCCTGCCTCGGCCAGCGCCGCGGCCTGGTCGATCGCGTCAGCCAGGGACGGGACGACGGTCACCCGACTCCTCGTCGTAGATCTCGAGCGCAGCCTCGGCCAGCTTCTCTGCGGGCAGGGCCCGGGCGGTGGAGTTCTGGGTGCAGATCAGGTGGTGCAGGTGCGGTTCGAACGCCGCCAGCACGCCCTCGTGGTCCTTGTCGGCCATCACTCCGATCACCCCGATCAGCGGCGCGAACTGGAACGAGTCGTCGAGTGCCGCCGCGGTCGCCGCGGCGCCGTGCGGGTTGTGCGCGGCGTCCAGCACGATCGTGGGGCTCCGGCGGATCACCTCGAGCCGGCCCGGCGACGTGACCTCCGCGAATGCCGCTCGCACCAGTGCGTCGTCGAGCGGGTCCTCCCCCAGGAACGCCTCGACGGCAGCCAGCGCGATAGCCGCGTTCTCGGCCTGGTGGGCGCCGTACAGCGGGAGGAACACCTCGTCGTAGCGAGCCCGCATCCCCTGCAGGGTCGCGACCTGACCACCGACGGCGGGCACTCGCGAGACGACCCCGAACTCCAGGCCCTCGCGAGCCACGGTAGCGCCGACCTCGGCCGCCTGCCGCAGCAGCACCTCGGCCGCCTCCGGCGACTGCTGCGCGATCACGGCCACGGAGTCGGGCTTGATGATGCCGGCCTTCTCGATGGCGATCTCGGCGGGCGTGCCACCCAGGTAGGAGGCGTGGTCGACGGCGATCGGCAGCACCACCGCCACCGCGGCGTCGATCACGTTGGTGGCGTCCCAGACACCGCCCATGCCGACCTCGACGATCGCGACATCGACCGGGGCGTCGGCGAAGGCGGCGTACGCCATCCCGACGACGGTCTCGAAGAACGACAGCGGATGCGCCTCGCTGGCGTCGACCAGATGGGTGTACGGCGCCACCTCGTTGAACGCGCGCACGAACGCCTCGTCGCTCAGCGGCTCACCGTCGATGCAGATCCGCTCGCTCATCCGCTCCACGTGCGGAGACGTGAACCGTCCGGTGCGCAGCTCGAGGGCGCGCAGCAGGGTGTCGATCATCCGCGCCGTCGAGGTCTTCCCGTTGGTGCCGGTCAGGTGGATCGACGGGTACGTCCGCTGGGGATCGCCGAGCAGCTCGGTGAACGCCAGGATCCGGTCCAGCGATGGCTCCAGCCGGGTCTCGGGCCACCGCGAGAGCAAGGCATCCTCGACCTCGGCGATGGTCTCGGCGAGCCGGGGCGCGGCGGATTCGGTCATGGCGGGACCACTCTAGGCTGGCCGCCATGACCGACGTGAAGCAGCGGTTCGACGAGCTGCGTGCCGCCGACCAGGCTGACCCCGCCGAGCTGGACGCCCTCTGGGCCGACCTCTCCCCCGTCACGGTGGACGAGATCCTCGGACCCTGGCGGGGTGGCGACTTCAAGACCGGGCACATCGCGAGCGCCGTGCTCGAGCAGGTGCGCTGGCACGGCAAGCGGTTCGACGGCCCGCTCGACGCCAAGCCGTTGATCTGTCGCGATGAGGCCGGGGAGCTCTACTCCAACCTCGCGGCCGGCGGCGGCGCCGAGGCATCCCTGTGGCCGGTCGAGTTCCGGGGAGAGACCACGGCGACGATGGTCTACGACGCGATGCCGGTGTTCGACCACTTCAAGCGGGTCGACGACGACACCCTGATGGGGATCATGAACGGCAAGCTCGAGTCGGCCTTCGGCGTGCAGGACCTCTACTACTTCTGGCTGGAGCGCGACGCATGAGAACCACGGCGGTGATCGTCAACGAGCAGGGCGGAGAGTTCGGCTTCGAGGAGGTCGACCTCGACGAGCCCCGCGACGACGAGGTGCTGGTCCGGATCGTCGCGGCCGGCCTCTGCCACACCGACCTCTCGCTGCGCGACAGCCTGCCCCCCGAGATGTTTCCGCGGGTGTTCGGGCACGAGGGCGCCGGGGTCGTGGAGCAGGTCGGTGCCGGCGTCAGCGGCATCGAGGTGGGCGACCACGTGCTGATGAGCTTCCGCTCGTGCCGCACCTGCCCGGCCTGCATGGAGGGCGCCGTCGGCTACTGCGAGAACTCGCTGATGCTCAACTACATGGGCTTCCGGATGGACGGCTCCACCACCCACCAGCGCGACGGCCAACCCGTCTACGGCTCGTTCTTCGGCCAGTCCAGCCTCGCCCGGCACGCCATCGCGTACGCCGACAACTGCGTCGTCGTCGACAAGTCGCTCGATCTCAGCAAGCTGGCGCCGTACGGCTGCGGCTTCCAGACCGGCGCCGGCACCGTGCTCAACCTTCTGCGGCCCGAGGCCGACGAGAGCCTGGCCGTCTTCGGGTGCGGCGCGGTCGGCCTGGCCGCAGTGGTCGCCGCGGCCACGACCGGCTGCACGGTCGTCGCCGTCGACCTCACCGAGGCCCGGCTGAAGAAGGCCGAGCGGTTCGGCGCGGTGACCGTGGACCCCACGACGCTCGGCGAGCAGACCGTCGTCGACCGGGTCAAGGAGCTCACCGGGGGCGGCGCGACGTACGCCATCGACACCACCGCGGTCTCGGAGGTGGTCAAGCAGGCCCAGCAGTCGCTCCGGATCCGGGGAACGCTGATCGCGCTCGGGCTGGGAGCCGAGGAGTACGCCATCGACGCGATCGACCTGCTCCAGAACGGCAAGATCATCCGGTCCTCGATCGAGGGCGAGTCCGACCCGCTGGAGATGCTGCCGCGACTGATCGAGATGAACCAGGCCGGCCACTTCGATGTCGACGACCTGGTCGTGACGTACCCGTTCGAGGACATCACCACCGCGATCGAGGACGTGCTGGCCGGCAGGGTGGTCAAGCCGGTTTTGGTGTGGTGACCACCAGGTTGGCCATGTCGACGACGGGCCGGTAGCCGAGCGCCTCGTAGACCCGGTTCGAGGTCGGGTTGCCCTGGTCGGTGAACAGGCAGACCTGGAGCCCGGCGTCGAGCAGCAGCTGGGTCACCTCGGCCACCGCCGCGCTTGCGTACCCCTGCCCGCGCCGGTCGCGCGGCGTGTAGACGGGACCGATCCGAGCGACGCCGTACGCCGGTGGGTTGCTCGCGGTCAGGTGCACCGGGGAGCCGGCCTCGTCCTCCCACAGCCACACCCGGCCCTGCTCGATGCGCGGCAACAGCGAGGCCTCGTCCGGCGGCTCCAGCATCACGTGCTCGCCGGCCCGGCCGGCCTGCTCGGCGGCGTCGACGTCGAAGGCGAGGAACCAGCGCAGCACCAGGTCGATGTCGTCGGGCTTCGCGAGCCGGAGCCTCCCGGGCACCGGCCGCGGCGGCACCACCACGGTGACGCTGTGCAGCCGGGTCCGCTCGGCCACCCGCGCCTCCCCTCCCACCAGCCGAGCGGACTCGGCGGCCACCAGCTCGGCGGCGGGCAGGGCGCCGTTGATCCCCAGCGCCGGCTCGCCGCGCTCGTGCATCGCCCGGGCCAGGCCGACCGCCGCCTCGTCCGGCATCGGCAGCACGAACAGGGGGTGCGGCGGCGTCGGGGCGGTGCGCATCGCCACGCCGACGACCCGCGACCCGTCCCGCACAACCAGCCACCACCGCGGCCCGGTGCCCCGGGGCAGGTCCACGTCCTCGACGGCTCGTCGGGTCACCGTGGCGACGACCGTGTTGAGCACCGAGTCGGCCGCGAGGTGGTCGCCGGCCGCATCGAGGAAGACCGCGGGGTCGTCGTGGAACTCCAGCTGCATCGCGAAACCGTACTGACCTGCGGCGACGAGGTGATACCGGTTTTCCCGACGCCTACGGCCGCCCATAAACTCCGCCCCATGACGATCGTGGTGCCCGAGAAGCCCGCCCTCGAGGGACTCGAGGAGAAGTGGGCCGCTCGCTGGCGCGACGAGGGCACCTACAAGTTCGACCGCACCCAGCCGCGAGAGAACGTCTTCTCGATCGACACTCCCCCGCCGACGGTGAGCGGCAAGCTGCACGTCGGGCACGTGTTCTCGTACACCCATCCCGACGTGATCGCGCGCTACCAGCGGATGATCGGCAAGTCCGTGTTCTATCCCATGGGCTGGGACGACAACGGGCTGCCCACCGAGCGACGGGTGCAGACCTACTACGGCGTCCGCTGCGACCCGAGCCTGCCCTACGACGCTGACTTCACGCCGCCGGAGAACCCCGATCCGAAGAAGCAGATCCCGATCAGCCGGCCGAACTTCGTCGAGCTGTGCGAACGGCTGGTCGAGCTCGACGAGCAGGTCTTCGAGCAGCTGTGGCGCACCCTCGGCCTGTCGGTGGACTGGGACGAGCACTACACGACCATCGGCGGGAAGTCGCAGCTGGTCAGCCAGACGGCCTTCCTGCGCAACTTCGCCCGCGGCGAGGCCTACCTCCAGGAGGCACCGACCCTCTGGGACGTCACGTTCCAGACCGCGGTCGCCCAGGCCGAGCTCGAGGCCCGCGAGTACGCCGGCCACTATCACCGGGTCGCCTTCCACCAGGTCGATGGCAGCGACGTCTTCATCGAGACGACGCGGCCCGAGCTGATCGCGTCGGTGGTCGCGCTGATCGCGCACCCCGACGACGAGCGCTATCAGAAGCTCTTCGGCAGCACGGTCGCCTCGCCGGTCTTCGGGGTCGAGATCCCCGTGCTCGCCCACCCGGCCGCCGAGATGGACAAGGGCGCCGGTATCGCCATGTGCTGCACGTTCGGCGACCTGACCGACGTCACCTGGTGGCGCGAGCTGGACCTCCCGGTGCGCACCGTGATCGGCCGCGACGGCCGGTTCTCGCGGGAGACGCCCGAGTGGTTGGGAAGCGAGGGCGCCGCGGCGGCGTACGCCGAGCTGGCGGGCAAGACCGTGTTCTCGGCCCGCGAGGCGATGGTGGCCAGGCTCCGGGAGACCGGCGACCTCGACGGCGAGCCCACGCCCACCCAGCGGATGGCCAACTTCTACGAGCGGGGCGAAAAGCCTCTGGAGATCGTGGCCACCCGGCAGTGGTACATCAAGAATGGCGGCCGCGACGCGTCACTGCGCGACGAGATGCTCGAGCACGGCACGGAGATCGACTGGCTCCCCGCGCACATGAAGCACCGCTTCGACAACTGGGTGGCCGGCCTCAACGGCGACTGGCTGATCTCCCGACAGCGGTTCTTCGGGATCCCGTTCCCGGTCTGGTACCCGCTCGACGCGGACGGTGAGCCGGACTACGACCACCCGCTGATGCCGAGCGAGGCCGAGCTGCCGGTCGACCCGTCGACGGATGCGCCGCGCGGCTACACCGAGGAGCAGCGCGGCACGCCCGGCGGCTTCGTCGGGGACCCCGACGTGATGGACACCTGGGCAACGTCGTCGCTGACCCCGCAGATCGCCGGCGGCTGGGCCACCGACGAGGACCTGTGGCAGCGGGTCTTCCCGATGGACCTCTGCACGCAGGCCCACGACATCATCCGCACCTGGCTGTTCGGGCGCGTGGTGCGCGCCCACTTCGAGAATCACGCGACCCCCTGGCGGCACGCGATGCTCTCCGGGTGGATCCTCGACCCGGACCGCAAGAAGATGAGCAAGTCCAAGGGCAACGTCGTGGTGCCGACCGAGATCCTCGAGAAGTACGGCGCCGACGCGGTCCGCTGGCGGGCCGCAATGACCCGGCCGGGGCTCGATTCGCCCTTCGACGAAACCCAGATGAAGGTCGGTCGGCGGCTGGCGATGAAGGTGCTCAACGTCTCGCGGTTCGTCCTGGACGGCGTGGGCGCGACCGACGCGAACCCGGTCCAGGTCTCCGAGCCGATCGACTGTGCGCTGATGGGCCGACTCGCCGGTGTGATCACCAAGGCCACCGAGGCGTTCGAGGCGTTCGACTACACCTCTGCTCTCGAGGTCACCGAGAAGTTCTTCTGGGAGTTCTGCGACGACTATGTCGAGCTGGTCAAGGAGCGCGCCTACGCCGAGGACGGCGGCGAGGCCACGGCGTCGGCCCGGGCCACCCTGGCGCTGGCGCTCGAGGTGCAGTTGCGACTGCTCGCGCCGTTCCTGCCCTACGTGACCGAAGAGGTCTGGTCGTGGTGGCGCCCGGGTTCCATCCATCGCGCGGTCTGGCCCGAGGTCACCGAGCTGGGCGCGGCGGCAGCCACCGACCCCACCGCTGTCGACGCGGTCGGCCAGGCGCTGATCGGCATCCGCGGCGCGAAGTCGCAGGCCAAGGTCTCGATGCGTGCCGAGCTGTCCCGGGTGGAGATTGCCGGACCGGAGTTGCTCGTGCGCGCCGTGGAGCTCGCAGCCAGGGACCTGCGGGCGGCGGGCAAGGTCGTGGGAGACCTGGTGTTCACCGCCAACGACGAGACCGAGCTTTCGGTGACCGCCGAGCTGGCCGAGACGCTCTAGGGCGTGGGCTCTGGGTCGACCGGCTCCTCGGACTGGTCGCCCTCGAGCTCCTCGCCTTCGTCGTCGGGCAGCCCGTAGACATCGGGGTCGACCTCGACCTCGTCCTCGGACTCGGCGTCGGCGTCGGCCTCGTCGCCCTGCTCCTCCTTGTCCTTGCCCTTGTCCTTCTTGCCACCCCGGTTGTCTCGGCCGTTGCCGTCCGAGGTGTCGTCGGTAGCCGGTGGGACCGTCACGTCGCCGGGATCGACATCGACCGGCTGCAGCGGGAGGCCGTGGGGCGAAAGCAGCGACACCCCAGAATTCGGCCCGACCTCGGCGTCTCCGCCGTCCGGCAGCGAACCATCCGGGCCCGGAATTGTGACATCGGGGTCGCCGTCCAAGCCGGTGCCGGCGCCGCCGGTCGCTCCGGGATCGACGTCGGACGACGTGAGGTCCCCTGCGCCAGGAGACCGCTCGATCAGGGCGCCCGACTTGGTCAGTTGTGAGTCAGCGACCACCGGGCCGCCGCCGTCATCCGCCCTGCTGCCGCGGATACCGGTGACCAGCACCATGCAGCAGACCGCTGCTACGGCCGCAAAAACATAGAACGGCCGCTTGTGCTTGGCGCTCACCGAGAAATCCTCCCTTGGCCCCCGAGATTCAGGCTTCGGCGGTCAGTCTTGCCGATGAGGAGGGCTCTTGGTCTAGCCCTGCCCTCAAATAGTCGCAAATGACTAGACGTTTTGCGGTTCGCTCTCGCCTCGCCGGTCTCGACACGCCGGTCTGATCAGGCAGATTTCTTCTTCTTGGCCTCGGACTCGCGCGGCACCAGGGTCGGCGCCACGTCGTCGACGACCACTTCGCGGGTGACGACGACCTTGGCGATGTCTCCGCGTGAGGGCACGTCGTACATCACATGCAGCAGGACCTCTTCGATGATGGCCCGCAGCCCGCGGGCGCCGGTGCCCCGCTCCAGAGCGTTGTCTGCGATCGCCTCGATGGCATCGACGGTGAACTCGAGCTCGACGCCGTCGAGCTCGAACAGCTTGTGGTACTGCTTCACCAGCGCGTTGCGCGGCTCCGTGAGGATCTGCACCAGCGCCTGCTGGTCCAGCTTGGTGACGCTCGCGATCAGTGGCAGCCGTCCGATGAACTCAGGGATCAGGCCGAACTTCGTGAGGTCCTCCGGGCGCACCTCGGCGAGCAGGTCCTCGGCCGCACGCTCGGCCTGGCCGCGCACCTCGGCGGTGAAGCCCAGCGTCTTCTTGCCGACCCGCTGCTCGATGATGTGCTCGAGTCCGGAGAACGCCCCGCCGACGACGAACAGGATGTTCGTGGTGTCGATCTGGATGAACTCCTGGTGCGGGTGCTTGCGGCCGCCCTGCGGCGGCACCGACGCCGTGGTGCCCTCGATGATCTTCAGTAGGGCCTGCTGGACGCCCTCGCCCGAGACGTCGCGGGTGATCGACGGGTTCTCCGCCTTGCGGGCCACCTTGTCGATCTCGTCGATGTAGATGATGCCGGTCTCGGCCTTCTTGACGTCGTAGTCGGCGGCCTGGATCAGCTTGAGCAGGATGTTCTCGACGTCTTCACCGACGTAGCCGGCCTCGGTGAGGGCGGTCGCGTCGGCGATCGCGAACGGCACGTTGAGCATCCGGGCCAGCGTCTGCGCGAGGTAGGTCTTGCCGCAGCCGGTCGGGCCGATCACCAGGATGTTGGACTTCGCGACCTCGACGGCCTCGTCCTTGCTGTGCTTGCCGGAGACCGGCTGGAGACCCGCCTGGACGCGCTTGTAGTGGTTGTAGACCGCGACAGCGAGGGCCTTCTTGGCTCGCTCCTGGCCTACGACGTAGGAGTTGAGGAAGTCGAAGATCTCCTTCGGCTTGGGCAGCTCCTCGAGACCGACCTCGGTGCCCTCGCTGAGCTCTTCCTCGATGATCTCGTTGCAGAGATCGATGCACTCGTCGCAGATGTAGACACCGGGGCCAGCGATGAGCTTCTTGACCTGCTTCTGGCTCTTCCCGCAGAAGGAGCACTTGAGCAGATCGCCTCCGTCACCGATGCGCGCCACGGGTGGCCCTCCTCATGAGTGGAGCTACAGGTTCGCGAACCATCCGACGGTACCCCGAGCCGCCCCCGATGGGGGGACGACACGGAGTTTGGCGCTCGGACACGATCGGCTCGCTCAGGACGTCGCCAGGGCCGGAGCGACCTTGCGCGACTCGATGACCGCGTCGATGAGGCCGTACTCGACGGCCTGCTCCGCGGTCAGGATCTTGTCCCGCTCGATGTCACGGCTGACCTGCTCGATGTCGCGACCGCTGTGGTCGCTGATCATCTTCTCGAGCAGCTCTCGCATCCGCAGTATCTCGTTGGCCTGGATCTCGATGTCGGAGGTCTGACCGAACGTGCCCTCGGTGTAGGGCTGGTGGATCAGGATCCGACTGGTCGGGAGCGCCAGCCGCTTGCCCGGGGTGCCGGCGGCGAGCAGAATCGCCGCCGCCGAGGCCGCCTGGCCCAGGCACACGGTCTGGATCTCGGGCTTGATGAATCGCATCGTGTCGTAGACCGCGGTGAGCGCGGTGAACGAGCCGCCCGGCGAGTTGATGTAGATCTGGATGTCCTGGTCGGGGTTCATCGACTCCAGGCACAGCAGCTGGGCCATCACGGCGTTCGCCACGTCGTCGGAGATCGGGGTGCCGAGGAAGATGATGCGGTCCTCGAAGAGCTTGCCGTAGGGGTCGATCCGGCGGAATCCGTAGGAGGTCCGCTCTTCCCACTGAGGGATGTAGTAGTTCATGCGTCAGTCCTTCTTGTGGGCGGGTCGGCCGTCGTCGGCGGCTTCACGGGCGCTCTTGACCACCTGGTCGACCAGGCCGTAGTCCTTCGCCTGGTCAGCGGTGAACCAGCGGTCCCGGTCGGCGTCGGCGATCACCTGCTCGAGGTCCTGGCCGGTGTGGTCGGCGATCAGCTGGAGCAGCACCTTCTTGATGTGCAGCGACTGCTGGGCCTGGATCTTGATGTCGGACGCGGAGCCGCCCATGCCGGACGACGGCTGGTGCATCATGATCCGCGCGTGCGGCAGCGCGTAGCGCTTGCCCTTCGTGCCGGCGCAGAGCAGGAACTGCCCCATCGAGGCGGCCAGGCCCATGCCGACGGTGGCGACGTCGTTGGGGATGTAGTTCATGGTGTCGTAGATCGCCATGCCGGCGTCGACGGAGCCACCCGGGCTGTTGATGTGCAGGAAGATGTCGGCCTCGGGGTCCTCGGCCGACAGCAGCAGCAGCTGCGCACAGATCGCGTTGGCGTTGGCGTCGCGCACCTCGGAGCCGAGGAACACGATCCGCTCTCGCAGCAACCGCGAGTAGATGTGGTCGTCGAGGACGTTGAGTCCACCTGGAGTCTGGGTCACGGGCCGACCCTAGCCCGTGCGGACCGGCGAGCCACGGCATATCAGGTGCTGTTCGCGCAGAGCAGATTCCGGGGCGAGATCTCAGCCCTCTGCCGCGGCTTTCAACCGGGAGACCGTCTGCGCCATGCCGGTCTCGAGCTCGTCGGCGTGCTCCGCCGAGCCACCGAGCAGGACGGGGGCGAACACGTTGCTGATCATGGTCAGCTTCTTGGGCACCGGCCGACGGTGTACGACGCGGGTGCGGTCGCCCTCCGGGCTGAGCTCCCAGACCCAGCGCGCGCCGCTCGACTTGGTGTCCCAGGCCAGCGCCTTGCCGGGCTCGAGCACGGCGACGACCGACCGGCTCGGCCAGATCACGGCCTTGCGGCGGTTGATGCCGAGGTACCACTGGTTCAGCCGGAGACCGCCACGCTTGAGCGGCATCATCCTCATCAGCTCGGGGCTCCAGTCGGGCAGCCGCGAGAAGTCCGTCAGCAGCTCCCACACCTTGTCGGCCGGCGCGTCCACGACGGCTTCGGCGCGGAGCTCGCGGTCGGCCTTGTTGGGGCCGGAAGACTTGGTCATGCCAGCCATCGTTCCATGGCGTGGAGCACGTCGGGGTGGTTGAGCAGCCCGAAATGGTCGGTGTGGCCGACGTGCAGCACCTCGGCGCCGGGGAACAGCTCACGACCGCGCCGGTCCCGGCCGTACGCCGACCGGGGTCGCACCAGCAGGTCGCCCACGACGTGACCGACGGGGTGCCGCTGCGACGCCGTCAGGGTCGCGGCGACCAGGCGGTAGCGCGCGTGCGGGAGCGGCGGGACGTCCTCGGCCAGCCCGGCGACCAGGTCGTGCACCCCGACCGATCGCCAGTCGAGGATCCGGCCGAACGCCGCCGTCTCCGGCAGCATGCCGAGTCCGCGGCTGCCGTGCCCGATCCCCCACGCGATCGGGGCGCCGAGGTGCGGGGTGCCGAGGGTGATCACGTCGGTGACCAGCTCGTTCCAGTCCCGGTCCAAGGGCTCGGCGGCGACGGCACCGGCCGCCCGCATCACCAGCCCGCCGAGGGAGTGACCGACCAGCGCGATCCTGGTGACCGGCACCGGCCAGGCGTCGACCACCCGTTGCATCAGCGAGGCCAGCGCCACGCCGTTCTCGCGCAGGCCCAGTCCGGTGTTGCCGCGCAGGAACACCGGGGTCCACCCGCGCCCCGTCAGGGTCTCGCCGTACGTCGTTCCGGTGCGGTCGCGGTGCCGGCTCCAGTAGGACTCGTTCTCGCAGAGGCCGTGCATGAACACCACGAGCTGGCCGGTCGGCTCGGGGAACGCGTCCGCGAGTCCCGCCGCGTCCGGCACCACGTCCCGGCCCGCGTGCCGCACCGCCATCGAGATGGCGAGCTGCGGGCGCTCCCGCACCAGGCGGTCGCCGATCAGCCCGTTGACCGCGGCGTTGACGAACCGACCCTGCGGTCGGTCCTCCAGACGCGGTCCGGTGCCGGTCGCGGCCAGCTTGTCGAGACCGCGGGAGGTCGCGCGCAGTCCGGCACCCAGGCCGCCGTAGACCGCCGAGGCGATGCCGCGATGCATCGCGCCGCCGCCGGCCCGGTCGGTCCACGCCAGATGGGTGTCGCGCACGCTGCGCACCACCAGCTCGTCGGCCACTTCGGACAACAGGGACAGGGCGTCGAGCACGCCAGGACCGCGAGTCATGGCGGCACGCTAGCCGATCGAGTGCACGTCTGTGCACTCAACTCGCGGTCAGTCGGTGCTGGCCTCGTCTTCGGCCGGTGCTTCGACCTCGGCCTGGGCCTCGGGGTCACCGATGGAGCCGTCAGGACGCAGGTTCTTCAGCTCCACGGCGTTGCCCGAAGCGTCCTTGACGCTGGCGGTCTCGACGATCCTGGCGAGCGCCTTGCCGCGCAGGATCTCCTGGACCATCTCGGGGATGTGGTTGTGCTGGAACATGTGGTTCGCGAACTCTTGCGGGTCCTGACCCGACTGCTGTGCCCGGCGCACCAGGTGCTGCGACAGCTCGTCCTGCTCGACCCCGAGCTCCTCGCGCCTGGCGACCTCGTCGAGGAGGAACTGCGCGGCGATCGCCTCGCGGACGCGGCGGTCCAGATCGGACTCGAACTCCTCGAGCGTCTGGCCCTCGTCCTCGAGGTACTTGTCCATGGTCAGGCCGGCGTAGGCCAGCTGCTGCTCGACACTCTGTCGACGGGCGTTGAGCTCGTCGGTGACCACCGTCTCCGGCAGCGGGATCTCGACCTTGCCGAGCAGGACCTCGAGCACCGCGTCGCGGGCGGACGCGGCCTGCTCCAGCCGCTTGCCGCGACCGAGGCGCTCGCGCACGTCGTCATTGAGCTCGGCGATGGTGTCGAATTCCGAGGCCATCTGCGCGAACTCGTCGTCGAGCTCGGGCAGCTCCTGCTCCTGCACCTGCGAGACGGCCACGCCGACCTCGACGTCCTCGCCCACAAGGTCGCCGCTGACGAGCTGGGTCGTGAAGTTCTTCTCATCTCCGGCCGACATGCCGGTGAGGGCGTCGTCGAGGCCGTCGATCATGCCGCCGCGGCCGACCTGGTAGGACATGCCGGAGACCTCGGCGCCCTCGACCGGCTCACCGTCGCGGGTGGCCTTGAGGTCGATCACCACGAAATCGCCCTCGGCGGCCGCGCGCTCGACGTCGCTCAGGGTGGCGAACCGCTCGCGCAGCGCCTGCACCTGCTCCTCGACGTCGGCGTCGGTCACCGCGACGTCGTCGACGGAGGCCTCCAGGCCGTCGTAGGCCGGGACGTCGATCTCCGGCCGGATGTCGACCTCGGCAGTGAACTCGAGCGTCTCGTTGTCCTCGAACTTCGTGACCTCGATGTCGGGCTGGGCCAGCGGGGTGAGGGAGTTCTCCTCGAGCGCCGCGAAGTACTTCTGCGGCAGCACGTCGTTGACCGCCTCGTCGAGGACCGCGCTGCGGCCGACCTGCCGGTCGATGACCGTCGGTGGGACCTTGCCCTTGCGGAAGCCCGGGATGTTGATCTGCTGGGCGATCTTCTTGTACGCCGCGTCGAGGCTCGGCTTGAGCTCCTCGAAGGGCACCTCGACGGTCAGCTTGGCCCGGGTCGGGCTCAACGTCTCGACGGCGCTCTTCACCAGTGTTCTCCTCTTGTGGATTTCTGCACCCCGGATGGGGCTGGTCCGTCGGGGCGACAGGACTCGAACCTGCGATCTCCTGCTCCCAAAGCAGGCGCGCTAGCCACTACGCTACGCCCCGCCAAAGAGCCGCACCTGTTCGGTTCCGGGAGGCTCCTTGGAGCGGATGACGGGAATCGAACCCGCGTAGCCAGTTTGGAAGACTGGGGCTCTACCATTGAGCTACATCCGCGCTGTTTTGTGCGCGCTCATGGTGCCACAGTCGGGGCCTATCGCCCCAAACGGCCCACTCTCGTGAACGGGGTCACCAGAGCCGGTGGACGACCACGATCGCGCGGTCGTCGTCGCGGGAGCCGAGCGATACCGCGAGCCGGTTCGCCGCGTTGTCCCAGGTCCCTCGCAGCAGCGACTCCATCTCACCGAGCATCCGGTCGATGCCGAGGTCGATGTCGCGGCGCGGCTCCTCGACCATGCCGTCGGTGTAGAGGAGCACGGCGTCCCCGGGCCCGATCCGCCCGGTCACCGACGAGAACTCCGCGTCCTCGATCAGCCCCAGGATCGGGCCCTCGGTGCGCAGCACCTGCCAGCGCCCCGAGCCGGCCTGACGGTGGACGGCGGGCGGGTGCCCGGCGGTGCGGATCTCGTAGGCGCCGGTGACCAGGTCCAGCGACATGTGCACCGCCGTGGCGAAGCCCTCGTCCCAGTCCTGGATGAACAGGTAGTCGTTGGCCGCGGGCAGGAACTGCTCGGGCCGCATCGCGCCGATCAGCCCGCCGAACGCGCCGGACAGCAGCAGGGCCCGGGCGCCGGCGTCCTCGCCCTTGCCCGACACGTCCACGACGGTGACCTCGAGCCGGGTGCTGGACAGCGGTCGGGTGGCGACCACGAAGTCGCCGGCGAACGGCGTACCGCCCGCGGAGTAGAGCGACGACTGCACCGACCAGTTGCCGGGGAGCTCGGGGATCTTGGCCTGGGTGAGGATCCGGTCGCGCAGGTCGACCAGCATCGACTCACCGCGCGGGCCGGCGACCCCCAGGCTGGCGCGTTGGTGGCTGGTCATCAGGACGACCAGTCCCATCAGGAACATCACCACGGTCGCCACGACCGTGCGCGAGGTGATCTCTTCCTGCCGGGCGACGGAGACGGTCAGGCTCGCCATCACCAGGATCACGAACCACGGCAGGGTGCGCGGACCCAGGAAGACGCTGCCCAGCAGCAACGGCAGCATCAGGCTCGTGAACGGCACGTCCATCGGATAGCTCACGACGCCGGCGGTCAGGAGCACGCACACCGCGCCCAGCGTCAGTGCTATCCGGGTCTCGGTGGTCATCCCCCGTCTGAGCATCAGCCCGAGCCGGGCGCGCGGTGTCACTCCGCGCAGGCGCCTGCTCATCGGGTGGGCGGTGGTCATGGGGGCGAGGCCTTCTGCTGGGGTCCGAGAACGGGGTCAGCCTACGGCTCTGGAGCGGAACTTGGGCTGACAATGCGAGCACCAGAACAGGTTCCGGGTGTCCAGGACCGCGGTCCGGACCGGGTGCCCGCAGACATGGCACGCCTGGCCGGTACGCCGGTAGACGTACACCTCGCCGCCGTGGTCGTCGACCCGCGCCCCGCGACCCATCGCCTCCGGGGTGTGCTCGGGCCGGACCGTGTCGATCCGGCCGGTGCGCACCCCCTCCTGCATCAGCTCGACGAGGTCGCCCCACATCGCTCGCCACTGCCCGCTGCGGAGCGTCCGGCCGGGACGCAGCGGGTGCATCCGATGCCGAAACAGCAGCTCCGCGCGGTAGACGTTGCCGACGCCGGCGAGCACCTCTTGATTCATCAGCAGCCGCCCGATCGGCAGGCTGCTGCGCCGGATCCGGTCCCAGGCCCGGGCCGGATCGGCATCGGCGCGCAGCGGGTCCGGGCCGAGCTTGGCGATCGCCGCGTCCCGCAGCTCGCAGGTGACCAGCTCGCACGCGGTGGCGCCGCGCAGGTCGCCGTACGCAGTGGGCGTGGAGATCCGGAGCCGGACCTCGCCCACCGGCAACGGCACCTCGGCCACATCGGCCTCGACGACGAATCCGCCGATCAGCCCTAGATGGATGTAGACGAACCGGTCGCCGGGGAACTCGACGAACAACTTCTTGCCCCAGGCCTCGGCACCCACCAGGACCTGGCCGTCGAGCAGCGCCGCGGAGTCCGCGAACCGGCCCTGGGGGCTGCCGACGCGTACCCGCCGTCCGGCGAAGGCGTGGTTCAGCTCGTCGGCCAGCCGGTGGAGGGTGTGCCCCTCAGGCATCGGTGCCGGGCAGCTCGCCGGTCGTCTCGTACGTCGCCAGCTGGCCGATCCGCCGGACGTGCCGCTCCTCGCCGCTGAACGGAGTGGCCAGGAAGACCTCGACGAACCGCGTGAGGTCCTCGACCGAGTGCATCCGACCGCCGACCGAAATCACGTTGGCGTCGTTGTGCTCGCGGGCCAGCATCGCGGTCTCCTCCGACCAGACCAGGGCGGAGCGTACGCCGCGCACCTTGTTGGCGGCCATCTGCTCGCCGTTGCCGGAGCCGCCGATCACCACTCCGAGGCTGCCGAGGCCGGACTCACGGTCGGCGACCACTCCCTGCGCGGCGGAGATGCAGAAGACCGGGTAGTCGTCCTGCGCGTCGTAGACGAACGGGCCGTGGTCGACCGGCTCATGGCCGTGCTCGGCCAGCCACGAGAGAAGGTGGTCCTTGAGCTCGAGGCCGGCGTGGTCGCAGCCCAGGTGCACGCGCATGCCGCCGGATTCTGTCAGAGCCTCACCGGTGCAGCGCCAGGAAGCCTGCGACCTGCCGAATCAGCGGCTCGGTTGCCGGGAACGCCCGATGTCGCCAGAACGCATGCACCTGGCCGAGGTAGCGGGTGGCCACCACCTCGACCCCGAGCTCGGCGAGACGGGCTGCGAGGTGTTCGCCCTCGTCGCGGAGCGGGTCGTGCTCGGCGGTGACCAGCAGCGTGGGAGGCAGCGTCGCGAGCCGGTCGGAGCGCAAGGGTGCGAGGTCGGGGTGGGTGCGGTCGTCGGGCGTGGCGGCGTACTGCTGCCAGTACCACTCCGCCTCGCGAGGGTCGAAGCCGTCGGCGGCCGTGCGATAGGACTCGAAGCCGGCGTCGGGGTCGAGGAACGGGTAGATCAGCACCAGCGCGCGGAACCGCCCCGGGTGCCGCAGCGCGGCCACCAGGGCGAGGTTGCCGCCGGCGCTGTCGCCGTGGGCGTACGTCGGCCCGCCGAGGTCGTTTTGCCGGTCGAGCCACGCCAGCACCGTGTCCACGTCGTCCGGCGCCGCCGGGAAGGGGTGTTCGGGCGCCCGTCGGTAGTCGACGCTGAGCACCGGGAGCCCGGCCCGGTTGGCGAGCCGCCGGCAGGCGGCGTCGTGCACGTCGATGTCGTGGAACACGAAGCCGCCGCCGTGCAGATGGACGATCAGCCCGGCGGCACCGGGGTTCGCCAGCGGCCGGTAGAGCCGGCAGCGGACGCCGTCGGCGTCGATCTCGCGTACCTCACCGACGTCTTCACGCGGCTCCGCGGCCGCGAGCAGTCGTGCCTCCTCGCGGGCCGCGGCGACATCGTGCTCCTCGGTCCAGACGTGGACCTCGAGGGCGTACTCCTCGACCGCTCGACGCGCGTCGGGGAACAGCACCATCGGGGCTAGCGCTGCATCAGGGCGTCGAGGCCGACCGCGATCGCCGCGGCGACGCGGAAGTCGACGCGCTGGTCGGGGACGTGCACGGTGTACTTGTCGCGCACCGAGCCCTGCCGCTCCACGCCGAGCAGCGCCTGGCCCTCCGGCGTGACGAAGTCGAAGTGGATCGGCAGGAAGGGGATGTCGGCGAACCGCCGGAGCAGCGCCACCGCCTGGCTGCGCTCCTGGCCGGTGCCGGTGTAGCCGGGGCCTTCGACGTGGAACGTCGAGCGGAGGAGGCTCTTACCGAAGTCCTTACGGAAGAAGCCGATCTGGTTGTGCGCCTCATCGAAGATGTCGTAGCCGGCGTTGAGGTCGATCGCCTTGCGCGCCTTGAAGCTGAACACCGGACGCGCCTTGGTCTCGTCGGCGTAGAAGGTGACCTCCTCCTTGAACGCCATCCGCTTCTGCTGTGCGACGCCGAACGACTGGCCGAAGCTGCCGTCAGGGTTGACCGCAATGAGCTCGTAGCGGTTGGTCGTCATCGCGAACTTCTGCTTGAGGAAGAACATCGGAACGTGGGTCACAGCAGTCATGGCGCGACCCTATCCAGGGCTACCGAGACTCCAGCGCGAGCCGGGCGCTGAGGGCCACGAACGTCGCCGCGAACGTCTTCCGGATCCGCTCGACGAGCTTAGGCCGGGACAGCTTGTCGCGCAGTGCAGCGGCGGCCACGCCGTACGCCGCGAACACGACGAACGTCATCGCCATGAACACCGCGCTCAGCCCGAGCATCTGCGCGAGCGCACCGGGCTCCCCCGCCGGCACGAACTGCGGCAGGAACGCGAAGAAGAAGATGGTGAGCTTCGGGTTGAGCAGGTTGAGGGTGATCCCGGCGGCGATGACGCTCCGCCACGAGCTCGGCTGCTGGGTCTCGTCAACCGACAACGCTCCCTTGTCCCGCCAAGTCGCCCACGCCATGTAGAGCAGGCAGGCCACGCCGGCGTACTTGACCGCGTTGAACGCCACGCCGCTCGCGTGCAGCACCGCCGCCAGCCCGGTGATCGCCGCCACCAGGTGCGGCACCGTCCCGAGCGTGCACGCGAACGCCGCCAGGAGGCTCGCCCTGGTGCCGCGGGTGAGCCCTGCGGCGAGCGTGTACAGCGCGCCGGTGCCCGGCGTCGCGACGATGACCAGCGAGGTGATCAGAAATGCCCAACTCATGCGTGGGCAGACTAGTCATCCCGCGCAGCTTCATCGAAGCCAATAGGTTCCGTCCATGGCTCACCGACTACTCATCCCGTTGTACGCCGCCCTCGCGGCCGGCGCCCTGGTCGCCACGTGGTGGCACAACATCGCCTTCATCAGTGACGGCGGCAGCCTGTCGGACTTCCTCACCGACGGGTACGCAAACCACGTCGCGGCATCTCTCATCAACGATCTGTGGTTCATGGTCGGCGCAGCCTTCGTGTTCATGGTCGTCGACGCGCGCCGTACCGGGGTCCGCCATGTGTGGCTCTACCTCGTCCTCTCCGCTGGCATCGCGGTCAGCGTGATGTTCCCGCTCTACCTCATTGCGCGAGAGCGCAAGGTCGCCATCGCTGGTTGAGGTGCGAGGAGCGCCCGCGACGAGCCTCGCACCCACCACCCAGTCACGGGGTTTCGAGGCGGGCGAGCTCCTCGTCGACGACCAAAGGGTCGAGCTTGGTGAAGATCGGGGTGGGCTGGCCGACCGGCGTGCCGACCGAGATCGGGTGCCGCTCCCAGGTGGGGGCGCCGTCGTAGGCGCCGGTGATCACCGGGTATCCGGCTCCACCGTCCAGGTCGTCGGCTTCCTCGATCCTGGGCATCGGGGCCACCTCGCCCTTGCCGCCCAGCGCTCGGTCGACTGCGTTGGCCGAGAACGGCAGGAAAGGTGCGAGCACCAGGTTGAGGTCGTGCACGCACTGGGCGACGACATGCAGGATCGTGCCGAGCCGCTCGCGCTGGTCGTCTCCCTTGAGCTTCCACGGCTCGTGGTCTGACACGTACTTGTTGACGTCAGCGACCACGCGCATCGCCTCGCCGATGGCCTGCTTCTGGCGGTGGCGGGAGATGAGGTCACCGACCACATCGAACGCCTCGACGACCTTTGCCAGGATCGCGGCGTCCTCCTCGGTGAGCTCGCCGGCCGGCGGTATCTCGCCGAAGTTCTTGTGGATCAACGTGGCTGCCCGGTTGACCAGGTTGCCCCAGCCGGCGACCAGCTCGTCGTTGGTGCGGCGGACGAACTCCGCCCAGGTGAAGTCGGAGTCCTGGTTCTCGGGGCCGGCCGAGGCCACGAAGTAGCGGAACGCGTCGGGCTGGTAGCGGCTCAGCATGTCGCGGACGTAGATCACGACCTTCTTGGAGGAAGAGAACTTCTTGCCCTCCATGGTCAGGAACTCAGAGCTGACCACCTCGGTGGGCAGGTTCAGCTCGCGGTACTCGCGGGGTTCGCCGCCCTTCGAGCCCTTGCCGGAGTAGGCCAGCAGCTCGGCCGGCCAGATCTGGCTGTGGAAGGTGATGTTGTCCTTGCCCATGAAGTAATAGGAGAGGGCATCGGGGTCGTTCCACCACTCGCGCCACGCGTCCGGATCGCCGGTGCGCCGCGCCCACTCGATCGACGCCGACAGATAGCCGATCACGGCATCGAACCAGACATAGAGCTTCTTGGTCGGGTTGTCCCGCCAGCCGTCGAGCGGGACCGCGATGCCCCAGTCGATGTCGCGGGTCATCGCCCGCGGCCGGATCTCCTTGAGGATGTTCTGGCTGAACCGGATCACGTTCGGGCGCCACAGCCCGGTCGCCGCGCGCTCGTCGAGCCACTCCCCCAGCGCATCGGCCAGAGCGGGCAGGTCGAGGAAGAAGTGCTGGGTCTCGATGAACTCCGGCACTTCGCCGTTGATTCGCGAGACCGGGTTGGTGAGGTCGGCCGGGTCGAGCTGGTTGCCGCAGTTGTCGCACTGGTCGCCGCGGGCGCCGTCGTACCCGCAGATCGGGCAGGTGCCCTCGATGTAGCGGTCGGGCAGGGTGCGTCCGGTCGAGGGCGAGATCGCGCCGTACGTCGTCTGCTCGACGAAGTAACCGTTCTCGTAGACGCCGAGGAACAGCTCCTGCACCACCGCATGGTGGTTGCGCGTGGTCGTGCGCGTGTAGAGGTCATAGCTCAGCCCGAGCGAGACCAGGTCTTCGGCAATCAGCCGGTGGTTCTGGTCGGCGAGCTCCTGCGGGCTGACGCCGGTCTCGTCGGCCGCGATCAGGATCGGAGTGCCGTGCTCGTCCGAGCCCGAAACCATGAGTACGTCGTGTCCGGCCATCCGCATGTAGCGGCTGAAGACGTCGGAGGGCACGCCGAAACCGGCAACGTGGCCGATGTGGCGCGGGCCGTTGGCATACGGCCAGGCGACGGCGGACAGGACGTGGGTCATGCGGGGAATCCTAGAGACCCGCGAGTCAGCTGAAGTCGAGGTCCCCGGTGCGCGAGCGCTTCAGCTCGGAGAAGTAAGGGACCTTCGCCAGGGCGACGGTGGCATCCCAGATCGTGCCGGCGTCCTCGCCGCGCGGGATCTTCGAGAGCACCGGGCCGAAGATCGCGGCCCCTTCGAAGGCGATGGTGGGCGTGCCCACGTCGTCACCGACCTGGTCCATGCCCTCGCGGTGCGACTTGGCGACTTCGGGGTCGAAGGAGGCGTCGTCCATCGCCTCGACCAGGTCGGCGTCGAGCCCGGCCTCGGCCAGCGACTCGGCGATCAGGTCGCGGTCTGCCTGGCGGTGGTCCTGGTGGATCCGGGTGCCGAGCCCGGTGTAGAGCGGCAGCAGCGACTCCCGCCCGTGCCGCTGCTCGGCGGCGATCAGCACCCGCACCGGCTGCCAGGCGTACTTGAGGGACTCCCGGTACCGATCCGAGATATCCCGGTCCTGGTTGAGCAGGGCGAGGCTCATCACCCGCCAGTTGACCTCGACGTCGCGCACCTGCTCGACCTCGAGCATCCAGCGCGAGGTGATCCAGGCGAACGGGCAGCGCGGGTCGAACCAGAAGTCGGCATGAGTCATGGGCGCTACAACGTGCGCGGGTCGGGACGCATTCCTCACTATTCAGATGAACGTAGAACGCTTACCTGCGTCGACCCCCGGGCGGGCTCGACGATCTTGGTGCCCGTGTAGGTGATCCGCACGTTCCTCTTGCCCGCGCGCAGGTCGTTGATCCGGACCCGCACCCGGCCGCCGCTCGGGTGCACGGTCTCGGACTTGTCGCCGATCCGGATGGTGAGCTTGCCGCCGGGGTCGTTCACACCCAGGGCCACGACATCGACGATCACTACCGCCGCGCCCGGCTTGCCCCTGGTCCGGATCTCCAGCTCGGGCTTGGTGGTGACCCGGCCACCGAGCTTGAAGGTCAGCACGCGAGTGGCGTACTTCGCCTTGCTCAGGATGACCAGCGCGGTCATCCGCGAGCCCGCATCGGCGGGGACCACGGTGTAGCTCGATGCGGTCGCGCCGGGGATCGGAACGCCGTCGCGGAGCCAGGAGTAGGTGACCTCGGCGTCCTTCGGTGTGAACGTGCCCGGATCGATCCACATCCGTGAGCCCACGCGGTTGCGTCCGTCAGCGTGGAACGGGTCGACGACGTCGATCCGACCGAGCAGCACGGGGCCGACCGGCGCCGACGTCGTCCTTGCCCGCGTGTAGCCCTCGCGCCGCGCCTTGCTGACCGCGGTGATCTCCTTGCCCACCAGTTCCTTGGTGAGCGTCAACGTCGGGCCGGAGGCTCCCTCGATCGGCTTGTTGTCGGCCCGCCACCGGATCTCGGACTCGCTCGGTGACGGCGACCAGGCCCCCGGCTTTGCCGTGAGCGTCTGGTTGACGATCGGGTCGCCGCTGACCACCGGGGTCTCGACGGCGCTGAACACACCCTTGGCAACCGGACCCGAGGTCGGGACAGTGATGCTCGTCGGCGCGAATTTCTTGTGGGCTGCGACGACCTTGACGGCGACGGTGTGGCCGACCAGTTCCGCAACGGGCGTGTACGTCGCGTCGGTGGCGCCGGGGATCGCGGTGCCGTCCACGAGCCACTGGAACCGGACGTTCGCGTCGGGCTTCCAGGTTCCGGGCGTCGCGGACAGGGGCACGGCGACCTGCGGGGTGCCGGTAACGGTCGGCGGGGTGAGGTTGTCGATCGTCTTGTCGACGAAATGGATGAACCCGCTGGGCCAGCCGGTTCCCTTGCTCAGCTTGCGCCAGTGGAAGTCGCCGCCCCAGCTGTCCTCGGAGATGACGATCTCCGTCGGCGAGATCACCTTCTCGACGTACGCCACGTGACCGGCGGACCCGGCGCCCGGGACGTTGGCCTTCCACCAGGCGACCGCACCGACGCGTGGCTGCTGGTCGGTGATCTCGGCCATCTCGTGGCCCCAGTACGTGGCGTTGCCGCCGCCGGTCCACGGCCGGACGTTGGGCATGCCCGCCCGGACCATCCGATACGCGACGTAGTTCGTGCAGTTGTGCCCGGAGTACATCCGCCAGTACATCTTGCCGTTGTTGGCGGCGTACCCGGCGTTGGGGTAGCCCGCGTCCTTGCAGGCGACGTACCCGGTGCAGATGTAGCCGGACGTGATCGCCTGGGCCGGCGCCGGTCCGAGCTGCGGCAGCAGGGAGAGCAGCAGCCCGCCGAGCGCAAAAGCGCAGGCGCGGCGGAGCGTACGACTCACCCGGGGCACGCAGACACCTTCCGGCACGGAGCGGCTCTTCCGCAACAAAAAACCCAAGAAACCCATCAGTCCCAGGTGTGTCGCGCTTGACTTTTCATAATTACAGCGGTGTGACTCGGCCCGAACGCCCCGCGGTATCGATGCGGTGGCAGGATCACCGCATGCCTGGAACCAACCTCACCCGGGAGGAGGCCGCTGCCCGCGCGGCCCTGCTCTCCGTGGCGTCATACATCGTCGACCTGGACCTCTCCGCCGCGCCCGACAAGGGCGTCGCGACCTTCGGCTCAGTCACCACGATCGAGTTCGGCTGCGCCGAGCCCGGAGCCGAGACCTGGGCCGACCTCGTCGGCGCCACGATCCACGAGATCTCGCTCAACGGAGAGCCCCTCGACCCCGAGTCGTACGCCGACAGCCGGATCCCGCTGTCCGGCCTGCAGGAGCAGAACGTGCTCGTCGTGCGCGCAGACTGCCCCTACTCCCGCACCGGTGAGGGGCTGCACCGCTTCTTCGACCCCTCCGATGGCCGGACCTACCTCTACTCGCAGTTCGAGGTGCCCGACGCCCGCCGCGTCTTCACGACGTTCGAGCAGCCGGACCTGAAGGCACGGTTCTCGTTCAACGTGACCGCACCCGCCCACTGGAAGGTCGTGTCGAACGCGCCGACCCCCGAGCCCGTTCCGACGAGTGACGGCGTCGCGGTCTGGAACTTCCCGCAGACCAAGCCGATGTCGACCTACATCACCGCCGTCATCGCCGGCGAGTACCACGAGGTGCTCGACAGCTACGAGGGCAAGAACGGCACCATCCCGATCGGGCACTACTGCCGCCAGGCGCTGGTCGAGCACCTCGACCGCGACGAGGTGGTGCTGCTGACCAAGCAGGGCTTCGAGTTCTTCGAGGAGGCCTTCGGCTTTCCGTACCCGTTCGAGAAGTACGACCAGCTCTACGTGCCGGAGTACAACGCCGGCGCGATGGAGAACGCCGGTGCTGTGACGCTGCGCGACGAGTACCTCCCCCGCAGCCGCCAGGACAAGGCGTTCTACGAGTTCCGCTGCTCGGTGATCCTGCACGAGATGGCGCACATGTGGTTCGGCGACCTGGTGACCATGAAGTGGTGGGACGACCTCTGGTTGAACGAGTCGTTCGCCGAGTGGGCGTGCTACCACGCGGCAGTCGAGAACACCGAGTTCACCGAGTCCTGGACGGGCTTCACCAACGCCCGCAAGAACTGGGCGCTGCGCCAAGACCAGCTCCCGAGCACACACCCGGTCGCGGCCGACAACTACGACCTCGAGGCGGTCGAGGTCAACTTCGACGGCATCACGTACGCCAAGGGCGCGAGTGTGCTCAAGCAGCTCGTCGCCTGGGTCGGACTGAACAACTTCCTGGCTGGTCTCAAGCAGTACTTCCACGACCACGCGTACGCCAACGCGCAGTTCGGTGACCTGCTCGGCGCGCTCGAGAAGGCGTCCGGGCGCGAGCTCGAGGAGTGGGCCGCCGAGTGGCTGCAGACCTCCGGCGTCAACACGCTGTCGCCGCAGTTCGAGCTGGACGCCGATGGCAACTATGCCTCGTTCTCGGTCGAGCAGACCGCGGTCGAGGCCTACCCGACGTTGCGTCGGCACCGGATCGGCATCGGCCTGTACGACGAGCAGGGCGGCCGCCTGGTCCGTCGTACCAACGTCGAGGTCGACATCGCCGGCTCGTCCACCGACATCGCCGAGCTCGTCGGCCAGCGCCAGCCCGATCTGCTGCTGCTCAACGACGGCGACCTCACCTACGCCAAGATCCGCCTCGACGAGCGGTCGCTGGCCACCGTCGTGGGCGGCCTCTCGCGGCTCGACGACTCGCTTGCCCGCGCGCTGTGCTGGGGTGCCGCCTGGGACATGACCCGCGACGCCGAGATGGCCGCGACCGACTACGTCCGGCTCGTGCTCGCCAACGTCGGCGCAGAGACGGACGCGTTCGGCACCAAGGCGGTGCCGGGCTACGCCTCGATGGCGGTGCACACCTACGCCGCTCCCGAGCATCGGGCCGACCTGTGGCTCGAGTGGGAGCAGGGGCTGCGCAAGCTGCTCGAGAGCGCCGACGCCGGCAGTGACCACCAGCTCACGTTCGCTCGCGCGTACGCCGCGACTGCCCACAGCGAGCAGGCCGTCGCCGACCTCGAGGCGATGCTCGAGGGTTCGTTGACCTACGACGCCCTCGTACTCGACGCCGATCTGCGTTGGCTGGTGCTCGAGGGCCTGGCCCGGACCGGCCATGCCGACGAGGAGCGGATCGCAGCCGAGCTCGCCAACGACAACACCATCTCCGGCCAGGAACACGCCGCGGCCTGTCGAGCCGCACGGCCGACCGAGGAGGCCAAGTCCGCCGCGTGGGACCAGGCGATGGTCGACCCCGAGGTGCCCAACGAGACCCATCGCAACGTGGTGCTGGCGTTCAACAAGCCCGGCCAGTCCGAGCTGCTGCAGCCGTACGTCGAGAAGTACCTCGCCGGCGTCGACGGCATCTGGGACCGGTTGGGAGCGCACAAGGCAGCGGTCGCCCTCGAGGGCATGTTCCCTCGGATCCTGGCCTCGGCCGAGCTCCTCGCGCAGGTCGACGCCTACCTCGAGACGGCCTCCGCCAACCCGGGCGCGCTGCGGAAGGTGACCGAGGGCCGGGCCGACGTGGCGCGGGCGCTTGCGGCACAGGCAAAGGATGCGGAGCAGGGCTGAGCCTGTCCGTCCCGCCCGGCGTCCGCTGCCGGGTGAGACGGTTCGCACTCAGGTCTCGGACGACGGCCGTCCAGTCGTCACGTGGTCGACGAGACCGAGCAACTGAAGTGCGCGGAATGCGGGCGTGCCCTCTACCAGCACTACGCGGGTCCCGGGCGCCTTGGCCAAGACGCCGAGCAGAACGCCGACGGCCATGCTCGGTAGGAACGTGACAGCCATGAGGTCGATGACCGCCGACTTGGAGTAGTCCTGCGTCGCCTCTCGGAGGGAGTCACGGAACCTGTCGATCGACAACTCGTCGACGGCGCCGCTTACCACCAGAACGTTCGATGCAGGAGTGACCGTGGCTCGGAACGGAGCCTCGTCCCCTGTCATGTCTGTAGCGCCTCGGTCTGGGTGAACGGCAGCCCACAGATCTGCAGGAGATGCGCGGCGATGGTGCGTCTGGCTGCGACGATCTCGATCCGGCCGGCTGAGCCCTTCATCGCCCCGACCAGCACACCGATCGCCACCGACGGCAGGAAGTCGACATCGCTGAGGTCGACCTTCACGGTTGTCTCGGTCTGCGCCACGGCCTCGAGCAGGTCGCGCCGAAAGTCGGCGGTGTCGAGCTCCCCGATCTCCCCGTGCACCGTCACGCGGGCGCTGGCGAGATCGAGCTCCGCGCTGTACGGCCGTTCCTCATCCGGCATGGGGTGCAGCCTAGGTAAGGCTCCTACCCGGCTCCAGTCGTGGTCCAGTCCGCGATGGGCGGTCGCGACCTCGCTTGGCCCGGGGGTTCATACTACGAACGTGTCAGGCTCGTCAGAGGCTGGCTTCGCGGACGTGGTGTAGTTGCAGCACGCTTCCCTTCCAGGGAAGGAGTCGAGGTTCAAATCCTCGCGTCCGCTCCACTGATGCGTTCAGGCGGGTAGACACGACCGCTCAGTCTTGAGCGTGCAGGGTGTTCTGCGCTCGCGCGTGGTCGGCCAGCATCGCGACGCCGCGGCGGAGACCGCCCACCAGGTCGCCGACCGCGAACGCGGTCTGCATGGCGACGACGGCGAGCTTGACCTCGCTGTCGGAGAGGTTGCGGCGCACATGGGCGCCGGTGACCACCTCGATCGCGCGGGCCGAGGTGTCGACCATGATCAGGATGCTGCGCGCGGGCGCGACCAGCGAATTGTGCAGCCGGGTCGCGAAGGCGTGCGGCTCGCCCTCCGCCTTGCCGACGAACACGGAGAACTCCGCGCGGCTGAGCTGCTCAGCCTTGCGGATCGCCGCGTCGAGCGTCGCTCGGTCGGCGGCGCTGAACGGATCACCAGCGGCCACTGGCTCCCCCGGCCTGGGAATCCTCGGTGTCCGGAGCGGCCAGCTCGCCGGCGCTCTTACGCGGGCCGCCCAGCCACTGGTTCTCGACAGGCGGGTGGCCCGGCAGGATCCGCTCGCCGCGGATGACCGAGGGCGCGTAGACCAGAAAGGCGATGACCATGAACAGCAGCAGCGGCACGCCGCCGAGCAGCAGGATGGCCTGCAGCTTGTCGACCTTGTCGGGGTCATCCCAGAGCTCGGGGACATCGGCGGAAGCCGGAGCCGCCAGCACCAGCGAGGCGGCGCACAGCCACAGCCCGGTGACGGCGAGCAGGAGCAGTCGGCGCAGCGTGGTCTTCGTGGTCACGGGTCGAACGATATCGGCAAACTGCTATGCATAAGGCATGGCCCCGTTGACGACTGCTAACCCCTGCGCCGACGGCGAGACCGTCTGCGACTGGGTCTACGACGTGACCGGGAACGAGACCCTCTCTGAAGGGTCCGACGTCTTCATCGGTGTCCCCCTGGCGCTACTCGGCCTGCTGCTGTTCGGCCTGGTCGTCCGGTGGCTGCTGCACAAGGTCGTCGACCGGCTGATGCGGCGCGCCGAGACCGGCGTGCTCCCCGACCGGGTCACCCCCGCGGTGTCCGCACGCCGAGCACAGCGGGCCATGACCATCGGCAGCGTCCTGAAGAGCGTGATCACGATCGTGCTGATCGCGGTGATCACGACCATGATGCTGAGCGAGATCGGAGTCAACATCGCGCCGATCATCGCGAGCGCCGGGATCATCGGCATCGCCCTCGGGTTCGGCGCCCAGTCGCTGGTCAAGGACTTCCTCTCCGGAATCTTCATGATCTTCGAGGACCAGTACGGCGTCGGCGACGTCGTCGACGTCGGCGAGGCCACCGGCACGATCGAGGCCGTGACGCTGCGGGTCACCCGGCTCCGCGACCTCAACGGCACCGTTTGGTACGTGCCGAACGGTGAGATCCTGCGCGTCGGCAACATGAGCCAGAACTGGTCGCGGGCCGTCGTCGACATCAGCGTCGGGTACGGCGAGGACCTGACTCGGGTGAAGCGGGTCCTGAGCGAAGTGGCGCACGACCTCTGGGAGGACGAGGACTTCAAGGACCTGATCATCGAGGAGCCGGAGATCACCGGCGTCGAGATGCTGGCCGCGGACTCGGTGAACCTCAGGGTGCTGATCAAGACCCGGCCGATGGAGCAGTGGGCGGTGGCCCGCGAGATGCGGCAGCGGATCAAGGCCCGCTTCGACCACGAAGGCATCGAGATCCCGTTCGCCCAGCGAGTGGTCTGGCACCGCGACGCCGAGCCCCCGCGGAAGGACGCCGCCGACGCCTCGGGAGAATGAACCCGTGAGCACCACCTTCTACGAGGAGATCGGCGGCGAGGAGACCTTCCGCCGCATCGTCGCGCGCTTCTACGAGGGCGTCGCCGACGACGAGGTGCTGCGGCCCCTGTACCCCGAGGAGGACCTCGGACCGGCAGAGGAGCGGTTCCGGCTGTTCCTGATCCAGTACTGGGGCGGGCCGACGACGTACTCCGACGGTCGCGGTCACCCACGTCTGCGGATGCGGCACGCGCCTTTCGCCGTGACCCCGGTGGCGAAGGACCACTGGCTGATGCATTTCCGCGCGGCCCTCGACTCGGTCGAGCTGACGCCGGAGCAGGACGCGCAGTTCTGGGACTACGTCACGCACGCCGCCCAGTTCATGGTGAACAGCTTCGAGTGATCAGGCGGTGAGCTCCGCCAGCCGGTCACGCAGCGCGGGTGGCGGCTCGACCGAGCGCCCAGCCTCGAGATCGTAGAAGACCGAGCTCACCTTGGCGCGGGCGAGCACGGTGTCGCCGTCGCAGATCTCGGAGTGGACGGTCATCGACCGCGTGCCGAACCCACCCAGCTCGGTCCAGCAGTCGTAGGTCTCCGGCCGGAACAGGATCGGCACCCGGTAGTCGACATCGGTCTGGGCGATCACGAAGTGCATCCGCGGCAGGTCCAGGTCGCGGGTCAGTGCGGCGAACCAGCGGATCCGGGACTCCTGGAGGTACTCGAAGTACTTCACGTTGTTGACGTGACCGTAGACGTCGACGTCGGAGAACCGGACGTGGATCGGGTAGTGGCCGCTCTCGCTGCGGGCGACGGTGAAGCGCCCAGGCTTCGGATTGGCGGCGGTCGCTTCGTAGAAGCCGCCGAGCACGTCCTTCTCTTCGCCGGTCAGCCGCCGCGGGTGCTCACCTCCGAACACGTACGGCGACAGCACGGTCGACGCTCGGAGATAGACCACCCGTCCCGCATCGCCGTCGTCGTGGAAGACCTCGTAGGCCATCGTGAACGAGGCCGCGCGGATCTCGGTGACCCAGCACTCGATCTTGACCGGCCGGAACCGGAATGTCAGCGGCGCCTTGTAGGTCACCTCGTGCCGGACCACGACCACGCCCTCGGTGAGCTCGCCGGACTCGCGCTTGGCGTGGGTGCGCAGCATGTCGACCCGGGCCTCTTGGAGGTAGTCGACGTAGACCACGTTGTTGACGTGGCCGAGCATGTCGAGGTCGGCCCACCGCATCGGGCAGTCGTATACGTGGCGCACCCGTCGATCCTCGCAGGGAGCAGCTCAGACGACGGGCGCGGTCTCCGGCGTCGGCTTCACGCCGTTGACCTCCGGGGTGATCCGCCGCTCCAACGCCAGGGCGAGCAGGGCGATCGCGGCGCACCCGGCGACGAGCAGGCCGACGTAGGCCTCCTCCCAGTGGTGCTGAAGCAGGACACCGGCCACGGCCGGTCCCGCGATGGTCCCGGCCTGGAAGGCCCCGGCACTGACCGCGTTGTAGCGCCCGCGCAGGTGATCGGGAGCGAGGTCGTTGGTGATCGCGGGGATCGTCGGCTGGAGCAAGGTCTCACCGAAGGCGAACACCCCCATGAACAGCAGCACCCCGAGCACCGCCGCGGCGCCGCCCGGCATCAGCCCCGTCGCGCCCAGGACGAGCCAGGCCCCCACCCAGACTCCGCCCATGACCAGGATCACCCGGGTGCGGCGGCGGCCGGAGATCTTGTTGAGCATCCAGAACTGGAGCGCCACGATCACAGCGGTGTTGACCGCGAACGCGAAGCCGACGGTGCGGGTCGAGACTTCGGCGACCTCGCGGGAGAAAGCAGGGAAGCCGGCCTCGAGCTGGCCGTAGCCGACGAACATTGCGAGGAACGTCAGCAGCGTCAGCCAGCGCACCGAGGGCTGGCGGAGGATGGCGCCGTAGGTGGTCGGAACGTCGACGTCCACCTCGTCCGGCTGCTCCGCCCGCCCGTGCACATGGCGCAGAGGACCGAGCAGCAGCCCGATCGGCACCAGCATCGAGGCTGCGTCGGCCAGGAAGATCACCGTGAACGTCTCCGGCCGGGACACGTCGACGAAGAAGCCGCCGATCACGCCGCCGAGCCCGATGCCGAGGTTGACCAGCGCGAAGTTGATGCCGAAGTAGCGCTGCCGCAGCTCGCCCTCGACCACCGAGGCGATCATCGCGTTGAAGGCCGGCCAGACGATGCCGAAGTTGACGCCGATCAGCACGAACGCGAGGGCTGCGACGCCGGGGTGGGTGGCGTAGGCGAGCACCACGTTGCCGACCATCATCGACGAGGTGCCGATCAGGATCATCCGCCGCGCACCGTAGCGGTCGGTGAGCGTGCCACCGGGCATGGTCACCAGCAGGGCCACCACGGCGATCAACGCCATCAGGGTGCCGGAGAGGCCGAGCTCGAAGCCCCGGACCTCGTGGAGATAGATGATCGTGAACGGCAGGGTGAGCCCGCGGCCGAGCGTCTGGATCGCGACAGTAGACAGCAGCCACCGGCCGGCGGTGGGGAGCTCCGCCCAGAACGACCGAAGTCCCGGAGCACGGGTGGACATGAGACAGATGGTCCCCCAGGCCACCGACGCCCGGCCAACCAATAAGGTGGCGGCATGCCTGAAGCAGTCATCGTCTCGGCCGCCCGCTCCCCCATCGGCCGCGCCAACAAGGGCTCGTTGAAGGACCTTCGTCCCGACGACCTCACCGCCACCATCGTCAAGACCGCCCTGGACAAGATCCCGGCGCTCGACCCCCACACGGTCGACGACCTCTATCTCGGCTGCGGCCTCCCGGGCGGCGAGTCCGGCAACAACATGGGCCGGATCGTCAACGTGCTCAACGGCATGGACGACGTGCCCGGTGCCACGATCACCCGCTACTGCGCCTCCTCGGTGCAGACCACCCGGATGGCGTTCCACGCGATCAAGGCGGGCGAGGGCGACGTCTTCGTCTCCGCCGGCGTCGAGATGGTCTCGCGGTTCATGAAGGGCACCTCCGACCACTGGCCCGACACCAACAACCCGCAGTTCGACGAGGCCAAGGCACGCACCGAGGAGACCGCCAAGGGCGGTGTCGACTGGCACGACCCACGCCAGGACGACGTACTCCCCGACATCTACATCGCGATGGGGCAGACGGCCGAGAACGTCGCCCGGATGCGCAACCTGGACCGCAAGGAGCTCGACGAGTTCGGCGTGCGGTCGCAGAACCTCGCCGAGAAGGCGATCGCCGACGGCTTCTGGGAGCGGGAGATCACCCCGGTCACCACCCCCGACGGGACGGTCGTGTCCAAGGACGACGGCCCGCGCGCCGGCGTGACCTACGACGCGATCTCGCAGCTCGAGCCGGTCTTCCGACCCGACGGCGTCGTGACCGCCGGCAACTGCTGCGCGCTCAACGACGGCGCCGCGGCTGTCGTGATCATGTCCGACACCAAGGCTGCCGAGCTCGGCGTGACCCCCCTCGCCCGGATCGTGGCGACCGGCGTCAGCGGCCTCTCGCCCGAAATCATGGGCCTTGGCCCGGTCGAGGCGACCAAGCGCGCCCTCGCCAACGCCAACATGAGCATCGGTGACATCGACCTGGTGGAGATCAACGAGGCGTTCGCCGCCCAGGTCGTGCCGTCCTACCAGGACCTCGGCATCGACCTCGACAGGCTCAACGTCAACGGCGGCGCGATCGCAGTCGGCCACCCGTTCGGCATGACCGGTGCCCGGCTCCAGAACACGATGCTCAACTCGCTCGACTGGCACGACAAGACCACCGGTCTGATCACGATGTGCGTGGGCGGCGGTCAAGGCATGGCGCTGATCCTGGAGCGCCTCGGCTGAGTCAGGACACCGGATGAGCGTCGTCGTTCGCCCCGCGACCGACTTCGACGGTGTCAGCGCACTCGTCGGGCCGAAGCGTCCCGACGCCAACGTGTGCTGGTGCCTGAGTTACCGGATCCCCTCCAAGCTCAACAACGAGCTGAAGGGCCCGGCCCGCGGCAAGTACGTCGCCGAGCTGGTGCGCGCCGACCCGCCACCGGGCGTACTCGCCTTCGACGGCGACGTAGCGGTGGGCTGGGCCGCGGTCACGCCGCGCGCCGACACCGCGTTCGCGCGCCACCGCAAGATCCCGCACGTCGACGACCTTCCGGTGTGGTCGCTGTGGTGCATCCGGGTGCGACCGGGTCATCGAGGCCGGGGCATCTCGCACTCGCTCATCGACGGTGCCGTGGAGTTCGCCCGCGACCGTGGCGCACCGGTGATCGAGGCCTATCCGCTGGACAACGCCGGCGCCAAGGTCGACCTGACGATGGCCTACCCCGGGCTGCGCAAGAACTTCGAGGTGGCGGGCTTCGAGGTGGCCGCCGCTACGACGTCGGTGCTCAGCGGGTTCCCCCGGGTCCTGATGCGGCTGGACCTTAGACTGCCGGGGTGACTGAGGCCGAGGTCGAGCCCCGTTGGCTCAACGCCGATCAGCAGCGATCGTGGCGGGCGCTGGTGCTCGGCTACACGCTGCTGATCGACCGGCTCGACGACGACCTGCGCCGGCTCGCGAACCTGTCGCTGACGGAGTACGAGATCCTGGTCCGGCTCTCCGAACGCGACGGCAAGTTGCGGATGGCGCAGCTCGCGGACGCGCTCGCGCACAGCCGGAGCCGGGTCACCCACACCATCAAGCGCATGGAGGACGCCAAGCTCGTCGAGCGGCTCACCTCTCCCGACGATGGGCGCGGAGTGGTCGCGTCGCTCACCGACAAGGGCTGGCAGCTGCTGCGCGACATCGCACCTCTCCACGTCGAGGGGGTACGTGACCACCTGGTCGACCTGATCAGCGACGACGACTTCGCCGCTCTCGGTCGGGCGATGGACGCGGTCGCCGACCACCTGATCGCCCGCCACCCCGAGATGGAAATCCGCGAGAGCTGACCGAGGTACGAGGGAAGCTCCGCGGAGGTCCATCTGATGGTGGTCGAGCGAGCCGCGCGGCCGATCTTGCGAGGCCGCGACCGGCGTGTCGAGACCGGAGATCCGGGAGACCTGAGCGCGGTCAGTGGTCGACGCGGGCGCGTCGACTGGTGACGTACGACTCGAGCAACGTGCCGAGAATCCAGATGACGGCGACGCCGATCACCATCGGCCAGAGGTGGAGGTCGTCGTCATCGAAGAGCACAGCGTCCGCGAACCAGATCCACACAGTGATACCGACGACGTAGAACACGCCCCGGCTGAGCTGCTTCAGCAGCTCGCTTCCCGAGATCAAGTGCTCAGTCCCTGGTGAGTCGACGGTGGGTGACCCGGTGCGGGCGGGCAGCGTCCTCACCGAGTCGCTCGATCTTGTTCTCCTCGTAGGACGCGTAGTTGCCCTCGAACCAGAACCATCGGGCCGGGTCGTCCTCGTCGCCCTCCCAGGCCAGGATGTGGGTGACCACCCGGTCCAGGAACCACCGGTCGTGCGAGGTGACCACCGCGCAGCCCGGGAAGTCGAGCAGCGCGTCCTCGAGTGACTGCAGGGTCTCGACGTCGAGGTCGTTGGTGGGCTCGTCGAGGAGCAGCAGGTTGCCGCCCATCTTCAGGGTGAGCGCGAGGTTGAGCCGGTTGCGCTCGCCGCCGGAGAGCACGCCCGCCTTCTTCTGCTGGTCGGGACCCTTGAACCCGAACGAAGCGACGTACGCACGCGAGTTCATCTCGAAGTTGGCGACCTTGATGTGGTCCAGGCCGTCGGAGACGACCTCCCAGACGTTCTTGTTGGGGTCGAGACCGCCGCGGCTCTGGTCGACGTACGAGATCTTGACGGTCTGCCCGACGGTGAGCTCGCCGTCATCGGGCTTCTCCTCGCCCGTGATCATCCGGAACAGCGTCGTCTTGCCGACGCCGTTGGGACCGATCACGCCGACGATGCCGGCGCGCGGGAGCGAGAACGACAGGTCGTGCATCAGCGGCCGGTCGTCGAAGCCCTTGGCGAGCTTCTTCGCCTCCAGCACGATGTCGCCGAGCCGCGGACCGGCCGGGATGTTGATCTCGCTGGTGTCGATCTTGCGCATCCGGTCGGCCTCGGCCGCCATCTCTTCGTAGCGGGCCAGCCGCGACTTGCTCTTGGTCTGGCGCGCCTTGGCGTTGGAGCGGACCCACTCGAGCTCGCGCTCGAGCATCTTGGAGCGCTTGGCGTCCTTCTGGCCCTCGATCTTGAGGCGGTCCTTCTTGGTCTCGAGGTAGGTCGTGTAGTTGCCCTCGTAGGGGTGCGTCTGGCCGCGGTCGAGCTCGAGGATCCACTGCGCGACGTTGTCGAGGAAGTACCGGTCGTGGGTGACGGCCAGGACCGCGCCGGGGTACGCCGCCAGGTGCTTCTCCAGCCAGTCGACCGACTCCGCGTCGAGGTGGTTGGTGGGCTCGTCGAGGAGCAGCAGATCCGGCTGCTGGAGCAGCAGCTTGCACAGCGCGACCCGGCGTCGCTCACCACCGGAGAGGTTGTCGACCAGCACGTCGGGCGGGGGGCAGCGAAGCGCGTCCATCGCCTGGTCGAGGCGGCTGTCGAGGTCCCAGGCGCCGGCGTGGTCCAGGTCGGTCTGCAGGTCACCCATCTCGCCGAGCAGCTTGTCGTAGTCGGCGTCCGGGTCGGCGAGCTCCTCGCTGACCTGGTTGAACCGGTCGAGCTTGGCCTTGATCTCGTGCACGGCCTCCTCGACGTTCTGTTGCACCGTGGTGCCGTCGGTCAGCGGAGGCTCCTGCTGCAGCATCCCGACGGTCGCGCCGGGGTCGAGGATCGCGTCGCCGTTGTTGGCGTTGTCGAGCCCGGCCATGATCTTCAGCAGCGACGACTTGCCCGTGCCGTTGGGCCCGACAACGCCGATCTTGGCCCCGTGCAGGAAGGACAGGGTCACGTTGTCGAGGACGACCTTGTCGCCATGGGCCTTGCGCACATTGCGCAGGGTGAACACATACTCCGCCATGGTCCCCGAGCCTACGCAGCAAAGTCGGTTGAGACCTGATCGGGGGGTCACCGCGTCTGAGAGGGTGACGCCATCCTGAGGAGGACCAGCGGTGCTACGAGGTGCTGATACCGATGCCGAGTTCACGGAGTTCCTAGCCGCGCGCTCGGCCCAGCTCTACCGGAGCGCCTACCTGCTCACCACCTCACCGCAGGCCGCCGAGGACCTGCTGCAGACGGCCCTGGCCAAGACGTACGCCGCATGGGCGCGGGTCCGCCGTGCCGACGACCCGGTCGCCTACGTGCACGGCGTACTGATCAAGACCTTCCTCTCCGAACGCCGCAGGCGCAGCAGCTCCGAGCTGCCGGTCGCCGACCCGGCGCTGCTGGGCAGGACCGACCGGGCGCCCACAGCGCCCGATCCCACCGACCGCCTAGCACTCATGACCGCCCTGGCCCGGCTGGCGCCGCTGGACCGGGCGGTCGTGGTGCTGCGCTTCTGGGAGGACCGCAGTGTCGCCCAGACTGCCGCCGACCTCGACCTGACCGAGGCGGCGGTGAAGAACCGAAGCCTGCGTGCTCTCCGCACCCTGCGCGAGCACCTGGCCGAACCCACTCTCAACGGGAGCAACTGATGTCCGATCTCGACAACGGCGCCGATCTCCGCGAGCGCTTCGACTACGCCATGGCCGACCTGGCCCCGCCCGACGGCCTCACCGCGGGCGTACTGACCGACGGCCGCCGGCTGCGCCGTCGCCGGCGCGTCCTGACCGCTTCGTGCGGGGTGGCCGTTGCCGTCGTCGTGACAGCGCTGGTGGCGGCGAACGTGGGTGACGGGTCACCGGGCACCGACAGCGGCTTTGCCACCCAGCCGACCGCACCCGCACCCACCCCTCAGGCGAACGAGAAGCTGGATGGGCTCCCGTCCCCCGGCCCCGCCGACCCGAAGAACCCGTTCCCGGATCTGCCCGAGGGCTGGTGGAACGCGCCCGGCGATCAGCTGCTGGCGCACCTCCAAACGGTCCTGCCCGAGACCGTCGAGATCACCGACAGCAGGCTCTCTCCCGACGACAGCGCACCTGGCGAGCCAGACGTCTCCGCGGGTTGGCTGCACGCCGACCTCACCGGGCCCGCCGGACCGGGTGGGTTCGAGATCATCTTGTACATGCCGGACCTCAAGGAGACCCCGGACCCAGTAGAGGTGGACGGCGGCCTGGCGATGCTCGCCCAGGGACCCGCCAACCGGAGTCGAATCCACTGCGGCCACCAGGCGAGGTACACCGACACCTGCGAGGAGATCCTCAACGTTGACGGCGTGGCCGTCGGACGGCTGACCACTCTCCTCCAGGACGGGACGATCACGTTCTACGAAGCCACCCTGCTGGGGCCCGATGGCGGGCTGGTGTACATGAGCGCGTGGAACGCGACGGACGTCAAGCCCGGCCCCGAAACTCCGGCGAGCGCCGACGTGCCCCCGCTCACGATCGAGCAGCTGCGTCAGCTGGTGCAGGACCCGGCCTGGACGTCGTACACGCCCTAGGCACTAAGCCGCCTCCTCGCGAGACTGCTGCTGGGTCGGCCGCCGGGTGAACGCACTCACCCCCTTGCTGAGGTCGTGGCCGACCAGCAGCGCCTCCACCTCGAGCGCGGCTACCTCGACGTTGTTCTTGTTGATGTAGCTGCGCTGGGTGAGGCGGCCCTGCACCACCACTGGGTCACCGCGCCGAAGGGACCGGCTGCAGTGCTCACCGAGCTGGCGCCAGGCGCTGACGGAGTACCACTGCGTCTCGCCGTCAGCCCACTCACCGGACGTGCGCTGGAACCGGCGCGGCGTGCAGGCGATCCGGAAGTTGGCGACCACGTGCTCACCGGCCTGGCGCAGGGCGACATCCCCGCCGACATTGCCCTGCAGGGTCACCATCGTCTCGTTGAACATCGGTCTCTCCTCGTCTCTTCGATTGGCTCGGGACGAGGTCGAGCACACGGACCTGGACCGACATCCGGTGAAGAGGGCCGAGCCCCCTGTGGAGTAGCTCGACCGAGCGGCGCCCTGTGGATAGAAGCGAGGCTTACTTGAGCGCCTGCGCGAGGCCCTTTCCCACCGCGGCGTGCGCCTCCAGCTCGGCCCGCACCGGCACCACCACCAGCTCGACCGCGACGTCGTGGACGGCGGAGCGCAGCCGCTTGTCGGCCGAGGCCGCGCGCCGGCGCGCGGTCACCCGAACCAGACCCCGACACAGCAGGGCCAAGAGGATGCCGAGCACGACTCCGCCGATCAGCATCAACGTCGGAATGGGGAACTCGCCGAGCCTCGGCAGCGTCGGCTTCTCCAGCTCCAGGAAGTCCATCACCGTCAGCGTGAGCAGCCATCCACCACCACCGATCGCAGCCAGGATCAACAGCCACTGCAGCAGGCGTACGGCGCCGGCCCAGGCCGGGATCTTGGCGACCTGGAGATCGGTGTCGGCCATGGCCTCGTCGAGCCGGTCGCCCAGCTCGTCGAGGCGCGACGACGAGGCGCGACGTACGGCGTCGGTCCAGGGCCGGCCGAAGTCCTGCGAGGCGAGGTCCGCCAGGGCCCGGACCTCGGTGTCGACCCGAGCCCGCTGGACCGGCGTCGTGGTCGGCAGGGAGGTTCGGGACTTCCCGGACAGCTGTTTGCCGGCGGCGCCCAGGTCGAGCTGCAGCTTCTTGAGCGGATCGCGCCGCAACCGGGACAACCACGAGACCACCGGCCAGCCCGTGGCCCGGCCTGCCCGGATCCGGGTGGCCCGCTCGACCGCTTCGACCACGGTAGGCACCCCGGCCGCGTCGGCGAATGACTCCTCCAGCGACGCTGCGCGACGCTCGGACAGCTCGCGCGGCTTCGCTTTGCCGTGGGCCTCGGCGAGCCGCTCGGCGGCCGCCTTCAGATCGGTGTCCAGACGAGTGCGAGCCGCCTTCTTCGCCGAGACGCGCTTGGCGATCTCGACGCGGAGCTCGCTGACCCCTAGCCCGTTCCGGGCGCTGATCGCGAAGATGGGTACGTCGTGGAGTCCATCGGCGTCGAGCAGCCGGCGTACGTCGTCGACCATCGACTGGCGCCGGTCCTCGGGCACGGTGTCGATCTGGTTGAGCACCACGACGGTCACCTCGGAGTGCTCGTGCAACGGCGCGAGGTAGCGGTCGTGGATGGCGGCGTCGGCGTACTTCTGCGGGTCGAGCACCCACACCAGCAGGTCGGCGAGCTGGACCAGCCGATCGACCTCGAGATGGTGCGCGACCTCCGTCGAGTCGTGATCGGGAAGGTCCAGCAGCACCACCCCGTCGAGACCCGAGTCCTCGTGCCGGGTGTCGAGCATCGAGTCGCGCCGCGTGTAGTGGCGCGGCGGGATGCCGAGCCAGGCCAGCAGCTCGTCGGCCCCCTGGGTCCCCCAGACGCACGCGGTGGCCCACGACGTCGTCGGTCGTCGTACGCCGACGGAGGAGAGCTCGAGCCCGATCAACGCGTTGAAGGTGGACGACTTGCCCGAACCGGTCGCACCCGCGATCGCGACCACGGTGTGGTCGGCGGAGAGCCGGAGCCGGCCGGCTGCCCGGTCGGCAACGGCCATGGCCTCATCGACCACCGCGTCGTCGAGACGGCCGCGTCCGGCGACCACCGCGGCCTCGAGGCCCTCGATCCGGGCGCCGATGTCGGTGCCCCGGGTCACCAGCCTCCGGGCCCCTTCGAACAGCGATGTCACGGAGATCCTTCGGTTCCTTCGTTGCCCTTGCCGAGCTTCGAGGCGGCAAAGCGCAGGTCGTCGATCCGACGCGCCGCTTCGCGCACCTGGTCGGCCGCCCGTGGTTCGAGCTGCAGCCCGTCGGTGAGCGAACCGTAGCGAGCCCGCTCCTCATCGAGCAAAGCGCGGACGCGCTCCTCGAGCGACTGGCGGGCGCGCTCGGCCAGCGAACGGACCGCCTGGTCGCCGAACACCGCCTCCAGGAGCTTCTGACCGACCACCGCGGAACCGCCCGCGATCCCGGCCTCGGCGCCAGTGACTCCTGCGGTGTGGGCGAACACGACGATCATCAGCGCGACCGAGAGCCCGTTGACCCCGAACGCCAGGAACCGCGCGGTGTTGCGCTTGTCGGCACCCTCGCTGCGTACCATCTCCAGGACGTCGAACTGCCACCCTCGGACCGCTTGGTCGGCCCGGCGCCGCAGGTCACGGGAGGCCCGTCCGATGTCGTCCGGAGCGGCTTCCAGGAGCGCCCGCCCGGCCTCGCTCTGCCGCCAGGCCGCCTCGGCCCGCTCGGCAGCCGCCTCGGCGTGCTCCAGGATCAGCGTCTCCAGGCCGGACTCGACGGCGACGGTCACCCGCTCGGCCTGCTGCGGCTTGCCCTTGATCGCGTTGACCACCCGGTCGCGGATCCAGCCCACCCGGGCTTCCAGCGACTTGAGCAGCTCACCGGTGCCGATGAACTCCTGCCACCGGGCCAGCACCTCGCCGCGCAACAGGGTCCCATCGGCTGAGGCCTCCGAAACCGCGGCCACCGCACGGTCGTACGACGCGTCGGCGTCCGCCCGCAGCTGCTCGGCGACCTGCGCCTGGTCGCCGACGGCATCCGCGACGGCGTACGAACGGCGGCTGGAGGTGCGGATCGCGCCCTCGAGCGTCTGCTTGATTACCGAGCTCCGGGCATCGGCATCCACGGCCAGCGACGACAGCCAGGCCCGGATCTCGGCTACGTGGTCGGGCGGCAGGAGCCCCTCGTCGTCGAGCTTGCCCTCGGCCACGATGAACAGCGGCGAGTCCTTCAGCCCGCGGCTGGCCAGCATCCGGGCCAGGTGGGTCGCCACGGTCGAGGTGGCCTCCTCCGGCGTGCGGTCGAGCACGACCGCAACAGAGGTGGACCGCTCCGCAGCCTGCTTGAGGAACCCCCACGGCACCTCGTCGGCGTACCGCGCGGCCGAGGTGACGAACAGCCAGAGGTCTGCCGCGGCCAGCAGCTGGGCGGCGAGCTGGCGGTTGCGCTCCTCGACGGAGTCGACGTCGGGGGCGTCGAGGATCGCCAGCCCGGCAGGCAGCTCCTCGCTCGCCACCAGCTGCAGCGCGTCGGGGTCGTTGGTGGCGTGCTCGACGCGTTGGAGGTCGGGCAGCAGCCGATCCTGGCCGAACCAGCCCACGTCGTCCGGGTGGTGCACGAGCACCGGCGACCGGGTCGTGGGCCGGAGCACGCCGGGGGCAGTGACCTGGTGCCCGACCAGCGAGTTGACCAGCGTCGACTTTCCAGCACCCGTGGAGCCGCCGACCACGGTCAGCAGCGGGGCCTCCAGCGTCATCTGCCGCGGGATGATGTAGTCCTCGAGCTGGTCGAAGATCTCTTGCCGGTTCGTGCGCTGCTCGTCTGCGTCGGCGAGGTCGAGCGGGAGCTGGACGTTCTGGAGGGCGCCGCGGAGCTGGATCAGCGCGGTGAGCATCCGGTCGCCCTCGGGCGAAGTGGTGTTCATCGGACCGGTACGACCTGTCCCGGGAACGCGATGTGTGGACGCACCGCGTTGATCCGCGTCACGAACTCCTGACCGCGGTCCTGCCAGTCCTTCGGGGCGGTGCCGCGGAGCAGCCGGCTGTGCAGGAAGCCGAGCTCGACCGTGGCCTGCTGGTAGTCGCGCATCGCCCGTGCTGCGGCCGGACCGCCGTATCGGTCGGCGTACTGGCGAGCCGCCCGGCGGGCCCGCAGGTCGACCACCCATCCGATATCGGTGGCCGGCACCAGGCCGCGCTGAGCCGCGTCGGTGAGAGCCGCCGTCAGCATCCGGGCCTCCGAGCGCTGTGCCCAGATCGCGATGCAGAAGATGCCGACAAGCGCCGGCGCCATCAGCGCCAGGTAGACCACGGCGAAGCTGCCGAGGCCGAAGATCGTGGAGCCGTTCCACAGTCCGTGCGCGGTGACCGCGAGCAGGTAGCCGCCGGAGATCGCGAGGACCTGACGGCTGCGGCTGCGGCTCATGACCGCGATGCCGATCCCGATGCCGGTGAACGCGGTGAACAGTGGGTGCGCGAACGGGCTGAACACGCACCGGATCACGAACGTGCTGGTGACGCCCGCGATGCCGCCCGGCCCGGTCATCTCGGTGCCGTCGTAGGCCGCGGTGAGGTAGAGGATGTTCTCGGTGAACGCGAAGCCGATGCCGATCATGCCGGCGTAGACGATCCCGTCGAGGATGCCGTCGAGTTCGGCCCGGCGCCACCAGAGCAGGAGCAGCAGGAAGAACCCCTTGCTGGCCTCCTCGGTCACCGGAGCCATGACCGCGAGGGACACGTTCTCGCTGAACCCGCCGACGTAGCCACCGACACCGCCGATCAGGATCGCCGCCATCGTGGCCACGAAGGCGCCCCACAGTAGGCCGTAGGCCAGGAGCCGCTTGGGTTCGGGCTCGTAACGGTCGAGCCAGAGGTACGTCGCGATCAACGGCCCCACCGGAACGGCGGCCAGTCCGGTCGCCAGCAGCGTGATGCGTGGGGCTCCTGAGAACGCGAGAAGCAGCACCATCAGCAGCGCCCCGACGGCCACCAACACGGTCACAACGACCGTGAAGGCGATGCTTTCGCGTCGGGTTCGGGGCATGGCGGAAGCCTATCCGTCAGGGTCGGTCCCGCTGGGCAGGACGGCGTACTGTGGCAACCGTGATTGAGGAGACCACACCCGAGACCACGACACCGCACACGGAGTCGCACGACCCCGCCGTGCCCGACGCTTATGCCGCGTTCATGCGGACCGGCTGGGGCGACCGGCAGCTCGAGCTGCCACCGCATCCGATCACGTCGTACGCCGCCGAACGCCGGGCCCGGCTGGCCTCGATGTTCCCGGGCGAGCGACTGGTGCTGCCGGCCGGCACCTACAAGGTGCGGTCCTACGACACCGACTACCGGTTCCGATCCGACACCGCACACACCTACTTCTGCGGCAACCAGACCAGCGACGCGGTGCTGGTGATCCAAGGAGACGGAGCCGGAGAGTCGATACTTTTCGCGCGGCCGAGATCCGATCGCGACACCGACGAGTTCTTCCGCGACCGGCAGTACGGCGAGCTGTGGGCCGGCCGGCGCCCGTCCCTGGGCGAGCTGTCGGCCTCACTCGGCCTCGAGGTGCGGCACATCGAAGAGCTGGCGCCGGTGATGGCCAGGCCCACGAAGACCCGGGACGTGTCGACCGACGACGAGCTGGCCCGCGTGGTATCCGAGATGCGGCTGGTCAAGGACGACTGGGAGGTCGACGAGCTGCAGCGCGCCTGCGACGCCACCACCCTCGGGTTCGAGGACTCGGTGAAGGAGTGGGCGGGCGTCCTCGAGCACGGTGAGCGCTGGCTCGAGGGCACGTTCTTCCGGCGGGCCCGGACGATGGGCAACGACATCGGCTACGACTCGATCGTCGGAGGCGGCCGGCACGCCACCACGCTGCATTGGATCGAGAACTCCGGCCGGATCACGCCGGGCGAGCTGGTGCTGCTCGACATGGGCGTGGAGGGCCACAACCTCTACACCGCCGACGTCACCCGCACGCTGCCGGTGAACGGCACATTCTCCGACCTCCAGCGCCAGCTCTACGACGTCGTCCACCAGGCACAGCAGGCGGGCATCGACGCGGTCCGCCCCGGCGTACCTTTCCTGGCCGCGCACGACGCTGCGATGGAGGTGCTCGCGCACGCCCTCGACGACCTGGGGCTGCTGCCGATCTCCGCCGAGGAGGCGCTCGACCCCGACTCGAAGGTCTACTCCCGCTGGACCCTGCACGGCACCAGCCACATGCTCGGCATGGACGTGCACGACTGCGGTGCGGCCGCGCCCGAGTCCTACCGCGACGGCACTCTCGCCGAGGGCATGGTGCTCACCGTCGAGCCAGGCCTCTACTTCCAGGAGGACGACTTGCTGGTACCCGAGGAGCTGCGTGGGATCGGGATCCGGATCGAGGACGACATCCTGGTGACAGCCGACAGCTCCCGAAACCTGTCCGACGGACTCCCCCGCGGCGCCTCGGACGTCGAGGAGTGGATGGGTCGGCTCATGCCGTGAAGCTCGACAAGGAGCGGCTGCGCCGCGTTGCGTTGACGTTCGTGGGGCATGGCTTCGTCGCCGCGCTGGTGTGCGCACCGGTGGCCGCCGAGCAGTCGATCGAACGTGCGAGGTTCGAGGACCGACTCGGCACCCTGCCGGTGGAGATCTCGCTCTCGCACAACGGCGTCTCCACGCTCGATACCGGGATCCTGGGCAGCATCTACTGGGAACGCACAGGGGTCGCGGGGTTCGGGGCGGACATCCGCAGCACCGGTCCACCCGAGGCCGGGGGTTCGCTCGCCTCTTACGTGAGCCCGAAGTTCATCCAGGCCAACGCGCAGCTGGTCAGCGATCCCGAGGAGGTGGCGCGGGTGTACGGCGAGGAGCTCCGGGGAGAACTGCTGCGGCACTTCTGGCAGATCGAGCTGGCCGCCTTGCTGATCGGCGGCCTGGGGCTGTCCGCGCTGTTCCGCGGCAGCCACCCGTTGGCGTCCATCCCCGCTGGCGGTCGTCGCGTGGCCGTCGGTGTGCTGGTCGTCGCGGCGGGCATGGTGACCTCGTCCCTCGTCGCCGTACAGCTGTTCAAGAGCTGGGACGGCGACCAGGAAATCGCCCAGTCCTATCCGATGACGGGATTCGACGACATCAGCTTCAGCAACGCCGAGGCGCTGGAGATCGCCGAGCAGGTGCAGCCATTCATCGTGAAGAACACCGATCGGATCCAGGCGAAGGCGACCAAGTACAGGGAGGCGACGGTTGCGTCCTTCGGCGCGGTCCTGCCCGAGCATGCCGACAACCTCGCCCCTCGGGAGGGCGAGTTGATCGTGGTCGCCGAGGCGGATCCCCAAGGCAGTCAGGTCGGCACCCAGGTCCGCACCGAGATGTACCCACTCCTCCAGCAGTATCTCGGTGAGGACTCGTTCGCGATGCGCACGATCTCGGGTGACGTCAGCTCCAACGGCACCGTTGCTGAGCGCGGCTTCGTCCAGGACGAGGCCGAGGCCGGGCCTGAGATCCCCGTAGTCGCGGTGAAGGGCGACCATGACACCGCGGTCACGGTCGAGCAGCTCCAGGACAACGACGTCACGATGCCCGACTTCGACGTGACCGACGTGGGAGGGTTGCGCGTCGTGGCCGGCAACGACCCCGCGTTCAAGACCCTCTTCGGTGGGATGGTCGTCAACGAGACCGGCATCAGCGAGACCGAGCTCGGCGAGATGCTCCGCACCAAGATCGATGACGAAGAAGATGCCGCCGACGCTCTGATCGTGCTCTTCCACCAACCACGCTCGGTGGCCGGCTTCATGGGGATACCCAGCACCTCCGATCTGAAGGTCGCCGAGGGTCGCGCGACGACGCCGTGGGACGACGGCATCCCCGACGTGCCGGACGGGACCATCAACATGGGGCACTATCACGATCCCGACGGCCCATGGGTGGTGTGGAACACGGATGGCGACCTGGTGACCTGGACCGTGGTCAGTCAGCTGGGCACCTCCGGCGGGGTCGAGGAGAACCCGACCTTCAACCGGTTCTCGACTCCGTTCTCGACGCCGCTGAAGACCGTGAGCATGCAGCTCCAGTACTTCAACGAGGACTCCGGGCTGCAGACCGCGTACGCCGAGATCAGCATCGCCGTCGACGGCACCGTGATCATCGGCGATCGGGTCGAGGTCGGCCTCCCCGACGGCGAGCCGGTGCCCGTGGACGAGTTCGACCTGGCGCCGGAATCCGACTGAGCTGAGCAGGTTCCGGCGTACCATCCGACAGTGGCCGGAGCGGGCGTGACCCACGTGCAGGACATCAGGTTCTGCCGCTCCGCCGACGGTGTCGGGATCGCGTACGCCGTGCACGGATCGGGTCCGCCGTTGCTGGTCGACTCCTGCTGGCTGAGCCACCTGCAGTTCGACTGGCAGAGCCCGGTCTGGCGGCATTTCCTCGACGAGCTCGGGAAGATCGCCACCGTCATCCGGTTCGACGAGCGCGGCCACGGCCTGTCGGACCGCGACGTGACCGACCACAGCCTCGAGATGCGGCTCGCCGACCTCGAGGCGGTCGCCGACCACGCCGGCCTCGACCGGTTCGCGATGCTCGCGATGGCGCAGGGCGGACCGGTGTCCATCGCGTACGCCGCCAAGCACCCCGAACGACTGAGCCGGCTGATGTTCTACGGCAGCTACGCCGGCGTCCTGGCCAACGCCACTCCCGAGGAGATCGCGCTCGACCAGGCCTTCGACGCGTTGATCAAGGTCGGCTGGGAGCGCCCGACACCCGAGTTCCGCCGGGTCTTCACGACGATGATGATCCCGGACGCGAGCGAGGAGCAGATGCGCTGGCTCGACGAGCTGCAACGGATGTCGACCACCGCGGAGACCGCCATCCTGGCGCGGGCGCAGCGCAACCACACCAACACCAGTGCGCTGCTGCCACTGTTGGACCTGCCGACGTTGGTGATCCACAGCCGCGGCGACCGGATGAACAGCTTCGCGGAAGCGCGCTTCCTGGCCGCCAACATCCGGAACGCGAAGCTCGTTGCGCTCGAGAGCAAGAACCACATCGTGCTCGAGGACGAGCCGGCCTGGCGGGTGTTCCTCGATGAGGTGACCGCGTTCCTGGCCGAGGACCGGGCGGACGAGCCGCCCTCGACGCTGCCCCCTGTGGCGATGCTGCTCTCCGTCCGAGAGCTCGACGTCCTCGCGCTCGCGGCCGAGGGCTGCGACAACGACACTATTGCCGGCCGGCTCTCGCTGAGCGTGCGCACCGTCGAGCGGCACCTGCAGAACATCTACGCCAAGCTCGGCCTCCAGGGCCGTTCCGCGCGCACCGCCGCGGTGGCCGCGCTGCTGTCGCGGGTCTGAGCGCCCCTACGCGTCACCCGCCATCGGAGCGACCCGGTCGCGCCTGAAATGGGTGCTCGCGCGCAAGCCGACTCCACTTCGGAGCTCCTAGGTTCATCGACAACCGACATCTAGGAGTATCAACATGACCGTCATGACCGACAGCGAGCTGAAGGCGAAGCACCGTGTGATGTGGGCCCTCGGCGACTACCCGGCAGTGGCTTCGAACGTTATCGACGCGTTCGGAGAGCTCCTCGTCGACGCCTGCGGGATCACCGCCGGCGACAACGTCCTCGACGTCGCAGCCGGATCCGGCAACATCGCGATTCCGGCCGCCCGCCGGGGCGCGAAGGTGACCGCCACCGACCTCACCCCCGAGCTGCTCGAGGTCGGCCGGAAGGCGGCGGAGGCCGAGGGCCTCGAGATCAGGTGGCGGACCGCCGACGCTGAGGCGATGCCTTGCGAGGACGGCGAGTACGACGTGGTCCTGTCATGCGTCGGCGTGATGTTCGCGCCACACCACCAGGCCGCCGCCGACGAGCTGGTGCGGATCTGCCGCCCAGGCGGCCGGATCGGACTGATCTCGTGGACGCCCGAGGGCTTCATCGGCCAGATGTTCGCGACCATGAGGCCGTTCGTGCCCGCTCCCCCGCCGGGCGTGCAGCCGCCGCCGCTGTGGGGCCGGGCCGACCACGTGCGCGAGCTGCTCGGCGACCGGGTCACCGACCTCGACCTCCGCCAGCAGAACCTGCGCGTGGACAACTTCAGCTCGGGCGCCGAGTTCCGCGACTTCTTCAAGGCGACCTACGGCCCGACCATCACGGCGTACAAGGGCATCGCCGACAACGCGCAGCAGGTCGCCGCCCTGGACCGCGAGCTGGCCGCCCTGGGCGACCGGTACCTCAAGGACGGCGTGATGGAGTGGGAGTACCTGCTCGTCACCGGCGTACGGCAGTAAGCAGGAGGTACTCCCAGGCCATCGACCCGTCGCCGCGGTTGTGGGCTCGGGCCAGCTTGTCGAGGGCGCGGTCGAGCTCGGCCATCCGGTCGGGCTCGTCCTCGATGCCCTTGTAGACGGCGATCGTGGGACCGTAGAAGAGCTTGAAGTACTCCCGGAACTCTGCGGCGATCGCGAACCGGTCAACCACCACCGACTCGCGGTGGGCCTCCACCCTCGTCACCCGGTCTCCGAGCAGGTGGCGGACGTGGGACTCGTCGCCCCACAGCGGCGGCGGCTGGGCACCCGCCGGCGGGGTCGATGCGAATGGGCGCATCGTCGAGAAGAGCTGGCCGATGAAACCCTCGGGGGTCCAGCTGATCAGCCCGACCGTCCCACCGGGGCGCACCACCCGGATCAGCTCGTCGGCGGCCTCCTGGTGGTGCGGTGCGAACATCACACCGACGCAGGACATCACGGTGTCGAACGTGGCGTCGTCGTACGGCAATGCCTCGGCGTCTCCCACCTCCCAGGCGAGGTGGACACCGTCCGCCTCGGCCTGCCGCCTGCCCCGCTCCACGAGCTCCGGGGTCAGATCGCTCGCGACGACCTCGGCGCCCGTGAGCGCGGCCGGTACGGCGGCGTTGCCCGTGCCGGCGGCGACGTCGAGCACGCGCTGGCCGGAAGCAACCTTGCAGGCCTCGACCAGGGCCTGGCCGAGCTCGGGGATCAGCTGCGACGCCACCGCGGCATAGTCGCCGAGTGCCCAGATGGTCCGGTGCTTGGCCTTGATATCGGTTGCCACGGTCATCGTCCAGGTCCTTTCGTTGGCGGGCTGCTACCCGAGAGGCGTGACAAGGGCATGTCACAACGGGACAACGGCTCGAGGGTGACCCCACCGTGCAGCGATCCGCGGCCCGCGGATAGTTCACCTTCTGTACTGGTCAACGGGCTTCGGGCGGGCGTCTACTGAGATCTCCAGTCGGAATCTCGTGGAGGCGCGATGTCTGCCTACGGCCAGTTCTGCCCCGTCGCCAAGGCGATGGAGGTGCTCGACGAGCGGTGGACGCTGCTCGTGGTGCGCGAGTTGCTCAGCGGCACCACCCGGTTCAACGAGCTGCGCCGCGGCGTCCCCAAGATGTCGCCGGCGCTGCTGAGCAAGCGGTTGCGCACCCTGGAGCGCGCAGGAGTGCTCCGCCGGACAACGGACGACGGCGGCCGGTCGGCGTACCAACTCACCGAGAGCGGACGCGAGCTCTCCACGATCGTCGATGCGCTGGGCGTGTGGGGGGTGCGGTGGGTGGGCGACCTCGGTGATGAGGACCTCGATCCGCACTTGTTGATGTGGGACCTGAGACGCCATGTGCCGGTCACGCTGTGGCCCCGCGTCCGCACGGTGCTGTCCTTCCGGTTCTGCGATGTCGAGGCGAAGGCATCGCGCTGGTGGCTGTGCGTGGACGACGGATTGGTCGATCTCTGCGACCACGACCCCGGGTTCGACGTGGATGCCACCGTGGACACCAGCCTGCGCACACTCACCCAGGTCTGGCGCGGCGACTGCACGTGGCGCGAGGTGCTGCGGACCGGCGATCTCACCATCCACGGACGGTCGATCGCGCGTCGGTCCGTGCCCGAGTGGCTGGGTCAGGCGAGCATCGCCGCGATACCCCGCCCGGCCTGACTGCTGCGTCATACTTCTGTGCCGAGCCCCCGTAGCTCAGCTGGATAGAGCAGCGGCCTTCTAATCCGCAGGTCCCAGGTTCGAGTCCTGGCGGGGGCGCACTTTCTGCTCGTGACTGACGTTCGCTTCGGCTGAGGGTTGACGGTGTTCCGGCTGATGCTTGACACCTACTTCGGCTGATTCTTGACACTCCTGATGTATGAGGGAGTTGAGTGTGGCTGAACAGCGGTATCTGGCTGTGTTGGCGGTGATCAAGGTCGGCGAGACCGTCAAGGAGGTGGCGGCCCGGTTCGGGGTGCATCGCAAAACGGTGCATGGGTGGCTCGCCACGTACGAGGCGGGTGGCCTGGAAGGTTTGGGTGATCGGTCGCATTCGAGCGGAGTGACCCGGTAGCCCGGCCACCTGATCTGTAGCGCTGATCGCTGCAGGAGAGGAGTCCGTAGATGCCTGCACCACACCTTCCCGAGTTCCGCCGTAGGGCGATCGACCAGGCCCGCAAATCCGCCGCCGGCACACAAGCCTCGAGATGCTCGTCCCGGTCGAGTTCTAAGCCCTTCACACCGCCACCGAACCAGCGGCATGATCACCCGACCAACCGTGTCCGGAGAACCGGGTCAGGCTCCGAAGCATCTCCACGCACTCCCCGACGCCGGTCAGAAGAATCTGGATGCTCTCAGCCGAATCGAGGGGGATTGATGATTGTGACGGCGTCGTCAAGCGACGCCGGGCAGGTAGTGGATGCTGCGGTTCCGGCCCGCCGCTTTGGCTCGGTAGAGCGCCGAGTCGGCGTGCCCGACGGTCCGCTCTAGATCGGCCGATTGGTCGATCGTGGCGACGCCGAAGCTGACAGTCGGCAGATCTATTCCCTCACGCCGGGACGCCTCCCTCATGGCCACGTCGATCGCGCTTGTCACCTGGGTGGCTCGGTCCGAAGAGGCTCCGGCGAGCAGGAGGATGAACTCCTCACCGCCGTAACGACCCACCAGGTCGCTGGAACGGACGGTGGCCGTGCAGCATGCGGCGAACGTGGCTATGGCGTGGTCGCCCGCGAGATGGCCCTGCTCGTCGTTGATCTGCTTGAAGTGGTCGAGGTCGGCCAGGATCAGCTGGCACTCGACGCCTTTCAGACCCATTTCGTGGACCTCCTCGCCGGCGAGCCGCAGGAACTCGCTGCGGTTGAGCAGGCCGGTGAGACCGTCACGGGCGGCGCGGACGCGCAGTGCCGCGGTCTGCTGCTCATTGCTGAGTGTCGACATGCTGAACGAAACGGTGGCCAGGAGCACCGTCGAGATCAGGGTCGTTGCCTGACCGCCGAAGTACACCCTGAAGAGAACGTCGCTCTGCCCCACAGAGAGGAACACACCCCACCGAACGACGTAGTAGCCGGCGACCAGCGCGCAACCCACCGTCATCGATCGCAGCGCGAGCCGATACGTAACGCTGTCGGATGTCGGCCCCGGAGTGTAGGCGTGCTGCTGGCGCCACAGCTCGGTCGCCGCCATTCCCAGCAGGACCCACATCGCGCCGAGGAAGAACGGTCCGCCGGCCCAGATATTGTCCGCCGGCTCGTCGACCACCGAGAGCGCCCCCACCACGACAGGCGCCAGCCCGATCTGCCACCAGGGCGGGCTCGTCGTCCACAGTGACCTGGCGCCCGCCCAGACGCATCCGGCGCCGGTGACTATCAGGACGTTGGCGAGGGGGTTTGCCCAGGCCTGGTTGACGGTACCGTTGAAGAGGTACAGCGACGCCCCGGAGACAAAGCACCCCAACGACGCACACCACCAGGCGCTGTACGCCGAGCGAGTGCTTCGGTATGTGACGAAGTAGAACAGCGCCAGCATCGTCAGCGCCACCACCCCGAACGCGACGCGCAGGCTCGGCGTATCCAGCATTGAGATCCTCCCACCCCCGAGCCCCTATGCGGGAGAGCATGGCAGCCCCGAAGTTCCCTGGCAGACGTTTCCCCGCCACAGCGCTCACGGCACGTAGAGAATGGCCGATCGGGCATTTCTCCATGGACCTCATGCGCCATGCCGCGGCCACCCGCCTGGGTCAGTCCGAGAGCAATCGCTGGGGGGTCGGCGCCTCTCGGGCGCCGGAGACGACGGGGGTCGAGGTGAAAAGATCCGCGGTTATCCCCGCGGCGTACCGGAACCCTTGGGCCTCGTCGCAGCCACGCTCGCGCAAGTAGCGCTCCTGAGCGTCGGTCTCGATGCCCTCTGCCATGACGGTCATGCCCAAGGTGTGAGCCATCACGATGATGGTGTCCACGATTGCGGCATCGGCGTCGTCGACGGTGATGTCGCGGATGAACGAGCGGTCGATCTTGATCTTGTCGATGGGGAACCGGGTCAGGTAGGCGAGGCTCGAGAAGCCGGTCCCGAAGTCGTCGACGACGATGTGGACGCCGAGGCTTCGAAGGGCGTGCAGGACCTCGATCACTTCGCGTGGGTGGTCCATGAAGATGCCCTCGGTGATCTCGAGGTCAAGCGTGCCGGGATCGAATCCCGTGTCGTTGAGCGCGCTGGTCACGACATCCAGCCAGCCGCGGTGACGGAACTGGCGGGGGGAGACGTTCACCGCGAGCCGGATCGGGCGTCCGAGCTCAGCTTGGATCGCGACTGCGTCGGCGCAGGCCCGGCGTAGCGCCCACTCGCCGAGCTGGGTGATTATGCCGCTGTCTTCGGCAACGGGGATGAACCGGTCGGGGGCCACCGCACCGTGCTCAGGGCTGTCCCACCTCGCCAGTGCCTCCATCCCGACGACGGTGCCCGAACCCAGGTCGATCTGCGGCTGGTAGACCAGCGACAGCTCACCCCGGCCGAGCGCCTGACCCAGTGCGGAGGTGAGCGCGATCTTGTCGTTCGTCTCGTCCAGCATCGAGTCGAAGAACCACTGGAAGTCGTTACGTCCTGAGGCTTTCGCATGGTACATCGCGGTATCGGCGTTCTTGAGCAGGGTGGCCGGGTCCTCGCCATTCCGTGGGTAGGTCGCGCCGCCCATGCTGGCGGTGACCATGAGCTCGTGACCATTAACGTCGATAGGCGCTTGGACGGAGTCCATGAGTTCAGTGATGCGGGGCGTCAGGTCCTCGTCATCCGCGATAGGGCCGAAGACGACGACGAACTCGTCACCGCCCAGCCGCGCCACCAGATCCGTCTCGCGGATGCATCCGTGCAGGCGTTTCGACATCCGGAGCAGCAGCTCGTCGCCGATGTGGTGTCCGAGCGAGTCGTTGACGCGCTTGAAGTGGTCGAGGTCGAGCAGAACCACGACCACCTGGTCGGTGTCGGGGTCTGCCTGCGTGATGGTTTCGACGAGGTGGGTGAGCAGCCTGGTCCGGTTCGGCAGGTCGGTCAGCACGTCATGGCTTGCCATGTGCCTGACTTCTGCCTCTGCCTGTTTGCGCTGGGTGATGTCGTAGGCGGCCGTCAGGTAGCCACCTGCGTGACCCTCACTGGTGCTCATCGGCGTGATCGCTTCGTTGACCGGGACGCTGGTGCCGTCCTTGCGGCGATAGACCCACTCCCGCCCATCGCCGGCCGTCACCTCCGCTCCGGGACCGCCATCCTCGGATTCGCGGGCACCGTGGACCACGGCAATCGACGAACCGACGAGCTCGTGCTGCTGGTAGCCCAGCAGCCTTTCAGCTGCCGGGTTGGCCGTCACGATAGTTCCGTCGGGGTCGGTGGCGATGATGCTGAAGGGCAGGCTGTTCAGAATCGACCTGCGCAGCTGGTCCTGCTGGGTGGCGTTCTCGACGGCCTGGGTGATCAGGCGTTCGGAGATGTCGATGATCGAGGCCAGGACGAAGCTCTCGTCCATGATCTGGATCGGGTTCAGTCCGATCTCGATCGGGATCTCGGTGCCGTCCCTGCGTCGGCCGAACAGCTCGCGATTTGCGCCCATCTCCCGGCGGTCGGGCTTGGCGAAGAATCCGTTGCGGAACGACTCATGGTGGTGTCGGTAGCGGTCCGGGATCAGGTCCTCGACGCGCATGGCCAGTAGCTCATCGCGCGGGTAACCGAAAGACCGCTCGGTCTGGGAGTTGACCAGGACGATGCTTCCGCTCTCGTTCACCATGATCATCGCGTTCGGCGCCGCCTCGACCACGTGGAGCAGCCGCTCCTCGGAGCGCTTGCGCTCGGTGATGTCGATGATCGACGCGAGGACGAACAGGCCCTCGTCCGTCTCGAGCGGGTTGAGCCCTATCTCGATCGGCACCTCCGTGCCGTCCTTGCACAATCCGTACAGATCGCGGCCGGCACCCATCGACCGTGTGTCGGGTTTGCGGAAGAAGCCGCCGCGGAAGCTGCGGTGCCGGTCGCGGAATCGCTCAGGGATCAGCTGTTCGACACGCATGCTCAGAAGTTCCTCGCGCGGATAACCGAACAACGCCTCGGTCTGGGAGTTGACGAGCACCACTTGGCCTGCGGTGTCAACCATCACCATCGCGTTGGGCGTCGCCTCGATGATCAGGCGCAGCCGGCGCTCCTCGTCGGAGGTGCGCGCGGCGGAAGAGAGTGCGTCTCGGGAGTCCATCGGTAACCTGCGTTCGCTTCCAGGCCGAGAGGTCAGACCGGGCCGTCCGGGTGGATGCTGCGCGTCTCGTACCGGCGGTCCTGTCCCGGCAGGTAGTCGCCGAAGTAGATCTTGGGCAGCACCTTCGCCACGGCGAGCGCGACGTAGACGACGGTGTTGATGGCGACGAACGCGGCGAGCACCGCGAACAGCTCCGAGCGCAGCGTGCTCTCGGAGAACAGGATGCCCCAGGGGTACATGGTCAATTTCCCACCCGTGCACGGTGGCCGGGCGTCTCGACGACGTGTTCCCACTTCGCCTTGCGGTTCAGCGAGATGTCAGCGACGCCCTTGACGTAGACGACGTCGAGGTACATCGCGAAGATCAGCTCGGGGAACAGGCTCGCGGCGAGTAGCCGGGCCGGCCAGCCGCCGCGCCATACCGTGACGGCTCGCTCGACCGCGAAGAGCAGGCCGATCCCGACCCAGAACGGGAACCAGACCCAGTTGTCCAGTGAAAGAACCATCAGCGCGATCAACAATAGGTAGGAGCTCAGGGCGATTACGCCGTACCCGATACCGAGCTGCTGTGCCCAATAGCGGAAGGTCTGGGGCCGCAGGCCGTACGCGCCGAGGTTCTCCAGCGCCCCGCGTTGCCATCGCAGTCTCTGTACCCACAGCGCCCGCCAGGTCGGCATCACCTCAGTCACGACCGTGCAGTCGGCTGGCGAAATGATCATTGCGCCCAGGGTCTTCAGGGCCAGGGTCAGCTCGTTGTCCTCGGTCAGCGACATGGTGTCGTAGACATCGCCGGTGAGCCCGGGGAGGGTGTGACCGCGTTCCTCGGCGACCGCGCGCAACGCCGTCGGGCGGAACATCGACGCGGTGCCGGTCAGCACGAACACGCGCCCGCGCCGGCGCTTGATGTCGCGGGCGTAGCGGATGTACTCGTTACGCTGGAACTGGCCGAGGAGGCCCTTGCCCTCTTCGCCGTAGAAGAGCCCGCCGATCGCCATCAGGGCACGGTCATCGGTCATCCGGCGGACGGCCGTCTCGAGGAAGCCAGGATCGAGCATGGTGTCGGCATCCATCACCATGACCAGGTCGTTGTCTCCCTGTTCCGGCAGCAGCCGCTGCAGCGCCTGGTTGAGGGCACCAGCCTTCTTGCTTGTGTTGTCGATGGTCTCGAACACCTCGACGCCCGCGCTGTGGACGATTCGCGTCGTCGCGTCGGTGCAGTTGTCGGCCACAACGAGGACACGGTCAGGTCGATGCGACTGGGCGAGCAGGGACCGGATGGTTGCGCCGATGCACGCCTCCTCGTTGTGTGCCGGAATCAGTACAGTGACCGTGACCGGGCCGGCATACTCGCCGCGGGTTTCGGCCATCACGATCTTGGGGGCCAGCGGCATGCGGTCCGGGGACTCGCTCCGGCGCGCCCGCGTACCGATCCGTCGCTCCGCGAGCGCCACGCCTGCGGCGAGGAGCAGCGCGAGGCCCACGGCGGCCACGATCACCTGGGCCGACGGCGCCTCGGTGTCGTAGAACACCTTCCAGATGCCGAAGAGCACGCCCTCTTCCGGCGCCTCAGATGCGCGGTTGTCACCCGTGGCGACCGCCGCCCACAACATCGCGGCGCCCAGGACGGCCGATCCGAAGATCACCAGTCCGACAGCGCGCTGAAACCTCCCCATTCTCGCTTCCTCCCGAAACAAGGCTAGGGGTTGTGATGGGCCCGTGTCCTCGTTTCTGGAACGAACCCCGTCTTGGTGATGAGTCCCACGGGTCGCATTCCGGGACGAGAGATGAGTCGGGTTGAGCGGCAACCCCTCCCGACGGCGAGAGATCCCGATTGCCGCGCCGGTGATTCCGTACATCGTTCGCGTCGAGGAGGTGAGCTGTACCGCGAGCTGCGCAAAGCCGCCGAAGGTCAGCCCACACAGCCAGAGCCAGAGCCCGAGCCCGAGCGAGGCCGCCCAAGCCGCGGGCAGGCCGTAGGCGACCAGCTGCCGGTCACCCCGGCGCCGACCAGGGCAGCCGCTCCAGCGGTCTGCATCAGCGCGACGGTCATCGGTGCCTGCCGCCCCACCACCCCCGGACCTGATCAGCTCGTCCCGACCCGACTCCTCCCTCTACTGGTCTCAGGCGGTGAGCGTCGACGGGCTGTACAAGACCCGGGCCGAGTTCGATCGCGCTGAACCGACCCCCTCCGCCGTGGGGAGGTGAAACAGCGAAACGTGCAGGTGCCCGGAGGGCGCCGGACGGTCAAGACGAGTGTCAGGGATCAACCGAAGTAGATCTGTCCCCCATCAACCGAAGTAGTTCAGGGGCGCACGCGCGTCAACCCGATGGTGAGGGCGAGCCAGGGAGCGATCCAGATCAAGTGGCCCAGCAGGTCGCCGGGGTCGTGCCCGTACAAGCCCTGCATCACGAAGGCCATCGGGTACAGCACTCCACCGAGCACGGCCGCGACCGCCAGCCACCCTCCGGATCGGCCGACGATCCCGGTCATCACACTGCCCACGGCAAACAGGGAGGCGCTCATTCCGATGACGAACGCATACCAGGGCGGGTCGCCTGCACCGGGAGCGAACGGGTCATGGCTCCATCCGTCAGTCAGGACGGCGCCGAGGCCACCGACCAGGTTGGCGACGGCACCGATCCCTGCCATCCATAGAGCCCACCGCCGGAGGCGGGTGCCCGGCGCCACGAACGCCGCCGTGAATCCCAGAAGGGCGACGAGCAGGGCCATCCGCAGCACTCCCAGGACGAGGAAGTGCCGACCCACCGACTCCAACCGGTCGGCGACGGCGAACACGACCCAGGCGACGATCACGGCAGTGACGGCCTGGCCGCCCCGACGCGCTGTGCGGAACCCGTCCGCGGTTCCAGGGGGACTGACCGACGTATTCGTTGCGCTCATGAGCTTCCTTCCGGTGGCGCTGCCGAGTTGCAGCGAGCTGTTCCGACGCTAGGTAGCGGCGGGCCGACCCGGAACGCAGCCGGACTCCGATCCGGCTCGGCATGCTGCAGTCGGTTACGGGGGTCCGCCGCAGGGTTGGCCGGGGGCTCGCCCCATCGACGGCGGAGGCGGGTTGCGCGAACATCAGGCCGTGGAGGCATCGTTCCCATCGCGTGGGCTGACCCGAGCAGTGCTCGTGCTCGGCGCCCTGGGCGCGCTGGGAACCGCCGCCTGCTTCGTGGTCGAGTTCGGCAACGACATCGGTGCCTACGTCTGGCTCACCCCGTTCCTCGGCACGTACGCCGGCGGGGTCGTCGCCATCAGGCTGCAGCCACAACACGTGGCGTCGCGACGATTGCTCGTCTTCGGGACGCTGGCGACGCTGTGGATCGGTTCGAGCGTGGCGCTCGTGGTCGCCTTCGAGTCCCAGGGCGAGCGCTGGTGGCTGGGCCTGTCGAACGTCGTCGTCCAGTTCTTGGGTTTGGGCATGGAGGCAGCGCTGGTCGCCCTCCTCGCGGTCTACCCGGACGGCAGGTACCACCACAGCCGGGAACGGCACGTGGTCACGATTGCTGCAACGCTCGCTCTCACGCTGCCGCTGCTGCTGCTCGTCTTCCGCGAGTCCCTGGCACCATCCTGGGCCTTCGCCTGGGGCGCCGAAACAGACACCTCTTCGACCTTCCCGACGATCGACAGCCCGGTCAACGTCGACCTGCTGAGCTTCCTGGCAGTACCCGTGGGTGCCCTCATCGAAGGAGCGCTCGTACTCGGGCCGCTCGTCGGCTCGGTCCTCGTCGCCCTCAGGTACCGCCGCCTCCCGCGGGACGAGGAGACCCGTGTCCGCTGGCCGATGTACGGCGTTCTGCTGCTGCTCCTGATTCCGCTCGCGGCGCTGTTGCACGAGTACGGCGGGCTGCCGCTCCTCGCCTTCGACGGCGTCATCGTGTTCGCGCTGCTCGCGCTTCCGGCGTCGATCCTGATCGGGCTGGTCAAGCCAGACTTGTTCGATATCGACCGCGCGATGCGGCGGTCCTTCGTCTACGTGCCGCTCTGGCTGGCGATCGCCGGGGCCTACCTCGGCATCGTTGCGGCGCTGGGTGTCGCCTCCTCGGCGTTGGGGCTCCAGGTCACGGTGGCGCTCACCATCGTCGCGACCCTGCTCGTCGACCCGGTGCGACGAAAGCTCGCGCGGCGTGCCGCGAGCTGGGCCAAGGGGGCGTCGCTGAACGGTGAGGAGATGGTGCGATGGCTGGGCGAGACCCTGCAGGACACGCTGGATCAACGCGAGCTGGCGGCCAAGCTCGCGGAAGCCGCCACCCGCGGCCTGGGCATCCGATGGGCCACGATCGCACTGGACGGTCTCGAGCCGGTCACCTACGGCACGAGGGACGGGAGGCCAGCCATCACTTCTGAGCTGGTCCACTCGGGAAAGCACCTGGGGCAGATCGAGTGTGGCCCAAGGACGCACGGCCATCATCAGGCGACGGACGTCGAGACCCTCGCAGCCCTGGCCCGTCAGGCGTCGCTGACCATCCACAACGCCCGGCTGGCCGAGGAGCTGCGGGCCAGCCTGCACGCCGTACAGACCCAAGCCGCCGAGCTGTCCGCGTCACGGTCGCGGATCGTCGCGGCCGAAGCCGCTGCGCGCCGCCAGATCGAGCGTGACATCCACGACGGCGCGCAGCAGGACCTCATCGCACTGATCGCGCGGATCGGACTGGCCAGGAACGAGCTCGGCGCCGACGCCGCCCCGCTGGCGCCCGTGCTCGACGAGCTGCAGGTGGAGGTTCGCGACACCCTGACCAACCTGCGCCGGCTCGCGTCGGGCATCCATCCCACCGAGCTGTCCGACCACGGGCTCATCGAGGCCATCGAAGGCCGATCCGCCCGGATGCCGCTGCCGGTCATCATCGCGTGTCCCCCGGACCTGAGGAAGGCGCGGTTCGATGAGCAGACAGAGGGAGCGGCGTACTTCTTCGTGAGCGAAGCGCTGACCAATACCCTCAAGCATGCGCGTGCTGGGGCGGTGCGAATCGCGGTGGAGCGCGTCGCAGATCAACTGGAGATCAGGGTGTCTGACGACGGGATCGGCTTCGACTGTCCCGACGGAGCCGGCACCGGCCTCAGCGGGCTGAAAGATCGCATGGAGTCCCTGGGTGGCAGCGTCTCGATCGTCACCGCCCCCGGTCAGGGGACCACGCTCAGTGCGTGCCTGCCTGTCGGAGGTCCGCATGACCGATGACGCGACCATTCGGGTGGTGGTCGCCGAGGATCACTACATCGTCCGCGAAGGGATCCGACGACTGCTGGAGGACTCCGGCCAGGTGGTGGTGGTCGATGCGGTGGGCGACGCGGGCGCGCTGCTCGAGCGAGTGGCGGCACTTCAACCCGACGCGGTGATCACCGATATCCGGATGCCGCCGGGGCACCACATGGAGGGCATCGAGGCGGCCCACACCATTCGTGCGGACCATCCCCAGATCGGCGTCGTCGTCCTCTCGCAGTACGCCCACGAGTCGTACGCCTTCGCGCTGCTCGAGCGCGGCACGGCGGGTCTCGCGTATCTGCTCAAGGACCGCGTGGGTGACCTCGATCAACTGCTGCATGCCCTTCGCGAGGTGTGCGCGGGACGGTCGATGATCGACTCCCAGGTCGTCGACGCGCTGGTCCAGCGGCGGGCGCGGCGCGAAGAGTCAGGGCTGGAGAACCTCACCGCGCGCGAGCGCGACGTGCTCCACGAGATGGCGCAGGGCAAGAGCAATGCCGGCATTGCCGAGGCGCTGGTGCTATCCGGCTCCGCGGTGGAAAAGCACGTCTCTGCGATCCTCACCAAACTGGGCCGTCCGGACGAGGCGGGGGTCGACCGCCGGATCGCGGCCGTGCTGAAGTTCCTCCAGGGGTGACGCCATGAGCGACAGCTGCGGCGCGGCCGCCGAGCGGGTGACGAGCTTCCTCGGCTTCAGCTGCGAGAACGCCGACCCGGTGATCACCCTCCGCAACCCGGCCGACCTGAGCAGCTGGACGCAGCCGGTGCTCGAGCTGCTGATCGTCGTGGGCGCGGTGCTGGCGCTGCTGCACGCCGTACGACGACTGCGCCAAGGCGACCCGACCAACCTCGCGCTGTGGCTCGGGTCGCTGGTCTATCTGATGGTCACAGAACCACCGCTGTACTTCCCTGAGTGGTTCGGGCTCGACGACCAGGTCGGCTTCATCTTCGCCCACAACGTCTTCACGGTGCAGTTCATGTTCGACCGGCTGCCGCTCTACATCGTCGCGTTCTACCCCGCGATGAGCGCGCTCGCCTACGAGATCTGTCAAGGCCACACGCGTGTTCGCGACCCGCGGGCCACTGGTCGGCGCGGTCTGCGTCGCCCTCGTCTACCAGGCGTTCTACGAGATCTTCGACCAGCTCGGACCGCAGCTGAAGTGGTGGGCCTGGAACCTCGACAACGACGTCAACCACCCGCTGCTGGACTCGGTGCCCGTCAACAGCGTCTGGATCTTCGCCTCGGTGTCGTTCGGCGTGCTCACCTACCTTGTGGTGCGGCTCGTCGGCGTACCCACCGCACGCGGGCCGACCGCCGCCGCGGCGTGTCGCTGATCTGGCGGATCGTCGCCGTCGGCGCGCTCGCACCGGTCGGCATGATGATCGCGAGCATCCCGACCGGGATCTTCGGCGGCGACGACCCGAACCTCACCGCCCAGGCCATCGTGATGACGGTCGAGATCGTCGCGCTCTGGCTGTACGGCGGCGCGACCCTCATCCGGCAGTGGCGACGGTCCGAGCCCGGCGTCGCGGAGGCGAGCCTCTTCTTGCGAGTCTTCCCGGCCTTCTACCTGGTGGTGTTCGCCGTCCTGTGGACCTCGGCCTTGCCGGAGTTCTTCGGCGCGACGGACGGGATCACCGACTCCGGCACGCCGGTGGGCAACCTTCCATACGTCGTCCTCTGCTTCGCGCTGGCGACCGCCAGCCTGGCCTTGGCCCTCCGCGCCGGACGTCCTAGACGCGGACCGCCTCGAGGATCGCAAGTACGTCGTCCGGGCTCTGCGCCTCGCGCAGCCCGGTGACGGCCTCGTCGTCGGTGAAGACCTCGGCGATACGGGACAGCAGGGCCAGGTGGTCGTCGCCGGCACCGGCGATGCCGAGCACGAATTCCGCCGGCTTGCCGTTCCAATCGACCGGCTCGTCGTAGCGGACGAACGAGATCGCGGTGCGCCGGATCGCGCCCTTGGCCTCGTTGGTGCCGTGCGGAATCGCCAGCCCGTTGCCCATGTGCGTCGACACCGACGCCTCGCGGGCGTGCATGGCCTCGACGTACGACGGGTCGACGGCGCCGGTGTCCACCAGCAGCCGGCCGGCCTCGTCGATGGCGTCGTCGCGGGTCCGCGCGGTGCCACCGAGGACGATCGCATCGCCGGCCAGGACGTCGACGGTCGGCTCCGACTCCCCCTCGCCGGCCTGGTCGATGAGCTCCACGATCTCGTCGTACTTCGGGCTGCCCATGAAGTTCTCGACCGAGACATGGATCGCGGACGGCGTCTTCTGCCGGGCCCGCTCGGTCAGATCCTGGTGGGTGACCACGAGGTCGTAGCTGTCCGTCAGCGCCGAGATCGCCTTGTTGACCACCGTCACCTCGCCGTGGCCGGCGCCGTGCACCTTCTTGCGCAGCACCGAAGCGCCCATCGCGGAGGAGCCCATGCCGGCGTCGCAGGCGAACACGATCGACCTGATCTCCTGGCTCCGACCGGAGCCGAGGACCGACGAGGCCAGCGACTTCTTGCCCTTCATCGCCTCCATGCTCGCGGTGGCGCCGGCGAGATCGCCGTCGTCCTCGGCGCGGTCGAGCTTGAGCAGCACACTCGCCACCAGGAAGGAGACGCCTGCGGACAGGATCACCGACAGCGTCACGCCGACGAGGCTGCCTGCCGGGGACTGCAGCCAGACCGCGATGATCGAGCCGGGTGCGGCCGGGGCTCGCAGGCCGGAGTCGAAGATCAGGTTGGTCGCGACGCCGGTCATGCCGCCGAGGATCACCGCGAGGATCAGCTTCGGCTTCATCAGCACGTACGGGAAGTAGATCTCGTGGATGCCACCCAGGAACTGGATGACGGCGGCGCCGGGCGCCGACGCCTTGGCGATCCCCTTGCCGAAGAAGGTGAACGCCAGCAGCAGCCCGAGGCCGGGGCCGGGGTTGGCCTCGATCAGGAACAGGATCGACTTGCCCTGCTCGGCCGCCTCGCTGGTGCCGAGCGGGGTGAAGACACCGTGGTTGATGGCGTTGTTGAGGAACAGGATCTTGGCCGGCTCCACGAAGATCGAGGTCAACGGCAGCAGGCTGTTCTCGACGAGGAAGTCGACGACGTTCTCGGCCAGGTCGGAGAACGCCTCGACGAACGGGCCGGCCACCAGGAAGCCACCGATCGCCAGGCACATGCCCCAGATGCCGGCAGAGAAGTTGTTGACCAGCATCTCGAAGCCGGGCCGGATCTTGCCGTCCCAGAGCGCATCGAGTCGGCGCATCGTGTAGCCGCCGAGCGGTCCCATGATCATCGCGCCGAGGAACATCGGCACCGTGGCGCCGGTGACCGCGCCCATGGTGGCGATGGCACCGACCACGCCGCCGCGGATGTTGTCGCCGCCGTACGCCATCCGGCCACCGGTGTAGCCGATCAGCACCGGCAGCAGGTAGGTGATCATCGGCCCGACGATCCCGCCACCATCGGCGTCCCAGCCGCCGAGCTGCGACACGAAGCCGTAGTCGTACTGACCCGGTTCCAACCCCGGCGCGTAGCCGAAGATCTTGTCGCCGATCAGGGTGATCCAACCCGTCTGGATGAACAGGGCGGTGATCAGGCCCCAGGCGATGAAGGCGCCGATGTTCGGCAGCACCATGTTGGACAGGAAGGTGCCGAACTGCTGCACCCGGACCCGGGCGCCCCTACGGGGCTTTTCGGTACTGGCGGCGGTGGCGGTAGCGGCCATCTCGGTTCCTCTCGGTGAGCGAGGGCGTGACGCGCATCACGCCCCGATGGCGCCTAGTTTGCACATAATCGGGCATATTGCCAAGCATTCGGGCAGAGATTTCTCGCCCGTTGATGTGGTCTTTTGCCCGAGACCGCACTAACGTCGCGGCAGTCGTCCACCCATCCGACCACGCTGGAAGGACCATCCCCACCATGAAGGCACTGCGCTTCTACGCCCCCGAGGACGTCCGGCTCGAGGAGGTGCCTGAGCCCATCTGCGGGCCCGACGAGGTCAAGCTCCGGGTGCGCAACTGCTCGACCTGCGGCACGGACGTCAAGATCTTCCACAACGGTCACCAGAACCTGACGCCGCCGCGCACGATCGGCCACGAGATCGCCGGCGAGGTGGTCGAGGTCGGCGCCGACGTCAACGCGACGTACGGCTCGAGCTGGGCGGTGGGCGACCGCGCCCAGGTCATCGCCGCGGTCCCCTGTGGTGAGTGCTACGAGTGCCGCAAGGGTTGGATGGCGGTCTGCCAGAACCAGACCTCGATGGGCTATCAGTACGACGGCGGCTTCGCGGAGTACATGATCGTGCCGCGCCAGGTGCTCAAGGTCGACGGGCTCAACCGGATCCCCGACAACGTCGGGTACGACGAGGCCTCGGCGGCCGAGCCGTTCGCGTGCGCGATCAACGCCCAGGAGCTGATGGGCATCGAGGCCGGCGACACGGTCGTGGTTTTCGGGGCGGGGCCGATCGGCTGCATGCACATCCGGATCGCTCGCGGCGTGCACCAGGCCGGGCCCGTCTACCTGGTCGACGTCAACGCCGAGCGGCTGAAGATGTCGGCCGAGGCGGTGCAGCCCGAGGAGACCATCGACGGCTCGCAGGTCGACGTCGTCGAGCGGGTCCTTGAGCTGACAGATGGCCGCGGCGCCGACGTCATCATCACGGCGACGGCCGCCAACGTCACCCAGGAGCAGGCCATCTCGATGGCCGCCCGCAACGGCCGGATCTCGTTCTTCGGCGGGTTGCCGAAAAACGACCCGTTCATCAAGTGCGACTCCAACCTGGTCCACTACCGCCAGCTACATATCCACGGTGCGAACGGCTCGGCGCCCGAGCACAACAAACGCGCGCTGGAGTACATCTCCACTGGTCAGGTCCCGGTCAAGGACTTGATCACCCGTCACCTGCCGCTCGACGACGTACTCGAGGCCTTCTCGATCGTGCAGAACGGCGAGGCGATCAAGGTCACGGTCGAGCCGTAACGACCTCGCTCACGGCTGCGCGCCCGGCCGCCGGGTCGGCGGCGGCGATCGCGACCCGGGCCGCCTCGGCACAGGTGCTCGAGCTGACCGCGGACAGCTGCGCCCCGACAGCTCGGACGGCGGCCGGCGCCATCGACAGCGACGTGACGCCCATGCCGACCAGCGCGACGGCGAGCAGCGGATGAGCCGCTGCCTCGCCGCAGACGCCCACCGGCTTGCCGGCCCGCTGGCCCGCCTCCGCGGTCCGCGCGATCAGCTGCAGGACCGCCGGCTGCCATGGGTCGGTGAGGTGAGCAAGGTCGGAGGACAGCCGGTCGGCAGCCATGACGTACTGCGTCAGGTCGTTGGTGCCGATGGACAGGAAGTCGACCACGTCCAGCATTCGACCGGCCATCAGAGCTGCGCTCGGCACTTCGACCATGATCCCGGCCTTCAACCCGCGGCGTCGGACCTGATCGGCGAAGTCGGCCGCCTCCGCGACCGTTGCCACCATCGGCGCCATCACCCAGGTCTCGGCACCGCTGCTCTCCGCGGCCGCGGCGATCCCGTCGAGCTGGCGCTCCAACAGGCTCGGGTTCTGCGCGGCCAGCCGGAGCCCGCGGACCCCGAGCGCGGGGTTCTCCTCGTCCTCGAGCGTGGCGAACGCGATCGGCTTGTCCGACCCCGCGTCGAGCGTGCGGACCACCACGTGCCGATCCGCACCGACGAACGGGGTCAGCACCTCGGCGTAGATCGACGCCTGCTCCTCGACGCTCGGTTCGTCGCGACGATCGAGGAAACACAGCTCGGTGCGGAACAACCCGACGCCCTCGACCGGGGCTCCGGCGCCGACCCGCGCCGACTCCGCGTCGGCCACGTTGGCGAGGAGCTCGATGTGTACGCCGTCGGTCGTCCGAGCCGGTCCGGTCCAGGTAGCCAGGGCTTCGCGCGTCGCGCGGTCGGCCTCGACCCGCCGTTCGGCCTCGTCCTCGGGGACGCCCGCCTCCACCGTGCCGGTCGCCCCGTCGACAAGCACGAGGACCCCGGGCGAAAGCTCGAGGACACCGACGACTCCCACCACGCAAGGGATGCCGAGCTGGCGGGCGATGATCGCCGTGTGGCTGGTCGCGCCGCCACGCTCGGTGACGACGGCCAGTACCAGCTTTGGGTCGAGCCCGGCCGTGTCGGCCGGCGCCAGGTCCTCGGCCACCAGCACCGACGGTTGGTCGGGCCGGGCGACGCCCGGCTCCGGCTCGCCGACAAGGCGGGCGACGATCCGGCGCTCGATGTCGAGCAGGTCGGTGGCTCGCTCCGCCATCAGCCCGCCCATGGCGGTGAACACGTCCACGAACTGGGCGACCGCCTCGTGCACAGCCTCGAGCATCCCGGCGCCGTCGGAGACCCGGGTGGCGACTCCCTGACGCAGCCCGGGGTCGCGGGCCAGCCCGGCGCTGGCAGTGAGCACCGCGGACACCGCCCCACTGGCTCGGGCGGCGCGTGCCGTGAACCCGTCCGCGACCGCGGTTGCCGCGGCGTCGTACGCGCCCATCGCGGTATCCGGGTCGGCGTGGCCGCCGTCGCCGTAGGCTGCGATCGCGTCTGGCGAGATCTCTTGGGACACCACCACCACGGGACCATGGGCGAGGCCGGGAACGACCGGCGTTCCCTGCAGCGCGGCGGCTGGACCGGCGGACGGCGAGCTGGTGACCATGGCCACATGGAACCCCACCCCGGCCTTGACAGTCAACACAATCGGGGCTAAAACAACAAACTCACAGATCTTTCAGCGCCGGTTGAGGCAGGAGAGCCCATGTACGCCGAAGAGCGGCACCAGGCCATTGCCGAGCTCGTGGCGAGCCGGGGCCGGATGGCGGTGACCGAGCTGGCCAGCCACTTCGACGTCACGACCGAGACCGTACGACGCGACCTGTCCCAGCTCGAGAAGCTCAAGCTGCTGCGGCGGGTGCACGGCGGAGCGGTCTCGACGCAGTCGGTGACCATGCTCGAGGCCCGGCTCGACGACCGCGATCAGGCCAACGCGGCCGAGAAGGAGCGGATCGCCCAGGCGGCGGTGTCGCTCCTCCCGGACGGGGGTTGCACGCTGCTGCTCGACGCCGGGAGCACCACCGCCCGGCTGGCCGCGCAGCTGCCCCCCAGCGAGCAATGGGTGGTGATCACCCACGCCGTCCCGATCGCCGCGCTGCTCGCACCCCTGCCGCACATCGAGCTGTATCTGCTGCCGGGGCGCGTACGGGCCGCCACTCAAGCGGCGGTCGGCCACACCACGGTCCAGGCAATCGGACAGCTCCGCGCCGACCTCGCCTTCATCGGCACCAACGGCATCTCGGTGCGGCACGGGCTGTCCACCCCCGACCCGGAGGAGGCCGCGACCAAGCGAGCGCTGGTGGCCGGGGCCGAGCGGGTCGTCGTTCTCACCGACTCCACGAAGGTGGGTCAGGAGCGCACCGTCCGGTTCGCCGACCTCGAGGACGTCGACGTCCTCGTGACCGACGACGGGATAGACACCGCCGACGCCAAGGCGTTCGAGGCCGCAGGCCTGGAGGTCGTCCGGGCGTGATCCTCACCCTCACCGCCAACCCGAGCTTCGACCGGACGATCGCGCTGCCGGAGCCGCTGGAGCGCGGCGCCGTCCACCGGGTCGCCGCGATGACCTCGCAGGCGGGCGGCAAGGGCGTCAACATCTCGCGCGCCGCGGTGGCAGCAGGGATCCCGACCGTCGCCGTGCTCCCGGCCCGACCCGACGGCTCGATCGTGCACGAGCTGGCCGAGGCCGGCATCGACTGCCGTCCGTCGCACCCTGCGGGTGACGTCCGGGTCAACCTCACCCTCACCGAGCCCGACGGCACCACGACCAAGCTCAACGGTCCCGGTGCCGCCGTGACCGACGAGCACCTCGACGCCCTGGCGGCAACCCTGGTGCGCCATGCTCAGGACGCGGCCTGGACGGTGTTGGCCGGCTCGCTCCCGCCGGGTGCCCCGGCGGCGTTCTACGCCGACCTGGTGCCGCGGCTGCGCTCGGTGAGCCGGGTCGCCATCGACACCAGCGACGCTCCACTCGCGGCGCTCGTCGACCGCCTGCCCGCCCACGCCCCGGACCTGCTCAAGCCCAACGCGGAGGAGCTGGCGTCAATCACCGGCACCGAGGCCGAGGCGCTCGAAGCCGATCCCGGTGCGGCCGCCAAGGCCTCCCGCACCCTGGTTGAACGCGGTGTCGGCGCGGTGCTCGCCACGCTCGGCGGCCGGGGCGCCGTACTCGTCGATGCCGATGGTGCCTGGTACGCGCCGCCGCCACCCACCACCGTGGTCAGCACCGTGGGAGCCGGCGACTGCACGCTGTTCGGCTACCTGCTTGGATCACTGCGCGGACTCCAGGCGCCCGATCGGCTCGCGCTCGCGGTGGCGTACGGCGCCGCCGCCGCCGGGCTGCCGGGGACCGGGATCCCGCACCCCGACGACCTGCACCCCGAACGGGTTCCCGTCCAGACCCTCGATCCCCCCCAATGAGGAGAGTCCATGCCCAGCAAGTCCGTGATCGTCGGTTCGTCCGTCGGCCTGCACGCCCGCCCCGCCGCGATCATCTCCGAGGCCGCCGACGGCCTCGGCGTGACGATCAACGGCGTCGACGCCGCCTCGTCACTGATGATCATGACGCTGGGCGCCAAGTACGGCGACACCGTCGAGGTGGCCGGGGACGACGAGGCCGCTGTCGCCACGATCGCCGACCTCGTCGAGCAGGACCTCGACGCCGACGCTGAGTAGGCTGCGGCCCGCTACGCCTTGCTTGGCCGTGCGCCACCAGCGCAATGCCCAGTGCTGTGAGGCCTTTACACCTGCTCAACCCGGAAGCCTCGCTGACCGGTCGGAGCTGGCGCGCATGATCACGAGTGTTGCGGGCATGCTCACCTGGTCGATCCGGTCGGGATAGCGTCCCGCCCATGCGCTCCCTGCTTTTCGTGATCGCCCTGGCGCTTGCCGCCTCCGGGTGCAGCGACGACGGCTCACCGCCGCCGCCGAGTGCCGACGACACCCCGAGCCTGACGCCCACGGCGGAGACCGACCCGCACGGGAGACACCGACTCACCGGACACCACAGCGCCGTCCGGCGTGCCCCGGCGCGAGGCGAAGGCCGCCCGCAGGACGTTCGACACCTGGTTCGGCGCGTTTGTTGGTGGCAACGGCGACCGGGCCTGCCCCTTGCAGACGCCCCGGTTCACGAAGCAGCAGATCAACCGCCTGGCCGAAGAGGGTCACATCGAACGGGGCGCCGGGTGCGGCGACCTGGTGGAGATCATCGGCATCCTGTTCCAGGCACTTCGGCTCGAGGTGGGCGACGCCGAGGTGAGCCGGGCGCCGTCCAACCTCGACGACGTCGCCTTCGCGGTCGTGTTCAAGGACTTCGCCGCTCTCGGCTACAACCTCATCGACACCAAGAACGGGTGGCGGGTGGACCGGGACCTCCTTCCGAACTGAGGCCCTGCCACGGATCCTCTCGCCGCCACACGGTCGGGAGATGGAGCGCGACTCCCTGTCGCCCTGCCAGCTCGTCGAGCACCCGCATCGTCACGTCCAGATCGTCGCCGGCGTACGGCAGCGCGCGAAGCGGTACGTCGAGCGGACGGAAGAAGTCGTCCCAGTGGATGAGTGCGACGCGCCTGGCCCCGACGGCCTCGACCGTCTCGGCCCAGTAGGTGCGGAGGTACGTCTCGCTCTGGATCCGAGCTGGCCCACACCCAGGTAGGCCACGTCCGCACGGTGCCCGGCCAGCGCTCCCGGCACGAAGCCGGCGCTGCCCTGGATCAGCCCGGAGCGACCGCTGTCGTGCTCGACGAGGACCGACCAGGCCTCGCCACACTTGTAGCCGCCCACCTTGACCGGTGGAACCACCGGCTCCGTGATGGTGCCGGGGAACCGGTCCGGCGGGCAGTGCTCGGACTCGAGCATCGTGACCCGGAACGCTCCGAACAGCATCTGCTCGCCCGGCGTCACCACCATGATCTGCTCCTCAGGCAGGCCATGACCGCGCGCGATGTTGGCAGCCGACCCGCCACCGGCCAGTACGGCGCGGGTGCGTCCGGCGACCACGGCCGTGTCCATCGCGTGGTCGTAATGGGTGTGCACCGGGACGATCGCATCGAGCCGACTCACCCCCGCCCTCGCGAGTGCGGCATCGATCCGGGTCTGGTCCGGGGCGATCTTCCGCACCGCGACCCTGGCCAAGGACGGCCGGGAGAAGAACCCGTCGGTCATGATCGCCGACTCGGCGTCGCCCAGCAGCAGCGAGGACACGCCGAGGAACCTGACCGCGAACCCCTCTCCCGCTTCCGGTACGTCGAAGCGATCGGCGTACCGACCGATGTCGGGACGCCCGAGCTTCAGCCTCATGGCGCCAACCGTCGCAGCACGACGACGTGGTCGGGGGTGAGCTCGTCGAGGCTGGTGACGCCGAGCAGTCGCATGGTCCGCTCGATCTGGCCGGTGAGGATCTCGATGGTCCGGTCCACCCCGGCGCGGCCGCCGGCCATCAGGCCGTAGAGATAGGCGCGACCGACCAGCGTGAACCTGGCACCGTGCGCGACCGCGGCGACGATGTCCTGCCCGGACATGATCCCGGTATCGACGTGCACCTCGACGTCGTCACCGACCGCGGCGACCACCTCGGGCAGGAGCTGGAACGGCACCGGCGCCCGGTCCAGCTGCCGGCCACCGTGGTTGGACAGCAACACCGCGTCCACGCCGACGTCACGGACCCGACGGGCATCGGCCACGGTCTGCACGCCTTTGACCACGACCTTCCCGGGCCACTGGTCGCGGATCCAGGCCAGGTCGTCGTAGGTCACCGTCGGGTCGAACATCGTCTCGATCAGCTCGGCCACCGTGCCGGACCAGGAGTCCAGGCTGGCGAACGCCAGCGGCTCGGTCGTCAGGAAGTTGAGCCACCAGGCCGGCCGTGGGATCGCATCCAGGATGGTGCGGGGGGTCAGGGTCGGCGGGATCGTCATCCCGTTGCGGATATCGCGCAGCCGGACGCCGGCAGTGGGTACGTCGACGGTGACCAGCAGCGTGTCGTAGCCGGCCAGGGCCGCTCGCTCGACGAGCGCCATCGAGCGGTCGCGGTCCTTCCACATGTAGAGCTGGAACCAGTGCCGACCCCCCGGCGCTGCAGCAGCGACGTCCTCGATCGAGGCGGTGCCCATCGTCGACAACGCGAACGGAATTCCGGCAGCCGCGGCCGCGGTAGCGCCGGCGATCTCGCCCTCGGAGTGCATCAGCCGGGTGAAGCCGGTCGGCGCGATGCCGAACGGCAGCTCGACGCGCTCCCCCAGCACCGTCCGCGAGGTGTCCACCTTCGACACGTCGCGCAGGATCGCGGGCCGGAACTCGATGTCGGCGAAGGCCTGCCGGGCCCGCGCCAGCGACACCTCACCGTCGGCAGCACCATCGGTGTAGTCGAACGCGGCACGGGGAGTACGACGCCGGGCGATCAGCCGCAGGTCCTCGATCGTCAGCGCCTTGGTGAGCCGCCGCCGCTTCGCCGACCACACCGGTCGCTTGAACCGCAGCAGCGTCGCGAGTTCGCGCGGCCGGGGAAGCTGGCGCTTCACGAGCCTGACCTACTCGGGCGTGGTTTGCCGCTGCGCGTCCTCGCAGCGCTTGAGCCGGGTCTCCAACCGCTTGATCTGCTGGCGCAGATCCTCGGTGACCTGAGTCATCCGATCCACCTCGCCGTGGAACTGACGATGGACCGTGATCTTCGCGGAGTCGACGACCGCGCCACAGATCAGGCACAACCTGGATTCAGCCATGCACCTGATCTCCTTCGCGACGGACCGACGCCGGAGCGGCCGTCGGAAGGTCGAGGTTACTCCCCCACCCCGACACGACCCGGAGCCCGCATGCACTCGTCGTACGCAGAACCGCGTACGACGAGTGTCGCTCCGGGGCCGATGTGCGAACGGTCGCGCCGAGTGACGGTAGGGACATCCACCACCACCAACTGCACCAAGGAGTTCCCCATGATGTCGACACTCTTTGCCGCCGCCGCGAACACCGCGACCACCTACGCCGACCGCTGGGACGGCGACCGGCCCGACTGGTGGCCGGTGTTCCCGATCCTCTGGTTCCTGATCATCGTCGGCGGCATCATCGCCGCGTTCCTCTACCACCGCCGCAACCGTGAGGCCGCCGGCCCGCGCGCCGGTGAGGCCGTGCTCGCCCAGCGGTACGCCGCCGGCGAGATCGACGAGGAGGAGTACGCCGCCCGCCTGGCCGTGCTGCGTCGGCGCTGACCTCGGTCGTACCCAGTCGGACCCAGTCGCCGGCCACCCCTGTTCTTGCTTGTGACTAGCGAGTAGGAATGGAGGTAGTCGACGGAAGGGTCCGACCGTGAGCACCGAGACCGAATCTCCCAGCAGCAGCCGCCGAGAAGCCACCGAGCGCGAAGCACGAGAGGTCGCCGAGGCGGCCCGAGACACCACCTGGACCAGGCCGAGCTTCGCCAAGGAGCTCTACCTCGGTCGGTTCGACCTCGACCTGATCCATCCACACCCACGCGCCGACGCCGACACGGTCGAGCGCGGCGAGGCATTCCTGGCCAAGCTCCGCGAGGTCTGCGAGGGCATCGACGGCCGCGCGATCGAGCGCGAGGCGGCGCTCCGCGACGAGGACGTCGCTGCTCTCGCCGCGATCGGCTGCTTCGGAATGAAGGTGCCCACCGAGTACGGCGGGCTCGGCCTCTCCATGGCCTACTACGGCAAGGCGCTGATGCTCGCCGGGTCCATCCACCCGACGATCGGCGCGCTGCTGTCCGCGCACCAGTCGATCGGTGTTCCGGAGCCGGTGAAGGCGTTCGGCACCGAGGAGCAGAAGCAGGCGTTCCTGCCGCGCTGCGCGAAGGGCGCGGTGACCGCGTTCCTGCTCACCGAGCCCGACGTCGGCTCCGACCCGGCGCGGCTCGACAGCACTGCGGTGCCGAGCGAGGACGGCACGTCGTACACGCTCGACGGGGTCAAGCTCTGGACCACCAACGGCGTCGTCGCGGAGCTGGTCGTGGTGATGGCGCAGGTGCCGCCGCACGCCGGCGGGAAGGGCGGCATCACCGCGTTCGTCGTGGAGACGGACGCCGAGGGCATCACCGTGGAGAACCGCAACCAGTTCATGGGTCTCAAAGGGCTCGAGAACGGCGTGACCCGCTTCCACAACGTGCAGGTCCCGGTCGAGAACCGGATCGGCCGCGAGGGCGAGGGGCTCAAGATCGCGCTGAGCACGCTCAACACCGGTCGGCTCGCGATCCCGGCGAGCTGCGCCGCCGCGGCCAAGTGGTGTCTCAAGATCGCCCGCGAGTGGTCCTCCGAGAGGGTGCAGTGGGGCCGTCCGGTCGGCGAGCACGGCGCCGTGGCCGAGAAGATCTCGTTCATCGCCGCCACCACGTTCGCCCTCGAGGCAGTGCTGGACCTGTCCGCTCAGCTGGCCGACGCCGGCAGCAAGGACATCCGGATCGAGGCGGCGCTGGCCAAGCTCTGGTCCAGCGAGATGGCCTGGAAGGTCGCCGACGAGCTGGTCCAGATCCGCGGCGGCCGGGGTTATGAGACCGCCGACTCGATGGCCGAACGCGGTGAGCGCTCGGTGCCCGCCGAGCAGATCCTGCGCGACCTGCGGATCAACCGGATCTTCGAGGGCTCGACCGAGATCATGCATCTGCTGATCGCCCGCGAGGCCGTCGACACCCACCTGCAGGCAGCCGGGGCGCTCGCCGACAAGGACGCGTCCGGCAAGGACAAAGCCAAGGCCGCGGCGAAGGCGAGCGGCTTCTACGCGACCTGGTTCCCCAAGCTGGTCAGCGGAAAGGGCACGCTCCCGGGAGGGTTCGGCGACTTCGACGACCTGTCCCCGCACCTCCGATTCGTCGAGCGGTCCTCGCGCAAGCTGGCCCGACAGACGTTCTACGGGATGTCCCGCTGGCAGGCGAAGCTGGAGTATCGCCAGAGCTTCCTCGGCCGGATCGTCGACATCGGCGCCGAGCTGTTCGCGATGGCCGCGGTCTGCTCGCGGGCGAAGATGCTGCGCGACGACGACCCGACGGAGGGCGCCGCGGCATTCCAGCTTGCGGACGCGTTCTGCCAGCAGTCGCGGCTGCGCGTGGAGGAGCTGTTCGGGCGGTTGTGGGCCAACACCGACGACACCGACAAGGACATTGCGGCGGCCGTGCTCAAGGGCGACCACGCCTGGCTCGAGGCCGGCGTCATCGACCAGTCCGAGGGCACCGGCCCGTGGATCTCGACCTGGGCGCCCGGCCCGAGCGAGAAGAAGAACGTCTGGCGGCCCTACCGCGCCTGAGTCCTTCCGAGCCGGGAGATCACCGGCTTCGCCAGGATCCCGTGGACCAGCACGGAGACGACGATCGTGAAGGCGACCGTCGCCCACAGCGTGTCACCGGCGAAAACTTCTTCCTCGCCGGCCGCGTACGCGAGGTAGAAGATCGAACCAACGCCGCGCACCCCGAAGAAGGCGGTCGCCCCCGCCTCACCGGCGGTCATCCCCCGGGCCCCCCGGTGACGAGGACGACCCAACGCGACCATCGCGGCGATCGGGCGGATCACCAGGATCAGGGACAGACCGATCACGACGCCGCGCCAGTCGAGACCGGAGAACAAGCCGCGGGTCAGCGCGATACCGAGCATGAGCAGGACGAACAGCACCAGCAACCGTTCGAGCCGCTCGACGACGTCATGCATGGCACGGTGGAAGTCGTGGCTGCGCTCCTCGGCACGGAAGGTCATCGCGCACACGAAGACCGAGAGGAAGCCGTATCCGCCGCACACCTCGCCGACGCCGTAGGCCGCTACCAGCGCCGCTACCGCGAGCAACGCATCGCCTCGCTCCGCCGTCCGCAAGGACCTGCTCGGCGCCCGGAACGCCGCCCAGGCAAGAGCGCGCCCGACAAGAAAGCCAGCCACCAAGCCGATCAGCACCTTGGCCACCAGATAGAAGCCGACCCACTCAGGCACCCAGGCGAGGTCCCAGCCATCGGCGGCCACGAAGACGGCCAGGTAGACGAAGGGGAACGCGAGCCCGTCGTTGAGGCCGGCCTCGGAGGTGAGCGTGAACCGCACCTCGTCACGTTCGTCGACCTCGTGCTCATCGGTCTGGGGACCGGCGACCTGCACGTCGGAGGCGAGCACCGGGTCCGTGGGTGAGAGAACTGCCCCGAGCAGCAAAGCCACCGCCGGTGTCAGGCCGAGTGCCCATCCCAGCACCCCCACCCCGGCGATGGTCAGCGGCATGGCGACCAGCAACATTCGCCAGGTTGCGGCCCAGCCGCGTCGGGACTCCGTCGAACGCAGGTCAAGTCCGCGGTCCAGAGCAAGACCCACGCCCATGAGGGAAACCAGAACCGTCAGCTCCGTGACGTGCTCGATGACGGCGCGGTTCTCCGCGGGGTCGAGGGGCAGGCCGTCCGGCAGCGACGTCGTTCCGATCAGCATGCCGACGGCCACGATGACCATCGGCGCCGAGACGGCCCAGCGGCTCAGCAGCTCGGGAAGAACAACGGCCAGGAGCAGCGTGCCCCCGGCCACGAGATACACCCAGTCAGCGGTCACGGGCACAGGTACCCGGTGGAGCCGTGGAGGCCCCGCGAGCGACACGCTGCGCGAATCCCGCATGTGCGGGGTCTGGCGGGATACAAAGGATGAGGCCCCGCACAGTATGAGTGTGCGGGGCCTTGTGACGTCTGAGGCACTTGTGACACAGGTGAGGCCCGGTCAAGTATGAGTTGACCGGGCCTCGGTGTCTTCCGGACCGAAGTCCTTCCGACAGGGATAGTTCTACGCCCGGGTCGGGTCCGTACGCAAGAGGTCCGAGCCCACATATTGCGCGATCTCGTCGAGCAGCCGGGTCTTCACGTCCTCCGGGGCGTACGACGCGGTCACGGCCGCCCGGGCCAGGTCGGCGATCCCATGCTCGTCGAGCCCGAGGAGGTCGGCGGCGATCTCGTACTCGTTGTTCAGGGTGGTGTTGAACATCGGCGGGTCGTCGGAGTTGATCGTGACCGCCACGCCGGCGTCGACGAACGCCTTCAGCGGGTGCTCGGCCAGACTGGCGACCGCCCGCGTGGCGATGTTCGACGAGGGGCAGACCTCGAGCGGGATCCGGTGCTCGGCGAGATGGGCGAGCAGCGCGGGGTCGGCGGCCGACGACGTACCGTGCCCGATCCGTTCGGCACCCAGCATCCGGATCGCCTCCCACACCGTCTCCGGCCCGGTGGTTTCGCCCGCATGCGGGACCGAGTGCAGACCGGCGGCCCGGGCCGCCGCGAAGTGCGGCTCGAACTGCGCCCGGGACACCCCTATCTCCGGACCGCCGAGGCCGAAGGCCACGAGCCCGGCCGGGGCGTGGTCGAGTGCGTAGCCCAGGGTCGCGTCGGCGGCCGGCACCCCGGACTCCCCCGGGATGTCGTAGATCCAGCGGAGCACCAGCCCGAAGTCCCGCTGCGCGGCCACCCGGGCGTCCTCGATGGCCTCGGTATAGGCCTCGATCGGCACTCCGCTCATCACCGAGGTGTACGGCGTGCAGGTGAGCTCGGCGTACCGCAGCGTCTGCTGCTGCGCCATCTCGCGGGCGATCTCGTAGGTCAGCAGCCGCACGTCCTCGGGCGTCCTGATCAGGTCGACCACCGCGAGGTAGACCTCGATGAAGTGCGCGAAGTCGCGGAACTCGTAGAACGCGCGCAGCTGCTCAGGGTCGGACGGCACCGTGCCGGGGTGCCGTTCTGCGAGCTCGGCCACGATTCGCGGTGACGCCGAGCCGACATGGTGGACGTGCAGCTCGGCCTTGGGCAGCCCGCCGATGAACTCGAGCAGAGAGTCGTCGTTCATGCGGCCGATGGTGCCACGGTGTCAGCTGACCGCGGCCAGCAGATTCGTGATCAGGTCGTCCATGGTCGTGTAGTCCTGGAACTGTTCACCGTCGAGATAGACCGTCGGCGTGCTGTTGATCCCCCGCTCGGCGGTGTCGTCCGTGGCACCTTCGACCCAGTCCGTGCCGTCGCCGGCCTCGAGACCCGCCGTGAGGTCGGCCTCGGTGGCCCCGGCCTGGACCGCGAGCTGCACCAGGTCGTCCTGGTCGGGGAAGGGTCCGCTCTCCGATGGCTGGTTCTCGAACAGCAGGTCGTGGAACTGCTTGGCGACGTCGTCACTCGACGTCGCCAGCACCACTCCGAACACCTCGCCCGCGGCGACTGAGTACGGCTTGCGCGGGTCGCCTTCCTCGGAGAACAGGTTGAACGGCCGGTAGCTGACCTGCACCTGGCCCGCGTCGGCCAGCTCCGCCAACTGTTCGCGAGTCCCGGCCTCGAGAGCCTGACAGATCGGGCAGAGGAAGTCCTCGTAGATCACGACCGTGTGCTCTGCGTCGTCGTCACCGATGACGAGTTCGTACTCCGACCTGTCCGTGGCGTTCTGGTCGTCCCCCTCGTCGCGAGCCTGGTTGATCAGCACGCCGACCACCACGATCAGCACCATCACGCCGACCACACCGACCACGGTGACGATGTTGCGGCGGCGTTCCTTGCGTTTGCGCTCCGCCAGCGCGGCTGACGCCCTGGCGGCGCGCTCCTCGGCCTTGGTCTTCTTGGACATTCAGCTTCCTTCTTCGACGAGTACGTCGGTTTCTTCGGAGGTGGTGCGGAACAGGAGGGCGTCCACGGCCAGACGCGAGCGGGACAGCCACACCAGGAACACCGACAGAGCGAGCAGCCCGACGTCGCGGGCGATCTCCCAGGGGTACTTCGAGGTGGCGTCTGGGTCGTAGCCGCCGCCACCGAAGCAGCCGCAGTCGATCTCGATGCCGCGGGCCCACACCGAGGCGATGCCAATGATGAACGCTACGAACAGCAGCGCCGAGACCACGGCCGCGCCGCGGACCAGCACCCCGAGCACGAGCATGCCGCCGACCACGACCTCGAGGACGGGGAGCAGGTGACCGACGGTGACGGCAGTCTCGCCCGGTAGCAGCTCATAGGCGCGGACCGCCGCGACGCTCTGATCGGGGTCCGGCAGCTTGATCGCACCGGCGTAGATCCAGACGCCGCCGACGAGGAGGCGCGCGGCCAGCCCCGCCCATTCCTTCACGTGGACGGACGGTACGGGTGCCTCCTGAACGAACCCTGAGCGCCACCGGAGACGTAGTGTTGCCCCTCGTGAACGAACGACTCGTCTGGATCGACTGCGAGATGACCGGCCTCGACATGGTCAACGACGCGTTGATCGAGGTCGCCGCACTGGTGACCGACTTCGACCTCAAGGTGCTGGGTGAGGGCGTCGACATCATCGTGAAGCCACCGGCCGAGGCGCTGGCGCAGATGATCCCGTTCGTCCGCACGATGCACGAGAACTCCGGGCTGCTCGACGAGCTCGAGCACGGCGTGACGCTGTGCCGAGGCCGAGGAGCGGGTGCTCGCCTACATCCGCGAGCACTGTGCGGCCGACAGCCGGCCGCCCCTGGCCGGCAACACGGTCTCGACCGACCGGCTGTTCATCGCTCGGGACATGCCGACCTTGGACGCGTTCATGCACTATCGGATCGTCGACGTCTCCTCGATCAAGGAGCTCTCCCGGCGTTGGTATCCGAAGGCGTACTTCGGCGCCCCCGCGAAGCGCGGCAACCACCGGGCGCTGGCCGACATCCAGGAGAGCATCGAGGAGCTGCGCTACTACCGGGACGCGGTCTTCGTGCCGTCCCCGGGCCCGGACTCGGCGGCGGCGCGGGCGATCGCGGTGCAGCACGGTGGCTCATTGACCGGCCTTCCGGAGCCGGCCCCCGATTCAGCCCCTCCGGCCGATTCCGTCTAGACTTCCTCCCGGTCCCGGAGCCACAATCGGGGCCGCATGGTGGGTATAGCTCAGCTGGTAGAGCGCCGCCTTGTGGTGGCGGATGTCGCGGGTTCAAGTCCCGTTACTCACCCCAACCGAGGAGCCTCGTCCGAATTCGGACGGGGCTCTTCGCTTAGTTGCTGCCAGGCGATCGCCAGCGTCGCCGCAACCACGATGGCGGCGCCGAGCCACTGGCGATCGGTCAGGCGCTCACCGGCCAGGTACCCCGCTGCCACGCCGAATACCGGGATCAACGGCAGGAACGATCCAGCACCGGACACCGACATCCTCCGCAGGCCCGCCAAGTAGAACCAGAACGCAGCGCCGTAGTAGAGGACACCCGAAGCGGCTGCCCCGATCCAGGCCCGGAATCCGAGACCGCTCAGCTCCCAGCCGGCGCCGCCCGACCAACCCACGATCGTCACCAAACCCACCGCGAACGCCAGTGCCGCGATCTGTTGGGCGAGCACCACGGTCAGCGATGCGTCGTCGAGCAGCAGGCGCCTGGTCAGGACGCTGTAGAGCGCGCAACATCCGACGGCGATCAGGGTCAATGCGACGCCGATCGCATCACCGGTCGCACCGGGCTCGTAAACGACCAGGAGCACTCCCGTCACCGCGACCGCCAGGGTCCCGGCGAGTACCGGTGGAACTCGATCGCGCAGCAGCACCACGGCGAGCAACAAGATGAGAACCGGTTCCGCCGCCCAGAGAAGCACCGACAGGCTGGCGGTGATGGTGGTGAGACCGACCAGTCCGAGGGCGTACGCGATGCCGGGATTGAGTACGCCGAGGGCCGCGAGGCGTCGAACCGGCCGGGTCCAGCCAAGTGGCGTGCGTCGGATTCGTGCGAAAGCGCCCAGGATCAGGCAGCTCGCGGCCAGCTGGAGTGGCAGCAGCGTGAGCGGCGCGACGTCGTCGAGGACCTCCTTGGTCACGACGGTGCCAACGCCCCAACAGGCGGTCGCGGCAACGAGCGACGCCACTGCGAGCGCTCCGCTGGGCAGGGTTGGACGAGCGAAGGTGGGCATAGGTGACTGCTCTCTAGATGAGTGAGCGAAGCAGGACGGCAGGGCGAGGTGCCGGCGCCGAGGCGCCGGGGCTCAGCTCGCCGCGTCCTCCCCGTCACAGCAGTCGTAGGCCGGTAGCCGGCACGGGCGCGTCGTACGCCGGATCCGTGCCTGGGTGGCCATGTCGCGAGGCTACTCGTCTGCTCAGCAGACGGCGCTGCGTCGTTCGAGGAGCACGGTGTCGCGCCAGACGCCGTCCAGCTGGGCGATCCGAGTGCGTACGGCCAGCGTCCGGTAGCCCGCAGACCGGTGGAGGGCGAGGCTGGCCCGGTTCTCAGGAAAGACCGAGGTCTGCAGGGTCCACATCCCCGCAGCGTCCGCCTCGTTGACCTGGGTGAACAGCAGCGCCTTGCCCACCCCGCGTCCGCGGGCTTCCTCAGTGACGTAGACCGAGGTCTCACCGACGCCGGAGTAGCACGCCCGGTCAGACACCGGGCTCACGGCCGTCCAACCCACGACCTCGCCCGCGAACTCGGCGACCCAAGCCAACCCTGGGAGCCACCGCGAACGCATCCGCTTCGCGGGCGGCACCTCGGTCTCGAAGGTGGCGTTGCGAGTCGCCAGTCCTTCTTCGTAGATGTCGAGCACTCGCGGGAGGTCGGAGTCCCGCACGGGCCTGGTCGTGACGCCGGCCGGTAGGTCGTCGGGGCAGCACGGAGGGGTCGAAAGGGTGCCCATGACCACGTCGGCGGCGTGTGGGAGACCGGTGCAGCAGGCCGCGTTGACCGAGACCAGGCTGGCCGTGCCGACTTTGTCGACCCGGACGAACCCGACTTTGCGCAGCAGCTCCACGTGGTGCGAGCAGGTCGACTGGCTGACCCCGAGCTGGGTTGCTAGATCGCCGATTCGGAGCGAGGAGGCAGTCGACACCGCATGGAGCAAGCGGACCCTCGTGGGGTCGGCCAGTACGGCGAACCATTCCGCGTAGTTCTCGGCGTCGCTCTTGCTCAGGCCCGATCGAGTGACGTCCTCGAGCGGGATGGTCGGTGCGCTCGGCATGTGAGAAGTGTACCTTGCATTCATCGATGGTGATCGATACAGTTCGACCATATCGACCTCCATCTATGTCATCGAACGCCTGAGGAGCCCGTCATGCAGCACCCCCTGGTCATCGTCGGAGCCGGACCCATCGGTCTGGCCGCCGCCGCGAACGCCGCCGAGCGGCGCATCGACTTCGTCGTCCTCGAGTCCGGGGCTGACGCCGGTGCGGCGATCGGCGAGTGGGCGCACGTGCGGCTGTTCTCCGCATGGTCCGAGCTGATCGACCCAGCCGCGCGGCGGCTTCTCGAGGCGGAGGGCGGCTGGACGGCGCCCGACGACTCGGCGTACCCCACCGGCGGCGAGTGGCGCACCGCCTACCTGCAACCACTGGCCGACCTGCTCGATGCGACCACCGGCGGGTCGGTGCGCTACGACACCCGCGTCGTCGGAGTAGGTCGCTCCGGTCGGGATCTGCTCGTCGACTCCGGGCGGGAGCAGGATCCGTTCGCCGTACATGTCGAGACCGTCGGCGGCCCCGAGCGCCTGCTGGCCGGCGCCGTGGTGGATGCCTCCGGCACCTGGCGGCAGCCCAACCCGCTGGGCGCAGACGGCTACCCGGCGCTGGGCGAGCGCGAGAACTCGCACAGATTCGCACACGGCACTCCCGACTTCGCCGACCCCGCGGTCGCCGAGCGGTACGCCGGCAAGCACGTGGCTGTCGCCGGCAAGGGCGCGTCTGCACAGGGCGCGCTGATCGGGCTGGCCCGGCTGGCCGCCCGCGACCCCGAGACCCGGGTGACGTGGCTGCTGCGTCGACCGTCGATCGGCGACGCGTTCGGCGGCGGCGACAACGACCAGCTCGAGGAGCGCGGCAAGCTGGGACAGGCTGCGAAGGCCGCCGCCTCGAGCGGACGTGTCACCAACGTGACGCAGTTCCGCACCGAAGTCGGTCCGAACCGACGACGACGGCCGGCTCACACTCGTGTCGACGGACGGCCAGCGGGTGGAGGAGGTCGACGAGGTCATCGTGGTCACTGGCTACCGCCCCGACTTCGGCTTCCTCTCCGAGGTGCGGCTTGACCTGGATCCGGCCCTTGGGTCGACCCGCGTCCTTGCCGACCAGATCCACCCCGACCACCACAGCTGTGGCGACGTACAACCGCACGGTTATCGGGAGCTGGCCCAGCCCGAGGAGGGGCTGTACCTCGTGGGCATGAAGTCCTACGGCCGGGCGCCGTCGTTCCTCGCGATGACCGGGTTCGAGCAGGTCCGCTCCGTCGTCGCGGCACTGGACGGCGACCTCGAGGCGGCCGGCCGCGTAGAGCTGGTGCTGCCGGAGACCGGCGTGTGCCACGGAGCCGGCGCCTTCGACGAACCGGACGCCGTCGCGGGCGGTGGCGGCGGTTGCTGCGGCCCGGCCGCGGCTGCGGAGCCGGAGCTGATCGCCCTCGGCCGACTGAGTGGCTGAACCCACCACCGACACATCGTCGGCCGAGCTGCAGCCCGGCGCCCTCGACGGCGCCGGGCTGCGGCACGTGGTCGCGGTGTTGAGCACGGTTCAGATCGTGTCCTGGGGAGTCCTGTACTACGCGTTCGCCGCCCTGCAGTCGTCGATCACCGCCGACACCGGCTGGTCCAGCATCGCGATCACGGGCGCCTTCTCGCTTGCACAGTTCGTCAGCGGCGGTGTCGGTATCTGGGTGGGCCGGCACATCGACGAGTTCGGCCCACGTCGGGTGATGACCTGGGGCTCGGTGCTCGCGGTACCAGGCATCGCCACGGTCGCGCTCGCCCCCCACCTCGCGGTGTTCTACGTCGGCTGGCTGGTCATCGGCGGCGCGATGGCCGCCACGCTCTACCCGTCCGCCTTCGCCGCACTCACCCGTTGGGGTGGCAGCCAACGGGTGCGGGCGCTGACGACCTTGACCCTGGTGGCCGGCCTGGCCAGCACCGTCTTCGCGCCGCTCGCCTCGGTGCTCGACGATTGGCTCGGCTGGCGCGGTGCCTACCTCGTGCTGCTGGCCGTCCTCGCCGGGATCACGGTGCCGCTGCACTCGTGGGGTTTGCGACACCCGTGGCGTCCCGCCCACCACGATGTCGACGTCGACGTCGACGCCGATACCGATCCACGTCACCAGGTCCGGGCCGTGTCGCGCAGCACGCCGTTCGTCCTGCTCGCCGCCGCCAACGCCTTGACATCACTCGCAGCGTTCGCCGTCCTGATCAACCTGGTGCCGATGCTCGTCGAGCAGGACCTGAGCCGGAACCTCGCCGCAGTGGCCCTCGGCCTCGGGGGGGCGGGGCAGGTCCTGGGCCGGCTCGGGTACGCCCGCTTCGCGCGGGCGACCTCGGTCACCGGACGCACCGTGTGGGTGATTCTCGCGCTCGGAGTGGCGACCGCCCTGCTGGCGGTGGCGCCCACCTCGGCCGGCCTGCTGATGGCGCTGAGCATCGTTCTCGGCCTGGCGCGGGGCATCTACACCCTCGTGCAGGCGACCGCGGTGACGGACCGATGGGGACCCAGTGCCTACGGGTCTCTCAACGGGATACTGACAGCGCCCGCGCTGGTCGCCGCTGCGTCGGCGCCGTTCGTCGGCGCCGCCCTGGCCCACGTGACGGGGAGCTACTCGACTGCGTTCCTCGTGCTGGCCGGGGTCGCCGTCGTGGCGGCCGGGCTCGCCGTGCGCGCCACACCTGGGGGTCGACTGCCTGCCATTCTCTGACTAAAGTCAGAGAATGGAGAGTACGGCGATCCTGCGCCGCTTCAACCGCAGCTACACGCAGCGGATCGGCGCGCTGGACGATTCCTTCCTCGGCCTGGGGCTCCCCCTGGGCGGCGCCCGGCTGCTGTTCGAGATCGGGGCCGAGGACGCGCCGACCGTCCACCGGCTGCGAGCACGGCTCGGGCTCGACTCCGGCTACCTGAGCCGGCTGCTGCGCTCTCTCGAGGAGCAGGGGCTGGTGGCGGTCGAGCCGGACCCGGCCGACCGGCGGCGGCGACTCGTGACACTCACCGCACGCGGCCGGCGTACCCGCCGCCGGCTCGACGACCGTTCCGAACAACTGGCCGCGCGGCTGCTGGAGCCGCTGAGCGAGCGGCAGCGCGAGCGGCTGAGCGCGGCGCTGGCGACGGCCGACGTGCTCGTCCGGGCCGCGACGGTACGGCTCGAGGTCGTCGACCCGACCGACCTCGACGCCCGCACCGCGGTCCAGCACTACTTCGACGAGCTCGACCGTCGCTTCGAGACCGGCTTCGACCCGGGCGCGGGCGACGACCCCGACCTGTACCGACCACCGCACGGCTCGTTCGTCGTGGCTCGCAGCGACGGCGACCCCGTGGCCTGCGGCGGGGTGCAGCCGCTGGACGACACGACGGCCGAGATCAAGCGGATGTGGGTACACGTCGACTGGCGCGGTGCCGGGCTGGGCGCGCGGATGCTCCGGCGGCTCGAGGACGAGGTTCGGGAGGCGGGGTACGCCGTGGTCCGGCTCGACACCAACTCGGTGCTGACCGAGGCGATCGCGATGTACGAGCGCGCCGGCTACCGGCCGATCGAGCGCTACAACGACAACCCCTATGCGAGGCGCTGGTTCGAGAAGGGGCTCGGCTCGTAGGCCTCGCGGGGGAGGAACATCAGCTGGGCCGGCTTCGTGGAGAGCTGGACCTCGGCGCCACGCTCGAAGCCCAGCTCGTCGACGAGCGCGAGTGAGCGCGCGTTGCGGGAGTCGGGCACGTTCAGCGGGTCTCCTCGGTCAGTCGGTCCCAGTCGGTGACGATCGGCACCAGCTCCCCGGCCGCCCAGGACTCCAGCTGGTCGTGATGGTGCGCCGCCCGCGGATCGCCGTCCGCACCCATCGGCACCACCCACCCGCTCGTCTGGCGATCGGACAGGTCCCACACGTAGCGGGCGACCGAGCCGCGGTACACCTGGTCGGTCAGCCCAGGGATGGAACCGGTGCAGCGCACGCAGTCGCTGTCGCCCGACACCGGCAGCGCGGGCACCGGCGGCGCCTCGAGTCCGCTCAACTCGAACGCGTGGATCGGGGTGACCACGTGCGTGTCGCCCCACGTCGGTGGATGGTCGCGGCTGTCCTCGAGAGCGAGCCGGGCAAGCGCGGCAAGGTCGATGCCGAACGGCTTCCCCGCGGCGATGAGCTTGGGCAGCGCGAGCGCCACCCGCATGGTGGCGTCCAGCCAGGGCGCGAACAGCGGCGAGTGCTCCGAGCGGTGGAGGGGCGCGAAGATCGGCTCGGCAGCGATCCGGACGACCAGCTCCGAACGCCACGCGGCGAACGCAGCGGCCGTTGACGAGTCGGCGTCCATCCGGCAGTCCCAGTCGTCGAACTCCCCCGGCACCAGCCGGCGTAGCTCCTCAGCGGAGCGCAGCAGGGTGTCGTTGTGGAACTCGCGGAAGTCATCGGGCGTCAGGTCGTCGCGCCCGGCGAGCAGCTCGTGCAGCCGATGGGCTCGGTACGGCGCCGCGAAACCGGACCCGACCACCGCGCTCTGGGGGCCGCGTCGTTCGTTGGCCGTCACCACCTGACCGTCGGGGGCGATCTCCTCGCGTTGGGCGTCCGCGAGCCAGCCGGTCCACGCGCGGGCACCGTCACGCAGCGGCACCTTGCCCGCCAGTCGATAGCGAACAGTGCCGTGCCGGTCGGCGATGACCGCGTTGTTGACGGGCTCGACCCAGTGGTCCAGCGCGCGGTCGACGTCATCGACGGTGCGGGCCCGCAGCAACGGGAGCAGCGCCTCGAAGCCGAGGTCGCCGAGCACCGTGGACGCGTTGCGCAGCCGCAGGCCTGGCTCGAACTCGGGGTCGGCGGGGTCGTCGCTGAGGTCCTGGTAGTCGGCCATCGCGTTGGTGATCGCCCACGCGACGTCACCCGCGTGCGCGAAGTGCGGGGTGCCGGGCACACCCGGGAAGGCGAAGCCCACCACGTCGAAGTCGTCGCAGGCCAGCCGGATCTGCTGATAGACGCCCGGCGACTCGATGACCCGGTGCGGGTCACCACCGATCAGCGGCGAACCCGACGCGGTGCGGTCACCACCGACGGCCCAGGCGTTGCTGCCGCTGGCCAGCGGTCCCTCGTGCTCGAGGAGCGCGGCGTCGGGGCCCAGCACCCGCTCCGCCCGGCGCTCCCAGAGCAGACCGCCGAGCCCGGCGAACAGGATGTGCTGGGCATGGAACACCGCGAGCGGCATCCACTCCGGCCACGGCTGCGGCTCGATGCCGAGCTCGATCAGCTCAGGGGCGTCCGCGTGCAGCCCGGCGTTGATGCCCTCGACGAACGCCGCCACGAACGCGCGGCTCTCGTCGCTCAGGGCCGCGTGTGCGCGCTGGGCGGTCTCGACGACCAGGGCGGCGCGGGCGAACCGGTCCCAGGAGGCAGCCTCTCCGCCCAGCACCTCCTCGGTCGTGGCGGTCGACCGGCGTCGCAGCCACTCCAGCTGCCAGGTGCGGTCGCGCGCGGTGACCTCACCCTGGCCATGGGCGAGATCGGTGACCGATCCGGCGCGGACGTGCGGGACGCCGTACGCGTCGCGATAGATCCGGGCCACGCGAGGTGACCCTAATCGACGCCGCGGCGCGGCTCAGACCGGGACCTGTCCGAAGCGGCCGTGCTGGAAGTCCTCGTAGGCAGCCATCACCTCGGCCTTGCTGTTCATCACGAACGGCCCGGCCCAGGCCAGGGGCTCCCTGATCGGACGGCCTCCGACGACGATCACGTCGAGCTTCGGCGAGCGGCCCTCCTGGGCCTTGTCGGCGCTGACCGTGAGGTAGTCGCCCGCGCCGAGGGCGGCCGACTGGCCGGTGTGGATCGGTTGGCTGTCGACACCGACCGTGCCATGGCCGTTGAGCACGTAGACCAGCGCGTTGAAGTCCACATCCCACGGAATGTCCAGGCGCGCACCGGGCTCGACGGTCGCGTGCACCAGCGACATCGGGGTGTACGTCGTCCCGGGTCCGGCATGGCCATCGACGGTCCCGGCGATCACCCGGACCAGCGCACCGGCATCGGGCGAGGTGAGCAGCTGCACCTCCCCGGAGCGGATGTCTTGGTACTTAGGGTCGTTGAACTTGGCGTCGCGCGGCAGGTTCACCCAGAGCTGGATCCCGTGGAACAGGCCGCCCTTCTGCACGAGCCACTCCGGCGGCGCCTCGATGTGGAGGAGGCCCGAACCCGCCGTCATCCACTGGGTGTCACCGTTGGTGATGGTGCCGCCACCACCGTGCGAGTCCTGGTGGTCGAAGGTGCCGTCGATGATGTAGGTGACGGTCTCGAAGCCTCGGTGCGGGTGCCACGGGGTGCCCTTGGGCTCGCCCGGCGCGTAGTCCACCTCGCCCATCTGGTCCATCATGATGAACGGGTCGAGCTGGGCCAGGTCGATGCCCGCGAAGGCCCGGCGCACCGGGAATCCCTCTCCCTCGTAGCCCTCCGGCGCGGTCGTCACGCTCCACACCGGGCGCGGCTGGTCGCCCAGTCCGGGCTCGCGCAACCGGTCCAGGACTGTCAGGTCGCCAACGGTGATTGCGGGCATCTTGCCCACCTCCTCGGGTCACCAGCATCAACGGTAGTTGAAGGTTGGATATTCCGGTCGGAAGGTGCAGCGGCGACGCAATTGAGGGTTGTCGATTTTCCTCACCAGCACCCGCGCAGGTAGAGTTCGCGACGCTTCACGGCATGCGCCAGTAGCTCAATTGGCAGAGCAGCTGACTCTTAATCAGCGGGTTGTAGGTTCAAGTCCTACCTGGCGTACCAATCGTTTCGTCCGAGCATTCGCTCGCCACCACGCGCGACATCGCGACGTCAGCCGCACCTGCAGCTGGTAGGCAGCCACTCCCAGAGCCAACGAGGCGCCGACGGCCAGGACCTGGTGACCGGCAGCCTCGAGCTCGGGGTACACCTGCCAATGAGTGAGGTAGATCCACATCGAGGCACTGGCCAGGTGCAGCGCGATCGTCACGACCGGACCCGGGACCCGAACGGACCACGGGACCAGGAGCAGCAGCATGCCCCCCACCAGGACCGCCTGCCGCTGAGGGTCGTCGGGGAAGAAGCCCGCCGTCCCGGCGACGGCCAGCACTGCGACGGTGACGCGGTGCGCCGTACCCCTCGCCTCGGCCGCCGCCCAGCCGAGCCCCACGCACCACAGGGTCGCGGCGAGGGTGTACTCGCCGACGCCCTCGGCGTGGACCCCGACGGCTACGTACCGCAGCGCGAGCGTGAGCAGCACGACGCCGACGGCGAACTCGAAGGGGCGCCCTCGTTGCCACCGGTTCCAGATCGGCATCAGGAGCAGCACGGCGAGCCCGAGGTAGCCCCAGACGAGGTTCTCCAGGAACCAGAACTGCCGATCGAGGGTCCAGCCGTCGCCGCCCAGCCACTGGTTGACATACAGCGCCGTGGTGGGTCGGTAGTCACCGCTGATCTGGCCGGCCAGCGCGATCCAGAGCGTTGCGGGTACTGCGAAAGCAGCCGTGACCGCGACGAGCCGGCGCGCGCGGCGGCCGCGACCGGTGACGGGCAGGACGAACCGGGCGAGGTTGAACCCCGCTATGGCGAGCAGGACGTGTGCGCCCCCCATGACGATCCAGAGGTCGGTGTGCGAGATGACAATGAGCGTGATCGCGGCCGCCCGCAGCAACACCGGGATCTCGACGGGCGGCCAGCGACGGGGGACGCGTCCTCGGGACGGCGCGCCGCCGGCGAGCTCGGTGGCACTGAGGTGCTGCCAGCCTGCCGGCAGATGGCCCAGCCCCCGCCCCAGCTGGATCGACACCTCGACGAAGGACAGCGAGTCGCCCCCGAGCTGGACGAAGCTGTCGTCGACCGTGGCCTCGGGGTGTCCGAGCAGCAGCGCGTACAGATCACGGATCGCCTCCGCGGTGGCCGGGCCCACTGCCGCTTCGCGCTGCACTGCATCGTCCGCCTGCGCCACCCGACGCAGTGCGGCATGGTCGGTCTTGCCTCGCGACGTCGTCGGGAAGGCCTCGATCCGGTGCACCCGGACGGCTCCGGCCGCAAGCCCTGATGCGTGGCACAGCGCCTCGCGCACGTGGCGCTGGTGGCGGGGCCGGGTGATGAACGCGTGCAGCCGGTTGTTGTGGGCGACCAGCGCGACGGGTAGGTCGACCGACGCCTCGAGGCGGGCGAGGTCGAGTCGCAGGCCGTAGACCTTGGCGTGCCGGTCGAGCCGGCCCAGCACCTCCCAGAGCCCGTCGTCGGCCCGCCGGGCGAGATCCCCCGTGCGGAGCTCGGTGTGCTCGGGTCCTCGGGCGAGGTCGGTTGCCGAGAGTGCGTACCCCATCATCACGTTGGGCCCCTCGTAAACCAGCTCGCCCACGTCACCAGCGATCCCCGAATCCGATGACTTGTGCGGCTCCAGGCGGAAGGCGCCACCAGGGATGGGGACGCCGATCGCCGAGGGTCGCTCGGCCGCCAGATCCGGCGGCAGGTAAGCCATGCGGGCGGTGGCCTCGGTCTGCCCGTACATGACGTACAGGTCGAAGCCACGCTCCCGGCCCAGCGCCGCGAACCGCTTGACCTGTGCGGGCTCCATCCGTCCGCCGGCCTGGGTCACGTAGCGCAGGTCGGGCAGCACCCGATCGGCGAACCCCGAGCTCTCCAGCAGGTCGAAGGTGTACGGAACCCCTGCGAAACTGGTCACCCGGTGGGTCGTGGCGAGGTTCCAGAAGCATTCGTCGGCGACAGACAGGTCAGTGAGCACGATCGACGCACCACTCGCCAGGTGGCTGGTGAGCACCGACAGCCCGTAGCAGTAGTGGAGCGGCAGAGACGTGATCGCCCGGTCCTCCGGCACGAGCGTGAGGTACTCCGCGACGCTCTCCGCGTTGGCCACGAGGTTGTCCCGCGAGAGCCTGACGAGCTTCGGCGAGCCGGTGGATCCGGACGTCGAGAGCAGCACGGCGAGGTCGGGGTGCAGGTCGGTCGCGCCCTCGTACACCGCCGAGATCTCGTCGTGGCGGGTGCCCTCGTCCGCACCGACCAGCACGACGGGATGCCCGGCCGCCAAGGCCGCGAGCAGGCGGACGACCGAGTCGACGTCGTTGCGCATCGGGTGCACATGGAGGCGGCGGGGCCCGAGCCGCGCCGCCTCGGCGAGCACCGCCGTCGTCAGCTCGTCGTACGTCATCACGAAAGAGCCGACGATGAGCGCGGGATCGTCGGGTAGGCCTCCGAGGAACAGCGGCGCCAGGCCGGTGTGCGGGATCGTGGTCATGACGTCCGCTCCGTTGCGAAGCCGACCACGTCGCCGACCACCTGTAGGCGAACCCGGTCGCCAGCGGCCGGGACGCCCTCGGCCGGGGTGCGGGCCGCGACCAGCTCGCCGGAGTCGAGCCGCGCGCGGATCGTAGCGTCGTGGCCGAAGAAGCTCACGTCCAGCACCTCCGCGGACGTTCCCTCGGCATCGAGAGGTTGGACCTGCACCTGCTCGGCTCGCACGGCCAGCCGCACGGCGCCAGGAGGCAGGGTCTCGCGCAGAGTGAGTGTTCCCAGCGCGCACGACGCCTGGCCGCCGGTCTGCACGAGTCCGGTGAGCACGGTGGCGTGGCCCAGGAAGGCGGCCACCCGCTCGTCGGCGGGCGCGAGGTAGACCTGGTCGGGACTGGCCACCTGCAAGAACCCGCCCGCTTCCATCACTGCCACCTCGTCGGCGAGGGAAAGCGCCTCTCCCTGGTCGTGGGTGACGAGGATGCCGGCCGCCCCCGCGGACCGCAGGGCACGTACGACGCTGCGTCCGGTCTCCTCGCGCAGTCCGGCGTCGAGCGACGCGAACGGCTCGTCAAGCAGCACCAGGGCCGGCCGCGGAGCCAGCGCCCTCGCCAGTGCGACCCGCTGCTGCTGCCCTCCTGACAGCTCATGCGGAAACCGTCGGGCCAGCTCGGGCGACAGCTCGACGAGGTCGAGGGCAGCTGCCACCTGGCCGCTGACGGTCCTTGCGGCGCGACGGCGTTCTGAGCGGGGCAGCCCGAACGCCACGTTCTCGGCGACGCTCAGGTGGGGGAACAGCGCGCCCTCCTGAGGCACGTAGCCCACACCGCGGCGACGGGGAGGCACCGCGCGACCGTCGCCGACGACTGTCACGCCGGCAACGGCGACCTGCCCCGAGGTCGGGGTGACGAAACCGGCGACGATGCGGAGCAGCGTGGTCTTGCCGCAGCCGGACGCGCCCAGGACGGCGGTCAGGCCGCTGGAGACACGCAGGTCGACCTGGTGCAGCACCTCCACCCCGCCGTACGCGGCGCTGATCCCGCGGATGTCGAGCGCGGTCATGCCCGGGGTCCGATCGCGAGGCGGCTGAGCAGCCAGGTGGCCGGCACGGAGAGGACGACGAGCGCGACGGCGTACGGCGCGGCGGCGCCGTAGGCGACCGACGACGCGTCCGACCAGAACCGGGTCGCCAGCGTGTCGGTGCCGATCGGCGACAGCAGGAGCGTTGCGGTGAGCTCGGTGGCCACTGCTAGCGAGACCAGCGCGGCGGACGCGGCCAGCCCGGGCAACATCAGCGGCAGGGTGACCCTGGCCGCCGCTCCGGGACCGGTGCAGCCAAGGCTCCGGGCGACGTCGTCCAGCCCGGGTGGGACCAGCTCGAACGCGGAGCGGGCGCTGACCACTGCGCGCGGCAGGAACAGGATGGCGTAGCCGGCGAGCAGCATCGCCATCGTCTGGTAGAGCGCCGGAACGGCTCTGATCGAGACCGCCACGAGGGCCAGGGCGACCACGATTCCGGGCACGGCGCTGGCGGTGTAGGTGCTGCGCTCGACCAAGGTGGTAAGCAGACCTCGGTGCCGGACAGCCAGCCAGACGACCGGCACGGCGGCGGCGGTGGCGATCAGTCCCGCGGCGACAGCCAGGCCGAGGGTGGTGGTGGTCGCAGCCGCTAGCTCTCCCGCGTCGACGCCCGCCGAGGTGCCTCGCACCAGCCACCGCACCAGGCTCGCGATCGGCACCCCCAAGGACAGGACCGCGAGAGCCACCAGCCCGGCGACGACCCACGGTGCGAGGCGCCCGAGCACAACGCGCTCCGGGGGTCGCCGCGCGCCGCTGCCGACCCGCGAGCGGCGTCCGCGCCCGCGGAGCACGAGCTCGAGCGAAAAGCAGAAGCAGGCAGAAGGTGACGAGGACGGAGGCGAGCAGGGTCGCCTGCGGGCCGTTGAACACCGTCGCGTACTGCTGGAGGATCGCGGTCGTCAGCGTCGGGTAGTTGAGCAGCTGGAGGGCGCCGTACTCCGCCAGCATGTGCAACCCGACGAGGAGTCCACCACCCAGCACAGCCGGGCTGATCGCGGGCAGGGTGACGCGCCAGAACACCCCCCAGCCCGAGCGACCCAGCGACGCCGCGACGTCCTCGACACCGGGGTCGAGGACGCGAAGCGCCGCGATGGTCGGCAGGTAGACGAGCGGGAAGTAGGACAGCGACATCACCAGGACCGCCCCGCCCAGGCTCTGGACGGCGTGCGTGGTCGACACCCACCCGTAGCCGTTGACGAAGGCCGGAACGGCCAGCGGTGCGCACAGCAGCGCGTGCCACCACGCGCGGCCGCGGAGGTCGGTGCGCTCCACCAGCCACGCACCCGTCACCCCGAGCGCCACGCTCACCACCACGGTGAGGACCAGGAGCCGGGAGGTGTTCCACAGGAGCTCGCCGATCCGCGGGCGAAGCAGGAAGTCGATGGCCTGGTCGCGTCCCAGCTCGGCGGTGGTCCAGAGGATGTAGCCCACGGGCAGCAGTGCGATGGCGGCGACGACCAGGCCTGCCGCCAGCAGTGGCACGGGCGCCGCCGTACCCACCACCCGCGGCCGTCGCGCGGACGCTGGACGCCCGTCCCGGGCCTTCGCGGGGGGCGTCGTGACGCTCAGAGGAAGCCGACCTCGGTCAACAGCTCGACCACCTTCTCGGCATCCAGCTCGGAGACGTTCACCTGCGGCGGCTCCAGCTCGGAGAACTGCTTGACGGGCGGCTCGAGCTGCACGGCAGGATTGAGCGGGAACTCGAGAGCGTAGCTGTCAGCCAGCACCTGCTGACCCTGCTCGTTGACCAGGAACTCGATGAACTGCTCGGCCTCGTCCTTCATGTCGCTCGAGGCGAGGATGCCGGCTCCGGAAACGCTCACGAACGCGCCCGGATCTCCGCCGCCGAAGTAGTACTGCTCGCTGTTGTCGCTGACGTCTCCGTTCTCCTCTCGATCGCGCTCCCAGTAGTAGTGGTAGACGATCCCGACCTCGGACTCGCCGGAGTCGACCGCCTCCAGCACGACGTTGTTGCCGTCGTAGACGGTCCCGTTCGCCTTCAGCCCCTCGAGCCAGGCGCGGGTCGCCTCCTCGCCCTCGAGGACCAGTACCGCGGCGATGACGGCCTGGAAGTCGGCCCCGGTCGGCGAGAACGAGATCCGGCCCGCCCACTCCGGCCCGCTCAGGTCCATGATCGAGTCGGGCAGCTCGGACTCCTCGATCAAGTCGGTGTTGTAGACGAGCACGGTCGACCGAGCCACGAAGCCCGTCCACAGCCCGGTGGTCGGCCGGTACATCGCCGGGATGGGGGCCACCAGGTCCTCGGGCAACTTCTCGAACAGGCCAGCCGCTTCGACCTGCGCCATGGCCGGGGAGTTCTCCGTCAGGAACACGTCGGCGGGCGAGGCATCGCCCTCCTGGACGAGCTGGTTGGACAGCTCGAGGTCCTTGCCGTTGCGCAACTCGACCTCGATGCCGGTCTCCTCGGTAAAGGCGGGCGCGAGCTCCGCGAGCAAAGGCTCGTGCTGAGCGTTGTAGATGACCAGCTTCGGCTCGTCGTCATCGCTGCAGGCAGCGCCCAGGGCTCCGACGAGAACCAGGACGAGGGCGGCAGACAGTCTCTTCATGGGCCTTCCAGCGATCACACACGATAAGGGCAGGCTAACCATACCCGGGTGCGACCCGAACCGAGATGGCACCGTAGCCGCTGAGACCAATCCGGTCGGTGCGCGGCCGCGAATCCCCCGCACAACAATGCCAACGAGGGGAACGGTGGAGTGTCGCGTCGGATTGCAGTGGTCGGTTCTGGTGTCGCCGGCCTCACCGCCGCCTATGTGGCCTCCCGCACCGCGCACGTCACGCTCTTCGAGGCGGACGACCGCCTGGGCGGGCATGCGGACACGCACGTTGTGCGTGAGGGGGATCGCGAGCTGGCGATCGACACCGGCTTCATCGTGCACAACCCTCGGACCTACCCGGTGCTGCTGCGGCTCTTCGCCGAGCTCGACGTGCCGACCCAGCCGTCGGAGATGTCGATGTCGATCCGCGACGACGGCTCCGGCGTCGAGTGGGCGGGCGCCCTGGGTCTGGGCGGGCTGTTCCCCACGTGGAGCACGCTCCGTCGGGGCCGGTACCTGCGGATGCTCGTCGAGGTCCCCCGCTTCCACCGCCGCGCCCGCGCCCTCCTTGCGGGGCCGGACGAGGCGCGCACGCTGCGGGAGTTCCTCGCCGACGGCGGGTTCACGGCGTACTTCGAGCGGCACTTCATGGAGCCGCTGGTCGCCGCGGTCTGGTCGTGCGACCCGGAGGTCGCGCTGGACTACCCCGCCCGCTACCTCTTCGCGTTCCTCGAGCACCACGGGATGCTCGGCATCTTCGGCTCACCGGAGTGGCGCACCGTCGCCGGCGGCTCTCGGGAGTACGTCGCCTGCATCGCCGCCGCACTCCCCGAGGTGCGCACCGGCTGCAAGGTCACCTCGGTCGCCGAGACCCAGGACGGCGTGGAGATCACGGACGGCAACGGCGCCGTGACGACGTACGACGCCGTGGTCATCGCCACCCACCCCGAGCAGGCCCTCTCGATGCTGGCCCAACCGACGACGGCGCAGCGCGAGGTGCTGAGTGCGATGCCGTACTCCGACAACGTCGCGCTGTTGCACACCGACACCTCCGTGCTGCCGCAGGCCAACCGTGCGCGGGCGTCGTGGAACTTCCGCCGGCCCCTCGACCACCGCGGCCCGGTGCTGGTCACCTACGACCTGACCCGGCTGCAGCGGCTCGAATCCGATGTCTCCTACCTGGTGACGCTCGGCGGCGAGCACCTGGTCGACCCCGACCTGGTCATCGACCGGATGGAGTACGCGCACCCGCTGTACACGCCCGGCTCCGTCGCCGCCCAACAACGGCTCGGCGAGATCGACACCGAGCGCATCGGGTTCGCCGGCGCGTACCACGGCTGGGGGTTCCACGAGGACGGCGCGCGCTCGGGGTTGGCCGCGGTGGAGAGGCTCGGATTCACGTGGCCGGAACCCGACGAGGACCCTCCTTCGACTATCGAGACCGGCATCTACGCCACGAAGATCACCCACGTCCGCCGTACGCCGTTCGAGCGACGCTTCACCCACCAGTCCCATACCTGGCTGGTTGACCTGGACGCGCTGCCCGACCACGGAACCCTGGGTCGGTTCGAGGCCCGCGACCACTTCGGCGACCCGGAACGGAGCATCCGCCAGAACGTGGAGACCTTCCTCGCGCAGCACGACATCACCGTCGGCGGCGGGCGGATCCTGATGGCCGCCCAGGCCCGGGCGTTCGGCTTCTGCTTCAACCCGATCACCGTCTTCTGGTGCCGCGACCGCGCCGGCGCCCTGGCCGCCACGCTCGTCGAGGTGCACAACACCTACGGCGACCGGCACGTCTACCTCGTGCACGCCGACGAGCACGGGCGCACCACGACACCCAAGGAGATGTACGTGTCGCCGTTCCACGGGACCGACGGCTGGTACGAGATCCACGTCCCCGAGCCGGATGACCGGCTCTCGGTCGTTGTCACCCTGCACACGGGCGAAGGCCCGCGCTTCACCGCGGCCTTGACGGGGCGCCGGGTGGACACCGGCCCCTGGCGGGCCGCGCCTGCCGCCCTCCGCGGCTGGCTGCTGATCCACCTCCACGGCATCCGGCTCTGGATGAAGAAGCTGCCGGTGCGACCCCGGCCCCGACACCGACAGGAGGGCGTGCAATGACCATCGCCCCCACCCAAGAACTCACCGAGCGCTGGCCAGGGCTGGACGTCGTACCCACCGGGCCGCGGTCCCGGATTGCCGCCCGCATCGCGCGACGACTGTTCGTCGCGGCCGTCTCGCGGCTCGACGTCACGGTGCACGTCGGCGATGAGACCTTCGGTCGCGGCGGCCCGACCGCCACCGTGCACCGTCCCGAGGAGTTCTTCGCGCGGCTCGGCCGCGACCAGCTGATCGGCTTCGGCGAGGCCTACCTCACCGGCGCCTGGGGCACGCAGCGTCCCAGCGAGCTCGGCGACTTCCTCGCCGTGCTGGCAGCGGAGATGCCCGCGCTGGTGCCCGCTCCCCTGCAGAAGCTGCGCTCCGTCGTCGTCTCCCGCCCCCCGGGCAACCACCGTGGCAGCCGCAAGAACACCCGTGACAACATCGCCCACCACTACGACCTCTCCAACGACCTCTTCGGGCTGTTCCTCGACTCGACGCTGAGCTACTCCGCGGCACTGTTCGGCGGCGACCCGGCGCTCGCTTCCCGCACGGACCTCGAGCCCGCCCAGCACCACAAGATCGAGCGGCTCCTCGACGAGGCCGGTGTCGGCGCAGGCACGCGGGTGCTCGAGATCGGCACCGGTTGGGGCGAGCTGGCGATCCTGGCCGCCCGACGGGGCGCCAGGGTCCACTCGATCACGCTCTCCACGGAGCAGCGCAGTCTGGCGCAGGATCGGGTCGCAGCCGCCGGGATGCAGGATCGGGTCACGATCGAGCTCTGCGACTACCGCGCCGTCTCCGGTGAGTACGACGCGGTGGTGTCGGTCGAGATGATCGAGGCCGTCGGCTGGGAATACTGGCGCACCTACTTCGAGACCATCGACCGGGTGCTGGCACCCGGCGGCCGGGTCGCGATCCAGGCGATCACGATGCCCCACGACCGGATGCTTGCCACCCGGCGGACCTACACCTGGATCAACAAGTACATCTTCCCCGGAGGCTTCCTGCCCTCGGTTCGAGCAATCGACGAGATCACCCGCGCCCATACCGACCTCCGGCTCGTCGACCGTCTGGCGATGGGGCAGCACTACGCTGCCACGCTGACGATGTGGGACGAGGATTTCCTCGAGAACGCCGACCGGGTGCGCGCACTCGGGTTCGATGACACCTTCATCAGGATGTGGCACTTCTACCTCGAGTACAGCCGGGCCGGCTTCGCGTCCGGGTACATCGACGACCACCAGCTGACCTTCATGAAGGACGAGGCTTGATGACGAGCGCGATCCTGGTGGCCGCCGCACTCGCGCTGGGTGCAGCCGCGCTGACCATGTTCGGTACTGCACTGGTCGCCCGGGCTCAAGGCCGGGTGGCCGTCGTGGATGTGGCCTGGGGACTGGGCTTCGTGCTGGCCGCGACCGTTGCCGGCCTGGTCGCCCAGGTCGCTGACGAAGGCGATCCGGACCGGCGCTGGCTAATGGTCGGGATGGTGGCGCTCTGGGGGCTTCCGCTGTCCTGGCACATCAGCCGCAAGCTGGCCGGTCATGGTGAGGACCCGCGCTACGCCAAGCTCATGGGCGGCACGCTGGCCGAGGTCGGGATGGCCCGCGCGGTGCGCAAGGTGTTCGCCATTCAGGGCGCCGCCCTCTGGTTCGTGTCGCTCCCGGTCTTCGTGGGCGTGGCCGCCGGCGTCGACTGGCGGCCGGTCGTGTGGATCGGCGTCGCGGTATGGGCTCTGGGGCTGGTGTTCGAGCGGGTGGGCGACGCCCAGCTGGCGGCGTACAAGCGGACGCCGAAGGCGGAGCGGCCGCCGGTGATGGACCAGGGCCTGTGGCGCTACACCCGCCACCCGAACTACTTCGGCGACGCCTGCGTCTGGTGGGGTCTCTGGCTGGTCGGCGGTCTCGCTTCCGGCTGGCTCGCTGCGCTGGTGACGGTCCTGGCGCCGATCGCGATGACCTACTTCCTGGTGTTCGCGACCGGTGCCCGCCACCTGGAGCGGGAGATGATGAAGCGTCCGGGGTATCCCGAGTACGCCGCCCGGACCTCGATGTTCGTGCCGCTCCCGACCCGCTCCAACTGACCAGGGGACCTACCAACCATGGAACGCAGCCCGAGGCTCCTCCAGGTCGCGACTCCGAACGACCCGGGCGGTCTGGTGCTGGTTCTGCACGGCGGCGCCAACCGCAAGGGCAACCCGATGGTCAGCCCGGCGCAGCTGTCGGTGCTGCGGATGATCCCGGTCGCCAAGCGCATCGCGAGCGCCGGTCGCGGCCGGCTCGGGGTCTTCCGGTTGCTCAACTCGTACCGTGGGTGGGACACCACCCACACGCCCGTCGACGACGTGAACTGGGCGTTGGGCGTGCTCGAGGAGCGGTACGGCGCCGACGTACCCGTCTGCCTGGTCGGCCACTCCCTCGGCGGCCGCGCTGCTCTATTGGCCGGTGCAGCGCCGGCCGTGCGCAGCGTCGTTGCGCTGAACCCGTGGGTCTATCCCACCGACCGGGTCGACCTCTCGGGCCGGCGGGTGCTGGTCATCCACGGCACCGAGGATCGGGTCGCGTCGATCGAGAAGGCCGCAGCGGTCGCCCAGCGCCTGGCGAGGTCCGCCGATGTGTCGTTCCTGACAGTGGACGGCGGTCGTCACGCAATGCTGAGGCGCGGCGCGGAGTTCGAGCGCCCGGCCGCCGAGTTCGCGGCGGGCACGCTCCTCGACGGAACCGCGCAACGCGGTCCTACCGACTAGTGCTCCGCGCGGAAGGTTCGAGCACTTCCGAGACGCGCCACTAGCTCGGGCCCTGCCCGCTCATGTCGAGCGTGGTAATGATGGCGGGGTGGTCGGAGGCCACGCCCACCTGTCGGTTGCTGATCAGGTCGACGCCGCCTTGGTAGAACAGGTGCATGACGCCGCGGTCCTTGACGTACCGGTAACCGGCGGCCGTCATCTTGGCCGCGGCGGTCCACGCGCCCTGGCTGTGGTGGGAGTTCATGTCGCCGCCGACCAGTACCGGTCCGTGCGCGGCCAGCACCCGGACCGTGTTGACCAGCACGTCCATGCCCCTGCTGTAGCGCTCGACCCGCGACATCGACGCACCTCCGGGCTGGGCCGGGAACTTCGCGGGGTTGGTGGGCATGTGCACCGAGACCACGGAGACGATCGCACCGTCCTCCTTGCGCTGGAACAGCGCCCAGGTGGCGTAGCGGTCCCAGACGAACCTCTTGCCCAGGAGAATGCCGGTGTCGTTGTCGACGACCTTGACCCGGCCACCGTCGATGAGGTTCCAACGGTCGGCGCGCCACATCACGACGTTGTTCATCGACTGGCTGCCGCCGGTGCTCCGGTCCGGGCTGGGGTCGCGGTACGCGCCGTAGCCGGGCGCCGCTGCCTGGATGCCGGCGATGCTGTGCCGGCTGACCTCGTTGAGCGTGACGAAGTCCGCGCCGTTCGCAGTCAACGTACTGATCGATGAATTGAAGCCACCGTCACTGGTGCGGTTGGGCAGGTTGGCTACCGCTGCGGTCACCTGACCCTTCACCTGATCGCCCACCGGAGCCTGCACGGCCGCCAGCGGCTGGAGCAGGAGTCCGGTGCCGATGCGGCCGTCACTGGCCTTCAGGAGGGTCGGGCCCTTCTCGGGCTTGATCACGTGCCCTTGCTGGATCGCCGGCTTCTTGATCCGCTTGTGCTTCTGCTCCGGTGTGCGGCGCTCCGGGCCGGAGGCGAGGGTGGTGCCGTCACGGGCCGAGCTGCGGAAGGCGTCCGGGTTGGCCGCGGCAAAAGCGATGCCGCCGGACACCAGCGCAAGCGTCACCACGAGCGACGCGGTGAGGAGGAGCGGGTTCCTGGAGGAACCTGCCCGGTGGCGACTCATTCGAGAGAGCCTAGGCGAGGGAGGCGCGATACGGGGCATCTGGAGTCACAAGTTAGGGTTACCTAATGCGCGCGACGGTAGTGACGACTGACCACTTGACGCCCAACTTTATCCGGGTGGTTCTCGGTGGCGACGGGCTGCGCGACTTCGTGATGCCCGAAACCACCGACACGTACCTCAACCTGGCGTTCCCGACGCTGGAGGCGGCGACGGCGCGGCGTCGTTACACCGTGCGTGCCTGGGATACGGCGACGCGGGAGCTGACCATTGACTTCGTGGTGCACGGTGACGAAGGTGTCGCCGGCCCGTGGGCCGCGGCCGCGCGGCCCGGCGACGCCTTGGAGTTCACCGGTCCCTCCGGTGGTTACCGGCCCGAAGCCAGCGCCGACTGGCACCTCTACGTCGGCGACGAGTCCGCGCTGCCGGCCATCGCAGCCTCACTCGAGGCGATCCCGCCCGACACCCCAGCCGTCGTTCGGCTGCTGTGTGACGGGCCGGACCACCAGCTCGAGCTGACCAGTCCGGGTCGGCTCGATCTCGAGTGGCTGCAGCGCACCGGGCAGAAGAGCGATGGTGAGCTGCTGCTCGGCGCGCTCCGCGCCCTCACCTTCCCGGCCGGCTCGGTGCTCGCGTTCGTGCACGGCGAGGCCGACGAGATCCGCGGCATCCGCCGGCACCTGCTCGCCGAACGCGGCCTGTCCCGCCAGGCGATGTCCTGCTCGCCGTACTGGCGCCGGAACATGAGTGACGAGGCCTGGCGGGAGATCAAGCGCGACTTCGTCGCCACGATGGAGGCCGACGTCGCCTGATCATCAGGCCGCGGTGACGCCCACCCAGCACCCCGTGGCGGCGGCATCGCGCGCGTAGGCGTCCAGACCGCGCGGCTCGCGACCCAGCGCCCGTCGTACGCCGTCCACCAGGTGCTCGTTGTGGCCGTCCAGGATGAGGCCGAACAGATTGCCGAGGCCGTCCGCGTCGCTCGGCGGTAGGTCGCGTGCGGACATCGAGCCCACGGCCGGTGAGTCGGTCCAGGACGCGGCGGCCGGTCTTGCCGGTGCCACCGATGATGAGGTGCTGGTGTCAGTAGTCATGGGACCAGCAAACTGCGAGCGGGTGAGACGATCCATGATCTTGCTTTCATGCGCGATCGTCCACCATGGTGGACCCAGGACGGACTGGGTCACCGCTGTCCGGGCCGCGGGCCCGGGAGGCGTTCCTGCTGCGGATGATCATGGAGCCGCCGTGGTCGGTCGCATCGAGGACGACCCGGCGCTCACGCTGCTGGCCATCGCCCGCGGCTCGATGTGGGTGACCGGCGGACTCGGCGAGCCGATCGAGATGAACGCCGGCGACGTCATGGTCGTGCAGGGCGGACCGGTCTACACCGTCGCGGATCACCCCTCCACTCCTAACCAGGTGACGGTGCGCAAGGGCAACGAGTGCTACGACCCCGACGGGCGGCTGGTCGCCCAGAGCATGTCTCTCGGCATCCGGACCGGGGCAACAGCGGACGGCGAGACGGTCCTCCTTGCGGACCTGGGAGGCGGCGGCGGAGGCGGGACGGCCGCTGCTGTCGTCGCTGCCGCCGTTCCTGATGCTCCGGCGCGACGAGTGGAACGCCGCTCTCGTCGACGTACTCGGAGCGGAGATGGTGCAGGACCGCCCCGGCCAGGAGGTGGTGCTGGATCGGCTGCTCGACCTGGTCCTCGTGACCGCCGTCAGGTCGTGGCTGGCCGAGCAGGCAACCGCACCCGGACTGGCCGCCAGCGACGCGGTCGTCGATCACGCGCTGCGGCTCATGCACCACAGCCCCGAGCATCCCTGGACCATCGCGACGCTGGCCCGCGACGCGGGGGTGTCGCGGGCGGCCCTGGCCCGACGGTTCACCGACGCCGTGGGTGAGCCGCCGATGACCTACCTCACCGGCTGGCGGCTCTCCCTGGCCGCCGACCTGCTGGCCGCCACCGACCGGGGCATCGAGCAGGTCGCCCGGGAGGTGGGGTACGGCAGCCCGTTCGCGCTCAGCGCCGCCTTCAAGCGGGTGCGCGGGCTCAGCCCGCAACAGCACCGGCGTGCTGTGCGGGCCTGAGCCCTACGCGGCCTGCGACGCGGCGGCCTCGGCCGACTCCAGCGCGATCTCGAGGATGTCGGTGACCCGGCCCACCGGGCGCACCGTGAGCGCTTCCCGGATCTCGGCCGGTACGTCGTCCAGGTCGGGCTCGTTCCGAGCCGGGATGAACACCTCGGTGAGCCCCGCACGCTGGGCCGCGAGCAGCTTCTGCTTGACGCCACCGATCGGCAGCACCCGTCCGCTCAGCGTGACCTCGCCGGTCATGCCGACCTCGGGTCGCACCGGTCGGCCGGTGAGCAGCGACACCAGCGCGGTCACCATCGTGACGCCCGCGGACGGCCCGTCCTTCGGCACCGCGCCGGCCGGGACGTGCAGGTGCAGCGACCGCTCGAACGCCGAGGACTCGATGCCGAGCTCCGCCGCGTGGGCGCGCACCCAGGACAGCGCGATCCGTGCGGACTCGGTCATCACCTCGCCGAGCTGACCGGTGATGGTCAGGTCGGCCTTGCCGTCGGCCGCACTCGCTTCGATGTAGAGAACGTCTCCGCCCATGCCGGTGACCGCCAGGCCGGACGCGACACCAGGCACCGAGGTGCGTTCGTGGGTGTCCGGCGTGAACCGCGGCCGTCCGACCAGCTCGCGCAGCACCGCCTCGTCGATGTCGATCCGATCGACGTCCGGCACCGCCAGCCGGGTCGCGGCCTTGCGGAACGCCTTCGCGAGCAGTCGCTCCACCTGGCGGACTCCCGCCTCTCGGGTGTGGTTGGCAGCGATCTCGCGCAGCGCCTCGTCGGTGATCGTCACCTCGTCGGGAGTCAGCGCGGCCCGCTCCAGCTGTCGCGGCACCAGGAAGTCGCGAGCGATCGCGATCTTGTCGTCCTCGGTGTAGCCGTCGATCGTCACCAGCTCCATCCGGTCCAGCAGCGCCGGTGGGATCTGCTCCACGACGTTGGCCGTGGCGATGAACAGGACGTCGGACAGGTCGAGGTCCAGCTCGAGGTAGTGGTCGCGGAACGTGTGGTTCTGCGCCGGGTCGAGCACCTCGAGCAGGGCCGAGGAGGGGTCGCCGCGGTAGTCGGCGCCGACCTTGTCGACCTCGTCGAGCAGCACGACCGGGTTCATCGAGCCGGCCTCCTTGATCGCCCGGGCGATCCGGCCCGGCAGCGCGCCGACGTACGTCCGCCGGTGACCGCGGATCTCCGCCTCGTCCCTGACCCCACCGAGTGCCACCCGGACGAACTTCCGGCCGAGGGTGCGGGCCACCGACTCGCCGAGCGAGGTCTTGCCCACGCCGGGAGGGCCGGCGAGCAGGATCACCGCGCCGGATCCGCGGCCGCCCACGACGTCGAGGCCGCGATCGGCCCGACGCGCGCGGACCGCGAGGTACTCGGTGATCCGGTCCTTCACCTCGTCCAGCCCGTGGTGGTCGGCATCCAGGATCGCGCGGGCCGCGACCACGTCGTTGCTGTCCTCGGTGCGCACCGACCAGGGCAGGTCGAGCACGGTGTCCAGCCAGGTCCGGATCCAGCCGGTCTCGGGGCTCTGCTCGCTGGTCCGCTCCAGCTTGTCGACCTCGCGCAGCAACGCCTCCCGGACGTTGTCGGGGACCTCGGCCGCCTCGACCCGGGCGCGGTAGTCGTCGACGCCGCCGGCATCGTCCTCGCCGAGCTCCTTGCGGATCGCGGCCAGCTGCTGGCGCAGGAGGAACTCACGCTGGCTGGTCTCCAGGCTCTCGCGCACGTCCTCGGCGATCTTGTCGTTCACCTCGGACTCGGCCGCGTGGTCGCGGGTCCAGGCGATCAGCAGCCGCAGCCGCTCCCCCACGTCCGGCGTCTCCAGCAGCTCGCGCTTGCGGTCGTTGGAGAGGTACGGCGCGTAGCCGGCCATGTCGGCCAGCGTCGCCGGGTCGTCGATCCGGCTCACCGTGTCGACGACCTGCCAGGCCTCCCGGCGCTGCAGCAGCGCGATCACCAGGCTCCGGTACTCCTCGGCGAGCTCGCGCACCTCGTCGGTCGCCTCGTAGTCGTCCACCGGCTCGGCCTCCACCCAGAGCGCCGCGCCGGGTCCGGACACTCCGGTCCCGATCGACGCCCGGTTGCCGGCCTTCAGCACCGCCGCCGGGCCGCCGCCCGAGAGACGGCCCACCTTGTCGACCGTCGCGATCACGCCGTACGACGCGTAGCGGTCCTCGAGCCGCGGGGCGACCAGCACCCGCGCCGTACCCTCCGACCCGGTCTCGGAGTCACGTGCGGCGAGCTGCGCCGCGTCGATGGCGGCCCGCGCCGCCTCGTCCAGCTCGATCGGCACCACCATGCCCGGCAGCACGACCACGTCGTTGAGCAACACCAGCGGGAGACGCACAGGATTCGTCATGCCCGGTCAACGGGCGGCGCAGAGGACACGATTCCGCGTCGACATCGGTGTTCGCCGATGGCTGAACGCCGGTTCCGGGAAATGAGAAGCCCCGCCGGAGCCAGTCTCGGGTCTGTCTCCAGCGGGGCTGACGCAGATATTGCCCTAGCAGCAGGGGTTTGTCCTCAAATCAGCCGACTTCTTTGCTGAGACGCTCGTCACTCGTCGACGAACGTGACCTCCGGGCCGGCTTGTCGTGCGATCAGCGCCCTGGCCCGGGAGCGCCTGGCACCGGAGATCACGACCCGCTGCCGGCCCTGGCGCGACACCTCGATCGCGTCCAGTCCCTCCTGCCGCAGGGCAGCGACGATGGCCGCAGGGTCCTGGTCCTCGGGTACCTCGTAGACCAACGACTTCTTCCTGCGCCACATGCAATCGAGCTCCTCACCTCGAAGGGACACCTCTCCGGTCTCCCTTCCCGGGGAGGCCATGCGTCAAGCAAAGTTCACTACGCCGAGGCGGACAACCTCCCGAACGCACTGCGGTGGAACACCAGCGGCAGCGAGGTGTCGGCGTTCTCGACGGCAGGCAGGGTTAGAATTCGACACTGGTTGCAATCGACAACCATCTCCTTCGGCACGAGAGGACGAGTCAGTGAGCCCCGCCCTCCGCGGACGACGCAGCGTGACGTTCACGGTGCTGGCGGTCTCGGTGTCCTCGTTCGCGTTGCTGCAGTCGCTGGTCGTGCCGGTGCTAGGCACCCTCGAGCGCGAGCTCGACACCGACCAGGCGACGGTGACCTGGGTGCTGACGGCGTACCTGCTCTCGGCGAGCATCGCCACGCCGCTCCTGGGCCGGATCGGCGATGTGGTCGGCAAGACCCGGATGCTGGTGATCACGCTCTCCGCGCTGGCGATCGGTTCGCTGATGGCGGCGCTGGCACCCGACATCGGGTGGCTGATCGTGGCGCGAGTGGTGCAGGGAGCGGGCGGCGGAGTGCTGCCGCTGTCGTTCGGCATCGTGCGCGACGAGTTCGGCGAGAAGATGACCGGCGCGCTCTCGGTTCTGGCGTCGCTCACCGCCGTCGGTTTCGGTTTCGGCGTCGTGATCGCCGGCCCGATCGTCGATGTGTTCGGCTATACCGGTCTGTTCTGGCTCCCCATGATGGCCACCTCGGCGGCCGCAGTGGCGACGCTGCTGCTCATCCCGCCGTCGCCGATCCGAACGCCCTCCCGGTTGCCGCTGCTGCCCGCCGTACTGCTCGCCACCTGGCTGATCGCCCTGCTGCTGGCGCTCAGCGAGGGCAACGCATGGGGCTGGGCCTCACCGCGGATCCTGGCCCTGTTCGGCGCGGCCGCGCTGGGCATCGCGGCCTGGATCTCCGTCGAGACGCGGGTGCCGGTCCCGATGATCGACATGCAGATGATGCGCCGGCGCGGCGTGTGGACGACCAACGCGGTGTCGTTCTGCGTGGGCTTCGGCATGTTCGCTGCGTTCGCCTTCCTGCCCCAGTTCTTCCAGACCCCGGAGGAGGCTGGCTACGGCTTCGGGGCCAGCATCGCCGAGTCGGGCTGGCTGCTGCTGCCCTCGGCCACGGCCAGCTTCCTGATCGGCTTCTGGACCGCACGGCTGATCCGGGCCTTCGGCGCCCGGCTGGTGATCTTCACCGGTGCCCTGATGATGGCGGCGGCGTTCATCTCGATCGCGATCTGGCACGACAGCACCTGGCAGCTCTATGTCGCGACCACCGTCCAGGGTTTCGGCTCGGGCCTCGTCTTCTCGAGCCTGGCCGGGGTGGTCATCAACTCCGTACCCGCCCATCAGACAGGTGTGGCCAGCGGCATGAACGCCAACATCCGCACGATCGGCGGCTCCATGGGTGCGGCGGTGATGGCCGGCGTCGTCACGGCGCGGCACGGACCGCTCGGCTACCCCTCGGAGAGCGGTTACACGGCGGGGTTCGTGCTACTCGGGGTGGCCATGACCGCCGCCGCGGCCGTCGCCTGGAAGATCCCCGAGAGCCGCCAGCGGCCGACGGAGCCCTACCCGACGAGGTTGACCGTGCGGTCGAGGTCCTCGCGGATCTGAGCGTCCGTCCAGGCGAACCGCACCCATTTGCTTTGCAGAGCCGGTCGAGGTCGCCGTTCGCCCGCATCACTTCCGCCGGCCGCACGCGATTGGCGGTGATGAGCGGAATGCCGTGCCCGGTGAACCGGATCGTCGCGCGGTACTTGCGTGGATTTCCGCTCAACCACGCGGGAAACGTCCACAAGCGACGTATCGGTGAGGTCTCTCCACAGGCGTTTCCGGCCGACTTTGCATGTCGGTCGTGAGTGCGAAAATCGACCCATGACCAGCCACCCGATCAGGTCCGCGATCACGCGGATCGACGAGGCGATCAAGGACGTCCGCGACGTCCCGGCCTGGTCGATGGCGCCCGCGGAAACCCGCGAGGCGATGGTGGAGATCACCCGACTGAACGCGGCGATTGCCGAGCTCGAAGCCCGGGTCGCGGCGCACGGACAAACGGTCGAGGTCGAGGCGGACAGTGGCGCCACCTCGACAGCGCACTGGTGGGCTCACCAGACGAAACAGACCCGGGCCGGTGCGCACCGCAAGACCAAGCTCGCCGCCGCGCTTGCCGCCGAAGCCCACGAGCCGGTGCGCGTCGCGCTGGCCGATGGGCGGTTGCTGGTCGACCAGGCCGAGGTGATCATCGCCGCGGTCGACGCCCTCCCCGACGACCTCGACCCCGAGCTGGTCGCGGACGCCCAGGCTCGGTTGATCGGGTACGCCGCCGTCCACGACGCCAAGGCGCTGCGGATCCTGGGCAAACGCATCCTGGACGTGGTCGCACCCGAGGTCGGCGAAGCCCACGAAGCCAACGTCCTCGAACGGGAGGAGCGCGATGCCGAGGCGGCGGCGACGTTCCGGATGTTCGAGGACGGCCACGGCAAGTGGCACGGCCGGTTCACCCTCCCGGCCTTGCAGGGCGCGATGCTGAAGAAGTACCTGATGGCGTACGCCGCCCCGAAGCACCGGGCGTCAGTCGAGGGTCAGGCACCCGAACCCGGCCTTCCCTCGGCCCATCGCCTGGGTCAGGCGTTCATGGACTACGTGCAGCGCTACCCGACCGACCGCCTCCCCAAGGCCGGCGGCATGTCCGCCACCGTCGTGGTCACCATGTCCCTCGAGACGTTGATGGGCGGGCTCAAGGCCGCCCAGCTCGACACCGGGCACCGGATCTCACCGGCCCTGGCTCGGAAGTTGGCGTGTGAGGCCGGGATCATCCCGGCCGTCCTCGGATCGAAGTCCGAAGTCCTCGACCTTGGACGAAAGGCCCGCTTCCACACCAAGGCACAGCGCATCGCGCTGACCATCGAACAGGGGGGCTGCGACGCCGAAGGCTGCGACGCCCCACCCGCGATGACTCACGCCCATCACGACCAGCCATGGTCAGCCGGCGGCAACACCAGCGTGAAGAACGGCCGACTGTTGTGCGGCAACCACCACGCCCGAGCCCACGACACGACGTACGCGATGACCAAGCTCCCCGGAGGCAAGGTCCGCTTCCACAGGCGGACCTGAGGAGCTCAGTCGTTGATCGCCTCGATGCCAAGCCGTTTGGCCTCTTCGAGATGGTCGCGCATCTGCTGGAGCTCCTCGGCGGAGTGTGGCTCCCACTCCAAGACCTCGTCGAGCACTCGGAGGGGCTCCCGAGTGCGGTAGGACTTCGTCGGGTTTCCGGGGAACCGCTGGTCCGTCAGGTTGGGGTCGTCCTCGAACGTGCCCGTCGGTTCCACCCGGTAGATCCGTCCGGGTCCCGTACCCACCGCCAGCTCCGCACCCCACGTGGCCGCATTCAGCGTCGCGGTCAGGTAGATGAAGTTCGCCCGCTTTCCCTCGCCGAAGTTGGAGCTATAGCCCGGTTCCAGCAGGTCCCCTGGCCGCAGATCAGCTTTGGTGCCGTGGAAGAAAGGCCCCACTTCCTCGCTCATCTCAGAACCTTGTCCATGGACTTGCCCTTGGCCAATTCGTCGACCAGCTTGTTGCGGCGCGCGGTAGCGAAGAACTCCTCGAAGTCGTCTCATCGGCGAGGTGGCGATTAAACGCGGACTCGTCCAAGCCCGTCAGCCATTCGATCATCTGATCCAGCTCGGCCTTCGACCGGCCGTTCTTCTCGACCTTCGTCACGTAGTGCGGGTACACCGAGGCGACGCTGGCGGTGAAGGTCCGGTGCACGCCGACCGCCACTAGAGGTACAGGCCGGTGGCCTCGTCGGCCAGCCGCTCGGACGCCATCGCGTGGACGTCGCGCTCGCGCATCACGACGTAGAGGTCGCCCTGGACCTCGATCTCGGCCTTGTCGTCAGCATCGAAGAGCACGTGGTCGTCGGGTTGGACCGAGCGCGCGTGCGGACCGACCGCGACCACTCGGGCCCAAGACAGGCGCCGGGCACCCATCGCCGCCGTCGCCGGGATCACGATGCCGCCCGAGGAACGCCGCTCCCCGGCCTCCTGGTCGAGCTCGCACAGGATGCGGTCGTGCAGCATCTTGATCGGCGTCTTGTCCGACCCTGCACGTGCGGCCGAGAGGGTCAGGACGTCACCTTGCGGATCACGACGATCAGGCCAACGAACCCGACGACGCCGCCGACCGTCTTCAGAATGTTGTCGGTGCGGGGCTCGCCGGTTGACGGGTCGACGTAGTGCGCCTTGATGGCCGCCACCTGACGGCCGAAGATCGTCTTGGGACTCGAGCGATAGAGCAGCGTGTCGATCGTGTGCGCGAGGCGCTCGCGGGTCTCCTCGATCTCGCGCTCGAGATCTGAGGTCTGGTTGCTCTTGCTCACTCGGGCAGGCTACCAATCGGCGTCGGTTGGAACCCGACGGGGAGTTCCAGCCTGTGGGCACGCATCAGCTCGGCGTTCGTGAGCACTTCGTATGTCGACCCGTCGGCCACCACGTGTCCGTCGCTGAGCACGACCGAGCGCGGGCACAGCTCCAACGCGTAAGGCAGGTCGTGGGTGACCATCAGCACGGTCACCTCCAGCGACCGCAGGATGTCCGCGAGCTCTCGCCGCGACGCTGGGTCGAGGTTGGACGACGGCTCGTCCAGCACCAGGATCTCCGGCTCCATCGCCAGCACCGTGGCCACGGCGACCCGGCGGCGCTGTCCGAAGGAGAGGTGGTGCGGCGGCCGGTCGGCGTACTCGGCCATCCCGACCCGCTCCAGCGCGGTGATCACTCGCTCGTCGAGGGCGTCACCTGAGAGGCCCAGGTTTTTGGGGCCGAACGCCACATCGGCGCGGACCGACCCCATGAACAGCTGGTCGTCGGGGTCCTGGAAGACGATGCCGACCCGTCGCCGGATCTCCTTGAGGTTCGGCTTCGCCACCGCGAGGCCACTCACTTCCACGGTGCCGGCTCCGGCCTGGAGGATGCCGTTGAGATGCAGCACCAGGGTGGTCTTGCCGGCCCCGTTTGGTCCGAGCAGGGCCACGCGTTCACCGGCATGCACGTGCAGGTCGACCCCGAACAGCGCTTGGTGGCCGTCGGGGTAGGCGTACGCGAGCCCGCGCACGTCCAGCACCGGGACGCTCATCGCGTGCTCCCCTCGTGGCCGCGCGACAGCATCGCGAGATGTACCCTTTCGCCCCGCTCGTAGGACCGGACGAACAACGCTCCCAGCGTCCGCGCCAGCGCCGGCCAGTGCCGCGGTGACCGGGGGTCGACGCCGCGTGAGCGCATCGCGGTGATCATCCGGCCGAGGTCGGCGGTGACGACATCGAGGTACCGGATCATGAAACCCATGATCTCGACGATCAGCGACGGCATCCGCAGCCGCTGCAGCCCGGCCAGTACGCCGGCCGGCTCCGTCGTCGCCGCCAAGGTCAGCGAGGCGAGTACCCCGAGGCTGCCCTTCGCGACCAGCCCCCACGCGGCCAGCAGCCCGGTCTCCGACACGCTCAGGCCGAGCACCTCCACCCGCGGGCCGGTCGCCACGAACGGCATCAGCGCGGCGAACACCAGGAACGGCACTTCGATGACCATCCGCTTGCCGAGGTAGCCGAACGGGACCCGGGACACCGCGATCACGCCCAGCAGCACCACCAAGAAGCCCGCGAACGCCGGGTACCACTCGCGCGGCGTGGCGACCACGACGAGCATGAACCCGACGAGAGCCAGGATCTTCAGGTGCGCCGGAGCGCGGTGAACAGCGCTGTGCCCGTGGTAATGCAGCCGATGGCCGTGCCCGGCCCCCATGTCAGCCGGCTGGCTCAGTGGGACGTCGTCGCCGGAGCGCGAAAGCGAGACCGCCCATCAACAGCAGGACGGCGACCACCCCGGCCACGCCGGCGATCCCACCGCCCAGCCGCTCGTCGTCGACGCCCTTGGTCTGGTAGTCGGCGAGAGGGCTGTCTGCGGTCTTGGCCTCGTCGGCGGAGTCGAGAAATCCGGTCTCGCCGGCGACGTACTCCAGACCGTCGGGGTGAGCGCTCGCGTAGTAGCTGGCGAACCCGGCGATCAGGAGCGCGGCGATGAGCGAGCTGACGAAGAAGGCACGACGGCTCATGCTGCGGCCACCTTCCGGATCTCGAGCTCCCGCTCGCTTCTCAGGTGGCGCGCGCCGTGGACGAGGTCGGGGCGCGCGGCGAGAACAGCCGAGACCACCAGCCCGGTGACCGCGGCCTCGCCGATGCCGATCAACAGGTGCCAGCCGACCATCGCCTTGAGCACCGTACCGATCTCCAGCGCGTCGGTGCCGCCGATCGCGAACAGCAGGGTGAAGGCCGCCGCGGCAACCGGGACCGATACGAACGCCCCGAGGGCTGCGGCCGGCGCCACGAAGCCGACCCGCTTCGGGAGCACCGCGACCGCGAGCCGGAACACGAGGTACCCGACCCCGCAGCCGACCAGGGCCATCAGGGTGATGTTGGTGCCAAGGGCGGTGATCCCGCCGTCGGCCATGAACAGCGACTGCACCAGCAGCACGATGCTGATGCACAGCGCGCCCGTCCAGGGACCGACCAGGACCGCCGCCAACGCGCCTCCGAGGAGATGCCCACTGGTGCCAACCCCGACCGGGAAGTTCATCATCTGTCCCGCGAAGATGAAGGCGGCCACGAGCCCCGCCATCGGGGCGGTACGGTCGTCGAGCTCGGCCCGGGCCTTGCGCAGCGCCACCGCGACTCCGGTCACGGCGATCGCCCCGGTCGCGATCGAGGTGGGCGCGTCGAGGAATCCGTCGGGCACGTGCATGCGACGAACACTACGTTATTGCGAATGATTTGCAGTAACCGATTCTGCCCCACACGCCTCCGCGCCCCAAGAAAGGGAGCCAATGGTGAGCCCGACCCCGCGCCTCTCCCCCGGTGACCCCGCACCCGACTTCACGCTCTCCGACGACACCGGCAAGGACGTCTCGCTGAGCGACCTGCGGGGCGAGCAGGTGATCGTCTACTTCTATCCGAACGCGATGACCCCGGGCTGCACGACGCAGGCCTGCGACTTCAGCGACTCGCTCGACGCTCTTCAGGCGCAGGGCTACCGGGTGCTCGGGATCTCGCCCAACGAGCCCGAGAAGCTGGCCAAGTTCCGCGAGCGGGACGGGCTGACGATCACGCTGCTGTCCGACCCCGACCGCACGGCACTGACGGCGTACGGCGTCTTCGGCGAGAAGAAGCTCTACGGCAAGGTCGTCCAGGGCGTGATCCGCTCGACGTTCGTCGTCGACGAAGAGGGAAGGGTCCGGATCGCGCAGTACAACGTCAAAGCAACCGGGCACGTGGCGAAGCTTCGTCGCGACCTCGGAATCGATCCCTAGACTGATCAGACTGAACGACGCGTCCACGCCGGAGTGGTGGAACTGGCAGACACGCGGCATTTAGGATGCCGTGCCCCATGGGCGTGGGGGTTCGAGTCCCCCCTCCGGCACGACCTCACGCTTACAGGAGAGAGAATGAGTAGCCAGGACCCCTTCGGGACGCCGCCTCACCAGCCTTCCGGCCAGCAGCCGCCTCAGCCACCGCAGCAGCCGCCAGCGGGCCCGGGCTTCGGCAGCGGGCCCGGCTACCCGCCGCCCCCGCCGCCGAAGAAGAAGACCGGTCTGATCATCGGGGCGATCGTGGCCGCGCTGGTCGTGATCGGCGGACTCGCCGCCGGCGCCGTGGTGCTGCTCGGTGACGACGACGACAAGGACAACGACTCTTCGAGCGAGAAGGCCACGGACGAACCGACGGACGAGCCCACCGAGGAACCGACCGAGGAGCCCACCGAGGAGCCCACCGACGAACCGACCGAGGAGCCCACCGACGGGGGCTCGGAGGTACTGGGCACCAACTACTCCTACGCGCTGCCCGGCCCGGAGTGGGTCGACGCCACGGCCGAAGTCACTGCGGCCGGTGCCGCCGTCGACTCCGCGATCATCTGGGGAGCGACCCTCGCGGAGGCACGCGCCAACGTGCTGGTCGAGGCAGGTCCCGCCAGCGGCACGCTCAAGGACGAACGGGCCAGCTGGGAGAGCAACCTCACTGCTGGCGGATCCGAGCTCTCGCGCCTGGACAACGTGACGATCGACGGAGAGGACGCGTACGCCGTCGAGCTGCAGGCGACCAACCAGGCCGGCGACGAGGTGCTCCAGACGGTGTACCTCACCCTTCATCAGGAGATCGTCTACTCGATCGGATTCAGCAGCCCGCCGGGTGACGACGAGGTCGAGGCGGCCTTCGACGCGGTCAAGGGCAGCTGGACCTGGACGAGCTAGAGCACCTGGATGACTAGGGCAAGGAACAGATGAGAGAGCTGCACGAACAACTCCGCAACCTGGTGTCGCAACACGGCGCCGGGATCGCGGAGAACGCCGAACAGTTCCGGGCCGCCCTCGACGACTACCTGACCGAGGCCGACGCGAGCCAGGGCGAGCTCAACCTGCTCGTCGATGCGGTCCGTCTGGGTGGCGTCGAGCGGCTGCTCGCGATGCTCGACAACGGTGCGGATCCCGACGCCGCGGTCCGCGAGGCCGGCGGCACCCTGGCGCGCGACCGCAGCTCCGACGAGCAGCGGTCGCGGTGGGCCGTCGCCGCGATGGGCTACGCGCTCGGGCGAGTTGACGAGGGGATCGTGCGGGGCCAGCTCGAGGGCGAGGTCACCCGGCTCCCCTACGGCGCCACCGCCCCGGCGGCACCCACCCCGCCCGTGCAGAGCCCCGTGCAGAGCCCGCCTTACCAGCCCCCGGCACAGAGCCCGGTTCAGAGCCCGGCGTGGCCAGCCTCGAGCCCACAGACCACACAGTCGTCGTACGCCGCAGCTCCGCCGCGCAAGAGCCGCACCGGCCTGTTCCTCGGGCTCTTCATCGCGTGCGTCGCGGTGGCGACCCTGGCCATCGTTCTGGTCATCGTCGCACCGTGGCAGGACTCGGACAACAGCGGCAACGACGACGCCACGGACGGAGGCGGCGACCCGCCGGCGTGTGAGCCGTGCCTGGAGGGTGAGGGCTACCAGTACCAGCTCCCCGACGGCTGGAGCGAGATCACCGATCAGGTGCTCGACGACAACCCGGACCAGAGCACCATCGACACTGCGAGCGCCTGGGGCGACTCGGTCGCAGAGGGCCGGGCCAACGTGATCACCGAGGTCTCGTCGTGGAGCTACGACGACCTCGACGACGCCTTGCTCGTGCTCAAGACGAATCTCGGCACCCTCGGCGGCACGCTCGAGGAGCTGGAGACCCGAACCATCGCCGGGGTGGAGGCCGCGGGCCTGATCCTCATCCGTGACAACGACGCCGGGATCAGCGTCGAGCAGCGTGCCTACATCGTGAAGAACGGTGACGACGCGGTCGTGATCACGTCCTCACACAAGGCCGACGACGACGGGCCGTTGGAGAAGTACGAGGAGATCTACGACTCCTGGTCGTGGGAGTGACCCGCCGGGCCCGTCAGGAGCGGCTCAGCAGCGCGGCCACCTGAGGCGCGATCTCACGCAGCGCCCGGCCCCGGTGGGAGATCGCGTCCTTGTCGACGATCGAGAGCTCGGCGGTGGTCACCCCCGGGTGGTCGTCCGCCTCGAACAGGACGTCGTAGCCGAACCCGCCGCTCCCCCGGAGCTCGCGGACCACGCGTCCGTCCATCCGTCCCTCCACGGCGAGCTCGCTACCACCGGGCAGCACGCACGCGACCACGCAGACGAAGTGCGCGCCGCGGCGCTCGTCGGGTACGTCGGACAGCTGGGCCAGCAGCAGCTCGTTGTTGCGGAGGTCCGCCCCCTCCTTGTTACTCAGTGGCGGACCCGACCAGCGCGCCGACAGCACGCCGGGCATGCCGTTGAGTGCGTCGACGCAGAGCCCGCTGTCGTCGGCGAGCGTGGGGAGCCCGGTGGCCGCGGCCCCGGCCCGCGCCTTGATCAGCGCGTTGCCGGTGAACGTCGGCTCGTCCTCGACCGGTTCGTCGTACGCCGGCACGTCGTCGAGCCCGACGACGTGGATCCCCGGCAGCTGGTCGTCGAGGATGCGCTGCATCTCCTCCAGCTTCTTGGCGTTGCGGGAGGCGAGGTGGATGTCAGGCACGCGCGAGCGCCTCGACCTGCATCCGGGTGAGGTCGGCGCAGCCCTTCTCGGCGAGCGTCAGCAGCGCGTCGAGCTCGCTGCGGTCGAATGCCGCGCCTTCCGCGGTTCCCTGCACCTCGACGTAGGAGCCCTCGCCCGTCATCACCACGTTCATGTCGGTCTCGGCTCGGACGTCCTCGACGTAGGGCAGGTCCAGCCGCGGCACCCCGTCGATGATGCCGACGCTGATCGCGGCCACCGACCCGGTCAGGGCCTTCGAGACGCCGAGGTGCGCGCAGGCGTCGGCGAGCGCGATGTAGGCGCCGGTGATCGCGGCGGTCCGGGTGCCGCCGTCGGCCTGGAGGACGTCGCAGTCGAGCTGCACGGTGTTCTCGCCCAAGGCCTTGTAGTCGATCACCGCTCGCAGCGAGCGCCCGATCAGCCGGCTGATCTCGTGGGTGCGCCCACCGATGCGGCCCTTGACCGACTCGCGGTCCGAGCGGGTGTTGGTGGAAGCGGGGAGCATGGCGTACTCGGCGGTGACCCAGCCCAGGCCGGAACCCTTGCGCCAGCGCGGGACCCCTTCGGAGGCTGACGCGGCGCAGAGCACCCGGGTCCGGCCGAACTCGATCAGCACCGACCCCGCGGGATGGTCCAGCCAGTTGCGGGTGATCGTTATCGGGCGCAGCTCGTCGTCCGCCCTGCCGTCCTCGCGAGAAGTCATGGCGGCAACCTATCGAGCAACCTCCCCGAGCCCCGCATCCGTCAGGAGGGGTGAGAGACCATTCGTCAACGAAGGGAGACCGAGTGCGGCCCACCGAACGCGACGCGGAGTTCATCGGGTTCGTCACGGCTCAGAGAGCCATGCTGCTGCGCGCCGCCCGGCTGCTCGCGGTCGGCGTACTGCGGCACTGGCTGGACCTCGACGTCCAGGCCACTGCCCAGGCGCTCGGCTGCTCGACCGGGCCTGGGCTGACCGCGGCGTTCGCCTGTGCTACTTGAACTCGATCCGCAGCAGTCGCTGGATGCCGAGGAACAGCGGGACGACCAGCCAGATGAAGCCGGTCACCGCGAGCTGTGCCCACTCTTCGCCACTCGGCTGGTAGTCGCCGGTGAACAACGGGCTCTGCGCGGTGTTGAACTCGATCCACGGCAAGATCTTGTCGAACCCCTCGCTCAGGGCGGCCAGGATGCCGACGGCGATCGGGAGGATCAGGCTGTAGGCGAAGTACCCGACAATGGCTCCTGCGGTGTTCATCAGCAACATGGCGATCGCGAACCCCACGAAGACGCCGATCAGGTTGGCCAGCACGAAGCCGTTGAACAGCAGAGTGCCCTCGACGGTCCACTCGGGGGATCCGCCGGTGGCGGCACCGAACAGCGTGCTGATGACCGCGACGATCGACGCCAGGACCATCACCCCGACCGCCAGCCCGAGACCGGCGAGGAACTTCGCGATCACCACGCGCGAGCGCCGAGGCTCGAGGCTGAAGGTCACCAGCCCGTTGCGCTGACTCTGCTCGGCGGTGACCAACATGATCACCAGGATCGGCATGAAGTAGCCGAGGACACCGCCGGCGATGCCGAGGAAGTCGCCGTAGTCCTTGTCGGAGTCGGGTGCGGCGAGCGCGTAGATCGTCAGCACGATGAGGCAGACGCCGAGAATCGTCCCAGTGACCCAGCGCCCCGCGCGGGTGTCGAGCGCCTTGCGGAACTCGACCTTTGCCAGTCGGGATATCGGGACGGTCGGGGTGGAGGCAATATCGAGCGGGGCCGGAACAGTGGTGGCACTCATGCCTGTCCTCCTTCGGGGAGTACGTCGCGCTGGGAGTCGGAGGTGAGCTCGAGAAACAGGTCCTCAAGGCCGGCGGCGCCGGAGCGCAGGTCGGCCAGGACGACCTGGGCCTCGAGGGCGACCCGGCCGACTTCCTCGGGCGCGCAGCTGACGCGCAGGCCCTCACCCTCCACGGCAACCGTGTAGCCCTTCGCCTGCAGGGCATCAGAGAGCCGCTGGTTGTCGAGGCTCATCACCAGAGAGCTGGCACTGGCGTGATCCATCGCGAGCAGCGACTTCTTGTCGCCCGAGGCCACGATCTTGCCGTGCCCGATCAGGATCATCTCGTCAGCGATCAGTTCCACCTCGTTGAGCAGGTGGCTGGAGAGAAGCACGGTGCCGCCGCGGTCGGCGTACCCCTTGAGCAGGGTGCGCATCCATCGGATGCCGGCTGGGTCGAGGCCGTTGGCGGGCTCGTCGAGGATCAGCACCGAGGGGTCCCCGAGCAGAGCGTGCGCGATGCCGAGGCGCTGCTTCATGCCCAGGGAGTAGTTGCGCAGCCTGCGCTTGGACTCGGACTCGCTGAGCGCGACCAGCTCGAGCATCTCGTCGACCCGGGAGGCCGGCAGACCCATCGTCTTGGCGCCGATCGTGAGGATCTCGAGACCGGTACGGCCCGCGTGCTGCGCGGAGGCATCCAGGAGGACTCCGACGTGTCGGCCGGGGTTGGGGATGTCGCGGTAGAGGTGGCCGCCAATGGTGGTCCTGCCATGGGTGGGATTGGTGAGGCCCACCATCACCCGCATCGTGGTGGTCTTGCCGGCGCCGTTGGGACCGAGGAATCCGGTGACCCGCCCCGGCTGCGCGACGAAGCTGACGTCATCGACGGCCTTGAACCCGCCATACGCCTTGGTGAGGCCTTCGACTGTGATCATGACCGTCACTCTGCCCGATGGTGGGGAGCCGACACACATTGTCCTCGCGGCTGCGGCGGAGCGACCAAAGCAGGGGGCGGCGGCCTGAGCAACGCCGAGATCGCTGGAGAGCTCTTTCTGTCCGTGCCGACCGTGAAGGCGCACGTCTCCCGGCTCTTCGCGAAGCTCGACGTGACCAACCGGGTGCAGATCGCTATCACCGTTCACGACTCGGGCCTCAACGGCCCGCAGCCTCAGAGCTCGTAGACCGCGCCCGGTTTCGCCAGCTCGATCTCGCCGGCGTACGCCGCCGTGGCCTCGTCCATCGCCATGTCGCTGGTGTGCCATGGCGGGATGTGCGTCAGCACCAACCGGCCGACACCCATCCGCTCGGCGACCGAGCCGCAGTCGGTGCCGGTGAGGTGCAGGTGCGGCGGATTGTCGTCGCAGGACCGATGCGACGCCTCCGCGATGAGCAGCGGAACGTCGGCAGCCACCCGGTCCAGGCCCTCGCACGGCCCGGTGTCGCCGCTGTAGCCGATCGTCGCGCCGTCGGCGCTGATCCGCAGCCCGTACGCGACCACCGGGTGGTCGACCTCGATCGGCTCGACGGCGAACGGGCCGAGGTCGAACTTGCCGTTGTACTCACGGAAGTCGAAGTCCTCGCGCATCCCGGGGTCCAGCGGCAGGTCGTAGGCGTGCGCCATCCGGTCGGCGATCCCGGCGGGTCCCCACACCGGGATCGGCGGCTGCGGACCCTGCGGGCCGTACCGGCGGAGCACGTAGTAGCCGCACATGTCCATGTAGTGGTCCGGGTGCAGGTGGCTGACCAGGACACCGTCGACGCTGACCGGGTCGATGTAGTTGTGCAGCGCCCCCAGCGCACCGTTGCCGAGCTCGAGCAGCACCCGCCAGGCGCGCCCGTCTGCGTCTTCGGCCTCGAGCAGGTAGCACGAGGCCGGCGAATCGGGCCCGGGGTAGGAGCCCGAGCACCCGATCACGGTGATCTTCATGTCAGACCACCGACGAACTGGGTGGCCGCCACCATCTCCGGCCCGAGGAACCGGCGACCGATCGTCTCGAAGTCATCGGGCGCGCCGGTCGTCACGAACGTGTACGTCGGGTCGCCCCCCGGCCGCATCAGGCCGGTCGTGGCGAGCATCTTGTAGACGTCCTTGGCGCACTCCTCGGCACTGCTGACCAGGGTGACCTCGTCGCCCATCACATAAGAGATCACACCAGTAAGCAGCGGGTAGTGGGTGCACCCGAGGATCAGCGTGTCCACTTCCGCGCTGGTCAGTGGGTCGAGGTACTCGTGCGCCACCGCGAGCAGCTCCTCGCCGCCGGTGACGCCGGCTTCGACGAAGTCGACGAAGCGCGGGCAGGTCTGGATGGTCACCGCGAGGTGCGGCGCCGCCGCGAACGCGTCGTCATAGGCCATCGACTCGGCCGTGGACTTGGTGCAGATCACCCCGACCCGTCCGGTGTGCGTGGCGGCCGCCGCGCGGCGTACGGCCGGCAGGATCACCTCGACCACCGGGACGTCGTAGCGCTGCCGCGCGTCCCGCAGCATCGCGGCGCTGGCGGAGTTGCAGGCAATCACCAGCGCCTTGACTCCCTGGCCGACGAGATGGTCGAGGCACTCCAGTGCGTACTCCCGCACTTCACCGATCGACTTCGGCCCGTAGGGCTGCCGCGCGGTGTCGCCGACGTACAGCAGCGACTCGTGCGGGAGCTGGTCGATCACCGAGCGGGCGACGGTGAGTCCGCCGAATCCCGAGTCGAAGATGCCGATCGGGGCATCGGTGGTCGCTGGCACGAGGACAAAGACTATGCCGTGGAGCCCACCGGACGCACGAAGTGGCGACCCACGTCACGTTTGTGGGTACTTTCAGGGCATGGTCGTACGTCGGGTCGTACTCGCCTGCGCGCTCGCCGCGGTTCTGGTCCCGCCGGCCTCCGGGCCGGCGCTCACGGGCACTGCAGGCGGGCCGTCGGCCCCCGACACCCGGGTCCTGGTGATCTCCGTCGACGGGCTCAATCCGTCCGCGCTGCGGCAGCTAGGCACCAAAGGGACCCCGATCTTCCACCGGCTGATGTCGGAGGGCGCGTTCACGCTCAACGCCCGCGCCCAGGTCGAGTCCACCCTCACCCTGCCCAACCACACCAGCATGGTCACCGGCCGCCGGATCGACCGGAGGCACGAGGGCCACGGCGTCACCTGGAACACCCACATCAAGGGCAGGACGGTGCAGAACGCGGCCGGACACTCGGTCGGCTCGATCTTCTCGTGGCTGCACAAGGCCGGGATGAGCGTGGCGCTGTTCGCCGCCAAGTCGAAGTTCTCGCTGTTCAGACGTTCCTGGCCGGGGATCGACCGGGTGACGATCAAGGCGGGGAGGGACGCGGCGCTGGTGAACGCGGTGCGCTCAGACCTGGTCGACCACCACCGCGCGTTCACGTTCCTGCACGTCGGCGACGTCGACCTGACGGGCCACGCGCACGGTTTCGGGTCCCCCGCCTATCTCGACGCGGTGCGCACGATGGACGACCGGCTCGGCACCATTCTCGAGACGATCGACGGCCACGAGGAGCTCGACGACCTGATCGTCGTACTCACCGCCGACCACGGTGGCCGCGGCGCCAAGCACAGCGATCCGACCAGGCTCGCGAACTACCGGATCCCGTTCCTGGTCTGGGGCCCCGGTGTCGGGCACGCCAGCCTGTACGACCTCAACCCGACGTACCAGGACCCGGGCGCGGAGCGCGTGGGCTTCAAGGGTCGCCAACCGATCCGCAACGGCGACGTCGCCAACCTCGCGGCGTACCTTCTCGGCCTCGGCCCGGTCCCCAACAGCCGCTGGGACTTCGATCAGTCGCTCCGCGTCAACTAAAGAGAGCTCCGAACGCGCCTGGACGACCGGCTCGTAACCGAACGTACATATCGGCCGCGCGTGACGCCTGCTCCCGCGTGACGACCAGCGGCCCAACGCCTTTGTGTACGTCGAAATACGAGCGCACACTCATCGCATTTGCAGGTGGCGATCCAGTTCAACATCCTGATGTTGAATTCTCCTCGCCTGGCTCGACCGCCTAGCGCAGCTCGGCCGGCGTCGGCCAAGGGTTGAATCGGCACCCGTGGGTCCCCTTGGACTGCTGCATCATCACCGGTGCTAGCCGGCCCTTGCCCGGGCAGCCGGCGTGGCCCTTGCCGAGCCAGTGGCCGGTCTCGTGGTTGACCACCATGTGTCGATAGCCGCGCAGCGTGAGCCTTCCGGCGTTCCATGCCGGTGAGGCGAACCGCCAGCGGGTCTGGTTGATGATCACGTTGCGGCCGACTCGACAGCTCCACATGCTGCTGCAACCCGAGGAGAAGCTGGGCACCGTGCCTGCGGCCGCCAGCCAGAGCGTGAACGCTCCACCCTTCGCGATCGGCACGAACCGCACGCCCTTGGCCCGCCAGCCGCGCGGGTCCTCGTAGGTCTGCTGGGCGAGCCGGCGGAAGTCCTTCACGCTCGCGACGATCTTGCCCCGGGTGCGCACGGAGTACTTGACGGTCCGCCGTACGTCGACCCGATGCTTCACCAGCCCCGCGCGCGGCGAGAGGGCCGTCCCAGGGGAGTAGCCCGGCGCCCGCGCCGTGACCTGCACGCGGACGCCGACTCCGACGTCCCGCGGAGCGATCCGGTAGCGCCGGCCGGTGGCGCCGGCAATGGGCTTCCCCGCGCGCAGCCACTGGTAGCGCACCCGGGTCGGCTCGACCTCCCACCGACCGGGCGTGGCCCTGAGGACCTGGCCGTAGCGCTGGATCCCCTTCACGAGGGGTGGATGCCGGTTCTCCAACGGTTCCTCCTGCGCGGCAGCCGCCGGGGGCGCGAGCATCCCGCCCAGCATCAGCAGGGCGATCAGGATCCCTCGACCTACGCCCATAGCTGACCCTCGAGACGATCCTCGGCGTCGTCGATGGTGCCTTCGTAGGCGCCGGTGGAGAGGTACTTCCAGCCGCCGTCGGCCACCACGAACGCGATGTCCGCGGACTCGCCCGCCTTGACCGCCTTGGCCGCCTGGCCGAGCGCGGCGTGCAGGATGGCGCCGGTGGAGATGCCTGCGAAGATGCCCTCGAGCTCGAGCAGCTCACGGGTCCGACGTACGGCGTCGCGCGGGCCGACCGAGAAGCGGGCGTCGATCAGGTCGGCGTCGTAGAGCTCGGGCACGAAGCCCTCGTCGAGGTTGCGCAGGCCGTAGACGAGTTCGCCGTACCGCGGCTCGGCGGCGACGATCCGCACGTCCGGCTTGGCCTCGCGGAAGAACTGGCCGACGCCCATCAGGGTGCCGGTGGTGCCGAGGCCGGCCACGAAGTGGGTGATCGAGGGCAGGTCGGCCAGTATCTCCGGCCCGGTGCCCTCCTGGTGCGCCAAGGCGTTGGCGGGGTTGCCGTACTGGTAGAGCATCACCCAGTCGGGATGCTCGGCCGCGATCCCCTTGGCCACCCGGACCGCCTCGTTCGACCCGCCCGCCGCGGGCGATGAGACGATCTCCGCGCCCCACATCTGCAGCAGCTGGCGGCGCTCCGAGCTGGTGTTCTCGGGCATCACGCACACCAGGCGGTAGCCCTTGAGCTTGGCCGCCATCGCGAGTGAGATGCCGGTGTTGCCGGACGTCGGCTCGAGGATCGTGCTGCCGGGACGCAGGCTGCCGTCCTTCTCAGCGTCCTCGATCATCCGAAGTGCCGGCCGGTCCTTGATCGAGCCCGTCGGGTTGCGGTCCTCGAGCTTCGCCCAGAGTCGTACGTCGGGGCTCGGCGAGAGCGCCGGGAGCCCCACCATCGGCGTACCGCCGACGGAGGCCAGGAGGTTGTCGAACCTCATCCGCCGGCGACTGCCGGGAGGACGACGACCTGGTCGCCGTCGCTCAGCTCGGCCTCGAGCCCACCGATGAACCGGACGTCCTCGTCGTTGACGTAGACGTTGACGAAGCGGCGCAGGTCGATGCTGCCGTCCTTGGCCTCGACCAGCCGCTCCTTGATGCCCGGGTGGTTGGCCTCGAGGTCGTCGATCAGCGCGCGCAGGCTGGCACCCTCACCCGAGACGGCCTTCTCGCCGTCGGTGTAGGTGCGCAGGATGGTCGGGATCCGGACCTCGATGGTCATGGTTCTGTTGCTCCTCGGTCGGTGCTCAGTCAGCAGGGATCTCGGGTACGACGCTGACCTCTTCCTCGGTCACCACGCCGTCCACGATCCTGTACGACCTGAACTCCACCGGGCCGTCGTTATTCCCGTGCTCACGCGTGCTGACCAGCACATAGTGTGCACCCGGTTCGCTCGCGAGGCCGATGTCGGTCACAGAGGGATACGCCGCGGTCGCCGTATGTGAGTGGTAGATCACGATCGGTTCCTCGTCCCGCTCGTCCATCGTCCGGTACAGGGCGAGCAGGTCGGTGGAGTCGAACTCGTAGAACGTGGGGCTGCCCGCGGCGTTCACCATCTCGATGAAGCGCTCCGGGCGATCGCTCCCCTCGGGACCGGCGACCACCCCGCAGGCCTCATCCGGATGGTCCCGTTTGGCGTGCGCGACGATCGCGTCGTACGTCGGCTGCGCGATGGTCAGCAACGCGCTACTGCTTGGACTTGCCGCAGGTGAACTCGGCCACGAGCTGGATCTCATCGCCGCTGATCGAGGTGAGCGTGGCGTCGGCCTCGGCGTGCTTGCCGCGCTCGTCGATGTCGAACGACTCCGCGTCGGCGGGGTCGCTGGAGTAGGAGATCCGCTCCGCGGCCAGCGAGATGCTGCCCTTGAACTCGGGGCCGGGGCTGAAGAGCGAGACCCGGTTCCTCTTGTCGGTCAGCTCGTAGACCGCAAGAGGGTCCGGTGGCACCGATTTCCCTACCACCGGTCCGGACCGTGGCGTCGCCGGACCACTCGGCCTCGTAGGCGCCCGTGGTGCTCACCTGAGCGGTGCATTTCACGATCTTGGCAGCCTTCTTCTTCTGCTCCTTGGGGTCGACGCTCGGCGTCCCAGCAGACTCCTTTGCCTCGTTCTTGTCGTCGCCCTTGTCGTCGCCGCTGCAGCCGGCGGTCGCTACCACCAGGCAGAGCGCAGACAGGAGCATCAGGAGTCGCGTCATGAGGGGGAGTCAACCATCGCGGACGATCCGGCCAGGGCAGGGGTGTCAGCAATTTGGCCTTTTCTCAGCCAGCTCACTCTCAGCCAAGCGCCCGGATCAAGGTCTCCTGCAGGTAGCCGACCCAGTCGTAGATGTCGTGAGCCTGCGCGCGCGGATCGTCGTCCGGCAGCGCGTCCCAGTACGCGTCGTCGTCCTGCTCGACGCCGAGACGGGTGGCCAGGGCCAGCCGTAGGTCGGTGAACGAGCGCATCCAGATCTCGGCGGTCGACTGGTCGAGCTCGACGTCGATCATCAGGCCCTCCTCGTCCATGATCGGCGGCAGGCCGGCCTCCTCGAGAGCCTCGATGATGGTGCAGGCCGCGGCGGCCTTGCCGTCGCGCAGCGCCGCCTCGGTGAAGCGCCGGAACTCTGCGGCGGCCTCCTCGTCATCGGAGTACGCCGTGGGGAACAGCCGCGCCAGCACCGGATCCTCCGGCGCCGAGGTCGGCCCGGAGAAGTCCATCATCGCCTCGAGGGGGTCCAGGCCGTGCGGTACCGCCTCCTCGTTGCGGAGCAGCTCGACCAGCTGCGCGGCCAGGGACCGCAAGAGATCGGCCTCGAACCCGGTGAAGTTGGCGATCACCAGGCCACTTCGTCGGTGTCGCGTGAAAGCGCTCATTCTGACCTGCTGAGCGTCGCCCAGAGCCCGTACTCGTGCATCGCCTGGACGTCGCGCTCCATCTCTTCGCGCGAGCCGGAGCTGACCACCGACTTGCCGTCCTCGTGCACCTCGAGCATCAGCTTCTCGGCCTTCTTCTTGTCGTAGCCGAAGTACTTCTGGAACACGAAGGTGACGTAGGACATCAGGTTCACCGGGTCGTTCCAGACGATGGTGACCCAAGGGGTGGACAGGACCGTGATCTCGTCAGGAGTGAGATCCGGTTCGACCTCCACGGGACTCGCTGCCGACACCTGGCCATGGTGGCACACTGCCCAGCGTGACCGACTTGGACGTGCGCCTCGACGAGGGTGTGCTCTGGCTGATCATGAACCGGCCCGAGGTGCTCAACGCGATGTCGCCGGAGATGAGCGATGGCGTGGCGTCGTACGCCGAGAAGGCGGTCAGCGACGACGAGGTCCGGGTCGTGGTGCTGACCGGTGCCGGCGACGCGTTCAGCGCCGGTGCCGACATCTCCGGCGAGAACGCGCACGAGAACTTCGACGTACGAGCGCTGGACATGGCCAACCGCATCGTCCGGTCGATCGTCAACCTCGACAAGCCCGTGGTCGCGGCGGTCAACGGTGTGGCCGCCGGCATCGCCTGCTCCGCCGCGCTCGCCGCGGACATCGTGGTGGCCAAGGAGTCCGCCACGTTCCTGCTCGCGTTCGCCCGGATCGGCCTGATGCCCGACGGCGGGGCCACCGCGACCGTGGCCGCGTCGATCGGCCGGGCCCGGGCGATGCGGATGGCGCTGCTGGCGGAGCCGCTCTCCGCGCGGGAGGCGTACGACGCCGGGCTGGTCACCCACGTCGCCGCCGAGGACGAGTACGACGACCTCGTGGCCACGATCGTCCGCCGACTCGCCTCCGGCCCACCGCTCGGCTACGCGGCGACCAAGAAGGCGGTCAACGCCGCCACCCTGGCGCATCTCGACGACGCGTTGGAGCGCGAGCGGACCGGCCAGACCTTGCTGCTCCGGACGGCCGACGTGGCCGAGGGCATGCGGGCGTTCTCCGAGCGGCGCCGGCCCACGTTCCGCGGCGAGTAGGCAGGTCTGACCTAGCGACACCACTTCTCGGCGATCGCCCGGATCACCTTGAGGTTGCGATTGGTGGCCACGCCGAGCTCCTTCTCGATCTCGGCATTGGTCAGCGGGGCATGGTGGTACGGATCGCTGATGACGAGGTGCACGGCGCGACCTCGGACCCTCGACGATGTCGCGGTCGGTGCTGAGCGCCTCCGTCTGCTTGATCAGCGCTGCGGTCGGCTCCTTCTTGAGCAGGGAGACGTAGTGCGTCCCAGGGTGGCCGGCGGCGACCTCCTCGGCCTCGTCGGCGATCGCGCACACCTCGCTCTGGCTGAACACGATCGTCGGGACCTCGAACCCGCGGTCGGCAAGGTATGCCGCCTCGAGCGCGTCCTCGATCCGGGCTGTCGAACGCATCTTGGTGCCGAACCGGACGTTGCCGGTGTTGATGTGCGTCGCAACGTCGGTGAACCCGGCCGCCTCGGTCGCGGCGACGATGTCACCCTTGGGGAACTTGCGGGTGGGGCCGAGGTTGATCGCGCGCAGGAAGCCGACGTAGGTCGCCATGGAGATACCGTGGAGTCCATGGCGGACGAGGGCAAGCCCGGCGACGGCCGTGCGACCCGGTGGGACACCCACCGGGAGGAGCGCCGCGAGGAGCTGGTCGAGGCCGCCGTCCGCGCGATCGACCGCGACGGCCCCGACGTGAGTATGGCGGCGATCGCCGTCGAGGCGGGCGTCAGCAAGCCGGTGCTCTACCGCTACTTCGCCGACAAGGACCAGCTGCACGCCGCGGTCGGCCAGTGGGGTGCCGACGAGGTGCTCAGCCGGGTCGTCCCGCCGCTGCTTGCCGACGCCCCGATCCGCGATCGGATCACCAAGTGCATGGACGCCTACCTGCGGGCGATCGAGGAGCACCACCAGGTGTTCCTGCTGCTCGTGCGGCACCGTGGCTCCGACCCGCTCGCCGACGGCAAGGCTCGCATTGCCGCAGCCCTGGCCCGGGTGCTCGGAGACGCGCTGCGCGAGCTCGACGTCGACGCCGCGGGAGCCGAGCCGTGGGCGCAGAGCGTGGTCGGGCTGGGTCTCACCACCGGTGAGTGGTGGCTCGAACGCCGCATCATGTCGAGGGCGGCGGTGAGCCGCTACCTGGCAGCGTTCGTGTGGCACGGGCTGGAGGGAGCGACGGCCGAGGCCGGCCGCCCGATCTCGACGTTCGGTACTCCGCCGACACTTGTCAGCGAGCTGCGCCGCCGATAGCTCCGGCGAGTGATGCACGGCATCGGGCCAAAGCGGTTCTAGTCTCGGTCGCATGCCCTGCGACTTCTGCGGCAAGGAGTTCGACCCGATCTCCACGCGCTGGCTCTGCCCGCACTGCCATGCGAAGGCGAACTGCTGTGACGGGGCTCCGCTGCCCGCTGCGACGGAGGCCGGGACCCGTTAGAGGTTGCCGCGGGCCTCTTGCTCGCGCTCGATCGCCTCGAACAGCGCTTTGAAGTTGCCCTTGCCGAAGCCGAGCGAGCCGTGCCGCTCGATGAACTCGTAGAAGACGGTCGGCCGGTCCCCCATCGGCTTGGTGAAGATCTGCAGGAGGTAGCCGTCCTCGTCGCGGTCGACCAGGATCTTCCGCTTCTTCAGTTCCTCGATCGGCACCCGCACCTCGCCGATCCGGGCGCGCAGCTCCGGGTCGTCGTAGTAGGAGTCGGGGGTGTCGAGGAACGCGATGCCGTTGTCGCGCAGGATGTCGACGCTGCGCAGGATGTCGTTGGTGGCCAGCGCGATGTGCTGGCAGCCGGCGCCGGAGTAGAACTCGAGGTACTCGTCGATCTGCGACTTCTTCTTCGCCACCGCGGGCTCGTTCAGCGGAAACTTCACCCGGTGGTTGCCGCTCGCGACGACCTTCGACATCAGCGCCGAGTAGTCGGTGGCGATGTCGTCGCCGATGAACTCCGCCATGTTCGTGAAGCCCATGACCTTGTTGTAGAACTCCACCCACTCGTCCATCCGGCCGAGCTCGACGTTGCCCACGCAGTGGTCGACGGCCTGGAACAGCCGCTTCGGGTGCCCCTCGCGGCGGGCCACGGTGGTGCTGCGAGCGACGTAGCCAGGCAGGTAGGGACCGGTGTACTGCGACCGGTCGATCAGCGTGTGCCGGGTCTCGCCGTACGTCGCGATCGCCGCCGTGCGCACGGTGCCGTGCTCGTCGGTCTCGTCGTGCGGCTCGACCAGGATCGTGGCGCCCACCGAGCGGGCGTGCGCGATGCACTTGTCCACGTCGGGCACCTCGATCGCGAGGTCGACGACACCGTCGCCGTGCCGCCGGTGGTGGTCGAGGACCGGGCTCTCCGGCGTCACCCCGCCGGTGAAGACGAACCGGGCGCTGCCGGAGCGCAGCACGTAGGACTTCGAGTCGCGGCTGCCGGTCTCCGGGCCGCGGTAGGCCTCGAGCTCCATGCCGAGGGCCAGCTGGTAGAAGGTCGCGGTCTGGGTGGCGTTGCCGACCACGAAGCAGACGGCATCCATGGCGGTCACCGGGAAGACGTCGCGGCTGGCGTCGTACTCCACCAGGCCGACCAGCTCCTTGAGCTGCTCAAGGGTCAGGTCGGCCTTCAGCTCGTCCGGGGTGAGGGTCATGCGCATATGCTGCCGTTCATCGACAAACTGTGCAACAGTACGTCGAAACACTAGACAATCTGCCCATCCACGGAGGCGAATATGGACGATCTTGATCGCACCATGATCGATTTGTTCGCCAGCCAGCCCCGGATCGGCGTCCTCGAGACCTCCCGCCGGCTGGGTGTCGCCCGCGGCACGGTGCAGGCCCGGATCGACAAGCTGGTCGCCGGAGGCGTGATCACCGGCTGGGGTCCGGAGCTCTCGACCGAGGCGCTGGGCTACCCGGTGATGGCTTTCCTGACCCTGGAGATCACTCAGGGCAAGGGCCACGACGTGGTCGCCGACCACCTCGCGGCGATCCCCGAGGTGCTCGAGGCCTACACGATCACGGGCAGCGGCGACATGTGGTGCCGGGTCGTCTCCCGGTCCAACAGCGACCTGCAACGGGTGATCGACCGGGTCGTCGGCTTCGCCGGCATCGTGCGCACCTCGACCGTGATGGCGCTGGCGACGCAGGTGCCCTACCGAGTGCTGCCGCTGGTAGGAGTGACCGGGGGGCGGTGACTTTTGGTCGCCTCGCGCCGAGCACATCGACCAAGATCCACCGCCGCAAGGGCGGCCTCAGCGTGCGTTCTGGCGCTCACTTCTGCAGGAGTGCCTTCAGCTCGGCCGCAGCCCCGGCCACTCGGGGGCCGGCAGCCTCGGCGTCGAGCTCGCCGAGCGTGACGATGCCGACGCTGGCCTCCAGACCCTCGACATCCGGCACCGGCGCCGCAAGCCCCCGAGCGCCTGCCTGCAGCTCGCCGGTCGTCAGCACGTAGCCCGCCCGCTGAGCGGCCGGTTCTCTACCGAGCAGGATCGCCTTGCCGGCGGCTCCCTGGCCGAGAGGATGCCGGGAGCCGACCCGATAGCTGACGTGGAAGTCCGTCCACGACGGCTCCACGACCGCGAGGGCCAGCGCCTCATCGCCCTCGGCGACGGTGAGGTGAGCGGTGCAGCCCACCTCCTCGGCGAGCCGCCGGAGGATCGGTGCCGCGATGTCGCGCAGCACCGGCTGCACCGCCGAGGCGAGATGCAGGATGCCCAGGCCCACGTGCAGCCGGGACCGGGAGTCGCGGCGTACCAGCCCGTGCTGCTCGAGGGTGGTCACCAGCCGGTAGACGACCGTGCGGTTGACCTCGAGCCGCTCGGCGAGCTCGGTGATCGTCAGTCCACCTGGCGCTGCTGCCAGCACGACGAGCACGCGCAGCCCGCGGTCGAGGGTCTGTGAGGTCTCCGCGGGCATGCCGTCGAGACTAGGAGGCACTACGCTCATCAGCCATGCTGACGCCGGCCGAAATGATCGCCGGGATCAACCGGGCCTTCCAGCAGTCGACCGGTGTCGGGGACCACCGTTCTCTGCACGCCAAGGGCCGGTTCTACGCCGTCAACAGGCGCACCGCCAAGAAGCCCTAAGACGTACGCCGGATCGCCCACTCCCGGACCAGGTCGATCCGGGCTCGGAGCTGATCGGCGTTCGCGACCGCGGCCGCCGGTCCGCCGCACTCCTTGCGCAGCGCGGCGTGGGTGATGCCGTGCGCCTGGCCGGTCCGGTGGTGCCACGCCGCGACCAGGCCGTTGAGCTCGCGGCGCAGCGTCGCGAGCTGCTCGTGGGTGGTGAGGGCGACCGTCTCAGGATCCGCCGTTGCCTTGCGCCGGGACTTCGCGCGGTCGGACTGGCGCTGGGCCAGCAGCTCCTTCATCTGCCCCGGGTCGAGCAGACCGGGGATGCCGAGGAAGTCCATCTCCTCCTCGGATCCGAGATGCACCTCACCCTCGTGGCCGAACTCGCCGCCGTCGTAGAGCACCCGGTCGAACCGAGCCTCCGAGCCGAGCGCCTCGAACGGCAGCCCCTCGAGCTCTGCGGACGCCGACTCCCCGGCCTGGGCCTGCGCCAGCAGGTCGGCCTCGGCGGCGAAGATGTCGCCCTCGTTGGTGATCGTGCGTCCGAGCACGTGGTCGCGCTGGACCTCCATCTCGGCGGCGTACTCCAGCAGCTGGGGCACCGACGGCAGGAACACCGACGCGCTCTCGCCGCGGGCCCGCGCCCGCACAAAGCGGCCGACCGCCTGGGCGAAGAACAGCGGCGTCGACGTGGTGGTCGCGTACACCCCGACGGCGAGGCGAGGGATGTCGACGCCCTCCGACACCATCCGGACCGCCACCATCCAGCGGCCGTCTCCCTCGGCGAACTCGGCGATCTTGCGCGACCCGGTGTTCTCGTCCGAGAGCACCACCACCGGCGGCTCGCCGGCGATGTCACGGAGCAGCTTCGCGTAGACCCGCGCGGACTCCTGGTCGGTGGCGATCACCAGGCCGCCGGCGTCGGGCACGTGCCGGCGTACCTCGGTCAGCCGTCGGTCGGCGGCCGTGAGCACCTGCGGGATCCACGAGCCGGCGGGGTCCAGCGCGGTGCGGAGAGCCTGCGCGGTGAGGTGCTTGGTCAGCGGCTCGCCGAGTCGCGCGGCGATCTCGTCACCGGCGCGGGTCCGCCACTGGAGGTCCCCGGAGTAGGCCAGGAACAGCACCGGACGGACCACGTGATCGGCGAGCGCCTGCTCGTAGCCGTAGGAGTGGTCGGCGACCGAGCGCGGGACGCCGTCGGCCCCGGGCTCATAGGTCACGAACGGGATCGGGTTGATGTCGGAGCGGAACGGCGTACCCGTGAGCGCCAATCGGCGGGTCGCCGGGTCGAACGCCTCGCGGATGCCCTCGCCCCAGGACAGCGCGTCGGCCGCGTGGTGCACCTCGTCGAGGATCACCAGCGTCCTGAACCGTTCGGTCCGGACCCGCATGGCCAGCGGGTTGACCGCGACACCGGCATACGTGACTGCGATGCCGAGGTAGTCGCTGGCGATCTTGCCCTTGCCGGCCGAGTATGTCGGGTCGATCGGGAGCCCGGCTCGTGCGGCCGCTTCCGCCCACTGCCGCTTCAGGTGCTCGGTCGGCGCGACCACGGTGACGCGGTCGACGATCCGGCGTCCGAGCAGCTCAGCGGCGACCGAGAGCGCGAAGGTCGTCTTGCCGGCCCCGGGCGTGGCCACGGTCAGGAAGTCGCGGGGCTGACGGCCCATGTAGTCGGCCAGGGCGGCGGTTTGCCAGGCGCGCAGGGACGTGGCCGTCCCCCAGGCCGCGCGATCCGGCCAGGCAGGGGTGAGATTCACTCCGTACTGTCTCCTGGGCCATCGCCCGGCTTGAGGCCCTTCCAGATCTCTTCGCACTCCGGGCACACCGGGAACTTCTCCGGCGCCCGGCTCGGCACCCAGACCTTGCCGCACAGGGCGACGACGGGCGTGCCCATCACCATGGCCTCGGTGAGCTTGTCCTTCTCGACGTAGTGCGAGAACTTCTCGTGGTCACCCTCGTCGGTCGGAACGGTCCGCTCATCCTCACGGACCTTGGTGGCGGTGGTGGTGCCGAAGCCGATCTGCGTCATGCGGGTGCTCACATGTCCACTCTATGTGCCTCCAGCACAGCCGCCGGATCGACGGGGTCGCCGCCACCCGGGCGGACCTCGACGTGCACGTGCGGGCCGGTGGTGTTGCCGGTCATGCCGACCGCGCCGATCACCTCGCCGGCGACGACCCGCTGGCCGACCGCGACGGCCAGCGCGTCCTGGTGGCAGTACCAGATCTCGATGCCGTCGTCGGTGGTGATGACGACCTTGTTGCCGTAGGAGCCGTCGTACGTCGCCTCGGTGACGACACCGGAGGCGATCGCGTGGATCGGGGTGCCCTGGTCGACCGCGAAGTCCAGGCCGGTGTGAATCGCGGACCAGTTGCCGGTGTCGCCGAACTGACCGGTGATCCGGTAGCCGGTGACCGGCACCCGCCACCGCAGCGGCTCGATGACCACGGCCTTCTGGATCTTCATCGGCTCGTGGGCGGGCGCCGCGGCGACCGGTCGGATCCGGTCGGCGGTGGCGTCCGAGCTCGTCACTGTCAGCCCGCTGACGAGCGCGGCCACCAGGCCGGCCGACAGCGTTGCTTGGCGGAGACGGGAGATCATGGAGGACTGCTTCCTGCTCTCTGGTGCAAGCATCTGCTTGCTCTAGCAAGCACCAAGTGAGCCAAAGGCGTCCGGCGACCTCAATTCGAAGGGCCGCCCGACGTAGCGCCCGTCACACGCCACAGGGGTCGGCCCCGCTCAGGAGGGTAAAGAAGCGCGACGAGCGTCACGTCGCCACGAAGTGGGCTCAGAAGGCCGCGACGACCGCCAACAGCCGGTTCCGCTCCTCGTCGGTGAGGGGTACGCCGAGCTCCTCGAGCCGCTCCGGAAGCTCGCCGTCACGCAGCGGCCGGTGCTCCGTGGGCTCGCCCGGGCGGCGCACGGTCACCGCGTTCGCGGTGACGGTCAGGTGCCGCCCCTCGAGGTGCCGGGTCACCATCAGCGTGCTGCGGAAGTGCGAGGTCGGGAACGTGCTCGTGTAGTGGTGGCCCATCACCACGTCGACAGGCCGCACGGGGAGCTCGTCCGAGGCGTGCATGAACTCCCAGCCGCCGTCCCGGTGCCGATGCATCTCCCAGGCGACCTCGTCGCCGGCCGCGCGACGCACGCGGTACTCCCAGCCGTCGCTGTTCTCCTCGTGCCCGTCTTCCAGCGGTATCGGGCGCAGCACGCTCATCCCGAAGCCCGGGTCCGCGAGCAGCCGCTGCCCGCCGAGGACGATCTCGACCACGAAGTGCGTCCGTGGCGCCGCGGCCACATCGCCGACCCGGCCGAGCCGCCGGGTCACGGCGTAGCCGAGCCGCTGGGCGGCCGCGGCGAACATCGTGCTGTGCTCGAAGCAGTAGCCACCCCGGCCCCGACCGACGAACTTGCCCTGCACCGCCGCCAGGCCGACGCCGGGGTGGTCGCCGAGCAGCACGTCGATGTTGTCGAACGTGAACGTCCGCACGTGTGCCTCGTGGAGCTCGTCGAGCGCCTCCCTGCTGGGCGGACGGGAGGCCACGCCGAGCCGGCCGAGGTAGCCGTCGAGGTCGAGGGAGTCGAGCTCCCAGGGGTCGTCGCTCATCTAGTTGAGGTCCGGGTCGACGGGGCGGGTGGAGTGCATCGCCAGGTCGCCCGGCTGCCGGCGCAGTACGTCGCGCCACAGCTCGCGCGAATCGGCGCGGAAGACGTCCTCGCCGCGCCCGGGCACGACGTACCAGTGCCCTTCCTCGATCTCCTGCTGCAGCTGATCGCTGCCCCAGCCGGCGTACCCGGCGAAGATCCGGAGGCCGGAGAGCGAGCCGGAGACCAGCTCGACGGGCGTGTCGAGATCGAGCAGTCCGAGGGGTCCGGCCACCTCGCGGAACCCGACCGCCTCGCCCTCGGTGGAGGTGCGCATGGCCACCGCCAGTGCCCCCTCGGTCTCGACCGGACCGCCCTGGAACAGCACCTCGGGCTCGGCGACGACCTCGCCCCAGTCGCTCAGCACCTCGGAGACCGCCAGCCCCGTCGGCCGGTTGAGCACCACTCCCAAGGCGCCGTCGTTGCCGACGTCGAGCATCAGTACGACGGTGTCGGCGAAGTTCGGGTCGAGCAGCACCGGGGTGGCCAGCAGCAGCATCCCGGGCCGGATCTCCGTCACGTCCCCATCATCACCTAGGTGGTGAGGCGGAAGGCAAGCAAATAGAAGGCGGCCCCGGGGCCGACGCGGGAGGGAGGGAGGTGCGTCGGAGCCGGGGCCGCCTGGTTGGGGTGGGTCAGGCCGCGACGACCGCCTTGAGTCGCTCGAGCAGGCTGGGCTGCTCGATGCGCTCGGCGGGAACCTGCACGCGGTTCTTTCGCGCGTTCGCCTCGATCTTGGCCCCGAGCGGCACTGCCGTCGCGTCGTCGACGCTGGACTGGCCAGCCATCACGGCGAGCAGGATGTGCTCCTTGGCCGTCGCCTTGGCCATCGCCGAGGCCATCGCCACGTTGGTGGGCTGGCTCCGGTAGTGGTCCAGGATCTTGCGGACGCCGGGCAGCTCTTCTGCCGTGTTGCTCCAGGCGACCTCGACGGCCCCTTGGAGGTCCAGCGGCTGGGCGAGCAGCTCGCGCTCGATATGGCCCGCGAGGCGGGTGTGCCACTTCAGCTGCAGGGCGGCGAGCAGGGTGAGCTCGTCGCCGAAGGTCTCCGCTACACCCGACACGTCCATCGGCAGGATTCCGTCCCGCCGGACGCCGGCGGTAGCGATCACGGAGCGCAGGATCTCGCCCCGGTTGTGAAAGGCAGTCCAGGTCATGGTCAGCTCCTTCTCGGTCCATGTCTCCGGCCACCGCGGGTTCGCGGTCATACCGGAGGTACGTACTCAGAGTATGGAGCCGACTGCCGGTACCCCAAGTTCTGGGGACGTGATTCCGCCCACCTGCGTGATGGCCGTTACACCTAGAGTGGTCGGGTGGTGAAGTCCTCGGTGAGCAAGCTGGTCCCGAAGGTCCCGAGCGTGCCGGGCGCGAGCCGACGAGCGGCGTACTCAGCCTCTACGAAGCGGGCCCTGATCGAGGTCGCTGAGGAGCTGTTCACCGACAACGGCTACGCCAACGCCTCGCTCGACAACATCGTTGCCGGGGCCCGGGTGACCAAGGGCGCGCTCTATCACCACTTCTCCGGCAAGCAGGCACTGTTCGAGGCGGTCTTCGAGCGGATCGAGGCCGACGCCGCGCAGACCATCCAGAAGGCGATCAAGGGCACCCGCGACCCGTGGAAGAAGGCGCTGGCCGGCGTCGAGGCCTTCATGGTCATCGTGCAGCAGCCGCGCTACCGCCGGATCGTCATCCAGGAAGGCCCCTCGGTCCTGGGGTACGAGCGGTTCCGCGAACAGGAGGAGCGCACGACGTACGCCAACGTGGTCGAGATCGTGCGCGCCGTGCTCAACGCCGGCACCTGGGAGCTCGACGAGGAGATGCTGCAGACGTTCGCGCGGATCTTCTTCGGCACCATGTCCGCCGCCGGTGAGGTCGTGGCGACTTCCGACGACCCAGAACTCGCTGCCCAGCGGGTCGAGACGGCGGTGGGGTTCCTGCTCTCCGGCGTCCAGGCGCTCGTGGAGGACGGCGGCGAGCTGCCGCAGGTCTCGACGTCCTGAACTCCTACCTGACCTACTTGAACTTCACGTCGCCGGAGTCCTGCGGCACCAGCTCGATCCAGACCCGGCCCGCAGGGATGCTCAGGTCGCCCGCCTTCGTCGACAGCGTGAGCATCGAGTCCAGCTCCTTCTTCGACCAGGTACCGCGGACCAGCCGCCCGTCGTGGAAGATCATCGCGTCGCCGCTGCCCTCGAACTGCGTCTCGGGCACCGGGTTGCCGGCGGGGTCGCGGTAGCCCGCGTCGCCGACCGGGACCCGCAGCACGAGCACCGTGTCGGCCGGGAACTCGTCACCGGCGGCGGCGTACGAGTTGTCGTTGACGTAGCCGCCGTCGCGGTAGGTCCAGTTGGTGGTGTGCCCTCCGGAGAAGTTCGCCGACAGCGAGGTCGCCGCCTGCCCCTGCGGCAGGTCGTCCGCACTGCCCCACGGAAGGTAGTCGTCGGGTCGGGTCGTCGTGTGCTTCGCTGCCTTGGCCACCGCGCCCAGGTCCGTGAACAGGTTGTACGGCGCACTGCGGTCGCTGGCCCGGAAGAAGCCGGCGTCGCCCTCGCTGTAGTAGTCGATGCCGGCGTCGCCGATCCGCTGCAGGGTCACGTTGGCGGCACCGCTGGTCACCATCGAGCCGCCCACCGGCGAGACGATGCCGATGTCGCTGGCCCGCATCGACCGGACCGGGCCGACTTCACCCGGGATGTCGGAGTAGTAGAACGCCGCGAGTCGGGTCATCCCGCCCTCGACCAGCTCCTCCACCACCAGGTCGGCGCTGCCGAGCCCCTCCTGTGGTGCGCTGGAGGAGGTGTTGTCCATCTTCAGCACCAGCACCGGGTGCGACTGCTCCGAGGTGCCTCCCTCAACCGCCAGACCGGTCAGCGGCCAGGTGTCGGAGCGGCCGATCGTCTGCGAGTTGGACGGCGGCGCACCGGCATCGGTCGAGTCGTCGTTGCCTTCGGCATCGTCGCCACCTCCGCACCCGGCGAGCACCAGGGTGCCGGCGGCCAGGGGCGCGATGAGCAGGCGAAGAGAACGGTTTCTGACGAAACGCATGGTGGGGAAGCTCCAAACGTCTAGTGAGTTAGTCGACTTTAACTGGTTCGATTCCAGTTTGAACCCGCGAGAGGCGATTTCTGGGACTCCGCCCCGGTGTGTCGCCGACTGTACGTAGAGGACCTGACGCGGTCTAACCGAGCTTGGCGCCGCCGTCGACGTACAGCGTCTGTCCGGTGATGTACGACGCCTCGTCGCTGCACAGGAACGCGGCCGCGGCCGCGATGTCCTCGGGGAAGCCCACGCGGCGTACCGGGTTGGCCTCCGCGTTGAGCTTGCGGAACTCCTCCACGTCCATCTTCAGCCGGGCGGCCGTGGCGTCGGTCATCTCGGTCGCGATGAACCCGGGAGCGATCGCGTTGGCGTTGATGCCGAACGGGCCGAGCTCGATGCCGAGCGTGCGGGTGAAGCCCTGAACACCCATCTTGGCTGCGGAGTAGTTGGCCTGGCCACGGTTGCCGAGAGCGGAGACGCTCGAGAGGTTGAGGATCTTGCCGTACTTCTGCTCGACGAAGTGCTTCTGGGCCGCCTTCGTCATCAGGAACGCGCCCTTGAGGTGGACGCCGAGAACCAGGTCCCAGTCCTCCTCGGTCATCTTGAACAGCAGGTTGTCGCGGGTGATGCCGGCGTTGTTGACGAGGATGTGGATACCGCCGAGCTCCTCGACGACCCGGGCGACCGCCGCGTCCACGGACTCGCCGTTGCTGACGTCACAGCCGATGCCGATCGCCTTCGCGTCCGCACCGACCGGCAGCTTCGCGGCCGCATCGCTCGCGGCGCTCTCGTCGAGGTCGATGATCGCGACGCTCGCGCCCTCCTCGGCGAACCTCGTCGCGGTTCCGAAGCCGATACCGCGCGCGGCCCCGGTGATGACTGCCACGCGCCCGTCGAAGCGGCCCATGCGTTTCCTCCTGTGTCGTCGGCCCTGCTGTCAGCCGATCACTGTCAGCCGGTCCGGCTCACCCTAGCCAGCCGGAGATCGACCCACGGGACGGCCTCCCCGGGCAGCGTGTAGCGGTCGCACTCGACGAACCCGTGCCTCTCGGCGAAGCGGAGTCCGTCCTCGTTGGAGGTCAGCACGACCGTCACGATCTCCTCCGCCCCGAGGTCGCGCGCCTGCGCCATGGCGCGCTCGAACAGCTCGGTGCCGTACCCGTACCCGCGGTGCTCCACCAACACCCGCGCGATCACCGTCACCGCCGGAGAATCCTCGTTCGGCCGGACGGTCGTCGAGCGATCGCGTGTCGAGTAGGCGATCAGGATGTGGTGCGCCGCGGCCGACGTGATGGGTCGTGATCACGGCGTTGTGGACCCGCTGCCAGTCCTCGAACTCCCGCTCGGTCTCGGGAACCTTGGTGGTGAGCTGGCTCATCCGAGGGCCTCCCTCAGCCGGGCGGCATACTCTGCCCCCTCGTCGCCCTTGTACTTCGTCCGCGGCCAGAAGAACCCGCGCAGCCCGTCACCTTTCGTCCGCGGTACGACGTGGCAGTGCAGGTGCGGCACCGACTGGCTGACCACGTTGTTCATCGCCACGAAGCTGCCCTGTGCCCCGAGACCCTCGACCATCGCGGCCGCCAGTCTCTGGGCGTTCGCGAGGAAACCGTCGCGCAGCCCGGCCGGCAGGTCCGGCAGCGTCACTACGTGGTCGCGCGGCACCAGCAGCGTGTGCCCCTTGAACACCGGGCGGCGGTCGAGGAAGCCCACGAACTCCGGCTCATCGAGGACGACGTCCGCCTCGACCTCCCCGTCGATGATCTGGCAGAACACGCAGTCGGTCATCAGCCGATGATGGGGAACCGGCGCTGAGCCGCGAGCGCGTCGATCGCATCCTGCATCCGGCGGCGTACCTCCGCGTCGACCTCGGCGATGTCCGGGTCGTCGCCGAACTCGGCCCGGATGTCGATCGGCTCCAGCACCTGGGTCACCAGCTTGCTCGGCAGCGGCAGGTTGGGCGGGAACGCGAACGTCAGCCCGAACGGGAAGCCGAAGGCGACCGGCATGTACTTGGTGCGGAGCAGCTTCTCGAGCCGCAGCAGCTTGGCCAGGAACTCGCCGCGCCACAGCACGTACATCTGCTCCTGGCCGCCGATGGTGACCACCGGGACGAGTGGCACGTTGGCCTCGAGAGCGGTGCGGACGTAACCGGTGCGGCCGTTGAAGTCGATCTTCGTGGCGAGCTTCGTCGGCCGGAACACGTCGTAGTCGCCACCCGGGAAGACGATGGTGGTGCCGCCGCCCTCGAGCACGGCGTTGGCGTTCTGGCGGGTCGCCTTGAGGAAGCCGACCTTGTCGAAGACCTCGCCGGTCTTGCGGTCCAGCCAGAGCATGTCGTGCGCCAGGACGTAGAGCGGCGCGTCCATGCCGTAGTGGTCGAAGTACGCCACCGCGATCACGGGCACGTCCATCGCGATCAGGCCGCCGGAGTGGTTGGAGACGACCAGCGCGCCGCCCTCGCCGGGGATCCGCTCGACATCGCGCACCTCGGAGCGGAAGTAGTAGCGGGTGGCGAACCGCAGCAGAGGCATGAACTTGCCGACGTACTCCGCGTCCCGGAGGGAGAGGTCGGGCTCCTCGTCACTCATGGCGTGAGTATGGCGGATCCGTGGGCTAGACCTGGACGTCGATTCGACGTGAAGTCCTCGGGCACCGCATGGCGCCGACATACGGTGCTCATCCGGTAGCACTTCACATGGGGGTCGTGGCGATGCCATCTCGTACGTTTCGTCGCGTCGTCTGCCTGGCCACCGCCTTGGCACTGGCGCAGCTCACGGCGTTGCCCGGCGCTGTGGGATCCGCTTCACCGGCGACTCGTGTCGATGACCCAGCCCCCGCGGGGGTTGCGTCGGTCACCTTGCGCGTGGAACCAACGCTCACGGTGGTGAACGTCTCCCCCGCTCCCGACCTCGACGTCCCCACCTCACTGCCGCTGGGGCAGGCACGCCTCGGAGCGGCCGCCGCCACTGACTCCGAATCCGTCGGGTACGTCGTGGAGGTGCTGGATGCCGGCGGCGCAGTGATCCACCGGACCACCACCAAGGTCGAGCGTTGGATCCGGACGGAGTTCGCTGCAGCGGGACCGGGTACCGGTCCTCACGCGATGGACCACCGACGCACACGTGATCTGCGTTCTGTCTCGACCGTCGTGATCCCCCTGGTCGGCGCTCAGCAGGTCAGGGTGCTCCGCGCAGATCGCGGGAAGCCGCGAGCCTCGCGCGCGGTTTCGCTCCCGGCCGTCTCCAAGGCCGCGGGAGACGTGAAGCTCGTGCCGCTTCCGGGCTACTCGGTCGACAACCCCGAGAATCGCATCGACATCGTCATCCTCGGCGACGGGTACACAGCCGCACAGGCAGGTCAGTTCGCTGCTGATGCCAAGCGCGTGGCGGACGGGGTGCTGCAGATCTCGCCCTACTCGGACTACCTCGACTTCTTCAACGTGGTCGCAGTCCTGGGCCCGTCGAACGAGTCGGGTGCCGACCACCCGCCGTATCAATCGGGGTGCACGAGCTACCCCGTCAGCTGCTGCCCCGACTCGGCAGCTCCGGCAACGGGAACGCGGGTCGACACCCGGTACGACTCGACGTACTGCGGGACGGGTGTGCAGCGCGGGATGGTGGTCGAGGACCTGCCCAGCGTCGAGGCGGACGCCAGTGCTGTCTATCCGGCCTGGGACCAGCTGATGGTCGTGGTCAACGATCCCGAGTACGGCGGCACCGGTGGCGCCGTGGCCACGACCTCGGTGCACACCGCCGGAGTGCTGGTGATGCAGCACGAGCTCGGGCACAGCCTGCTCGGGCTGGCCGACGAGTACACGGGTGCGGTTCCGGGGCACGCCGCCTGCTCGGACTCGGAAGGCAGCACCCTCTCGGCGTGCGCTGCCAACGTCACCGACGTGACCGATCGCGCGGACCTGAAGTGGCGGCGTTGGGTGCTGGACTCAACCCCGATCCCCACCAGCAGCCCGCAGCCGCCGGACGTGGTCGGCCTCTTCAAGGGCGCGCGCTACGACCCGGATCGCTACTACCGGTCGTGCGACGCGTGCATCATGAACTTCCTGGACACTCCCTTCGGTGCCGTGGCCGCGGAACAGATGCCTGTCCAGCTCTATCGACGGGGTCTGGAGCTCGTCGAGCCCAGGACAGCGATTCCCTCTCCGGACGTCCCGGTCGCAGCCGGAGTCGACCACACCTTCCAGGCACTTGTTCTCGCTCCGGGGCCTGGGGAGGGGTCGCAGGTGCGATGGCTGGTGGACGGTGAGGAAGTCGCGACAGACACGGTCCCCGACGGTCAGGCGTCGCTCAACTGGTCGGCTCCTGACGACGCGGCACACGTCGTACAGCTGGAGGTCACGGATGTGGCCGGCATCCTCCACCCGACCCGGCGAAGCCTGAGCACGTCCACAGTCACCTGGCAGATCGGCCGGACCGGGACCTATGGCAAAGCGCTGCGCAACGGCGGTTTCGAGACCGCGCTCGGCTCGGGCTGGCCGACACACACCACGCCCAACAGCTTCCGCAAGTGCGGTGTCGACGCGCACACGGGACGGTGCGCGTTGCGCGCGAAGCTGAGTAGCAAGCAGGGGTGGCTGCTCGCCCAGTCGGTGCAGCCCACGCTGTGGCCCGGCGACCGCGTCACCCTGTCCGGTGCCTTCGACAGCCAGAACCTGCGCGCCCGAGTCAGCGTGGTCGCTGTGGTGACCTTGAAGGACGGCTCGACCCGCCGCCTGACCCTCGGCACCCTGCCCAGGGACGCCGGGGACCGCAAGGGGTACCTCAAGCGGTCCGCCTCCCTCGTGCTCCCCGCCGCGGTCAAGAAGATCAGCGTGCGGGTGCGGCTACCGCGCGGAAGCGGGACGGTGTGGGTGGACAGCCTGGCGCTCGACCTCCGATCCGGATAGCCGGTCCACCGGCTCCGGGCCGGGTGCCATGATCGTGAGCGTGATCGATCCGAGTCCGGGACGGGTCCTGCGCCGAACCCGGCTCCTGGCCGTCATGGGCGCGCTCCTGCTGCTCGGCGGTTGTTCAGTGCTCGGCGAGGACGAGACCGACTACCCCGCCGACCTGGTGAAGTACGACGACCACCAGGGCGAGCCCAACCGGTACGTCAACCTCGAGGACGGCGAGGCGCAGCTCGCGATCGGCTCCCCCGACCGCCACCAGATCGTCGTGCAGTGGCGCGACCCGGACGGCAGCGGCTGGACCGAGCCCGAGATCGTTTGGGAGGACAAGAACAACACCGCCGTCGACAACACCGTGCGCTACGGGGGCGGCACGGTCGGGATCATTCAGACCTATACGCCAGACGTCCACAAGGACAACGACATCGGCGACGTGCACATCGGGATCATCTGCCGAGACCGTGCCTGCACCGCCGGGACTTCGCCCGGGTATGCCGGCGAAGCGCAGGTGACGCCCGATGGCCGGTCCGCCTACCTGGGGCAGAACGAGCATGGCGTGACGCTGTGGTCGCTCGACCAGGGCATCTACCGAGCCGACTGGTCGGGGCACCCAGGTTTCGAGTATGGCGTCACGTCGCCCTCGGAGCCCCTGCTGGCACCTGACGGTTCGCTCTACGTCGTCAGCTCGCGTCCGTCACGAGGCTCCTGCTCCTTCGAGCTTCTCGCCGCCAGGCCCGGCACCGCCGACCTGGATCAGGTCGGACGCTCGACCCAGCCGACGCGGGGCAGGTCCGACTGCGCGACCTATCTGGACACCTACAGCGCCGATTGGGTGAAGGTTTCTCCCAGTGACCCCGGCGGTCCCACCTTCTGGTTCGTCCGCGACGGTGACTCCTGGGCCGCGAGCGAGCGCGACCCGAGCGGGCTCCGGGTCATCGAGGTCGAGCGCGGCTGTTGCGACAGCTACCTCGCGGGCTTCATCCACTGGAACTCCGTCGCCTACGGCTCCCCCGACGGCCGCCGGATCCAGGTGCAGAGCCACTTCCTCGGCGACGAGACCTGGAGCCAGCCGCAGACGTTCGCCGGCGCCCCGCTTGGCCACACCTGCACCTGGATGGACGGGTACGAGATCGGCGACCAGGGCTTTGCGGTGCTGTTGGTGTGTCACTCCGGCAAGGCGCGCGACGACTACGTCGGCGACGCTTACGCCGTCGCCGTGTCCGCCGACCTCCTCGACTGGGAGTCGACGTTCGTGACCGGCGTGAGACGGCCGCCCGAGGTCGACGGCGACGAACTGCGCGTCGGCAGGACCACCTGGTCGGCGGACGAGGGCTTCGCGACCGTTAAATAGCGCGCACTGGTCGGCGGGTGCTGCGATCATTCCCGCTCGTGACCTGGGCCGAGCGGATGCGCGCGCTGCGCATGGACCTCACGCCGTGGCGGGCCTCGCGCGACTACCGACTGCTGCTGCTGGGTGGCTCGGTGTTCTACCTCGGCGCGATGGTCACCTACGTCGCGATCCCGTTCCAGGTCTACACGCTCACCGGGTCGAACTTCGCGGTCGGCGCGATCGGCCTCGTCGAGCTGGTGCCGCTGGTCGTCTTCGGCCTGTACGGCGGGGCGCTGGCCGACCACGTCGACCGTCGCCGGCTGATGATCGGGACCGGCATCGCGATGGTGCTGCTCACCGGCGTGCTCGCAGTGAACGCGTTCCGGGACGACCCGAGCGTGCCGCTCATCTTCGTCGTGGCGGCGCTGCTGATCAGCGCGAGCGCGATGCAGCGGCCCAGCCGCGAGGCGCTGATGCCGCGCACCGTGACGCACCAGCAGATCCCGGCCGCCCAGGCCCTCCTCACCTTCGGCATGCAGGTGGGCCTGTTGGGTGGGCCGTTGCTCGGCGGCCTGCTCGTTGCCTACGTCGGCATTGGCTGGTGCTTCCTCGTCGACGTCGTCGGCCTCGTCGTCGCCACCGTGCTCTACGCGTTCATGGGCAACTATCCCCATCGGAGCGAGACCACCCCCCCGAGCCTGCGCGGCATCCGCGACGGCATCGCGTACGCAGCTCGGCGCCGCGACCTGCTCGGCACCTACTTCGTCGACATCGCGGCCATGCTGCTGGCGATGCCGGTAGTGCTGTTCCCGGCGCTCGTGGAGGAGATCTTCGAGAGACCCGAGCTGCTCGGGCTGCTCTACGCCTCCGAGACCGCCGGGGCGATGATCGCCACCGGGCTGAGCGGATGGGTCGGGCGGGTGCACCACCACGGCCGGGCCATTGTCCTCGCAGCGGCGGCGTACGGAGGAGCCATCTGCCTCGCTGGGCTGATGCCCAGCTTCTGGCTGGTGCTCGTCTTCCTCACTCTCGCCGGCTCGGCCGACATGATCTCGGGCCTGTTCCGCGCCACGGTGTGGAACCAGACCATCCCGGAAGCCATGCGCGGGCGGCTGGCCGGCATCGAGATGCTGTCCTACTCGCTGGGTCCGCTCGGCGGTCAGGTGCGCGCAGGCATCACCGCCGACCTCTGGTCGGTGCGCGGCGCGATCGCCAGTGGTGGCGCGGCCTGCGTCGCCGGCGTGGCGATCACCGCCGTCGCACTCCGCGACTTCTGGTCGTACGACGCCCGCACCAACGAGTACGCCGTGGCCGAGCGCGAGACCCGGGCCAACGCCGGCGAGGAGTGACCTCTCAGTTACCGAGGTGGAAGGCGCAGTTGCCTTCCGGGATGCCTCCGCCGCCGGGAGGCTTCGGAAAGCCTGCACCGAGGGGCCGTGCTGTGGGTTGAAGAAGCACGCCGCTCGCTTCTCGGGTCTCGCCTCTGCGCAACTTCCCAAGCTCGCGCTGCGCGGACTCGCTCACCGAAGGGCGTGGCGTCCTCCTCGCAGAGTTTCACCACTTGGGCGAACAGGTTCTCCACTTTCGTGTTGAACCGAATCGTGATGTGGGGAGGAATCGAACAGTGCCGCGATTCCGTGTCACCAGGTGGCACAGAATCGCGGCACTGTCACGTGTGGAGCTGGCGGGAATCGAACCCGCGTCCTCGAGCGTCGAACCAGGTCTTCTCCGGGTGCAGTTCGTGATGACGCTTTTCTCAGCCCCGGGGCTCCCACGAACAGGTCCCCGACAGGCTCAGTCACGGAAAAGTCCCGTTCACCCTCCGTGACGCGGAGTGAACAGCAAGTCTCCTAGATGACGTCAGGGTCCGGGACGGAGACGGATGCCCGGTCTGACGCTTCGATCACTGCTCAGGCAGCGAGAGCGAAGGAACTGCGATTGTTGTTGGCAGTTATAGGTTTCCAGCGAGCGTTTACGAGATGACGCTGGCTCCTCGACCCGCTTCCCCTGGAACTAACGTCCCAAGTCGAAACCGATCAGCCCCTCTTGAGTTGTAGCTACAGCGTACCTACCTCAATGGTGAGACCCCATTCGTTAATCCCGGGCCCACGCCCGCAGCGTCTCGGCGCCCGGCCCGTGGAGCTCGTCGAGCAGCGGCGGCCGATGCGACAGCGCCAGGCCCAGTGCCTCTGCCTTTGCCGTCACCTCCGGCCCGTCGCCGTGCGACCAGTCGATGTCGGTCGCCACGAGCCGCACGTCGGGCAGCTTGGCCGGCACGAAACCGATCCGGGCCCGGGCCGAGACCAGGAAGTCGAGCGACGGTCGCCAGCGCTCGGCAGGTCGGTGGTCCCGCATCCCGAGCGGGATCAGGATGTCCTGGTGGTGGATGAGGGTGTCGGTGTACGGCCCCAGCCGGCCGACGATCGGTGGAGCGCGCCGTACCCCCGCACGTTCCCGCAGTACGCCCATCAGCTCGGCCCGCGACTTGCCCGACCGACGCTCGGTCATCAGTAGCCCGAAGCGCGCGGTGCTCCCGCGCGCCTGGATCAGCGTCCTGACCACCTCGGCCTGGGTGAAGGTGCACGCGACGGTCAGATGAGCAGCCATGGCCTGCACGTCCCAGGCCGAGCACAGCGTCCGCACCTGCCACTGCTCGGGAGTCAGGCTCTCGAGCAGGTCGGCGATGGCGCGTCGCTCCTCGGCGAGCCCGGCCCAGGTGTCCACCGCACTAGTGTGGCGGCTCGCCGGACGGGTCACCGAACAGGCGTACCCCGTTCTCCCAGCACACCGCCCGCAGCCAGTCGTCGCCGAGGTCGAGGGCGGCCAGCCCCTCGAGCTGGTGGGCGTAGGGGTACGGAACATTCGGGAAGTCCGAGCCGAGCAGCACCCGCTCCTGCAGGTCACCGACCCGGCCCACGAGCTCGGCCGGGAACGGGATGAAGAAGTCCGTGAACACCATGGTGGTGTCGAGGTGGACCCGCTCGTGCGTCTCCGCGATCGCGAGGAACTCCGCGAACTCCGGCGCGCCCAGGTGCGCGACGATCGCCACCAGCCGCGGATGCCGGGCCAACACCCGGCGCAACGGATCGGGGCCGGTGAAGGCGTTGCCGACCGGACCCGAGCCGGCGTGGATGACGACCGGCGTGCCGGCCTCCGCCAGCAGGCCCCAGACCCGGTCGAGCAACGGGTCGTCGAGGTCGAACTCGCCCACCTGGACGTGCACCTTGAACACCTCGACGCCGGCCGCCACCAGGTCTTCGACGTACGACGCCGCCTCGGGCTCCGGGAAGAACGTCCCCGACCACAGCGACTCGGGTATGTCGGCCGCGAACTCGCGCGCCCAGCCGTTGAGGTACGCCGCCACGCCGGGCTTGTGGGCATACGGCAACGTCGGAAACCGACGGACCCCGAACGAGCGCAGCTGCTCGACCCGCTCCTCCACGCTGCCGCGGTAGCGGATCGGCCAGGCGCGGCCGATCTTCGGCCCGGCATTGTCGAACTGCGCCCACACCGCGCGCTGGATGTTGGCCGGCAGGAAATGGGCGTGTGCGTCGAAGAGTCCGGGTAGCCCCAGCTCGCGCCAGAACGCGGTGACCGCCACCGCGTCGTCGGCGATTTCAGTCATCCATGCCCTTGAGCCGGCGGCCGACCGCCTGCTCCTTCTCGCGGTCCGCCTGTCGCTCGGCCAGCGCATGCCGCTTGTCCCACGACTTCTTGCCCTTGGCGAGCCCGATCTCGATCTTGGCGCGACCGTCGACGAAGTACAGCGACAACGGGATGACGGTCAGACCCTTCTCGTTGACCCGGCGCTCGATCTTGTCGATCTCTACCCGGTTGAGCAGCAGCTTCCGCTTGCGCCGAGCAGCGTGGTTGGTCCAGGTGCCCTGCGTGTACTGGGGGATGTTCACGCCGTGCAGCCAGGCCTCGTGGTCGTCGATGTCGACGAACCCGTCACCGATGGTGGCTCGTCCCATGCGCAGCGACTTCACCTCGGTGCCCTGCAGCACCAGGCCCGCCTCGAAAGTGTCCTCGATGAGGAAATCGTGGCGCGCCTTCTTGTTCTGCGCGATGAGCTTGCGCCCCTGCTCCTTGGCCATAAGAAGGAACAGTCTAGTTTCACGGCCTGCAGCGCTCGTTGGTCGAGTAGCTGCGAGCGACGAAGGAGCGAGCGGCATATCGAGACCACACGGTCAGTGGTCTCGATACGACCACCGAAGAGATCACAGGTACAGCATCGGATCGACCGGATTGCCGTTGCGCAGCACGGTGAAGTGCATGTGGCAGCCGGTGGACCAGCCCGTCGTACCCACGTAACCGACGACATCGCCGCGGCCCACCCGGGCACCCCGGGAGACGTTGTACCGGGACATGTGGTTGTAGACGAGCGTGACGTTGGCGCCGTTGACGGTGCCGATCGACAGGTACAGCCGGTTGCCGTAGACCTCGTCGTAGTAGGTGCTGACCACCGTGCCGGCCGCACCGGCGAACACCGGGGCGCCACAGGGTGCACTGAAGTCGGTGCCGTTGTGCAGGCCCCAGTAGCCGTAGATCGGATGCGTGCGGTAGCCGAACGGCGAGGTCACCGGACCGTTGACCGGTGCGGTGATCAGGCCACCGGTGTCGCCGGAGTAGTTCTTCCCACCGGCCGCCTTGGCCGCGGCCAGGATCTGCTGCTTGATCTTCTTCTCACGGGTCTCGAGCCGCTGGAGCGCGGCCCGGTCAGCCTGGCGCGCCTTCATCGCCCGCTGCCGCGCGTCCCGGCTCTCCACGACCAGCTGGTCGACCGCGGCCTTGGCGTCCTGCGCGTTCTGGAACAACCTCTCCACGACCTGCAGGTGGTCGGCCGCGGCGCGGCGGCGGTCCGCGACCTTGACCTTGGCGCCCGCGACGCTCTCCTGCTGATCTGCGAGCAGCTCCTCGGCCTCGTCGAGGTCGGCGTACACCGACGTCTGGTGCCCGACCACGGCCTTCTCGGTCGCCATCCGCCGCATCAGGTCCGAGGGCGACTTGGCGTCGATGTACGACGCGAACGCCTGCACCCGCGGGTCGCCCTGGGTGTAGAAGCGTTTGACCGTGTCCCGGACCTGCCCCTGCTGGAGGTCGACGGCGTACGCCCCCTCGGTCAGCGCGGCCGTGGCCAGCATCAGCTCGTGCCGGGCGCCGGTCAGCTCGATCTGCATCCGGTCGTCGGCGACCTGGGCATCGGCCAGCTTGCCGCGGACCACCGCCAGCCGGTCGCGGGCGGAGAGCAGCTTGACCTGGGCATCGGCTAGGTCGTTGGTCGCGCGCCGTAACGCGGCGCTGGAGTGCTCGAGGTCATCGTGGACGTCGTCGATCTGCTGCTCGACCTTGCGTTGCTTGTCCTTCAGGTCGTCGTCAGCGAGAGCGGGGATCGCCACGGTCGCTAGGACGAGCGCAGTCGCCACGAGAGCGGCGGGTGCCACACGTCGACGGGGGGCGCTGGGGAAGGAGCGCACGGATCAGCCTTGCGTTCGGGGAAGTGAACGCCTCGACCGTAAGCGTTGCGGCTCAGACTTTGATGTATTTGCGGGTCAGCAGGAGTGTCGGAAGCACGGTCAGCAGCGGCCCGAGGATCGCGATCCCTGCCTGACGCCAGCCGAAGAGCGCATCGACGTAGTCGTCCCAGCCGATCCAGGGCAGGAAGTCGATCAGGTCCGCGAGCCCGTCGGTGATGCCGAACTGGACGAACGCCGCCAGCGCACCGGCCGCCAGGAGCACCCCGAACGCCGCGGTCACCAGGGCCTCGAGCAGGAACGGCAGCGCGATGTAGAGCGTGGAGGCGCCGACCAGCCGCATGATGCCGATCTCCTTGCGCCGGGCCAGTGCGGCCAGCCGGATCGTGTTGGCGACCAGCAGGAGCGCCGCCAGCACCAGCATCGCGGCCGCGATCCAGGAGCCGTACTTCAGCACGTCGATGATCGTGTAGACCGGCTCCAGCTCATCGCGCACGTCGCCGACGAAGCTCACCCCGTCGAGACCCTGGACCGCGCTCTTGATGCCGTCGGCCTCCTGGGGGTCCTTCAACGTCACCCAGTAGGACTGCGGCATGTCGGCGGCCGTCATCGCGGCGTCGTCGCCCTCGAAGTCGAGGTCGGGATAGAGCTCCTTGGCCTTCTCGAACGCGACCTCTTTGGACTCGTAGTGATAGCCGTCGACCTCGGGGCTGTCGTTGATGGCCTTCTCGATCAGCGCCTTCTGCGGGTCGGTGGCCTCACCGGTGCAGGCGTTGTTGCTCGGGTCGTCCGGCGTGCACAGCCACACGATCACCTCCAGCTGCGAGCCGAGGTGGTCGGCAGTCTTGTTGGCCTGCATGTTCAGCAGGGCGCCGATGCCGACGAGGGTGAGCGAGACGAAGAGGGTCAGCACCACCGCGATATGCATCGAGAGGTTGCGGCGGAGCCCCTGACGGAGCTCGCTGAAGACATAACGCAGCTGCATGAGGTTTTGGAGCTCTCCTTGATCGGTGCCGTCAGTGCTGGAAGCCGTAGGCGCCCATGGCCTCGTCGCGGATCACGCGGCCGTGGTCGAGCTCGACGACGCGCTTGCGCATCTGGTCGACGATGCCGTGGTCGTGGGTGGCCATCAGGACCGTCGTACCGGTCTCGTTGATCCGCTCGAGGAGGTTCATGATGCCGACCGACGACGTCGGGTCGAGGTTGCCGGTGGGCTCGTCGGCGATCAGGATCATCGGCTTGTTGACGTAGGCCCGGGCGATCGCGACCCGCTGCTGCTCGCCACCGGACAGCTCGTCGGGCAGTCGCTCGGCCTTGTCCTTGAGCCCCACCAGGTCGAGCGTCTCCGGCACGGAGCGGCGGATCTCGCTGCGGGACTTCCCGATCACCTGCTGGGCGAAGGCGACGTTCTCGGCGACGGTCTTGTTCTGCAGCAGCCGGAAGTCCTGGAACACGGTCCCGATCTGGCGCCGCAGCCGCGGCACCTTCCAGCCGGCCAGCCGGTTGATCTCCTTGCCCGCGACGTAGACGCGACCCTGGGTCGGGCGGGTCTCCCGGAGGACCAGCCGAAGGGCGGTCGACTTGCCGGACCCGGAGGCGCCGACGAGGAAGACGAACTCACCCTTTTCGACGTCGACCGTCACCCCGTCGAGCGCCGGGTTGCCGGGGCCTGGGTACTTCTTGGTGACCTTTTCGAAGCGAATCACTGGCCCGACAGTACGCGAGTGACGCAACGTAGATTGACTGGCATGCCGGTCGTCCGTCGCCTCCTCCTGGCCGGAGTGGTGACCGCCGCGGCCGTCGGTGGCGGCGTTCTGATCCAGGGGGCCGGCGGTTCGCCGCCGGACGAACAGGAGGCGACGAGCACTCCGCTCGCCTCGTTCGACACCACGAACCTCGCGATCCTGCGGACGGCGTTCTGCGACCGGGTGGCCGACGACGCCGTGGAGGAAGCGCTGGGCGGGGCGCCGGACGAGGCGAACACGTACGGCAACGGAGACCGGGCCCGGCTCGCGCCGGGCATCCGAGATCGGGCCCACGAATACGGCTGCTCCTGGACCGCCGCCGGCAGGACCGCGGCCGCCTGGGTCTACGCCCCTCCGGTGTCGCGGGCGGTGGCCAACGAGTTGTTGCGTCAGGCGCGGGCGGCGAAGGGCTGCGGGCCGGTGACCGACGCGCCGGCGTACGGCGAGCCGTCCGCCGGGCTGGTCTGTACCAGTACCCGAGGGTCGGAGGTCACTTTCCGCGGCCTGTTCGGGGACGCCTGGCTGGTCTGCAGCCTACGCATGACGAGTGTTTCCGCAGGTGAGAGCACTCATCAAGCGGTGGACCGCGCCGGTCGCTGGTGCGTCGCCGCGGCCCGGGCTGCAGGCCCCGATGACGCCGAGGGTAAAGCCTAGTGTCTTCGGGCCCGGAGGGTGTCCCGGCGCTCCTAGTTTCCTGGGATGCGATCTCCCCGCCGTCTGACGGCCGCGGCCGTCCTGCTCGCCACTGCCTTCGCCGGCAGCCCCGCCTTGCTCTCATCGGCCGACGCGGCACCCGCCACCGGCGACCGGTCCGTCGCCCGCGCCGCCGACCGGTACGGCGTGAACGCGAGTGCGCTGCAGGAGCGGTTGCGCAATGACCCGAACTTGCACCTCACGACGTCTGGGGTGGCCTACGTCGTCGACCCGGCGCCGAGCGTCCGAACTCAGACGCAGCCAAACCAGCTGATCGGCCAGGCGTTCCCACTGCCGCAGACGTTCCTGCTGCACAGCAAGCCGGACTCGCAGCGCACGATCTACCTGGACTTCAACGGTGGCGACGTCAGCGGCACGTACTGGAACACGGACGTCGACGGGGCGGGACCGGCCATCGCGGTCCCGAACGGCAGCCACCCAGCAATGGACCTGGCGGGCAACGGTGCCGCCTTCTCTGATCCCGAGCTGATGCAGGTCCAGGACATCTATCAACGGGTGGCCGAGGACTACGCGCCGTTCGACGTGGACGTGACCACCGAAGAGCCGCCCGCCGCCGATCTCGACCGCACCAACTCGGGAGATCAGGTCTACGGCGTCCGCGCCATGATCAGCCCCAGCACCACCGCGCTCAACAACCTCTGCCAGGGAGGATGTGGCGGCATCGCATTCATCGGGGTGTTCGATCACTACTCGGGCAAGAACAGCGACGGGTCAAGCCACGCGCAGTACCAACCCGCCTGGGTGTTCCCGCAGGCACTCAGCGGCGGCAACGTCGTGAAGAACATCGCCGAGGCGACCACCCACGAGGTGGGCCACAACCTGGGCCTCGACCACGACGGCACCAACTCCCAGGGCTACTACAACGGCAACCTGAACGACATGTGGGCCCCGATCATGGGGGTCGGCTACGGCAAGCCGGTCGTGCAGTTCGCGCTCAGCGACTACCCGGACGCCAACATCGGCGGTCCCGGCCCAGGTACCTTGCAGCCGAACCCCGACGACCTCGCGACGATCGACACGTTCCTCTCCAGCGCTCAGAGCGACCTGCGCGCCGACGAGCCCGGCACCTCGACCGGCAACGCCGGAGCATTGCCCCCCGGTTCGGCGTACATCACCAGCCGCACCGATGTCGACTACTACGCGCTGGGCACCTGCGCGGGCAACGTCACGGTCACAGCCAACGGGGCCGAGGTCAGCCCCAATCTCGACATCGAGGTGCAGCTCATCAACTCCGGCGGCACCGCGGTGGCCACGGACAACCCACCGTCGGCCTTCGTCAGCGCCGACATTGCGTCCGGGATGGACGCGGCTGCCGACGGGACGTCGCTCCCGTCAGGTCAGTACTACGCGCGCGTCGACGGCATCGGCCGCGGCACCGCGGGCACGACGTACACCGACTACGGCAGCGTCGGCGCCTACACACTCGCGGTCACCGGCTGCGGTGGGGTGGTCGACCCCGGTGACGACCCGCCATCGGCGCCGCTGAGTCTCACCGGCGCCTACCTGGGCAACGGCGACGTCGAGCTGGACTGGGATCCGCCCGCCGACGACGGCGGCGCGGCAGTCACGCAGTACAACGTGTATGTCGACGGCGACCTGATCGGCGACGTCCCGCCGGCCGTGGACAACGGCGCCCTGATCCACAACGTTCCCACCGGAGTTCACGACTTCGGCGTCTCGGCGGTCAACAGTGAGGGCGAGGGGCCGCAGGCGCACGTCCGCGTCGATGCGTCCGACGGGCCGCCGGAGACCCTGCCCGGGAAGACCCTGATCGGTAGCGCGACCCCGGGCAGGAGAGGCGGCAAGCTGACCGCGAGTATTGCCTGGCGGCCACCGGAGGCCCCGGCCAACCCCGCGATCAACGGCTACCAGGTGATCGCGTACCGGGAGAACAACAAGGGCAAGTTCGTGCAGGTCAAGACCTCGCCGGTGCTGGACGCGGGCGCCCGCTCGATCTCGTTCGTCACCAACTCCAAGGCGCGACTCAAGTTCGCGGTGAAGGCGCGCAACGCCCTCGGATTCGGGGCACTCAGCGCGAAGTCGAACGCCGTCCGGCCGCGGTAGCGGCGCGACGGTCTGGTCTGTACCACCAGAGGGGCAGGAAGCACGATCACGGCCGGGGCCACCGGGGGTGACCACGCCTAAAGTAAAGCCTCCGTCGATGGGCGCGCGGCGCCGAGCCGAGCCATCTAGCGTCCGGGGATGCGAACCCCCTCCCCCCGAATGCTGATCCCCGGAATGCTGATGGCGGTTGCTCTCGCTACCGTCGCCTCGCCCGGCCACGCCGAGCCCGATGGCGACGACGGGCTGCGCCAAGAGGCCGCAGCCAACGAGATGACCGTGAGCGAGCTCCGAGAGGTCCTCCGTGACCCGAGCGCCCACCTGTCCGGGTCCGGTCGGATCTACTACGCCGACCCGATCCGGCCGAGCGGTGACAGGAACACCGAGCCCAGTGTCAGGTCGCTGGCGGCGCCCCTGGCGAAGTCGTTCGACCTGCACAGCAACCCCGGAGCGCCGCGAACCCTCTTCCTGGACTTCGACGGCCACACCGTTTCCGGAACGGAGTGGAACAGCGGCGGCCTGCAGGGCCGCTTCTACGCCGGATGGGACCCTGCGGGCAACGGCGCCGCGTTCAACGCCGCGGAGCTGGCCGCGATCCAGAACGTGTGGCAGTGGGTGGCCGAGGACTACGCCCCGTTCAACGTGGACGTGACCACGGACGATCCCGGCGAGGCCGCGATCGACCGGGCCAACGCAAGCGACCAGATCTTCGGGACCCGGGCGCTGTTCACCGACGACGCCCACGCCCAGGACGCCACCTGCGGCTCGTGCGCCGGGGTCGCGTTCCTCGACGTCTTCGACGACTCGGACGACCACGCGAGGTTCCAGCCTGCGTTCATCTTCCCGGGTGGCCAGAGCAACAAGGCGCTGGCCGAGACCACCAGCCACGAGACCGGCCATAACTTCGGCCTGAACCACGACGGCAAGGGTGGCGTCGAGTACTACGAGGGCCACCAGTTCTGGGCCCCGGTCATGGGCTTCAGCGACTTCGAGCCGATCACCACGTGGAGCGACGGCGCCTACGGAGGCACCTCCAGCCAAGACGATGTGCAGCTCATCAACAACAACGGGGCGCCATTCCGAACCGACGAGGCACCGACCGGCTTTGCGGGGTCTCCCCCCGTCCCGTCCGGCACGGCGTACATCACCAAGCGGGCGGACAAGGACGTGTACTCGCTGGGAGAGTGCTCCGGCGCGATCACGCTCAGCGCCCAGCCGGCCGCGGTCGGCGCCAACCTGGACATCGAGCTGCGGCTGCTGGACTCGGTCGGGTCGACCGTCACGACCGCGAACCCGCCCTCCCAGAAGGTCAATGACGAGGTCGCGAGTGGACTCAACGCCTCGATCAACCAGTCGGTGGCCGCGGGCACGTACTACGTCCAGGTCGACGGCATCGGCAGGGGCGCACCCGCCACCTCCTACGACGACTACGGCTCGATCGGCGCCTACACGCTCCAGGTCACTGGCTGTGGCGGCGTCGTCGACCCGGGCGACGGCCCGCCGTCACAACCTACGGGCCTATCCGGTCAGTACATCGGCGATGGCACGGTCACGCTGAACTGGGGCCCGCCCGCAGACGACGGCGGGGCTCCCGTCACCGGTTACCGCGTGTACCTTGACGGCGATCCGCTCGACCCGGTCTTGGCGGCTGATGAGACCGGGGCCGCCATCAGCGGGGTGCCGACTGGCGAACACAGCTTCGGCGTCGCCGCCATCAACAGCGAGGGCGAGGGACTCCGGGCGACCGTCATCGTCGACGCCTCGGAGGGCCCGTCCGAGACGCTGCCCGGGAAGCCGCGGATCGGAAGCACCAAGTCCGGGGCTCCCGGCGGCAAGCGCACCGTTACGGGCAGCTGGCTGCCGCCGACGGCCGCGGCCACTCCCGCGATCGACGGCTACCAGGTCGTCGCCTACAAGCGGAACCGCCGAGGTAAGTACGCGCAGCACAGTGTCTCGGAACTGTATTCAGCCTCCGCCCGCGGGGTCGTGCTCAAGAACGTCCGTGGTTCGTTCAAGTTCGCGGTCAGGGCACACAACAGCCTCGGCTACGGGCCGCTCAGCTCGAAGTCCAACGCGGCAAGAGCGCGATAGGAGCGTCAGCCTAGGGTGGGAGCGTGCGTTCGCTCCCACCCATGGCCCGCTTCGGCCTGCCTCTCGCCGCCGTACTGGTGGCCGCGAACCTGAGTGGCGTCGCCTCGGATGCTGCCGTCGAGACCGACCAGCGTGACGGCGACCGCCAGCGGGTCGCCCGGCTCGCCGAGGTCAACGGGCTCGGTCCCGACGAGATCCGTGACCTGTTGCGGGACCCCATGGTCCGCTTCACCGCCGAGGGCCGGGCCTACGTCGTCGACCCAGCCGCCCCGGCCAGTGTCGGCCGCGCCGCGCCGGTCCGGGCCCGAGCCGTCGCGCCGCTGGCCCGGACCTTCCGGCTGCACAGCAACCCGGCGGCGAGGCGCACGATCTACCTCGACGTCGACGGCACCAGCGTCCGGGGCACCGCCTGGAACGACCAGGTCGGCGTCCGCAGTGGGTCCCACCGCGGCTGGGACCCGGGCAACAACGGAGGGAAGTTCAGTCCCCGGGAGCGGCGGTTAGTGCAGAGCCTTTGGGCGCGGGTGGCCGAGGACTACGCGCCGTTCGCGGTCGACGTCACCACCGAGCCACCTCGCGACGATCGGATCCACCGCAGCACCAAGCGGGACAGGGTGTTCGGCACCCGGGTGCTGATCTCCGAGAGTCGCGACGCGCACACGACCATCTGCGACCGACAGTGCGGCGGCGTCTCGTTCCTCAACGTTTTCTCGGCAGTGGGCCGAACGCACCGGCGGCATCAGCCTGCGTGGGTGTTCCCGGCCGGGCTGGGCAACGACCTCAAGGCGGTCGCCGAGGCGGCCACTCACGAGGCCGGTCACACGTTCGGCCTGGTGCACGACGGCGGCCTGCTGACCGACTACTACCAGGGCCACGGCGCTTGGGCTCCGATCATGGGCGCGGCTTATTTCCGGCCGATCACCCAGTGGAGCAAAGGGAACTACACCCTGGCGACCGCCCACCAGGACGACGTCTCGATCATCGCGCACCGAGGCGCGCCGTTCCGACGCGACGAGGCCGGCTCCCAACGAAGGTCGGCCGCCCGACGCGTGCCCGCCGGTGCGGCGTACATCTCCAAGCGCAGCGACGTCGATGTCTTCCGGCTCGGGCACTGCGCCGGAAGGATCCGGGTCAAGGCCCGAACCGCGAGGATCAGCCCCAACCTCGACATCAGGCTCCGCCTGCTGAGCGCGCGGCAGGTCGTCGACACCTCCGACCCCGCATCCGGCCGGATCACTCGCGACCGGGCCAGCGGCCTCAACGCGACGGTCAGGCAGAAGTCGCGGCCCGGCACCTACTACGTCGCGGTCGACGGCGTCGGCCGCGGCGACGCGTCGACGTCGTACGACGACTACGGCAGCCTCGGCGCCTACCGGCTCAGCGTCACCGGCTGCTAGTTGGCCTCGGCCCGTTCGGCGCCGCTGCGCCAGCGGATGCCGGCCTCGAGGAACCCGTCGAGATCGCCGTCGAAGACCGCCGACGGGTTGCCGACCTCGTAGCCGGTCCGCAGGTCCTTGACGACCTGGTAGGGGTTGAGCACGTAGTTGCGCATCTGGTCGCCCCACTCCCCCTTCACATCCCCGCGCATCCCGTCGAGCTGCGCCTTCTCCTCGGCCTTCTTCAGCGCCAGGAGCTTGGCCTTGAGCACGACCATGGCGCTGGCCTTGTTCTGCAGCTGCGACTTCTCGTTCTGACAGCTGACGACGATGCCGGTCGGGATGTGGGTGAGCCGGACGGCGGAGTCGGTGGTGTTGACCGACTGGCCACCCGGGCCGCCCGAGCGGTAGACGTCCGTACGGATCTCCTCGTCGGGGATCTCGATGTCGTCGGTCTGCTCGAGCACCGGGACCACCTCGACGGCGGCGAACGACGTCTGACGGCGGCCCTGGTTGTCGAACGGGCTGATCCGCACCAGCCGGTGGGTGCCGGCCTCGACCGAGAGCGTGCCATAGGCGTACGGCGCGTGGATCGCGAAGGTCGCTGACTTCAGCCCCGCCTCCTCGGCGTACGACGTGTCGTAGACCTCGACCGAGTAGGAGTGCTGCTCGGCCCAGCGGGTGTACATCCGCATCAGCATCTCCGCGAAGTCGGCCGCGTCGACGCCGCCGGCGCCGGACCGGATCGTCAGCAGCGCCTCGCGGGCGTCGTACTCACCGGACATCAGGGTGCGCACCTCGAGCGACTCGACGGCCTTCTTGACCTTGGTCAGCTCGGTCTCGGCGTCGGCGAGCGTCGCCTCGTCGCCTTCCTCGCGGCCGAGCTCAACCATCAGCCCGATGTCCTCGATCCGGGTGGACAGCTCGCCGAACCGGTCGACCTGGCCCTGTAGGTAGGAGAGCCGGCCGGTGACCCTGGTGGCGTTGGCCTGGTCGTCCCACAGGTCGGGTGCGGCCACCTGGACCCCGAGCTCGTCGATCTCCGTGCGCATGGCGTCCAGATCCAGCACTTGGCCGATGGTGCTCATCGTCGCCTGGAGCTGCTTGATCTCGATTTCGAAGTCGGTGCCTGCCACAAGGGTCAAGCCTACGTGGTCGCCCGCTGCTACCTTCGCCCGATGGGTCGCTGGGCACGGGACGAGATCGAGGCGGCGTTCGAGCATTGTCAGGCGGAGGTCCGCACGGCCGGCGAGTTCGACGGCAGCCTCAACGAGGCCACCAACATCACGGTTCTCGACTACGCCAGACCAGCGGTGGTTGCGCGAGGAGCGGCTCGACGCGGCGATGCCCGGCTGGCGGGGCTGATCAGCGCTTCTTGCCGAACACCTGGGCTGCCCACCAGTAGCCTCCGGACTTTCGCACCCCCACACCGGTGAGCCGGTACTGGCGCTTCACGATGTTGGCACGATGCGGAGGCGACTGCAGCCACTGCTGCACCATGTCCTTCGCCGCGAAGGGTCCATAGGCGACGTTCTCACCGACGTAACCGAGGTTGCAGGCATTCGCGATCCTGTCGAGGTCCTGGTGGAACAGCCGCTCCTGGTCGGCCATCGCTTGGGCCTGCTTGGCGGCGAACCTGTTGAGGCACTTGTTCCGCTTCAGCTTCGCCCGATCGTGGTCGGCCCGGTAGTCGTTGACAATGGTGACGATCTGGTTGGCGTACGTCGTCTCGCTGGGAGTCGGCAGCCGGCGCCGGGCTGGCGGTCAATGCCACGCAGGGCAACAGCGCGACCAGGACGAGCCGTAGGGCTGCGGGGCGCAGGTTCATGCAACAAACGGTAAATCGTATGTACGGCGGGCGCACCAGACCTCTGGACCACTTTGGGGCATCAAGTTCCGTCCGACGGGGCACCGGGGCGGATGGTCATCGGACTAGGAATCGTTCTGATCGTCGCGGGGCTGATCCTCGCCTTCGACGTCGTCGACATCGACACCACGGCGGTCGACACCGAGACGCTCGGCTGGATCCTGCTGGCAGCCGGGGTCGTCGCCATCGTGATCTCACTGGTGGTCAATCAGCAGCGAACACGCTCCACCACGGTGGTGGAGCGACGCGACGAGCAGCCTCCGATATGACCGCGCCGCCCGAGCTGGGCACCGACCACGAGCACGCGTGGACGCCCACCGAGCTCGAGTACGCCGCGAGCGGACCTGTCGAGCAGCTCGAGTGCGACCTGTGCGGAGATGTCTGGTTCCGCTGAGGTGAGCCGACCCCCTCGGGTCAGGTTGCGGTGCCGTCAAACGCCGCGCTGTCGACGACGTCGCCGTCGGCCGACAGCGAGACCGAGCCCGACGGCGGGACCGGCTCGCCGAGCCCGTCGACGGCCACCACGGTGAGCGACGCGGAGGTCTTGCCCGGGCCGCCGTCGTAGGTACAGGTCACCTCGGATCCACCCTTCGGTTCACCGCAGGCCCAGCCCCCGCTTTCGGCCAGCTCGATGTTGGTGGCGAACGCGAAGGTCACCGAGAGGTCGCGCTTCTCCTCCTTCGGAACGCCCACCTTGACGGAGACCGTCCAGGGGTCGTCCGCGGACTCACCGGTCGGCGCTGTCGTCACGTTCCGGATCGCGAGCTCCGCCGGGCACCGGTGGTGCTGTCCGAGCTTGCCCTTGAACCTCGTCTGGGCGCCATCGGCGATCGTGTAGCCCTTCTGCGCGGTCGCGCGGACCACCCACCGGCCCTCCCGGCCGTCGCCGATGACCAAGGAGTAGCGGACCCCGGTCGTCTTGACGGTGCCGACCCTGCCGTACATGCCACACCGCGTGATCGGGGTGGCGACCGGCGCCACCGGCGTTACCTCGGTGGGCTGCGGATCGGCCGCGGTCGTCGTAGTGGTCGGGAGCGGCAGCGTCGGCGTCGGATACTTGACCGTGCCGGTGGGGTACAGCGGCGGCGTGTAGGGCACCGTCGGGAGGGTCGACGCGGTCGGGAAGGTCGGGAAGGTTTCTGCGGGCACGGTCGGCTCGGTCGGGAATGTGGGCGTCGTCGGGTCGGTCGGGAATGTCGGGAACGACGGCAGCGAGGACGACGGCGTCTCCGAGGGCGCGTTCGGGCCGAACGTGACGCCGGCGTCCGGGTCATTCGGCTCGGCCGTGTCCCCGCCCCCGTGCCGCGCCAGGCCCCAGCTGGTGGCGGCGATGGCGGCCACCGCCACGATGGACGCGGCGATCGTCAGCGGGATCCGCCCGGGCAGCTTGCTCAGCCGTCCCGCCTCGCCCTCGGTCACGGGGCCTTTCAGCGGCTCCGTCGGGGAGTCCTTCACGGGCTCAGCCGGGGAGTCCTTCCCGGGCTCGTTGGGGGAGTCCGGCTCGGGCTTCTTCTCCTCGGGAGGGCCCCATCCGTCAGTCATGCGCCCATTCTTAGCCGACCGCCGCCGGATTGCAGACATCTCAGCAGGAACTCAGGGTTGGGTCACCGCCCACGGCGACCGTGGCGGCTAGCGGACATGGCCTGACACCGCCAGGCCTCGACCTGTCGGCGGACCCGCAGGGCGAGGTATCAATTCCCCGTGCGCTCTCGGAACCCACTGCCCCTGTTGCTCGCTGCCGCTCTCACGGCCGGCGCCCTGGTCGCCGGCCCCTCGTGGTCGGAGACGCCCGATCCCGGGCTGCGCGGTGACGGCGCCGAACCCTCGGTGGTCGCGTTCGGCGACGGTGACCGGGCTCGGCTGCTCCCGGCCGGCGAAGGACGCCAGATCCTGGAGCCCCTGCCCCGCCTGGACGGTACGACGCCCGGGTTGATCGTGATGTCCGACGGCCGGTCGACCACGCTCCAGGCCGCCGACAGCGACGCCGGTCCAGTGCTGGTCGACGGCGCGAACGCGCCGTTCCGCACCACGGCGGCCGCCGACGAGGAACTGGTCGAGCTCCGCCTCGAGGCGCTGGACCGCTTCGGCCGGCCCGCCCCGGCGCACGTCAACATCTTCGAGGTCGAGACCGGTGCGGTGTCGGCGTACCGCCGCCTGCCCGGCGATGCCGGGGCCGAGTGCAGCACGCAGCCGTCCTCGCCGGCGGCCTGCATGCTGGTGCCGCCCGGCAGCTACTCGCTGTTGGCGCTGGTCGCGACCATGCCGCAGGACCAGCCGAGTGATCAGCGGGAGCTGACCACCCAGAACCTGTCCCTGGTCGGCGACGCCGAGGTCGAGGTGACCGCGGACCGCACGCTCACCTTCGACGCGCGGAAGGCCAAGCGGGTCGAGGTGCGCACGCCGGGCGCCCGCACCAGCATCAACACCGGCGGCGCGCTCGAGCTCGGCTACACCCGCACCGCGGAGAACGGCGAGTCGATCAGGGTCTGGCAGGACCCCGGTTTCCCGCTGGACCGGAACTTCTACCTGCAGCCCACCGCCCAGGTGAAGGCCGGCTCCCTGCAGACGCTGACCCGGGTCAGGCTGGAGGCGCCGGACATCGAGCTGGACGCGCCGCGCACCGGCCCACTCGACCCGTCGTACTACGACCCGGTGTGGTTCTCCGACGTCTCCTCCCAGTTCCCCGTGTACGACGGCCGCGACCGCCTGCGCGTCGTCGACGTCGGCCACGCGACCCCCGACGACCTGAGGGGCCGGAACCTCCGCGGAGCGCTCGCTTTGGTGGAACGCTCCGACGACATCGCGGTGGCCATCCAGTCGAACCGTGCTGCCGGCAAGGGTGCTGCATTGGTCGCGATCTACAACGACGAGCCGGGCGACAACGGCGACCCGGGAGCGACCGGAGCGATGCTCGACGTGCCGACCCTGCGGCTCAGCCGTGCCGACGGCCGGGACCTGGTCGACCTCCGCCGCCGCGACCGGGTCGGGGTGCGTGGCCGGGCGGCCACGCCGTACGTCTACGACCTGGTGCTCAAGGAGAACGGCAAGATCGGTCCGGACCTGACCTACACCGCGCGCCGCGGCCCGAACGGCAACCTCTCCGAGCAGGTGCGCCACTTCCACGGCCAGCCGAGGAAGTCCTCGACGTTCTCCGAGGCCGCCTACCCCTGGCAACCGGGCGACGAGTTTGCGGTCTCGACGCTGTTCCCGATCCGCGGCGGCGCCCAGACCCGCAGCGAGTACCGGCTCGCCGATCCGGACACCCGCTGGAGCTTCGGGGCCGCGACGCCGGAGACGAGGTACAACGCGTTGTTCCCTGGTCCGGAGGTGCACCGGATGTTCCTGACTGATCCCGGCATCCGCGCCTACCCGGCCGGCAAGAAGGTCGACAAGCCGGTCGGCGCGGCACCGATCACGGCCGCCCCCAACCCGGTGGTGCCGTTCGAGCGCTCGGGCGACGCGCTGACCGTCTACATCTCGGGTTTCACCGACGCCGACGGCAACCACGGGGCGCCCTACACCGACGACAGCGGGATGAGCACCCACCTGGTCATCAGCGCCGACGACGTAGTGGTCGCGGACACGACCGCCCGGCCGACCGGGTTCGCCGTGCTGCCCGCGGGCGACGCGCGGATCGACATCTCGTTCACCGCCGACAACCCGCAGTCGTGGGCGAAGCTCTCGACGCACACCGAGACCACCTGGACGTTCCAGTCGGTGGCGGTGCCCGCGGGCGAGGCGGTCGTGCAGCCCGCGATCGTCGCGGACTACGACGTCAAGGTGGACCTGCGCAACCGGTCCGAGAGCCGCAGCTTCCGGTTGAAGCTCGCCCACCTGGACGGGTCGGACACCCCGATCGATGTCGCCGTGAAGGCGTCGTACGACGACGGGGCCACCTGGCGGCCGGCGACCGTGCGGGGTGACAGGGTGACTCTCCCCCGCGGCACCGGCTTCGTCTCGCTCAAGGTGCACGCGGTCGACGACGCCGGCTCGGCGCTAGATCAGCGGATCACCCGGGCCTGGTACGTCCGCTGAGCCCGGGGCGTGTCTCCCAATCCAGGGCCGCCAGCGTGCGTCCAGCGCGGCACGTAGCAGGCCGGGGATAGGGAGACGCGCCCTAGGTGATCCACCCGCGGCGGACCGCCTGCACCCCGGCCTGGAACCGGGTCCGGACGTGCAGGTGGTCCATCATCTCCGCGACCCGACGGCTGAGGGTGCGGGTGCTGGCGCCGAGGTGCCGGGCGATCACGTCGTCCTTGGCGCCCGACGCGAGCAGCGCAGCGAGCAGCCGGTCGGAGACCTCACCGTCGCCGTCGACCGCGACGATCGGGGTGGCCTGGACCCAGAGCAGCTCAAAGAACTGCACCAGGGTGTCGAGCAGGGCCGAGGGTCGGATGCACAGCGCCGCATCGACGATCTCTGCGGAGCTGACCGGCAGGATCGCCAGCCCCCGGTCGCCGATCGCCAGCTTCATGGGCACGTTGGCGTGCACCCGCGACTGCTCGCCGGCGCGCACCGCTTCCTGCGCCGCCTCCAGGGCGCCCGGCAGCTCGAGCGCCTCGGGCGCATAGATACCGCGCACGGTGACTCCCTCGCCCAGCAGAGTCGTGACCGAGGTGTCGGAACGCTGCGCGTCGGCGACGTACGGCGGGCGGTCGAAGACCATCAGCTCCTCGCGGGTGCCGGTGATCAGCTGCTCGAACCGGGCCGCGATCGCGGGCCGGCCCACCAGTACCTCGACGATGTCCTCGGGCCGGTGCCGCTCCTCGGCCGGCATCACGGAGAGCAGGTCGCGGGCAGCCAGCTGAGCTCGGGCGAGCTCCTCCTGCCGCCGGGAGACCAGTACGTCGACCGCCACGTCCGGCCGCGCCGCACGCACCCGCAGCGGCTGTCCGGGCAGCCGGCTGACCAGGCCGAGGTCTTCCAGCCGGGTGAGCGCCGCCTCGACGCGGAGCGCGTCGTCATCGATGCCCTCGGCGAGCTCGTCGACACCCGCCTGGGTGCGCGACAGCAGCTCGCGATAGACGGCTTCGTCCTCGTCTCGAACCCCGAGTGCTTCGAGCATCTCCTCATGGTCTCATCGACTCGCGCGAGGCCTGAACCGGTTATCGTCGTCGTCTCGGCACTGGAGGCGTGGTGGGACTTCAGCTCAAGATCTTCGATCGTCGCCCGGAGCGACTCGAGCCCGGAAGTGCGGCCGAGTTCTTCGTGAACTCCTACCTCGGGGTCCGCTTCCTGATCGGGCTGATCGCCTTCACGCTCCCGTTCCTGCTCATCCTCATCGACGGCGTCTTCCTGGAGGACAGCCCGGTGCGCGGTTCGATGAGCGCCTACTACCACTCCGGGGCGCGCGAGGTCTTCGTCGGCGGGCTGTTCATGGTCGGCGGCTTCCTGCTCAGCTACATGTCCTCGCGACCGAGGACGTGGGACTTCGTGCTCAGCTTCACGGCCGGGATCCTCGTGATCATCGTCGCGATCTTCCCCACCGCCCGTTACCGGGTCCTGGTCGACGGCACCTACCAGGACGTCGGAGTGCCGGACGACAGCTGCACGAACTTCCCCGGGCCCCCGTTCTGCGCGGCGATCCAGGAGCACTTCGGCGAGTCCGCGGTCAAGATGATCCACGGAGTGAGTGCGAGCCTGTTCGTGCTGCTGCTCGCCGCTCTCTGCGTGGTGTTCGCGTTGCGCGAGTTCGGGTACGGGTCGGCGGCCGAGCACGTCTGCGGCAAGCACCGAGACGTCCGCGTCGTGTGGCGCAAGCTGCGTCGCGAGCGCCAGCTCTGGCGGCACCTGAGCCGCGGAGCCGATCTGCCGGGGACCGATGGCGGGCCGGCACCAGGCCCGAGGGCGCGCAAGGTGTTGATCTATCTGGCGACCGGGGCCGGCATCCTCATCGGCGCGGTGGTCGCCGTCTTCATCAGCACCTACTGGGGAGAGGTGATCTCCTTCGTCTCCTTCGGCATCGCGTGGCTGGTCGCCGGCAAGGACCTCGGCACTGTGCAGAAGGCGAAGCAGTGGGTGGCCGAGAAGCTCAACATGGCCGAGCCGACCCAGGCCGAGCCGGTGATCGAGCCGGGCGAAGCGGAGTAGTCGCCCCTCCTAGGTGAGCATCGAGCGGAGATGGGAGACGAGGTCGTCGACCACGACAGAGGGGTGGCGGTCGCGACCCGAGTCGACCCAGTCGGCCAACCAGACCTGGAGGGCGGAAACGACGAGGCCGGCAGCGATACGGGGGCGCAGGTCAGCCAACTCGCCGGCAGCCGTGGCGGCCTCGACGCCGGAGGCGATCATGTCGAGGCCGGAGCCCCAGACCGTGCCTTGTACGCCGTGACTGCCACCAGCGGTCAGCCAGCCGGAGCTGGCGCCGAGGCTGAGCTCGAGGTAGGCGTCGTGGGCCATCAGGAACTCGGCGACCGCAGCCATCCCGTCGACCAGGCGGTCGAGGGGTGAGCTGCTGGCCGCCGTACGTTGCTCTACCAGGGCGAGGAGCGCGGTCATCCGCTCGGCGTGCAGGTCGTTCCAGATCTCGGTCTTGCCGGGGAACGTCTTGTAGATGGTCGCCAGGGAGAGGTCGGCGGCCTTGGCGATCGCTGCCATCTTGGCGTCCGCGAAGCCGACCCGCGCGAACTCGCGCTCGGCGGCGGTCAGCACCAGGTCCTGGTAGAGGCTGAGGCGCTCCTCGGCGACCGACACCGGACCTCCTCCGCTCCCTTGACGACCAAACAGAACCGTGATTCTGTTTCCCAGAACCGTGATTCTACTGGCCGGAGGTGGCCGCGTGAAGCCGACGCTCCCGATGAACCCGACGGGGTGGTTCCAGGTCGCCTGGTCCCACGAGGTCGGCCTCGGGCAGGTGCACCGGATGCACTACTTCGGCCGCGACCTGGTCGCCTGGCGGGCGATGTCGGGCCAGGTCACGGTGATGGATGCCTACTGCGAGCACCTCGGCGCGCACCTCGGGTACGGCGGCACGGTCGTCGAGGACCGGATCCGCTGCCCGTTCCACGGCTGGGAGTGGAACGACCAGGGCCGCAACGTCTGCATCCCCTACGAGGACCGGCCCAACATCGGCAAGCGGATCAACACGATGCCGGTCACCGAGCTGAACGAGTCGATCTACGTCTGGCACGACGTCGACCGGGGCGCACCGACGTTCGACGTACCGGATCTCTTCACCGGGTTCGACGACGGCGCCACCGCCGACGACTACTACCCGCTCTGCGAGCACAGCCGCCTTTTCGAGCAGCGGCTCGAGCTGCACCCGCAGTACGTGCTGGAGAACGGTGTCGACTTCGCGCACTTCAAGTTCGTGCACCAGGTGCCGATCGTGCCGATCTTCACGCGGCAGGAGTTCGACGACCCGATCTCGTACGTCGACTTCACCATCACCTTCGACGACGCCGACGCGGGCGGGCGCATCGAGGACATCGACAGCGGGGTCAACGCGATCAACTGCGGCCTCGGCCTGGCGGTGACCAAGACCTGGGGAATGATCGACAACCGCACCGCATCGGCCATCACGCCGGTGGACGACTCGACCTGCGACGTCCGGTTCAGCGTCTGGATCGGCCGCAAGCCCGGCGACGACCGCGACCACTCGGAGTCCGCGGACAAGAACGCCCGCGGCGTGATCGAGCAGTTCGAGGCCGACATCGAGATCTGGTCGCACCAGAAGTACGCCAGCCCGGCCGCGCTGTCGCGCGGCGAGTACCCCGGCTTCACCGCGCTGCGGCAGTGGGCCGAGCAGTTCTACCCGGACCGAACGAGGAGCCCCGCATGACCCGCCCGATCCGTGTCTTCCAGGTGGCCACCGGGAACGTCGGCTCCGAGATGATCAGGCGGCTCGGCCCGCACCCGGACCTCGAGCTGATCGGCGTCCACTGCTACTCCCCCGACAAGATCGGCCGCGACGTCGGAGAGCTGGCGGGCATCGAACCCGTGGGCGTCACCGCCACCGGCACTGTCGAGGAGATCATCGCGGCGAAGCCCGACGTCGTGACTTTCCACGGCGTCTTCCCCGACGAGGACCTCTACGTACAGGTCCTCGAGGCCGGCATCGACATCGTCACCACCGCGGACTGGATCACCGGCTTCCACCGCGACACCAACCACCCACACCCGTCGGGTCGTCGTACGACCGAGGTGGTGCAGGAGGCGTGCGAGCGCGGCGGCGCGACGTTCTACGGCACCGGCATGAACCCCGGCCTCAACCAGATCCTCGCCGTCGTCTGCTCCGCCGACGTGGCCGACATCGAGAACGTCACCACGATCGAGTCGGTCGACGTGTCCTGCCACCACTCCGCGGACACCTGGCGCGAGGTCGGCTACGGGCTCTCGGTCGATGACCCCGAGCTACCGGCGATGCTGGAGAAGTACACCGCGGTGTTCGCCGACTCCGTCCACCTCCAGGCCGACTGCTTCGGCGTCGAGCTCGACGAGGTGACCTTCTCCTACGAGCTCGGCGCCTGCACCAAGGACATCGACCTGGGCTGGTACCAGCTACCGAAGGGATCGCTGGGCGGCAGCTACATCAAGTACCAGGGCCTGATCGACGGCGTCCCTCGCGTCGAGACCCACCTGGAGTGGCAGATGACGCCGCACACCGACCCGAGCTGGGACATCAAGGGCTGCTACATCACCCAGATCAAGGGCGACCCGCAGATCTACAACAAGCACATGATCTTCCCGGCCCCTGGCGTCGATCTCTCCGATCCTGCCGAGTTCGCCTCGATCGGCATGACCGTCACCGGCATGCCGGCCCTGCACGCGATCCGTTCCGTCGTCGCCGCGCCAGCCGGGCTGATGACCAGCGCCGACCTGCCCCTGCGGGCGTTCGCCGGACGCTTCCGGCTGTGAGTCACATAACGCCGGAATCTGTAACTCGTTCTAGTGACATGAGGAAGCTCCTGGCGCTGCTGCTTGTCCTCTTGCTCGCAGTCCTGCTGGCGCCGGCACGTGACGCGGCCGCGGCCGCGGCCGCGGTAAAGCCCAGCACGGAGGTCGCTCCCGCGGATCCCGACCCGATCCCGCGGCTGCAGCGCGAGGGCCGGTACGTCGTCGACGAGCACGGGCGACTGGTGATCGTGCACGGGCTGAACTTCGTGTGGAAGCGGGCGCCGTACGCGCCGCCGGACTCGCGCAAGGGCTTCACCGCCGCGGACGCGGACTGGCTTCACGAGCACGGGTTCAACGGCGCGCGGCTGGGCGTCCTGTGGCCGGGCGTGAACCCGACCGCCCCCGGTGTCGTCGACCCGACGTACTTCGACAAGTGGGACCGGGTCGTCGACCTGATGGCCGACCAGGGCATCTGGATGCAGTTCGACATGCACCAGGACCAGTGGCACGAGACGTACGGCGGCGAAGGCGTGCCGGACTGGGCGATGCGGCGCCCCCTCCCGTGGTCCCTCGGAGCCGCCCCGACCTTCCCGTTCCCGTTCAACTACTGGACCCCCGAGGTCAGCACCGTCTTCGACGAGTTCTGGGCCAACGAGCGCGGGCTGCTCAAGCACTGGGTGACCTACTGGAAGCAGGTCGCCAGGCACTACAGGGACCAGCCCTACTCGATGGGCTACGACCTGATCAACGAGCCCTGGGTCGGCAGCGAGTGGGCCACCTGCTTCGTCGGCGGCTGCAGTCAGAGCTACGTCAAGGAGCTTCAGCCCGCGCAGAACAAGGCGCTGGCCGGCATCCGCTCGGTCGACCCGCACAACATCGTCTGGTACGAGCCGCAGCAGCTCTCCGGCGGCCTGCCGCTGCCGACGTACCTCAAGCGCGTTCGGGGCGAGGCCAACCTCGGCCTGTCGTGGCACAGCTACTGCAGCGCCACGTTCCTGGCCTCGCTCGGGGTCCCGCTGGACTTCACCTCGTCCTGCAAGAGCTTCGCCCAGGACCGCAACAAGCACGCGCTCGACCAGGCCGCGAAGATGAAAGCGGTCCCGCTGATGACCGAGTGGGGCGCCACCGACAACGCCGCGGCTCTGGCGATCGACGCGGACACCGCCGACGCCCACAACATGGGCTGGATCTACTGGGCCTACAAGTTCTGGAACGACCCGACCACCGCCGACACCGACCAGGGACTGTTCACCGACGACGCGGACCTGAACAGCGTCAAGCGGGCCAAGATCCGCCAGCTGGTGCGCACCTACCCGCAGGCCACCGCCGGCAAGAAGCTGAGGTACGACTACAACCAGGCGACCGGCAAGTTCACGATGTCGTACGTCGCCGATTCGTCGATCGACGCACCCACCGTGATCTTCGTCAGCCCGATCACCGCGCCGCACGGGTACAAGGTCGTCGCCAGCGCCGGGACGGTCACGAAGAACGGCTCCTACGTCGAGCTCGATGTGACCACCAACAGGCCGGTGCAGGTCACCATCACGCCGAAGCCATAGAGCTCAATCCGGACTGACGACGGCCGCCCCACTGGCACCGACGGTGGGATGGTCGGGCGACCCGGGGATGGCGCGCAGATGGGCCGTTCAGACGAGACGGTGCTCGTAGGCGAAGGCCGCAGCCGCGGTCCGGGAGCCGACATCGAGCTTGGTGAAGATGTTGGACAAGTGCCGGGCCACGGTCTTTTCGGACAGGAACAGCATGGCCGCGATCTCGGGGTTGCTCCGGCCGGCTGCCACCAGTCGTAGCACCTCCACCTCGCGGGGGCTGAGCCCGCATGGCGCCTCGGCCTGGCCGAGCAGGTCGGCGACCTCGCGCTCGGCCGGCGCGGCGCCGAGCTCTGCGAACGTTCGTCGCGCCGCGGTGAGGTCGCCCACCGCGGATGCCTCGTCGCCCAGCAGCCGGAGGGCCCGACCGAGCAGCGCCCGGCAGCGGGCCGCCTCGTACGGCGCCTCCAGCCTGGCCCACCTCTCGAGCCCTTCCCGCGCCAGGGTGAGGGCCGTGGCGGCGTCGCCCCGGGCCAGCGCCACCTGGGCCGAGGCGGCGTCGGCAGCGGCGAGCAACGCCGGGCACCCGAACGAGCCCGCCAGTTCAGTCAGCTCCTGCGCGGCGGCGCCGCCCGCCTCGACGTCACTGGCCGCCACAGACACCTCGACCACGGCCGGCAGCAGGCCGGACCGGTGGACCGGGTCGGTGACCTCGGCGAGCAGTCTGCGAGAGGCCGCCGATGCCGCCTCGACCCTGCCCTGGGCGAGCCAGAGCAGGGCTCTGCCGGGCTGCGCGGGGTGACCGTGCGCGGCGGCATCGTCGTATGCCGCGTCGGCCGCGTCGTACTCACCGCGCAGCCGTTGGACCTCCCCGCGCTCGTAGGAGGCCAACCCGACCGCCGGGTGGCCGCCGGCTGCGGCGTATCTGGCGGTCGCTTGTTCGAGTTCGGCCAACGCCTCGGCGTACGCGCCGTGCAGCCGCATCAGCTGACCGCGGTGCACGGCGCACTGGCCGGTGAATGCCACTATGCCGGGCTGGGACCTGCACCAGGTGGTGAGGGCGTGGGTCCACTCACCGGCTCGGCCGAGGTCCGAAACCTCCTGGCAGGCCTCGATCGCCGAGCAGTACACCAGCCCGGAGTAGATCGGTGAGACCTCACCGGCGAGCACCCCGACCATGGCCTCGTCGAGCAACCGCAGCCCGTCGGCCACTCGCCCGGAGTAGATCGTCAGGCTGCCCTCGAAGCTGAGCCCAGCGGCCAGCAGGTCCGGGTCGTGGAACCGTCTCCCGTAGTCGGTGATCTGCGGGGCCAGGGCCGCGGCCTCGGCGAACTCGCCGTTCATGACATGGCCGATCCCCTGCATGTCGAGGAGGTAGCCGCGCTCGACGATGTCGCCCTCGACCTCCCCGAGCAGTCGCTGCGCCCGTGCCACCCAGCCGCTCCCGATCGCGCCCTCGCCGCCCGCGACGAGCACCGTGGCGAGCCAGAGCGCGGAGCGGACGGCGGCTTGCACCTCGGCCTGGTCGAGGTTGGCCTGGTAGGCCCACTGCAGCGCCTGGATGCAGTCGTTGCGCTGACCGAGCAGGTATGCCGTGGTCGCGAGCGCGGCGAAGTCACCGGGGGTGAGGTCGGACTCGTTCAGGTCCGAAAGCGTCCGGTATGCCGAGACCCATTCGCGTCGCTCGTAGGCCTCGCGGGCTCGGCGCAGGTCGTCGATCACGCCCATCACGCATCACCTCCGGTTCCGAAGGTACTGAGTAGGGCGCTCGCGCGTGAGGGGTATCAGGTGGCGACCCGCGTCCTGTCTCGGCTGCGCTCGGCGATCCTGCCGGCCACGTACGCCGCGTCGCGGTCGATACCCAGGAGCACCATCGAGCTGAACGCGTACTGGAAGACCAGTCCGCAGAAGAAGAGCCCGGGCGCTTCGTCGACGACACCGCGGTACTCCTGGGGCCAGCCCTGCTGGTCGAAGACCGGAAGGTCGATCCATTCGAAGTGGTGCTCGAATCCCGTGCACCAGATGACCGTCGTGACGTCCAGGACGGTGCCGTCGGCCAGCACAGGCTTCCCGTCTGGCGACGCCCCGGTCACGCGCTGCTCTAGCCACCGCACTCCGCGCTCTTCCAGGTCGCGCCGCTTGATCCGCGCGGCCGGAGCGCCGTGGTGCGGACTGCGGAGATACCGCATCACCTTGCGTCCCAGCGGGGTGCGTCGGGTCAGCACGTGGTTGGCGACCAGCACCATCAGGGGGGTGAAGACCCGGTCCCATCCCGAGCCGGGGGCGAACGGCTCGTTCCCGGTGTAGCGACCGCATAGCGTCACCGGCAGGTGCTCGGCGATCTCGTAGGCGATCTCGCAGCCGCTGTGCGACGCTCCGACCACGAGCGTCGGGCCATGGCTGAGCTGGGACGGGCGCAGGTACTCGGTGGAGTGCAACGCCCGGATGGACGGGTCCAGCAGGCTCGCGACCTCGGGCAGGTGCGGGGTGCGCCCCCGGGTGCCTGTGGCCACCACGACGTGGTCGCTCGTGATCGTCTCGGCACCGAGTTGCGCGGTGAAGCCGCCTCCCGGCCGTTCCTTGAGCCGGTCGACCCGGGTCTGTAACCGCACTGGCAGGTCCATCTCGAGGGCATAGGACTCCAGGTAGTCCGCGACCGCGTCCTTGGCGGGGAACGACCACGGGTCGCCCGGGAACGGCAGGCCCGGAAGCCCGTCGTACTTCGCCGGGGTGAACAGCCGCAGCGAGTCCCAGTGGCAGCGCCAGTTGTCGCCAACCCGCTCGATGCCGTCGAGGATCAGGAACTCCCGGCCGAGTTGCTTGAGGTGGTAGCCGGTGGCGAGGCCGGCCTGGCCGGCCCCGATGATCAGGGTCTCGATGTGCTGGGTGGTCATGGGACGCCTCCTAACGTCACCAAGACGCTAGGAGCGCCCGACCCGGCGCACATCGGGCCAGATACCCACTGCGTGGCACCCGATGGGTAAACCGAACCACCGAGCGCCGGGCCCGAGCCGCATGGGTGGGTTTTCCCATCACACCTGCTCGAATTGGGTCGTTGATCCGACGCGCCCACCCACGTTGGGTGCATAACGTCGAGGGCATGGGTGCGACGCTGCCAATCCTGGCCGGGATGGTCTCCACGACCATTTTCGCCGGCAGCGTGCTGCCCATGCTCCTCAAGGCGGCCCGCACGCGTGAACTGTCGTCGTACAGCCTCGGGAACATCGCGCTCGCCAACATCGGCAACGCAGTGCACTCCGTCTACGTCGTCCACCTACCACCGGGGCCGATCTGGGTCCTGCACCTGTTCTACGTGGTCAGCTCGGCGCTGATGCTCTACTGGTGCTTGCGCTTTCGCCCCCCGCCATCATCGCCCGCCCTGGGCGAGAACCGGACCGTGCCGGCCGCGGTCGCCAGGAGACCCGCGCGAGAATCACGGCGACTGTGGGTCGCATCCCACTGCCGGGAGAGGCACTGGCCGGCGTCGTGGTAGCCATGCTGGTCCAGCGGGTGTGGCCGCTCCGGCTCCCCGCCTCGGCCGGTCCAGCCGGCTGGGTGCTCGCCGACGGCGGGCTCGCGGGTGGTGCTGGCCGCATCGCGAGAGCCGATCACCGCGCCGAACGGGTACGACGTGGTCGCCAGCACCGGGACGCTCAGTCCGGGCCGACGTGCGCGGTCAGACCGCGTACTTCCGAAAGGCGCGGGGCGTGTTTGTGCTGTAGAGACAGGTCAAAGCCGCGCAGCGTCAGCGAGGCAGCTGGAAGCAGTGCTCCTTGCGTCCCCAGACACGGAGATGCGTGTCACCCGCGTGGCAAGCGTCACTCAAGGTCCTGTCTGGACCTCTAGCGACAACGGAAGGGGCCAGTCCTAGCCTCCGAAGATGAGCTCCCCCCGTCGCCTCTCTCTCGCTGTGCTTTCCCTCGCGCTCGTGCTCTCAGGAGCCGCTGCCTCGAAAGCCGAGGAAGCGGCCGCTCCGGACGTGGTGCGAGTACCTCAGATCGTCGCCGCCGATGCCTTCAAGGTGGCTGTCGTGGGCTCGGCCGCAAGTATGGTCGGCTCGCCGTTCACCGTCATCGACCACACCGGGACCGTGGTGTACACCAGTTCCCTCGAGGAGGTTTCCGGAACGTCCGCGCCCTGGGCCCACGCAGCCGCGGCCGACTTCTCCGCGGTGGACGATCCCGGCACCTACCAGGTCGTGGCGGGCGGGATCGAGTCCGGGCCGGTCGTAGTGGAGACCGACCCCTACCCAGGCATCTTGGCCTCGCTGCTCGGGATCTTCGATTCCAACGCCGATGGCCGCAACCCGTCCACCCTGCACGGGCCGAGCCACCTCAACGACGCCAAGTCGAAGATGGCCAACGGCCCGCGCAAGGGCAAGACGATCGACGTCCAGGGCGGGTGGATGGACGCGGGCGACCAAGTCAAGTTCACCGTGACGATCGGCTTCGCCGCGACCATGTTGCAGCTCGCAGCCCGCAACCAGCCTGCGTCCGCGGGGCGGCTCAACGCGATGGCAAACGTCGGCACGCGGTGGCTGCTGAAGGCTCATCCCAGCAAGAAGGTCTTCGTCCACACGGTCGGCAACGTGGTCGCAGACCATGACATCGGCGGGTTCCGCGACCCGGCCGATGACGACTCGTCGTCCTCACCCTTGATCAAGCGGCGACCTACGTATGTGCTCACCTCCACGACCAAGGGGGCCGACGTCGCCGCGAGTGCCTCGACTGCCCTGGCACTGGCCGCCCAACGCACGACCGGTGACCTGAGGAAGCGGTACCTCCGTGCCGCCGAGCAGTGGTTCACCAAGGCGCGGTCGCTGCGCGGCCCTTGGGCCAATGAGTGGTATCCGCAGGAGACTGTTGAGGATGACCTCGCCGCCGCGGCGGTAGAGCTGTGGCGGGCGACCGGGAACAACGCGTACGCGGAGGCTGCACTGAGCTGGCTGCGTTCGGTGACCGACGACGGCGAGATGGGCTGGCTGGTCGCCATGGACAACTTCGAGATGGCAGGCCTGCCCGCCGCCGAGCTCTGCGGCGTACTCGGCAGACCCGGCGCGTCGGATGCGACGACCCGCAACCATGCGTGCCGGATCCTGCGGGCCGGCGCCGACTCCATCATCTACGAGAGCGAACGGAACGCCTTCGGCCTGGCCGGGGAGCTCACCTGGGGCAGCGCCCGAGGGAACCAGAGCGGCAGCCTGATGGCGCTGCTCGCCGCGCTCAACGGATACCAGCCCGCGGGACGAGCCGCGCATCGAGCGCTCTCCTGGTTCCTCGGAGCCAACCCCTGGGGGCTGCGCTTCCAGGTCGGGTACGACGTCCACCATCCCCACCACTGGGCGACGGTGCTGGGGCCTGATCTCCCCAAGGGCGCGATCGTCGGTGGGCCGGCTCCGGCGCAGGATCTGCGGGAACAGGAGTACCTGCCCCCGCTCACCCTCGGTCCGTTCGACACGGAGGAGGCCGTCTACCGGGACCACGTCGACGACTACGTCACCAACGAGGTCGCGATCAACTACCAGGCCGGGTCGGTCCTGCTGATGGCGCTGCTCTCACCCTCGTGAGCCCCATCACTGCCGCCGCCTCCCGCCTCCGCGACTGGTCCATACGACGGGTGTCGAGATCGGCGTCCCGGTCCTACCGTGCACGCATGGTGCTGCCCCGTTCCGCCCTTGCGCTTCTGCTCGTGCTGATCACTGCGCTGGTCGCGCTCGGCCCCTCGACGGCGCAGGCCGCGGGGCGCCCGGATCTCGTCATACCGTCCGGAGGCTCCGCCACCCAGTCCGGCACCCAGGTGAACGCCGCGTTCAAGGTGAAGGCGAAGTACGCCGGAGTCAAGGTCGCCACCCGGGCCGGCCTCGGTCTGTACAGCACCCAGTCGGGGGAGTTCACCGAGCTGGGGAGCGTGAAGGTCAAGCCTCTGAAGAGGGGCGCCTCGCGACAGGTCGCGATCCGGGGTTCGCTGGCCAACGCTGACCCGGGCGAGTACCAGGTGCTCGGCTGTGCGGACTACTGGGGCAAGGTCAAGGAGCGCAACGAGAAGAACAACTGCCGGGTGATCGGCACCGCCACGGTCGATGGCGGCGGGGACGAGCTCTGCGAGACGGTTAACTGCGACCCGTTGACACCGGACGCGTACAACACCGTGACCGACTACACCGACGTCACCGGGAAGTACTGGATCTACGTCCCCGACGACGACATCCCGGGACCGTTCAAGGTGCTCATCACCCTGCACGGCTGCGGTGGGACCAGCGAAGGTGCCCCCTGGAACGACGCCGACTACTACGGCTACCACTACATCACCGTCGCTCCGGACGGCGCCGAGACCGGCAACAGGTGCTGGACGCCGGGCCAGCCCAACAGTGACGGAGGAGAGCGTCGAATCCTAGACACCGTCAAGAGCGTGACGGCGCACTTCAACATCGACCCGCGCCAGATCATCCTCAGCGGCTACTCGTCAGGTGGGGACCTCGCTTACCGGACTGCGTTCTACCACTCCGAGCTGTTCGCGGGCGTGCTCGCCGCCAACACCTCCCCGTTCCGGGATACCGGCTCGACGGCGCAGCAGTCCCTGGCGGCGGCGAGCTGGAAGTTCAACGTCCGCCACCTGCACGCCACCGGCGACCAGACGTACCCGCTCGCCGCGGTCCAGGCCGAGATCCAGCAGATGGTCGCCGCCGGATTCCCGGCGCAGCTCGAGCAGATGCCGGGCACGCACTACGACGCACCGACCAACCCGCAGAACCCGAACGACGGCACCTTCTGGCACATCCAGCGTCGTCTCATCGAGGAGTACATGAACGATGGCTGGAAGTCGCCGACGCCCTAGTCCGGACTGACGATCGCTGCGCCGGTCGCACCGACCGTGGGGCGCTCGGGCGAGCCGGGGATCGTGAGCGGCAGGTCGACCGGCGCGGTCAGCCGCACCTCGACGGTGGTCGCGCTGACGGTCACGTGCGCGGTCAGCCCGGGGTACTTCCGGTAGGCGCCGACCTCACCTAAGTAGTCGCGAACCGCCGCGCGCGCCTTGGCAGCGGTGAGCTCGAGTTCCCCGTCGGGTACGCCGCCTCGGTAGACGTCCTCCCCCGTCGCACCGAGATCAGCGCCGCGGAGGGCCGCGCCGTCGGCGAGCGTGTCGAGTCCCTGTCGCTGCAGGTAGGCGGCGCTCGCGTCGATGACCACGGCGATCGCGAGCAGCAACACCGCGGCGAACCCGATGATCAGAACGGACACCTGCCCGTGCTCGTCACGGGCCGGCATCGCCCACCTCCTGGTACTGCCCGATCGGCACGGTGTGCGTCGCGTCCAGCGCGAAGCTCGGCTTGTCACCGCCGAGGGCGTCGGGCATCAGCGGCAGATCGACACGTGTGGCGATCCGGACGGTGATGACCGAGGTGCCGCTGTGACAGTCGTGCGGGTACGGCGTGCAGGTCACCGTCATCGACAACGGCGCGCCCTCGAGTCCCTGGTCGGCGAGCGCGTGCTCCGCCACGGCGCGCGCCCGCCGCTCACCCTCGTCGTCGGTGGGGGCGAGCACATAGGCCCGACCGGCCGACCTCGCCGCGGCGGACGCCGCGAAGGCGCCCTTCTGCACCTCGAACACCGACAGCACGATCCACAGGATCGGCACCAGCAGCAGGATGCCCAGCCACACCAGCTCGACCGCCGCGCTGCCGCCCTCGTCGCGCCTCACCGTTCCGGCTCCTCGACCGCCCGTCCGGACACCTCGACCTCGATCGCCGGGCCGCCGAGACCGAGCGCTGGGATCTGGGCGCGCACGGTGATCTCGACCCCCGGCGCTCCGTCGATGGTCACCGCGCGGACGCTGACGTCCTCGGCGTACCGCCCCGCGACCGCGTCGCTGATCTGCTCGCGGGTCGCCGCCACCCCGTCGCCCGGCCCGCGGTCGGCGGTGGCGGCAACCCGAGCTCCCTCGGAAGTGGCTGACGCGAGCGTGTTGCGCACCTGCAGCACCAGCGCCACCTGGAGGATCCCGAGCACCAGTGGGGTCAGGACGACCAGGACCAGCACGAAGTCGACGACCGCGGCGCCGCGCTCGCGGCGCACTACTTCACCGAGTTCAGCGCGCTCCGCAGCATCTCCGTGAGCTGGCCCTCGGCCAGCCCCCAGATCGCCATCACCAAGCCCGCCGACATCACGGTCACGAGCACCCAGCCCGGTACGTCGCCGCGCTCGTCGCGATCCGGGACCAGGGCGGTGCACAGCCTGGTGATGAGTAGTGAGAGTTGCTCCATGATCGAACCTTTCCGAGATATCAGGGAGTGGTGAGGGACAGGCCGACGACGCCGGGCCAGAACGCGAACAGGATGGTGATCGGCAGCACCACGAACACGACCGGCATCATCATGAAGACCTCACGACGGGCCGCGATCTCGATCAGTTCCCGTCGGCCGGCCTCGCGCACGTCGGCCGCTTGGGCGTGCAGCACATCGGCCAGCGGGGTGCCGCGCTCGACAGCAACCGCGACGCCCTGGGCGAACCTCGCAACCAGCGGAAGACCTGAACTGGCAGCAAGCTGGTCGAACGCTGACGCGACGGGCTCGCCGGTGCGTATTGCTGCGAGTACCCGACCCAGATCGGCGGACAGCTCACCGCCGCTTCGTCGTACGACGCGCTCGAGGGCGGTCACCGGGCTCTCCCCCGCCGCGACCGCCAGGGCGAGCAGCTCGGCGATGGTGGGGAACTCCGCGATGATCCGGCGTTCGCGTCGACGAACCTGACCGGAGAGGTGGTTGTCGCGGGCGAGTACGCCGACGGCGAAGGCCACGAAGCACAGGACCAGCGCGGCAACGGGTCCGGCGCCCGGGTTGCTGAGGGCGCGCAGGACGCCGTACCCCGCCGCCACTGCAAAGCCCCCTAGACCCCAGAGCACCTGCTCCACCCGCAAGTCCGGCACGGCCGAGTCGAGGTCGGCACGCTCGAGACGACGGCGTACGGACTCCGAGCCTCCCAGCACTCGCTCGACAGCCTCGCCGGCGGCACGAAGCATCGGGCCGAACACCCCTCGCGCCGCCGAGGTCGACGCCGGCGCGGTGCTTGGGCCGCTCGCCCCGAGGCGCGGGACGTCCTGCACGTACGGCAGCACCCGGAGCGCGAGCTGCGGACGCCGGATGACCAGCAGCCGCGAGATCACCAGCAGCAGGCCGACCCCGGCGCCTCCGCCGGCGACCGCGCCCCAGAGTGTCAAGGTCACGACAGGATCCGCCGTTCGACCGGCAGCCGGCCGATCCGCATCATCAGCCGGTAGGCGAGCACACTCGCCCCCGCCCCGAACGCCAGGATCAGCGCGCCCGTCGTCGAGCGATAGCGGGTGATCACCTCGGACTGGAACGACATCAGCAGCAGCACGACCCACGGCGCCGCGACCGCAAGCCGAGCGCCGTTGACCGCCCACGACTGCCGGGCCTCGAGCTCGGATCGGGTGCGGGCCTCGTCGCGCAGGTAGCCGGAGAGGTTGCGCAGCAGTCGCCCCAGCTCACCACCGCCGACCTCGCGGGCGATCCGCAGACCCTCGACGACGCGGTCACCCACGGGATCGGCGAGCCGGTCCTTCAGCCGGTCCAGGCTCTCGCCGAACCGTGCCGCTGACCTGGTAGTCGAGCGCGAACGCGTCGAACGACGACCGCAGCGGCTCGGGGCCGCGCACCGCGAGCCCGGCCAGCGCGTCCGGCAACGACATGCCGGCTCTGACCGCCGAGGCCAGGTTGTCGACGGCCTCGGGCCAGACCTCCGCGAAGTCGCGTTGCCGTCGACGCGCGCGCCCGGACACCACCGCGACCGGGAGGTAGCCGCCCATGGTGCCGAAGGCCACGGCCACCGGAGCGGTCCTGGAGACCGCATGAATCACGATTCCCGCGATCCCTCCGCTGGCCAGGCACAGCACCGCGAACCCCGTCACCGAGACGTCGCCGAGGCCGGCCCGCGCCAACAGTCGGGCGAGTGGACCGGCTTCCGTGGTCGTACGACGAGAGGGCCGGGGAACAAAGAACGCGGACCAGACGAGGAGCAGCCCAATCCCGACACCGAGGCCCACCAGCGCGCCCATGGTCGTCCTAACGCGCGTCGTTGAGCAGGTGGTGGACGTCGATCCCGACTCGTTCGAAGCGCTCGATGCTCGTCGGCATGCCGCTGCTCCGTCGCAGCTCGCCACCGGTGCGTTCGAAGATCGGCTCGCACTCGATCACGTCGTTCTCCACCCGACCGGGCACGGCGACGACCTCGTTGACCCGGCGTACTCCCTGCTCGTCGATGCCCAGGTGGACGACCAGGTCGACCGACGCGGCAACGGTGGGGACGACGAACCGGGCCGAGATGTTCTCGCCTGCCAGCAGCGGTAGCGTGCACATCTTCACCAGCGCCTCGCGCGCACTGTTGGCGTGCAGCGTGCACATGCCCGGAAGCCCGGCATTGAGCGCCAGCAGCAGGTCGAGGCACTCCTCGGCGCGAACCTCGCCCACGATGATCCGGCTGGGGCGCATCCGCAGTGCCTCCTTGATCAGGTCGCGTAGCAGGATCTCGCCGGTGCCCTCCAGCCCGGACTGCCGGGTCTGCAGCGGCACCCAGTCCGGATGCGGGAAGCGCAGCTCCCATACCTCCTCTGCCGAGACCACCCGGTCGCCTCCGGGGATCGCCGCGGCCAAGCAATTGAGGAGCGTCGTTTTCCCTGCCTGTGTCCCTCCGGCGACCAGCAGGTTGAGACCGGCCCGCACCGACGCCTCCAGGAACGCCGCGGCCCGCGGGCTCAGGGTGCCCAGCTCGACGAGGTCGGACAGTCGGCCGGCCTTGAGCACGAACTTGCGGATGTTGACCGCGCTGAACCCACGGCTGATCCCCTCGAGTACGACGTGCAGCCGGTGTCCCTCGGGCAACATCGCGTCGACGAACGGCTGGCTGACGTCGATCCGCCGACCGCTCGACTTCAGCATCCGCTCCACCAGCTCCTGCACCTGGGCGGTGCTGAGCATCAGGTTGGTCAGCTCGTGCCGGCCGTTGCGGGCGATGAAGATACGGCTCGGATCGTTGATCCAGATCTCTTCGACAGCGGGGTCGTCGAGGTAGGGCTGCAGCGGCCCGAAGCCCGATACCCGGGCGACCAGCTCCCCGACCAGCCCATCGACATCGGCCACCGGCGCAACCATCCCGGTGAGGCTGCGCTCGTCGTGCTCACGGACGACACCCTCGACGATCCGGCGTACCAACCCCGCGTCGCGCTGCGGGTCGACGCCCTCGCTACGGACCAGGCCACGCACCTGCAGGTCGAGCTGCTCGACCAGCTCCCCGTCGTGCGCTGCGCGCGCGTCGGTAGGCGTCATCGCCATGGGTGGCTCTCCCGAGAATGAGGCGTCCTGGCTGTTCCCGGCAACCTACGTCAGCCCGGGTGCTTTCCAACAGAGGGCGAGCCGGATCTGTGGAGAGCCGTGCCTCGATCGCTGACCGGCGGGCGCCCGCTCTGGCAGTATCTGCACAGGTCTCCAATCCGAAGGTGGCACCATGCGCATCAGTTCCCGTCTCGTCGCCGTGCTGGCGACGCTCCCCCTCCTGATGCTGTCTGCCTGCGGAGATGACGCAGACGATGGCGACGAAGCGGGCGGCCCGTCCAGTCAGGGCGCGTGCTCGGACGAGCCCACGGGCCTGCTCGCAGAGGTGTGCGAGGAGGGCGTGCTGACGGTGTCCACCGACCCGGCGTACCCGCCGCAGTCCAGCCTCAACGAGCAGACGGGTGAGTACGAAGGGTTCGACATCGACGTCGCCACCGAGATCGCTGAGCGGCTCGGCGTCGACGTCGCCTGGGAGGCACCCTCCTGGGACGTCATCACCGCGGGCAGCTGGAACGGTCGCTGGGACACCACCGTCGGTTCGATGACGCCGACCAACGACCGCCAAGAGGTCCTGCACTTCACCGAGCCCTACAACTACACGCCCGCTGTGGTCGTGACGCTGGCGGACGACGACGACGTCAGCGACCTGAGCGCCGACCTGGACGGCAAGAAGATCGGCGTGTGCGCCGGCTGCACCTACGAGCAGTTCCTGAACAAGAAGCTGACGATCGAAGGTTACGAGTTCGACTTCGTCATCGACGACGCCGAGGTGTCCGGCTACGACACCGACACCACGGCGCTGCAGGACCTGGCCAACGGTCGCCTCGACGCGGTCATCACGTCGGTGACGACTGCCCAGGGCTACATCGACGCGGGCAACCCGGTGAAGATCGTGGGCGACCCGGTCTTCTACGAACCGCTGTCGGTCGGCTTCGACAAGAGCTCGGACCCGTCCTCGGAGAGCCTCTACGAGGCGGTGGACGAGATCGTGGGCGAGATGCACGAGGACGGCACGCTCACCGCGCTGTCGGAGGAGTGGTACGGCCTGGACCTCACCACGCAGGAGTGATCACCCAGGGGAAGGAACACGGCCGTGGGTGACACCTGGGAGCGGGTCCAGCTCGCCTCCGCGAGGGTGCCGTTCCGGCTCAAGGTCGCGGCCGTGTGGGTGGTGCTGTTCGCGATCCTCATCTTCATCGGCAACGCAGCCCGCTTCGACGTCGACTGGATCCGCGACAACTTCCGCTACATCCTCGGCGGGCTCCGCTACACGATGTTCATGGCGGTCGGCGGCATCGTGCTGGCCATCGTCCTGGCTCTGCTCGGCGCCCTGGCCAGGCTCTCTCGCAACCCGGTGGCGTACGGCGTCGCCGGCTTCTACGTCTCGTTCTTCCGGGGCACGCCGCTGATCGTGCAGATGTTCCTGCTGTACCTCGCGCTCCCTCCGGTCGGTCGCAACCTCGCGGCGGACTACGAGTGGCTCCCGGAGGGCTTCGACCAGGCGCTGGTCCTGGAGACCATGACGGCCGGCATCATCGCGCTCGGCCTCAACTACGGCGCCTACATGACCGAGATCTTCCGGTCCGGCATCCAGTCAGTGGCGGGCGGGCAGGGCGAGGCCGCCGACGCCCTCGGCATGACGTACCGCCAGAAGATGCGCAAGGTGGTGCTGCCGCAAGCGTTCCGGGTCGTCATCCCGCCCACGGGCAACGAGTTCATCGCGATGATGAAGGACACCGCCCTCGTCTCGTTCCTGGGGGTCACCATCGCCCAGGCCGAGGTCTTCCGCCGATCGCAGCTGCTCGGCAAGGCCGACTACAAGAACCTCGAGGCGTACGTCGCCGCCGCGCTCGTCTACTGGGGACTGACCATGCTGTTCACGTTCTTCCAGGCGCGCCTGGAGAAGCGGACCGGGCGCGGCTACAACCGGGACCACGTGGCCCGGGCCATGCTGGCAGCCAACGAACAGGGCCAACCGCGCGGCGGCGCGGCGGGGGCCGGCCAGTGAGCGGCGACGTGGTGGTGCGCATCGAGGGGCTGCACAAGAGCTTCGGGCACCTCGAGGTGATCCGTGGCGTCGACATGGAGGTGCGCCGCGGCGAGGTGGTGGTGATCTTCGGGCGCTCCGGCTCCGGCAAGTCCACGGTGCTGCGCTGCGTGAACTTCATCGAGGACCCGACCGAGGGCTCGATCGAGGTCTCCGGCATCCGGCTCGAGGGCGGGCACCGGACCCGGCGCAAGCGCGAGCAGATCCGTCAGCTCCGGCTGCGCGTGGGCATGGTCTTCCAGCAGTTCAACCTGTTCCCCAACATGACGGTGCTCGACAACGTCCTGTGCGCACCCCGTTGCGCTGGGGTGAGCTCCACCGAGGCCACCAAGCGAGCCCAGGACCTCCTCGACCGGGTCGGACTGGCCGACAAGGCCGGGGAGCACCCCATCCGGCTCTCGGGCGGTCAGCAGCAGCGCGTCGCTATCGCCCGCGCGCTCGCGATGGAGCCCGACGTGATGCTCTTCGACGAGCCGACCTCCGCGCTCGACCCGGAGCTCACCGGCGAGGTGCTATCGGTGATGAAGACGCTCTCCACCGACCTGCACATGACGATGATGGTGGTCACCCACGAGATGGGCTTCGCCCGCGAGGTCGCCGACCGGATGGCGTTCTTCCACGAGGGCCGGATCCTCGAGGAGGGCACACCTGAGCAGCTGATCACGTCGCCTGAGTGCGCCGAGACGCGAGCCTTCCTCGCTGCGGTGCTCTGACCCCAGCAGGGCCGCGGAGCAGCGGCGCTTGCTGATTCAGGGGTCCCGACTTCGGACGCATGATCCCCGCCCCCGGGTCCCACGCGAGGGTGACCCAGGCCAGCGCGGCCGCCAGCTGATCGAGGTCTCCACGACGTGCACGACGCAACGGTCGAGCTCGCCGCAGAGATGGCCGACGCGTCGCGATCCGACTAGGGGCTCGTGTCGAGGTTCTCGACGAAGGCGGACAACCTCGCGACGCACGGGCCACCCTCGTCCGGTTCCCCATCACAGGTGACCTGCCTGGATTGCGGGCTGGTCTGCAGCCAGAAGCTTTGGTCGTTGGGACTCGACTCGCCGGCCATCGGGGTGATCAGCAACAGCGGGACATCGAATTGAGGAGGCTCGTTGGCGAAGCGGTTCTCGAAGCCGTTGACGACGTCGAGATGCTCGGTGTTGTCCGGGAAGTTCCAGACCAGGTCGGGCGCATTCTCCTCGGTGAACTCGGCCGACGGCGCCGGCGTGTCGAGGACGACGACGCCGATGACGTTCTCCGGCATCACCTCGGTGTAGTGAGTGACGATCATGCCGCCGAAGGATCGCCCGACCAGCACGAGCGGACCGTCGACCTGGGCTGCTGCTAGCAGAGCCTGGGCGTCGGTCACGACGTCGTCGGCGTCACGTCGCCGGTGGGGCGCCGGATCGCTGTTGCCGGTCCCCGCCCGGTCGTACGTACAGACGCGGGTGAAGCTCGCGAGTTCATCGACCACTCCGGAACCCGTCCACTCCTCGATGTTGGTGCCCCCTGTCTCCAGGAGCACCGTTGGGCTCCCCGTGCCCCAGCAGACCAATGCCAGCTCCCTGCCGTTGGACGCCACGGCGAACTGACCATCGATCGATGGCTCGTCCACGGGGACGCCGGACGTCGCGTGGGTGGGACTTGCCTCGGGCGTCGCGGTCGACGGGGCGTCAGTCGTGTCGGGGTCGCTTCCGGAGCACGCCGTGAGCAGGACGAGCAGCAGGATCGCGGGAATCATCAGGAGCTCGGTCCTGCGCACTGTCTGCATCGAAGCTCCTCGAGTGACGTGCCCCCGCGGTCCATTCTCGGGTAGCGCCGTCCCGAGTCACAAGGTCACCGCGTCCCGACCGTTCCGGGAACTTCGGAATCGGGTTCAGCTGGTCGCGCCGGTGTGCCCATCCAGGTACGCCGCGACCAGGCCCCCGAGGGTCGGCAGGTGGTAGCCGCCCTCCTGGACGACGACGGCCGGTAGCCCGGTCGCACCGAGGATCGATCCGGCCGACCGGTAGCCGTCGGTGGTGATCATCAGCGGGCTCTCGGGATCGTCGACGGCGGCGTCGACTCCGAGCGAGACCACCAGGGCCGAGCACCCCTCGGCGACTGCCCAGCCGGCCAAGCTCCTCGGTCGCCGCCAGCCACGGGGCGTCCGCAGTCCCCTCCGGCATCGGCAGGTTGCGGGTGCAGCCTTCGCCGTCGCCGATGCCGGTCTCGTCGGCGTACCCCACGATGTGCGGGAACCAGCCGGTGGCCGGATCGACGTGGACCGACCCGTAGAGAACGTCCGCGCGGTCGTAGAAGATCGCGGCGGTGCCGTTGCCATGGTGCGCGTCGATGTCGATGACGGCGACCCGCTCGTGCCCGCCGTGGCGCAGCGCCTGGGCCGCGGCGGCGGCGTTGTTGAGGTAGCAGGAGCCGCCGAAGCCGGCCGGCGTGGCGTGGTGGCCGGGCGGCCGACACAGTGCGTACGCCGCCCGCTCCCCCGCCAGCACCAGGTCGGCCGCAGTCACGGCGCAGTCCACGGCGGCGCGGGCCGCCTCCCAGGTGCCCGGGCCGATGACCGTCATCGTGTCGTACGCGTAGGTGCCGGCCTCGGCATGGATGGCGACGGCGGGCCGGGTGGGAATGCCGGCGGTCATGGCGGGCGTCGGGAAGAGGTACGGGACCACGCGGGTCTGGCCGACGAGCTCCTGGTACGGCCCTTGCCGCCAGCGCTCCTCGGCCCCGGCCAGGAACTCGAGCAGCGTCGCGTCGTGCACCGCGGCGAGTACGTCGTCGGGCTGGTCGCTCGCCTCCACCAAGGGATGCCCGGCCTCGGAGAGCGCGTCGAGGATCGCGTCGACCCGAGCGGCGACCTCGGTGCCGGGCGTCGCGACGCCGACCCACACCTCGCTCTGCGGATCGTGGGCGCGGGTGGTCGGCGACCACACGACCGGCATCCGATACTGACTCATGAGTCAGCAGTATGGCGCTGAGCCGTCGAACTGGACAGGATGAGCGCATGCCTCGCGCACGTCACATCGGGATCGAGATCGGCGTTCTCCCCACCGGCCCGACCAACTCTGTCCTCGACGTCCCCGGTGTGGGGCTGGGGCACACCACCCTGTACCGCGACGAGGCGCCGCCGCCCGAGGGCCGCGGGTTCGCCCGCACCGGAGTAACGACCCTGTTCCTGGCCGAGGACGCCTACACGCGACCGCTGGCAGCCGGTGGCGCCGTGCTCAACGGCGCCGGCGAGTGCACCGGGTTCCTGACTGCGGGCGAGTGGGGCGTGCTCGAGACACCCATCTATCTGACGTCGACCATGCAGCTCGGGCGCGTGTACGACGCCGCCTGCCGGATCGCCTTCGAGCAGGACGCCCAGGTCGCCGCCGACGTGGTGATCCCGGTCGTCGGTGAGTGCGACGACTCCTTCCTCAACGACTGCCGCCGGATGCAGGTCGAGTACGACGACGTGGTGGCGTCCCACTGGGCCGCGCTGGACTCCCGCGGCGGAGCCGTGCCACCGACGGAGGGCGCGGTCGGGGCCGGCACCGGCATGTCGTGCCTGGGGTTCAAGGGCGGCATCGGCACCTCGTCGCGGGTCACGCCGGCCGGGCACACGGTGGCGGTCCTGCTCCTCACGAACTTCGGCGAGCGCAAGCGGTTGACCGTCGACGGCGTACCGGTCGGGCGACTGCTGCCGGAGCACGTCGACCCTCCGAAGCCGGCAGGGTCCTGCATCGGCATCGTGGTCACCGACGCGCCCGTCACCAACCACGACTGCAGCCGGCTCGCCCGCCGGATCGGCCTGGGTCTGGCCCGCGCCGGCTCGACGGCGCACCACGGCAGCGGCGAGATCTTCCTCGGCGTCTCCACGACCCGTCGTACCAACCGCGACGGAGCCTGGGAGGACGGACCCGTCGTCGCCGGCCGCGCGCTCGACGACGTGTTCGAGGCCGTGGTCGACGCCGCCGAGGAGTCCGTGCTCAACTCGATGCTCACCGCAGCGACCACGACCGGCCGCGACGGCAACGCCAGCGAAGGCCTGGACCCCGCGACCGTGACCCGGCTGATGAGAGACCACGCGCGTGCCAAGTGAGCGCGAGGTCCGGATCAGCACGCCGGACGGGGTCGAGCTCGCGGCCACGCTGTACCTCCCCGACGACGACCGCGGGCCGCAGCCCTGCCTGCTGGAGGCGCTGCCCTACCGCAAGGACGACCTGACGTCGTCGTACTCGGAGAGCTACCGAAGGCTGCGTGACGAGTTCGGGTACGCCGTGTGCCGGGTCGACGTCCGCGGCACCGGCTCGTCGTCCGGGGACCCCACCGACGAGTACCCCGAGGCCGAACAGACCGACCTGGTCGCCGTGATCGCCTGGCTGGCCGACCAGGACTGGTGTGACGGCAACGTCGGCATGTGGGGCACGTCGTACTCCGGCTTCAACTCGCTGCAGATCGCGGCCGAGCGGCCGCCGGCCCTGAAGGCGGTCTGCGCTATCTACTCCAGCGACGACCGGTGGACCGACGACGTGCACTGGCGCGGCGGGGCGCTGCGACTGGTCGACCTCATCGACTACGACCACTACATGACCCCGATGGCGGTGCTGCCGCCGGTACCGGCGGTGTGGGGCGACGACTGGCGCCACGAGTGGCGGCGCCGGCTCGAGACGGTCGAACCGTGGATGCTCACCTGGCTGCGCGAGAACCGCGACGGCCCCTACTGGCGGCACGGCTCGCTGCGCTCCGACGGCGCGGGCAACGGCTACGACCGGATCCGGGCCGCGGTCATGCTGGTGGCCGGCTGGGCTGACGGCTACCGCAACAACACGTTCCGCACTGTGGCGGCGCTGCGCGAGGCGGGCGTTCCGCACCGGCTGCTCGCCGGACCGTGGGTGCACGCCGACCCCACGACCACCTATCCCGGCCCGCGGATCGACCTCGACGTCGAGATGGTCGCCTGGTTCGACCACTGGCTGCGCGGCACCGACTCACCGCAGGACGACCGGGTCGAGGTGTTCGTCCGTACGGCGACCAGGCCGGCCGCCTTCATCGACACCCACGAGGGCTTCTGGGTCCGCGGCTCCTGGCCCTCCACCGCATCGTCGACCGACACCCGAGCGCTCGACGGTCCGCGCTCCCTGGCGGTGCGGCCGGACGTCGGGACGTCGGCCTGGATCGACTGCGCCGGACACTTCCCCTGGGGACTCTCCGGCGACCAGCGGGAGGACGACGCCCACTCGCTCACCTTCGAGTGGCCCGCGTTGGGCGAGGTGCTGGTCGGTCACCCCGTCGCCCGGCTGCAGGTCAGCGCCGACGCGCCGCTCGCGTCCCTGTCGGCGAAGCTGTGCGACGTCTTCCCCGACGGCGCCTCCGCACTGGTCACGCGCGGCAGCCTCGACCTCGCCTTCCGCGACGGTCTGCACGCACCGGCCGAGCCGCGCCCGCTGGTGCCGGGCGAGGTCTACGACGTCGTCCTCGATCTCGACGCCTGTGCCTACGCGTTCACGCCCGGCCAGACCATCCGGCTCTCGGTCGCGGGGTCCGACTGGCCCAACACGATCGCTCCTCCGACACCTGTCACCCTGACCATCCACGGCGGCTCGCTCGACCTGCCGCTCTACGGCGGCGGCGCCTGGGAGCCGACCTTCACCCCCGGGACGGAGACCACCTCGGAGGACCCAAGCGGTGTCTCCTGGACCACCACCCGCGACGTGCTGCGCCAGACCACGACCTGCTCGGTGCGCCACGGGTCGACGTACGACGTCCCCCACGAGGGGACCGCCACCGAGGAGTATGCCGGCGACGTCGTTGTCGACAACGTCACGTTCGCCCAGCACGCGTCCGCCACCTGCACCTACCGCCTCACCTGGGCCGGCATCGACGTCCGCGTCACCTCGTCGATGCGGATCGACGTGCGGGTCGAGGGCTACGACGTCGTCATCGACGTGACGGCATACGACGGCGATGAGCAGGTGTCGCACCGGGAGTGGTCCGAGCACATCCCCCGCTGACCCACTAAGAGTTCGTTCTCGCGGCGCCGTGCTCCAAGAGATCGAGGATGTCATCGGCTTGATACAAGGCGGACTTACGATACTTACCAGTGGCGGCTCGGACGATCCCTACGGAGTCCAGCTGCTTGACCAGTTTCTGCGCCGAGACGGTGGACACATCGAGATTGTCCGCGAGGAAACGTGCCGAGATGACGGGGTACTCGACAACAAGGTCTATCGCTCGGTGGATGGAGGAGTCCGAGCGGAACCCCGTCGCCGATTCCTTCCAGCGCTGGTGGATATCGATGGCAGCTAGCCGGAATCGCTCGGCTGCTGACACCGCAGCACCCACGTAGTCGAGGAACTGCTTCACATAGACGTGCAACGCGGAACCTCGGTCGTCGCCGTCGTAGCGGTAGTTCGTCAGCGCCTTGACGTACCCGTCCACATCATCGCGGAGCACGCCGGATAGGGGTATCACACCGCCGTCCACCAGTCCGGCGCGCTTGAGGACGCCATGGAAAAGGGCTCTCCCCACGCGACCGTTGCCATCCTCGAACGGGTGGATTGTCTCGAACTGAGCATGGATGATCGCGGCCTGGACCACCGGAAGGTCACCGGAGGCGTTGGCGTAGTTGAGCAGGTCGTCCATATAGGTGCGCACCAACTCTTGCGGAGGGCCCGCGTAGTCGGCGTTGAACTTGTTGGTGCCGCCTATCCACACCTGCTCGGCTCGATAGCCCATTCGATGCGACGGAAGGAGGTCGTGGTGGATGCCCCACACATTCTCGTGGGTCCAGGCCCCGGCGCCCAAGAGCTCTATTGCCTCCCTCATCGCATCCACGTTCCGGATGACTGAGGAGGCGTTGTGGGATGCCGCGTCGTCAGCGATCTGCGCGATGGCGATGGCCCGAGGGGTTTCCCGGATGCCCTCGATCCACGAGGAGGAGATGGACTCCGAGCGGATCATCGTGGAGTACAAGATCGGAATTGGGTTGGACCGGAGTCGCTCTCCGAGGCGACCGAGGGCAGTGGACACGTCGGCGGCATACTCCAAGACCTCCCCATCCAGATTGTTGGATACCGAGGCGAGCATGTCCGGGTGGTAGCGGAGGTAGCTGCCGCCCTGTCGATCGGCGCGGGCGAGTCCGGCGAAGTCGGGCGGGACTTGTACCCGCTCCCATCGCGCCATAGTTGCCTCCTGCCGCCCTAGAGTTAACTCTAGAGCAATAAGGTTAACTCATCATCGCGGGCTGACGACAACTTGCGGGTGCCCTCGGCGTCGTGAGACGTGCCGCGCCAGGGCTCCCGGCGCGGCTTCAGGGTCGGCTCGCCCACCGGCACCTCGTCTGCTGCCACTGCCGCCGCCGTCGGCGGAGCACCGGTGTCGGAAAGCCGACGCCGATCACCACGGCGATCAGCGCGCGAGCGATCACTACGGCAGCAGCCGTCCTGCCTCGTACGCACGCCCGATCATCGACACCAGCCGGGCGACGGCGTCCTCGTTGGGCGCGAACGGACCGGGCCGGAAGTGCGGGCTGGCCAGACCGCGCTGCACCGACTCGCACGCCGCCCAGTCCTGCTTGTTGGTGAGATCCCAGAACTCGACGGCGCGCGGCAGCGTTCGGGCACGGAGCCGTCGGCATCAGGCAGCACCAGCCACGAGCACTCCACCCAGGTGCGCTCCGGCGACAGCGGCACCATTCGGTGGGTCATCACGTAGTCGGGGTGCGCCGAGACCAGCAGGTTGGGCAGCAGGTGCAGGTACTCCACCGCCGTCGGTGGTGCGTCGGGCAGCGGCGTTGCGGCCAGCTCACCGGTCAGTGACATGGTGCGCATGCCGTCGCGCAGGACCATCGAGCCGCCGACCCAGCCGCCGGGCAGGTCGTAGTTGTCCCCCGACGTCGGCGGGCTGACCTGGCAGAGCTCCGGGTGGATGAGCGGGCAGTGGTAGCACTCGTGGTAGTTCTCCGAGATCACCTTCCAGTTGGCCGCGACCTCGTAGGTGTGCCGGGCACCCACCACGAGCGCGCCCGGCGCGTACGGTGCCACGATCGCTTCCAGGGCACCGACATGCTCCTCGAACGACGGCACCTCGGGCGACCCCTTCGCGTGCAGCGCGTGCCCGAAGACCCAGCCCTGCCACTCGCGCACGGGAAGCTCGGCGAGGCCGTGCTCGGCGAACTCGAAGCTCTCGTCATCGCGGAACCCCTTCGCACCCACCAAACGGCCTTCGAGGTCGTAGGTCCAGGCGTGGTAGGGGCAGACCACCTTGCGCCGGTCCGACGTACCGCCCTCGGGCAGCAGCTCGTGACCCCGGTGCCGGCAGGTGTTGGCGTACATCCGCAGGGTGTCGCCGTCACGCACCACCAGACCCGGTACGTCGCCGACCATCACCGCGCGCTGACGCACCGGTCGCTCGCCCTCGGGGAACAGATCGGCCACGCGGCCCAGACACGTCCAGGTGCCGGCGAACAGGTGCCGCCGTTCCCACGCCAGCACCTCGTCGGACGTGTACTTCTCCGCGGGCATCATCAGCACCTGATCGACGGTCATCGGGCCTCCCTCTTCATACGTCCTATGCTGCGATCCATGAGCGACGGTGGGGCGTGACGCGCAGTCGGCGCAGCGTCGAGCTGCGGCGCGACGAGATCCTCGCGTCCACCACCGAGACCGTCGACCGGATCGGACTCGAGGCGACCCGGGTCACCGACGTCGCGAAGGCGCTGAACGTCAGTGCGGCGCTGATCTTCTACCACTTCGGCACCAAGGACGCGCTGGTCGCCGAGGCGTTCGCGTACGCCGTCGAGCGCGACCTCGCTCGCCTGGACAAGGCCACGGCCAGCGGGACGGATCCGGTCGACAAGGTACGGCGGGCCCTGCGTTCGTACGGGCCGACCGGGGCGGCGAAGGGCTGGCGGATCTGGATCGACGCCTGGGCGCTCGCTCAGCGCGAGCCGGGGATCCGCAAGGTGCTGCGCCGGATGGAGCTGCGCTGGTGCGAGGTGCTGCTCGCGATGATCGACGAGGGCGTCGCGGACGGCTCGTTCACGTGTCCGGACCCGGATGCCGCGGTGGCGCGCATCTCGGCGCTCATCGACGGGCTCTGCGTGGCCGCGCTGGTCTACAAGACGATCACCCGGGAGCAGCTGCGCGGCTGGGTGGCGGAGACGGTCGCGCGCGAGCTCGGCATCGACCGAAAGCTCTTGTCGTGAGGCTGTGCTCACCAACTTCATGTCACACCAGCCAGTGGGCGGCGTAGGCGGGATCGGTCAGGGCCGGGCGGTCCAGCCGGAAGTCGGTGAGATCGGTGGCGGTGCCGCCGTCCACGACCAGGTCGGCGAGCAGCCGGCCGAACGTCGGCGCGAACTTGAACCCGTGCGCGGCGCCCAGCCCCACCACGACGGACTCGTGCCCCGGCACCGGCGCGATCACGAAGTCGCGGTCGGGAGTCAGCGTGTACTGGCAGCGCGAGGAGCGCACCGGCTCGCCGCTGCCCGGCAGCAGGTCGGCCACGAACGCGGCGAGGCGCTGCTCCATCGCAGGGTCGCAGTCGGACGTGCGCCCGTCGGGGTCGACGACCGGCCCGCCGCAGTCCTGTGCGGCCTTGATCGTCGACTCTCCGTAGCTGGGGAAGCCGTAGTAGCACGGGTCGTCCATCCAGATCCACAGCGGCATCCGCTCGGGCGCGAACCGGGTCGGCTCCGTCGGCTCGAAGTAGGTCACCTGCTCGAGCGTCACCTCGATCGGCACCCGCACCCCGAGGTGCCCGACGACGTCGTTGACCCAGGCGTCCGCGCAGACCACGAGCCCCCGACAGCGGATCGTGCCCGCGGCGGTCTCCACCTCGACGCCGTCCTCCCCCAGGTCCCGCACGCCGGTGACCGGGCTGTGCGGCCGCAGGTCGGCACCGAGCCTCGTCGCCTGCTCCTGCATGGTCCGGGTGCCCAGCCCGGCCGGCACGATCGCGGCGTCGCGCTGGTAGAGCGCCATCACGTCGCTCGCCAGGTCGAACTGCGGCCAGCGTGCGGCCACCGCTGCTGCGTCGAGCACCTCGTGCTCGATCCCGACCTCGGTGAGCGAGTCGGTGTAGTCGATGGCGGGGATCGCGGCGTCCGGCGGGAACAGGTCGAGTCCGCCCACCTTGGTGACCAGGTCGCGTCCGCTGGTGCGCTCGAGTCGCGCCCAGTCGGCGTACGCGTCCTGGGTCAACCGCACGTACGCCGGCGTGTGGTAGCTGTGCCGCAGGATCCGGCTGGTGTCGTGGCTGGCGCCGTTGGTGTGGCCGAGCTCGAACCGCTCCAGCCCGATAACACGGTGGCCGCGGCCGGCCAGCTCGTACGCGGTTGCGGAGCCGAGCGCGCCCAGCCCGGCGACGACGTAGTCGACCTGCGTGCTCACGACGCACCACCGAGCCGAGGCAGCAGCCAGCGCCGGATGTCGAGGCTGTCGTCCTCCATCGGCGCGAACCAGCCGTGCCGATAGCTGCGCGAGGTCATCCCTCGCTGTACCGACTCGCAGACGGCCCAGTCCTGCTGGTTGACGAGATCCCAGAGCTCCCCCGCGTCGCTCGGGTCGAAGTCGGCGGCCGCCACCTCGTCGGCCGCGAAAAGCAGCGAGCACTCGACCCTGGTGCGGTCGGGCGCCTGTGGCAGCAGCACGAACGCGGCGACGTGGTCGGCCGAGGCGGAGATCATCAGGTTGGGGTAGGCGAGGTCGCCCTTGTGCCGGGTGCGCTCGTCCTCGTCGAGACCGGGGAGCGGCGCGCGCCTGGTGGTGCCGGTCGTCGTGAACGTCCAGGCGCCCTCGCGGTGCGGGATGCCCTGCTCCCAGTCCAGGTCACTGCCACCGCCTGCGAACGACGGCACCAGCCGGGAGAGCTCGGGGTGCACCGGGCCGCAGTGGTAGCACTCGTTGTAGTTCTCGAGGATGACCTTGTAGTTGGCCGCCACGTCATAGGTGAAGGTCGCCCCGACCACGAGTTCGGCCAGGCCGTAGTTGGCGAGGGTGCCGGACGCGTGGGCGACCGACTCGGCGAGCGGGAGCGCGTGGTCCGGCGAGAGGTGCACGAAGACGAAGCCGTCCCAGGTCTCCACGCCCGCGGGGTTGAGTGAGAAGGCGGACCGGTCGTCGACATCCGCGTGCGGCGCCTTCAGCAGTCGGCCGTCGAGACCGTAGGTCCAGGAGTGGTAGGGGCAGCGGAGAGCGGAGGCCGCACACGCAGAGGGTGGGCCGGACGTGGGCAGAATCTGGCTGCCGCGATGCCGGCACACGTTGTACGCCGCGTGCAGGGCGCCCTGCTCGTCGCTGGTGACCAGCACGGACTCGCCGGCCACGTCGAGCGCCACGACCCGCGACGGGACGCCCAGCCCGAGGGCGTCCTGGCGGCCCACGCAGAACCACTCGCCGTACAGCACGGCGTCGCGCTCGACGCGCCACGCTGCCTCGTCGACGTACATCTCCCGGGGGAGCGCCTCCTGCACGAGCACCTCCTTACTCACCACTACTGATCCGCCAGTCAGTAGTGGAATCGTCTCACGAGTCGAGGTCCGTCACCAGATGGCAGGCCACGCGATGGTCGCCGGTCGCCGCGAGGACTGCCGGGACAGTCGTCCGGCAGGCGTCGGCCACGCCGGCAGCCTCGGCCGTGCCGTCGGCGTACGCCGGGCAGCGCGGGTGGAACCGGCAGCCACTGGGGATCCGCGTCGGGTCCGGTACCTCCCCCTTGAGCACGACCGGCTCGAGACGCTCGATCTCGGGCACCACCGAGAGCAGCGCCTGGGTGTAGGGGTGCCGCGACTTCTCGAGGACCTCCTCGGTGCTGCCGCACTCGACGACCCGGCCGAGGTACATCACGGCGATCCGGTCGGCGATGTTCCAGGCCAGGCCCAGGTCGTGGGTGACCACGATGATCCCGAGGCCGAGCGAGTCGCGGAGGCTCAGTAGCAACGCCAGGATCTCGCCACGGATCGAGGCGTCCAGCGAGGAGACCGGTTCGTCGGCGACCAGCATCCGCGGCCGCAGCGCCAGCGCACCGGCGATCAGCACCCGCTGCTTCTGCCCGCCGGAGAGCTCGTGCGGATAGCGCAGGAAGATCCGCTCGGGCGGCCGAAGCCCCGCCTCAGAGAGCGCAGCCGCCACCAGCTCCGACTCGGTGCGGCCCTCGGAGTCGGAGGCCACCCGCCGGTGCAGCCGGATGCCCTCGGCCACCGACTCGTAGACCGTCTGGCGGGGGTTGAGCGAGCCGGCCGCGTCCTGCAGCACCATCTGCACCTCGCTGCGCAGTCGGCGCAACGCTCGGCCCGAGTAGGACAGCGGCTGGCCGTCGAAGCGCACCTCACCCGAGGTCGGCCGCTGCAGCCCGACCAGGGTCCGGGCCAGCGTGGTCTTGCCGGACCCGGACTCGCCCACCAGGGCCAGGATCTCGCCCGCCCGCACCTCGACGTCGACGCTATCGAGGGCGGTCGCCACGGTGCCGGCCCGAGTGGTGAACTCGACCCCGACCCCGTTCGTCTCCAGCAGCGGCACCTCGGTCATGAGTCCCCCACCCGGATGCACGCAGCCTGGCGGCCAGCAACCTCCCGCAACGGCGGCTCCTCCTCGGCACACGCGTCGATCACCCGCGCGCACCTCGGCGCGAATGAGCAGCCCGGTGGAAGCTCGTGCGGGTCCGGCGGGTCTCCGGCGAGGCCTGCCGGCGCGTACCGGGCCGCCACATCCCCCACCCGAGGGAACGACCGCGACAGCGCCTGCGCGTAAGGGTGGGCCGGGGACGTGAACACCTGCTCTGCCGATCCGCACTCAACCACGCGGCCGGCGTACATCACGGCCACCCGGTCGCAGACCTCGGCGAGCACCGAGAGGTCGTGGCTGATGATCAGCAGGCCGACTCCCAGGTCCTTAACGAGGCCGGAGATCAGGTCGAGGATCTGCGCCTGCACCATCACGTCGAGGGCGGTGGTCGGCTCGTCCGCGACGATCAGCTCCGGCCGACAGGCCAGCGCCATCGCGATCATCACCCGCTGCCGCTGACCGCCGGAGAGCTGGTGGGGATAGACCCGCGACCGAGCCGCGGGCAGTCCGACCTGCTCGAGCAGCTCGCCCACTCGCGCGGAGACCTCCGCAGCGGCGAGCTCGGGCTCGTGGAGCCGGATCGGCTCCGCGATCTGGGTCTCGACGCGGCGTACCGGGTTGAGCGAGTGCAGCGCCCCCTGGAAGACGATCGCCGCCTCGGCCCAGCGCAGCGCCCGCAGGTCGCCCCACCCCATGGTCTGGACGTCACGGCCGGAGACCAGCACCTCCCCCTCCACCACGGCGTCCTTGGGCTGGAGGCGCAACACTGTGCTGGCGAGCGTGGACTTGCCGCAGCCGGACTCGCCCGCGATGCCCACCACCTCGCCCGCGTCCACCACGAGGTCGACACCGCGTACGGCGGGCAGCGGTCCCTCGGCGGTCCGGTAGGCCACGGTCAGGCCGCGGAGCTCCAGCAGATGACTCATCAGCGGCTCCGCAGACGTGGGTTGAAGACCTCTTCGAGTGCCTGGCCGATCAGCGTGAACGAGAGCACCACCAGAACCACGCAGATGCCGGGCGGCACGATGAACCACCACGATCCGGTCGTCATCGCACCGACCCCGAACGCCGCCTCGAGCATCGAACCCCAGGAGACGCGAGACGGGTCACCCAGGCCCAGGAAGCTCAGCGTGGTCTCCGAGAGGATCGCCACCGCGACCGTCAGCGTCGTGTTGGCGAAGATCATCGGCATCACGTTCGGCAGCACGTGCCGGGTCATCTGGTGCCAGCGCCCGGCACCGAGCAACCGCGCCCGTTCGAGGTAGGGCCGTTCCTTGATGGACAGGGTCTGGCTGCGGATGAGCAGCGCGGTGGCCGGCCAGCTGGTGACGCCGATGACGATGGCGATGTTCAGCAGTGAGCGGCCCAGCACCACGGCAAGGATGATCGCGAGCGGCAGGAACGGGATCACCAGGAACCACTCGGTGAGCCGGTAGAGCAGCCTTGCCGGCCAGCCCTCGAAGAAGCCCGAGACCAGGCCGATCACGGTGCCGATGAGCATCGAGATCACCGTCGCGAGCAGGCCGACGAGCAGGGAGATTCGGGTTCCCCAGATCAGCATGGTCAGCACGGAGCGGCCGTTCTCGTCGGTGCCGAGCCAGTACTCGCCCGACGGGCTCTCCAGCACGCCGCCGGTCGCCTTGGTGACCTTGAGCCCCTCGCCGTCTGCGAGCAACGGCGCCGCCAGCGCGATCACCACGAACGTGCCGAGGATGACCAGCCCGATCAGTCCCGCCCGGTGGCTACGGAACAGCTTCCAGTTGCGGCGCCAGGCCGCGACCCGCCGGCGGCGGGTGATCTGGCGGGCCGACAGCGGCGTCGTGGCGCTCATGTTCGCACCCGGGGGTCGAGGATGCCGTAGATCAGGTTGGCGCCCAGGTTGGCGGCGATGACCGCTCCCGAGGCCAGCAGGAAGGTGCCCTGCAGCACGTCGTAGTCGGGGATCGACAGCGCTTCGTAGGACAGCAGCCCGAGCCCCGGTATCGAGAAGATCGTCTCGATGGTGATCGCTCCGGAGACCACGAAGCCGATGTTGAGCGCCGCCAGGGTGGTCGTCGGCAGCAGCGCGTTGGGTACGGCGTGCCGGCGGCGTACGTCCACGTCTCGCAGGCCCTTGGCGCGCGCGGTGACGAGGTAGTCCTCGCCCAGTTCGTCGAGCAGGGACGACCGCATGATCAGGGAGTACTCCGCCAAATAGGCAAGCGTCAGCGTGATCACGGGCAGGGTCAGGTGCCAGGCCGAGTCGAGGATCCCGCTGAGGCTCGATGGATCGGTGTCGATCGAGTTCAGCCCACCGGTCGGGAAGATCCCGGGCAGCGGGCCGGCGCCGACGGACAGGCCGGCGATGAGCAGCAGGCCGAGCCACCACTCCGGCATGGAGTAGAGGGTGAGCGTGATGCCGGTCGAGAACCGGTCGAAGGAGCCGCCGCGCCGCCAGGCGCTCACCATGCCGAGATAGACGCCGATCACGGTGGCCAGCAGCGTCGAGACACCGACCAGCGCGATCGTCGGCCACATCCGGTCGACGATGAGCTCCGAGACCGGCACGTTGTAGCGGATGGAGACGCCGAGGTCGCCCTGTGCGGTGTTCTTCAGGTACGTCCAGAACTGCTGGGCCAGGGGCTGGTCGAGCCCGTACTGCGCGGTGAACGCGTCGAGCTGCTCCTTGCTGACGACGCGACCGCGGGTCAGGCTGCGCGCCGGGTCACCGGGCAGCACCCGGAACAGGAAGAAGTTGACGACCAGCACGAACAGCAGGCTTCCGAGCGCGCCCACCACCTTGCCGAGGACGTAGCGCCCATAGCTGCGCCGTCGGGCCGTTGGCTCGTGGGCGACCTCCGGGTCGGACGCTGCCGCGAGCGTCGTCACAGCGGTGTCACTCCCTGGCGTCCGCCGTGGATCGTCGGCGCATGGCGACCACCCCGCCGCCGACCAGCACGAGCGCGAGCACCACGCCGCCACCGATCAGCAGCGCGCTGCCGCCGTCATCGTCGTCGCCACCCGACGAGGACGAGGCACCGACCGCGGACTCGATGCCGTCGCAGTCACCGGCCTCGTCGGCCGGGCGGAGCAACGTGTAGTTGAACGTGCCGTACTGCACCAGCAGTACCCCGCCGGGGTCCGGCTGCGGCTGGAAGCAGGCGAACCGATCCGTGCGGACAGCCTGGCCGGTGGTCGTGTATGCCGTGACGAGGTACGGCGAATCGCGGAAGACGATCTCCTGCATCTCCTTGATCGTCTCGATGCGCTTTTCGTCGTCGATCTCGGCGTTCTGAGACTGGTAGAGCTCGTCGAACTCCTCGTTGCAGTACCAGGAGTCGGACGAGCCTCCACGGGCGTTACAGAGGAAGACCGAGAGGATCGAGTCCGGGTCCGGCTCGACGTACCAGCCCCAGTGGAAGGCGTCGAAGTTGCCCTCGAGGACGACGTCGGTGAGCTGGTTGCTCTCCATCACGCTGAGCTCGGACTCGATGCCGATCTCGCCGAGCCACTCCTGGAAGAACTCCATGATGGTCGCGGACCGCTCCTCCTCCTGGCGCGCGAACAGCCGGATGGTGCCGATCTCGCTGCCGTCGGGCATGGTGCGCAGCCCCTCGGACCCGAGTTCGTAGCCAGCCTCGTCCAGCAGCTCGCCGGCCCGGTCGAGGTCGAACGTGAACGCCTCGTCCTCCGGCGGCACCCATCGGAAGGACTCGTAGGCCGTCGGGATGAACGAGTCGCCTGCGATCCCGGCCCCTTGGTAGGCGCTTTCGACCAATCGGTCGAGGTCCAGCGCGTAGCCGAGGGCGTGCCGGAAGGCGGGGTCCTCCAGCGCCGGGTTGCCGTCACCGAGCGGGTCACCGGTCTCGGGATCGACCGCTCCGGAGTTGAAGGCGATCTCCTCGAAGTACGGCGACACGCCGTTCTGGGCATGGATGCCGTCGCGTCCCTGCAGCGCCTCGACCTGGATCGGGGTGATGTCGTCGACGAAGTCGACCTCGCCCTTGATGATCGCCTGGATCGCGGGGTCCTCGCTCTTGAAGACGCGGAACGCCACCCGGTCGACGTGCGGGGCGCCGCCGTAGTAGCCGGGGTTGGCCTCCAGGACGTACGTCGAGCCGCCCGCCGTACCCTCCACGAGCCGGAACGGGCCGGAGCCGACCACGGCGTCGCCGCTCTCGGGCTCGTTGCGGTAGGACTTCACTTCGTCCTCGGCCACGTCCGACCAGACGTGCTCGGGCAGGATCGGGATCGGCAGCAGCGGCAGCACGGCGTTCGGCCGCTCGAGCTCCAGCACCACGGTCGTGTCGTCGGGAGCCGTGATGGTCTCCACGGAGGTGAGGTAGGTCCCCCAGTTGCCGGCCTCGGGCCCGCCGTCGAGGATCCGGTTGTAGGTGTAGGCGATGTCGCCGGCGGTCAACGGCTCCCCGTCGGACCATTCGACGCCCTCGCGGATGTCGAAGGTCCAGGTCAGGCCGTCGTCGGACGTCTCCCACTCCGTCGCGAGGGCCGGCGCAGGGGACATGTCCTTCATGGAGTAGCCGACCATGTAGTCGTACATCAGCGCCCACATCTCGTACGACGAGGCCTGGTAGCCGTTGAACGGATTGAACGAGTCGACCTCGTCCAGGAACGCGACGGTGAACGTCACCGGCTCGTCGTCGGCAGCATGCGCCGGCTGGATCGCGAGCGCCCCGACGGTCGCCAGCCCCACGCCCATCATCAGGGCCGTCATCGCCGCCGCGGCGTTGCGGACGGGTCTACGGTGCCCTCTGTGACCAACCGGGCGACCACCCCGCCGCAGGCGCCGCGCGAACCGTATGAGCACACCGAGCACGGAGTCGTGCGCGCCGATCCCTACCACTGGATGCGCAGGACGGACTCCCCCGCGCTGCTCGCTCACCTCGAGGCCGAACGGCTCTGGTACGACACTGCCACCGGACATCTGAACTCCCTCGTCGAGACCATGCGGTCCGAGATGGTGGGTCGGGTGCCCGCTACTGATCGCTCAGTCAGTTGGCGACTCCATGGCTGTTCCTACTACACGGCCCTCCCCGCCGGAAGAGAACACCAGCAGTTGTTGCGAGAAAGGGACGGCTCCGTGGCGCCAGAGGTGCTGCTCGACGTCAACGACCTGGCCGACGACTCGGGGTACGTCGAGCTCGGGCTGTCCCTGGTCAGCCCCGACCAGAAGCTGCTGGCCTACTCGGTGGACCGCACCGGCGACGAGGTCTACGAGCTGCGGTTCCGAGACCTCGAGACCGGCCAGGACCTGCCTGACGTGGCGCCGCGCACCTACTACGGCGGCGCGTGGAGCAGCGGGTCGGACCACTTCTTCTACACCGTCCACGACGACGCCTACCGGCCCTTCCAGGTGTGGCGGCACGCGCTCGGCACACCGGTGGCCGACGACGTGCTCGTGCTCGAGGAACCAGACGAGCGGTTCGAGCTCAACGTGCGGGCCACCCGCAGCGAAGCCCTGGTGGTGATCTGGGCGGAGAGCCGTGACACCAACGAGGTCTGGGTGCTCGACGCCGGGTCGCCGACGTCGTCGCCGCGCTCGGTGGGCGGCCGGCGCCCCGGCATCGAGTACCACGCCGAGCACGTCGTGCTTCCCCACGGCACGGACGCGCTGCTGCTGGTCACGAACGACGGCGCCACCGAGTTCCGGCTGGCCCGTTGTCCGGTGCCCCGCGACTCCGACCAGGACCACAGTGCCTGGGCCTCGGCCCGGGCCGAGCGCCCCGACGAGCGGGTCAAACGGGTCGACGCCTTCGCCGGGTACGCCGTACTCGGCTACCGGTCGGAGACCCAGCACCGGCTGCGGGTACTGCCGCTCGACACTTTGGACGGCGACGGCGTCGTGATCAGTTCGGCGTTCGACCACGGCACGGTCCTGTTCGGGCCCAACACCGAGTACGACGCGACCGCGGTGACCGTCGAGGACCAGTCGTACGTCGATCCGCCCATCTGGTCCGCCGTCGACCTCCGCACCGGCGAGCACACGGAGCTGCTGCGGCGCGGGGCTCCCGGTCACGACCCGTCGTCGTACGTCAGCGAGCAGCGTGACCTGCCCGCTCCGGACGGCACTCCGGTGCCGGTCACGCTGGTGCGGCACCGGAACACGCCCCTCGACGGCACCGCGCCGGCACTGGTCTACGGCTACGCCGCCTACGAGGAGGTCTACCCCGACCACGAGTGGGACCCCGCGATCCCCTCGCTGCTGGACCGCGGCGTGGTCTACGCGCATGCCCATGTCCGCGGTGGCGGCGAGCGCGGGCGGCGGTGGTGGCTGGAGGGGCGGATGGAGCACAAGCAGAACACGTTCACCGACTACGTCGCGGTGGCAGACGGGCTGGCCGGATCCGGGCTCGTCGACGGTGACCGGATCGCGACTCGGGGGCTCAGCGCGGGTGGGTTGCTGCAGGGGGCTGTGCTCAGCCAGGCGCCGGACCGGTGGCGGGCCGTGGTCGCCGAGGTCCCGTTCGTCGACGTGGTCTCCACGATGTTCGACGCATCGATCCCATTGACGGTGACCGAGTGGGACGAGTGGGGCGACCCGCGGCGACGCGCGGACTTCGACTGGATGCTTGCCTACTCGCCGTACGACAACCCGCCGAGCGGTCCCCGGCCCGACCTGCTCGTGACCGGAGCGCTGCACGATCCCCGGGTGATGGTCTTCGAGCCGGCCAAGTGGGTCGCGCGGCTGCGTGAGACCGACCCCGACTGGTCGCCGCGTTGCCTCTTTCGGGTGGAGACCGGCGCCGGCGCCCACGTCGGCCCCGCAGGCCGCTTCGCCCACCTCGGCTACGAAGCCGAGATCTACGCCTGGATCCTGGATCGCCTCGGCGTCCCGTGAGGTCGAGTGGTCTCGATACGACCTCGCCCTACTCGACCACCGACGTAGCCGCCCTTCGTTGGTCGAGTAGCGAGCGCCAGCGAGCGTATCGAGACCACCGATTGCTACTGACTCCTGGGTCAGTAGCGTCTAGCCTGGTCACCGATGATCACGACCACGCCGTTCCATCCCCGTCTCAGCGAGCTCAACAGCCAGGGGCTCTACACGCACTGGCAGGGACAGCTGTCCGCGCTGCGGTACACCCATGCGCCGAAGCACGAGTACTTCGCGGTGCGCAACGCCGTCGGCGTCTTCGACACCTCGCCGCTGTACAAGTACCGCATCGTCGGCCCGGACGCCGAACGGCTGCTAGCCGGCGCCCTGGTGAGGGACATCCACACCTGCCGACCGGGCCAGGCGCAGTACACGGCATGGTGCGACGATCGCGGGTTCGTGATGCACGACGGCGTGGCGTTCCGTCACTCCGCCGACGACTTCCTGCTCACCGCCGGCCGACCCACGCTCTCGTGGTTCCAGGAGCTGGGGTCCGGGTTGCGGGTGGAGATCGAGGACGTGTCCGACGCCTACGGGATGCTCGCGGTCCAAGGCCCCCGCTCGCGCGCCGTGCTCGCCGCACTGATGCCCGAGGCCGTGTCGCTGGCCTTCTTCGACCACGTGCCGGCCAAGGTCGCCGACGCCGCGGTCACCCTGTCGCGCACCGGCTACACCGGTGACCTCGGGTTCGAGATCACCGTCGAGGCCGACAGCGCGGTCGCGGTGCTCGATGCGGTCTTCGAGGCCGGTGCCACGCACAGCATCCGACCCTTCGGTGAGGAGGCGCTGATGACGCTGCGCATCGAGGCTGGCCTCCCGCTCGTCGACATCGAGTGGCACGACGCCCGGCTGGCGCTCAGCGACGCCGACTGCGTGACCCCGAAGGAGCTCGGCTTCGGCTGGATGCTGCGCGGCGTCCGCGACGGCTCCCGCCGGTTCGTGGGATCGGAAGCGATCCGCCGCGAGCTCCTCGACGGCACCTCACGCTGGGCGACGACCGGCCTCGTCGTCGACGCTGCCGACTGGGACCGGATCCACCGCGAAGTCGGCTTGTTCCCGCCGAAGTCCGAGCACCCGCTGCCGTACGAGTCGATGGTGCTCGACGACGACCGGGTGGAGGTCGGCTACTGCACGAGCTTCGCGTATTCGCCGATGCTGCAGCGCCACATCGGCATCGCCCGGGTGCGCCCCGACCTCGCGGCGGCCGGCACCGACCTGCGGCTCGAGCTCGCGATCGCGCACCACAACACGACGGTCAAGGTCACCACGACCTCGATGCCGTTCTTCGACCCGGAGAGGAAGCGTTCATGAGCTCACACGACTTCGATGCGATCGTCGTTGGTGGCGGTCACAATGGGCTCACCAACGCTGCTTACCTCGGCAAGGCCGGGCTGCGGACGCTGGTGCTGGAGAAGAACGACCTCGTCGGCGGTGCCGCGATCACCGAGGAGCTGACGCCGGGCTTCTCGTTCACGACGTTCTCGTACGCCCTCAGCCTGCTGCGCCCGGAGATCATCCACGAGCTCGACCTGGTCGAGCACGGCTTCCTGCCGCTGATGATGCCGTCGTCGTTCCACCCCACGGGCGACGGCGACTACTTGCTGCTCGGCGACGACCACGGCCAGAACCTGCAGGAGATTCGCCGACACTCGCCGCGCGACGCTGATGCCTACGAGCGCTACCACCACGACCTCGACAAGGTGTGCCGGGCGATCCGGCCGCTGTTCGACAACGCGCCGCCGAACATCTTCGGCAGCGACCCCGAGGACGCCGTCGACGTGAAGTGGCTGGTCGACCACCTCTCCGGCGTCGACCGGAAGACCATGCACGACGTCGTCCGGCTGCTCACCGGTAGCGCCGCTGACTGGCTCGACGACTACTTCGAGCACGAGGCGATCAAGGGCTACCACGCGTCGTCCTCGATCATCGGCTCGAAGGTCGGCCCGATGTCGCCCGGCTCCGGCCTGGTGCTGCTCTTCCACAAGATGGGCGAGCACGACGGCCACCTCGGCTCGTGGGCGTTCCACAAGGGCGGCAACGGCGGGTTCACGCAGGTGCTGGCCCGGGCCGCGCAGGCCTACGGCGCCGAGATCCGGCTCGGCGCGCCGGTCGCCTCGGTGCTGACCGACAGCGGCCGCGCGGTCGGCGTCGTGCTGGACGACGGCACGGAGTTCCGGGCGCCGGTTGTCGTGTCGGCCCTGGACCCGCGGCGTACCTTCCTCGAGCTCGTCGAGCCCCGCGAACTGCCACTCGACCTGGTCGACAACGTGCGGCGGATGAAGTTCCGCGGCGTCTCGGCAAAGGTCAACTTCGCGCTCGACGGGCTCCCGGTCTTCCCGGCCCTGCCGGACACGGTCGACCACTACGGCGGCTTCCTCAACATCGGCCCGACCATCGAGTACGTCGAGAGGGCCTTCGACGCCGCCAAGTACGGCTGGTACTCCGAGCAGCCGTTCATCGACGCCGCGATCCAGTCGGTGGTCGACCCCGACATGGCTCCGCCCGGAAAGCACGTCATGTCCTGCTTCGTGCAGTACGCGCCGTACGAGCTCAAGGGCAGCGACTGGGAGGCCGAGCGCGAGAACTTCGGCGACAAGGCCCAGGCCGTGCTCGAGTCGCACTTCCCGGGTTTCGCCGACCTGGTGCTGCACCGCGAGGTGGTCACGCCCGTCGACATCGAGGCACGCACCGGGCTCACCGAGGGCAACATCTTCGCCGGCGAGTTCCTCGCGCCGCAGATGTACTTCTTCCGGCCGGCCCCGGGCTGGAGCCAATACGCCACGCCGATCGACGGCTACTACCAGTGCGGGTCGGGCACCCACCCCGGCGGCTGCGTCATCGGAGCCCCCGGCAAGCTCGCCAGCCAGCGGATCCTGCGCGA
>CAWABG010000038.1:0-150616 GCA_963780245.1 uncultured Actinomycetota bacterium
CCCAACTAGCGCAAACCACGCCAAGGTGCTTGACCTCGGGGCTCCGGGGACGGATGATCATCGTCGACGCTCGTCGATACGGCGCATGCAGCCATTGTGGTGCGCCCTCTTTTCGGGTATTGTAGCGCTTTGCGCCTGCCCTCAAATGCTCTTCGGCCTGCCCGGTGGCCGAGTTTGTGGTGGGTAAGTGCTCCTCACCAGCGTTCCCTCGAAGGACAGCTCCTTGGCCGCGCGTCGCAACATTTCCGGCAGCACCCGCATCTCTTTCGCAAAGATCGACGAACCTCTGGAGGTTCCTCAGCTTCTCTCTCTCCAGACCTCCAGTTTCGACTGGTTGATCGGCAACGAGAACTGGCAGGAGACCGTCGCCGCCCGCATCAAGGCCGGTGAGGACGTCTCTGAGAAGTCCGGACTCACCGAGATCTTCGAAGAGATCTCTCCGATCGAGGACTTCTCCGAGACGATGTCTCTCTCGTTCGAGAACCCGGTCTTCTACGACCCGAAGTACACCGTCGACGAGTGCAAAGAGAAGGACTTCACCTACTCCGCACCGCTCTACGTCTCCGCCGAGTTCACCAACAACGACACCGGTGAGATCAAGGGCCAGACCGTGTTCATGGGCGACTTCCCGCTCATGACGCCCAAGGGCACCTTCGTGATCAACGGCACCGAGCGTGTCGTGGTCTCTCAGCTCGTCCGGTCGCCCGGCGTCTACTTCGAGCGCACCGCCGACAAGACGTCCGACAAGGACATCTACACCGCCAAGCTGATCCCGTCGCGGGGTGCCTGGCTGGAGTTCGAGATCGACAAGCGCGACATGGTCGGCGTCCGCCTCGACCGCAAGCGCAAGCAGAACATCACGGTGCTCCTGAAGGCGCTCGTCGCCGTCGCCGAGGACACGGGCGAGGAGTACGACTACGAGGGCGTGATGGCCGAGCTCCGCGAGTTCGAGTCGATCCAGCTCACGGAGGAGAAGGACCACACCCAAGCTCCTGACGACGCGCTGCTCGACATCTACCGCAAGCTGCGCCCGGGCGAACCGCCCACGCGTGAGGCCGCGCTGACGCTGCTGAAGAACTACTACTTCAACCCGAAGCGTTACGACCTGGCCAAGGTCGGCCGCTACAAGATCAACAAGAAGCTCGGTCAGGACCAGGCTTTCGACCAGCAGACGCTGACCATCTCCGACGTGGTCGCCGCGATCCGCTACATCGTCGCGCTGCACGACGGCCGCGAGGAGCTGGCGACGCCGCAGGGCGCGACGGTCGTCGGCGCCGACGACATCGACCACTTCGGCAACCGCCGGATGCGCACCGTCGGTGAGCTGATCCAGAACCAGCTCCGCACGGGCCTGGCCCGCATGGAGCGTGTGGTCCGCGAGCGGATGACGACCCAGGACGTCGAGGCCATCACACCGCAGTCCCTGATCAACATCCGCCCCGTGGTCGCGGCGCTGAAGGAGTTCTTCGGCACCTCGCAGCTCAGCCAGTTCATGGACCAGACCAACCCGATCGCAGGGCTGACGCACAAGCGCCGGCTCTCCGCTCTGGGTCCCGGTGGTCTGTCCCGTGACCGGGCCGGCATGGAGGTCCGCGACGTCCACCACAGCCACTACGGCCGGATGTGCCCGATCGAGACCCCGGAAGGCCCCAACATCGGCCTGATCGGGTCGCTGGCCTCCTACGGCCGGATCAACCCGTTCGGCTTCGTCGAGACGCCCTACCGCCGGGTCGAGAAGGGCAAGGTCACCGACAAGGTCGACTACCTGACCGCCGACGACGAGGACCGCTTCGTCATCGCCCAGGCCAACGCGCCGCTCGACGACAAGAACAAGTTCGCCGAAGAGCGCGTGCTGGTTCGCCAGAAGCACGGTGAGGTCACCGAGATCCTGGCCGACGAGGTCGACTACATGGACGTCTCGCCGCGCCAGATGGTGTCGGTCGCGACCGCCCTGATCCCGTTCCTCGAGCACGACGACGCCAACCGCGCGCTCATGGGCGCCAACATGCAGCGCCAGGCCGTGCCGCTGATCGTCAGCGACTCGCCCCTGGTCGGGACCGGCATGGAGTACCGCGCCGCGGTCGACGCCGGCGACGTGCTGGTGGCGGAGAAGGCCGGAGTGGTCAAGGAGGTGTCCGCCGACGTCATCGAGACGATGAACGACGACGGCACCTACACGACCTACAAGCTGGCCAAGTTCCGTCGCTCCAACCAGGGCACCTGCATCAACCAGCGGCCGCTGGTCGCCGAGGGCGACAAGCTCAAGGTCGGCGCCCCGATCGCTGACGGTCCGTGCACCGACAAGGCCGAGATGGCGTTGGGCACCAACCTGCTCGTGGCGTTCATGCCGTGGCAGGGCCACAACTACGAGGACGCGATCATCCTCAGCCAGCGCCTGGTGCAGGAGGACATCCTCACCTCGATCCACATCGAGGAGCACGAGGTCGACGCTCGCGACACCAAGCTCGGCCCCGAGGAGATCACCCGGGACATCCCCAACGTCTCCGAGGAGATGCTGGCCGACCTGGACGAGCGCGGGATCATCCGCATCGGCGCCGAGGTCACCACGGGCGACATCCTGGTCGGCAAGGTCACGCCCAAGGGCGAGACCGAGCTGACCCCCGAGGAGCGGCTGCTCCGCGCGATCTTCGGTGAGAAGGCGCGCGAGGTCCGCGACACCTCGATGAAGGTGCCGCACGGTGAGTCCGGCACGGTCATCGGCGTCCGGGTCTTCGACCGCGAGGACGGCGACGAGCTGCCTCCGGGCGTCAACCAGCTGGTCCGGGTCTACGTGGCGCAGAAGCGCAAGATCTCGGTGGGCGACAAGCTCGCCGGCCGCCACGGCAACAAGGGCGTCATCGCGAAGATCCTGCCGATCGAGGACATGCCGTTCATGGAGGACGGCACCCCGGTCGACGTGGTCCTCAACCCGCTGGGTGTGCCGCGCCGGATGAACATCGGCCAGATCCTGGAGCTCCACCTCGGTTGGCTCGCGAAGCAGGGCTGGGACCTCGATCTCCACGAGGACAAGAAGGACGCCGACTGGAAGCAGCGGCTGATCAAGATCCACGCGGACAAGGCCGAGCCGAACACCAAGGTTGCGACCCCGGTGTTCGACGGCGCCCGCGAGGACGAGATCACCGGTCTGCTCGGTGCGACCTTCCCGACCCGTGACGGTCAGCGACTGATCGGCGACAACGGCAAGGCCAACCTGTTCGACGGCCGCTCCGGAGAGCCGTTCACGGACCCGGTCTCGGTGGGCTACATGTACATCCTCAAGCTCCACCACCTGGTCGACGACAAGATTCACGCACGCAGCACCGGCCCCTACTCGATGATCACGCAGCAGCCCCTGGGCGGTAAGGCCCAGTTCGGCGGCCAGCGGTTCGGCGAGATGGAGGTCTGGGCGATGGAGGCGTACGGCGCCGCCTACGCCCTGCAGGAGCTGCTCACGATCAAGTCGGACGACGTGCCGGGCCGCGTGAAGGTCTACGAGGCCATCGTGAAGGGCGAGAACATCCCCGACTCGGGCATCCCCGAGTCGTTCAAGGTGCTCGTCAAGGAGATGCAGTCGCTCTGCCTCAACGTGGAGGTGCTGTCGCAGGACGGCACGGCCATCGAGATGCGCGACGCGGAGGAAGACGTCTTCCGCGCTGCCGAGGAGCTCGGCATCGACCTGTCCCGTCGCGAGCCCAGCTCGGTCGAAGAAGTCTGAGGTGCGGCCGTACGCCCTGGCGTACGGCCTCCCTCGGTCAACAGCTTGATTCTCAGAACTAACGAAGGACAAAAGCCATCGTGCTCGACGTGAACTTCTTCGACCAGCTTCAGATCGGCCTGGCCACTGCGGATGACATCCGCACCTGGAGCCACGGCGAGGTCAAGAAGCCGGAGACCATCAACTACCGCACGCTCAAGCCCGAGCGTGACGGCCTCTTCTGCGAGAAGATCTTCGGTCCCACCCGGGACTGGGAGTGCTACTGCGGCAAGTACAAGCGGGTGCGCTTCAAGGGCATCATCTGCGAGCGGTGCGGGGTCGAGGTCACTCGCTCCAAGGTCCGTCGCGAGCGGATGGGCCACATCGAGCTCGCCGCGCCCGTGACCCACATCTGGTACTTCAAGGGTGTGCCGTCGCGGCTCGGCTACCTGCTCGACCTGGCGCCGAAGGACCTCGAGAAGGTCATCTACTTCGCCGCCTACATGATCACCTCCGTCGACGAGGACGCTCGCCACCGCGACCTGTCCTCGCTCGAGAGCAAGGTGCAGCTGGAGCGCGACCGGCTCGAGGGCCGGATGAACGGCGCGATCGAGGACCGCACCAAGAAGCTCGAGGAGGACCTCGCCACGCTCGAGGCCGAGGGTGCCAAGGCTGACGCACGCCGGAAGGTGCGCGACGGAGCCGAGCGCGAGATGACGCAACTGCGCAAGCGCGGCGACGCCGAGATCGCTCGCCTCGACGAGGTGTGGAACACCTTCAAGGCGCTCAAGGTCCAGGACCTGATGGGCGACGAGATCCTCTACCGCGAGATGAAGAACTGGTTCGGCAAGTACTTCGTCGGCTACATGGGCGCCGCGGCGATCCAGAAGCGCCTCGAGGACTTCGACATCGAGGCCGAGGTCGAGTCCCTGCGCGACACGATCGAGAACGGCAAGGGCCAGAAGAAGGTCCGTGCCCTCAAGCGGCTCAAGGTCGTCGACGCGTTCCGCAAGACCGGCAACAAGCCTGAGGGCATGGTGCTGGACGCCGTACCCGTCATCCCGCCGGACCTGCGTCCGATGGTCCAGCTCGACGGTGGCCGGTTCGCCACCTCCGACCTCAACGACCTCTACCGCCGGGTGATCAACCGGAACAACCGGCTCAAGCGTCTGCTCGACCTGGGCGCCCCGGAGATCATCGTCAACAACGAGAAGCGGATGCTCCAGGAGGCCGTCGACTCGCTGTTCGACAACGGCCGTCGTGGCCGTCCGGTCACCGGCCCGGGCAACCGACCGCTGAAGTCGCTGTCCGACATGCTCAAGGGCAAGCAGGGCCGGTTCCGGCAGAACCTGCTCGGCAAGCGCGTCGACTACTCCGGCCGCTCGGTCATCGTTTCCGGCCCGCAGCTGAAGCTGCACCAGTGCGGTCTGCCCAAGCAGATGGCGCTGGAGCTGTTCAAGCCGTTTGTGATGAAGCGCCTGGTCGACTTGTCTCACGCGCAGAACATCAAGTCCGCCAAGCGGATGGTCGAGCGCGCCCGGCCCGTCGTGTGGGACGTCCTCGAAGAGGTCATCACCGAGCACCCCGTGCTGCTCAACCGCGCGCCGACGCTGCACCGCCTCGGCATCCAGGCCTTCGAGCCCCAGCTGATCGAGGGCAAGGCGATCCAGATCCACCCGCTCGTCTGCACGGCGTTCAACGCCGACTTCGACGGTGACCAGATGGCGGTGCACCTGCCGCTGTCCGCCGAGGCGCAGGCCGAGGCGCGGATCCTGATGCTCTCGACCAACAACATCCTCAAGCCGTCCGACGGCCGTCCGGTGACCATGCCCACCCAGGACATGATCATCGGCCTGTTCTTCCTCACTACCGAGCGCGACAAGTCGCCCGGTGAGGGTCGGGCGTTCTCGTCGCCGGCCGAGGCAATCATGGCGTTCGACAAGGGCGAGATCTCGCTGCAGAGCCAGGTCAAGATTCGGTTCAACGACATCGTGCCGCCGCTCGAGCTGGACCTCGGGGACGACTGGGAAGAGGGTCGCTCGCTGATTCTCGAGACCACCTTGGGCCGCTCGATCTTCAACGACACCCTGCCGGCCGACTACCCCTTCGTGAACTACGAAGTGGGCAAGAAGCAGCTCGGCGCGATTGTCAACGACCTGGCCGAGCGCTACACCAAGGTCGAGGTCGCTGCGTCGCTGGACGCGCTCAAGGACACCGGCTTCCACTGGGCCACCCGCTCCGGCGTCACGGTCTCCATCGAGGACGTCGTCACGCCCTCGACCAAGAAGGAGATCCTGCACGGCTACGAGGCGCAGGCCGAGAAGGTGCAGAAGCAGTTCGAGCGCGGTCTGGTCACCGACGAGGAGCGTCGCCAGGAGCTCATCGAGATCTGGACCGAGGCGTCCAACGAGGTCGGGAAGGCCATGGAGGCCAACTTCGACCGGTCCAACCCGATCTACATGATGGTCGACTCGGGCGCCTCCGGAAACATGAACCAGATCCGGCAGGTCGCTGCGATGCGAGGCCTCGTGGCCAACCCGCGCGGCGAGATCATTCCGGAGCCGATCAAGTCCAACTTCCGCGAGGGCCTGACGGTGCTGGAGTACTTCATCGCCACCCACGGTGCGCGCAAGGGTCTGGCGGACACCGCACTGCGGACCGCCGACTCGGGCTACCTGACGCGTCGACTCGTCGACGTCTCCCAGGACGTGATCATCCGCGAGGACGACTGCGGCACCGAGCGTGGTCTGCCCAAGCGGATCGGTGACCGTCGCGAGGACGGCACCGTGGTCAAGGCGGAGAACGCCGAGACCGCAGCGTACGCCCGGACCGCTGCCGTCGACGTCGAGCACCCCGACACCGGCGAGAAGCTGGTCTCCGCGGGTGAGGACCTCGGCGACATCAAGATCGGCGAGATGGTCGCTGCCGGCATCGAGGAGATCAAGGTCCGCTCCGTGCTGACCTGCGACGCCAAGACCGGCACCTGCGCGAAGTGCTACGGCCGGTCGCTCGCGACCGGCAAGCTCGTCGACATCGGCGAGGCGGTCGGCATCATCGCCGCCCAGTCGATCGGTGAGCCCGGCACCCAGCTGACGATGCGTACCTTCCACACCGGTGGTGTGGCTTCGGCCGACGACATCACGCAGGGTCTGCCCCGCGTGGTCGAGCTGTTCGAGGCGCGCCAGCCCAAGGGTCGCTCGCCCATCTCCGAGGCCGCCGGACGGGTGAGCATCGAGGAGACCGACAAGACCCGCAAGGTGCTGGTCACCCCGGACGACGGCTCCGAGGTCCAGGAGTACCCCGTCTCCAAGCGCTCCCGCCTGCTGGTCGCCGAGGGCGACCACATCGAGGTCGGCCAGATGCTGACGGTCGGTACCCCCGACCCCGGCGAGGTGCTGCGCATCCTCGGTGTCCGCAAGGCGCAGGAGCACCTGGTGGACGAGGTCCAGCAGGTCTACCGCAGCCAGGGCGTGTCGATCCACGACAAGCACATCGAGATCATCGTCCGGCAGATGCTGCGCCGGGTCACCGTGATCGAGTCGGGGGACACCAACCTGCTGCCGTCCGACCTGGTCGACCGCGGTCGCTTCGAGGAGGAGAACCGTCGGGTCGTCTCCGAGGGCGGCAAGCCGGCCTCTGGTCGCCCGGTGCTGATGGGCATCACCAAGGCCTCGCTCGCCACCGAGTCGTGGCTCTCGGCGGCCTCCTTCCAGGAGACCACCCGAGTGCTCACCGACGCGGCGATCCACGGACGCTCTGACTCGCTTCGCGGCCTGAAGGAGAACGTGATCATCGGCAAGCTGATCCCGGCCGGTACCGGCCTGGAGCGCTACCGCAACATCCGGGTCGAGCCGACCGAGGAGGCCCGCGCCGCGGCGTACTCCGTCACCGGCTACGACTCCTACGACTACGAGTTCGGCAACGGCTCCGGTCAGGCGGTCGCGCTGGACGACTTCGACTTCGGTTCGTACCAGAACTGATGACGGAGTCATCAGCTCTGGGGTGACGAACCAGATCGATTAGACGAAGGCCCCCGCGAGCATGCTCGCGGGGGCCTCCGTCGTATCGAGATCCGGTGAGCTTGAGGATCGGTTGCGCGAGTGGTCTCGATACGCGCTCGCTCCTTCGGCGCTCGCGCTACTCGACCGGCGAACGTCCTGATTCGTGCCTTGTCCAGGCCCCTGAGACAATTGGTGGGTGAGCACCCCGACCCGGACCGACGTACTGGTCGTCGGCGCCGGCCCGGCCGGTTCGGCGGCTGCCGCGTGGGCCTCGCGTGCCGGGCTGGACGTGGTGCTCGCGGACGCCGCGGTGTTCCCGCGCGACAAGACCTGCGGCGACGGGCTGACCCCGCGGGCCATCGGCGAGCTGCAGCGCCTGGGCCTGGAGGACTGGCTGCGGGCGCACACGGTCAGCCAGGGGCTGCGCGCCCACGGCTTCGGCCAGACGCTCCTACTGCCCTGGCCGGGCGGCACGCTCCCGTCCTGGGGCAGCGCGGTGGCCCGGACCGAGCTCGACGACCACCTGCGCACCACTGCGATCAAGGCCGGCGCGGTGGCGATCGACGGCGCGCGAGCCGTCGACGTACGCCGCGACGGTGAGCGAGTGGCGGCCGTCGTCTTCCGCTCGGGCTCGGAGACCTTCGAGATCGAGTGCCAGCGGCTGGTCGTGGCCGACGGAGTGCGCTCCCCGCTGGGCAAGGTGCTCGGCCGGGTGTGGCACCGGGACACGGTCTACGCCGTGGCCGGGCGCTCGTACATCACGTCTGAGATGTCCGACGACCCCTGGATCAGCTCGCACCTGGAGCTTCGCGGCGAGGACGACGAGATCCTGTCCGGGTACGGCTGGATCTTCCCGTTGGGCAACGGCGAGGTGAACATCGGCGTCGGGAGCCTGGCGACCTCCAAGCGTCCCGCCGAGGTGGCGATCAAGCCGTTGATGCAGCACTACGCCGACGAGCGTCGCGAGGACTTCCAACTGTCCGGTGAGCTCAGGGCGCCGACCTCGGCACTATTACCGATGGGCGGTGCGGTCTCGAACGTGGCCGGGCCCAACTGGGCACTGATCGGAGACGCCGCCGCCTGCGTGAACCCGCTGAACGGTGAGGGCATCGACTACGGCCTGGAGTCCGGTCGGCTGCTGGCGGAGGTGCTGGCCGAGGGTCACGACCTGGAGCGGATGTGGCCCGCGCTGCTGAGCGACGAGTACGGCGAGTCGTTCTCGATCGCCCGCCGGCTGGCCGGGCTGGTCACCGTGCCCAAGGTCCTGTCCGCCGCCGGCCCGGCGGGCATGCGGTCCGACTGGCTGATGACGTTGGCGCTGCGCTGGATGGGCAACCTGGTCACCGACGAGGACCGCGACCGCGCCGCCCGGGTCTGGCGCTGGGCGGGCCGGCGCTCGCTCGCGCGCGACCACCGGCCGCCGTTCTCCTGACGGTGGCCGGCGACGGCTGGTACCGCACCACTGTCCTGGTCGGTCGGGTGCTGCTGAGGGCCCTGGACATCACCGTCCGCTCGACCGGGCGCGAGCACGTGCCCACCTCCGGGCCCGTGGTGCTCGCCGCCAACCACGTGTCCTTCCCCGACTTCCTGTATATCGGCAAGGCGCTGCAAGGTACGCACCCGCGGGTCCGATTCCTCTGCCGGCACGAGATCTGGGAGTCTCCCGCGCGCCGGGCGATGGAGGGCATGCGGCACGTCCCGGTGGACCGTCAGGCACCGGCGGGTGCCTACGTGAGTGCCCGCCGCCTGCTCCGCGAGGGTGAGCTCGTCTGCGTGTTCCCCGAGGGCGGAATCTCGGCGGCGTACACGGTGCGCGCGCTGATGCCGGGCGCGGTGGCGCTGGCTCGGGAGATCGGGGCGCCGCTGGTGCCGGTGAGCATCTGGGGCAGCCAGCGGCTGTGGCCGCAGCGGCGTTCGCTGGACGAGCCGTTCCCTCGGCCTACCCTGCGCCGCGGGACGCTCGTGGACGTCCGGTTCCACCCGCCGATGGCGGTCCCTCCGGAGTCCGACCTCGTGACCGCGACGCGCGCGCTCGGGCACCGGCTCTCGGACGGGCTGGATGAGCTGCAGGCGCTGCCGGAGCAGCAGCCGCCGCCGGGAGAGGTGACGACCTGGTATCCCGCGCACCTCGGCGGCGGCGCGATCCCGCGCGCGGAGTCGTTCGAGCTCGACGGGATGCCTCGTTCGGCGGTCACGCCCACATGGGGAACCGGGCTATAGGTTTGGTGCTCGTGGGACAGCGAGTGCAGCGGGTGGCGGCGTACGCCGTGATCATCCGGGACGGGCAGATCCTGCTCAGCCGCCTCGCCCCGCACATCAGCCGCGAGGGCCTGTGGACGCTGCCGGGCGGTGGCCTCGACCACGGCGAGGACCCGCGGGACGCCGTGGTGCGCGAGGCGCACGAGGAGACCGGCCTGTCGCTGCGGATCGGGGAGACGGCGCACACGTTCTCGTTGCACCTCCCAGACACCTGGCGCAAAGGCAGGCGCGTGGACGCGCACTCGCTGCGGATCGTCTACGAGGGCTGGGTCCCCGCCGACTCGCCGGCGCCCCGGGTGCTCGAGGTCGACGGGTCGACCGTGGAGGCGGGATGGCATCCGCTGAGCGGCGTCCAGGACGGGAGCGTGCCGACCGTGGCGCTGGTCAAGGAGGCGCTGGCGGCATACCGCCCGCATCACAAGCAGCGGGTCGCGGCCTATGCGCTTGTCGTGCGCGACGGCTCGGTGCTGCTCACCCGGAACTCGCCGCGTGGGCCGCACCCGGGGCTGTGGAACCTGCCCGGCGGTGGTCTCGAGCACGGCGAGGCGCCGCGCGACGCCGTGGTCCGCGAGGTCGCCGAGGAGACCGGGCTGACCTGCGAGGTGGGCGAGATCGTGACCGTCGACAACGCCGCGCTGCGCGGCACCGCTCCGTCCGGCCGTGACGAGGAGCTGCACTCCGTCGGGATCGTCTACGACGCCACGGTGCCGCCCGCCGCCGAGCCACGGGTGGTCGAGGTCGACGGCACCACCGACGAGGCCGCGTGGGTGCCGCTCCCCGACGTCGAGTCGGGCTCGACGCCGGTCTACGACATCGTCCGGGTCGCACTCGGCACTAGGTTGCGGGGATGACCGAGACCGTCTTCACGTACGCCGCGCCGGCGCTGAAGTTCGGCGTCGGCGCCTCTGCAGAGGTGGGGCACGACCTCGCGGCCATGGGAGCACGGCGGGTGCTGCTGGTCACCGATCCGGGCGTTGCAGCCACGGGGCACCCGGCGCGGATCGCCGAGTCGATCGCTGCGCGCGGTCTTGAGGTGACGACGTACGACGAGGCCCGGGTGGAGCCGACCGACGAGTCGCTCGAGCGGGCCGTCGCGTTCGGTCGCGACGCGGGACCGTTCGACGCGATCGTCGCGGTTGGCGGGGGATCGTCGATCGACACCGCGAAGGCGGTCAACCTGCTCGTCACCAACCCCGGTGAGCTGATGGACTACATCAATGCGCCGGTGGGCAAGGCGCAGTCGCCGGCCCAGCCGCTGCTGCCCCTGGTCGCGATCCCGACCACCACCGGCACCGGCAGTGAGAGCACCACGATCTGCGTACTGGACGTGCTGTCCCTGAAGGTGAAGACCGGGATCAGCCACCCTGCGCTGCGGCCGCGCCTGGCGGTGGTGGACCCGTCCCTGACGACGACCCAGCCGGCGATGGTCACGGCTGCCGCCGGCATGGACATCCTCTGCCACGCGCTGGAGAGCTACACGGCGCGGTGGTACGCCGACTTCGATGCCAAGCGACCCGAGGAGCGGGTGCCCTACTGCGGCGCGAACCCGATCGCCGACCTGTGGTCGGAACGGGCGCTCGGCCTGCTGGCGGGCGCATTCCGGGCTGCCGTGCGCGACGGTAGCGACACGCTGGCGCGCGAGCAGATGGCGCTGGCCGCGACGTTCGCCGGGCTCGGCTTCGGCAATGCCGGCGTCCACATCCCGCACGCCAACGCCTATCCGATCGCCGGCCGGGTGCGGACGTTCCGGCCCGAGGGCTACCCCGCCGACGAGCCGATCGTCCCGCACGGGATGGCGGTCTCGTTGACCGCGCCGGAAGCGTTCCGGTTCACGTTCGACGCGGCGCCGGAGCGGCACCAGCGGGCGGCCGACCTGCTCGGCGGCTCCGGGTCGGGACCGGACGCGCTCGCGACCACCCTGGTGTCGCTGATGCGGGACATCGGGCTGCCCAACGGTCTCGCCGAGGTGGGGTACGGCGACGGCGACGTCGACGACCTGGTCGAAGGCTCGCTGCAGCAGCAACGGCTGCTCGCGACGGCGCCGAAACCGGTGACCGACGAGGACCTGGCCGGGATCATCGGCCGATCGATGGAACATTGGTGACGCAGGAACTCATCGCCGGGCTGCGGCGACGGGGTGTCACCGATGCCGACGACTCCACGCTTACCCGGGCGCTGTACTCCTCCGACGCGTCGCTCTACCGGGTCGTCCCGCGCGTCGTGGTTCGTCCCCGGCACCGCGACGAGCTGGACGCGATCCTCGACACCGCGCGCGAGCTGGGTACGTCGGTCACCATGCGCGGGGCGGGCACCTCGATCGCCGGCAACGCCGTGGGACCGGGCATCGTGGTCGACACGGTGCGGCACCTGAACAAGATCGTGTCGATCGACCCTGAGGCGCGGACCGCGGTCGTCGAGCCGGGCGTCGTACACGCGACCCTGCAGGCGGCTGCTTCCGCGCACGGGCTGCGGTTCGGCCCGGACCCGTCCACGCATACCCGCTGCACGATCGGCGGGATGATCGGCAACAACGCCTGCGGCACCCGGGCGCTGGGCTACGGCCGGACCGCCGACAACGTGGTCGCGCTCGATGCGCTGTTCCCCGACCCGTCTGCGGTGGACGCCCTGCCCGGGATCGTCGACGCGCACCTCGGACACGTGCGCACGCACTTCGGCCGGTTCTCGCGGCAGGTGAGCGGCTACTCGCTTGAGCACCTGCTGCCCGAGCAGCGCAGCCTGGACCGGTTCCTGGTCGGCTCGGAGGGCACGCTGGCGCTGGTGCGCGAGGCGACGGTGGCGCTGGTGCCCAACGAGCCGCGGCACTTGGTGCTGCTCGGCTTCGGCTCGATGGCGGACGCCGCCGATGCGGTACCGGGACTCCTCGGACTCTCGGCGCCCGGAGCTCGGCTGGTCGCGTGCGAAGGCCTCGACTCCCGGATCGTCGACCTCGTGCCCGGCAGCCCCGAGCTGCCGGCGGGGTCGGGCTGGCTGTTCGTGGAGGTGGCCGGGCCGGACGCGGAAGCACTCGTCACGACCATCGGGGGACGGTGGGTGACCGACCCCGCGGAGGCCGCGGCGCTGTGGCGGATCCGGGAGGACGGCGCGGGGCTGGCCGCCCGCAGCCTGGGCCGGCCGGCGTACTCCGGCTGGGAGGACGCCGCGGTCCCGCCGGAGCACCTCGGCGCCTGGCTGCGCGACTTCGACGAGCTGCTGTCCGAGCACGGGCTCTCCGGAGTGCCTTATGGGCACTTCGGCGACGGCTGCGTGCACGTCCGGATCGACTTCGAGTTCGACGACGGCGGCCGGCGGTTCCGCGACTTCCTGACCGCGAGTGCGCGCCGGCTCGCCGACTACGGTGGCTCGCTCTCCGGGGAGCACGGCGACGGTCGGGCCCGCTCTGAGCTGCTGCCCCTGATGTACGACGAGCAGTCGCTCGCGCTCTTCGCGGCGGTGAAGGCGGCCTGCGACCCCGACGGGCTGCTCAACCCGGGAGTGCTCACCGACCCCGCGCCGCTCGACGCGGACCTCCGGGCGGTGCACCCGGTCGCGGTCGTCGAGACCGGCCTGCGGCTCCTGCGCGACGGCGGCTCGCTCGGTGCCGCGGTCCACCGGTGCACCGGCGTCGGCAAGTGCGTGGCCCCGGCAGCGACCGGGGTGATGTGCCCGTCGTACCTCGCGACCCGGGAGGAGAAGGACTCCACCCGCGGCCGGGCCCGGGTTCTCCAAGAGGCGCTGGATGGTCGGCTCGTCGACGGGCTGGCTGATCCGGCGGTGCACGAGGCGCTGGACCTGTGCCTGTCGTGCAAGGGCTGCGCGAGCGACTGCCCGACCGGCGTCGACATGGCGTCATACAAGGCCGAAGCACTGCACCAGAAGTACGCCGGCCGCCGGCGGCCGCGCAGCCACTACACGCTCGGCCGGCTGCCGCGGTGGCTCCGGCTGGGTGCTCCGATGGCGCGGATGACGCGGCTGGGTCCGGTGGCGCGGATGGCGAAGTCGACCGCTGGGATCGACCAGCGTCGCGGCCTGCCCGAGCTCGCACCGCGGAGCCTGCGCCGGTCGATCCGCGGGGCCGGAGGTTCCGAGCCGGACGTGTGGATCTGGGCGGACTCGTTCACCGACCATCTCGCGCCGGACACCGCGCACGCGGCGATCAGGGTGCTCGAGGCCGCAGGGCTCACGGTCCGGGTGATCGACGAGGCCGCCTGCTGTGGGCTGACCTGGATCAGCACCGGGCAGCTCGACGCCGCCCGCAAGATCCTGGCCCGCACGGTCGCCACGCTGGCGCCGTACGTCGCCGGCGGTACGCCGGTGCTCGGGCTGGAGCCGTCCTGCCTGGCCACGCTCCGGTCGGACGCCGTCGAGCTGTGCGACGACCCGCGGGCCGCCGAGGTGGCGGGCGGTGTGGTCACGCTCGCAGAGCTGTTGGAGCGGCTCGACTGGACGCCGCCGGACCTGACCGGCCTCGACGCCGTGGTGCAGCCGCACTGCCACCACGCCTCGATCCTCGGGTTCGCCGCCGACGAGCGGCTGCTCACCGGTGCCGGCGCGAAGGTGACCCGGGTCGCTGGGTGCTGCGGGCTGGCCGGCAACTTCGGGATGGAACGCGGTCACTACGAGACCTCGGTGGCGGTCGCCGAGACCCACTTGCTGCCGGCGGTGCGGTCCGCTCCCGACGCGGTGGTGCTCGCGGACGGGATGTCCTGCCGGTTCCAGCTGGCTGACCTGGCCGGGGTGCCCGCGATGCACCTCGCTGAACTACTGGCTTCTAGACTTCCGGAGTGAACCCGCGCCACCGCCGCCTCGTGATCCCGGTGGCGCTCGTGGCACTCCTGGTGGTCGTGGTCGTCGCGGCGGTGATGAAGTGAGCGAGCCGCGCCTGCGGGCGCTCAACCGGATGCGTTCCCACCTGCTCGACCCCGACGGGCTCGTCAAGGCAGTCGCGTCGGGACGGCAGAAGGGTCAGCAGCCGCGCTGGCGCCGGGTCGAGTTCCGGTACGTCGACCTCAAGACCGGCCGGCACCTCCAGATCACGATGTACGACGACACCCAGGCGCACACCGCCAACCACGCCGGCGATGCGGCGCGGGACGCGGTCGACGCCCTGCTCGACGAGCCGTTCGGCAACTGGCACGTCGACACGACGACCCAGACCCACCAGGTGCGGGTGACCAAGAAGCTCGAGGCCGTCGTACACACCAGCGACCGGGTCGAGGAGGTCGAGATCGACCGGGACCACGACCGCGAGAAGGAGCGGTTGCTGCCCGAGGACGACCCGGTCTACGGCGCGCTCGGCCTCGCCGACGCCGAGGGCCGGATCAAGCCGAGCCGGCGGGCGAAGCTGCGCCAGGTGGAGGAGTTCCTGCGGGTCCTCGATGCGACGGTCACCGACGCGATCGCCAAGGGTCACCTGCGCACGCCCACCGCGGCCGACCCGCTGCGGATCGTGGACCTGGGCTGCGGCAACGCCTACCTCACGCTGACCGCCCAGCGCTTCCTCGAGACCCGCGGCCTCGCCGTCCGGCTGACCGGCGTCGACGTCAAGGAGCAGTCGAAGGAGCACAGCAGCGGGGTCGCGGCCGAGCTCGGACTGAATGCGGAGTTCGTGGTAGGCACCATCTCCGCGGCCGAGCTGGAGACCGAGCCGGAGGTAGTGCTAGCGCTGCACGCCTGCGACACCGCCACCGACGAGGCGCTGGCCCGGGCGGTCGGCTGGGGCGCGTCGCTGGTCCTGGCCGCGCCGTGCTGCCATCACGATGTGGCCGCACAGCTGCGTCGCACGCCGACGCCGGCGCCGTATGCCGTGCTCACCCGGCACGGCATCCTGCGCGAACGCTTCGCCGACACGCTCACCGATGCGCTACGGGCCTCGCTGATGCGGCTTCAGGGCTACCGCGTCGACGTGATGCAGTTCGTCGAGAGCAAGCACACCCCCCGCAATACCCTGCTGCGCGCGGTGCGCACCGGCGCGCCGGTGAAGGGCGGCGGTGTTCGCGACGAGTACGACGACCTGGTCGCCACCTGGGGCATCAGTCCCCGGCTGGCCACCCTCCTCGACACATGAACTGGGTGGAGCGCGGGTTTGCGGCAGCCATCGCGATCCCGTTCGCGATCGGCGTCTCGGTCGCGGACGCCGAACCGGGCGGCGGCCAGGAGGTGTGCCGGTTCCAGGACCCGCAGATCATCGAGTCGAGCGGCCTGGTCGCCCGCGACGGGCTGTTCGCCACCGTCAACGACTCGGGCGACTCGGGGCGGGTGTTCGTCGTCGACGGGCGCACCTGCCGGACCGTCGGGACCACGAGCTGGACCGACGAGGTCGTGGACGTCGAGGCGATGGCGTCGTACGGCGACGGGCTGCTCGTCGGCGATATCGGCGACAACATGGCGGCCCGCGACTCGGTGCACCTGCTGAAGCTGCCGGTGGGTCGGGGGGATCGGGCGGTCTCGCCAACGGCGTACGAGATCACCTATCCGGGCGGTGCTCGCGATGCCGAGGCCCTGCTTGTCGATCCGACGAGCGACCGGGTGCTGATCGCGTCGAAGGGGTTCATGTCCGGGGTCCTCTATGAGGCGCCCGAGCAGCTCTCCGAGTCGGAGCCCAACCGGGTCCACGCGATCGCGGACATTCCTGGCCTGGTGACGGACGGTGCGTTCTTCCCAGATGGCAAGCACTTAGTGTTGCGCACCTATTCGCGCGCGATCTTCTACTCCTACCCTGACCTCGAGACGGTCGGCGACGTCACGCTGCCGGCCCAGGAGCAGGGCGAGGGGATCGCGGTCGACGAGGCGGGGCGGGTCTTCCTCAGCTCCGAGGGGCAACGGGCGCCGGTGCTGCGGCTGAAGGTTCCGCCGCGGATCGCGGACGTCCTGCAGCCGCCGCGCGACAGTGCGCCGCCGCCCGGGTCGGCCGGGGCCGTCCAGACCGACGAACCGGCGCCGGCGCCCGATCCCGATCGGCCGCTCTGGCCGTGGTTGCTCGGCGGCGCGTTCGGCCTGGCCATGATCGGGGTACTTCTCCGCGCACTCCGCCCGCGCTGAGAGGATCCCTAACCGTGCCGCGTCTGCGCAGGACCAGCCCCGACCAGCCCGGGTGGGCTCGCCGCCGGGCCGGGGCCGGCTTCTTCTACCTCGACGAGCGCGGCCAGCGGTTGTCGGCCGCGGACGCTCAGCGGTGCAAGGACCTGGTGATTCCGCCGGCGTGGGAGGACGTCTGGATCACGCCGTACGAGAACGGCCACCTGCAGGCCGTCGGCACCGACGACGCCGGTCGGCGGCAGTACCTCTACCACCCCGACTGGCGGGCCCGACGCGACGCGGAGAAGTTCGACCGAATGCTCAGCTTCGGGCGGGCTCTGGTGCGGGCGCGGGAGCGGGTGCTCGTCGACCTCGGCAGCGAGGGGATGCCGCTGGAACGCGCCTGCGCCGCCTCGGTCCGGCTGCTCGACCTCGGCTACTTCCGGATCGGCAATGACGCCTACGCCGACGAGCACGGCAGTTTCGGCCTGACCACGCTGGAGCGACGGCACGTACGCCGCCAACAGGACCGGCTCGTCTTCGCGTTCACCGGAAAGTCGGGGATCGACCACCGGATCGAGATCGACGACGCCACCGTGATCGAGGTGATCGAGGTGATGCGGCGACGGAAGAGCCGCGACGACCCCCGTCTCCTGGCCTACAAGAACGGGCGCTCCTGGCGGTCGATCCTGCCCGAGCTGGTGAACGACTACGTCCGCGAGTCGACCGGGTTGGACGCCACGGCGAAGGACTTCCGGACCTGGCACGCGACGGTGCTCGCCGCCGCAGCGTTGGCCGAGACCGACGAACCGGGGGAGACCAAGGCGTCGCACAAGCGCGCGGTCAGCGGGGCGATGAAGGAGGTCGCGGAGTTCCTGGGCAACACCCCGGCCCTGGCGCGATCGTCGTACGTCGACCCACGAGTGATCGACGCCTACGAGGACGGGCGCACGATCGAGCGAGCCACGCGCCGGAAGTACGCCAACCCCGATGAGCGACAAGCGGCCCTGGAGCGCGCCACCCTTCGACTGATCAAGGAGACCTGATGGAGCTCACCGTCGTACAGGGCGACATCACCGCGCAGCAGGTCGACGCGGTCGTGAACGCAGCGAACAACCGGATGCGCGGCGGCGGCGGGGTCGACGGCGCGATCCACCGCGCCGGCGGCTCGGGCGTGATGGATGACTGCAAGAGCCGGTTCCCCAACGGTCTCGCGACCGGCGACGCCGGCTGGACCACCGCAGGCCGGATGCCGGCCCGCTGGGTGATCCACGTGGTCGGCCCCAACTACAGCATCGGCCAGACCGACCGCGGCCTGCTGACCTCCTGCTACTCCCGGGCGCTGGAGGTGGCCGACGAGCTCGGTGCCCGCACCGTCGCCTTCCCGCTGGTCAGCGCTGGCGTCTACGGCTGGCCCAAGGATGACGCCATCGCGGCCGCGATCGAGACCCTCGGGGCTGCCGATACCCAGGTCACCGAGGCCCGGCTGGTGGCCTTCGACGCCTCGACGTACGAGCAGGTCAGCGCCGCGCTCGTGGACTAGCTCGGTCAGAAGGTGTACTTGGTGGTCTTGGGCGCGAGCTCTTCGGAGGTGCCCATCCCGTAGACCACGTCGGGGATCACGGCGTACGGGCGGAAAGGCGGCGGGCCGGCGGCCGGTGCGGCGAACGGGGCGTGGAACGCCTCGCCATCGCGGATCTCCAGGGGCCAGCCGTACTTGGACTGGTACTCCTCGGCAATCCGCGCCAGCAACGCCTCATCGGTGACGAACACGGCCTGACCCTCGACGATCACGTCGACTCCGTCGGCACGGGTCGCGAACGAGACCCGGGGGTTGGCTTCGAGGTGGTGGGCCTTCGCGCGGGTGCCGTTGGTGGTGGAGACCAACAGTCCGTCGACCCACACCGCGAACACGGGACGGACGTGCGGCGCGCCACTCGCCCGAACCGTCGTCACCCAGAAGTCGCTGGCCCGGGCGATGCGGTCGCGGACGTCCTCCCACGGGATCACGTTGTCCGGGTCGCCGCGCGTCAGTGCGCCGTCCTCCCAGGTCTCGGTGATGTTCACCGCGCTGGTGGGGACTCGTTCCGGCATCACTTCTCCGCATCGATCGTGTCGAGGTCGCGGAGCGCGAAGCGGAGGTGCTCCCACTCCTCCTCAATGATGACGTGCAGGCATGACCGGGTGGTCTCGGGTTCGTCGGGGCGCCATGGGTTCGTACGGGGTACGGCAAGCTCTTCCGCGGTGACCGTGGCGATGAAGTCGCGCACCATCGCCACCCGGCCCGCCCGGGCTTCGAGGATCTCGTCGTAGGTGGGCGTGGAGGTCGTGAAGACGGACGTGTCGAAGCCCGCTTCCGCGGCGCCCTCCCAAGTGAGTCCGAGTGGGTGGTAGGGCTGGTCGACCTCCATGATCGACTTGCGCAGCCAGGTGTCGGTGGCCATGACCAGGTGTCGCAGCGTCTGGGCGAACGACCATTCCTCGTCGATCGAGATGTCGACGCTGCCGGGCGGCATCGCCGCGGCGCGTTCCAGCGCGGCCCCCCAGGCGTCCTCAACTTTGGCCCAGGCCGCGCGCAGGGCCTCGGGATCCTCGGCACGCCGGTCGGCGCGGCCTGGAAAGCGGCGGTCGAGCTCGGCCTCGACGAGGGGGATCACGTCAATGCCGTTGATCCGGAAGTACCCACTGTGGGCGAGCCACGGAGCATCGATGTCCATCCTCGCGACCTCGGACCCACGCACCACGACGCCAGTCAGGTCCGACTCGATGAACCGGGCGCCGCTCAGGTTGGCGTAGAGGAACTTCGCTGCCTGCAGGTCATCGGACGGGCCAAAGGTTGTCATGGCGTGCAGATTGCCACGCCGGACCGACGTTCGAGTCGGCATGGCGGGATAGTCCGCCGTGTTGAGCACCCCAACGCGCGCGAACAGGGTGCCGTACGCGGCGGACTATCCCGAAATACTGCTCAGGCAGTCTGCTCGACTACGTAGTCGATGCAGCGAGTGAGTGCCTCGATGTCCGCCGGGTCGATGGCGGGGTACATCGCGATCCGGAGCTGGTTGCGGCCGAGCTTGCGGTAGGGCTCGGTGTCGACAATGCCGTTGGCGCGCAGGGTCGCGGCGATCGCCGATGCGTCGATCGCGTCGTCGAAGTCGACGGTGCCGATGACCAGCGAGCGGTGCGCGGGGTCGACGACGTACGGCGTGGTGTACGACGTCCGCTCGGCCCAGCCGTAGAGCGCGTCCGACGAGGCGGTGGTGCGCTCGACCATGCCCTTGAGGCCGCCCTGGCTGTTCATCCAGTCCAGCTGCTCGGCCATCAGGAAGAGGGTGGCGACCGAGGGGGTGTTGTAGGTCTGGTTCTTCGCCGAGTTGTCGATCGCGGTCGGCAGGTCGAAGAAGGCCGGGATGTGCCGGTCGGTGGCGGCGATCGCGGCGGCGCGCTCGAGTGCGGCCGGCGACATCAGCGCGATCCAGAGTCCACCGTCGGAGGCGAAGCTCTTCTGCGGGGCGAAGTAGTAGGCGTCGACCTCGGTCAGGTCGACCGGCAGGCCTCCGGCACCTGACGTCGCGTCGATGAGCACCAGGCCGTCGGAGCCGACCGGCCGGACCACCGGCGCCATCACCGCGGTCGAGGTCTCGTTGTGTGCCCAGGCGTAGGCGTCAACGCCCTCCTCGACGACCGCTTCGGGCCGCGAGCCGGGGTCACTGGTGATCACCGACGGCGCCTCGAGCCAGGGCGCGGCCGCCGCTGCCTTGGCGAACTTCGAGGAGAACTCACCGAACGACAGGTGCTGGCTCTTCTTCTCGATCAGCCCGAACGTCGCGATGTCCCAGAACGCGGTCGCGCCACCGTTGCCGAGCACCACGTCGTAGCCCTCGGGCAGCGAGAACAGCTCCGCAAGACCCTCGCGCACCCGTCCGACAGTGTTCCGGACCGGGGCCTGGCGGTGGGAGGTGCCCATCAGCGCCGAGCCGGTCGCCGCGAGGGCGTCGAGGTGGCTGGTCTGGATCTTGGAGGGCCCGGCTCCGAAGCGCCCGTCAGCGGGCAGCAGGTCGGTCGGGATCTTCACGGCGTCGGTCACGGTGCAGCCTTCCGGATGTGCTGGTGGATGCTGACGACGCTGTCAGGTACGGCTCTATTGTGACAGCCCGCGCAGCGAACGCTGAAACCAGGAGGCCGGGGTGGGACTGCAGCTGGTCGCCGTCGGCTACGGCCATCCCGACGCCACCCGCTTGATCGAGGACGTCCAGGCCGAGTACGTCGTCAGGTACGGCGGCCGCGACGAGAGCCCGGTCGACCCGCTGATGTTCGACCCTCCGCACGGCACCTTCCTGGTCGGCTATCTCGACGCCGTACCGGTCACCACCGGTGCCTGGCGACGGCGTACCGACCTGGAGTCGCTAGGCACCACGGTGCTTGCCGAGATCAAGCGGATGTACGTCGTGCCGGCCGCCCGCGGCGCCGGCCACGCCCGCGCGGTGCTGGCCGAGCTGGAGCGCACCGCAGCGGAGGCCGGCATCGAGGCACTCGTCCTCGAGACCGGCCTCCGTCAGCCGGAGGCGATCGCGCTGTACACCTCGTCGGGCTACACCGAGATCCCGTCGTTCGGGCACTACCGGGAGTCGCCGCTGAACCGCTGCTTCGCGCGGCGCCTCTAGGCCACATCCCGGCGCCGCACCAGCGCCAGCGCCAGCAGCGGCAGCACCACGACATAGACCAGCACCATGACCGTCGCCTGGCCGCCGGAGAGCACGTCGAGCACTCCGGGGGTGTCGTCCTCGTTGACCGTGCCCCCCATCAGGGAGCCGACCAGCGAACCGGCGGCACGGCGCCAGCGGCTTCCTGCTCAAGGACGCCGAGCCCGCCAGCCTGCTCGACGCTGTGCGCGTCGTCGCAGACGGCGGCTCGTTGCTGGCCCCGTCGGTGACCACGACCGTGATTCAGCACTTCGGCGCCTCGGGGCCGCCGACCCGACCGCACCCTCGACTCGGTGACCTGACCGAGCGGGAACGCGAGATCATGGCCTGGGTCGCCACCGGCAGGTCCAACCATGAGATCGCCGAGGAGCTGGTGGTCAGCCCCGACACCGTCCGCACCCACGTCAGCCGCGCGATGGTGAAGCTGCACGCCCGCGACCGTGCGCAGCTGGTGGTGTTCGCGATCGAGTCCGGGGTCACCCTCTGATGTTGCTGCCGGTCAAGGTGGCCCGTGGTGTGGCCGACGGGTCGATGAGCCTGGCGTTCCGGCGTTGGCGCACCCAGGACGTGCAGCCGGGTGCGACGTTCCGCACCGCCGCCGGGGTGATCCGGGTGGACTCGGTCAGGAAGATCGACCCGGCCAAGATCTCCGACGCCGACGCGAGGAGGGCCGGGCACAAGAACGCGGACGCAGTACGGGCTCGGCTGGCCGGCGACGACAGCGTGCCGACGTACCGGGTCGTCCTGTCGTGGGCCGGAGCGGACCCTCGGGTCGCGTTGCGCCAGAACGACCAGCTCGACGACGACGAGGTGGCCGCAATCGACCTCCGGCTCGAACGTCTCGACCGCGCCAGCAGCCACGGCGCCTGGACCATGCAGACCCTGGACCTGATCCGACGCCGACCGCACACCCGGGCGTCGGACCTGGCCGTCGAGGCCGGTCGCGAGCGGGACCCGTTCAAGATCGACGTCCGCAAGCTGAAGAACCTCGGGCTGACCATCAGCCACCCGGTGGGCTACGAGCTGTCCCCGCGCGGGATCGCCTATTTGTCCCTCACCAGGCATGTAAAGCCGCGCGGAAGCGGCTGACAGCCGGCCCCAGCGGACCTACTCTCGCGCAATGCCCTGGACTCGCTCCGTGCTCGCCGCGATCGTGGCCTGCGCTCTGCTCACGCTCGCGCCGGCCCCCGCCGGAGCGATCGAGGACTACCCGGCGTACCAGCCGCCCACCAAGTGCGCGCCCAAGCCCAAGCCCGGCGCGAAGCAGCTCGGTCGCTGGCTGGTCAAGAAGTACGGCGGCGGATACGGCCCGATCTCGCGCAAGTGCGACGGCAGCCCCAGCTACTCCGAGCACACGGAGGGCCGCGCCTTCGACTGGACCCTCGACGCCGCCAAGAAGAGGGACCGGCAACGCGCGAAGCGATTCCTCGCCCGGGCGTTCGCCACGGACGCGCGGGACAACACGCACGCGCTGGCCCGGCGGATGGGCATCATGTACGTGATCTGGAACGACCGCATGTACCCCTCGTGGAACCACTACGCCCCCGAGCCCTACCTCAGCCCGGTCTGCCCGTCCATCGACGACTGCTCGAAGACGCAGCGGCACCGTGACCACCTGCACGTCTCGCTGTCCCGGCAGGGGGGCAAGGCCAAGACCAGCTGGTACCAGTAGCTAACGCACCTCGGCCAGCACGTGCTCTTCGATCGCGCCGACTGCGTCACACAGGTGCGGGCGGAACTTCCGGAACGGAACGTTGAGGTCGACGGTCAGCCAGGCGGGCTCCGCCGCGACATGCATGTTGCAGAAGCCGTTGCCTTCGCTCTCGACGTAGCCCGTGTAGTCGCCGACCGCGATCATCCGCTCCGCCTCGTCGGTGAGGACCTGGGGGATCGGCGGCTGCCACAGCCGCAGCACCAGGCGCTGCGTCGTGTTGGCGACGGTCCACTCGCACTCGGGCCGACCGGGGTTGTCGGTGGAGGTCTCGGCCTGGGCGTCCGGGCCGATCAGGGCGGTCACCTGGTCCGCGTCGACGAGGGCGCAGACATCCGTGTCGAGCCAGCTCACCGATGTCCGGTCGTCGTCCGCCGCGGGCTCGTCGTCGCCGCACGCGGTCGCGACCAGCATGACGACGGCCGCCGCCACGCGAGAAACCACCGGGATGAGCACTCCACTCCTTGGTTCTGCCCGTCCCTCCCCAGGCCAAACCTGGGGTGCTTGGTCTGGGGGATTTCCGGGCAGGCCTCCGGTCACACCCAGTGCGAGGAGAGCGTCATGGTCGGCGCGGCCGTGCGGAGGACCGGCGCCGGGGCGAGCGTCAGTAGCCCTGCCACTCCGGCTTGGCCGCGTGCACGTCCCAGTAGTGGTCGCGCCGGACGAGCGCCGTCGCCGCCGCTGGATCCAGCAGGACGGTCACGTGCGGGTGCAGTTGCAGCACTGAGGCGGGGCAGGAGGCGGTGAGCGGGCCCTCTGCGGCCGCGGCCACCGCGGCCGCCTTGGCCTCGCCGGTCGCGATCAGCAGCAGGTGCCCGGCCTCGAGAATGGTGCCGAGTCCTTGGGTCAGAACGTGCCGCGGCACCTCGTCGGCGGACTCGAAGAACCGTGCGTTGTCGCTCCGGGTCTGCTCGGTGAGGGTCTTGATCCGGGTCCGCGACGCGAGCGAGGACCCCGGCTCGTTGAACGCCAGGTGGCCGTCGGTGCCGATGCCGAGCACCTGCAGGTCCACCCCGCCGGACTTCCGGATCAGCTCCTCGTAGGCCGGACCCGCGTCCGGCAGCAGCGCCGGGTCGGGGCCGTGCACCTGCCCGGGCGGGATGCCCAGGGGGTCCGTGAGCTCGCGGGCGATGGTGGCCCGATAGGACTGCGGGTGGCCGGCGGGCAGGCCGACGTACTCGTCGAGCAGGAACGCCGTGACCGCGTCGTACGACGGTCCGCCGCCGTCCCGCCGCCGGATCAGCTCGCGATAGGCGGGCACCGGGCTGGACCCGGTGGCCAGGCCCAGGACGCAGTCGGGCCGGGCCCGGACCAGGGACTCGACGATGTCGGCGGCGAGTGCGGCAACGGCGTCCCCGTCGCTCAGCGGTACGACCTCCATCAATTCCTCCCGAGGCGGCGCAGTCAGCCGGCCCACTCCGACTGCCAGCCCTCCACCTCGTCGGCCTTGCGAGCGGGCGGTCCGGTGTAGATGGCCGACGGCCGAATCAGCCGGCCGGTGGTCTTCTGCTCGAGGATGTGGGCGGACCAGCCGCCGGTACGGGCGCAGGTGAACATCGACGTGAACAGGTTGGCCGGCACCTCCGCGAAGTCGAGCACGATCGCGGCCCAGAACTCCACGTTGGTCTCGAGCACCCGGTCGGGACGACGCTCCCGAAGCTCGGCCAGGGCGGCCTGCTCGAGCGCCTCGGCGACCTCGTACCTCGGCGCGTCGAGCTCCCGCGCCGTACGCCGGAGCACGCGGGCGCGCGGGTCCTCGGCGCGGTAGACGCGGTGCCCGAAGCCCATCAGCCGCTCACCCGAGTCGAGCAGGCCCTTGACGTACGACGTCGCGTCGCCCGTCTTCTCGACCTCCTCGATCATGCCGAGCACCCGCGAGGGCGCGCCGCCGTGCAGCGGCCCGCTCATTGCGCCGATCGCGCCCGAGAAGGCGGCGGCGACGTCGGCGCCGGTGCTGGTGATCACGCGGGCGGTGAACGTGGAGGCGTTCATGCCGTGCTCGGCGGCCGAACTCCAGTACGCGTCGATCGCCTTGACGTGCGCGGGGTCGGCCTCGCCCTTCCAGCGGATCAGGAACCGCTCCGCCAGGGTCTTGCCCTCGTCGACCTCCCGTTGCGGCACGACCGGCCTCTCCAGGCCGCGGGCGGACTGGGCGGCGTACGAAAGCACCATCACGGCAACCCGGGCGAGATCCTCGCGGGCCTGCTCGTCGGAGATGTCGTAGGTCTGGCCGAAGCCGAGCGCCGGGGCGAGCATCGCGACAGCGGCCTGCACGTCGACGCGGACGTCACCGGTGTGGACCGCCAGGCTGTAGGGCTCGGCGGGGGGCAGCCCGGGCTGGTAGGAGCCGTCGATCAGCAGGCCCCAGACGTTCTCGAACGGCACTCGGCCGACGATGTCCTCGATGTCGACGCCGCGGTAGCGCAGCGCGGAGCCCTCTTTGTCGGGCTCGGCGATCTGCGTCTCGAACGCGACCACACCCTCAAGTCCGTGGTGTACCTCGGTCATGCCCCACGACTCCTTCGTCATCGGCCCACTGTGGTGGGCATCAGCCGCATTCTGCCCCACATGCTTGGACGTCCTAGGACGTGTCTCCCCGTCCAGGGCCGTCGCGAGCGTCCCGAGGGGCCTGCGATGGCAAGGCGCCGGAGCGACGGCAGACTTGATTCGTCTTTCGAGTGACGGCACGCCGCCAGCGTGCGTCCAGCGCGGCGCGTAGCAGGCCGGGGATGGGGAGGCGCGTCCTAGTGTCGGTTCATGACCGAACGCGACCTCGCTGCGCTGCGCGAGGAGTACGCCCGGGACGGGCTGACCGAGGCCGACCTCGCGCCCGACCCGATCACGATGTTCCGTCGGTGGTTCGAAGAAGCCGTTGCCGCCGGGTTGCACGAGCCGAACGCGATGGTGGTGGCCACCGCCGGCCCCGACGCGCGGCCCGCGGCGCGGCTGGTGCTGCTCAAGGGGGTGTCGGACGACGGCTTCGTGTTCTTCACCAACACCCGGTCCCGCAAGGGTGAGGAGCTGGGTGCGAACCCCGCGTGCGCGCTGCTGTTCCCCTGGCATCCACTCGAGCGCCAGGTCCGGGTCGACGGAGTCGCCGCACCGCTCGGGACGGACGCTGTGACGGCGTACTTCGCCACCCGGCCGCGCGGCTCCCAGCTCGGCGCGTGGGCGTCGCACCAGTCGCGCGAGGTAGCCGGCCGCGACGAGCTGACGACGGCGTACGACGAAGCCGCCGCGCGCTATCCCGAGCCCGAACCGGTGCCGGTGCCCGCGGAGTGGGGCGGGTACGTCGTCGCCCCTGAGTCCGTCGAGTTCTGGCAGGGCCGCCCCGGCCGGATGCACGACCGGCTGGTCTATCGCCGTACCGACTCGGGCTGGGGCACCCACCGCCTGGCGCCGTAGCCGAAAAAGCCTTGTGAGTGAGTGCTCACTCATTTAGCCTCGGCCGGGATGGACACGAAGAGGGAGCGGGCCAGGCCGTTGTCACCCGACGAACGGCGGGCCGCGATCATCACCGCCACGCGGCCGCTGCTGCTGGAGCACGGGCGTCGTACGACGACGCGGCTGGTGGCGGAGGCGGCGGGCGTCGCGGAGGGCACGATCTTCCGGGTCTTCCCCACCAAGGAGGAGCTGTTCGACGCGGTGATGGACGCCGAGTTCGATCCCGAGCCCTTTCTCTCGGCGGTCGGCCGGATCGACCTCGACCAGCCGCTGCGTGAACGGATGATCGCGGTGACCACGCTGCTGCAGCGCCGGTTCATCAGCATCTTCCAGCTGATGATCGCCCTCGCCGTACCCAAGCCCCCCGACCGGTTCCGCAACCACGAGCTCCGGCACCGGCTGGCCACCGAGGGCGTCCTCACGGTGCTCGAACCGGACGCCGCGCAGTTCCGCGTGCCGCCCGAGGAGGTGGTCAGGCTGCTCCGGCTGCTGACCTTCTCCGCCAGCCACCCCCACATCTCGGAGAACCGTCCGATGAAGCCCGCCGACATCGTCGACGTGATCCTGCACGGCACCCTGGCCCGAGGGGAGGACGGCTGATGCTGCTCCGGTTGCTCCGGACCTACCTCGCGCCCTACCGCCCCTGGTTGAGCGTGATCGTCGTCCTGCAGTTCACCTCGACGGTTGCGATGCTGTTCCTGCCGAGCATCAACGCCGACATCATCGACAACGGTGTGGCCCGCGGCGACACCAGTTACATCGTCAACGCGGGCGCGGTGATGCTCGGCGTCTCGCTGCTGCAGATCGGCTGCTCGGTGGTCGCCGTCTGGTTCGCCGCTCGTACGTCGATGCGGTTCGGCCACGACCTGCGCTCGGCGATCTTCGACCGGATCGGCACGTTCTCGGGGCGGGAGGTCGCGCAGTTCGGCGCGCCGTCACTGATCACCCGCAACACCAACGACGTGCAGCAGGTGCAGATGCTCGCTCTGATGAGCTGCACGATGGCGGTCTCGGTGCCGATCATGATGGTCGGCGGCATCCTGATGGCGATGCGCGAGGACTTCGGCCTCTCGTGGCTGCTGGCGATCGTGGTGCCAGCGCTCTTCCTTGCTGTGGGCTTGGTCGTCGCCCAGATGATCCCCAGCTTCCGGCTGGTCCAGGAGCGCATCGACGAGGTCAACCGGGTCCTGCGCGAGCAGATCACCGGCATCCGCGTGGTCCGTGCGTTCGTCCGCGAGCCCCTGGAGACCGAGCGGTTCGCGAAGTCCAACGACGACCTCACCGAGGTGTCGGTCCGGGCCGGTCGCTGGATGGCCACGATGTTCCCGTTGGTGATGCTGATCGTGAACGTCTCGAGCGTCGCGGTGATCTGGTACGGCGGCCACCGGGTCAACAACGGCGAGGTCGAGATCGGCGCGCTGACGGCGTTCCTCAGCTACCTGATGCAGATCCTGATGTCGATCATGATGGGCACGTTCATGCTGATGATGGTGCCGCGGTCGTCCGTGTGCGCCGACCGGATCGCCGAGGTGCTCGACACCCGCACCAGCGTGGTGCCGCCGAAGAACCCGGTGCGCGAGGTCTCCGTGCGCGCCCACCTCGACCTCGAGGGAGTCGGGTTCACCTACCCCGGCGCGGAGCAGCCGGTCCTCACCGATGTGAGCTTCCGGGTCCGGCCCGGCGAGACCGTCGCCGTGATCGGCTCGACCGGCGCCGGCAAGACCACGCTGGTCAACCTGGTGCCGCGGCTCTTCGACGCCACCGCGGGCACCATCCGGGTCGACGAGGTCGACGTCCGCGACCTCGACCCCGAGGAGCTCTGGTCGCGGATCGGGCTGGTGCCGCAGAAGGCGTTCCTGTTCACCGGCACGGTCGCGACCAACCTGCGCCACGGAAAGCCCGACGCCACCGATGACGAGCTGTGGCGGGCGCTCGAGATCGCCCAGGCGCGCGACTTCGTCGCGGCGATGCCCGACGGGCTCGACTCGCCGATCGTGCAGGGCGGCACCAACGTGTCCGGCGGGCAACGGCAGCGCCTGGCCATCGCCCGGGCACTGGTACGACGTCCCGAGCTCTATCTCTTCGACGACGCGTTCTCCGCGCTCGACCTCGCCACCGACGCGCGGCTCCGCGCGGCGTTGAAGCCGGTGACCCGCGACGCAGCGATGGTCGTGGTCGCCCAGCGGGTGGCCAGCATCCGCGACGCCGACCAGATCATCGTGCTCGAGGACGGCCGGGTGGTCGGCCGCGGCACCCACGCCGAGCTGCTCGCCGATAACCCGACGTACCAAGAGATCGTCGCGTCCCAGCTCAGCCCGGAGGAGGCGGCATGAGCACCCGAATGACACCAACGCCTCCGCAGAAGATGAAGGAGACCGAGCGGGTCGTCTCCAGCGCGCCGATGCCCGGCCGCGGCCCGATGGGCGGCGGCATGGTCGGGCAGAAGGCGATGGACTTCGGGCCGTCCGCCAAGCGGCTGCTGCGCCGGATGGCGCCCGAGCGGATCAAGGCGGCGGCCGTCGTGTTGCTCGCGATCGGGAGCGTCACGATGATGGCGCTCGGGCCGCGGCTGCTCGGCCACGCCACCGACCTGGTCTTCGCGGGCTTCATCGGCCGTCAGCTCCCCGACGGGATCTCGAAGAGCGAGGCCATCACCGCCGCGGAGAACCGCGGCGACGGGCAGTTCGCCGACCTGCTGCGCGGCATCGACCTGGTGCCCGGGCAGAGCGTGGACTTCAACGCCGTGCGCAACGTGCTCATCGTCGTGCTCCTCGTCTACGTCGGTGCCTCGCTGCTCAGCTGGCTCCAGGGCTACTTCCTCAACGACGTGGTGCAGAGCGTCGTACGACGGCTGCGCTCGGACGTCGAGGACAAGGTCAACGCGCTGCCGCTGCCCTACTTCGACCGGCAGCCCCGCGGCGAGCTGCTGAGCCGGGTCACCAACGACATCGACAACGTCAGCCAGACCCTTCAGCAGACGATGAGCCAGCTGATGACGTCGCTGCTCACGGTCGTCGCGGTGCTGTCGATGATGGTCTGGATCTCGCCGGTGCTGGCGCTGATCGCGCTGGTGTCCGTGCCGCTGTCGATGTACACGACGGCGCAGATCATGAAGCGCTCCCAGGGACACTTCATCGACCAGTGGCGGCTCACCGGCCGGCTCAACGCCCACATCGAGGAGACCTACTCGGGCCACGAGCTGGTCACCGTTTTCGGCCGTCGATCGGAGGTGGCCGAGACGTTCGCGGAGCAGAACAGCGGGCTGAACGAGTCGTCGTTCCGAGCGCAGTTCGTGAGCGGGCTGATCATGCCGGTGATGATGTTCATCGGGAACCTCAACTATGTCGTCATCGCCGTCGTCGGCGGACTCCGGGTGGCCAGCGGGTCGCTCTCGCTCGGTGAGGTGCAGGCGTTCATCCAGTACACCCGCCAGTTCACCCAGCCGCTCACCACGGTGGCGTCGATGATGAACCTCCTGCAGTCCGGGGTCGCCTCCGCGGAGCGGGTCTTCGAGCTCCTCGACGCCGACGAGCAGTCGCCGGACTCGGAGGGGCGCGCCGAGCCCGCCGTACGACGTGGAGAGGTGGCGTTCGAGAACGTCTCGTTCGCCTACGACCCGGACAAGCCGCTGATCGAGGACCTCTCGCTGGTCGCCAGGCCGGGGCAGACGGTGGCGATCGTCGGGCCGACCGGCGCCGGCAAGACCACCTTGGTCAACCTGGTCATGCGGTTCTACGAGCTGGACGCCGGCCGGATCACGCTGGACGGGATCGACATCACCGAGATGCCGCGAGCCGCGCTGCGCGGCCAGGTGGGGATGGTGCTCCAGGACACCTGGCTGTTCGGGGGCACGATCCGCGACAACATCGCCTACGGGCGTCCGGACGCCACCGAGGCCGAGATCCTCGAGGCCGCGCGGGCGACGTTCGTCGACCGGTTCGTGCACTCGCTGCCCGAGGGCTACGACACGGTGGTCGACGAGGACGGCGGAAACCTGTCGGCCGGCGAGCGCCAGCTGGTGACGATCGCCCGCGCGTTCCTCGCCGACCCGGCTCTCCTGATCCTCGACGAGGCGACGTCGTCGGTCGACACCCGCACCGAGCTGCTGCTGCAGCACGCAATGGCCGCGCTGCGCTCGGACCGTACGTCGTTCGTGATCGCGCACCGGCTCTCGACGATCCGCGACGCCGACCTGATCCTGGTGATGGAGGACGGGCGGATCGTCGAGCAGGGCGACCACGAGGAGCTGCTGGCTCGCGACGCTGCCTACGCGCGGCTATACAACGCCCAGTTCGCGGCGGCTGTGGCGGAGGAGTAGCGCAGTTACAGATAATCCCTTGGCGCGCTTGAACCGAGGACCTACGCTCGTCCCACACGGGAAAGGAGGTGGTCCGAAGAATGAATTCTTTGAGGACGCGTGAGGTGGCTGCCCGCTAGCAGCCCAGCATGACGTCGGGCAGAGCTGTCCGGCGAGCTGCTGGTGAATCCATAGCAGCTACCCGACCCGCAGGTGTCCGGGAATCACGTCCCCCGGAGTGGCCCAGCATCATCGACTCGTTCGATGGGGCCACGCCTGCGGGTTGTCCCATTTCGGGATAGTCCGCCTCGTATGGCACCCCTTCTGACGCGAAATGGGGTGCCGTACGAGGCGGACTATCCGGCAAGGTGGCCCCGACCACCCACGGTCGCAAATGGCAACGATCGGGATACTGTTGTACTTCGCAACTTTGAGGGCGAGGACCGATGACCCGAGCCGACACGATCCGCGACCTCGAGCACGAGGTGGGCGTGCTGATCCGACGGGTACGCCGGGTGATCGGCGTCCGCGCCCGGGCGGTCCACGAGTCGCTGCAGCCGGCGTCGTACCTGATCCTGGCCTACGTCAACGAGAGCGGCCCGGTCCGCGCCTCCTCGATCGTCGAGGTCTTCGACATCGACAAGGGCGCGATCAGTCGCCAGGTCTCCCACCTGATCGGGCTCGGCCTGGTCGAGCGCACGCCCGACCCCGACGACGGCCGGGCGACGCTGCTGTCCGTCACCGAGGAGGGGGCGCGCCGGATGAAGGACGTGGGTGAGCACCGGCGCAAGTGGCTCGCCGAGCAGCTCGGCGACTGGTCGGAGCGCGAGCTCACCGACTTCGTCGGTGAGCTGTCCCGCTACAACGCGGCGCTCAGCGACTCCTGATCCACGCGGCGGTGTCCGGCGGCAGCTCGTCGGCCACGGCGCCGCTCGCGATCAGCACCTCTCCCGCAGGCTGGGGGATCGGCGTCGAGCCGCAGTTGAGCACCACGGTCAGCGGCCCGCGCCGCAGGGTGAGCACGTCGTTCGCCACGTCCACCGCGACCTCGTCACCTATCCCGGCGGCGTGCTCGCGCCGGCACGCCAGCGCCCGGCGATAGAAGCTCAGCGTCGACTCCGGGTCGGCCTCCTGGACCGTTACGGTCAGCGCCGCCCAGTCGGCCGGCTGCGGGATCCACGGCTGCTCCGTCCCGGGCCCGAAGCCGTACGGCGCCCGGTCGCCCGCCCACGGGATCGGCACCCGGCAGCCGTCCCGGCCGGGCTTGCCGGTGCGGAACCACGATGGGTCCTGCCGGTGCTCCGGGGCGACGTCGACGTCCTCCAGGCCGAGCTCCTCGCCCTGGTAGAGGTACGCCGAGCCGGGCAGCGCCAGTGACACCAGCGTCACCGCCCGAGCCCGGGCCAGGCCGCCCGGCCCGCCGCCGTACCGCGTCGGATGGCGGGGCACGTCGTGGTTGCTGAGCACCCAGGTCGGCTCCCCGCCGACGTCGGCCAGAGCCGCGAGGGTCTTCGACACCACCCGCCCGAGCTCGGGAGCCGACCACTCGGCGAGCATCCAGTGGAAGTTGAACGCCTGGTGCAGCTCGTCATCGCGGACGTACTCGGCGGTCGCCTCCAGGGAGCGGGTCCAGGCTTCCGCGACACCCATCCGGTCCCCGTCGTACTCGTCCAGGATCCGCCGCCATCGCCGGTAGATGTCGTGCACGCGGGGCTGGTTCCACATCGGCTCGTCGGCGATCGGCACGTCGAGCAGCTCCGCATCCTCGATCGCGGCCAGCTCGGACGCGGTGACGATCTGGTCGCGGAGCCCGGACTCCTTGACCAGCCCGTGTGCGACGTCGACCCGGAACCCGTCCACGCCGCGGTCCAGCCAGAACCGGAGTACCTGGTCGAACAGCGCCGCCACGTCGGGATGGCTCCAGTCCAGGTCGGGCTGGCTGCTGTCGAAGAGATGGAGGTACCACTGGTCGGTGTCGCCGACCCGGGACCACGCGGGACCGCCGAACACCGAGCGCCAGTTGTTGGGCGGTGTCTCGCCGCCCTCGCGGCCGGCGCGGAAGAGATAACGTGCGCGCGCCTCGCTGCCCCGCTCGGAGGCCAGCGCCTCCCGGAACCACTGGTGGTCGCTGGACGTGTGGTTGGGGACGAGGTCGACGATCAGTCGGAGCCCGAGTTCGTGGGCGCGGGCGAGGAGCGCGTCGGCGTCGGCAAGGGTGCCGAAGAGCGGGTCGACGTCCTGGTAGTCGGCCACGTCGTAGCCGTGGTCGTGCTGCGGCGACGGGTAGAACGGCGTGATCCAGACCGCGTCGACGCCGAGGTCGCGCAGGTACGGCAGCCGGTCGGTGATGCCGGGGAGGTCGCCGATGCCGTCACCGTCGGAGTCGGCGAAGCTGCGCACGTAGACCTGGTAGACGACGGCGTGCCGCCACCACTGCTGACCGAGAGACGTCATCGGCTCAGCCGAAGTTGGCGGGGTCGACGGTGATCCACACGTGCTCGGCGGTCGCCACGACCGTGCCGGTGGAGTCGTAGAGCGTGGCGTCGGTGTAGGTCTTGCGGCCCTCGCTCCCGCGCATGGCGCCCACGAGCACGTGCTCCTCACCGATCCGCGGCAACGAGTCGAGGCGCAGGGTGATGGTGCCGAGCACCATCGGGCGCTCCTCGATGTTGGAGGACCAGCCGCCGACGCAGTCGAGCGCCGCCCAGGTGACCGGCACCGATGCATCGCGGGCGGCCTCCTGGTAGGAGTGCCAGTCCTCGGCCACGCTCGGGTGCGGCGTCCACGGCGCCGCGACGCGGCCCAGCTCGTCGCCGGCCACGTCCCCGGGGAAGATCCGCAGCCCGTCGCCCTCCTCGCGGCCGGTGCCGCAGGTGAAGCAGGTGGGGAACGGATGCGATCCGAAGCCGCGGTAGCCCGCGGTCGCCACGCGCGCGTCGTCGGCGGACACCGCCGGTACCTCGGTGAGCTCGTGGTCGGCCACCCGCGCCCGGCCGACCGTGCTGCCGCCGTACGTCGCCAGCGTCCAGCCGTCCTCGGTGCTCACCGGCAGCGCGGTGTCGAGCGGCGGCGGCTGATGCAGCGCGACCGTGATCGCCGGCCACGGGTCGGCGTGGTCGGCCCGCTCGACGGTGACCGCGGCGAGCGCGCCCGCACTCCAGCCGCCGTTGCCCGACGAGGGCGGCCCGCAGAACCTGCGTGGCACCAGGATCTCGGTCATCGCTTCGATGCTCCCTCCGCCCGCCGGACCGCCGTGACGGTCAAGACTGCCACGAGGAGGAGCAGCGTTGCGTTGAGGGCGTACTTGGCGACCTCGGGCACGTCGCCCAGGGGCGTGGTTCAGAACGCGCCGATGCCGGCCGCAACCAGAGCGCCGCCGGCGACCGTGATCGTGTGGGCGCGACTCCAGCCGTCGCGGCGCGAGAGTCCGCCCAGCCACGGTTTCGGAACGCCGCCCAGCCCGCCGAACAGGACCGGTGCGCGCAAGTAGGGAGGCAGAGCGCAGCTGGAAACCGCCCCTGGTCCAGCGTCCGCTGACCGAAGTCGGTCAGCGGATCTCCTCCCAGCGGGCCAGTGCCTCGCGCCGCTCCTCGGCGTGATCGACGATCGGCACCGGGTAGCCGACCCGGTCGCGCTCGTCGGGGCTCGGGTCGTGTGGCGACGCCACGTCCTCGAGCTCCGGCACCCAGCGGCGTACGTAGCCACCGTCGGGGTCGAACTTCTTCCCCTGGCTCGTCGGGTTGAACACCCGGAAGTACGGCGCGGCGTCGGTGCCGCTGCCGGCCACCCACTGCCAGTTGTGCTGGTTGGACGCCAGGTCGCCGTCGACCAGCCATCGCATGAAGTGCCGCGCTCCGTGCTGCCACTCGACGTGCAGATCCTTGACCAGGAAGCTCGCGACGATCATCCGGACCCGGTTGTGCATCCAGCCGGTGTGCCGCAGCTGGCGCATCCCGGCGTCCACGATCGGGAAGCCGGTGTGGCCGCGTCGCCAGGTGTCCAGAGCGGCATCGGGCTCGTCGTAGCGCATCCGTGCGAACGCGGGCCGGTAGTAGTCGCGCGCGGTCTCCGGGCGGGCGTGCAGGACGTCGGCGTAGAACTCGCGCCAGGCCAGCTCGGTGCGGAACGTGGCCGCTCCCTTGCTCCGCACCTGCGCCAGGTCCGCGAGCAGGGTGCGCGGGTGGATCTCGCCCCACTTCAGGTGCACTGACATCGCCGAAGTGCCGTCGATCGCCGGGCGGTCGCGGGCGTCGTCGTAGTCGGCCACCCGGTCGAGGAACCATCGCCACCGCCGCCGCGCCGCTTCCTCCCCCGCCTTCGGCAGCTCGAGATCGGGCGGCGGATCCGTGGCGGGGATCTCGGTGGTGTCGTCGAGGCCGAGCCACCCGGCGCCGCGCGGGCGGTTGCCCGGCTGCTCCCAGCCCTGGTCGGCCCAGGCTCGGGAGTACGGCGTGAACACCTTGTAGGGCTCGCCGACTCCGGTAGTGACCCGGCCCGGCGGCACGGCGTACGGCGACCCGGCGCGCACCAGCTCGATGCCCGAAGCCGCGAGCGCCTGACCCACCGCGTCGTCGCGGACGCAGCCATAGGGGCCGAAGTCCTCGGCCACGTGTACCCGCTCGGCGCCCACCTCCTTCGCGGCCAGGACCACGCGGCGTACGGGATCACCCCGGACCACCTGCAGCGGCAGCTCCCCGGCCAGCGCCCTCAGCGACCTGCCGAGGTAAGCGCGGCGGACCGGCCCTGCCGGGCCCCAGAGCGCCGGGTCGAGCACGAACAGCGGCAGCACCGGCCCGTCAGCGCAGGCCTCCAGGAGAGCCGGGTTGTCCGCCAGGCGCAGGTCGCGCCGGAACCACATCACCGAGGCCATCACAGTCCACTCTGCCAGGGCAACCCCACATGGGTGAGAATGGGCAGGTGAGCGACCTGATCGACACCACCGAGATGTACCTCCGCACCATCTACGAGCTGGTCGAGGAGGGCATCGTGCCGCTGCGCGCCCGGATCGCCGAGCGCCTGCACCAGAGCGGCCCCACGGTCTCGCAGACCGTGGCTCGGATGGAGCGCGACGGACTGCTCACCGTCGAGGGAGACCGGCACCTGGAGTTCACCGACGAGGGCCGGCGGCTCGCCACCCGGGTGATGCGCAAGCACCGGCTGGCCGAGCGGTTGCTCACCGACGTGATCGGCCTCGAGTGGGAGCTCGTCCACGAAGAGGCCTGCCGCTGGGAGCACGTGATGTCCGAGACCGTGGAGCGCCGGCTGGTCGAGCTGCTCGACCACCCGACCGAGTCGCCGTACGGCAACCCGATCCCGGGGCTCAACGAGCTCGGCGAGACCGAGGTCGGCGAGGAGTTCATGGCCGGCGTCGAGCCGCTGTCGAAGGCGGTCGGCGAGGAGGAGGGCCGGGTGCTGGTCCGCCGGATCTCCGAGGAGATGCAGAAGGACGAGCTCCTGATGAGCGCGCTGCGCCGGGTCGGCGCGACGCCCGACAAGACGATCACCGCGATCGCCACCGCCGACGGCGTGCTGGTCGGCTCCGGCGGGGAGACCGCCGAGATCGTGCTCGAGGCGGCCGACCACATTTTCGTGCGAAAGCTCTGAACCGGGTGCCGATCTGGTTTTACCGGGTCACCTAGGCGAAATCGGGCACGCCGACAAGGTCGCTCAGGAACTCTGAGCACCCGACCTCCAGCTTGTACGTCGCCAGGTCGTCGCCCCGGGTAGCCCCCCGGTTGACGATCACCACCGGGACCCCGGCGCGGGCGGCGCGGCGGACGAACCGGAAGCCGCTCATCACGGTCAGCGACGACCCGGCGGCGAGCAGCGCGCCACCGGACGCCATGAGTTCGTCGACGGCGGCGTAACAGCGCTCGACGCGAGGGGCCGGGACGTTCTCCCCGAAGAACACCACGTCCGGCTTGAGCACGCCGGCGCAGTCGGTGCAGGTCGGCACCGCGAAGCCCTCGGTGTCCTCGAGGTCCACGTCACCGTCCGGGCGGACCTCGGCGGCCGCGTGCCGCTCGGCGAAGCCGGGGTTGAGCGCGTGCAGCCGCTCCTGGAGCGTGGCCCGCGACGAGGTCGTACGGCAGTCGAGGCAGATCACGTCGGCGATCCGCCCGTGCAGCGCGACCAACCGCCGGGAGCCGGCGGCCTCGTGCAAGCCGTCGACGTTCTGGGTGATCAGCAGCTCGGGGTCGAGTGCGGCCAGCGCCCGGTGGCCGGCGTTGGGCTCGGCCCGGCCCATCCGGGACCAGCCGAGGTGGCTGCGCGCCCAGTACCGCTGCCGCGCGGGCGGACCCGACACGAACTCCTGGTAGGTCATCGGGGTCCGGTTCGGCGACCCGGGGCCGCGGTAGTCGGGTATCCCGGAGTCGGTGGACAGCCCGGCGCCGGTCAGCACCACCAGGGGCCGGCCGCCGAGGAGGTCGAGGGCGTCTCTCACCCGGTACGGCCGTAGCGGAGCTCGGCCCGGGCGCGCGCCTTCTGGGCCTCGACCTCGCGGTCCTTCGGCGGGGCGGTGGTCACCAGGTCGTCGAGCAGGTGGCGGGTGATGTGCGCGACCTCGTGGACGGCCTGGTCGAACGCCTCCTGGTTGGCCTTCGACGGCTTGGTCGACCCGCTCACCTTGCGCACGTACTGCAGGGCGGCGGCGTAGACCTCGTCCTTGCTCGCGGGCGGGTCGAAGTTGTGGAGCTGGCGGATGTTCCTGCACATGCTCCGAGCGTAACTCGCGGTGGTCTCGATACGCCCGGCCCCGCAAGCTCGGCCGGGTTACTCGACCAACGAGGACTCCGCTACTCGCCCAGGTCGAAGAACTCGACGTCCTCGCCGGTCACCAGCACCACCCGGCCGTCCGGCATCGGGACGGTGCGAATCTCGGCGACGTCGTTGCCGTAGTCGGCCTCCACCATCCGGTTGGTGAGCTGGCCGTCGTCGATGGTCACGACGGAGACCCAGCCGGTGCGGCCGGTCCAGCCCTTCGAGACCACCGTGAGCAGGGTGCGCTCGTCCGGCAGCCAGGTGAACTGCCGCGGGTCCAGGCCGGCCAGCGCCTGGGAGTCGCGCTGGTAGTTAAGGGTGTCGATCCGCTTCGGCTGGGTCAGGTCGGTGACATCGAACAGGCCCAGCTGCGCGCCCCAACCGCCTTCGCCGGTCGGGCCCTGGCCGACCCCGACCAGTCGCTTCGAGCCGAGCGGGTGCAGGTACTCGGAGAAACCGGGAATCTTCAGCTCGCCGATCAGCGCCGGGTCGTCCTGGTCGCTCAGGTCGATCGTGTACAGCGGGTCGACCTGCCGGAACGTCACCACGATCGCCAGCTCGTTGAACCAGCGCACCGACTCGATGTTCTCGTTGACGCCGAGCTTGTCGAGCCGGCCGATCTCGACCAGCTCGTCGCCGCGGCGCTCGAGGGTCACCACGGAGTTGAAGTTGCCGGTCGCCTGCGTAGGCCCGAGCGCGAGCCGGAGGACGCCGTCGTACTCGTCCATCGCCCAGCGGTCGGCCACGGTGCCCTCGACCTCTCCGGAGCCGACGTACGTCGCGTCGGTGCCGCTGATCTCGAAGTCGAACACCAGCGTGGTGCCGGAGTCCTCGAGCGCCGGCGAGAACGTGAGCGGGCAGATGTCGAAGCAGCGGCCCCAGGTGGCCCACGGGCTCGCTGCGAGGTAGAGGTGGTCGGGCGACTCGTAGGCCAGCGAGGCACTGCCCGCCAGCCCGATCGTGTGCAGGTCGGCCAGGTCGTCGGCCTCGAAGCCGATCACATTCATCGTGTCCAGCCCGAGCTCACGCTTGGGGATCGCCATGTCGGCGCAGTCGGCGAGCTGCTCGGGCTCACCACCGCCGACGGCGTAGCTCGGGATCCAGTCCTCGATCCTGGTCTCCTGGACGATCCGATCGTTGGCCTGGCGCGCGGTCTTCACGCCGCGCCGACCGGTCGGCTGGACGAAGTCGAGCTCGGGCAGCCCGGCCTGGGTGACCAGCCGGATGCTGGAGCCGTGCTGACGAGCGGAGACCAGGCCGGTGTCGAGGTCGACCGACTCGGTGACCTCGGGGGTGCCCGGGTCGCCGATGTCGACGCTCACCGCGCGGGTGGCGGTCGGCTCGGTGCCGTAGCCGTGCATGGAGTCGAGGCGAGTCTTCAGGCGTCGGTCGTCGCTGCCCAGCGCCACCACGGTGTCTCCGGACAGCAGGATCTCGCCGTGCCGGAAGTCGTCGAGCGTGATCTGGGAGAGCTCCTCGGTCTCCGCGCCCGTGACGTCGTACGTCGTCAGGGTGGCGTCCTGGATCCGGACCAGCAGGTCGCCGTTGGTCTTCACCACGTCGGGCTCGTCGACGCCGGCCTCCTGGACGTTGGTGCCGGTGTCGCTGCTCTCGGACCTCGAGGTCGCGGGTCCCGGCGCCTTGGCCACTTCGGCGCTGTCTCGCGCCAGCCCGTCGAGCGGCATGGCGGCGCTGAACATGACGCGCTGGTCGAACTGGTAGCCGTACCCGAACTCCCACCCGTACGGCCCCACGATCTTCAGCGCCTCCTCCTGGTAGTACTCGAGCAGCTCGTCGCAGGAGGCCACCGGCTGCAGCTCACCGTGGAACGCCGCGGGAGAGGCGTCGCTCCCCGCATCTCCCGGTCCAGCGGCCCCGGGGCCTTTGCTCGGCGGCTGGCTGACCACGGTGCCGGCGATGAAGGCGGCGCCGACTGCGGTGAGCACACCCGCGGTCAGCAGCGGCCGGAGCGGCCGACGTCGCGGCGTACGCGTCTTCTTGCGGCCGGCGCGCAGGATGTCGTCGACCGGTGCCCGACCGACCGGCAGGTCGTCCCAGAGTCGTTCGAGGTCGCTCATGAGGTGGTTCCTTCGGTGAGGTCCGCCAGGTGGTGGTCGGCGGCGAGCTGGGCGAGTGCCCGGGAGAGCCGGCTCTTGACGGTCCCGGCCGGGACTTCGAGTACGTCGGCGGTCTGCTGCTCGGTGAGCTGGACGAAGTAGCGCAGGACGACGACCTCCCGGTTGATCCGGGACAGGCCGTCCAGGGCCCGGTGCACGGCGTCGGCGGTGTCGACCTGGTGCGTTCGGTCGGGGGAGGCGGCGTCCGGGACGTGCTCGGTGGGGCGTTCTCCCCACCAGCGGCGCCGTTTGCTGTCGCGCAGGCAGTTGCGGAGCATCCGATAGACGTAGGCCTCACGGTTGTCGGCGTTGGAGACCCGGTCCCACGACGTGTAGCAGCGGACCAGCGTCGTCTGCGTGAGGTCCTCCGCCTCGCTGACTGAGCAGCCCAGGAACACCGCGGCGCGCACCAGCGTGCCCCAGTTGTCGCGGGCGTATTCCGCGAACTCAGCCTCGTTGTCCAAGGGACCTCTCCTGTTGCCCGTCCTTGGGTACGACGGGGCCGCGCGGGGCGTAGGTTCCATCGTCTCCGGGATGGACTGCAGATGCGCCTGGTTCCGCCGAGTGCGAGCATGACGGCATGGCTGCTCCCGCTGAGCGTGACTTCGACGTCGTCCTCTTCGGCGCCACCGGTTTCACCGGCGCGCTGACCGCCGAGTACCTCGCGCGCAACGGGCCTGACGGGCTGCGCTGGGCGCTGGCCGGGCGCAACCAGGCCAAGCTCGAGAAGGTGCGCGACGAGCTGGCCGGGATCGACCCCGCGCTCGCGGAGCTCCCCCTGCTGATCGCCGACGTAGGCGACCCGGCCTCGCTGGCCGACGTCTCCGCCCGCGCCCGGGTCGTGATCACCACCGTCGGGCCCTACCTGCAGTTCGGCGAGCCGCTGGTCGCGGCCTGCGCCGAGGCGGGGACGGACTACGTGGACCTGACCGGCGAGCCGGAGTTCGTCGACCGGATGTACCTCGCCCACAACGCCACCGCCGAGCGCAGCGGCGCCCGGCTCGTGCACGCCTGTGGCTTCGACTCGATCCCACACGACCTCGGCGCCTACTACGCCGTCCACCAGCTGGGCGCCAACGGCCCGGTGACCATGCGCGGCGTGGTCCGCGCGGCGGCGCAGTTCTCCGGCGGCACCTTCCACTCCGCGATGACCCAGTTCTCGCGCGCCAAGAAGATGAAGGAGGCCTACGCGAGCCGGCGTCAGGCGGAGCCCAAGCCCGTGGCCGGGCGCTCCTCGCGGAGCATCAACGGCAAGCCGCACAAGGACAAGGAGCTCGGCTACTGGCTGCTCCCGCTCCCGACGATCGACCCGATCATCGTGGCCCGCAGCGGTGCCGCGCTGCCGGTCTACGGATCGACCTTCCGGTACTCCCACTACGCCGGCACGAAGACCCTGGCGTTCGCCGCCGGCGGGATCGCGGGCGTCTCGGCGATCGCGGTGTCGGCGCAGATCAAGCCGCTGCGCAACTTCCTGCTCGGCCGGATCAAGCAGGGCGACGGCCCGAGTCCGGAGCGCCGCGAGAAGTCCTGGTTCCGGGTCGACCACCTCGCCGAGGGCGACGGACGCACCATCCACACCCGGGTCTCCGGCGGCGATCCCGGCTACACCGAGACCGCGAAGATGCTCGCCGAGTCCGCGCTCTGCCTGGCCTTCGACGACAACCCGAAGACCGCCGGCCAGGTCACCACGGCCCAGGCGATGGGCGACAACCTGATGGCGAGGCTGCAGAAGGCGGGCATCACCTTCGAAGTGGTGGCCTGATCCGCAGCTTCTGGCTCAAGAACGCCTCCACCGAGACCGGGTCGCGGCCGAGCAGCGCACGGGCGTCATCGGCCGGATAGTCGGTGTCGAGCTTGCCCACCAGGTGTTGCACGGCCAGCAGGTGGGCGGCGGACGGGCTGAACGGACGGCTCAGGACCGAGAGCGCGCGTAGTGGTGCGCCGGGCATCCGCACCGTCCGTACCCGCCGATGAAGCACGCGACCGTAGGTCTCGGCAACCTCGCGCCAGCTCAGCGCCGCCGGGCCACCGAGGTGCAGCTCGTCGGGGAGGTCGTAGGGGCCGAGCGCGGCAGAGGCGAGAGCGGCGGCGACGTCCTCGGTGGAGATGAACGAATGTCTGGCCCGGCCGCCGGCGGGCAGCTGCGCGACGCCGAACCGGTCCAGCGTGCGCTGCGTTGTGGCGCCCACCATCCGGGCCATCCAGTAGCCGCGGTTCAAGGTTGACTCTGTTCCCCCTCGCAGCGGGATCCGGGATCCCACCGCCGCCAGCCACGACTCCATGAACAGCGACGCCCGGGCGATCGTCAACGGCGGGCCGCCGACCCGGAGCCGTTCCTCGACCCGGGCCCGGATGTCGAACTCGGGTGCCCCGCGCCCCATGAACGAGGCGGGCACCGAGGCGGTGATCATCCGGCTGACCCCCGCCTGCCGCGCCAGCATTCCCAGCTCCTCGTGGCCGCGTCCGACCGCCTCGAGGTCAGGCCGCTCGCCCCGGCGTGGCACGATCGCGTTCGCCGTCGTCACGATGGTGTCGATGCCGCGGCAGGCCACCTCGAGCGAGGCCCGGTCCAGCAGGTCGCCGCGCCGGATCTCCGCACCCGTCGCGGTCAGGGGAGCCGGGTCGGTCGTCGGGCGCACCATCGCCACCACGTCCGCGTGCGCCGCACGGAGTCGGCGGACGACGCCGGAACCCACCTCGCCAGTTGCGCCGACGACAAGGATCATGGTGGGACGCTACTCGTGGAAGAAGGCGGTCGAGATGAGTTTTGACGTTGCCGGATCGGCGTACGGCGCCTTCATGGGCAGGTTCTCCGAACCACTCGCGCAGGAGTTCGTGGGCGTGGCGGATCTCGAGCCGGGTCAGCGGGTTGTGGACGTCGGCTGCGGGCCGGGTGCCCTGACCGCTGTCCTGGTCGACCTGCTCGGTGCGGACCAGGTGGCGGGCGTCGACCCGTCCGAGCCGTTCGTGGATGCTGTGCGGACCCGGTTGCCCGGCGTGGACGTGCGCCTGGCTACGGCGGAGGCGCTGCCCTTCGCCGACGCGTCGTACGACGCCGCGCTGGCGCAGCTGGTCGTGCACTTCATGGCGGACCCGGTCGCGGGTCTGCGGGAGATGGCCCGGGTGACGCGGGCCGGCGGCGTGGTCGCGGCGTGCGTGTGGGATCACGCGGGGGGCCGGGGGCCGCTGTCGACGTTCTGGGCGGCGGTGCGCGACGTCGATCCCGCCGCCAAGGACGAGTCCACGCTCTCCGGATCCCGCGAGGGACACCTCGGCGAGCTGGCCCGCGAAGCGGGGGTACGGGATGTCGAGGAGTCGGAGCTCCGCGTCGACGTCGAGTTCGAGAGCCTCGAGGACTGGTGGGCGCCGTACACGCTCGGTGTCGGGCCGTCGGGGGCGTATGTCGCAGGGCTGGACGACTCGCATCGGGAGGCATTGCGCGAACGGTGCGCCGAGCTGTTGCCCGACGCACCGTTCACGATGCCCGCCGTCGCGTGGTGTGTCCGCGGCCGGAGCTGACCTGTCGGGTGATTTCACCCACCCGCCGCCCCGCGGTGGGGATCGCCCGGATACCGTTTCGCCGGTCCGCCCATCATCCGACGACGAGGAGCCACGCTGTGACGCTCTCCGAGCGCGAGCGCACCTTCCTCGACCTTGAGACCGGCTGGTGGCGGCATGCCGGCGACAAGGAGACCGCTATCGCGGAGACGCTCGGTTGCCCGGTGGGTGACTACTACGCCGAGCTCAACCGGTTGATCGACCGCCCGGAGGCCGAGGCGGCGTACCCCCTCGTCGTACGCCGGCTGCGGCGGCTGCGCGCCCGGCGCCGCACCGCGCGTTCGGCGCGGCGCTCGGGCTGACGCCCGCTATTCGCCAGTGACCGGGTCGATCAGGGTCGCGACGGGAGTGATCACGTTGGCGGGGAACCCGCCGGCCTCGGCGTGCTCGCGGAGGGCGGCCTCGTCCTCGGCCACGTAGACGCAGTAGATCTTGTTCTCGGCGACGTAGCTGTGCTGCCACAGCGCCCGGCCGTTCATTCCGGCCAGAACGGCGTTGGACTTGCCCGAGATGGCGTGCAGCTCGTCGGAAGACAACTGGCCGGCACCCGGGAGCTCTCGTTCGATGACGTACTTCGGCATGACCTTCTCCTTGGTTCGAGCGATCCCTCGGTGGGATCGATGCTGGAAACCTAGGAGTGCGACCCGGTCCGGCTCATCGGTCGTGCGACCCATTTCCGGCGGCTCAGGGATGCGTCGAACGACCCATCAGCCCGTGGTCATAGGCGAATGCGGTTGCGGCGGCCCGGGTGGCCGTACCGGTCTTCGCGAAGATGTTGGAGAGGTGGCGGGCCACGGTCTTGGGGCTCAAGAACAGCACCTCGGCGATCTCGCGGTTGCTCTTCCCGGAAGCGAGCAGCTTGATCACCTCTACCTCTCGGGCGGTCAGCCCGCCCGCGGTCGCCTCGCCAGGGACCACCACGCCGAGCTTGTCGAAGCACGCCTGCGCCGCGGCCTCCTCGCGGGCCGCGCCGTCCGCGTCGCCCAGTTCGTTGAACGCGCGCGCGAGAAGCTGCCGGGTGCGCGCAGCCTCGAACGGGACGTCGAGCTCTCGCCAGGCGTTGAACGCCATCCGGAGCACGCCGACCGATTCGACCGTCCGCCCCCGGGCGAGCAGAACAGCGCCCCGGCAGCGGTGAGCCTCGGCGCGCAGTCCGACGCTGTCGAACGTCTCGGCGGTCTCTGTCAGCTGGTCCGTGGCGGTCTCGGCGGTCTCTAGGTCTCCCGCCGCGAGTGCGATGTCGACCTGGGCGGCGAGTAGTGGCGCGCGCCCCAACGGGCTGCCGGTGTCGGCGGCGAGAGCAGCAGCGATCGAGGCCGCGGCCTCCGGAACTCGTCCCTGCCCAAGACGGAGCAGCGCGATGCCGGGCTGTGGGTCGCGGCCGCAGTCGTGGGCCTGGGTGTAGGCCTGCTCGGAGCCGTCCAGGTCGCCGCGGAGGCGGCGTACTTCGCCGACCTCGTAGTAGGCGTCGGCCACGGCGAAGACATCGATGCCGACCATGTCCTCGCAGGCACCCAGTGCCTCCTGCTCGGCCTCGTCCCACTCGCCTCGGCGCTGGAGGTTCTGCGCGCGATGCACCCGGCAGATGCCCGGATAGAGCGAGGCCAGGGGCAGCGGATCCGACCAGCGACGGGTGGCCTCGGTCCACTCCGAGGCGCGGCGCAGGTCGCGCAGTTCGTTGCAGGCGTCCATCAGGCCGCAGTAGATGGCGCCCGTCCACAGCGGCCCGAGCTCGTCGGAGAGGGCGGCGACCATGGACTCATCGAGCAGCGCCAGGCCGTCGGCGACCCGAGCCTGGCGGATCCGAACGCGACCTTCGAAGTAGACGCCCAGCGCCACGAGTGTCGGGTCGTCATGGCGACGGCCCAGGTCCTGCATCCGGCGGGCGGACGCCTCGGCGGCTACCAGGTCGCCGCCCAGAAGGCCCGCAGTGCCGAGGTAGAGCGGATAACCGTGCGCGGCGCTCTCCGGAAGCTGCTCGAGCCCCCGCTGAGCCCGGCCGACCCATCCCGCACTCTGCGAGGCGTCGCCCACCAGTCGGGTGTGGATGGACAGGAGTACTGCGACCCGCGCAGCGTCCTCGCCGGCCCCGGCCTCCTGGAACCCGCGGTAGGCCTCGGTGTAGAGCCGGATCGACTCGTCCATGCGGCCCAGCCACCATGCCGCCTCGGCCTGCCCCTCGACGACGTCTGCGCTGCGCTCACGCAACGAGGCGAAGGCGTTGTACGCCGCCGACCAGTCGCGTCGACGACGCAGCTCCTCCGCATCCGAGAGATCGGTCATCCGGACTCCTTCCGGCCGCGATTGTCGCATTGACGGGCGCCGGCCGGGAGGATCGAACGACGTCGATGATGGTCGCGGCGCGGCTGACCGTGTCGGCGGGGAAGCTGCCGCACTCGGCGTGCTCACGCACGGCGGTCTCGTCCTGGGCGACGTACGCGCAGTAGAGCTTGTCCGAGGGGACGAAGCTGTGCTGCCGCTGTGCCCGGCCGTTCATGCCTGCGAGGGCGGCGTTGGAATTGCAGGAAATGGAGTGCAACTCGTCGGCGGACAGCGCTCCGCAGTCACTTGTCGATCGAGGCGGACGCTTCGGTCAGCTCCACTTTGGGACCAACGGTGCGGTCGTCCAACGCTGTGACCGTGTGCTCCGGACAGGAAGCCCAGGATGCCGGACAAATGGTGTCGCGCGCCTTGTTCACCCGAGCGGGGGACGGCAGCGTCAAGCGATGTACACCGGCTCCGTGCGCTGGTAGCACCTTTGCTCGCGAGCGATCCGATCATTCCGACCCGGCAGTTGGGCGCGGGTCCCACGAGCGGGACGGAAGGATTGAAATGATGGACGTTTCGACGTGGAGCCTGATCGTCGGTTGCTTCTGCCTCAGCGTGATCGCTGGCGCCGGAATCTTCCAGGCGCTGTTCGTGATGCCAGGGTATTTCGCGTCCCCGCCGGGTTCTCTGGCGGCCATGCAGAACGACCGGTCGTTCATGTTCTGGATACCGCTGCACTTGGTGACGCTCCTTTCCCTTGTCGTTGCGCTGGTCTCCAGCGATGGCGTGGACCGGCGGGCCGCGATCTGGGTGTCGGTCGCTTGCTACGTGGTGTGCTGGGTGATCACCGGCGTCTTCTTCATCCCCGGCGTGGTCGCCTTCAACAGGGTCGACACGGCAGGCCCTCCTTCCCCGGAACTGGCCGCACGCGGTCGGCGATGGCTCCAGCGATCATGGGGACGACATGTCCTCACGGTGGCCGCCGCCGGGGCATTGCTCGTCGCGCTCGCGCAGTAGCGAGCCCGACAACTACGCCGCGCACCCTCGGCTGCGCCGGCCATGGAACGGAGAAGCAGCTATGTCCAAGTCGATCCTCGATATGTCGGTATCGCTCGACGGGTACGTCGCCGACCTCAACGACTACCTGGGAGGAGTGAACGGCGAACGCCTCCACGATTGGGCCAGCGCGCTCGACAACGCCGGTGGTCCGGCTGAACCGGTGGCAGAGTTCGAGGCCGAGTGGAACTCATGCGGCGCCGTGCTGGCGGGTCGGCGGACCGTAGAGCTCATGGACCACTGGGGAGGCGATCACGGCGGCTCCCCGATCTTCGTTCCCAGTCATCGTCCACCACCGCCTGCCGCCCGTTGGGGCTACCCGCTGGTGACTTACGTGAGCGAAGGCATCGAGAGCGCAATGGCGCAGGCCAAGGCCGCGGCCGGAGGTCGGGACGTTCAGGTGCGTGGCGCCTTTACAGGGCAACGGGCACTCGAGTCTGGCGTTCTCGACGAGGTGCAGATCCACCAAGTCCCGGTGCTCCTCGGTGGCGGCCATCGGCTGTTTGACATCTTGCCCTCGGAGATCGAGCTGGACGTCCTCCGCGTGATCGACACGCCCCAAGCCACCCACATCCGCTACCACGTCCGCCGCTGATGGCATCTCGGCCCGACACCACAAGTCGGACACACGGGACCGCGGCGCATCCTCGTGTGTCCCAACTCCGATCGAGACCCCACGCAAGGAGAACTCATGACCGCCACTCACCACTCTCGCAGGAGACATCGATGAGAGAGATCGTCAGCTCGACGTTCGTCAGCTTGGACGGAGTCGTCAATCACATGGACAAGTGGCACTTCGACTACGTCGACGAAGAATCGAACGCGCTGGCCCTGGAACAGCTCCGTGCCGCAGCCGCCATGCTGATGGGCCGCAAGACGTACGAGGTGTACGCAGATGCCTGGCCCGGAAGGGACGACGAATACGCGGACACGATCAACGCCATTCCCAAGTACGTCGCCTCCACGACCCTGACCGACCCCGCCTGGCACGGCGCTGAGGTTCTCGACGGTGACCTTGTCGAGGCGGTCCGCAAGCTGCGCGCTCATGACGGGGCGTCCATCCTGATGCACGGCTACGGCCCGGTCGCACAGACTCTTCTGCACGCAGACCTCCTGACCGAGCTCCACTTGTGGGTCCACCCGCACCTGTCCGGAGTTGGCGGCGAGGGTGACCTCCTCCTCCACCAAGGCTTCAACAAGAAGCTCGCGCTGTCCGCCACCCGGACCCTCGAGTCCGGGGTGGTCGTTCTGACCCTGCGGAACCCCGACGCATGAGCCTGACTGGAAGGAGCCCCGCCGTGCCCGAAGATTCGGCGAGCGGGGCTCACCGTCCATCCGCATCATCTTGCATCGGCTAGTCGCGTGTACGACGCATTCGTGCAGCCAACGAAGCTCGAGCAGTGGTTCGTCGTACCCGGCTACGACACCCCTGCCGACCGGATGCAAGTCGCCCCTCGGCCGGGCAGGCGGATGGACGCGGTCCTGATCTCCGCCGCCGATGGATCGGAGATCCCCTTCGGGTTCGAGTACGCCGAGGTCAACCCTCCCCGTGGCGTCGTCCCTCGTTTCCGACGAGTTGGCATCTCGCCGCGGTGTGGAGGAGCTGCGACTACATCGAGGCAGCGATCGGCCGAGGGGCCATCTCGCAACGCCGTCAACCGCGTGACCATCCATCTCTGGGCACCAGAGATCCACGAAACCGGAGAATACCTATGGACCTCAGCGGACTGACCAAGAAGCTGGCCCACGAACCTGGGGCCGAGGTGCCGCGGGCCCTCGAGCACGAGCGAGTGCGGGCTCACGCCATCACCCGCGAGGACCTCGAGGCAGACGTGGCCGGAATCAACGGGAGCCTCGACCTCATTCGGCGCACGCGTGGTGGGTCATGGCCGAGCGAGCCGGTCACCCTCGAAGGCAACTACGTGGACCTCGTCTGGCACGAGGCCGAGTTTCGTGACGGCAAGTCCTACACCTACGTGCTCACGAACCCCGACCACGGGTACATCGGCTGCCTGTACCTGTACCCGCTGGGAGTGCGACGCCCTCTGACCGAGGAGATGCTCCATCACGATGTGGACGTGAGCTGGTGGGTCACTCCTGCGGCTTACGAGGCGGGCTTGTATGTAGCCACCTCCCGGGCCCTCGGGCGTTGGATCGGCGACGAACTCCCGTTCACAGCACCGTTCTACTCCAACGCCGAGATTCCTCGCTGATCAGGGATCACTACATATGTACGAGCGACCGTCTGCAACGGACTCACAGCTGCTGGGTGCCCCAGGCAGGAGTCGAACCTGCGACCTTTCGCTTAGGAGGCGGCTGCTCTATCCGCTGAGCTACTGGGGCGCGCCGGAGACAATCCTGTCACGCACCCGCGACCCGCGCGATTTGTGTCAGCGCGCCGGGGCACGAGAGAATTTGGAGCTTACGGTTACGTTCGCAGGGGTGTGTGGGGCCGCCCCGACCGATCGACCCGATCCCGAGCACCCAGGTGATGCATGTCCGACGACGCTGAGCACGCGCCGGCCGCGGCCGAATCGACGTCGGCGACCCCGGGGTGGAGCGGCAGCCGCAAGGGCAAGCGCCGGGCCCGGGCCAAGGCCCGGCACACGGTCGCCAAGGCGGTCGTGGCCAGCCTCGTGGCTGTGGGCATGGCGACCGGACTCGGGGTCGTCTACCTCTACCGCCACCTCGACCAGTCGCTCAACACGGTCAACGTCGACGACCAGCTGAAGGACCGCCCGGACAAGAATAGGGTCGACACCGGGCCCAACGAGCCGCTCAACATCCTGGTGATGGGGTCCGACAGCCGTGACGGCGAGGGCAACAACATCGACAACCTCACCGGCGGCGGCGAACGCTCCGACACCACGATCATGTTCCACCTCTCGGCAGACCGGGAGACGGCGTACGGCATCAGCATCCCGCGCGACACCCTGGTGGACCGCCCCGACTGCTACGCCAAGAACGGCGAGGTGCTCCCCGGGGCTACCAACGCCATGTGGAACGAGGCGTTCTCCGTCGGCGGGCCGGCCTGCACCATGCAGCAGTTCGAGCAGATCACCGGCATCCGCCTCGACCACTACGTGATGCTCGACTTCGCCGGGTTCCAGGACATGGTCGACGCGATCGACGGCGTCGAGGTGTGCATCCCCGAGGACATCTCCGACCCCGCCCACGGGATCAACATCCCCGCGGGTACCAGGGAGATCCAGGGCAAGGAGGCGCTCAACTACGTGCGCGCCCGCTACACCCTCGGCGACGGGTCCGACATCGGCCGGATCAAGCGGCAGCAAGCCTTCATCGCCGCGATGGCCAGCAAGGTCCTCTCCCGCGGCACCCTGGCCCGGGTCGACCGGCTGGTCGGCTTCCTCGATGCCGCCATCAGCTCCCTGCAGACCGACCTCGAGTCGCCGCTGAAGATCGCCCGGATCGGGGTCGAGTTCAAGAACATCGGTCTCGATAACATCAAGTTCGTCACGGTGCCGTTCCAGTACTCCACCGCGCAGCCCGGCCGGGTCGAGATGCTGCCCGAGGCCGAGGCGCTCTGGCAGCGCGTGATCGAGGACCAGCCGCTCACGCGCAGGCTCCAAGACGGCGTGATCACCGCGGGCGACGACGTCGACGGCTCGCCCAGCGGGTCCGGCACCCCGAGCGGAACCCAGTCGCCGGGCGGCACCGAGAGCCCGAGCGCCGAGGAGCGCGAGTCCCTGGGACTGTGCGCATGAGCAAGAAGGCCGAGAAGTTGGACGAGGAGCGACGCCGCAGGCTGGCCGAGGTGTTCGGCGACGTACTCCCGGACACCACCACCGACGAGCGGGAGCCCGGAGAGGCTCCCGAGACGTCGGACGACTGGCTCAAGTCACAGGTGCCGCCGCACCACGGCTGAGGCTCAGGCCGAGCGCTGCGACAGCAGGTCGCGGATCTCCTGAAGCAGCTTGATGTCCTCGGGCGTCCCCGGCTCCGGGCTCGGGAAGAACTTCTCCTTTGCCGTCGTGTAGGGCACGACGACGAAGAAGTAGACGACCGCGGCCATGATCACGAACGCGATCAGCGCGTTCATGAAGATGCCGAACGGCTCCTCGGCGCTGAACACCTCGTCCAGCCCGTCGGGCAGCAGATAGGTCAGCCAGTTGGTGAAGGCGGTGACGACGGCGGCGAATGCGGTCGCGATAACGAACGCCACCGCGATCTCGATCAGGTTGCCGCGCAGGACGAAGTTCTTGAACCCGCTCATGAGCTCTCCTTCGGTTCCGAGACAGTGCACCCGCGTGCACGAGTCGCCTCGAACCTAGTGGCCCGCCCAGGCGTACGTCACGAACGACCGCACCGCCGCGGCCGCCAGCAGCTCGACCTGGCTGCTGTCGGCGCCCACGACGACCAGTCGCCCGGCGAGTCCCGATGCGGTGGCCTGGTCGTCGGCGGCCGGGATCGCGAGCACCGGTACGCCGTCGGCCACCACGCTCGCGCCGCCCTCCTCCGGATCGGTGGCCACCAGGTCGATCCGGTCGCCGACGTCGAGCAGGGAGACCATGCCCGGGTCCGGTAGCCGTACCGGTACGGCGACCAGGCCGGGCTGGCCCGCGGTCAACTCCGGCCCGACGAGGCGAACGTCAGTCACCGGCTCGCCGGCACGCAGCGGCGCGGCCAGCATTTGCCCGACGGGGTCGGCTGACATGCCCTCGGGAGCGGAGCCGGGCGCGAACTGCGTCGTCCGCAGATCGCCCTCGCCGATCTCCGCCCCGGCCGGCAGGTCGCGGGTGGCGACGAGCACCGACACCGTGCCGGGTGCCGGTCCGGCCACTGCCTGCACCCCCGCCGCGACAGCGACCGCAGTCAGCAGTGCCGCAAGCAGGCGACGCCGGCGCAACACCAGGCGGCGTACGGATCGCCAGCGGTCAGCGAGGACTGAGTCCGTGAGTTGCATCCGTCGACGCTAGGCGAGCGACGGGCGAGCGGAGTCCGCTCTCCACAGGGTCTCTCGTTGGTCGAGTAGCGAGCGCCAGCGAGCGCCAGCGAGCGTATCGAGACCACGCGTCGGTTGGTCTCGATACGCGCTCGCTCGTTCCTCGCTTGCGCTACTCGACCAACGTGTGGCGTCGGGCGGGGGGTGGCGGCGTATCGATACCACGCGTCGGTTGGTCTCGATACGCGCTGGCTCGTTCTTCGCTTGCGCTACTCGACCAACGTGTGGCGTCGGGCGGGGGTGGCGGCGCTTTCGAGCACCACGCGTCGGTTGGTCTCGATACGCGCTGGCTCGTTCCTCGCTTGCGCTACTCGACCAACGTGTGGCGTCGGGCGGGGGTGGCGGTGGCGGCGTATCGAGACCACGGGTCGGTTGGTCTCGATACGCGCTGGTTCGTTCCTCGCTTGCGCTACTCGACCAACGTGTGGCGTCGGGCGGGGGTGGCGGCCGCTCTTCACAGGGTCTGTTGTTGGTCGAGTAGCGAGCGCCAGCGAGCGTATCGAGACCACGCGTCGGTTGGTCTCGATACGCGCTCGCTCGTTCCTCGCTTGCGCTACTCGACCAACGTGTGGCGTCAGGCCGTGGTGACGGCCGCCGGCTTCGACTCCGACTTGGTCTCCGCCTTCTTCTCCGGCTTCTTCTCCGGCTTGGACTCCGGCTTGGACTCCGGCTTGGCGTCGGCGTTCTTCTCGGGCTTCGCTTCCGTGCCGGACGTGTCGGCGGAGCGGCTGTCGTTGCGGTAGAAGCCCGAACCCTTGAACACCACGCCGACCGCGTTGAACAGCTTGCGCAGCTTCCCGGCGCACTCCGGGCACTCGGTCAGCGAGTCCTCGGAGAAGCTCTGAAACTGCTCGAAGTCGTGCCCGCACTCGGTGCACGCGTACTGGTAGGTCGGCATCCCCGCTGGCTCCTAGCACTCTCCTGTTGCGACTGCTAAAGGATACGCGACGTGCAGAATGTCGGCACCATGACAGCGGACACGTCGGAGGCTGCCCCCCGGACGGGCCCTCGCGACGGTTTCCGCGGGCTGCCGAAGCCCCTGCGGCTGACGACGTACGTCGTCATCGGCGTGGTCCTCATGCTCATCGGCGCGCTGCTGGCCGGCGTGGTGCTGGTCCGGCGGCCGTTCCCGCAGACCTCCGGCGCGATCGAGGTCGCGGCTCTCGACGGTGAGGTCGAGGTGGCCCGCGACGAGCACGGCATCCCGCAGATCTACGCCGAATCGACCCACGACCTGATGGTGGCTCAGGGGTTCGTGTCCGCCCAGGAGCGCTTCTACGAGATGGACGTACGCCGGCACGCGACCGCCGGCCGGCTCGCCGAGCTGTTCGGCGAGGACGCGCTCGAGACCGACATGTACGTGCGCACCATGGGCTGGCGACGGGTGGCCGAGCGCGAGCTGGCGCTGCTGCAGCCGGACACCCGAGCCGCTCTCGATGCCTACGCCGACGGCGTGAACGCCTACCTCGAGGACCGGTCGCCCTCGGAGATCTCGCTCGAATACACGGTGCTCAACGCGGGCGGGCTCGACTACCACCCCGATGACTGGACCGCCGTCGACTCGCTCGCCTGGCTGAAGGCGATGGCCTGGGACCTGCGCGGCAACATGCAGGAAGAGATCGATCGGGTGCTGACCGCGGATGTGCTGGGCAAGCAACGCGCAGCCTCGCTGTATCCGCCGTTCCCCTACGGGAAGCACGCCCCGATCCTCAGCCAGGGCGCGGTCGTCGACGGGGTCTTCGAGCAGGACGCCACGATCGGTGGCACCCGCAACCCGAGGCGACCCCCGTTCGGCAACCGGGCACTGGCCGAGCTGGCCGGCCTGCGCGCCGGCCTGGACCGGATGCCGGCCTGGCTCGGCCGCGGCGACGGGCTGGGCAGCAACTCCTGGGTGGTCGACGGCGAGCACTCCACCACGGGCTCGCCGATCCTCGCCAACGACCCGCATCTCGGGGTCTCCCTCCCGGGCGTGTGGATGCAGGTCGGCCTGCACTGCCGCACCGTCTCCGATGCTTGTCCGTACGACGTGTCGGGGTTCAGCTTCTCCGGGGTCCCGGGCGTGATCATCGGGCACAACGCCGACATCGCCTGGGGGTTCACGAACCTCGGCCCCGACGTGACGGACCTGTACGTCGAGCGGATCGAGGGCGACACCTGGCGCTACGGCCGCGAGAACCGGCCCCTGCGCACCCGCGTCGAGACCATCAAGGTGGCGGACGGGGACGACGTCGAGATCACCGTGCGGTCCACCGGGCACGGCCCGGTGGTCTCCGACGTCGACGACGACCTCGCCGAGGTCGCCGAGGACACCAACCTGCCCCCACCCCGCCGCGACGCCGTCGAGACGGCCGTGTCACTGGCGTGGACGGCCCTCAAGCCCCGCCCCACCGCCGACGCCATCCTCGAGCTCAACCGCGCGCAGGACTGGGACGACTTCCGCGCCGCGCTCAGCCACTTCGCGGCGCCATCGCAGAACGTCGTGTACGCCGACCGCGAGGGCCACATCGGCTACCAGGCGCCGGGCCTGATCCCCATCCGAAAGTCCGGCAGCGACGGCAGCTTGCCGGCGGCGGGCTGGCGCCCGGAGACCGACTGGACCGGGGACTTTGTGCCCTATGACGGGCTCCCCAACGTTCTCGACCCCGCAGAGGGGTTCATCGCCACCGCCAACCAGGCGGTCACCGATCAGGACTACCCCTACCTGCTCACCAACGACTGGGACCGCGGCTACCGGTCCCAACGGATCCGCGACGTGCTGTCGGCCGACGGCGAGCTGTCGGTGCAGGACATGCTCGACCTGCAGCTCGACACGCTCAGCCCGATGGCGCCCATCCTGTTGCCGTACCTGCTCGACCCGAGCCTGCCTCGCGGCTACTACTCCGCGGGGCGGCGCCTGCTGAGGGACTGGGACTCTCGGATGCACGCCGACAGCGCCGCGGCGGCCTACTACAACGTGGTCTGGCGCAACCTGCTCGACCTGACCTTCGACGACGAGCTGACCGGAGACCTGCGCCCGGACGGCGGGCAGCGCTGGTTCGCGGTGCTGACCGACCTGCTGGACCGGCCAGACGACCGGTTCTGGGATGACCAGGAGACCGATGAGGAGGTCGAGCGACGCGACGACATCCTGCGCCAGGCCATGCTCGACGCCCGCGACGATCTCACCGCGTTGCAGTCACCCAATCCCGACGAGTGGACCTGGGGGGGCCTGCACGAGCTGGAGCTGTACTCCTCGACGCTGGGGGAGTCGGGGATCGACACCGTCGAGCGGCTGTTCAACCGGGGCGGCTGGGAGGTCGGCGGTGGTGGCGCGATCGTCGACGCGACGCATTGGGACGCCCGCGAGGGCTTCGAGGTGGTCGCGGCTCCGTCGATGCGGATGGTCGTCTCGCTCGCCGACCTCGATGACTCCCGCTGGATCAACCTCACCGGCGTCTCGGGGCACGCCTTCAACGACCACTACACCGACCAGACCGACCTGTGGGTCGACGGTGAGTCGTTGCCGTGGGCGTTCGGCAGGGACGCGGTCGAGGCGGCTACGGAGGACTCGCTCACCTTGGAACCGGCCGAGTCCGGTTAAGACTGACCTTCAATCGTCGGAGAAGCGCCGGCGACGGCCGCCCGCCGGTTCGCTCAGCTCGGCCCGCATCCGCGCGATCAGGTCATCGATCTCGTCGTGATAGCGCTGGTGCTTGATGCCGTTGGTGTAGGCGGCGCCGCAGATGGCGCACTCCCTGAGTTCCCCCATGCTTCCCCCGAGTCAACGATTCAACGACCCACCTTAGCGCGCTAGCGCCAGCTAGCGCCTCTGGAAAATCGGACGATCCCGCGCGGGGTCGCCGCTGCCGTCACGGGTCGATCGTGCGGCTCGCGGGGTACCTCGACGCCTAGCTCGCCGTCGTACAGCAGGGCGCAGGTGAAGGTGCCAACCGGTATCCGCCCCAGGGCTCGGTCATACGACCCGCCGCCCCGGCCGAGCCGCATTCCGTCGTCCGCGACCGCCATTCCCGGCACGAGCACCGCGTCCGGGGTGCCGATGGCGTCTGGGCCGAGGCCGGGGCCGGCCGGCTCCAGCAGCCCGAGGCCGGCCCGGACCAGGTCGCCCTCGCCGGAGTAGACGTCCCAGTCGAGATCGCCGTCGGGCAGCAGGATCGGCAGGATCACCCGCTTGCCGGCGCCGACCAGCCCGTCGAGGAGCGGCCCGGTGCCCGGCTCGTTGCCGATCGAGACGTACGCCGCCACGCTCGCCGCCCGGCGTAACTCGGGGGCGGCCAGCAGCACGTCGGCGAGGTCGCGCGAGGCGGTGACGAGCTCGGCCACGCTGAGTCGGTTGCGGGCGGTCGAGAGCTGGTCGCGGAGGGCCAGTTTGGCGCCGGTTTGGGTGGAGGCCACCAGGCGAGCCTACGATCAGAGGTATGGGTAGTCCTGGCCTGAAGCAGGCGCGCAACAAGATGCTCGACGCCGGGGTCGACGAGGTGGCCGTGGAGACGTTCGCCCACTACTACCGACTCCTCGAGCACGGCGAGACCGGGATGATCCCCGAGTCCGCGATCGAGCCGGTCGACATGGAGCGACTCGCCGACGTGACGGTCGACGACGAGGTCGCCGCGGACGCGATCCGGCACACCGTCGTGATCAAGCTCAACGGCGGTCTCGGCACCTCGATGGGCATGGACCGGGCCAAGTCGCTGCTGTGCGTGCGCCGCGGGCTGTCGTTCCTCGACATCATCGCCCGGCAGACGCTCCACCTCCGCAAGGAGTACGACGCCCCGCTGCCGCTTCTCCTGATGAACTCGTTCCGCACCTCCTCCGACACCATGGACGCGATCGCGCGCTACGACGACCTGCCGGTGTCCGGGCTGCCGCTGGAGTTCCTGCAGAACAAGGAGCCCAAGCTCCTGGAGAAGGACCTGTCGCCGGTGTCCTACCCCAAGGACCCCGACCTGGAGTGGTGTCCGCCCGGACACGGCGACGTCTACACCGCGCTGCGCGGCACCGGGCTGCTCGACAAGCTGATCGAGCTCGGCTACCGGCACGTGTTCCTCTCCAACTCCGACAACCTCGGGGCGGTGCCGGACCCGCGGGTGGCAGGTTGGTTCGCCGGCTCCGAGGCACCGTTCGCGATCGAGGCGGTCCGGCGTACCCCCTCCGACCGCAAGGGCGGCTTCTTCGCCCGCCGCAAGATCGACGGCCGGCTGGTGCTGCGGGAGACCGCCCAGACGCCGCCCGAGGACGCAGAGGCGGCTGCCGACCTCGACCGACACAAGTACTGCTCGACCAACAACGTGTGGTTCGACCTGGCCGCGATGAAGCAGGCGCTCGACGTGCGCCAGGGCATCCTGGGCCTGCCGCTGATCCGCAACGTCAAGAACGTCGACCCCGGTGACCCGTCGTCGCCGAAGGTGATCCAGGTCGAGACCGCGATGGGCGCGGCGATCGAGGTCTTCGAGCGCTCCCGCCTGATCGAGGTCGGCCGCGACCGGTTCGTGCCCGTGAAGACCACCGACGACCTGCTGGTCCTGCGCTCCGACGTCTACGACATCGGTGGCGACTTCGTGCTCGACCAGGTCGCCGAGCAGATCCCCTACGTCGAGCTGGACGACGACTACTACAAGCTGGTCGGCGAGTTCGACAAGCGCTTCCCCGAAGGGGCCCCGTCGATGCAGAAGGCCACCTCGCTGAAGATAGAGGGCGACTGGACGTTCGGGCCGGGCGTGCAGATCGTCGGCGACGTCGAGCTCGACGGCTCCTCCGCGGAGCGGGTGCCGGCGAACGCTGTACTTTCGGGCGATGCCTGACGAACTGGTCTCCGTCGAGGAGCACCTGAAGCGGATTCTCGATGACCTGGCGCCCCTGACGGCCGCCGAGGTGCCGCTGATGGAGGCGCTCGGGCTGACCCTGGCCGACGACGTGACGTCCGGCGTCTCGCTGCCGGGCTTCGACAACTCGGGCATGGACGGGTACGCCGTCCGGGTCGCAGACCTCGCCGAGACTCCGGTGACTCTCCCGGTCATCGGCGCGATCGGTGCCGGCCAGGCCGGGGTCGACGTACTCGAGCCGGGCTCGGTCGCCAAGATCATGACCGGCGCGCCGATGCCGAAGGGCGCGGACGCGGTGGTGCCCTACGAATGGACCGATCGCGGCGCCGACGAAGTGCGGATCGAGCGGGCGCCGTCGGTGGCGCAGCACGTGCGATTCGCCGGCGAGGACGTTCGGGTGGGCGACGGCGTACTGACCGCCGGCACGATCCTGGAGCCGCGGCACCTCGGCTTGCTGGCCTCGATCGGGCTGCCGGCCGTGACGTGCGGCCGCCGTCCCCGGGTCGTGGTCGTCTCGACCGGGTCCGAGCTGCGTGCGCCGGGCACCGAGCTGGCCGCCGACTCCATCTACGAGAGCAACTCGTTCCTTCTCGCCGGGGCGGCGCTCCGCGCGGGCGTCGAGGTGCGCAGGCTCGAGAGCATTCCCGACGAGCCGGACGAGTTCCTGGCCGCATTGCGCGCGGCCCTGCCCGACGCCGACCTGGTGATCACGAGCGGCGGCGTCTCCCAGGGTGACTTCGACGTGGTGAAGGCCGCGCTGCGCCCGCTCGGGACGGTCTGGTTCGGCGGGGTCGCGATGCAGCCGGGCAAGCCGCAGGGCTTCGGCCGGGTCGATGAGGTTCCCATCTTCACGCTGCCGGGCAACCCGGTGTCCAGCTACATCTCCTTCCAGGTGTTCGTGCTGCCGGCGCTGCGCCGGCTGCTCGGCCGGGAGCCGGCGGCGCCGCCCTGGCCGACCGCGCGGCTGGGCGAACCGGTCGAGTCCTCGCCCGAGGGGAAGCGGCAGTTCTTGCGGGGGGTGCTCCGCGATGGTGAACTGCATCGGGTCGGCGGGCCCGGCTCCCACCTGGTCGCCGCGCTGGCCGCCTCCGACGCGCTGATCGTGGTGCCGGAGGAGGCCACCTCGCTCGCCGCCGGCGACGAGGTGCAGATGCTGAGCCTGGGAGGATTGTCGTGACCGATCGGCTCACGCATGTCGATGAGTCCGGGGCGGCGCGGATGGTCGACGTGTCCGGCAAGGACGTCACCGCCCGCACGGCGACCGCATCCGGCCGGGTGCTGGTCTCGGCCGAGGTCATCGCACTGCTCCGCGGGGACGGTGTGCCGAAGGGCGACACGCTCGCGGTCGCCCGGCTCGCCGGGATCATGGGCGCGAAGCAGACGCCGTCGTTGATCCCGCTGTGTCACCCGCTCGCCCTGTCGGCCGTCGAAGTCGACCTGGTGGTCGGCGACGACTCCGTCGACATCACCGCCTCGGTGCGCACGACGGACCGGACCGGGGTGGAGATGGAGGCGCTCACCGCGGTCTCGGTCGCCGCGCTGACCGTGGTGGACATGGTCAAGGCCGTCGACAAGCGCGCGGTGATCACCGACATCCGGGTCGAGTCCAAGACCGGCGGCAAGTCGGGGGACTTCAGCCGGTGAACGCTCTTCGGGCCGAGGTGATCGTCGCGTCCAACCGCGCCGCTGCCGGTGTCTACGAGGACGAGACCGGCCCGATGATCGTCAAGCAGCTCGAGGAGCTCGACTTCGAGGTGGCCGCCCCGGTCGTCGTCCCCGATGGTGGGCCGGTGGGCGAGGCGATCCGGGTCGCGGTCGAGGGGGGCGCGCGGCTGGTGATCACGACGGGCGGCACCGGCATCACCCCCACAGACCGGACACCTGAGGTCACCCTCGAGCTGCTCGACTTCCAGATCCCCGGCATTCCGGAGGCACTGAGGGCCTACGGCATCGAGCGCAACATCCACACCGCGGCGCTCTCGCGCGGCGTCGCCGGCGTCGTCGGCAACTGCCTCGTGATCAACCTGCCCGGCTCTCGCGGGGGAGTGCGGGACGCGTTCGCGGTGCTCCGGCACCTGTTGGTGCACGCGGTCGAGCAGGCCGAAGGGAGCGATCATTGAGCCCGCAGGCTCGGGGTTGGCCGGTGCGGCTGAGCTCCGGCAGGGACCCAGTGGTGACGCTGCGGCCACTCCGAATGTCCGATGTCAGCGCCTGGCGATCGGCCCGGCAGCGAAACGCCGCCTGGCTGGTGCGATGGGACGCGACGGTGCCGCCGGGGAGCGACCCGCGCGCCACCACCTTCCGGGCATTGGTACGCCGGCTCCGGACCTCGGCCCGCCGCGGGACGACGTACCCCTTCGCGGTGGAGGTCGACCGCGCGTTCGCCGGCCAGCTGACGATCAACAACATTGTCCGCGGGTCGGCGCAGTTCGCGTCGGTGGGCTACTGGCTCGATCGTGACTTCGCCGGCCGCGGAGTGATGCCCCGGGCCGTGGCGATGGCGATCGACCACTGCTTCACCGGTGGCGGCCTGCACCGGATCGAGGTCTGCATCCGCCCCGAGAACTCCAACTCGCTGCGCGTCGTCGAGAAGCTCGGCATCCGCGAGGTCGGCTTCGCGCCGAGGTTCCTGCACATCGACGGGGACTGGCGCGACCACCGGATCTACGCGATCACCAAGGAGGAGGTCCCCGGGGGCCTGCTCCGGAGGTACGAACGGTCGTTGGAGCGGCCGCGCGAGTCCCACTAGTCACACGCGCAATTTGCGACACACGGGAGCACGTCCGAGCCCGTCCCGGTCCGCGAACCTAACCTCTGACTCGTGGACCTGAGCGCGCTGATCTTCGTCGCATTGGCGGTGGCGTGGGCCGTCTACCTGATCCCCAAGGCGCTCAAGCACCACGAGGACGCCCAGCAGGGCCGCTCGGTGGAGGGTTTCTCGAACTCGATGCGCGTGCTGGCCACCCGCGAGCCGGTCAACACCAAGACCGCAACGCTCGTGGTCCCCAGTCGTACGCCGGCCCCCGAGGCCGAGGCGACGCAGGCCGCTGCGCGGGCAGCGGCCGCGCGTGCGGCCAAGCGTCGACTCCGCGTGGTGCTGCTGATCCTCGCCGGCAACGTCGCGGTCGCGGCGCTCGCCTACTTCGGCTACCTCGCCTGGACCTCCCAGGCCATCCCGGCCGGCCTGCTCGTCGCCTGGCTGGTCGCGTGCCGGCTGATGGTGAAGAAGGAGCGCGCCGCGACGCCCGCCCGCGCCGAGACCGAGCCGGTCGAGGCCGAGGATGCCGGCCCGGAGACCGAGGAGATCGCCGCTGTCGCGGCCGCCGAGCGCGACCCGAACAGCTGGGACCCGGTGCCCGTCACCCTGCCGACGTACGTCGACAAGGCGGAGGCCTCCCGCTCGGTCCGCACCATCGACCTCGACTCCACCGGCGTGTGGAGCTCGGGTCGCAGCGAGTCCGACAGCCGCATCGCCCGCGAGGCCGACGAGGCGGCACGTGAGGCGAAGCAGGGCGACGCCGTCGAGCGTCGCGCAGCCAACGACGGCTGATTGGGAGCCGTCCCGATCCCGGTGCTAACGTTTCCACTCGCGTCCACCGGGCGCACCTGGGGCTGTGGCGCAGTTGGTAGCGCGTCTCGTTCGCAATGAGAAGGTCAGGGGTTCGAATCCCCTCAGCTCCACCCAGCGATTCTGTTCGGTTTCCTCGTCACTTCATCATGCTGCTGGCGAGCGCGATGCCGCCCACGAGCAGCGCCAGGGATGCGACCGAGACGATCAGGATGTAGATCGTGTGGACGCGGAAGCCGTTTCCGCCGCGGTGGCCATGGATGAGGTCGTCGGCGGTGGCACCGGCGTGCGAGGCGAGCTCGTCATTGGTCAGCAGGTGCTTGCCTCGGGGCTTCTCGGTGGATGTCATGCGGGTGGTTCGTAGCCGAGCCCCGATCGGGTGGGCGACACTCGCCGCGGATCATCCACATCTCGGGAGCAGGCACGAACGGTGGGCCGGTCGGCTAGAGCTCGATTGTGCCGGCCCACTGGCGGCGATCCCCGTCCGCTTCTCGGGCAGCGAGCCGATGGGGCGATGGCGATGGAGGGTGTCGACCTGATCCGGGTCGAGGGAGCCAGGATCGCGGAGGTGTGGCTGTTCTCCGTCGACCAGGAAGCCGAGGACGCCGGGGGTGCCGCCTGAGGCGCACGGTGCGCGAGACGATCCTGCTGCCCTGACTTGGGCGGTACGCTCCGGGAACGGCGGTTCTGCCGCGTCGCCGCCTCGGGCTCACTGGACGGACAGGCCATGGGGAACCACAGCGAGGTCTGCATCGTCGGCGCCGGCATCACCGGTCTCAACGCGCTGATCGTGGCCACGAAGTACCTCTCCCGCACCGACAGCGTCGTGCTGGTCGACAGCCGACCGCGTGCCGGCGGGATGTGGGTCGACACCTACGACTACGTCCGGCTGCACCAGCCGCACGGGATCTTCACCGCCGGCAACGTGAAATGGACCCTCGGTGCAGCGCCGGGCCACCTGGCCTCCAAGCCCGAGGTCCTGGACCACCTCCAGCACTGTCTCGAGGTCGCCAGGAAGCGGGTCGACCTCGAGGAGCAGTTCTGCTGGGAGTACCTGTCGCACGAAGAGGTCGGCGACCTGGTGCACGTCACCTTTCGGGCTGCAGACGGGCGGATCGAGCAGGTGCGGACCAAGCGACTGATCAAGGCCTTCGGGCACCAGGTGACGCCGAACCAGCCTCTCCTGACCGCCAGCAACCGGGTGCGGTCGACCACTCCGGAGCTGCTCGACGTGAATAGCGGGGTGATCCGCGAGGACGACGCCCCGATCTGGATCATCGGCAGCGGCAAGACGGCGATGGACACCGCGCACCTGCTCATCAAGGAGCTCCCCGGGCGCGAGGTGAACCTGGTGGCGGGGCCGGGGACGATCTTCGCGAGGCGGGACACGTTCTTCCCGACCGGCGCCCGCCGGTGGTACGCCGGCACACCCATCAACACGGCTTCACGCCAGGTCAGCCAGCGGTTCGACGGCACGAACGAGGACGAGGTCCGCGACTGGTACCGGACGACGTACGGGATCGGGCCCACGCCCGACGCCAAGGACTTCTTCAGTGCCTACCTCTCCGACACCGAGCTCGCGGTGATCACCGCCGGCCTCCGCAGCATCGAGCACGACTACTTCACGGACGCGGTGGACGGCGCCGGAGACGACGTCGACCTGGCGTTCCGCAGCGGCCGCACCCTGACCGTCCCGTCGGGCACCTGGCTGGTGAACTGCACGGGATCACTCCTGCGTACTCCGCACGCGTACGAGCCCTACGTGTCGCCGTCGGGTCGCACGCTCTCTATCCAGATGCGGTCCAGCACGACGGGCGCGTTCTCGCCCTTCGCGGGCTACTACCTCACGCACCTGTTATTCACCGGGCGGATGGAGCGTGCCGACCTGTACGCGATGGACATCGAGGACCTCTACACGAAGGCGAAGTCACTCGTTGTCTACGCCTCGATGAGCCTCATGGTCCACAACCTGAGCCTGATCTCCGAGGCGTTGCCGAAGAGGGCGCTGATGGACTGCGGGCTGGACTACGACCGCTGGTACCCGGCCCCGCGCCGGGTGCTGGGCGTCGTCGCGTTCCTGAGGTCGCACCGGCGGGACCGCGAACACTGCCGCCAGGCCCTCGACGCGCTGGGCGAGCGCTTCGACGTGCGGGCGGGCCCCCTTGCGCCTGTCACGATGGGCGGGTGACCACCGGGACTCGACGCCAGCTGGCGGTGGCGGACGGCAACCTGATGCTCGACCGCTACGTGCTCCAGCAGCGGGTGGGGGAGTTCATGGAGGTGGCCCTGTCTGGCACGGAAATCCGGCCCGCCGAGTTCGCCGTCTACAGCAGCTCGGTCTGAGCCCGATGCCACCTCGGGAGATCAGCCTGCGGCTCGGGGTGATCGCGCCGACGCTCTCCGGACTACTGGTGGCGATGGAGCGGCGTACGGACATCCGTCGGATGAAGAACCCGGACGACGGCCGCTCCTACCCGGCCGAGCTGACGCCGGCAGGGAAGGCGCGGCTGCGTCGATGCCGTACGGCGTTCCAGAAGGCGCTGGACGCCGCGCTACCCGAGGAGGCGGAAGCCCTGAGGCAGAGCCTGCTCGTCATCGACGAGGCCACCCGGGAGGCCATCACCCGGCAGCGAGCCTCCTGAGCACGCGCTCGCCGATCGGGGTGACCGAGCCGTCCATCTCGTTGAGGAGCTCGTACCCGAAGCCCGTCTCGGCTGCGGCCACCGGCTGAGGTCCGCACCGGGCGAGCCGGCCCTGGATCACCTGGAACGGTGACGGGGTCTCGGTGGGCGTGCTCGTCGCCGGGCTCTCCGGGGCAGGGCTGGCGTCGGTGTCATCGGGTTCGTCGCCGCACGCCGTCGTGGCCAGGAGAACGCTCAGCACGACCGCGCCGACGCAACTCCGGAGAGGTTTGGCATGTGCGGAGCTACTTCGAACTCGAACTACATCCAAGGGGACCAGTGCCTGTCGTGGCACGATCACCCAGGCGCTGCCCGATCGGGCTTCGGCCTCGGAAGAACGGCCTTATCGGGGGTGTCGACCAGCTCGAGAGCCGCAAGGATCGCGATCAGCACAGCCACTGCGGTGCCGGCAATGAGCAGCCCTCCGGCTATGAAGGCCGCCGCCGAACCCATCGCGGTTTCCCTCAGCGGCGAGATCGCGGTCAGCACCAGCCCCACGGCGACTCCGAACCCCAAACACCCCACGGCGGTTGCCTCGAGCTTGCGACGGACTGGGGATCCGGTCGTGGTCGCCGTGTCCACGCTCGCCGCGGCGGTGCCGAGCATCATCCATGCCGCGGCAGCCATGCTCCACACGCCCACCACCAGGAAGGCGGTGATCGCGTCGCCGGCCCGATGCCAGCCGGCGGACATGGTGGCCAGCGCTGTCGCCGTCGCGTACGCCGCCCCCAGCGTGACCATCGTCAGCCGCCACTTGCGGGGGAGCACGAACAGGAGGGCCGCCACGGCGGAGAACGCCGCAGTCGCATGCCCGCTGGGCAAACTGTTCAAGGTGGCCGGGGTCACCTCGACTACGCCCAGGTCGGGCCTGATGAGCAGGAAGTCCTTCAGCAGCAGGGTGGAGACGTTCGACCCGACCAGGATCCCGATCGCGACGAGCCCCGGCAGCCGGGCCAGACGAATCAGCGCGACGACGGCGACGACCGCGACGACACCGAGCAGCGAAGCAACAGAGATCACGTTCAGCACGCCGTCGACTGTGCCGATGAGGTGCCCCTGGGTCAGCAGAGCCCCGCGCAGTGAGGCATCGCCGAGGAGGCGACCCTCGACAGTCCGCACCGTCAACACGTAGACCAGTGCGAAGGCGCAGCCGAACACGATGGTGATGAGCGCGACAGATGCCAGGCGCCGCCGGGCGCCGGTCAACCGCTGCATCCTCATCTGGTCATGGTGCACCTCCTCGACCAAGTCACCTAGACCTGGTCGAGTGTCGCTGGCGTATTCGCACGTGTATCAGGCCTTCTCCGCCACGATCCGCCAGTTGAGATCGGCGATCTTCGCCCGTTCCGCATCGGTCCACGCCTGACCGCCCTTCTGCAGCAGGTCGAGGGACTCCTCGATCCATGGCGGAGCGACCCCGGTCTTCTCGAGCCCGCGCACCAGCCGAACGCCCGGCAGCCTGAGCCGAGCTTCGAGCGGGCGGTCGAGGGTGTCACAACCTTGGCTCGGCCGGTGTCTTCATGTCGAACCCGAAAGCAACGCGCGAAATGAGGAGCAGACATGAGCACCAACGCACGAGTTCCCGCCGCCGAGATCACCGGCCTGTTCGGGGCCACCGTGAAGCGGATGTGCATGAAGAGACTGGGCGAGGTCCCCGAGTCTCTCGGTGTCATCTGGCACCACAAGCCGGTCCTCAGGGCGTTCTTCGGGCTCTCCGGGAAGGCGGAGAAGTGGGACGCCTGCGACCTCCAGCTCAAGTCGTTCGCGCACATGCTGACCGCGTCGCGGGTGGGCTGTTCGTGGTGCTTGGACTTCGGTTACTTCGAGGCCAACAACCGCGACCTCGACATGGACAAAGCGCGCGAGATCCCGCGCTGGCGCGAGTCGGAGCTGTTCACGCCGATGGAGCGGGACGTCCTGGAGTACGCCGAGGCGATGGCGACCACCCCGACGGCGGTGACCGACGAGCTGTCCGCTCGTCTGCAGGAACAGCTCGGCGTGCCTGCGCTGATCGAGCTGACGGCGTTCATCGGCATGGCCAACCTGGTCACCCGCACGAACTCCGCGCTCGGCATCGAGTCGCAGGGGTTCTCTGCGGCTTGCGGCCTCCGGCCGCTGGCCGAGCCGACCCGGAACGTAGATTCAGTGGCATGACCGACGACCCCTTCGTCGTCCACCGCAGCCTGCTGTTCACAGTCGGCTACGAGATACTCGGCTCGGCGGCCGACGCCGAGGACGTGGTCCAGGAGACCTGGCTGCGATGGTCGGGCGTGGACCAGCCCGAGGTGCGCGACCCGCGCGCCTACCTGGTGCGGATCGTCACCCGCCAGGCGATCAACCGGCTGCGCACGCTTTCTCGCCGCCGCGAGGACTACATCGGCGAGTGGCTTCCCGAACCACTGCTGATCTCGCCCGACGTGGCCGAGGACGTCGAGCTCGCCGAGAGCGTGTCGATCGCGATGCTGACCGTGCTGGAGACGCTCGGCCCGGCCGAGCGCGCGGTGTTCGTGCTGCGCGAGGTGTTCGACACGCCGTACAACGAGATCGCGGAGGCCGTCGGCAAGACGCCGGCCGCGGTGCGCCAGATCGCGCACCGCGCCCGCGAGCACGTCGCGGCCCGTCGGCCACGGATGCAGGTGAGCCATCAGGAGCAGCAGGCGGTGATCGAGCGGTTCCTGAAGGCGGTGACGACTGGCGACATGCAGGGGCTGCTCGACGTACTGGCCCCCGACGTGGCGCTGATCGCCGACGGTGGCGGAATCGCCACGGCGGCGCTGATCCCGATCGAGGGAGCGGACGTCATCGCTCGATTCCTGTCAAAGTTCGCGAAGCGCGGACCGGTCGGCGCGACCCTGGGTCACGCGTGGCTCAACGGCGCGCCCGCGGCGAAGATCGTCATCGACGGTGTCCTGGACACCGCGATCAGCCTGGTCATCGAGGACGGCCGGATCAGCCACATCTTCGCGATCCGCAACCCGGAGAAGCTGACCCGGCTCGACGTCGAGTCAGCCCTCAGTCGCTAGGGCGCCAGGATCCCGTCGAGTACGCCGAGGTCCGCGCCGCTGATCGTCCAGGTGATCCGACCCGCGTCGGTCGTCACGTCGTACGAAAGGAACGGGCAGCAGACGGCCTCGCGCCGGACCAGGTCGAGCACCCAGTCCTGGATCCCGGGCTTCGAGGAAAGCGTGAACGTCGACATCGTCTCGGTGGACGTGCGCTCGATGAGCGCCTGCTCGAACAGTCGGCGGTACTCCGCCATCCGGTCCGGGACCGTGTCCTCGGCGACGGTCATGTCGCAGGCGATGGGCGCGTCGGGGCGGGCGGCGATGGAGAGCAAGGTGGTCATGGAGCGACCGTAAACTCTGGATCATGGTCCAGAGTCAAGGCACCGAACGGATGCTCATCGGGCGGTTCGCCGCCGAGCTCGGGGTGTCCGTCGACGCCGTCCGCTTCTACGAACGGCGCGGCGTCCTCGGTCCTGCGCCGCGCACGCCCGGCGGCTACCGCACCTTCGACCAGCGAGACCTCGAGAGGGTGCGGCTGGCGCGGCGGCTCCAGGATCTCGGCCTGACCGTCGAGGAGGTGGTGGCCGCGCTGGCCGATCACGGCACGAAGCGCGCGACCTGCGCCTCGGAGCGGTGGCGCCTCGAGCAGGTACAGGGTCGGGTCGAAGCCCGGCTGGCCGAGCTGCGGCGTACCCAGCGGTTGCTTCGGGAGGCGCTCGCCGCGTGCGACGCCGGTGAGTGCCGGCTCAGTCGGCCCTGATCCCGAACCGGTTGTGCAGCCGGCGCAGGAACGGCGGCGCCCACCAGTTCGCCCCGCCGAGCAGACGCATCAGCGACGGCACCAGCAGCGCGCGCACAATCGTCGCGTCGATGAGTACGCCGACGGCCATGCCGACCGCAATCTGCTTCATGAAGAAGACCGGGCTGATGGCGGACGCCGCGAACACCACCGCGATCATCACGGCCGCCGCGCTGATGATCCGACCGGTGCGGGACACGCCCTGGGCCACGGCCTCGTCGTTCGACAGGCCGGCGTCACGGTGCTCCTTGATCCTGGCGATCACCAGGACGGCGTAGTCCGTCGCGAGAGCGAAGGTCACCGCGAACAGGAAGACCAGGCTGGTGACCTCGACGGCGTACGGGCCGGGATAGTCGAGCGCTCCTACCAGGAACTTGTGCTCGAAGACGATCACCAGGATCCCGAGGGTGGCGGCCAGGGTCAGCGCATTCATCAGCAGGGTCTTCAGCGGTAGCAGCACCGAGCCGGTGAGCAGGAACAGCAGTCCAACGGTCAGCGCCACGATCAACCCGATGGTCAACGGGGCGTTGTCGACCAGGCTGGTCTTCTCGTCGATGAACCGGGCGGTGTTGCCGGAGACCAGGAGGTCGGCGTCGCCCGGCGGCGACAGGCCACGGATCTCGCGTACGGCGTCCTGTGAGTCGTCGCTGAGCGCCGGACCGTCGAGGGACGCGGTGGTGAACGCGACGTCCGGACCTGCGCGGGTGAAGGGCGTCACCCCTGCGACGTGCGGAACGGCGGACACGTCGTCGGCGATGGCGGCCAGCTGCTCCTGGCTCAGGTCGCCGGTGACGGTCAGCGACACTCCTTCGGTGACCTCGCGCGGGTAGTGGCTGTCCAGGTACTTGTTGGTGTCGTACGACTGTTGCCCGGGCGGCACTGCCTGAGCGCTCGGCCCGGTCAGGTGCGTGCCCAGCAGGGGAGCGGCCAGAGCCAGCAGGATCACCGTCGTGCCGAGCGCCACCAGAACCGGCCGCCGCATGACCCCTCGGGCCAGGCGCAGCCACCGGTCCGACGCATCCGAGACGGCGGGTCCACGTCGGATCGAGAGCGAGTTGATCCGCGGACCCAACACGGCCAGCAGGGCCGGTACGACGAAGATCGCCATCAGCGCGCTGAGCACGCCGACCGCGGCGCCGGCGACGCCGACGGAGTAGAGGAAGCGCTGCGGCATCACTCCGAGCGCGGCCATCGCGCCGGCAACGGTCAGCCCGGAGAACAGTGCGGCGCGGCCCGCCGTTGCGACGGTTCGCAGGTGCGCCTCCTCGGTGTGCCCAGACTTCTCCATCTCTTCGCGGTACCGGGAGACGACGAGTAGCGCGTAGTCGACGGCGAGGCCGAGGCTGAGCGCGGTCGCGATGTTGAGCGCGAACAGCGAGGTGTCGACGAACGCCGCCATCACCCGCAGGACGAGGAGGGTGCCGATGGTCGACAGTGCGCCGATCACGAGCGGCACCGCCGCGGCGACCGCGCCGCGGAACACGAGCAGCAGGAGCACGGCCAGGATCGGGAACGCGATCAGCTCCGAGTTCGTGAGGTCCTCGCGGGTCTGGTCGTTGACCTCGTTGAAGCCCGGAGCGAACCCGCCGTAGCTCACCTCGAACTGGTCCGACCTCACCCGCTCGCGCACCGAGTCGTCGGCGATGCCGCCCGCGTCCTCGATGTCGGTGCTCGTCAGCTGCGCGCCCAGCACCACCGACTCGCCGTCCTCGGCGGCAATGGTGGTGACGTTGCCGACGTACTTCGCGCCCAGCAGTTCTTCGGCCAGCCGGGCGACCTCGGGGTCCTCTGGGTCGACGGGACCGCCGTCGGGGTCTCTCAGGAGTACGACGAGGCCGGGCTCGGCGGAGAATCCGAGCTCCTCGGCCAGTAGGACGTTGGCGCGCTCGCTCTCGGACGAGGGGTCGGTGAAGCCCGCTGCCTTGAGGTGGTGCTCCACGTCGTGGCCGAGGAAGGCCGCGACCGCGGCGAACAGGAACGCCGCCACCAGGACCTTGCGGGGATGACGCCAGGTCAGCTTCCCCACGCGCTCGAGCATGGCGGCAACCTAGCAGAGTGAGTTCCCTTTAGGAACGCACCGGGTTAGGGTTTGCCCATGCCTCGGTCGTCCTTCGCGGAGATGCAGTGCTCGGTGGCTCGCACCCTCGACATCGTCGGGGACACCTGGACCCCCTTGGTTCTGCGCGACATCGCCCTCGGCATCTCCCGGTTCGACGCGATCCAGCGCAACCTCGGGCTCTCGCGCAAGGTGTTGGCCCAGCGGCTGCGGTCGCTGGTCGAGCACGACGTGGTCAGCCGCACGACGTACCAAAGTGCGCCGGTCCGCTACGACTACCGGCTCACCGAGAAGGGCAAGGACCTGGCCATGGTGCTGGTCGCCATGCAGCGCTTCGGGGACAAGTGGGTGTTCGGTCCCGAGCGCGCTCCGGTCGTGTGGCACCACCTGGCCTGTGGGCAGCAGAGCGAACCCGTCCTGTGCTGCGACAAGTGCGGTCAGCCGGTCGGACCCGACGATGCGATCCCCGGACCCGGCCCGGGCTTCGACCCCGCTCTGAACCCCGAGCTGACCGCGCTGCTCGGCGCGCTCGGCTGATCGACTACTGGGGCGTGGCGTAAGCCGCTACCCCGGTGTCCATCAGCACGCAGGGCTCGTCGCCCACTGTCCAGGCGTCGTGCCCGGGTTCGAGTACGACGACGTCGCCGGCGCCGAACGTGATCTCCTCGCCGCTGTCCATCTTCACGGTCATCTGGCCGGAGACGCAGAACCCGGTGTGGTGGACCTGGCACGACTCGGTGCCGGCGATCGGCTGCACGTCCTCGGACCAGCGCCAGCCGGGCTCGAAGACGCCGCGGCCCATCGTGAAGTCACCGAGGGTGACCACGTCCATGTGACCGTGCGCTTTGAAGGGGCGGGTTTCGTGCGGGCTGTCGATGCTCTGCTTATGGGGCATGGGTGCTCCTTGGTTGGCTCCCCACATTCCTCCGGAGGCCGACCTCCGTCAATCCTCCTTCAGGTACGGATCGACCCAGGCGCTGATGATGCGAGCCGCCCGGGTGGTCTGGTCGCGCCCGGTGAGCAGGTGATCGGCACCCTCGAGGGACACGAAGCTGCGCGGGTGCCGGGCCGCGCGGAAGATCTCACTGGCGTTCGTGATCCCGACGGTGTTGTCCGTGGGCGAGTGCATCACCAGCAGGGCTCGGTGCAGGGTGTGGATCCGTTCGCGCAGGTCCAGGGCGCGCACCTCCTCGACGAAGTGCCGACGCAGGGTGAGCGCCTTGCCGCCGATCAGGAACGGCGCCTCGCCCTCGGCGAGCACCCGCTCGACCAGGGCGTCGTAGATGTGCTCGACGTGGCCGGGATCGTACGGCGCCCCGATGCTCACCACCGCGCGCACGCTCTCGATCAGGTGGGTGGCTGCGATCACCGCAGCACCGCCGAACGAATGCCCGATGAGCAGCCGAACCTCCCGGGCGTTGTCGTTCATGAAGCCGACCGCCTGGACCGTGTCCGCGACCCGCTGCGAGAACGTCGAGTCGCCCCAGTCGCCCTCGGAGCCACCGATGCCGAGGTTGTCGTAGCGGAGCATGCCGATGCCATCGGCGGCGAGCCCCTTGCTGATCCGGCTGGCGGCCGCCGAGTCCTTGCCGAGGGTGAATCCGTGCGCGAAGACACCCCACCCACGGGCCTCGCCCTCCGGGAGCTCGATGACTCCGGCCAGGCGTGGGCCGTGGGTGCTGGAGAACGTCACCCGCTCCGCCACGGTTGCATCGTCGCAGAGGTCGTCGGAACAAACGACGAGAACGGGTTGCTGAAATGGGCATGTTGGACCACAGCAACGCAGTCAGCATCTCGGATCGGGTGATCACCACGCCCCGGCTCCGGTTGAAGCCGTGGAACGTCGAGGATGCCGAGGACGCGTTCAGCATCTTCGGCAGTGACCAGGTGGCGCGCTGGTTGGCGCCGGCGATGAGCCAGGTGTCCGACGTCGAAGAGATGCGCGACCTGCTCCTGGGTTGGGTCGCGGCGGACGGCGCCTCCGAGCGACCCACGGGCCGCTGGGCCGTGGAGGAGCTGGAGACGGGTCGGATCGTCGGCGCCGCCGCCGTACGACCGCTGCCGCCGCAGAACGAAGACCTCGAGATCGGCTGGCAGCTCGCACCGGAGGCGTGGGGGCGGGGACTGGCCGCCGAGGCCGGCCACGCGCTCGCGCACTTCGCGTTCAGTGAGGGTGAGGACGAGCTCTTTGCCGTGGTCCGGCCTCGGAACTCCAAGGGAGAGGCCACCGCGCGCCGGGTCGGCATGGAGTGGGTCGGCGAGACCGAGAAGTACTACGGGCTGCGGCTCCAGGTCTTCCGCTTGCGCAAGGGCGAGCTCGACGTCGCGGCGCTCCCCGAGGCGGTGGCCTAGCCCGGCTGTTTGATGCCCCCGAGCAGGTCCTCGCGCAGGAACCTCGGGGCCAACGCGGCTCCGACTCCGTCGAGGTGACCCACCATCGCGTCGGCGTCGGCGTCGACCAGTCCCGAGCGCCAGGCCAGCATCAGCTCGACGAAGCCTCCGATGCCGATCAGCACCGTGATCCTGAACTCCTGCTCGTCGACGTCGGCCCGCAGGAACGGCCGGGCCAGCTCGATCAGCAGGTCGGTGGTCATCCGCACGGTGTCGCGACGGCGCTGCTCCAGGATCGCGCTGCCGGCGTGCTCGCCGAACAGGATCTGGGCACGGGCCGGCTCGTCCGCGATGTGATGGACGACGGCGACGTGTGCGGCCCGGAGCTGGTCGAGCGGGTGTCCGTCGGCGTGCTCGAGGATCGCGGCCAGGATCATCTCGAGGGTCTGGTCGCGGATCTGGTCCCAGATCGTCGCCATCAGCGCGTCGCGGTCGGCGAAGCTCTCGTAGAAGTAGCGGTCGGTCAGGCCCGCCGCGGAGCAGACCCCGCGCATCGTGACCGCGGCCCAGCCCTGCTCCTGCCAGATGTCCAGGGCGGCAGAGACCAGCGCGGTACGCCGCTCGGCGCGGCGCTCCTCGGCGCTCTTCCCGCCGTAGCGGCGGGGGGACGCTGACGTGGTGGTCACCCGAACATCTTGACGGCAGCCGCCATCAGATGCAATCTGATGGCACACGCCTACAGATTGGGTCTCGCATGGCACAGCGGCGCACCAGACAGGCACGCGCAGTCGTCACCGGAGCGGGGAGCGGGATCGGCCAGGCGTTCGCCGTCGAGCTAGCCGACCGCGACGGCCGGGTGGTGTGCGCGGACATCGATCTGGCCGCCGCCAAGGAGACCGTCCTCGCCATCGAGCAGGCCGGCGGCGACGCGATCCCGGCCTTCTGCGACGTCGCGGCGGAGGATGACGTCCGCGCCCTCGCGGAGACGGCCGCCGACTGGCTCGACGGCATGCCGGACCTGATCGTCAACAATGCCGGCATCGGCGCAGGTGGCCGGCCGGTCGGCGAGACGCCGCTCGACGACTGGCGGCGCACGCTCGGCGTCAACCTCTGGGGCGTGATCCATGGCTGCCACGTGTTCGCACCCGCGATGCGGGAGGCGGGCCGCGGCGGGATCATCAACGTCGCCTCGGCGGCGGGCTTCACTGCGGCGCCCAGGATGGCGGCGTACAACGTCAGCAAGGCCGGGGTGGTCAGCCTCTCGGAGACTCTTGCGGCCGAGCTGTCCGGCACCGGGGTGGCGGTGACCGTGCTCTGCCCGACGTTCGTGAAGACCAACATCTTCGCGGGCGAGCTGATCGAGCCCGAGTCGGCCCGGCTGGCCGGGAAGATCGCCCGGGTCGCGGGGTTCTCACCACGCCGGGTTGCGCGGACCACGCTCGACGCACACGACCGTGGGCGGCTGTACGTCGTGCCCCAGCCGGACGCGCAGCTGCTCTGGCGCAGCAAGCGACTGCTGCCCGGCCCCTACACGCGGATGGCCGGCCTGGTCGGCCGGTTCACCCCGGACCCGGAGGTCTGAAGATGACTGGCTCGAAGACGACGTTCGACTTCGACGCGATGCTGCAGACGATCAAGGACAAGCAGTGGTCGCTGGCCGACATCGACTGGGACGCACCCGGGGCCGAGACCATGACCGACGAGCTGCGCGCCAAGATGCAGCCGTTCATGGCCGACCTGGTGTGGATCGAGCACGTCGGCGCCCGCGGTTTCGCGTCGCTGGCGACCAAGGCGCCGACGGAGACGATCCAGGAGATCTACCACTACTTCCACGCGGAGGAGCAGAAGCACGCCAACGCCGAGCTCGCGCTGATGAAGCGCTGGGGGATGCTCGACGAGGACGGCTCGATGCCGGAGCCGAACATCAACGTGAAGATGGCGATCAAGGTGCTCGACGAGTTCGGCGACGGCCTGCCGCTCACCGGGCTGGCGACGCTGATCCCGCTGCTGGAGTGCGCGCTCGACGGTGCGCTGGTGAAGTTCCTGCTCGAGGAGGTCCACGACCCGGTCTGCCACGAGGTGTTCCGGCACATCAACTCCGACGAGGCGCGGCACATCACCGTGGACTTCCAGGTGCTCGAGCTGATCGGCGCCGGGCCACTGCACAAGCTGCTCATCGAGAGCATCGGCAACCTCAAGCCGCAGGTGATCGTCGGCCTGATCGTGGTGTTTGTGCCGCTGATCAACAAGATGCGCGACAACATCGTGGCGATGGGGTTGCCCGAGCAGAAGCTCTACAACGCGGTGAAGCGGTACGGCACGATCGGTGGTCGAGGGCGCTACACGCAGCGGATCCCGGCGTACCACGTGCTCAAGGCGCAGGCCCACATGGTCATCGACCGCACCCACCCCTACCACCGGCTGCTCGCCGACCCGCTGGTGAAGCTGACCGGGTTGGTGCCGGCGCGGCTCCTCGGACGGCCACAGGCATGGGTCGACGAGGTCACCCACGAACCGGTGGCCTCGTGAGGGTGCTGTCCGACGAGGAATGGCGCGAGCACGACTTCGCGGGCGAGCGCGTCGGGGTGGTCGCCGACGGCCACACGGCGGCGCGGATCGTGCCGCGGGTGCTGCGGTCCGCGACCTCGGTCAAGGTCTTCCAGCAGGAGCCGACCTGGGTGCTCCCGGTGCGGATCCCGGTGGCCGGCAAGGTGGCGGCCCGGCTGAACCTGCGGCTGAGCGTCCGGGACCCGTGGATCCGGCGGCGGCTCACCCCCGGCCGCTTCGGCCGCCAGGGCGTCACGCTCAGCCGGCACTACTACGACGCCATCCGCCGTCCCAACGTCACGCTGGTCACCTGGCCGGTCTACGCCGTCACGGATGATGGCGTCCGCACGGCCGAGGGCATCGAGCACCGGCTCGACACCCTGGTGATTACCTCCACCGCTCGAGAGGAACTCGCTTCATGACCAGCACCCCCGACCACGAGGTGGCGATCATCGGTGGCGGCTTCTCCGGCATCGGCGCCGCGATCCTGCTCGAGCGCGCCGGGTTCGACGACTACCTGATGATCGAGGAGGGCGACGGCGTCGGCGGTGCCTGGCACTGGAACACCTATCCCGGCATCGGCGTCGATATCCCGTCGTTCAGCTACCAGTTCTCCTTCGAGCAGACCTCCCGGTGGTCGCGCGTCTATGCGCCGGGCGCGGAGCTCAAGGCCTACGCCGAGCACTGCATGGACAAGTACGACGTCCGCCGTCGTACCCGGCTCAACACGCGTGTGGTCGGGGCGACGTTCGACGACGAGTCGCACCTGTGGCGGCTGGACACCTCCGCCGGCGACTCGATCACCGCCCGGTTCGTGGTCGGTGCCACCGGCGTGCTCACCCAGCCGAAGGACCCGGACATCGCAGGACTCGCGGACTTCGCCGGCACCGTCATGCACACCGCCCGCTGGGACCACGACGTCGAACTGTCCGGCCGTCGCGTCGTCATCATCGGCACCGGCGCCTCGGCGGTCCAGGTGATCCCGACGATCGCGCCCGAGGTCGAGCGCCTCACGGTCTTCCAACGGACGCCGATCTGGTGCTTGCCGAAGGTCGATCGCGCGCTGCCCCCACCGCTGCGCACGGCGCTGCGGCGGCTGCCCGGCGCGAAGCGGCTCACCCGGCTGGTCAGCCAGACCTATGTCGAGCTCACCTTCCCAGTCGCCGCGCATTTCCATGGGCTCGTGCCGGTCGCCGCTTCCGGCGAGCGGCTCGGGCGGGCGCACCTGCGCCGCGCGGTGCAGGACCCCGTCGTACGCAAGAAGCTGACGCCTGGCTACGGGCTGGGTTGCAAGCGACCGAGCTTCTCCAACGAGTACCTGCCGACCTTCAACCGCCCCAACGTCACGCTCGAGACCACCCCGATCAAGACCATCACGGCGGACGGGGTCCGCACCGAGGACGGGGTCGAGCACCCGGCCGACCTGCTCATCCTGGCCACCGGGTTCAAGGTGTTCGAGAAGGGCAACATGCCGCCGTTCATGGTGCGCGGCGCCGACGGGCTGGACCTGGAGAAGTGGTGGGAGGAGAACCGCTTCCAGGCCTACCAGGGCGTCAGCGTTCCGGGCTTCCCGAACTTCTTCACGATCCTCGGTCCCTACGGCTACAACGGCTCGTCGTACTTCAACCTGATCGAGACCCAGATGGCCCACATCGTGCGCTGCCTGCGCCGGGCCCGGCGAGGCTCGGCCACCCGGGTGGAGGTCACGCCAGAGGCCAACGCCCGCTACTTCGAGAACATGCTTTCCCGCCGCACTCACCAGGTGTTCTGGCAGGCCAGCTGCGCGGAGGCCAACAGTTACTACTTCGACGCCAACGGTGACGTCCCGTTCCGGCCATCGACGACCCTGGAGACGATGTGGTCCAGCCGGCGCTTCGACCTCGACGACTACCGGTTCGAGGCTGCTCCTCGGGAAGATTCACCGGTTAACCGGTGAAATGAACCGTTCTTGTACGAAGGTTCGATACAGAACGGTCAGATTCACCGGTTAACCGGTGAATTGCCGCCTCCGCTACACCCACCGGCTGAACCAGATCCGGTCGAGCCACTGGTCGCGGGTCAGGATCTCGTTGCTGAAGATCGGGTAGAACCAGGCGAAGTTGAGCAGCGCCAGCACGAAGAACGAGCCGGAGACGATGACCCCGATCGTGCGTCTGGTCGATGGATGTCGCGAGGGACCGATCAGCACGCCCATCGCGAGGATGATCGCGAGCACCAGGAAGGGCAGCGTCGCGATCGCGTAGAAGAAGAAGATCGGCCGGTCGTCGTACAGCAGCCAGGGCAGCCAGGTGGAGAGCGCGCCGACGAGGAGTACGCCGAACCGCCAGTCACGCGTGCCGATCCACATCGCCCCGGCGAACAGCAGCGCGATCGCGCCGCCCCACCAGATGACGGGCGTCCCGATCAGCAGCACCTGGCGGTAACAGACGCTGCCCTCGACCGCGTTGCACCCGGGCTCGCTCGGTTGGATCTCGGTGTTCGCCGCGACGCCGACGGGGCGGTTGATCAGCAGCCAGCCCGCGGGCGAGGAGGCGTAGTGGTGGTCGCTGCAGTCGAGGAAGTGGGTGTGGAAGGTGTAGACGTCCTGGTGGTAGTACCAGAGGGACCGCAGCGACTGGGTCAGCTCGCCCAGCCCGCTCGCGTCCGGCTCGGTGCCCGTGGGCCATCGCGACTCGGGGTCGGGGTTGTCGGAGACGAAGCTGTCATCGTCGCAGTGGCCCTCCCCGCCGAACTGCGTGTACTGCGACTGGGAGTAGGCCTTCTCGTAGTCGTCCGCGTGCACCAGCCAGCCGGTCCAGCTCGCGACGTAGACGAAGGCGGCGACGAGCACCAGCTGGATGAAGGCGGGTACGCCGTCGGCGAGGACCGCCCGCAGCCGGGCCCAGCGCACCCCGAACGACTTGCGGGCGCCGCCGCTCCAGAAGAAGACGAGCAGTCCGAACGCCGCGAGTGGGTAGATCGCGGTCCACTTGGTGCCCAGCGCGAGCCCGAAGCACACCCCGCCCGCCAGCAGCCACGGCCGCAGCAGCACGCCGCGGATCGGACCCCAGCTCTCAGGCGGAGGCGGTCCGTCGATGAGCTTGGCGAGTCGGGCCCGGTGCCAGTCGCGGTCGTTGACGACGCATGCGACGCCGCAGAGCAGGAAGAACGCCAGGAAGATGTCGAGCAAGGCCAGCCGGGACAGCACGAAGTGCAGGCCGTCGAAGGACAGCAGCAGCCCGGCGACGCAGCCGAGCGCCGTGGACCCGGTGAGCCGGCGAGCCAGCCGCACCATGACCAGCACCATCAGCGCACCGATGACGGCTGCGGCGATCCGCCAGCCGAAGGGGTCCATCCCGAACGCCTTCTCGCCGAGCGCGATCAGCCACTTGCCGACCTCGGGGTGCACGATCATCGAAGGGTCGCTGTCCCACACTCCGGTGGTGTGGCCGTGCAGGATGTCGGCGTTGATGTCGGTCTTCGGCTTGCCGTCGGCGTCGTTCAGGTACTCCTTGACGTAGCCGAAGTGCAGCAGGGACCAGGCGTCCTTGGCGTAGTAGGTCTCGTCGAACGCCATGACGTCCGGGCTGCCGAGCCGGTACACCCGCAGCAGAAAGGCGAAGATCGCCACACCGAACGCGGCGGCCCAGCCGATCCGGGGGTCGGACCCGGCCAGCCGGCTCTGTGCCCGCTCAGCGGCGGTGGGGACCGGATCCCCGCCGGCGGTGATGGACAGGCCCTCGGCGTTCTCCGTGTCGAGGGCGGTCACGAAGCGAAACGATACGGCGATGCCATGATCAACCCGTGCTGGTCCTCGCAGGTACGCCGATCGGGCGCGTGTCGGATGCGTCGCCGCGTCTCGTCGAAGAGCTCGGCACAGCCGACGTGATCGCTGCTGAGGACACCAGGAGGCTGCGCCGGCTGACCTCAGACCTCGGTGTCACCGTTACTGGCCGCGTCGTGTCGTACTTCGACGGCAACGAGGCCGCTCGGACGCCGATGCTGGTCGAGGCGCTGCTCGCGGGCGAACGGGTGCTGCTCGTCACCGATGCCGGCATGCCGAGCGTCTCCGACCCCGGCTACCGCCTGGTCGCCGCAGCGGTCGAGGCCGGGATCGAGGTGACCGCCGTGCCGGGTCCCTCGGCGGTGCTCACCGCGCTCGCCGTTTCCGGGCTGCCGGTCGATCGCTTCTGCTTCGAGGGTTTCCCGCCGCGCAAGGCCGGCGAACGGGCCAAACGGCTGGCGGCACTCACTGCCGAGCAGCGAACGATGGTGTTCTTCGAGTCGCCGCACCGCACCGAGGCGACGCTGCGGGCGATGGCCGAGGCGTGGGGCGCGGACCGGGCGGCGGCTGTGTGCCGCGAGCTCACCAAGACCCACGAGGAGATTCGCCGCGGCCCGCTGGCCGATCTCGCATCGTGGGCGACCGACGGGGTGCGCGGTGAGGTGACCATCGTGGTGGCAGGGGCCGAGCTGTCGGCCACGGTCGCCGGGGACATCGAGAGTCTGCGAGCGGCGGTGGTGGAGCACGAGGCCGACGGGATGACTCGGAAGGACGCGATCGTGGAGGTGGCCAGGTTGGCCGGAGTGCCCAAGCGCGAGGTCTATCAGGCGGTGCATGTCGGTGAGTGAGCGGATCACGTCGCTCGAGCGGGAAGGCCTCACTTTCGATGTCTTCGACGAAGGCCCCCTGGACGGCGAGGTGGTCGTGCTTTTGCACGGCTTTCCCGAGCGCAGCACCTGCTGGCGCAAGGTCAGACCGCTGCTCCACGAGCGCGGCTATCGGACCATCGCGATGGATCAGCGCGGCTACTCGCCGGGGGCCCGCCCGAAGCGTCGGTGGAGCTATCGGATCAACAAGCTCACCGATGACGCCATCGCCCTTATCGACCTGGTCGGCGGTCCGGTGCACCTGGTCGGCCACGACTGGGGGGCGATTCCCTGCTGGATGCTCGCGATCGGCCGGCCGGAGCTGGTTCGCACGCTGACGGCGATCTCGGTGCCGCATCCGATGGCCTACCTGCGCGCCTCGGTCACGTCCTCGCAGTTCACCAAGGCCTACTACATCGCGTTCTTCCAGCTGCCGGTCATCCCGGAATGGGTGGCGAGCAAGAAGGGCGGCGGGGTCGACACCGCGCTGCTCAAGAGTGGGATGACCAAAGAGGAGGTGGCCCGGTTCCGGCGCGAGATCGTCGACGACGGGGCACTCCACTACGCGCTCATGTGGTACCGAGCGGTGGTCTTCGTCGACCCCCGGACCGCGCCCAACGGCAGGGTGACGGTGCCGACGGCGTTCGTCTGGAGCACTAAGGACGTGGCCTGCGACCGGGCCGGCGCCGAGCTCACCGAGCGTTACGTCGATGCGCCCTACGAGCTCGTCGTGCTCGACGGCGTCACCCACTGGGTCCCGACCCAGGCGCCGGAGGCGACGGCGGAGGCGATCATCAAGCGGATCGAGTCCGCGTGAGCGATCGCCCCCCGGCACCCGACCCTCTCCCGCACCCCGTCGTCGACAACCACTGCCACCTCGACATCTCCCGCGACGGCGAGACGGTCGACGTACCGGGCGCGCTCGCCGCGGCGGCCGCCGTCGGCGTGACCCGGATCGTGCAGATCGGCTGCGACCTGCCCGGCGCGCGCTGGGCGGTCGAGGCCGCGACGACGTACGACGCGCTGGTCGCCGGTGTTGCGCTGCACCCGAACGAGGCGCCCCGGCTGGAGCACCGACTCGAAGACGCCCTCGCCGAGATCGAGGCGCTTGCGTCGTCGCACGACCGGGTCCGCGCGGTGGGGGAGACCGGGCTCGACCACTTCCGGACCGGTGAGGAGGGCCGGGCGGCGCAGGTGGTGTCGTTCCGGCGGCACATCGACCTGGCCAAGCGCCTCGACAAGACGTTGGTCATCCACGACCGCGACGCGCACGAGGAGGTCCTCGAAGTTCTCGACGAGGAGGGCACCCCGGAGAGGTGGGTGATGCACTGCTTCTCGGGCGATGCCGACTTCGCCCGCCGCTGCCTCGACCGCGGCGCCCACCTGTCCTTCGCCGGCACGGTCACGTTCAGGAACGCGGAGCCGCTGCGCGACGCGCTGCGGATGGCACCGCGGGACCGGATCCTGGTGGAGACCGATGCGCCGTACCTCACCCCGATGCCGTACCGCGGCCGCACCAACGCGTCGTACCTCGTGCCGCTGACGATGCGCACCATGGCCGAGGTCCGTGGCGACGACCTAGAGGCGCTCTGCGAGGCGGTGGACGCCAACACCGAGGCGGCGTTCGGCGGTCCGTGGTGAATTCGTTGGTCGAGTAGCGCGAGCGAGGAACGAGCGAGCGCGTATCTCGACCAGCGTCACCTGCTACCCCACGACCGCGTCCGTCGGGGTCAGCGCCACCACCCGGTAGGAGAAGCCGACCGGCCAGCCGCTGAACGCCAGCACCCGCAGGTTGACCCACGTCGGCGCACCGGACGGATCGTCCACGAACGCAGCGACCGACTCGAGCAGCGCGCCGCTCTCGCCGATGGCCAGGGCCGCCATGGTCACGCTGAGCTGAGGGTCGCCGAGCCGGTCGCGGGCGTAGGCCAGGCTGTCGGGAAGGAAGAAGGACACGTCGACGTGGGCCAGTCGAATGCCTTTGGGGGCATCGGGGGGCGGGTACATGCGAAGCCTGTCGACCTGCGGTTTGCCGTCCAGCCAGACGCTGCCGAGGTACTCCGTACGCCGTCGTTCAGCGCCTTCAGGGAGCCGAACCAGGGTGTCGATCCGGGGCTGTGGCTCGATCTTCACCGACGTCATCGCAGGCTCCTCGCAGGCGTAAAGCGGCGTGTGCCTGCTCACAGGAACACGCCTGGGGACAAGCCCAGGGTTTGCATTCTGCCCGCGCCGCCTGCTCTCGTGGAGCCGATGGCCGGGATCGGGAACGATCCGCCAGGGCAGCGACAGCCCGTATGAGTGCAGTCGTAGCACCAACAAATTCCCCACGTGAGAGCCAAAGGCTGGCTGGCGCGCGGGAACGCCCTGGCACCCGAGAACCGGAAAGTACGACGTTCGGAGAATCGTGCCCTTCATTGGACACAACAGCAGGCTCGCCCCACTGTTCCTCAACAAGACGGCCCTGATCGCGCTCGCCGCGGTCGCCGTCCTGGCAGTTGCCGGCACCACCGTCGGCTACGCCGCCCTCAGCACCAGCGTCACCCTCACGCTCGATGGCAAGGACCAGCAGGTCCGGACCATGGGCGACACGGTGGGCGAGGTGCTCGAGGCCGAGGACATTGAGATCGACGAGCACGACATCGTTGGCCCGGGACTCGACGAGCCCGTCGAGGACGGCGACAAGATCAGCGTCCGCTTCGGTCGCGAGGTCGATCTCACCGTCGACGGTCACACCACGACCCACTGGGTGAACAGCACCGAGGTCACCGCCGCACTCGCGGAGATCGGTCGCTCGTTCGGCCGCGCCGAGGTCTCCACGAGTCGTGGCATGACCATCGGCCGTGACGGCGCCGAGATCGAGGTCGTCACCCCCAAGGAACTCACGCTCAGGCTGGCCGGCAAGAAGCCGGTCGTCCGCGAGCTGACCGCGCTGACCGTCAAGGACGCGCTCGAGGAGATGCACGTCGACCTCGACAAGTACGACCGCACCAAGCCCCGGCGCGACGTCGAGCTCGAGGACGGCGACCGCATCGTCTACACCGACGTCGAGGTCAGGCAGAAGCGCGTCAAGCGCGAGGTCATGGACGCCGGCACCATCGAGCAGGACGACGACTCGATGACCGAGGGCGTCACCGAGGTCATCCGTGACGGCCGCGAGGGCATGCGAAACGTCCTCTACAAGATCTTCTACGTCAACGGGAAGATCGACGTGCGCAAGGTGCTCAAGCAGAAGGTGCTGCGCGAGCCGGTCCCCGCGATCGTGAAGGTCGGCACCGCTTCGGCGTACGCCACCGGCAACACCGTGTGGGACGCCCTCGCCCAGTGCGAGTCCGGCGGCAACTGGGCGATCAACACCGGCAACGGATACTACGGCGGCCTGCAGTTCAACCTCGGGACCTGGCAGTCGTACGGCGGCACCGGGCTGCCCAGCAACGCCTCCCGCGAGACCCAGATCGCGATCGCGACCAAGCTCCGTGACGCCTCGGGCGGCTACGGCGCCTGGCCCGGCTGCGCATCCAGCCTCGGTCTGCCTCGTTGACCCGTGCGCCGGTCCATCCGGCGCAATTGCGCAGTCTGCGACAGGTCTGGTTGCCCGAGGTGGTTTCAAACAGCGCAATTGCGGGGAAATGGCGCCCGCGTCGTGCCCGACTAACCTCACCAGCATGACGCCATCCGCCGGTCCGAGACTTCTCGGGCCGGCGGAGGTGCGATTGCTGGCCGAACGCCTGGATCTGCGGCCCACCAAGCAGCGCGGGCAGAACTTCGTGATCGACCCCAACACGGTGCGTCGGATCGTTCGTCACTCGGGCATCACCAGCGCCGACGTCGTCGTCGAGGTCGGCCCGGGGCTGGGCTCGCTCACGTTGGCCCTGCTCGACGTCGCCGAGCGCGTGGTCGCGATCGAGGTCGACGAGAAGCTCGCGGGGCTGCTGCCCGAGACCGTCGCGACGTACGCACCGGATCGGGCGGAGCGCTTCGAGGTGGTCACCGCCGACGCGATGCGGGTCACCGCGGTGCCCGGCCCGCCACCGACCGCCCTGGTGGCGAACCTGCCCTACAACGTCTCCGTGCCGGTGCTCCTGCACCTGCTGGCTCTGCTGCCCTCGCTCGAGCACGGGCTGGTGATGGTGCAGTCCGAGGTCGCCGACCGGCTGGCCGCGGCGCCGGGCTCGAAGACCTACGGCATCCCGTCGGTCAAGGCCGCCTGGTACGCCGACGTACGCCGTGCGGGCGCGATCGGTCGCAACGTCTTCTGGCCGGCGCCCAACGTCGACTCCGGTCTGGTCGCATGGACCCGACGCGACCCGCCGGCCACCACCGCGACCCGCGAGCAGGTGTTCGCGGTCGTCGACGCGGCCTTCGCGCACCGCCGCAAGGTGCTGCGAGGGGCGCTGCGGGACCTCGCCGGGTCCGCTGCGGCGGCCTCGGGGGCGCTCGAGGCCGCCGGGGTCGACCAGCTCGCCCGCGGCGAGTCGCTGACGGTCGAGCAGTTCGCCCGGATCGCGGAGGCCCTTCATGACTAGCCGAATGAGCGTCACGGTGCGCGCCCCCGCCAAGATCAACCTGGTCCTGTCGGTGGGCTCCGCGCGGGCCGACGGCTATCACCACCTGGACACGATCTACCAGGCGATCAGCCTCTACGACGACGTCACGGTCACCGATGCCGACGACTGGTCGGTGGCCGCGGCGTCCGACGACGTCGACCTGGCCGGCGTGCCCCTCGACGACCGCAACATCGCGCTCCGCGCCGGTCGGCTGCTCGCGGAGCATCACGGCGTCGACCGGGCCGCGCACCTGCACATCGCGAAGGGCATCCCGGTCGCCGGCGGGATGGCGGGAGGTAGCGCGGACGCGGCCGCCACGCTGGTCGCCCTCGACCGGCTGTGGTCGCTCGACACCGTTGACGACGACCTGCTCGCGCTGGCCGCGGAACTCGGGAGCGACGTCCCGTTCGCGCTCGTCGGCGGCACGGCGCGCGGAACCGGCCGCGGCGAGGTGGTCACCCCGCTCGCCGATGACTCGTCGCTGTGGTGGGTCGTGGTGCCGGACGCCGAGGGCCTGTCGACGGCGGAGGTGTACGCCGAGTTCGCCCGCGCGCCCGGCATCGGGTCCGGACGCCCCTCACCGGACTGGTCCGAACTCGACTACGCGGATATCGGGCGGGCGCTGCGCAACGACCTCGAGGATCCCGCCCTGCGGCTCCGCCCCGAGCTCGCCACGGCACGCGACGCGCTCACCTCGGCGGGCGCCGACGCCGTCCTGCTGTCCGGCTCCGGGCCGACGTACCTCGGGCTGGTCAGCGACCGCGACGCCGCCCACGACGTCGTCGACCGGCTGATCGACCTCGGTCACATCGGAGTCCGGATCGCCACCGGTCCCGTCGCCGGCGCGCACGTGGTGGAGTACGTCTAGATGTCGAATCTGATCAATCTGGAGCGCGTCTCCAAGGCGTACGGCGTGCGCCCGCTGCTCACCGACGTGTCGCTGGGGATCTCGGTGGGGGAGCGGGTCGGGATCGTCGGCCGCAACGGCGACGGCAAGACCACGCTGCTCGAGATCATGACCGGGCTCGAGCCGCCCGACTCCGGCCGGGTCTCGAAGTCGCGAGGGCTGCACATCGGCTACCTGCACCAGGGCGACGAGCTGCTCGACACCCACTCGGTCCGGGAGGCGGTGCTCGGAGGCCGCTCCGACCACGAGTGGGCCGCGGACTCCCAGCTTCGCGAGATCGTCGAGACCCTGCTCGCCGGCGTGGAGCTGGACCGTGCGGTTCTCGGGTTGTCGGGTGGAGAGCGTCGGCGCTGCTCGCTGGCTGCGTTGCTGCTCGGCGACCACGACCTCGTCGTACTCGACGAGCCGACCAACCACCTCGACGTCGAGGCGGTCGCCTGGCTCGCCGACCACCTCGCGAAGCGGCCCTCCGCGCTGGTGGTGGTGACCCACGACCGGTGGTTCCTCGATGCGGTCTGCCAGTGGACGTGGGAGGTGCACGACGGGGCGGTCGACGCCTACGAGGGCGGGTACGCCGCGTTCGTGCTCGCCAAGGCCGAGCGACAGCGGCAGATGGCGTCGTCGGAGCAGCGGCGGCAGCAGCTGGTGCGCAAGGAGCTGGCCTGGCTGCGCCGCGGACCGCCGGCCCGGACGTCCAAGCCGAAGTTCCGGATCGACGCCGCCAACCAGCTGATCGAGGACGTGCCGCCGCCTCGCGACCGGCTGGAGCTGCAGCGGTTCGCGACCCAGCGCCTGGGCAAGGACGTCATCGACATCGAGGACGTCGACCTGACCCGCGGCGTACGACAGCTGCTCTCGCACGCGACCTGGCGGCTCGGGCCGGGCGACCGGGTCGGCCTGGTCGGGGTCAACGGCGCCGGCAAGACGTCGGTGCTCTCGCTGTTGTCAGGGGAGCTCGCGCCCGACGTGGGCAAGGTGCGGCACGGGCGCACGATCGCGATCCAGCACCTCACCCAGGCGCTGGACGACCTGGACCCCGAGGCGCGGGTACTGGAGACCGTCGAGTCCCAGCAGCGCATCACCCGCACCGCTGACGGGGACATCACGGCGTCGGCGTTGCTGGAGCGCTTCGGCTTCACGGGCGACCGGCTGACCGCGCGCCTCGGCGACCTGTCGGGTGGCGAACGGCGCCGCTTCCAGCTGCTCCGACTGCTGCTCACCGAGCCCAACGTGCTACTGCTCGACGAGCCCACCAACGACCTCGACATCGAGACCCTCAACGTCCTCGAGGACTTTCTCGACGGCTGGCCCGGCACGCTCGTCGTGGTGTCCCACGACCGGTACTTCCTGGAGCGCGTCACCGACTCGACCTGGGCGCTGCTCGATGACGGGAAGATCTCGATGCTGCCGCGCGGGGTGGACGAGTACCTCGAGCGGCGCCGGAACGCCGCAATTGCGCCCGCTGAGCAGGTTCCGGGGCCTGATCTCCGTCCAACGGGCGCAATTGCGCCGGATGTGCCGGCCCTGAAGGCCGCACCCGGCAGCGCCGAGGAGCGGGCGGCCCGCAAGACTCTGGCCAGGCTCGACAAGCAGCTGGAGCGGATCGCGGCCCAGGAGCGGGAGCTGAACGCGGCGATCGCCGAGCACGCCCACGACTACACCCGCCTGGCCGAGCTCAGCGCCGAGCTGAACGCGCTGGCCGCCGAGCGGGACATGATCGAACTGGAGTGGCTCGAGGCCGCCGAGGTTCTGGAGGGATAGTCCGCCTTGTGTGGCACCCCATTTCGAGCACGAAGGGGTGCCGTGCGAGGCGGACTATCGCGTCACACCGCCCGGTGAGCACGATCACGTGTCTCCTGATTGTGCCCGGGTCCTCGACGGAGGACCGTGATGTTCATGGAGGCGCGCGTCTCGCTCGTCGCACAGCTGGTCCTCGCGATCGGCCTGCTCGTGGGTGGATGCGGAGAGGACGAGGAGAAGCCAAGCCCGTCCAGCACGTCGGACGCCCCGGACGAGATCGTTAGGTCAGCCGAAGAGGTCGACATCGGAGGCCGAACGCTCCACCTGGAGTGCTGGGGCGAGCCTGTGGACGGCGAGTCCACGGTCCTACTGATCTCGGGGCAGGGCCCGACGGTGTCCTACTGGGAAACGATGGCCGCCATGTTCGCGGCTGAGGGCCACCACTTGTGCGGCTACGACCGATCCGGGGTCGGAGACAGCTACCCCCCGACGGAGCCCCGCCGCTCTCTTCCGGACCAGGTCACAGAGCTGGTGACGCTGCTCGACGGCGCCGACCTGGCGGAGCCGGTCGTCGTGGTCGCCCACTCCTTGGGGTCACTCCCGACGCTCGGGCTCGCCGATCGCGCTCCGGAGCGGGTCTCCGGCGTGGTGCTCGTCGACCCGTGGGGCCCGCGCGTCGCTCCCAGCACCAGGGCCGCGCTGCCGCCCGAGACCCCCGACGAGTCAGAGGACCTGGCCGTCGAACGCCAGTTCCTCACCAACGCCATGTTCGATCCCTCGCAGAACGCGGAGCACGTGGTGCTGGCAAGGTGCGACGAGGAGGCGATCGACCTGCTCGACGAGCCCGGCCCGCTCTTCGGCGACCTCCCGGTCATCGTGCTCCAGGCACCTTTCCCGAAGCGCCCGGCCGGGCTTCCCCGCGCCTACGACGCGGTCGCCCGAGCCGCCTGGGTCGAGGCCAACGAGGAGTTCGCCGGTGAGTCGATGCGTGGAACGGTCATCGAGGTCGAGGACACCGGCCACGACATCCACGTCGACCAACCCGAGGTCGTCATGGACGCCATCCGCGAGGTTCTGGCCGGATAGTCCGCCCCGTACGGCACCCCAATTCGCGCGCAGAGGGGTGCCGTGCGAGGCGGACTATCCCGAAATCGCACCAACCCGCCGGGCGGCGGCCAGGATCGCGTCGGCGGAGACGTCGACATCCGCCTCGGTGGTGGACCAGTTCGACACCGAAACCCGGATCAGTCGGCGGCCCTGCCAGGTGGTGCCGCCGAGCCAGCAGGTGCCGTCGCGCTGCACCTCCTCGATCACCGCGTCCGAGGTCGAGAGGTCGTCGAAGCCGACCAGTACCTGGTTGAGCACCACGTCGTTGTGGATGGTCGCGCCACCCGTGGCCAGCCGTTCCGCCATCCGCGCGGCCAGCAGGCAGCATCGGTCGACCAGGTCCGTGACTCCCGATCGGCCGAGCTCGCGCAGGGCGGCCCATACGGCGAAGCCGCGCGCTCGGCGCGAGGAGTCCGGCACCAGGTCGCCGAGCGAGTAGTCCGAACGCCCGGAGCCGGCCAGGTAGTCGGCGGTGTAGGCCATCGTCCGGCCGTGTGCCTGCGCATCCGCGACGATCGCCAGCCCGCTGTCGTAGGGCACGTTGAGCCACTTGTGCGCGTCCGTCGCCCACGAGTCCGCCCGTTCGACCCCGCGCACTTGTGCGGCGTACCGAGGACTGGCCGCGGCCCACAACCCGAACGCGCCGTCGACGTGCACCCAAGCCCCGTGCTCGTGGGCCAGGTCGATCGCGGTGTCGAAGTCGTCGGAGGCGCCGGTGTTCACGTTGCCGGCCTGCAGGCAGACGATCGTCGGGCCGGACCCGGCGTCCAACCCAGCGCGGAGGGCGGTGGCGTCGATCGCGCCCTGCTCGGTGGTGTCGACGGGTACGACGCTCGCCGTACCCAGGCCCAGCAGCCGCAGCGACCGGTCGATCGTGGCGTGCCGCTCGGCGCCGGTGACCACCCGCACCCTCGGCGCACCGAGCAGTCCGTCGCGTTCGACGTCCCAACCGGCGTCCTCGAGCACCTGGTGCCGGCCGACGGCGATGCCGACCGTGTTGGCCGACTGGGCCCCGGTCACGAAGCCGACCGAAGCCCCGGTCGGCAGGCCGAGCAGCTCCTTCACCCATCCGCCGGCGACCCGCTCGGCCGCCTCGGCCGCGGGCGACATCAGCGGGTTGAAGCCGTTCTGGTCCCAGCCCGTCGCCAGGATGTCCGCGGCACTCGACGCCGGGGTGGCGCCCCCGATGACGAAGCCGAAGTATCGCGGCCCCACGGTTCCGACCAGCGCACCCTCGGCCGCCGCGAGCAGCTCGTCGACCACTTGCTCGGGAGGTGTCGGCCCGTCAGGCAGCTCACCTGCGAACGCCGCCCACGCGTCCTCCCTCGTGCCCGATGCAACCGGCCGGTCGGCGGCGGTGGCGCGATGCTCGGCCGCGGCCCGGGCGGCCCGGACGAACAGGGCCTCCAGCTCAGCGGTCATGAGAACGGTGACAGCAGCGTGCGCAGTAACCCTGCCAGCTTCTTCTGTTCCCGGGCCGGCAGGTCGGCGAGCAACAGCTGCTCGGCCTCGAGCAGGGCCTCGAAGGCGCCATCGACGGCGGTCTTGCCCTCGGGGGTGAGCCGGACGATCACGCCGCGCCGGTCCGCGGGGTCCGGGTAGCGCTCCACGTAGCCGCGACCCACGAGCCGGTCGACCCGGTTGGTCATCGTGCCGCTGGTTACCAGGGTCTCGCGCAGCAACCGTCCCGGCGAGAGCTCGTACGGCGGTCCGGAGCGCCGCAGCGCGGAGAGTACGTCGAACTCCCAGGACTCGATGCCATGCTCGGTGAACGCCTGCCGGCGGGCCAGGTCGAGGTGCCGGGCGAGCCGCGAGATCCGGCTGAACACCGCGACCGGAGCGAGGTCGAGGTCCTCGCGCTCGCGCTCCCACGCCTCGACCAGATCGTCGACCTCGTCTCGCATGGAGGCGATGCTACTCCAGGGGTCGAGAATCTTGACATCAAGATAAATCGAGCCGATGATGGATCCCGTGACGCACACCTGGGACCCGGACCGTTACCTCACGTACGCCGACGAGCGCGGCCGGCCGTTCGTCGAGCTGCTCGCCCGCATCGATGCCGACGATCCGGCCACGGTCGTGGATCTCGGCTGCGGCCCGGGCAACCTCACCGCGCTGCTCGCCGCCCGCTGGCCAAACGCAGTCGTCCGGGGGGTCGACAGCAGCCCAGAGATGATCGCCACGGCCAGCGACGCGCAGCCCGGCATCGACTTCCAGGTGGGCGACCTGCGCGGCTGGCGGCCCGACGAGCCCGTCGACGTCCTGGTCTCCAACGCCACCCTGCAGTGGGTGCCGGAGCACCTCGACCTGCTGCCCGATCTCGTGGCAGCTGTGCGGCCGGGCGGCTGGCTCGCGTTCCAGGTCCCGAGGAACTTCGACCAGCCGAGCCACACGATCCGCGGCGAGCTCGCCGCCACTGCGCCGTACGACGCCCATACCGCCGACGTCGCCGTGATCTCCTCCCACGACGCCGGCACGTACCTCGACGCGCTCGTCGAACTCGGTTGCGCGGTCGACGCCTGGGAGACGACGTACCTTCACGTCCTCACCGGCGAGGACCCGGTCTTCACCTGGGTGAGTGGCACCGGTGCCCGCCCCACCCTTCAGGCGCTGCCCGACGACCTTCGGCCCGACTTCGAGCGAGAGTTCCGGGCCCGGCTCCGGGCGGCGTACCCGGAGCGCGACGGTAAGGCGATCCTTCCCTTCCGCCGCGTCTTCGTGGTCGCCCGCACGCCCTGACATCGCCGTCGGGCGCCCTTACCCCTAACCGCATCTGTCACACGTTGCATGCATAGGCGTAACCCGGGGTATCCCCTCAACGTTGTGGTGGCACAACCAAGTCCGGGCAGGGGGTCCTGCGATGCCAAGTGTGGTAACTGCCTCACCGGCCGTGGTCAACAGGCTCAAGCGAGCCCAAGGCCAGCTCTCGGGCGTGCTGCGGATGATCGAGGAAGGCCGCGAGGTCGAACAGATCGTCCATCAGCTGAAAGCCGTGTCGTCGGCGATCGATCGCGCCGGGTTCGCGATCCTCGTCGTCCAGATGAAGGACGCGATGGACGAGGCCGGCGACGACGCCGAGGCGCACGTCGAGCACCTCGAGAAGTTGTTTCTTTCCTTGGCATGACCGGTCTCGCCCCAGGGTGACCTTCACAACAACGGCGTGCCGACCGAAGTTACTCACAGGTAGCATCGAGAGATGCCCCAGACCCCGGTCCTCTCGATGTGGAAGCGGTTCAGCGGTGTCCCGATCGTCGGCAGGCGCGCGTTCTCGTTCGCGTTCAGCCAGCGCGCGCCGTACTTCGGCTCGATCCATCCCCGCTTCACCGACATCCGCCCCAATCACGCGGAGCTGGTGATCCCCAAGCGCCGCGGCGTGAAGAACCACATCGGCACCGTGCACGCGATCGCGCTCTGCAACGGCCTGGAGGCCGCGATGGGTGCGCTCGCCGAGGCGACGATCCCCAGCGACAAGCGGTGGATCCCCAAGGGCATGGAGGTGAGCTACACCGCCAAGGCCACGAGCGACATCACCTGCACCGCCGAGACCGACCCCGAGCAGTGGAGCGGCGACAACCCCGACCTGCCGGTCCGGGTCAAGGGCGTCCGCGACGACGGCACCGTGGTGATCGAGGGCGTCATCAAGCTCTGGGTCACACCCAAGAAGTAGCTCAGGCGCCGCCGAGGAAGATCGGGTTGGTCATCGCGACCATCGTCAGCGCCGGCACGCCCTCGAGCGGGTTGATCACCGGCGCGGTGTCGAGGCGTCGTACCTCCGCGCGGACGAACTTCGCCAGCCCGGCCGGCACCTTCGCCGTCACCGTTGCCTCGCCGCTCGAGCCGATCAGGCAGGCACCCAGCGGGAGCAGCGGGCCGATGATCTGCGCGATGCAGTTGGGCGCGCCGGACACCTCGAGGCGTACGTCGACCCAGTCGACGCCCCGGGCCGGCAGCCGATCGCCGATGGAGACGGTGGAGCCGTTCAACGCCGCCTCGAAGGTCAGGTCGACGGCCGAGGACTCGGCGAGCCAGGAGCGGCCTCGGCGGACGCCGTCCATGACCGCTGAGGTGGAGAGGGTCTCGGCGTACACGACGGTCTGCGCCGCGCCAACGGTCTGACCCGGGTTGTGGCTGTCGGAGTTGCCGACGACCGGCTTGAACTTCCCGGTCAGCAGCATCGCGTGCCAGGCCTTGACGCCGACCTGGTCGTCCAGGGTCCAGCGGCCGTTCCAGATCTCGATCGCGTCGACTGTCGGGAACCCGAAGCCGAAGCCCCAGAGGCTGCCGGGCGTGGGCGCCCACGGGTGGTTGGCGATCACCAGGCCGCCGAGAGAGCGCACCTGGTCGGCGTACTGCTTCATCTGTGCCTGGGTCCGGTAGCGCCAGTCGACCCAGGCGCCGGCCGGCACGCCCATCGCCTGCCAGTGCCCGACCCGGGTGGTGACCTCCTCGCCGATGATGACCAGGAAGTCCGAGGGCGTGTGTGCGCCCCAGGTGAGCCCGGCGGAGCTCGTGTTGTGCTCCGAGGAGCCGATGAAGTCGAGCCCGGCCGCCTGCGCCTGTGCGACCAGGGCGGCCTGGGTGTGGCTGCCGTCGGAGTGCACGGTGTGGGTGTGCAGGTCGCCTCGGTACCAGCCGGCACCGGTGCCGGCGACCTGGCGGGGCGCGATGTTCGGGACGAACGCCGGACCTTCGGGGTCACCGAACTCGAGGGTGACGGTGGCGGTCCACGAGACGCCGGGTGGGATGATCGCGAACGGGCCGAGGATCACCCGCCAGGTGCCCGGGTTGATCGGCCCGGCGAGGTAGCCGGGCGTCGCAGCGTCGGTGGCCACCCGAAAGCTCTTGCGGGCGCCGCCGGACCAGCCGCGGAAGCCGTCCGGGTCGAAGATCCCGATGTCGATGACGTTCGCGCTGAAGCCCAGGGGAGTGCTCGTCGAGGCGTACTCGTAGGACACGGCGATGGCTCGGACGCCCGCGGGCACCTCGAACGGCAGGTAGTGCCAGTCGGGCGTACCGATCCCGGTGAAGGTGCCGGAGAACTCCAGGGTCGTGGTCTTCGCCGCGTTCGCGGGCGCGGCCACCGTGGCCAGGGCCGCCGTCGTGGTGATGCCCACTCCGGCGATCAGGACGGAACGGCGGTCGAGGGCGTGGCGCTCACACATGCCACCTCAACGACGTACGACGCAGGCTGGCTATGGCGCTCTAGCCCGCGTCGAGCACGCCCTCGACCTGTGCGACGGCCTGCTGTGCGCCGCGGCCGCGCGTGGCAAGCCGTCGTTCCAGCCAATACGCCAACGCTGAGAGGATCGAGTTCATCACGATGAAGATCGCCGCGACCAGCAGGTAGGTCATCAGCGAGCTGCCGACATAGGTCCCGATCGTGCGGGCGGCGCGTACTAGTTCAGGCCCGTATGACGCGGCGATTCCACCCAGTGAGGTGTCCTTCAGGACCACCACGCACTGGCTGATGATGGCGGGCAGCATGAATCTCACGGCCTGCGGGGTGAGGATCATCATCATCACCTGGGTCTTGCGCATGCCGATCGCGTACGCGGCCTCGCCCTGTCCGCGGTGCACCGCGTTGATGCCCGCTCGGAAGACCTCGGCCAGCACGGCGCCGTTGTAGAGGGTCAGCCCCACTACCACCGCGAAGAGTGCGTTGGTCTCTCGGTCGAAGTCGGCCTGCCGCTGGATCAGCACGAACACGAAGATCATCAGGAGGAGCAAAGGCACGGCCCGGAAGAACTCGACCACCGCCACGGCCGGCACCCGGATCCATCGGTGCTCAGACATTCGCCCGACAGCGATCAGGAACCCGAACACGAGCGCGGTGACGATCGAGATCCCGGCCGCCTTGAGAGTGAAGACCAGGGCGCGACGCAGCTCGATGAAAACTCCTTCGGAGAGGAGCCGCTCCCAGATCTCCGGCTCGAACTGCCCGGCCTCGTCGAACTTGCGATAGATCCAGAACAAAGCGCCGCCGAGCAGGATCACGAAGGTCAGTGTGTAGAGGCGGTGCCGCATCCGGGTGCGTGGGCCCGGCGCATCGAACAGGACGCTGCCGCTCATCCTGCTACCCGCAACTTCCGCTCGAGGAGCGCGGCCACCAGCGCGATCACCGCGACGATCGCCATGTAGAACAGGGCGAACCCGATGAAGATCGCGTAGAGATCCGTCGCGAAGTTGTTCGTCAGCGTCTTCATCCGGAACGTCGCCTCTGCGACGCCGACACCGAGCGCAATGGAGGAGTTCTTGGTCATCGCGATCAGCGCGCTGGCGATCGGCGGGATCACCGCGCGGAATGCCTGGGGCAGGATCACCAGCTGCAGGCTCTGGGAAAACGTCATCCCGATCGAGCGGGCCGCCTCGGCCTGGCCGAGCGGGATCGAGTTGATGCCGGAGCGCAGCGCCTCGCACACGAAAGCCGCCGTATAGAACCCGAGAGCCGCCGTCGCTGAGATGAAGAAGAAGTCGAATTGGAGGAGCTGGGCATCACCGAAGGAGAAGGTCGGCTTGACATCGAGTTCCGGAACTCCGAACGCGGCGATGATCATGATGACCAGCAGCGGAGTGTTGCGAACCGTATAGACGTAGAGCGCTCCGAGCGCCCGGGCCAGGGCAATGGGGGAAACCCGCATCGCGGCGAGGAGTGCGCCCATCCCCAGGGCCATCACGCCGGCGATCAGCACCATTTCCAGGGTGCGGACCAGTGGCTGCCAGATGATGTCCCAGTTGTCGATGAAGACGTCCATGGCCCTCCTCGGTCAGGCCGTCGGCCGGGCGCACAAGCCGCCCGGCCGACGATCGGTCACGGTGCTCAGGCGCAGGCGTCGACCGCGGGCGGATCCGGCGTCTCGACCCCGGACTCGCCGAGGGTGGATTCGAACGCGTCCGCCCAGGTGCCGTCCTCGTACGAGCCCTCGATGGTCTCGTTGAGGAACTCGCACATGCCCTCGGCGTCGATGTTGTAGCCGATGCCGTAGCGCTCCTCGGAGAACGCCTCACCCACGACCTCGAGCTCATCGGGGTTCTCGGCGGCGTAGCCGAGCAGGATCGCGCCGTCCGTGGTGACCGCGTCCACGGTCTCGTTCTCCAGCTGCTCCACGCACTCGGAGTAGGTAGCGAACGGCACCGGCTTCGCGCCGTACTCGGTCTCGACCCGGTCCAGGGACGTGGACCCCTCCACGGAGCAGACCTTCACGCTCGCGAGGTCGTCGGGACCGGTGATCGTGTCCTTGTCGTCCTCGCGCACCAGCAGCTGCTGGCCGGTCACGTAGTACGGACCGGCCTGGCCGACGACCTGTCGGCGCTCGTCGGTGATCGAGTACGACGCGATCACGATGTCGACGGTGCCGTTCTGCAGGTACGGCTCGCGGTTGTCGGAGACCGTCTCGACCCACTCGATGTCGCCGTCAGAGATGCCGAGCCGGGCCGCGATGATCCGGCCCATCTCGATGTCGATGCCGGACGGGGCGTCGGCCCCTGGCTCCCGGTAGCCGATCCCTGGCTGGTCCATCTTCACGCCGATCTTGATCGAGCCGGCATCGGAGAGCTCCTGGGCGAAGCCCGTGAGGTCTTCCGCCTGCTCGACGTCGCTGGTGTCGACGCCTTCGTCGTCGTCGTCGCCACAGGCCGCCAGACTCAGCCCGAGGATGGTCGCGGCGGTGACCGCCATGACTTTCTGAAACCGCATTCCGATCTCCTTAATGCTTGAGGATCTTGCCGAGGAAATCCTTGGCCCGATCGCTCTGTGGGTTGGTGAAGAAACTCTCCGGATCGTTCTCTTCGACGATCGCGCCGTCGGACATGAAGACGACGCGGTTGGCGGCGGTGCGGGCGAACCCCATCTCGTGGGTGACCACGATCATCGTCATGCCCCGCTCGGCGAGGTCGACCATGACATCGAGGACCTCCTTGATCATCTCCGGGTCGAGCGCGGAGGTCGGCTCGTCGAAGAGCATCACCTTCGGCTCCATCGCCAGGGCTCGAGCGATCGCCACCCGCTGCTGCTGCCCGCCGGACAGCTGGGCGGGGTACTTGTCGGCCTGCTCCTCGATGCCGACCCGGGCCAGCAGCTCGCGGCCACGCTTCTGCGCCTCGCTCTTCTTCTTGCCGCGCACCTTGATCGGACCGATGGTGACGTTCTCCAAGATGGTCTTGTGCGCAAATAGGTTGAAGCTCTGGAAGACCATCCCGACCTCGGCCCGCAGCTGTGCGAGGGCCTTGCCCTCCTGCGGCAGCTCCTTGCCATCGAGCGAGATCGTGCCCTTGTCGATGGTCTCGAGCCGGTTGATCGCCCGGCAAAGCGTCGACTTGCCGGAGCCCGACGGCCCGATCACCACGACGACCTCGCCGGCCTTCACCGAGAGGTTGATGTCCTTGAGCACGTGCAGCTCGCCGAACCACTTGTCGACCTTGTCGAGCACGACGAGCGGCTCACCGCTGGCGGGCCGCGACTGTTCCTCCTCCAGCACCGTCATGCCTCGGGACCCTAGCCGCACCTAGTCGGATCGGGCTACGACCGACACCCGACTGTGACTCGGCCTTTACCCATGCCTAGCGAAGGGTGACCGTGTTGGTGATGTCGGTGGCGTGCGCGACCGATGAGATGACGACGGCGCGGTATCGGGTACGTCGCTCAGCGTTGTCATCGCGAACGCTAAAGCTGCATCGACCTCTGCGATCGGCCGTCTTGGTCCGCCCGATAGCGCTCCACGCACCGGCGTGCCGTCTCATCAACACCACCGTGCTGCCCTTGTGGGACGACCCACCCGTGACCTCGAGCCAGTCCCGACCAGGGACCTTGTTCTGGCCCTGAAGCCGTGTGCTGACAGGAGGGCAGTAGTTGCGGGCTGCGCGACAGACGATTATCGGGTGGACAGTGACCTCATCGGGGCCGACCTCGGCAACCAGGACCCCGTCCGGCCCGTAGATCTCAGCGCGTACCAGCACCACTCCCGGCCGCACCGCCGCGAACGAGTGCCACGCCAGACCATTGGCGTCGGTGACCGCGCACGTGGCGAGGTCCTGAGCGGGACACGACTCCGTGCTCTCACTCCCTGGCCCGGAGTTCACGAAGCGCACCGACAGGCCCGACTGCGGGAGGCCGTCTTCGCCTGTTGCCGTGAGCAGCTCGTACACAGGCTTTCCGACGCGGACGGTTTCCGGCCCCTGACGTTCGAGCACGTAGGTGGCTTCACCTTCGGCGTCCGCACCTGAAGGGGGTGCGAGCAGGACCAATGCAAGTGCGCTGGGAACCAAAAGCGCCGCAATCCTGGGCATGACTTCCTCCCGAAGAGTCGTTCACGTCACCGTGCCATCAGGACGCCATCGCCGCAGCGGTTTCCCGGATGCGCGTCGACGCTCGTACCCTGAACGCGCCATGTCTCAGCCGCGCACGTACGAAGTCCGCACCTACGGGTGCCAGATGAACGTCCACGACTCCGAGCGGCTCACCGGGCTGCTGGAGGACGCGGGCTACGCCGCCGCGCCGAAGGGCGAGCAGGCGGACGTGGTCGTGTTCAACACCTGCGCGGTGCGGGAGAACGCGGACAACAAGCTCTACGGCAACCTCGGCCATCTGGCGCCGGTGAAGGCTGCCCACCCGGGCATGCAGATCGCGGTCGGCGGGTGCCTGGCGCAGAAGGACCGCTCCACGATCACCGAGAGGGCGCCGTGGGTGGATGTCGTGTTCGGTACCCACAACATCGGCTCGCTGCCGGTGCTGCTCGAGAGGGCGCGGGTTCAGGAAGAGGCGCAGGTCGAGATCCTCGAGTCGCTCGAGGTGTTCCCGTCCACTCTGCCGACCAAGCGCGAGTCGGCGTACGCCGCCTGGGTGTCGATCTCGGTCGGATGCAACAACACCTGCACGTTCTGCATCGTCCCGTCGCTGCGCGGCACGGAGAAGGACCGCCGGCCCGGCGACATCCTGGCCGAGATCCGAGCGCTGGTCGCCGACGGCGTCAGCGAGGTCACCCTGCTCGGTCAGAACGTCAACAGCTACGGCGTGGAGTTCGGCGACCGCGAGGCGTTCTCGAAGCTGCTCCGCGCGTGCGGGGAGATCGAGGGGCTGGAGCGGGTGCGGTTCACCTCGCCGCACCCCGCGGAGTTCACCGACGACGTGATCGCGGCGATGGCCGAGACGCCGAACGTGATGCCGCAGCTGCACATGCCGCTGCAGTCCGGCTCCGACCGGATGCTGCGCGCGATGCGCCGCTCCTACCGACAGACCAAGTACCTCGGCATCATCGACCGCGTGCGCGCGGCGATGCCAGAGGCAGCGATCACGACGGACATCATCGTCGGCTTCCCCGGCGAGACTGAGGACGACTTCCAGGCCACGCTCGACGTGGTGCGCACGGCGCGGTTCTCCGGCGCCTTCACGTTCCAGTACTCCAAGCGACCCGGCACTCCCGCCGTCGACCTCCCCGACCAGGTGCCGGCCGACGTGGTCAAGGACCGCTACGAGCGGCTGGCGGCACTGGTCAACGACGTCGCCTGGGAGCAGAACCAGGCGCTGGTCGGTCGCCGGGTGGAGCTGATGGTGAGCGAGGGCGAGGGACGCAAGGACGCTGCCAGCCACCGGCTCTCCGGGCGCGGCCCCGACAACCGGCTGGTCCACTTCACCGCTGGCGACGAGCGGATCCGCCCGGGCGACATGGTCACCGTGGAGATCTCGTACGCCGCCCCGCACCACCTCGTCGCGGACGGCGAAGTGCTCGACGTACGCCAGACCCGGTCGGGCGATGCCTGGGAGACCCGTCAGGCGCAGCCAGCGGGCGTCGCGCTCGGGATGCCGGCGATCAGGCAGCCGTAGTCGACGCGGGCACCGCGACGTCGCACTCGGTGCAGACCCAGGCCTCCGCGTCGACCGGCATGAAGACCGTCTCTGTCCCGCAGTCGGGGCAGAGCCGCTCCTCTCCGGCCAGCATCAGCTCGTCCATGACTCGACGATGACATGGGCTGTCACCGGGCCGGGCTACCGTTCCCGGCATGTCGCGTTCCTTCCTCGACCTACACGTTCCCGGCTCCCCGCTGCTGATGCCCAACGCCTGGGATGCCGGTTCGGCCAAGATCCTCGCCTCGCTGGGCTACTCCGCGGTGGCGACCACGAGCAGCGGGCACGCCGCCACGCTGGGCCGCTACGACGGCGACGTCCACCGGGAGGAGGCGCTCACCCACGCCGGCGAGCTCGTCCAGGCCGTGTCGATCCCGGTCTCGGCCGATCTCGAGAACGGATACGGCGACACACCCAAGCGGGTTGCCGAGACCGTCCGGGACGCCGTCGACGTCGGGCTGGCCGGCTGCTCGATCGAGGACTTCCGCCCCGGCGCCGATGACCTGATCTACGACGTCGAGCTGGCCAAGGAGCGGATCGCGGCAGCGGTCGAGGCCTCCGGCGACCTGGTGCTGACGGCGCGTTGCGAGAACTACCTGCACGGCCGCCCTGACCTGGCCGACACCATTGCCAGGCTGCAGACCTACCAGGAGGCCGGCGCCGATGTGCTCTACGCGCCCGGCCTCACGGATCTCACCGAGATCAAGAGCCTGTGTGACGAGGTCGACCGACCGGTCAACGTCCTGGTGTTGAAAGGCGGTCCGACCCCCGCCGAGCTCGCCGAGGCCGGCGTGGCTCGGATCTCGGTCGGCGGCACCTTCGCCTGGAACGCATTCTCAGGACTGGTCGAGGCCGCCCGCGAGCTGCTCGCCGGCGACACCGCGTTCCTCGAGCGCACGCAGTCAGCGCGCGAGGTCATCGACGACGCGTTCCGCTGAGGCTGTGGACGAGCACGCGCCTAGGCACTGACTGCGGCTGATGCTGGTGGAGTGTCCCCGACCGAGGTGCTCGAACTGCTGGGTGGCGTCGCCACTCGCGCCCAGTTGATCGACGCTTCATCCCGTTGTGAGGTCGACGCCGCACTGTCGGTCGGCGACGTGGTCGCAGTAGCCCACGGCCGCTATGTGGTGCCGTCAGTGGACCACGCGCGGCGTGCGGCCCATGAGCTGACGGGTGTGGTGTCGCACCGAAGCGCAGCACTCCTGTGGGGCTGGGCCGTGAGGAGCCAGCCGGATGCGCCCGACGTCACCGTGCGACGCAACCGCAAGCTCGCGGAGCGGCAAGTGAGAGAGGTTGCGGTCCACCGCGCCGACCTGGACCGGGATGACATCCGGGCCGGAAAGACCAGCCAGGACCGCACACTTGTCGACTGCTTGCGGGACCTCCCGTTCGACGAGGCGCTCGCAGTGGCCGACTCGGCGCTGCGGGACGGTTATCCGCCCGATCGGCTTCATCGACTCGCACGAGAGGCACGTGGACCGGGGTCTCGACAGATCCGGCGAGTGGCCGCAGAGGCACGATCCGAAGCCGCCAACCCGTTCGAGTCCGCCTTGCGTGCCATCGCGATCGAAGTCGCGGGACTCAATGTCCGCCCACAGGTGCCGTTGTTCGCCCCGGCCGAGTTCCTCGGGCGCCCGGACCTGGTGGACGAGGACCTGCGCATCGTGCTGGAGGCCGACTCCTTCGAGTGGCACGGCGATCGAGCCGCGCTGAGGAATGATGCGCGCCGCTACGACCTGATGGTCGTCAACGGGTGGCTGGTTCTCCGATTCGCGTGGGAGGACGTCATGTTCGATCCCCGCTGGGTGCGCACCATTCTTCAGGCCGCCGTATTTGAACGTACACATGGCGGCTGCCCACGGTGCGCTGCCGCCTCAGGGCGGGCTGGGCGACGCCGTTAGGTACGTCCATTTACGACGAGCGCGGATCGAGAGAGGGGTAGCCCGCCTTCGGCTCGATGCCATCGGGGTTCGACTCCTCGCCGCCCGGTGACTGCTCGGGCGGCACCTCAGCGTCCGGGGCGGGCGGCACCTCGCTGGTGTCACGGGTGCCAGTCGGCGCGTCGTGGTGACCACCGCCGGAGTAGCCTTCGCGGCCGCTGCTGACGCCGATGTCGCCGGACACGTCCTGGTCGGACTCGGTGACGTCGTACTCGTTGCTGGTCATGCCGGCGACTCCTCTTGGTGCTCGGTGTCGGTCTCGCCCTCGTCGGACTCGGTGGCCTCGGTCGAGGTGTCCTCCATCTGCTTCATCTCGTCGGGCAGCGCGTCCTCCACGGCGGGGTTGTTCTCGGGGTCCAGGTCGCGCGGTCGGGGATCGGGATCGGCGAACTCGCCGTCCACCCCGTCCGCCTCGTCGACGGCGTCGGCGCCACCCGGGTTGGGCTCGCCGGGCTCGATCTCCGGCTCGGGCTGCGGCCCGAGGTCCTTGCGTGTCATGCGCTGCCTCTCAGAAGCCGAACGTGGAGTACGCCGTGGTGGTACCCGATCTGAGGCCGCGTAGCACCTCCAGCTCGTGCGGGACCACCGGATCCGGCAGCGCGTCCAGCAAGCACCAGCGCAGGTCGGCGCACTTCTCCGGCTCCACGATGCGGGGCTCGCCAGCCCAGTGCCGGGCCGTGAAGAAGAAGTCGATCCGTTCGTCGATCGGCGCCGCATGCTGGGTGCGGTGCATCGCCGTGACGAACACCAGCTCCAGCGCGGTCACGGCGATCTCCTCGGCCGCCTCCCGATGCGCGGCGTCGTACGCCGTCTCGCCGCGCTCCACGTGACCGGCCGCCGCGGCCGCCCAGTGGTCATCCATGTAGCCGGTGTGCTGCCGCAGCTGCAGCAGCACCTCCGTGCCGTCGGCCCCGTCGCGCAACAGGAAGACGTACGCCGCCGGCACGACGACGAAGCGATCGGTCACCTGCCTAATTGATGTCGTCGTCCTTGCCGTCGAGCTTGTCGAGGGCGTCCTTGGCCTTATGGGCACCCGAGTCGATCTTGTCGGTGTGCTTGCCCCCGGTCTTCTTGTCGACCGCGTCGCGGGCCTTGTCGATCCCGCCGGAGATCTTGTCGCCATGCTTGTCGACAGCGTCGCTCGCCTTGCCCCTGAGCTTGTCCAAGAACCCCATCGCAAACCTCCAGCTGGTTGGGCCATGCTCCGTGCCCGCCACACTAGTATCGTGCCTGCGCCCGTGCCGATCGTCGCCGTCGTGGGATTCACCGCGTCCGGCAAGACCGCGCTCTCGCTCGACCTGGCGGAGCGGCTCGGCGGTGAGATCGTGAACACCGACGCCATGCAGGTCTACCGCGGCATGGACATCGGGACCGCGAAGCTCGCGGCCGCCGAGCGCCGCGGCATCCCGCACCACCTGCTGGACCGGCTCGAGGTGCGCGAGCCCGCGACGGTGGCGGAGTTCCAGGGCTGGGCGCGCGCCACTGTGGCGCAATTGCGCGGGAATGGCACGGTCCCGGTGCTGGTCGGCGGCTCCGCGCTCTACACCCGCGCGATCCTGGACCGGTTCGAGTTCCCCGGCACCGACGAGGAGGTCCGAGCCCGCTGGGAGGCGGAGCTGGCGACGGTCGGCGCCCCCGCCCTCCACGCCAAGCTCGCGAAGATCGACGCGGAGGCCGCCGACCGGATCCAGCCCGACAACGGCCGCAGGATCGTCCGGGCGCTGGAGGTCGTCGAGATCACCGGCCGGCCGTTCAGCGCGTCCCTGCCCCGTCTCGAGTACGCCGACCCGTTCACCGTCCAGGTCGGCCTGGCGATCGACCGGCCCACCCTCGACGCGCGGATCGAGCAGCGGGTGGCGGCAATGTTCCAAGCGGGCTTCGTCGAGGAGGTCGAGCGTCTGCTCGCCCAGGGCCTTGCAGAGGGCCGCACCGCCTCCCGCGCCATCGGTTACCGCGAGGTGATGGCGCACCTGGCCGGTGAGCTCTCCCTGGAGGAGACGAAGGAGCGCACGGTGATCGCCACCCGCCAGTTCGCCCGCCGACAGGACTCCTGGTTCAAGAAGGACCCGCGGATCAAGTGGATCCCGTATGACGACCCCGAGAGCGCGGAGCGCGCCGAGGCGGTGGTGCGCAAGATCGGTCAAGCGGGTCCGGTCTGACCGGGTCCAGACTGGACGCATGACCGAGCAAGGACGCGACCGGCTCAGGGAGCTGCTCGACGCCGTGCTCGACGAGGAGCACCAGAACCTGACCGAGATGGCCGGCGGCGCCTACTCCTCGCCGTACCACTTCACCCGGCGGCTGACCCGCGACGCCGGCGAGCCGCCGGTCGCGATGCGCCGACGGGTGATGCTCGAGCGCGCGGCCTGGCAGATCCGGCACGGCAGGTCGGTGACCGACGCGGCGTTCGCTGCGGGGTACGAGTCCGTCGAGGGCTTCGGCCGCGCGTTCTCCCGGGCGTTCGGGCACACCCCCAGCGCACTCCCGACCGACACCAGCCACTGGCTGCCCGCCCCGAACGGGATCCACTTCCACCCACCCATGTCGCTGTGGGTGCACAGCAAGGAGCAGCCGATGAGCCCGCTCACCGAACAGCTCGTCCAACACGACCTCGACGACACCAGGTCGCTGCTCGACCTGGCCAAGCAGCTGCCGGACGAGCAGTACCGAGCGCAGCGGATGCCGGGTCACCACGTGACCAGCTGGGACGGCGAGGAGGCGTCGGTCGCGACCGTCCTGGAGCGGCTGATCTTCACCAAGGAGGTGTGGCTCGCCGCCATCGAGGGTCTGGACTTCCCGACACCCACGGGCAACGACCCGGCGGCGCTGTTCGCCCGGCACGACGACGTCGCGCCCCGCTGGCTGGGAACGGTGCGCGACATCGAGCGCCGCGGCGGCTGGGACGACCGGCTGATCGACGCGCTGTGCGACCCACCCGAGAGCTTCGTGATGAGCAGCGTGATCGCGCACGTCATCACCTACGCCGCCCACCGCCGCCAGCTCGCCCGGCACCTGATCCGGGCCGGCGGCCACGAGGTGGACGACGGCGACCCGATCAACTGGCTGCGCAAACTACGAGGAGAGGACACCGGCCCGCAATGACGAAGACCGTCTTCTACAGCGCCACCACGCTCGACGGCTACATCGCCGACGAGAACGACTCACTGGAGTGGCTGTTCGTCCAGGACCAGGACGACAGGAGGACCGCTCAACTACGACGAGTTCATCAAGGGCATCGGCGCCATCGTGATGGGCCGGACGACGTACGAGTGGGTGCTCGCCCACAACGAGAGGACCGGCGACAAATGGGCGTACTCCCAGCCGTCCTGGGTGTTCACGCATGCCGACCTCGAGCCGATCATCGACAACGTGCAGATCGTCGCGGGCAAGCCGGACGAGCACTACGCGGCGATCGCGGCAGGCGGCCGGCGACAAGGACATCTGGATGGTCGGCGGGGGAGATCTGGCCGCCCAGTGGGCTGAGGCCGGGCTGCTCCAGGAGCTGATCCTCTACATCGCACCGGTCACGCTCGGCGCCGGGTCGGCCGCTGTTCCCGCGACCGTTCGACCTGCGCCTGGTCGAGTTGGCGCAGAACAAGGCGTTCGCCTGCGCGAGATACGAGGTCGTCGGTCCACGAACCTGAGTAGATTCACCCGACATGCCCCTTCCCGCTCCCGCCCCCGACCGCACCGCCGTGGTCACCGGCGCTTCCTCCGGCATCGGGGCCGAGATCGCGCGCGAGCTCGCCCGTCGCGGCCAACGGGTCACCCTGGTGGCTCGTTCCGCCGACAAGCTCGCGGCCCTCGCCGACGAGATCACCGCCGCCGGCGGCCTCGCCGACGTGCTGCCCGCCGACCTGATGGACCGAGAGGTGCGCGCCGGCCTCCTCGACCAGGTCACCGCGCTCGGCGTCACGCCGGAGATCCTGATCAACAACGCCGGGCTCTCCACGCTCGGTGCGGTCGCCAAGGCCGACCCCGAGGCCGAGATGGCGATGGTCGAGCTCGACGTGGTTGCCGTCGTCGACCTCTGCACCCGCTTCCTGCCTGGGATGGTCGCCCGCGGCCGTGGCGCCGTGCTCAACGTCGCCTCCACGGCGGCGTTCCAACCGCTCCCCGGCCAGGCCGGGTACGCCGCCGGCAAGGTGTTCGTGCTCTCCTACACCCACAGCCTGATCGGCGAGCTCCGAGGCACCGGTGTCACCGCGACCACGCTGTGCCCGGGACCGGTGAAGACGGGGTTCGGGCAGGCGGCCGGGTTCACCGAAGAGCAGGAGGACAACTCGCTGCCCAAGATCTTGTGGGTGAGCGCCGAGGACGTCGCCAAGGCCGCGGTCGCCGGGCTCGACAAGGGGCGCGCTGTGGTGATCCCGGGCGTGGCCAACCGGGTGGCCGCGTCGTTCGCCCAGGTGGCTCCGCGTTCACTGCTGGTGCCGATCCTGGCGAAGCAGCACCCGGGCCTCCCGTAAGGTGAAACGACCAGCAACGTAAGGGCTCTTTCTCGGGAGGCCGACCATGTGTCGTCGTACGAACCTGCTCGCCGTCAGCTGCTCGCTCGCGCTCGCGCTCGCCGTCGCCGGCTTCACCGGCCCGGCCACCGGCTCGCCGCCGATCGCGGCCCACGATCCCGGCCCGCCCAAGAACCCCACCGCCGTGGGCAAGGGCGGCGCGGTCAGCTCGGTCGACCCGAACGCTTCGCGGATCGGGCTCCGGGTGCTCAAGAACGGCGGCAACGCTGTCGACGCCGCGGTGGCGACAGCTGCCGCGCTCGGTGTCGCCGAGCCCTACAGCGCCGGCGTCGGCGGAGGCGGCTACTTCGTCTACTACAACGCGCGCACCGGCAGGGTGCGCACCATCGACGGTCGGGAGACCGCGCCCGACGCGATGCCCACCGACGCGTTCATCGACCCGGAGACCGGTCAGCCGTATCCGTTCACGCCGGACCTGGTCACCAGCGGCGTATCGGTCGGCGTGCCCGGCACCCCCGCCACCTGGACCGCCGCTCTCGACAAGTGGGGCACGAAACGGCTGCGCACTGTGCTCGAGCCGGCTGCCCGGCTCGCCGAACGTGGCTTCGTGGTCGACGAGACGTTCCGGGAGCAGACCGAGGACAACGAGGAGCGGTTCGCGGCGTTCACCTCGACCAAGCGCCTCTTTCTCAAGGGCGGGCTGCCCGAGGTCGGCTCCCGCTTCAAGAACCCGGCGCTGGCCCGCACCTACCGCGCCTTCGGCAAGAACCCCCAGCTCTTCTACAAGGGCAAGGTCCCCGGCGAGATCGTCGATGCGGTCCGCAACCCGCCCGTCACCGACGACACCACGCTGCCGGTGCCTCCTGGCTTCATGTCCCGCGCCGACCTGCGGAAGTACGACGTCCGTAGCCAGCGACCGACATCGGTCGGCTACCGCGGCTACCGGGTGTTCGGGATGGCTCCCTCGTCCAGCGGCGGCACCACGGTCGGCGAGGCCCTCAACATCCTCGAGAGCTCCGACCTCAAGGGCATGGACGACGCCGACGCGCTGCACCACTACCTCGAGGCGAGCGCGCTCTCCTTCGCCGACCGCGGCGCCTACGTCGGCGACCCGAAGTACGTCGACGTGCCGACGAGCGACCTGCTCTCCCAGAAGTACGCCGACGAGCGGGCCTGCGAGCTGGACCCCGAGCACGCGGCGGCCAAGCCGGTCCCGCCCGGCGACGTGACGTCGTACGACGGCCAGTGCCAGGAGCCCACCGGCGCGGGCGCAGTGGAGACCGACACGGAAGGCGTGTCGACGACCCACCTCACCGTCTCCGACCGCTGGGGCAACGTCGTTGCCTACACACTCACGATCGAGCAGACCGGCGGCTCGGGGATCGTGGTGCCCGGGCGCGGGTTCCTGCTCAACAACGAGCTGACCGACTTCACGACGGTCTACAACGAGGCCGACCCCAACCGGATCCAGCCGGGCAAGCGGCCGCGCAGCTCGATGTCGCCGACGATCGTGCTGAAGGACGGCAAGCCGTTCCTCGCGCTCGGCTCACCCGGCGGCTCGACGATCATCACCACGGTGCTGCAGATCCTGTTCAACCGGATCGACCGCGGGATGACCATCCCGGAGGCGCTGGCGGCGCCGCGGGCCTCGCAGCGCAACACTGCCAACGTGACGTCGGAGCCGGCCTTCATCGACGCCTACGAGGACCTGCTGACGCCGTACGGCCACACGCTGGTGCCGGCGGGTGACGCGTTCACCAGCCAGGCGGAGATCGGGGCCGCGACCGGCATCGAGTTCCGCAAGCGCGGGCGGGTGATCGCAGTGTCCGAGCCGGTACGCCGCGGCGGCGGGTCGGCCCTCGTCGTGCGGCCGAGGTAGCCGACGCCGTACCGTTGAGGGGTGACGGAGACCCCGACGCAGTACGCAGAGATCACCACCGACGCGGAGCTCGTCGAGCTGCTCGGCGAGCCTGCCCAGCGAGCGCGGGACAAGGAGCGGACCGCAGCTGCTGGACGTCGACCGCGACTGGCTCGCGGCGTCGCCGTTCTGCGTGCTCGCCACGTCCGACGCCGAGGGCAAGTGCGACGCATCTCCCAAGGGCGACCCGGCCGGCAGCCTCGTCCACGTCATCGACGACACGACCATCGCGATGGCAGAGCGTCCCGGCAACCGGCGTGCCGACGGCTACCTCAACATCCTGGCCAACCCGCATGTCGGACTGAACTTCCTGATCCCCGGCCGCGGCGACACGCTCCGCATCAACGGGCGCGCGCGGCTGGTCAGCGATGCGCCGTTCTTCGACGAGATGGTGGTCAAGGGCCACCGGCCGGTGCTGGCCATCGTGGTCGACATCGACCAGATCTTCTTCCACTGCGCGAAGGCGTTCCTGCGCTCGCAGCTCTGGAATCCCGAGAGCTGGGCTCCGGAGGGCATCGTCCCGAAGCGTGCGGTGATCGCCAAGGAGGTTGAGCAGGACGGCCGCAGCGACGCTGAGCTCGCGGAGTACTACGAGCCCGAGAACTACGCCAAGGGTCTCTATGGCTGAGTACCCCTTCCTCAAGGGCCACGGCACCGAGAACGACTTCGTCCTGCTGCCCGACCATGACGGCTCGATCCACGGCGACCTGAGCCCCGAGCGGGTGCGCGCGCTGTGCGACCGGCGCGCGGGCATCGGCGGCGACGGCGTGCTGCGCGTGGTCCGCGAGGGCGACCAGTGGTTCATGGACTACCGCAACTCCGACGGCTCGCTGTCGGAGATGTGCGGCAACGGCATCCGGGTCTTCGGGCTGCACCTCGCGCAGGAGGGCCTCATCGACCCCACCCAGCCGGTGCCGATCGGCACCCGCGACGGGGTCAAGGTGCTCACCTTCGACGGCGACCGGATCACCGCCGATATGGGTACGCCGAAGGTCCTCGGCGAGACGACCGTGTCGGTCGGGATGCTGACCTGGTCGGCGCGACACGTCGACCTGGGCAACCCGCACGCCGTCGCGTTCGTCGACTCGCTCGACGAGGTCGGCCCGCTCCACGAGCAGCCGGGGTACGACGCCGGGCTCTACCCCGAGGGCGTCAACATCGAGTTCGTGGTGCGCGAGGCCGCGAGCCACGTCGCGATGCGGGTCTTCGAGCGCGGCTCGGGCGAGACCCGGTCCTGCGGCACCGGCGCCGCCGCGGTGATGGTGGCGTCTGCGCTGACGGATGGATCGCCTCGCGACACGGCGTACCGCGTCGACGTACCCGGCGGCACTCTTTCGGTCACCTGGACCGCCGACGACCGGGTGCTGCTCACCGGCCCCGCCGAGATCGTCGCGCGCGGCACTACCTCGCTCTAGGCCCGGCCGCAGACCACGAGCAGTACGTCGATCGCCGGACCCTCGACCAGCTCGCCGTCCCCGATGTCGAGGTCATCGGGCGAGCTCCTTGGCTCCGCCCAGGTTTGCGGCCACCGAGATCTGGTGCCGGATCGCCTCGGCCAAGTACGGCGTGCACGTCCCAGCCCGCGCACAGCGACGGGGTCGCCCACTGCTCGGGAGTGAGCGCGCGCAGGTCGTCGACCAGGGCCACACGGCGTTCGTCATGCCGGTCCGACCACCGTCATCGCCGGGTGGCGGTGACTTGGGTACGGATCGCTATCCGGAAACGGTAACCAACTCACCGCCAGCCCGCGTCCCGCCCGGAAGTGGTGACCTGGTTACCGTTCGGTGCGTCGAATGGGTAACCAACTCACCGCTCGACCGCCCCGGCCCGACCATGCCGCCACCTACTACGCTCCGGCGCATGGAACTCACCGGATCATCTGCCATCGTCACCGGCGGCGCATCGGGCATCGGTGCCGCTGTCGCGCGTCAGCTCGCCGCCCGCGGCGCCACCGTCGTGGTGGCCGACCTGCAGGCCGACAAGGGCGAGGCGCTCGCCGAGGAGATCAAGGGCGTCTTCGCCCAGGTCGACGTGACCAGCACCGAGCAGATCGGTGCCGCGGTCAAGGCCGCCGCCGACATCGCGCCGATCCGTGCGGTCGTCAACTCCGCCGGCATCGGGTGGGCCCAGCGCACCATCGGCCGCGACGGGACCGTTGAGTCGGCGCACGACCTGGGCGCGTTCACCAAGGTCATCCAGATCAACTTGATCGGCACCTTCGACATGGTCCGCCAGGCCGCGACCGCGATGAGCCTCAACGACCCGGACGAGGACGGCTGCCGCGGAGCGATCGTCAACCTGGCCAGCGTGGCTGCGTTCGACGGCCAGATCGGCCAGGCGTCGTACTCCGCCTCGAAGGGCGGTGTCGTCGGCATGACCCTCCCGGTCGCCCGCGACCTTTCGGCCGCCGGCATCCGGCTCAACACCGTGGCGCCCGGTCTGATCGACACCCCGATCTACGGCGAGGGCCCGGACTCCGAGGCGTTCAAGGCCAACCTCGGGGCGAACGTGCTGTTCCCGAAGCGACTCGGCACCGCCGACGAGCTGGCCAGCATGGTGCTGGAGTGCCTCACGAACTCGTACATGAACGGCGAGGTCGTCCGGCTCGACGGCGGCATCAGGATGCCTCCGAAGTAGCCGAGCTCAGCCCAGGTCGCGCCGCTCCTCCTCGGTGAACGCCGGCATGGGTGCGGCCACGTCACCGGCGGCCCGCGCGTTGCGGACGTTCGAGACCTTGTCGGAGATGTTGGCGAAGACATCGCGGCTCTTGCCGCGCCCGTAGGTGACCGAGTTGGCTGCGGCGACGCCGATGTGGCGGCCGACCTCGATCGCGTCCTGGTCGGCGCCCATGTAGAGGAACTGCCAGCCCCACTCGCCGGTCTGCTGCTCAACCAACGCCTTGATCGCCGGGTGGGTCCACTCGCGGCTGGCGTTCTCGTGGCCGTCGGTCATGATCGCGACGATCAGGGTTCCCGGCCTCTCGGCCTCGGGCAGCGCGGCAAGCCGGACGCCGGAGTCGGTGATCAGCTTGCCCATCGCGTCGAGCAGCGCGGTGCTGCCTCGCGGCTGCAGGTCGAGGGCGGGGACGTCGGCGATCGGCCGGTCGGCGTAGACGACCTCGTAGTGGTTGTCGAACTGCGCGAGCGTCACGCGGCACTCGCCGGGCGTGCTCCGCTGTTCATCCATGAACGCGGCGAACCCACCCTCGGTGTCGGTCTTGATCGACTGCATGGAGCCTGACCGGTCGAGCAGGAGGTAGATGTGGGTGAGGTTCTGGTTCGTCATGATGACTCCTTGGCCACGGGTTAGGACGTGGGTCGGCGGGGCTTGAACCGCATCGGCTTGGCGGCTGGGGCGGGGACGGGTCGCGGGGACCCGGTCTCGTGGTCGTACTTCGCCCGCTCCACCGCTGCTGCGGTGACGCGACCGTCGTCGTTGGCGTAAGCGCCGAGGGTCTGGGTGCGGGCCAGCCGTGGCCCGACCGCGTTCTCGGACAGCCCGGCCTGCGCTCCGGCCGACCGCAGGCTCGACTTGCCGGTGAGCACCGCCTGCGCCATCGACTCGTCGATCAGCTCGGTGAGCTGGTCGGCGGCCGCGCGCAGGTGGGGGAGTGCCTCGTCGGGTTCGAGGTCCTCGGCGGCCTCGAGCGATCGACGTACGGCGGCGAGCTGCTGCGGGTCTGGCTTCATTGAGCAAGTATGCCGCATAAAGTGCGGCAACGCAAGTTCTGCGGTTACGCAGGTTATGCGGTGAGGTCGATGATCGCGTCCGCCCGGTACGCCGCCGCCTCGATCAGCCGTGAGTTCGCGTCGTCCACTCGCGACACCCACGCGGCCGCCTCGTCAGGCGTCTTGCCGAACTCCATGTGCCGCGCCAGCAGCCGCTCACGGCGTACCGACTGGTCGCAGACCAGGTGCCAGACCGCGTCCAGCGAGTCCCGCACCGCCCGCCAGCGGGGCTCGTCGAGCAGCAGGTAGTTGCCCTCAGTGACGACCAAGCTCGCCTCGGGCGGCACCCCGATCGCCCGCGGCATCGACTCCTCGGCCACCCGGTCGAAATCCGGTGCCACGACCACTTCTCTACGTCGCACCTGCGCGAGCAGGTCGGCGTACCCCTCCGCGTCGAACGTCTCCGGCGTGCCCATCCGGTCCCGCAGCCCACGCCGCACCAGCTCGGCCTGAGGGAGGTGGAAACCGTCCATCGGCACCACCACCGCGCCGTCTCGAGCGGCCAGCGCGGCTGCCGTTGTGGACTTGCCCACGCCCGGCGCACCACACAGGCCGAGCAGCCGGACGCCGGGCGGGATCGCGGGGAGCTGCACGCTCGAACGTTAAGCGTTCGCGGCCGCGAACGACCGAAACGTACTCTTGAGGCCGGATGACGAACGCACCTGACTTCAATCTCGACGACGAGCTCACCGCCACCGACACCTGGGAGGTAGAGGAGGAGGAGTTCGAGTCGGGACTCAGCCAACCTTGGCCAGACGGCCCGGACCCCGAGGAGACCCCCGGGGACCGAGTCGACCCCACGACTGGGGCGATGGACCTCGAGGAACGGCACCTGCTCCGCCGGGTCGCCGGGCTGCGCACCGAGCTCGAGGACATCACCGAGGTCGAGTACCGCCAGCTCCGCCTGGAGCGGGTGCTGCTCGTGGGCGTGTGGACCGGCGGCACCGTCACCGACACCGAGAACTCCATGGCCGAGCTCGCGCTGCTCGCCGAGACGGCCGGCTCCGAGGTGCTCGAGGCGGTCTACCAGCGCCGGCAGAAGCCCGACCCGGCGACGTACGTCGGTCGCGGCAAGGTCGACGAGCTGCGCGAACTGGTGATCTCCAGCGGCGCCGACACCGTGATCTGCGACGGCGAGCTCGCGCCCAGCCAGCTGCGTAACCTCGAGGACCGGCTGAAGGTCAAGGTCGTCGACCGGACCGCGCTGATCCTCGACATCTTCGCCCAGCACGCGAAGTCCAAGGAGGGCCAGGCACAGACCGAGCTGGCCCAGCTCAACTACATGAAGCAGCGGCTGCGCGGCTGGGGCGGCCAGCTGTCCCGCCAGGCCGGTGGCCGGGTCGGCGCCGACGGCGGCGGCATCGGTGGCCGTGGCCCCGGTGAGACCAAGATCGAGACCGACCGGCGCCGGATCAACGACAAGATCGCCAAGCTCCGCCGCGAGCTGAAGGCGATGCGCGGCACCCGCGAGACCAAGCGCAACGAGCGCCGCCGCAACCGGATCCCCTCGGTCGCGATCGCCGGCTACACCAACGCCGGCAAGTCCTCGCTGCTCAACCGGTTCGCCGGCGCCGGCGTGCTCGTCGACGACTCGCTCTTCGCAACGCTGGACCCAACCACCCGTCGTACGACCACAGCCGACGGCCGGGTCTACACGATGAGCGACACCGTGGGCTTCGTGCGGCACCTGCCGCACCAGCTGGTCGATGCCTTCCGGAGCACACTGGAGGAGGTCGCCGGCTCCGACCTGATCCTGCACGTCGTCGACGGGTCGCACCCCGACCCCGAGGGTCAGCTCAACGCGGTGCGCGAGGTGCTCGCCGAGATCGGTGCCGCCAACGTCCCCGAGCTGGTCGTGATCAACAAGGCCGACATCGCCGACCCGATGGTGCTGGCCCGGCTCCGCCAGCGCGAGCCGCACTCCGTGGTGGTCAGCGCTCACTCCGGCGAAGGCATCGACGACGCCATCGCGGCGGTCGAGGCCGAGCTCCCGCGCCCGGATGTCGAGTTCCACGCGCTGCTTCCCTACGAGCGCGGCGACCTGATCAATCGGCTGCACCAGCAGGGCGAGATCGAGTCGATGGAGCACACCGCCGACGGGACCCTCGTCCACGGTCGCGCGAACGAGGGCCTCGCCGGAGAGCTCGCGGCTTACGCCGTCTGAGCCACGCCCTCTGTCACCGGTCGGGTCAGCTCCGCGGTGCGCGCGATCCGGCGACCCAGGATCGCGAACGCGAACGCGATCGGCAGCACGATGTTGCCGAGCGAGGTGATCTCGGGGATGAACACGGCTGCGGGGAAGGTCAGCGCGAGCAACCACGCCACGCCCTTCGGCCGGAACCCCTTCACCAACAGCGTGATGCCCAGGGCGGTGGAGCCGAGCACTGTGATGAGGATGAAGGGGATGGTGACGACGAACAACGCTTCGAGCAGAGCCTCCGAGCCCGCGCCCCACTGGGTCCAGTACTCGGCCGCGACGGAGACGCACGCGCCGACGTACCCGGTGAGTGCGATCCGCCAGGCCCAGCGCTCCTTGCCCTGGGGGTCGCGTCGGCGGTGCACCACGAACGCGCACAGCGTGAACGCCACGAAGATCGGCAGCCAGAGCTTGCCGTAGGTGTAGTAGACGGTGTCGGCGCTCGCCCAGTCGAGCAGCGGCAGCAGCGCATCGGTTGCCGGCTCGGCCCAGGCGCCGGTCAGCGGCAGGTCCAGGTCGCTGCGGCCGTCGTCGGTCCGGTAGCGAGACAGCGCGTGCAGCTGTCCGACCACGAGGGCCGCCCAGGCCATCACCCAGGCGAGGCGGCCGATCTGTCGGTCACGTCCTTCGAGCATCTCTGTCTCCGATGTGTCGGGGTTGGTGCCAACGAGCCTCCGGCCGGGCCCCCCTCCGGGTCGTCAACCGTGGTGTCGGACCGATCTCCACCCCTGGTTTGACTACGCGTCCTCCCAGCCGGACCTACGCTGCGGAAATGCCCCGCGCGATCAGTCGGTACGACGTGCTCGTCCCCGCCGGGGTCCTGGCCGTCGCGGCGGTCGAGGCTGCGGTCTCCGGCCTTGACGGCTGGGGCGCGGGGGTGGCTGTCCAGGCCGTTGTGGCCCTCCTGCTCGTGTGGCGTCGACGCGCCCCGCTGGTGCTGGGCACCACGGCGGGTCTGTTGCTGCTCTCCCTGCCCTGGTACGGCCCCCAGCTCGACGACCTGGCGACCCCGATCCTGTTCATGGCGGTGATCGGCTACGCCCTGGCCCGCTGGATCTCCGACCTGCGCGGCCTGATCGGCATCGCGGCACAGCTGGCCGGCTTCCTCGCGGCGTATCTCGTCGTCGACACCCGTTCCCACGACATCACCGACGTCGTCTTTGTGCTGTCCCTGTTCGTCCCGCCGTACGTCGTCGGCCGGGTCACCCGCCGGATGGCCGACCAGGCCGAGCAGATCGTCCGCCAGTCCGAGCAGCTGCGCGACCGGGCCGTGCGTGACGAGCGGGACCGGATCGCCCGCGAGCTGCACGACGTGATCGCCCACTCGCTGAGCGCCATGGTGGTGCAGACGGCCGCGGCCCAGGACCAGGTGCGATCGTCGCCCGACCGCGCGGTGGCGATGCTGGAGTCGGTGGCCGAGACCGGGCGACGTACCTTGGCCGAGACCGGGCGGCTGCTGCACCTGATCCGCGACGAGGCGGACGAGCTCGGCCTCAGCCCGGCGCCAGGGGTGCTCGACCTGCCTGCGCTGGTCGAGCAGTTCCGCGCTGCCGGTCTGACGGTCGACGCCGAGCTGGGGCTGCCGGAGACGGCCCTTCCCGGGAGCGTCGACGTGTCGGCGTACCGCGTGGTCCAGGAGGCGCTGACCAACGCCCTCAAGCACGGCGACGGTGGGATGTCCCTCGCCGTGTCGGTGGACTCGGAGAACCTGCGGATCCGATGCGCCAACCGCGTCGGACCGGGCACCGGCACCGGCTCCGGCCTCGGTCTGACCGGCATGGGCGAGCGCGTCGAGCTCGTGGGCGGGACGCTCACGCACCGGCTGAGCGGCGACCGGTTCGAGGTCGCGGCCGTGATCCCGCTGTCGGTGGAGGTATCGGCATGACCACGGTGGTGGTTGCCGACGATCAGGATCTGGTCCGCTCCGGGCTCGAGATGGTGCTCGAAGCCCGTGGCTGCTCGGTGGTCGGCACCGCGGCCGACGGCCGCGAGGCGGTCGACGTGGTCCGGCGGACCGGTCCGGACGTCGTGCTGATGGACATCCGGATGCCGGTGCTCGACGGCATCGCAGCGACCCGCGAGCTGACCGAGGCGGGGCTGCCGAGCCGGGTGTTGGTGCTGACGACGTACGACCTCGACCGCTATGTGTACGACGCACTCGCGGCGGGGGCGGCCGGTTTCCTGCTCAAGGCGACGCCGCCCGACCGGCTGGTCGAGGGGATCGAGACGGTGGCGGCCGGGGAGGCGCTGCTCGCGCCGACGCTGACCCGGCGGCTGATCGAGGAGTACCTCAGGCAGCCGGCTCCGGAGGACGGCGTACCGCAGCGGCTGGCATCACTCACCGAGCGGGAGCGCGAGGTGCTGGTGCTGATGGCTCGGGGACGGTCCAACGACGAGATCGCCGGCGACCTCGTGGTGGCCCCGGCGACCGTGAAGACCCACGTCAACCGGGTGCTCGCGAAGCTCGGAGTGACGACGCGGGTACAGGCAGTGGTGCTCTCCTATGAGTGCGGGCTGGTGCGGCCGGGCGGCTGACCCTGCGAGTTCCGCCAAATCGCTACGCCGTACCAGTACGAGGCCGCACACTTCTGCGGTGATCCATCGGGGGAGCGCGGCACGGTTGCCGCTCGTTGCGCTGCTGAGCGCTGTCCTCCTGGTCGGGTCCTTGCTGGTCTTCCACCTGTCGGCGGCGGCGACGGACGCGCGGCACTGCGCCCGGCTCGCCAAGGCGTCCGCCGAGCGAGCGGCCGCGGACACGGGTCTCGGTGACAGCGTCGTGGTGATCGGCGACTCGTACTCCGTGGGGCTCGGGCTCGACCGTCCCGCGGCTTCGTGGCCGAGCCGGCTGGACGGCCGGGTGCACGTGGCCGGCTTCTCCGGTACCGGCTTCAGTGCGGGGGCCAGTGGCTGCGGGGCCGTGTCCTTCGCGGACCGCGCCGGCGAGGCGATCTCGAGCGGTGTCGACCTGGTCGTCGTCGCGGGCGGCCTCAACGACTTCGACCAGTCATCCGCCGAGATCTCCGCGGGGTTCGCGCGGCTGATGCACGCGCTCGACGGCCGGCAGGTGGTCATCGTAGGCCCGGTGCTCGCGCCCTCGCGGGCTGCCAAGGTGCCACGCGTGGATCGGCTCCTGGCCGGACTCGCGAGAACGGCGGGCGCGACGTATGTCCGCACCAGCGGCCTCGAGCTCGACTACCTCGACGACCGGCTGCACCTCACCGAGGCCGGCCACCGCGACCTCGGTGCGTACGTCGCCGCGGCGTTGGTTCAGCGGGGGGTGACCCCTGGTTCAATTCACCGCATAACCGGTGAATTGAACCGTTCCCCGACGAAGGTTCGTACAAGAACGGTCAGATTCACCGCATAACCGGTGAATCTTCCCCACGGCCGCGCACTAGACGCCGATCCGCCGCCACGGCCCCCAGATCGCGAACGTCATCCCGGCCGAGGCCTGGATGTTCACGAACAGCGTGCGCCCGTTCGGGCTGAACGTCGTCCCCGCGAACTCGTCGTTGGAGCGGTCGGTGCCGGTGCTGCTGGTCAGCCGGTTCAGGGCGATGTCGAAGAGCTTGCCGCGCCGGCTGATGCCGCGGATGAAGTTGTTGTCGGAGTTGTCTTCGCAGACCACGAGCGTGCCGTGCTTGGACGTCGTCACGTTGTCGGGCAGGTCCAGCACCAGCGGGCCGGGCGACTGGAAGACGCAGGTCAGCTTGCGGCGCTTGATGTCGTAGGCCCACACCTGGCCCGAGCCGTTGCCGTACCCGGTCGACAGCTCTGGCCCGGTCTCGGCGGCGCCACCACCTTGGGTCGAGGTGAAGTAGACGACCCCGTCGTCATACGCCTGCCCCTCCAGGCGGGAGAAGCCGGCCGCGCCATTCGCGAGGCCCTGGTTGCTGACGTGGCGAAGCGCGGTGTCGTTCGGCGTTGGCGCCGGCTGCCCGGGCACGTAGTCGTACTCGATGTCGGGCTCGGGGATGTCGACCCACTTGACGTCGTACGTCGCGCCGTTGATCTGGTGCTGCTCCAGGTGGGCGTTGTCGACTCCCCGGACCTTCAGCATCTGCAGCCTCCCGCCGTCGCGGATCCGGCCGATCTTCATCGGGTGCACCGGCGGCTTGTAGCGGTAGAAGCCCGACGGGAACGCGAAGTTGTCCTCGGTCAGGTAGAGGTGGCCGCCCTTCGGGTCGAAGGAGACCGCCTCGTGAGGGAACCGGCCGGCGTGGTGGATCGGCTTCCGGTTCGACTGCCCACTGCCGGGATGAGGGCTGACCGGGACCTCGAACACGTACCCGTGCCGCTTGGTCAGTGGCACGTTCGAAGCTCCGGTGAAGTCGGCTCCGACGTCGGGTCCGTTGACGGTCTCCTCGCAGGTGACCCAGGCGCCCCACGGCATCCGCCCGCCCGAGCAGTTCATCATCGTGCCGTTGAGGCTGGTGAAGGCGCGGATCACGTCGCCGGTCGCGGTGACCTGCACGGTGGTGGTGCCGCCACGCGCCTGGGGGTCGTAGGGGTCGCCGACCCCGAACGCCGGACCGGGGTTGTTGACCTCGTGGTTGCGGACCAGCAGCACGCTCTGCCGCGGCCCGTCGAACGCGCCCATGCCGTCGTGCCGCCCCGGCAGCGCGGTGCCATCGGTGAGCGTCACCGGCATCTCGGTGTCGTGGAACGATCGGTAGTGGAACCCCTCCGGCAGGTGCAGCCGCACCTTGCCGTCCCGCTCGTCGGCGATCGGGACCAGCGCGGCGGGCTGTGGCGGTGAGTGGGCGCCGGCCGGCATCGCGACCAGGCCAGCGAATGGCCCGCCGACGGCGGCTCCGGCGGTGGTCTTGAGCAGCGTGCGGCGTTCGACAACGGACATTGCAGCCTCCCGAGGGCCCGAGGTTTCCTTTCAACCTAGACATCTCCGGCCGGTGCGCAACCCCTCACTATCGTGGAGGCGTGGCCAAACTGACCCGATGGGTGACCGAGACCAAGCCCGGGCACTCGGAGTGGTACGTCGACCGGTTCCGCACGATGGCGGCCGACGGCGACGACCTGGGCGGCGAGGCCCGGTTGGTCGACGCGATGCTGGCTCCGCGGTCGCGGGTGCTGGACGCCGGCTGCGGCCCCGGCCGGGTGGGCGCGGTGCTGCACGAACGCGGCCACACGGTGGTCGGGGTCGACGTCGACCCGGTGCTGATCGAGGCCGCCGAGGCCGACCATCCCGGCCCGCGCTGGCTGGTGGCGGACCTGGCGGGGCTCGACCTCGCCGACGAGGAGCCGTTTGACGGCGCCGTACTTGCCGGCAACGTGATGGTCTTCCTCGCGCCCGACACCGAGACCGAGGTACTCCGCCGGGTGGCCGCCCACGTGAAGCCGGACGGCTTCGTGGTCGCCGGCTTCCATGTCGACCGCGAGCTGCCGCTCGACGCCTTCGACCGCGCGGTCGAGGAGGCCGGGCTTAGGCTCGAGCACCGGTTCGCGACCTGGGACCTGCGCGCCTGGCACGATGACGCCGACTTCGCGGTCAGCGTGCTGCGTCGGCGGAAGTTGTAGCGCACCGTGTGCGGCGCCGCTAGTCGGAGCTGAACGCGGCGTCGAACGCAGGTCGCCGGCGGCTCGTAGTCGAAGCGACGCAGGAACTCCAGGGCCTCGGGTGCCCCCTGCAGGCGGTCCATGCCGGCGTCCTCCCACTCGACGGAGACCGGTCCGGCGTACCCGATCGCGGCGAGCGCGCGGAAGCAGTCCTCCCACGGCACGTCGCCGCGGCCCGCGGTGACGAAGTCCCAGCCGCGGTGCGGGTCGCCCCAGGGCAGGTGCGAGGAGAGCCGCCCGTTGCGGCCGCCGCCGACCCGCATCCGGGTGTCCTTGCAGTCCACGTGGTAGATCCGGTCGGCGAAGTCGGTGATGAACGCGACCGGGTCCAGCTGCTGCCACACCATGTGCGACGGGTCCCAGTTGATCCCGAACTCCGGCCGGTGCTCGATCGCCTCGAGCGTGCGCATCGTCGTCCAGTAGTCGTAAGCGATCTCGGACGGATGCACCTCGTGGGCGAAGCGCACCCCGCACTCCTCGAACACGTCGAGGATCGGGTGCCAACGGGTCGCGAAGTCGGTGTATCCCGCATCGATCTTCGCGGCAGGCACGGGCGGGAACATCGCGACGTACTGCCAGATCGACGAGCCGGTGAACCCGACCACCGTGTCGATGCCCATCGCCTTGGCGAGCCGCGCCGTCCGCTTCATCTCCTCCGCCGCCCGCTCGCGGACTCCCTCGGCCGCGCCGTCGCCCCAGACCTTCTCGCGCACAATTGCGCGGTGCCGGTCGTCGATCGGGTCGTCGCAGATGGCCTGGCCGGTGAGGTGGTTGCTGATCGCCCAGCAGCCCAGGCCGTGCTTCTTCAGGATCTCCAGTCGGCCCTCGACGTACCCCGGCTCGTCCCACCGCCAGGCGTCGAGGTGCTCGCCGGAGACCGCGATCTCCAGGCCGTCGTAGCCCCAGCCGGCGGCCAGACCGGCCACCTCCTCCAGGGTCAGGTCGGCCCACTGGCCGGTGAAGAGGGTGAACCGCTTGCTCATGAGGGCTCCTCCTGTACGACGTCGACGCTGGCCCCTGAGGCTGCCGCACTCTGCTCGATCGCCGCCAGCACCCGCTGCACCGCCAGCCCGTCGGCGAACGACGGCGACGGCGCCGCACCGGCCGCGATGGCGGCGAGGAAGTCCGCGGCCTGCGAGATGAACGTGCTGTCCCAGCCGAGCACGTGACCCGGCGGCCACCAGGCGCCGACGTACGGGTGGTCGGCCTCGGTGACCAGCACCCGCTCGGAGTTCACGAACAGCTCGTTGAGGCGTTCGAGGTTGAAGGAGAGTGAGCCGCGGCTTCCGTAGACCTCGATGGTCAGGCCGTTCTTGCGGCCAGTGGCCATCCTGCTGACTTCGAGGCTGGCGACCGCGCCCGACGGCACTGTCAGCGTCGCCCACGCGGCGTCGTCCACGGTGACCGGCTCGGGCCCGTCGTCTCCCGTCCGCGTCGTCACGAATGTGCGCAGGTGTCCGCTCGCCGAGGTCACCGGCTCGCCGAGCAGGTAGTGCAGCTGGTCGACCACGTGCGAGCCCAGGTCGCCGAGCGCGCCCGATCCGGCGCTCTCCTTTCGCAGCCGCCAGGTCATCGGCGCAGAGTCATCGGCAAGCCAGTCCTGGAGGTACGCCGCCCGCACCTCCCGCACCGCGCCGATCCGGCCGGCGGCGATCAGCTCGCGGGCCAGCGCCAGTGCGGGCACCCGGCGGTAGTTGAAGCCCACCATCGACGCCACTCCGCGCGACGCGGCGGCCGCGGCGGCGGCCACCATCGCCTCACCTTCGGAGACCGAGTTGGCCAGCGGCTTCTCGACCAGCACGTGCTTGCCCGCCTCGAGCGCGGCGATCGCGATCTCCGCGTGGCTGTCGCCGGGGGTGCAGATGTCGACGATGCCGACGTCCTCGCGCCCGATCACCGAGCGCCAGTCGGTGGCCGCCTCCGCCCATCCGTAGCGGCCGGCGAGGTCCTTGACCGCCCGCTCGTCGCGGCCGACCAGCACCTGCTGGGTCACCGGCGGTACGTCGTGGAACGCGCCGACGTTGCGCCACGCGTGGGAGTGGGCCTTGCCCATGAACGAGTAGCCGACCACGGCGACACCGAGCGGTCGCGAGGTGGGGTCAGACATCGGCGCCGCCTTGAGTGAGTGTGCGAAGGAACGCCAGGCCGTCAGCCGCGAGGTCGTCGGGCGAGCCCGCGAGCGGCCGCCAGATGGAGGCGGCCACCGCGATGGAGGCGTTGTCGGGCGTGAAGCTCTCGATGTTGAGGGGGCCGGCGTACCCGACCTCATCCAGGGCCGCGAACAACGCGACCCAGTCGGTCTGGTCGCCGCCGGGTGCGCCGCGGTCGCTGCCGCAGACCTGCAGGTGTGCCAGGTGCTGCCCGGCGAGCCGGATCGCGTTGGCGCTTGAGCGCTCCTCGATGTTGAGGTGGTAGGTGTCGAGCGCCAAGCCGACCGGGCCGAGCAGCGAGCCCAGCCCGGTCATGGCCTGGTCGACGGTGTTGATCAGCGATGTCTCGTAGCGGTTGAGCGGCTCGATCCCGAGCCGCACCCCCCGCGCGCCGGCGTACTCGGCGACGGGAGCGAGGTGCTCCCGCCATTCCTTGTACGCCGACTCCCTCTCCTCAGCGTCCAGCCGCCAGGTCCGGCCCGTCGCGGCGTAGAACGGCCCGCAGACGCTGGCCGCACCCACCGCGGCGGCCAGGTCGACGCACGCGCGCAGGTAGTCCTGCGTCGCGGCGACGGCGTCCGGGTCCGCGGCCACCAGGTCGCGGCCCGGCGCCATCGCGCCGACGACGTACGGCGTCAGGCCGGTCTCGGCCAGCACCGCGGCGGTCGCCTCGTGGTCGAGGTCGCCGGGGTTCTCCAGCGGCAGCTCGACCGCGTCGAACCCGAGCTCGACGATCCGGCGCAACAGCCCGGGCAGGACCTCGTCCGTGAGGGGCGAGGTCCATACCCAGGTGTTGACGCCGAGGAGGGGAGCGATCATTACGGGATCTGACGCTCCTGCCAGACCTCGGGGTAGCCGGGCAGGTCCTCGCCACCGAACTTGGCGTAGTGACCGTCGGGCATGCCCTCGTTGGCGTCCAGGAAGGCGGACCGCTCGTCCTCGGTGATCGGGACCTGCGGCAGCACCCACTCGGCGGGCACCGGCTCACCGGCGAAGATCTTCTCCAGCGCCAGCAGCGGGGTGCGCCACTGGAAGTTGGAGTAGACCGGCGCGAGGCCGGTCAGCCCGGTCTCCTCCCACTTGCGCAGGAAGGACATCTCGTCCTCGCCAGTCATGACCGGGTAGTCGACGCCCTGGTCCTCGAAGGCCTCGATCGCGGCGACGGCGCCGTCACCGGCGTCCATCCACACCCCGGCGACGTCACCCTTGGTGAGCTCGTCGGTGATGATCTTCTTGATCTCGGTCGGGTCGGCGCCGGTGAAGTAGTCGACGGCGTCGATGCCGTTCTCGTCGAAGATCTTCTCGGCCGCGGCCCAGCGGGTCTCCAGCACGTCGACGCCGGGCAGGATCCGCAGCGCGACGACCTTGTCGCCCTCCTCGAGGTTCTCGACCAGGAAGTTGGCCGTGTCGATGCCCCACGCGTAGCCACCGATCGGGTGGATGAACGTCGTGGCGCAGTCGGTCTCGACACCGCGGTCGAAGACCACGACCGGCTTGCCGGTCTCACAGGCGGCCTCGACGGCGGGAGTCATCGCAGCGGTCGAGTTGGGCGAGATGATGAACGCGTCGCAGTTGCCCTCGTCGATGAAGTACTGGATGTCGGAGATCTGGGTGTTGTCGTCGTCCTCGGCGTCGCGGGTCTCCATCTCGGAGATGACGCCGGAGTCCTGCAGCGCTCCCAGCTGCTGGTTCATGGTGATCCAGCCGGTCTGACGCCACGGGTTGGAGATCGACGCGTTGGCGAAGCAGACCTTCTTGGCACCCTCGGACTCGAACTCCGCGGTGTCGGTCATCTCGCCGTCGATGTACTGCAGGTAGGGCTGCGCCGGGTCGCCCTCGAACGTCGCGCCTCGCTGGGCGTCCTGGGTGTCGAAGTCCTCCTGGACGAACCACTCGTCACTGGACTCGGACGTCTCACCGCCATCCGGCGCGGAGTCGGGGTCGTCGAGCGAGTCGTCGGTGCCGCAGGCGGTGAGCACCACCAGCAGCGCCGCTGTGGACGCCAGGGCGCCCCTGATTTTGCGCATCACTTTTCTCCTGTGTTCTGGCCCGAAGGTTCGGGCGTGGGGGACTGCGGTGAATTCGTGGGGAAGGCAGCGGTACGCCGTGGTCGCCGGCCGACCTGCCAGGCGCGGCCCGCGGCGGCGACGGCGACGATGATGATCAGGCCCTGGACGGAATCGCGCCACGTGGACTCGACCTCGAGCACGGTGAGCAGCCGGAACAGCAGCTCGAGCGCGAAGGCGCCGGCAGCGGCAGACAGCACCCAACCGCGGCCGCCGCCGAGCAGCACGCCGCCCAGGACGACCGCCGTGATCGCGATGAACTCGTAGCCCTTGCCCACGGACGGGTGCACGCCGGCGTACCCGACCAGGATGATCCCGGCGACGGTGGCCGACAGCGAGGACAGGATGAACGCACGGGTCTTCAGCCACCACAGCGGAGTGCCGGAGAGGTACGCCGCGTCGGGGTTGTCGCCGGCGGCGACCAGGCTGCGGCCGAACGGCCGGCGCATCAGCCAGCTGGCGGCCACGGCCAGGACCAGGAAGATGATCAGCGGGTAGGGGATCACCTCGACGACCGGGACGTTCTCGAAGTTGCCACGGCCGATCTCGCGGAAGCTGTCGACCGGGTTGCCGGTCGCGGCACCGCCGGTCAAATAGCGCACCAGCCCGGTGAGGGCGAGCATCGTGCCGAGCGTGACGATGAAGCTCGGGACCCTCAGCAACGTTGTCACCAGGCCGTTGACCAGGCCGATGCCGGCACCGACCAGCAGCATCAGGCAGGTGACCGGAACGATCCGGCCCTCGTCCTGGCCGATCAGTTCGCCGGCGATCACCACCTGCATGGTGACGACGGCACCCATCGAGAGGTCGAACTCACCGGAGACGATGACGTAGTACTGACCCATCGCAGCGATCGCGATCGGCGCGGTGCGACCCAGGAACCGGATGATGACGCCCGGGTCGCCGAAGTTGGGGTTGGCGACGATGGTGGCGATGAGCAGCCCGATCGCGAGCACGAACACCGCGCCGCCCGGAGTCGCGACGGCCGCAGCGATACGGACTCCGAGACCTCCCTGGTGGGCGGCGATCGGCGGCCGGGTCTGGGTGGTCGTCATCGCGCCTCCTGGAGGGCGGCGTCGAGGGTCGAGGGCTTCTCGAACCGCGCTGGGCGCCGTTCGATCTCGCGGCGTGCGTAGACAGCCACGGCAGCAACGATCACCACGCCGCGGATGATGTCCTTGAGGAACGGGTTGACCTCGGTCGCGGCCATCACGTTGTCCATGACGGCGAAGATCGCGACGCCGGCGAGGGTGCCGAGCACGTTGCCCTTGCCGCCGGCGAGGATGGTGCCGCCGAGCACCACCGCGGCGATCGACATCAGGTCGTAGCCGCCCTGGGAGCCGATGGTGGGGCTGCCGACGCTGAGCCGGGCGAGCAGCAGCAGGCCGGCCAGTGCCGCGAGCAGCGAGCACAGAACGTGTGCCGCGACGACGGGGACCTGGGTGTGGATGCCGGAGAGCCGGGCGACCTCACGGTTGCCGCCGACGGCGTAGATGTGCAGGCCGAGGCGGGTACGCCGGAGCATCAGGATCGCCAGCATCGCGCAGCCGAGCATGATCAGCGTCGACACCGGAACCGGACCGATCTGCTGGGCGCCGATCAGCCGGAAGTCGCGCGGCGCGGAGCCGGTGTTGCCCTGGTAGTTGGTCGCGAGGTAGCCGCTGATCACGAGGCCGGTGCCCAACGTGGCGACGAAGCCGTGCACCCCGAGGGCGCTGACGATGAGGCCGTTGGCGAGTCCGACGGCAGCGGCGACCAGGAGCGCCACGCCGACCGCCATCGGCACGTTGGCCGGGTCGCCGGCCATCCGCTCGGCCGCGAGCACGCTGACCAGGCTGGCCACGAACGGCACCGACAGGTCGAGACTGCCGATCAGGATGACCAGCGTCTGACCGATCGCGATGAAGCCCAGGATGCTGGTGCCGGTGAGGACCGAGGAGACGTTGCCCTGGCTGAAGAAGTTGCGGTCGGCCGTGGCGGTGAGGATCGCACCGAGGATGATTGCGATCAGCAGGACGATGTAGACGATGCCGGTCGAGGTGAGGGTGCGGCCGCGCAGAAGGTTCATCGCGCGGCCTCCGTGACGCCGGTGGCCACCTGGATCACGGCCTCCTCGTCGGAGCCGGCGGGCAGCTCGCCGGCCACCCGGCCGTCGCGCATCACCAAGATCCGGTCAGACATGCCGATCACCTCCGGCAGCTCGCTGGACACCATCAGCACGCAGACGCCCTCGGCGGTCATCGCGCGCATCAGCTCGTAGATCGCATGCTTGGCGCCGACGTCGATACCGCGCGTCGGCTCGTCCATCAGTACGACGCGAGGATCGGTCGCGAGCCAGCGGGCGAGGACGACCTTCTGCTGGTTGCCGCCGGAGAGGAACTGCGCCTCCTGGTCCATCGACCGCGCCGAGACGTCGAGCGACGAGAGGATGCCGGGGACCCGTCGGCGGGCGGACGACGTACGGCCCGGGAAGACCGCGCGGACCACGCCGAGCGCGTTGTCGAGGATGGTCTGGTTGAGCGCCAGTCCGGTGGCCTTGCGGTCCTCGGTGATCATCGCCAGGCCGGATCGGATCGCATGTCGCGGCGAGCGCGGGGTCAGCGGCTTGCCGTCGACGAGCATCTCGCCGCGGGTGAACGGGCGGACGCCGAAGATCGCCTCGAGCAGCTCGGTACGGCCGGACCCCTGGAGCCCGGAAACGCCGACGATCTCTCCGGCGCGCAGGGTGAGGTCGACGCCGTCGACGTACCCGTTGCCGACGTTGCGGAGCTCGAGGCGGGGCTCGCCCGGCTCGACGCCCTCGGGCTTGTCGGGGAAGAACGACGAGATCGAGCGGCCCACCATCAGCCGGACCAGCGAGGCGTCGTCGAGCTCGGCGGCCGGCTGCGTGGTGACCTGCTGGCCATCCTTCAGGACAGTGATGGTGTCGCAGAGGTTGAAGACCTCTTTGAGCCGGTGGGAGACGTAGACGATGCCGACGCCACGCTCGGTCAGGCCGGCGATGATGCCGTAGAGCAGCTCGACCTCGTGGTCGGCGAGCGCCGCGGTCGGCTCGTCCATCTGGATGACGCGGGAGTCGAAGCTGACCGCCTTGGCGATCTCGACGATCTGCTGCTCGGCAACGCTCAGCGAGCGGACCCGCTGGCCGGGACGGATGTGCGTGACGCCGAGGTCGCCCAGCAGCTCGGCGGTGTCAGCCTGCATCCGCCGGGTGTCGACGAGACCGCGGCGGCGCGGCTCACGGCCGAGCCAGACGTTCTCGGCGACCGAGCGGTCGGGCAGGAGGTTGAACTCCTGGAAGACCGTCGAGACGCCGGCCTGCTGGGCCTGCAGCGGGTGCGAGAACGAGACCCGCTCGCCGGCCACCTCGATGTCGCCCTCGTCGGGGGTGTAGACCCCGGCGAGCAGTTTCATCAGCGTGGACTTGCCGGCGCCGTTCTCGCCGACCAGGCCGTGCACCTGGCCGGTACGCAGCTCGAGGTCGACGCGATCCAGCACGCGGTGGCCGGCGAAGCTCTTGGTCAGCCCGGTCGCCTTCAGCAACACCTTGGAGGCACCCGGGCTGGTGGACTCTGGCACGCCGGTCACTGTGGCACGCGTCACCCGCTTCTGTCGAGAGTTCGGCAGAAGTTCATTGCTGGACATGCAGAACTCGCGGTGCGACACTTCCGGTCGTGCGGACCAGCGACGTGTTCGAGCTGCTCCGGGACGGCCAGCCCCGGACCCGGGCGCAACTTGCCGACGCGCTGGGCCTGGCCCGCTCGACGATCGCCATCCGGATCGACCTGCTGATGCAGCTCGGGCTGGTGGCGCCGTACGGCGGCGGCGTCTCCACCGGCGGGCGACCGCCATCGCTGCTCGCGCTCAACCCGTCGGCCCGGGTGGTCGCCGGTGCCGACGTCGGCGCCACGCACGCGCGGATCGCGCTGGCCGACCTGGCCGGGATGATCCTGGTCGAGCGCCGCGAGGACCTCGATGTGGCGCTCGGACCGGAGCACGTGCTCGGCTGGGTGGAGGAACAGGTCGGCGAGATGCTCGCCGAGCAGAACCGCGCCGTCGCCGAGCTGGCCGCCATCGGGATCGGGCTGCCAGGCCCCGTCGAGCACTCGACCGGCCGCGCGATCAACCCGCCGATCATGCCCGGCTGGGACCGGTACGACGTGCCGGCCCACGTGCAGCGGGCCTTCGACGTGCCGGTGCTCATCGACAACGACGTCAACATCATGGCGCTCGGTGAGCGGCACGCTCACCTCGCCGACGTCGACGACCTGGTGTTCATCAAGGTGGCCACCGGCATCGGCTCCGGCATCGTCTCCGGCGGCGCGTTGCAGCGCGGCGCCCAGGGCACCGCGGGCGACCTCGGGCACGTCGCGGTGGCGCGAGCGGCCGACGTCGTGTGCCGTTGTGGGAACCGGGGCTGCCTCGAGGCAATCGCGGCCGGACCGGCGCTGGCGGCCGCGCTGCAGGCGACCGGCGTGCAGGCGGCGTCCGGTGCGGACGTCGTACAGCTGGTGCGGGGTGGCGACGCGACCGCCGTACAGGTCGTGCGGCAGGCCGGCCGCGACATCGGTGAGGTCGTCGCCACCTTGGTCAACCTGATCAACCCCTCGGCGATCGTGATCGGTGGCTCGATGGCCGAGGCCGGCGAGAGTCTCCTGGCCGGGATCCGCGAGGTCGTCTACTCGCGGTCGTTGCCGCTGGCCACCGAGCACCTGCGGATCGTCACCTCGATCGCCGGTGAGCGGGCCGGCGTGATCGGAGCGGCCGCGCTCGCGATCGGGCACGTGCTGTCCCCGGACGCGATCGACGAGGCCGCCGTGTCGCTCGTCGAGTAGCGGCGATGGTCTCGATACGCCGGACCTCGCAAGCTCGGCCGGGCTACTCGACCAACGGAGGCGATGGTCTCGATACGCCGGACCTCGCAAGCTCGGCCGGGCTACTCGACCAACGAAAGCGATGGTCTCGATACGCCGGACCTCGCAAGCTCGGCCGGGCTACTCGACCAACGAAAGCGATGGTCTCGATACGCCGGACCTCGCAAGCTCGGCCGGGCTACTCGACCAACGAAAGCGATGGTCTCGATACGCCCGACCTCGCAAGCTCGGCCGGGCTACTTGACCAACGAAAGCGCTGGTCGAGTAGCGCGAGCGAGGAACGAGCGAGCGCGTATCGAGACCATCACCAGCTGACGAGCTTCCAGATCTCAGGGAGCCGTGCGGCCTCGTCGGCGCCGACCTCGCGGAAGATCGTGACCGCTCGCTTGAGGTGCGCCATCGACTCGTCCACGTGCCCGACCGCGTGGTGCAGGTCGGCGAGGTTGTTCTCGAGCGCGGCCTCGCGGTGTCGGTCGCCGTACCGGGAGCAGAGCGCGAGAGCACGCTCGGTCAGCTCGAGCGCGGCCGGCAGTTCGTCCGCGTCCCGCCGGACGAGCGCGAGGTTGTTGAGCGCCGCTGCCTCGGCCGGCGCGTCGTCCAACTCGCGGGCGAGCTCGAGGCTGCGTTCGAGGTGCTCGAGCGCCTGATCGGCAGCACCTTCGCTGCGCGCGAGTACGCCGAGCATGTTGTGCGCCTGCGTCTCGGCCTGGCGATCGCTCGCCGTCTCGGCGAGTGCGAGCGCATCGCGGGCGAGCTCCGTCGCGCGTCCGGGATCGCCGGCGTGGAAGAGGGTCAGCCCCAGGTCGGCCTGCACTCGAGCTCGTAGCCCCTCGTCGGTTGCCGCATCGAGGGCCGCGACGAGGTGCATCTCCGCTCGGTCCCACTCGCCTCGACGCTGGTGCAGGTTGCCGAGCTTGTGCTCGATCACCGCAAGCACCGACGGGGCTTCGGAGAACGAGGCGGCGGCCTCGTAGGCGGCGAGCGCCGCGCCGTAGTCGCCGAGGGTGGTGCGCAGGTCGCCGATCCGCTCGTGCAGTCCCGCCACATCGGGGTGGCCCAGCGCCAGTGCGGCCTGCATGTGCTCGAGGGCGTCGGCGTGCGCGTAGAGCGAGACGGCATGCTCGGCGGCGAGCCGGTAGTGCTCGGCAGCACCCTCCTGGTCACCGGCGAGCCGGAGGTGCTGGGCGACGAGCGCGGCCTGTTCTCCGCTGGCCCGGGGTCCGGACAACGCCGCGGCCACGCGACCGTGCAGCAGCTGACGCCGGGCCAGCGCGGTCTGTTCGTAGACGAGCGCGCGCAGCTTCTGATGGGAGAAGTCGTAGACCGCGCCTTCCCCCGCCCCCTCCCTGACCAAGCCGTGCGCGACCAGCTCCTCGAGCGCATCCACCGTCTCCTCCTCGCTCCGCCCGCTGGCCCGCCGCAGCGTCTCGGCGTCGAAGGAACGCCCGATCGCGGCAGCAGCGCTGAGCACCTGGCGCGCGGTCTCGCCGACGCCGGCGATCCGCCCGTCCAGCAACCCCTGGGCGCGCGGCGACAGGGTGTCGTGGTGGCCCGCACCGAGCCCGGCGAGGTACTCGGCGACGAACAGCGGCAACCCCTCGCTCTCCAGGAACACCTGGCGCTCGAGCTCGGGTGTGGCACCTGCGGGGAGGGCCGCCCGGACCAGCCCGGACACATCGTTCTCGCTCAGCCGGCCGGGGGTCACGATCGTCGCGCTGCCAGCGCGAGCGAGATCGACCGCGAGCCGACGCAGCCGGTGTCCGGGCGGGATCCGCTCGGTCCTCCAGGTCAGCACCAGCAGCAGTGCGCGATCGGTGAGCCGGCGGCCGAGGTAGGCGATCGCGTCGAGGGTCGCGTCGTCGGCGGCGTGTACGTCGTCGACGAAGACCACTCCTGGCGCCGGGCCGGCACACGCGGTACCGAGCACGGTCGCGACGCCCTCGAGCAGGCGGACCTGCGCGCCCGGCCCGCCGAGCGGAAGCAGGTCGGGTCCACCGGCGCCGACGGTCGCGAGCTCAGGCAGCAGCAGACCCGCGTCCGCGAGGCGCTGCGGCGGGACGGTCTCCGGCCACCCCTCGGCGTATCGGGCCGCCTCGCGCAGCAGCTCGACCACCGGCCCGTAGGGGAGACCAGCTTCGTCGTCGTGGCAGCGAGCCTCGAGCACGACGGCCCCGGCCGCCTGGGCGCGGCGTACCAGCTCCGCCGCCAGGCGGGTCTTGCCGATACCGGCCTCGCCTTCGATCACGGCCAGCGCGCCGTCGGGACCCGCGGCGAGGTGCGCGTCGACGAGGGCCGCCAGCTGCTCCGAGCGGCCGACGAGCTCGAGCTCGTCGGGCGGGCCGGCTGGTGGGGTTCGCACCGGCGGTGGGATCGGTGCGCTGAGCTCGGGCGGCGGGAGGGTGCCCTCGTTCACGTGCGCGTAGAGCGCCGCCGTCTCCTCGAGCGGTGCGACCCCGAGCTCACGGCTCAGGGTCCGCACACAGGTCCGGTACTGCTCGAGGGCGGCCGCGCGGTCGCCGTTCCACGCGTAGAGGCGGATCAGCTCGCGATGTGCCGGCTCGTGCAGCGGGTCGAGCTCGAGCCAGCGGCGCGTGCACACCAGGGCGGCCTCGAGGTCACCGTTCCCCGCGAGATGGTCGACGAGGCGTCGTAGCGCCGAGGCGAGCTCGGTCCGGAGGGCGTCGGCCGCCGCCGACTGCCAGTCGTCGAAGTCCGGGCTGTCGCGCAGCGAGAAGCCCTCGAGGAAGTCGCCGCCGAACAGGTCGACGGCCTCACGCAGCTGTGAGCCGGTCGCGCCCTGTGCCGCCAGCTCGCGGAACCGCTCGACGTCGAGCTGGAGTTCTGGAGCCCGCCGCAGCGCGATGCCGTCGCCCGTCGTATCGATCCACTCCTCGCCGATCCCCTTGCGCAGGGTCGAGAGCGTGCGGCGCAACGCCCCGCGCGCTCGCTCCGGGTCGTGCCCGGGGTAGAGGAGCTCGCACAGCATCGCGCGGGAGCGCGGGCGCTCGGTGTGCGCGAGATGGGCCAGGAGGGCCATCGCCTTGCGGGTCTCGAAGACCACCGGCTCGCCGTCCCGGGTCACCCGGGGCGGGCCGAGCAGCGTGACCTGCACCATGGCGTGACGATACCGAGACGTGGGACCGTTTCGTAACGAGCAGTTTCGTAACGGTCTCGGGACGGTCCACGGGTTGGCTGGGTGACTAACCCCTCCGACTCCGCGAAAGAGGCACCGTCATGGGATCCCACGGACACTCGAGATCCGCGATAGCCGTCGCTTCGCCGTGATCGCAGTCGGGACAATCACCGCCTGCGGCTCTGGAGACGACGAGGAGCCGGCCGCAGAGCCCTCCCCGTCGGCGACTCCCTCGCCATCGGAGACCGATGCATCGGTCGAGCCCAGCGATTCGCCGCTCGCTCCGAACCCGTTCGAAGGCGACGACTCCTGGATCGCCTACCAGACGGACCGGACCGGAGCCGAGGGCGTGTGGCTCGTACATCCCGACGGTACCGACGACCACCAGATCGTCACCGATCTTCCGAATGCTCTGCTTCCGGACTGGTCCCCCGACGGCACTCACATCGTCGTCACGTCGAGGGGCGATGGCCAGACCGAGGAACCGTTGTTCGAGTACGACGTGGCGGCCGACACGTCTCGCCAGCTCTTCGAGTGCAAGCTGCCGTGCGCGGGAGATGACGAACCGGTGTACTCGCCCAACGGGACGCAGGTGGCGTTCGTCCGCGCGATGGCTCCGTTCAAGAACGACCTGCCCTCGGACTGCTCGCTGTGGATCGGCGACCGAGCCACCGGGGAGGTTCGACAGGTCACGAGCAACACCAAGCCGCAGTGCGACCGTGAGTACAACCCGCGGTGGTCACCTGACGGCACCCAGCTGACGTACTGGCGGCAGCCGTCGGCGGACGGCAAGTCCTCGATCATCGCTGTTTTCGTCATCAACGCCGACGGGACCGACGAGCGTCGGCCTCACCGACCCCGCGATGGAGGCCGGCGAGTCAGACTGGTCTCCCGACGGGAAGTGGATCGCGTACGCCACCCACCCGCTCGCCCATGTACTCCGAAGGGGAGTCACATCTCTACCGGATCCACCCCGACGGCACCGGGCTCGAGCAGCTCACCGACTTCACCAGCGCGGACCTGCGAGCCACGCAGCCGCAGTACACCCCCGACGGGAAGTGGATCGTCTTCACCGCGGTGACGCCCGCCACGCGCAGCCTGTGGGCGATCCCCGCAGCCGGCGGCGACCCGGTCGAGATCGCCGCAGGCGGCATCTACACCCACGGCACCTGGCAACCGGACGCGAAGTAGGAGTGAGGTGCGCATGATGAGGAACGTCATCGTTGGTCTCGTTGTCGGCATCGCGGCGCATCGCGCTGTCCGCCTGTGGGTCGGACGATCCCGGTCGGCCGCGCCAGACGCGAAGAGTCCGGCGCCGTCCTCCAGCGCGCCGCGCGCTGAGTCGCCTTCCGAGCGCCCCGACGCTCGTCGACGGAGTCGTGAAGATCGACGGCGACCGAGGCCTCTACGTGCGCTGCACCGGCACCGGTTCGCCGACGGTGATCATGGAGGGCGGCGACGAGGACACGAGCGACTCCTACGGCTTCGCCGAGGCGACGCTCGCGCAGCAGACGCGGACCTGTGTCTACGACCGCGCCAACCTCGGGCAGAGCGACCCAGATCCTGGGCCGAGAGGGCTGGCGGAGCTCGTCAGCGACCTCGAGGACCTGATCGAGGCGGCCGACGATCCCCGGCCCGTACGTCCTGGTCGGCACTTCTGGCGGCGGCTACATCTCCGCCGGGTATGCCGTCGCACACCCGGAGCAGGTCGCTGGGATGGTGTTCGTGGAGGTACCGGGGCCCTTCCGGAACCCGCCGCAGTGGCTCGTCGAGATCACCCGCTGGGACAACCCGGAGAACATCGAGAATCGCAACTACCTCGAGGTGGAGAAGGAGGCCTGGGCTGCGCGGCGGCTGATCGGTGACATCCCGATGACGGTGATCAGCAACGAGTACTCGGCAGAAGAGATCGCGGCGGCAGAGTTTCCCGAGGAACGCGTCGGTATGCGCGCCAACGTCCAGGACCAGCGCGGTTGGCTCGTGCTCAGCCCGCTCGCCGAGCAGGTCGTGGTGCACACCGGCCACGCGGTCGAGGAACAGGATCCGCAGCTGGTGCTCGACGCGATCCTCGAAGTTGTCGACGCGGCGCGATGACGTTCGGTTTCGCTATGCACGTGCTTCGAGATCCGCGAGGATTCGCGCCATGACCGCGACGGCAGCGGCGAACTCGGAAACGGCGTCGCGCCCCCGCCTGCCGTGGATCCTGCTGTCGGTCACCGTCGTCCTCGTCATCGCGATGCTCTTCCTCTCGATCGGGGAGGAGGAGGGGTTCGACACCGTATTCTTCGGGGCGCTCGCGCTCGCCCTGGGTACGACGGGCGCCTTCGTCGCTTCGCGGCAGCCCGGCAACCCGATCGGCTGGATCCTCGCGGGTCAAGGGGTGTGGGGTGGCGTCGTCGAGACCTGGGAGGCATTCAGCTATCACTCGCTGCCGACGAGCGACGCCGGACTATGGGTGATCGGCTGGAGCTGGATCGTCGACCTCGCCCTGTACGCCGTCGTCTTCCTGCTGTTCCCGACCGGACGGCTCCTGACAGCGCGGTGGCGATGGGTGCTGTGGGTGATCGCGGCGGCGTGCCTGGTGGCGATCCCGGGTCAGGCGCTCAGCCCCGAGAACGCGGAGAACCCGCTCACGGTCGACAGTCCGGTGCTGGAAGCGGCGTTCATCGGCGGGATGCTGCTGTTGCTCGTGGCGATCGTCGGATCGATCGCGTCGCTGGTGGTCCGCTACCGGCGCGCGAAGGGGATCGAGCGTCTCCAGCTGCGGCTGTTCCTGTTCGCCGCCTCGGTGTTCGTGCCGATCATGGTGGTGGCGGTTCCGTTCTACTACGACTCGGTCCTGGTCCAGGCTGCCGTGGGGGTGGGCCTTCTCGCACTCCCCGTCTCTGCCGGGCTCGCGATCGTCCGCTACCGGCTCTACGACATCGACGTCGTGATCAACCGGGCGCTGGTCTACGGCTCGCTAACCGCCACCCTCGCCGCGGCGTACGTCGGCAGCGTGCTGCTCCTGCAGCTGGCGCTGAGTGACCTCACCGAAGGTTCGGGCCTTGCGGTGGCCGCGTCCACGCTCGCTGTGGCCGCGCTCTTCCGGCCGGCTCGGAGCCGGATCCAGAAGGTCGTGGACCGCCGATTCTTCCGCAGTCGCTACGACGCCCAGCAGACCATCGAGGCGTTCGGCCTCCGCCTCCGCGACGAGGTCGACCTCGCCGCCCTGAGCTCCGATCTCCGAGCTGTCGTCAGCGACACGATGCGCCCTGCACACGTCTCGCTGTGGCTGCGTACGCCCGGGGTGTCACCGTGAGGCGGCTAGCGACTGCCGCCTGGGTCTGGTGCGGAGCCTCCATGAGCCTGGCCGTTGCTCGCATCGTCCTGGCCATCGCGGACCCGGCGTCCTCGGATCCGTCGAGCAATGGTCCCCGGGGGTGGCCTGCCGGTGCGGTGTTCGAGGGGCTGATCCTCGCCGCGATAGCCGTCGTCGGAGCGGTGGTGGCCTCTCGACAGCCTCGCAACCCGATCGGCTGGATCCTCAGCGGCATTGCCTTCTTCCTCGGTGTGCTGATGTTCTCCGCGCATCTGTTCTGGGCTCTCGCCCTGGGGACTGCCCAGCCCAGCGACAGCGCACTCTTCGTGGCCTGGTTGGCCAGCTGGGTGTGGATACCGGCCATGATCCCCGCGTTGACGCTGTTCCCCCTGTACTTCCCAACCGGTCGCCCGCCCACCCCTCGGTGGCGGTGGGTCCAATGGGTGGGCCTGGCCGCGATCCCGACGTCGTTCGTCAGCCAGGCCTTCGCGCCGGGCCGGTTGGACGACTACGGCGTCGCCAACCCAGTTGCGGCCGACGGCGGTCTGCAGACCGCCGCGGAGATCGTCGGCGGGTTCGGCATCGCTGGGATGTTCATCGCGATGGTGGGTGCGGTTGTCTCGTTGGTGGTGCGCTTCCGACCGCTCGCGCGGCGATGAACGACTGCAGATCAAATGGGTCGCCACGGCGGCGGTGCTGTTCGTCGCCATCTTCGTGATTCCCGTCCAAAACTTCGTCGGGGAGGACGCCGGCTTCGCCACGCTGCTGGTCGGACTGCTGATCATCGCCGCCGCGGTGGCCATCTCCATCCTGAAGTACCGGCTCTACGACATCGACGTCGTGATCAACCGGACCCTGGTCTACGGCTCTCTGACCGCCACCCTCGCCGGGGTCTACGTCGGCACCGTGCTCCTTCTGCAGCTCGCGCTCAGCGGGCTCACCGAGGGGTCCGGCTTGGCTGTGGCCGCGTCGACCTTGGCCGTCGCCGCACTGTTCCGACCGGTGCGAGGTCGGATCCAGCAGATCGTGGACCGCCGGTTCTTCCGCAGCCGGTACGACGCCGCGCGCACGGTCGAAGCCTTCGGCGCCCGACTGCGTGACGAGGTGGACCTCTCTGCCTTGAGCGCCGACCTGCAAGCCGTCATCGAGGAGACGATGCGACCCGCTCACGTGTCGCTCTGGCTGCGGACGCCGGGGGCGAGGACATGAGTCCTTCTACCGCCAGGCGGGTGTCATGGAGCCTCGCCGTACTGGCGCTGACGCTGACCGTGACTGCCCTCGTCTTCTCCGTGACCGACGGGAATCGGTTGGATGTCGCGAGGGATGCGTTCATCTGGGCGATCACGCTCGTGTTCCTCGTGGCGGGTCATGCGATCGCCACCCGGCAGCCCGGCAACCCGATCGGGTGGCTGTTCCTGGGCGGTGGTGTGTCCGCGGCTCTCTCGAAGTTCTTCGGGGCCTACGCGGACTACTGGCTGGGCACTGGCGAGGGCTCACGCACTCTTGGTCAGGCGGCCGCGGTCTACAGCGGCGTCTCCTGGGTGCCGTTCGTGCTCGTGCCGGCGACGTTCCTGCTTCTGCTGTTCCCGGACGGCCGCCTCCTGACGAGCCGGTGGCGACCGGTCGCCTGGTGCGCAGCGGTGGGTATCGCCGGTCTTGTGGTCGGAACGGTCCTCACCCCCGGTGGGCTCGAGGACCATCCCGGATTCACGAACCCCTACGGCATCGAGAGCGACCTGCTCGACGCCGTCGCGGCGCCGATCTACCTGGTCCTGCTCGATCGGGCTCGTGGGCTCGGCCGTGTCGCTGGGGCTGAGGTTCCGCCGCGCCCGCGGCGCGCAACGCGAGCAGATGAAGTGGATCGCCCTCGCGGGCGCGATCGCTGCCGTGACGATCCCGTCGACGATTCTGAGCTACGAGACCATCGGCCAGACCGCGAGGGACGCCGCGATCATGCTCAGCATCCTTGGCCTTCCGGCTGCGACCACCGTCGCAGTCCTGCGGTACCGGCTCTACGACATCGACGTCGTGATCAACCGGACGCTGGTCTACGGTTCGCTGACCGCCACCCTGGCCGGGGTGTACGTCGGCAGCGTGCTGCTGCTGCAGCTGGCGCTGAGCGACGTGACTCAGGGATCCGGACTCGCCGTCGCTGCCTCGACCTTGGCGGTGGCGGCCCTGTTCCGACCGGTCCGTGGACGGATCCAGCAGCTGGTCGACCGGCGGTTCTTTCGCAGCCGATACGACGCGGCGCAGACTGTGGAGTCGTTCAGCGCCCGGCTGCGCGACGAGGTCGACCTCGGCGCCCTGAGTGCCGACCTCCAGGCGGTAGCCCGAGAGACGATGCGGCCGGTCCACGTGTCGCTGTGGCTGCGCAACCAGGAGTCCGCGTGAGCGCGCACGTCGAGCCGGAGTGGGCGATGGTGACGGTGATGTTCGTCGACATCCGCGGCTTCACGTCGTTCGCGGACCGGTCGACGGCACGCGATGCATCGGCGTACCTGACCGAGTTCTTCGACACCGTCGTCCCGGTCGTGCTGGCGCAGGGCGGGCAAGTGAACCAGCTGCTCGGCGACGGCCTCCTCGCTCTGTTCGGAGCACCTGAGCCGCTGCCCGATCACGCCGATAGGGCCCTCGTGGCCGGGCGGGACATGCTCGCCGCCGTCGACGCGCGGCTGGGCGATCGCTGCCGGATCGGCATCGGCCTCAACTCCGGGCTGGTGCTGGTCGGCACGATGGGCGGCGGCGGCCACACCGAGCTGGGCGTGATCGGAGATCCGGTCAACGTCGCCGCGCGTGTCGAGGCGGCGACCAAGGAGCTCGACGAGCCGCTGCTGTTGACCGAAGCGACTCGACTCCTGCTGGAGACCACAGACCCTGGCCTGAGGCTCAGCGCGAAGGGGTCGGTGCCGCTGAAAGGCAAGTCCCAGCCGGTCACGGTGCACGGACTTGAGTCTCGTAACGCTTTCCGGACGCCTCGGGCCTAGAAAGGACATGTGATGAGCACATCGGCGAAGAGGGCTCGAGGCAGGTTGCGACGCCGCGCGCGCGACGTGGACCTCGCGGACGCTCCCGAGACCGCGACCCTCGCGGCGACCGCGCAGAGCCCCGTCGAGATCGCTCCCAACGACCCCCTGCTCGCTTATCTGCAGTCGGCGGGAGGCGCGGTCGACGTCGACGCGCTGGAGCTCGACTCCGACGCCGTGCGGGAGCTGAAGGCCGCGGGCGTGAAGCTGTGCATCCCGCTGATCAGCCAGGGCGAGCTGATCGGCGTACTCAACCTCGGCGCGCGGCTGTCCGAGCAGGAGTACTCCTCCGACGACCGCCGGCTGCTCGACAACCTGGCCGGCCAGGCGGCCCCCGCGCTGCGGGTCGGGCAGCTCGTGCGCGAGCAGGAGGCCGAGGCGGTAACGCGCCAGCGTTATGAGCAGGAGCTCGAGGTGGCCCGGCTGATCCAGTCGCATTTCCTGCCCAAGACACTCCCCGAGCTGCCCGGCTGGCAGATCGCAGCCTGCTACCAGCCCGCACGCGAGGTGGGCGGCGACTTCTATGACGTGATCCCGTTGCCCGACGGCAGGTTCGGCTTCGTGGTCGGTGACGTGACCGACAAGGGCGTGCCGGCGGCGCTGGTGATGTCGGCGACCCGCAGCCTGTTGCGCGCATCGGCCCAGCGGCTGATCGAACCAGGAGAGGTGCTGGAGCGGGTCAACGAGCAGCTCTGCCCCGATATGCCCGAGAAGATGTTCGTGACCTGTCTCTACGGCGTCCTCGACCCGGCCACCGGCCACCTCCGCTTCGCGAACGCGGGCCACGACCTGCCCTACGTCAAGACTGCGAACGGCGTGGTCGAGCTGCGCGCGCGGGGCATGCCGCTGGGGCTGATGACGGACATGTCGTACGAGGAGAAGGAGATCGACCTGGCGCCCGGCGACAGCGTGCTGCTGCACTCCGACGGCATCGTCGAGGCGCACGACCCGGACCGCGTCATGTTCGGCTTCCCGCGGCTGATGCAAACCGTCGCCGACTCACCCAGCGGTCAGGCGCTGATCGACCGCGTGCTGCGCGACCTCGAGGAGTTCACCGGACCCGGTGCCATGCAGGAGGACGACATCACCATGGTCACGCTGGAGCGTTCGCCCGGCGCGGCGAGTGCTGCTCCGGCCAACGGCGAGCGGGTGCTCGCCGAGTTCGAGCTCCCGAGCGTGGAGGGCAACGACCGCGAGGCGATCGAGAGAGTCGAGAAGGCGATCAAGGAGGCCGGCCTCGCGCCCGCTCGTCTCGATCGGCTCAAGACCGCGGTGGGTGAGGCGACCATGAACGCGATGGAGCACGGCAACAAGTACGACGCCAGCTTGCCGGTCTCGATCAGGGTGCTCAGCGACGCGGACGCCGTGCGCGTCCAGGTCACCGACTTCGGGGACCCAGGTGAACCTGCCAATCGGGAGCAACCGGACATCGAGGCCAAGCTCGACGGTCGCCAGAGCCCACGCGGGTGGGGGCTGTTCCTGATCAAGGAGATGGTCGACGAAACGCGCGTGACCACCAAGGACGGGAAGCACACCCTGGAGCTCGTCCTCCGTCTGGAAGGAGGCAACGATGGCCATGAGTGAGCTGCAAGTAGCCGTACGCGAGCGGGACGGCGTGGCGGTGATCGACCTGATGGGAGACGTCAACGGGGCGGCGGGAGAGGCGCTGGACCGGGCGTACGCGAAGGCCACCAGCCTCGGCGTCGCGTCAGTCGCGCTCAACTTCGAGCGCACGGAGTTCATCAACAGCACCGGTATCGCCCTGATCGTGGGGCTGCTGGCGAAGGCCCGCCGGAGTCGGGTCGACGTCAGGGCCTTCGGGCTCACCGAGCACTACCGCGAGATCTTCGAGATCACGCGGTTGTCCGACTTCATGACCATCTCGGAGAACGAGGACCGCGCCGTGAGCGGGACCGGAGAGGAACAGGCATGACCGAGTCACCGACCACGTTCGCCGTACGGGAGGTCTCCGGGTCCGCCCAGGTGATCGACATCGCCGGCGACATCACCGCCCAGAGCGAAGAGGTGCTCATGGACGCCTACGGCCGCGCCAACCAGGACAAGGTCAAAGCGATCGTCCTCAACTTCACCGGGCTCGACTACATGAACAGTGGTGGCATCGGGCTGCTGGTCATGCTCCTCGTCCGGGCCCAGCGGCAGCACCAGCGGGTCCTGGCGTATGGGCTCTCCGACCACTACACCCAGATCTTCGAGCTGACCCGTCTCGACGAGGCGGTGGCCATCCACGACGACGAGGATGCGGCGCTCGCCGCGGCCTCGGGATCGTGAGGACGCCATGAGCGACGACCGCAACGCCAACTGGGCCGGCCCGGTTTCGAAGCTGGACGTGTCCGACGTACCGGACGGGGCGGTGAGCTTCAACGTCAAGGGTCGCCGCGTCACCTCCCCGATCCAGGGCTTCGGCAAGATGTGGCAGAAGACCTACCAGGTGCGGCTTCCCGGCGAGACGGTCTCGCCGACTGACCTGATCGCGATGTGGAAGCTGCGGTTCCCGGAGTTCTGGCCGGAGGGGAACACCTTTTACGGCCCGCTCACCGGCATCGCACCCGGCGAGGTGGCGCTGTTGGACGTAACGCTGCCGGGCAAGATGAAGCTGTCGACCGGCGTGATGGTGCTGTACGCCGACGCCGAGTCCTTCACGCTGATGACCCCGCAGGGGCACATGTTCGCCGGTTGGATCACGTTCAGCTCCCACGAATCGGAGGGCGACACCGTGGCCCAGGCACAGGTCCTGATGCGGGCCAGCGACCCGATCTTCGAGCTCGGTCTCAGCCTCGGCGGCCACGGCCAGGAGGACCGCTTCTGGCAGCGGACCCTGGCCCGGCTGGCCCAGGACTACGGCGTCGAGGCCGAGATCGACACCCAGGTCGTCTGCGTCGACAAGCGCCGCCAGTGGTCGAAGTGGCGCAACGTGTGGCACAGCTCGGCGATCCGCTCGACGATCTACACGCTCGGCGCTCCCGGTCGCGGTCTGAAGCGGCTGTTCACCCGGAAGCGTCCGGTTGCCTGACGCGGGCGGCAACGCGGTCGTCGTCGGCTCGGGTCCCAACGGGCTGGCCGCGGCGATCGCGCTGGCGCAGGCCGGGCGGTCGGTCACGGTGCTCGAGGGTGCCGACACGATCGGCGGCGGCTGCCGCTCGACGGAGCTGACGCTGCCAGGCTTCGTGCACGACACCTGCTCGACCGTGCACGCGCTGGCGCTGATCTCGCCGTTCCTTCGCGGTCTGCCGCTGGCCGATCACGGGCTCGAGCTAGTGCACTCCGACGTGCCGCTGGCTCACCCGCTCGACGACGGTACGGCGGTGCTGCTCGAACGTTCCGTCGAGGTCACGGCCCGTGGGCTCGGTCCGGATGAGCGTGCGTACCGGCGGCTGTTCGGTCCGTTGGTGTCGCATGCGGATGCGTTGACGCAGGAGATCCTTGGCCCGGCACGGCTGCCTCGGCACCCGCTCGTGCTGGCGCGGTTCGGACCCAAGGCGCTGCGCTCGGCCTCGGGCCTCGCGCGCTCCCGGTTCGAGGGGGCGCGCGCTCGCGCGTTGTTCGCCGGCTGCAGCGCCCACTCCATGCTGTCGCTTCGTACGCCGTCCAGCGCGGCGGTCGGGATCGTGCTCATGCTCAGCGCGCACCAGGTCGGCTGGCCGGTCGCCCGCGGGGGATCGCAGCGTCTTGCGGACGCACTCGCCGCCCACCTCCACTCGCTCGGTGGTCGGATCGAGACGGGGCATGTCGTGACGTCGCTCGCGGAGCTCGACGGCCTCGGGCCGGCGCTGCTCGACGTGACGCCGCGGCAGCTGATGGCGATGGCGGGGGACCGGCTCCCCTCCCGCTACGCGCGCCGGCTCGGCCGCTATCGATACGGGCCCGGGGTCTTCAAGCTCGACTGGGCCCTCGACGGACCGATCCCGTGGACCGCGCCAGAGGTCGCCCGCGCGGGCACGGTGCACCTAGGCGGGACCCTTGAGGAGATCGGCGCCTCGGAGGAGGCCGCCGTTCACGGTCGGCACCACGAGCGGCCGTTCGTGCTGCTCGTGCAGGCCAGCCGTTTTGACCCCACCCGGGTGCCTGAGGGCAAGCACTCCGCGTGGGCCTACTGCCACGTCCCGCACGGGTCGCCGCGAGACATGACCGCGGAGATCGAGACCCAGGTCGAGCGCTTCGCTCCCGGCTTCCGGGACCTGATCATCGGCCGGTCGGCGATGGGCCCGGCCGAGATGGAGCAGCACAACCCGAACTACGTCGGCGGTGACATCAACGGCGGGGTCCAGGACCTCCGCCAGCTGTTCACCCGCCCGGTCGCCCGGCTCGACCCGTACTCCACGCCCCTCGACGGGGTGCACCTCTGCTCGTCGTCGACGCCTCCCGGTGGCGGCGTACACGGGATGTGCGGGTACTGGGCCGCGCAGTCGGTCCTGCGTTCCGCTGACGGCCTGCGCTGACCGCGCAATTGCGCTGCTTGGGTGGTGATCTGGGCTCGGGCACGTGTCGAACGGCGCAATTGCGCTGCTTGGGCAGTGATCTGGGCTCGGGCACGTGTCGAACGGCGCAATTGTGCTGCTTGGGCGGTGATCTGGGCTCGGGCGCGTTCCCAACCGTGCAATTGCGCCGCCCTGCCGCCACCGCCACCGTCCCCGACCACGACTACTGTGCTCGGGTGCCCGACCACGCCCAGCTCCGCAAGGTGCTGGCGGCGGCGGTCGAGGAGCTCGGCGGGTCCGAGCGGCCGGGCCAGGTGCAGATGGCGGAGGCCGTCGCCGAGTCGATGACCGACGGGCGGCACCTGCTCGTCCAGGCCGGCACCGGCACCGGCAAGTCGCTGGCCTACCTGGTACCGAGCCTGCTCAACGACCGCCGCGTCGTGGTCGCCACCGCGACGCTGGCACTTCAACACCAGCTCGTCGAACGCGACATCCCGCGGCTGGTCGAGTCGTTCGGCGATGACGTCGACACCAGCTACGCCGTGCTCAAGGGCAGGTCCAACTACGCCTGCCTGCACCGGATCCGCGAGGGCGTGCCCGACGACCAGGGCGTGCTGGTCGACGTACCCGAGGGATCGATGGCCAAGAAGGTCCTCGAGCTCCGCAAATGGGCCGAGCAGGAGACCAAGGACAAGGGCACCGGGGAGCGTGATGCCGCGCCGCGGCACACCGACAAGGAGTGGCGGCAGGTCTCGGTCAGCCACCGCGAGTGCCTGGGCGCCGCCAAGTGTCCGTACGGCGCGGAGTGCTTCGCCGAGGTCGCGCGCGAGAAGGCGCACAAGTCGCACCTGGTGGTCACCAACCACTCGCTGCTCGCGATCGACGCGATCGAGGGCGTGCCGATGATCCCCGACTACGACGTCGTGGTGATCGACGAGGCGCACGAGCTCACCGCGCGGGTCACCCAGGCGGCCACGGACGAGCTGTTCGCGGCCGAGGTCGAGCGGGCGGCGAAGCGGTCGCAGCGACACGTCGACGGCGAGCAGGCCGACGACCTCCAGGACGCAGCCGACGCGCTCCGGACTGCGATCAACGAGGCGGACCCCGGCCGGTTCGACACCGTGCCCGAGGAGCTCGCCGATGCCCTGGTGCTGGTCCGGGACGCCGCGCGGGCGTGCATCTCGGCGTACCCCAAGAGCGAGGACGGCGAGGTCGATGCGGGCCGGGCCCAGGCTCGGGGCGCGGTACAGGAGGTGTTCGCCACCACGGAGCGGATGGCCGCCAACGCCGAGTCGGACGTGCTCTGGCTGACCGAGGGGGGCGACCGACTGCCGCCGCGGCTGTGCATCGCGCCCCTGCAGGTGTGGGGGCCGATGCGCGAGAAACTGCTCACCGACAAGACCGTGGTGATGACATCGGCGACGCTGATGCTCGGCGGCGACTTCTCGGCGCTGGCCACCAGCGTCGGCCTCAAGCCGGGCGAGCGGGACCTCGTTGGTCGAGTAGCGAGCGCCAGCGAGCGTATCGAGACCATCCCCTGGTCCGGCCTCGACGTCGGCAGCCCGTTCGACTACGGCCAGCAGGCGATCCTGTACGTCGCCCGGCACCTGCCGCCGCCCGGTCGCGACGGCCTGGTGGACAAGGTGCTCGACGAGATCGCCGAGCTGGTGGACGCAGCCAACGGCCGGACGCTGGGGCTGTTCTCGAGCAGGCGCGCGGCCGAGACCGCGGCCGAGGCGATCCGCGAGCGGCTGCCGCACCTCACGACGCTGGCCCAGGGCGACGCGCAGCTACCCGAGCTGGCCAAGCAGTTCGTCGAGGACCCGCACACCTGCCTGTTCGGCACCCTGTCGCTGTGGCAGGGGCTCGACGTACCGGGGGAGACCTGTCAGCTGGTGCTGATCGACCGGATCCCGTTCCCGCGCCCCGACGACCCGCTGATGAGCGCCCGGCAGCGCGCGGTCGAACGAGCCGGGGGCAACGGCTTCATGCAGGTCGCCGCGACCCATGCCGCGCTGCTGCTCGCGCAGGGCTCCGGCCGGCTGATCCGGACCACCTCCGACCGCGGCGTGGTCGCCGTACTCGACCCGCGGCTGGCGACGGCGAGGTACGGCGGCTTCCTCAAGGCCAGCCTGCCGCCGATGTGGCCGACCACCGACCCGCAGGTGGCCCGGGAGGCGCTGCGCCGGCTGGCCTCCTCCGGGACGGTCTAGGTGAGAACGCCCCAGGCCGACGTGTCTCGGGCGTCGATCGACCTGAGGCGCTCGAACAGGGCGAGCTGCCGACTCTGCTCGCGGAGTGAGGGGCTGGCGCCGCGCAGCACGAGCTGCTCACCGGCGGCGGCCTTGCGCCGTGCCGTGACCAGTACGACGGCCTGCGCGACCAGCGACCACTCGTCGACGTCGCTCACGTCAACGATGAACTGTCGCCCGTGGTTGTGGAGTACGGCGTCCATGGCGGCAGCGAGCTGCTGGAGGGAGGCCCCCATGACACTGCCGCCGAGATAGACCACCGTGCCGACGGGCTCGAAGTCGAACACGATCCTGGCGGGGCGGTGACGACGATCTTCCACGACTGGCCTCCCGAGGCTTTACGTGACGCCGTCGGGGACCGGGACGGTGACTTCTTACCGAGAGTAGACCCTGTTCCACCCGTAGGTCGAGTAGCGCGAGCGAGGGACGAGCGAGCGCGTATCGAGACCATGAGGGTGGTCTCGATACGCCCGGCCTCGCAAGCTCGGCCGGGCTACTCGACCAGCGACAGCGCATGCTCGGCCGGGCTACTCGACCAGCGACAGCGCATGCTCGGCCGGGCTACTCGACCAGCGACAGCGCATGCTCGGCCGGGCTACTCGACCAGCGACAGCGCATGCTCGGCCGGGCTACTCGACCAGCGACAGCGCAAGCTCGGCCGGGCTACTCGACCAGCGAGACGTTGGTCGAGTAGCGCGAGCGAGGAACGAGCGAGCGCGTATCGAGACCAGCGGCTACGCCCGGAAGGCCCGCGCGCTGATTCGCTCCACAGCGTTGTCGAACTTCGGCTTGCCCTGGCAGGAGAACCGGGTGCCCCGGTTGCAGTCGAACCTGTCGCTGGCGTTGACCAGGGTGACCGCGACGTACTTCACGGACGTGCGCGTGAAGGCGAAGCTCCGGGCGCCGTTGCCCCGCTTGTTGAGCCGGATCCTCGACGTGCGCATGCCTGCGCCGTCGCGGAGCACGGAGGTGACGATCGCGTGGCTGCCCTTCCAGCGGTCCTGCATGTCGAGCGTGACGCGGAGGAACCAGTCGCCCTTGTTGAGCGCATCGCCGGGCCGGTAGCGGACCGTGCCGGCGGCCAGGTGGTCCAACTTGATCCGCACCGGAGCGCTGCTGAGGTGGCGCGGCGTGAGCGTCGCGGCGTGGGCCAGTGGGGCGCGCGGATAGTCGTTGGCCCGGCCCTCGTCGTACGACCTCCCCGGCGTGCGGTTGGCGGCGGAGAACCCGGCGAACGCGTCGCGGAGCGAGAGGTCGCGCTTACGCAGCACCCGTTCCAGCCCCTCGAGCGAGTAGTCGCCGGCGCCGCCGGCGGAGTCGTCGAGCCGGCGCCACAGGTCGCGGACCAGGATCGGCATCCCGCCCTCGGACTTCCGGAACCGCTCGGTGAGGTACCGGAAGAAGATCCACGTGCCGTAGTGGAAGCCGCCCGAGAACTGGTCGATCGACTCCTCGGGCAGCCCCATCGGACCACCACGGAGGTACTGCACGTTGTCGTCGACCTGGTCGAACAGCTCGTCCTCGGCCCAGGTCGCGGTGGCCTCCATGACCCACCGATCCTCGCTGATGTCGTAGCCGAACTGGACGACGTGGAAGTACTCGTGCGCCGCGGTCACCTGGAGGTTCTGCTTCGGGGTGTTCGTCGGGAACTCGGACTTCCGGTAGTCGTTGTCGAGCACGCAGAAGCCCCAGGTGGCCTGCGGCTGCCTGGCCGGGAGGTCCTTGTCGCTGGCGCAGTAGCCGTAGTACCCGGCGTCACCGATGTTGGCGAGGTAGATGTCCGGCTTCCCGTCGCCGCCGTTGTTCTCGGCGTTCAGGTCGGACTTCGGCGCTCGGTAGCCGGCGTCGACGTACGTGTGGTGGACGTGGGTCATCGTCGCGAGCGTGAAGTCGACATAGTCGGGTACGTCGTTGGCGTCGGCGTCTGCCGCGGGTACCCGGTCCTCGGACGTGAGCACGTAGTGGACGCACACGACGTCGGAGCAGACCGGCACCTCCTCGTCCACTGTGTAGCCGTCGCCGAACTCGTCGGCGTTGCCGTCGGTCGGCCGGGCCAGGTAGCCCTCGGCCATCGGCTGCAGCGACTCGGGCAGCAGGTTCTTGAGCAGCGCGAGGTCGCGCAGCGCAAGCGTGAGGTCGGCATCGGGGTCGGGGCTCGCGCCGGGGATCAGGGAGGTGAGGTCCTCCACCAGGACGCGCACCTCGCCGAGCGCGTCGAGGGCGGCAGCAGCCGGATCGTCGGTGGGCCGGGGGTCCGGTTCGGCGGCCAGGCCGGGGGAGGAGAGCAGGGAGACCGAGAGTGTGGCGCTGACGAGCGCGGAGGCGAACACCCCCGCGACCATACGTGGTCCCCGGGATCAGGCCGAGGGCCGGACCAGCCCCGACTCGTAGGCGACCACGACGGCCTGCACCCGGTCCCGCACACCGAGCTTCATCAGCATCCGGGCGACGTGGGTCTTCACGGTGTTCTCGGTGACGAACAACGCGGCGGCGATCTCGGCGTTGCTCATCCCGCGGGCGACGAGCCGGAGCACCTCGGACTCTCGTTCGGTGAGCGAGCCCAGCTCGGCGGGTGGCGCGACGGGTTGCCGGCCGGCGAACTCCTCGATCAGCCGTCGAGTGACCGAGGGCGCGAACAGCGAACCGCCCTCGGCGACCACGTGGATGGCAGTGACCAGCCGCTCCTCGGGCGCGTCCTTGAGCAGGAACCCGCTGGCGCCGGCGCGCAGGGCGTCGTACACCACCTCGTCGAGGTCGAACGTCGTCAGCACCAGCACCCGCGGGGGGTCGTCGACCGCCGTGACCGCGCGGGTGGCCTCGATGCCGTCGGTGCCGGGCATCCGCACATCCATCAGTACGACGTCCGGTCGGAGCTCCGCACACCGCGCCACCGCCTCCGCCCCGTCGGCCGCCTCGGCCACTACCTCGATGTCGGGCTCGGCGCCGAGGATCATCCGGAGGCCGGTGCGCACCAGCGGCTGGTCGTCGGCCAGCACCACCCGGATCACGAGACCTCCAGCGAGTAGGGGAGCCGGGCGCAGACGCGGTAGCCGCCGTCCGCGGCCGGTCCGGCCTCCACCTCGCCGCCGACCACGGCGACCCGCTCGCGGATGCCGATCAGCCCGTGGCCGAGCCCGGTGCCGTTCCTCCGCGGCGTGCCGTCGTCGACGACGCTGACCGCGAGGTCGGTGTCGCCGTACTCGAGGGTGACCCGTGCCGTCGCGTCGGCCGAGTGCTTGATGACGTTGGTCAGCGCCTCCTGCACGATCCGGTACGCCGACAGGTCCACCCCGGGCGGCAGGTCGCGGGCGGTGCCGGTGGTCTCGACCTCGACCGGGACCCCGGACTGGCGCACGTGGCCGAGCAGGTCGTCGAGCCGGGCCAGGGTCGGCTGCGGCGCGTGCTCGTCGACCTCGTCCTCGGTGTCGCGGAGCACCGCGAGCAGCCGGCGCATGTCGCCGAGTGCCGAGGTGTTGGTGCGCTCGATCGCGTCCAGCGCCTCGCGGACCGCGGCCGGGTCGGAGTCGAGGGTGCGTCGGGCGCCGCGGGCCTGGAGCACGGTCACCGAGATCGCGTGCGAGACGACGTCGTGGAGCTCGCGGGCGATCCGGGCCCGCTCCTCGGCCACTGCGTGCCGGGCGAGCTCCTCCTGCTCGGTCTGCAGCCGGGCGTTCTCGGCGTTCAGTACGGTCTCGCGCTCGCGGCGAAGCCGGATGGTCAGCCCAGCGGCCCACGGGGCGCCGACGAACCCGAGCAGGTAGGCGATGTCACCCGGGTCGGCGTTCGCGAGCCCCTCGTCCTCGCCGTACGCGAACAGCACCATCACGGTGAGCAGACCGAGCACGCCCAGCCACATCTCCAGCCCGCTCGCGTGCCGGCCGAGGGAGTAGAGCGCGTGGACGAAAACGATCACCAGGGCCGAGGAGTCGTTGTCGAACCCGGGTTGCAGCTCCCCCAGCAGCTCGAGCCCGCCCATGGCCAGCACGAACATGAGGAGCGGGCGTTGCCGGCGAAAGGCGAGCGGCAGCGTGCTGAGCAGCCCGCAGAGGATCGAGAGCCCGAGATCGGTGTCCGCCCATGCCGCGATCTCCGCGGTCATCAGCGCAGCCAGGAGGACTGCCCACAACACGTCGCCGTGGCGACGCAGCCGCGCGAGCAGGTCCATGAACGAACGGTAGGGGCGGGCGGCGGCGCGCGTAGTCACTCTCAGGAATGACGCCGGGACTCATCCTCGCGGACCCCCTGAACCGCTCTGCTGCGTGACGACCGGAGGTGCTCTGTCCGCGAAGACTTCAACGCATCAACTCACCTCACCGAAAGGACCGGCCATGACCACCATGACCACCACCTCGAACCGCACCAGCACCAGCACCAGGTCCACGGCAACGTCGGCTGGCGTCGCAGCTGTCGGCGTCGGCGGCGTACTCACCGCTCTGTTCGCCCACGACTGGGCCGAGATCGGCGTCTCCGTCGGCCTGCTGATCGCCGTCGCGATCGGCGTCTACGGGTACGTCGTCCCCCGGGCGCTGCGCAAGGAGAGCGCCGGCGGAACGGCCCTGGGGCTGTCGATCCCGGCGTTCCTGCTGACCCTGCCGGCGTTCTGGTCCGGCCTGCCGCTGGTGCTGGGTGTGGCGGGACTGGTCGTCGGCAACGCAGGGCGCGGTGCGCGCTCCGGCTCCGGCAAGTGCATCGCCGCCGTGGTCCTCAGCAGCCTCGCAGTGATCGGCTACCTGGCGATCTACGTCTTCTCCGCGTTCGCAGGGGAGACGGGCTTCCTCCTCGACTGAGCGTCAGAGGCTGCGCAGCACCGCCGTCACCTTCCCGAGGATGGTGGCGGCGTTGCCGTCGATCGGGTCGTACGCCGCGTTGTGCGGCAGCAGCCAGACCTGGCCGTCCTTCTTCTGGAAGGTCTTGACGGTGGCCTCGCCGTCGATCATCGCGGCCACGATGTCGCCGTTGTCGGCGGTCGGCTGCTGGCGGATCACGACGTAGTCGCCGTTGCAGATCGCCGCGTCGATCATCGAGTCACCGGCGACCTCGAGCAGGAACAGCTGGCCGTCGCCGACGAGCTGCTTGGGCAGCGCGAACACGTCCTCGATCCGCTCCTCGGCGAGGATCGGGCCACCGGCCGCGATCCGGCCGACCAGCGGCACGTTCGTCGGGGGCGGGTGGTGGTCGCCGCTGCCGGTCTCGTCGAACTGCATGTCCTCGGGCAGGAACACCTGGAGGGCACGCGGACGGTTGGGGTCGCGCTTGAGGTAGCCCTTCTGCTCGAGCACCTTGAGCTGGTGGGCGACGCTCGAGGAGCTGGTCAGCCCGACCGCCTCGCCGATCTCGCGCATGCTCGGGGGATAGCCGCGCCGGTCGAGGCTCGCCTTGATGTGTTGGAGCACGCGCTGCTGCCGCTGCGTGAGACCCGAGGCGTCAGGCGGACCGTCGGGGAGCTCGGTGACGGTCTTGGATGCGCGCTTGTCAGCCATGGGTGAAGCGTGCCACCACTCGCGCTCAACTTCAAACACCTGTTCGAATCGGGCGTGTCGTGCCCAGGGGTTGAATCCGTTCGAACATATGCTCTACTCTCGAACACATGATCGATCGAACGTCTGATCGACCGGCCACCAGCACCACTGTCGGTGGCCACCACTAGAACTACAGGCACCGACTTCCCCAGGAGCCCCGATGAGCACCATCACCCTGACTCACCAGCCGAGCTACCGCCTGACCCGCCGCGGTCGCCTGGCGGTCCTCGCGTTCGCACTGATGGTGGTCCTGGCGATCGGCGTCGCCCTCGCCTCGGGCGCGGTCGGCACCCAGGAGTCCGGCACTCCGACGCCGACCGAGACCGTGATGGTCGGCACCGGCGACACCCTTTGGGACATCGCCGCCGACGCCGCGGGCGACGGCGACACCCGCGAGATGGTCGAGCGGATCAAGTCCCTCAACGCCCTCGACTCCGGCATGGTCACCGCCGGCCAGCGCCTGCGGGTCCCGAGCGAATAGCCACACCACAGACATCGCCGACGCGCTTCGACCCCGCAACGGCGAGCAGGGGAAGACGAGGGGCGAGGCTCAAGCAGCCTCGCCCCTCGACGCTTTTGGACGCTGGTCGAGTAGCCCACGTTGGTCGAGTAGCCCCGGCCGAGCTTGCGAGGCCGGGGCGTATCGAGACCACCCAGCCGTAGGTCTCGATACGCGCTCACTCCTTCGTCGCTCGCGCTACTCGACCAGCGTCAGCCCACGTTGGGCGTATCGAGACCACTGCACCGTTGGTCGAGTAGCGAGCGCCAGCGAGCGTATCGAGACCACCCAGCCGTAGGTCTCGATACGCGCTCGCTCCTTCGTCGCTCGCGCTACTCGACCAGCGTCAGCCCACGCTGGTCGAGTAGCGAGCGCCAGCGAGCGTATCGAGACCACGCTGCCGTAGGTCTCGATACGCGCTCGCCTTCGTCGCTCGCGCTACTCGACCAGCGTCAGCCCACGCTGGTCGAGTAGCGAGCGCCAGCGAGCGTATCGAGACCACGCTGCCGTATCGATACGCGCTCGCTCCTTCGTCGCTCGCGCTACTCGACCAGCGTCAGCGATACGCGCTCGCTCCTTCGTCGCTCGCGCTACTCGACCAGCGGTGGAGCCGACTAACCTCCTCGCATGGCCGGCTACTCCGGAACGCCGTTGGCCCAGAAGATCGGCATCAAGCCCGGCCTCACGCTGTTCCTCGACGGCGCCCCGGACGACCTCGACCTCGGCGAGCTGGCCGAGCTCACCGTCGTACGCCGCCTGCCGCGCCAGGCCGACATCACCCTGAGCTTCTACATGACGATGGCCACCCTCGAGCGCCGGCTACCGCAGCTGTTCGACCGCACCGAGACGGCCGGGATGGTCTGGGTGTGCTGGCCGAAGAAGTCGGCGCAGAAGGCCCGCGGCCTGACCTCGGACCTGGACGAGAACAAGATCCGCGACCTCGGCCTCGAGCTCGGCTTCGTCGACGTGAAGGTGGCCGCGGTCGACGACACCTGGTCCGGGCTGAAGTTCGTGCGGAGGCTCTCGGACCGCTAGCGAACAGCCCGATGCCCACCCGACGAAGGGCCGGATCCCCGGATCCCCTCGGAAGTCTCAGAAGTCCCGGACGGCTCGAACGGAC